>JAVBWB010000042.1:0-51827 GCA_036677645.1 Geobacteraceae bacterium | reverse complement strand
GAACATGGAATTGCTCAAGGAGCAGGAACTGGAACAAAGACTCGAAATGGCTGAGGCAATCTAACCCGGAAAAAGGCGCTGCCAAGAAAAAAGCGAAAATCTCTTTACACTACCTTTATGACAGCCGCTAAACAAGTATGCATGGTAATCGCTTATTTTCAACCGGGACGTGGGCATCGTTCTGGTTCCCGGGAAAATCCCGGTATGATCGATGCCTAAACGGCACTGCCGGTGAGAGCATGAACGTGGGCAGGTTATCAAGATTGTCCGGCCATGGCCGCTGAACAGAGAGCTGATGGCGCAGAATGGATTCCAGGAAATGTGTTGGCAGTTTGAGCTGCGCACACAGCAAAGATACATTTGTTGGGTATACTGTTTAGTGCCCATCCGGAAACTCCGGATGGGCACTAAACAGGTGAGAAAGGAATGCGCTCATGACCAAGGTTCTTGTCGTGTTTTACAGCATGTACGGACATGTACGGAAAATGGCCGAGGCGGTTGCCGAAGGGGTCCGGGAAATTCCCGGCTGCGAGGTTGAAATCAAGCGGGTTCCCGAGACGCTTCCGGAAGAAGTGCTCGCGAAAATGGGGGCGCTTGATGCCCAGAAAGCGATGGCCCACATTCCCCTGGCGCAGGTTGCGGATCTGGCTTCCGCAGATGCGATTATCTTCGGCACGCCGACGCGCTTCGGAAACATGTGCGGCCAGATGCGCCAGTTTCTGGATGCCACCGGCCATCTCTGGCTGCAGGGGGCGCTGGTTGGCAAAGTCGGGAGTGTATTTGCATGCTCCGCTACCCAGCATGGCGGTCAGGAATCGACCATTCTGAGCTTCCACATTACCCTGCTTCACCAGGGCATGGTGGTAGTTGGCCTGCCTTACGCTTTTGCCGGGCAAATGGACAATAGCCAGATTACCGGCTGTTCGCCCTATGGCGCTTCAACCATTGCCAACTCAGACGGTTCCAGGAACCCGAGCGAAAACGAACTTGCAGGAGCCCGGTTCCAAGGCGCCCATGTGGCGAGGATAGCCAGGAAACTCAAGGAGTAGCTTTCGATGGCAACTGTTCCTGCCTTGGCCGCCATTGGGCAGCTGCGCCTCACGTCGCCATAAGGCTTGACACAGATTACCTTTTCATGCAATAAAGAGAGCTGCCTTTACAACAGGCAGTTGCATGGTTTTTCAATATTTACGCCACCTTAGCTCAGATGGTAGAGCAATTGATTCGTAATCAATAGGTCGCCGGTTCGATTCCGGCAGGTGGCTCCAGTAAAAACAAAGGGTTATGGTTCACGCCATAGCCCTTTTTCTTATGAGCGGCAATTTTGTCTAACTTTTGAAACGGAGTTTTCTCATCAAGTCAAAAAGCTAACGATACTCTGCAGTGACTTTTTTCGGGGTGCCATGCGTTTTCCCTGCGGGTAGCCTATGGGCACCACAGCCATGAATTCTCCCTCTTGGAGCTCCAGAATCTTGAGAACATCTTCCCTGATGAGACAGAGAATGCCCAGCCAGACACTCCCCAACCCGAGAGACGTCGCAGCAAGAAGCATATTCTGAACCGCTGCAGCCGAGCTTTGGATTTCCATGGTTCTGAACAACTCGGCCAGGTTTGCAACACCTTCGAAGGCTTTTGTGCCGTGTTTTATCAATTCGCCAGTGTTTACAACTGCAATGACAACGGGAGCGCTGGAAATACTTCTCGAAGCCATGCGAAGCAGCGTGGAAGAAGGCTTGTGGAATTGACTGGCTCTTTCGTTCACCAGGCCGGCGAGCGCTTGTTTCCGTGCACCGCGAATCACGATGAATCTCCATGACTGCTTGTTATGCGCCGAGGGGGCATGGTTTGCCGATTCCAGTATCTTCATCACGTCGTTCTCTGGAATCTCCCGGGGCGAAAAATTCCTGGTGCTCCTTCGTTTTTCTATCGTGTGCCTTGTTTCGTTGGTATTCAATGTACGCTTTCTCCTTTGCAGGCCGAGGTCCTCAAAATGGTCGAGCCGACCCGGCAGGAACCGGGTTGCATCGAGTAACGTCTCCACCAGGATAACGAGGTTTTGCAATGTTCTCTCGCTCCCGGCACCGCTGAAATCATCAGGGGTGCCGGCTGATAATTCGGCAAGTCGGCCTGCCGTTTTTCAATTCAAGCAATCTCCCTCTATGACGCGATGCTCTCGGCGCCGGCCAGCCGCCGCCCCAGTTCAAAGGCGCGTTGGCACTCCAGGGGCAACGCCTCCGTTCGGCGTCTCGCTTTGTGCATCGGATCGAAGCTTTCAATCGCCACCTTCGAGTAATCATCAACCTGACAGGTGTCAAAAGCGCACAGCGACTCGGCAGGGCCGAGGACCAGTTGCGCAAAGCGCTCATTGGTGCTGAAGATCTGTTCGTACCCGAATTCCCTGCTCAACTCCTCCGGAACATTCATGGTGTAGATGAAACCGGTTTTGATCTGCCTCGGGAGCAAGGTGCCGTAGGGTACCGTATAGGTAAAGTATTGAAACAGCAGTCGTTCGAGAAAGCTGCGTGTTTCGCCGGTAACCGTTCCGAAGTAGATAGGAGAACCGATGACGAGGCCGTCAGCGGCGGCAATCTTATCCAGCACCGGCGACAGATCGTCGTTCAGGACGCATTTCCCGTAACTTTTGCCTCCGCGGGTCTTGCAGGCGAAGCAGCTCTTGCACCCCTTGAAATCGAGGTCGTAGAGATGAAACAGTTCCGTTTCGGCCCCCTGTGTCGCGGCACCCTCCAGCGCCCTGGCTACCAGCGTAGCCGTGTTCCATTGTTTCCGGGGACTGCCGTTGATTCCGATGACTTTCATTGGTATTGCTCCTTTCGTGACGGTTGGCTGCCGTTTGCCGGCAAACAGCTTGCGACAAGGCAGGCATTTCGATAAATCTCGAACATGTTTATTCGAAAATAATCGAACTGCCTTGCACTGTCAACCTCTTTTCTATATGATGAAGGAAAAATGAGAGAGAGTGCACATGCCGAAGCACACTGAGATACAGCAGCCGTTACGGGGAGATATTTCCCTGCACAAAGTTCTTCATGCCCTCAGCGACCCGGTACGGATGGAGATCGTCCTCAAAATTGCCAGGGCGGGGCAGGTTGCTTGTGGCGCCTTCGATATACCGATGCCCAAATCCACCTTGTCACATCACTTCAAGGTACTGCGCGAATCAGGTGTGGTCGCCAGCA
The DNA here is from genome assembly GCA_036677645.1 of Geobacteraceae bacterium. GTDB lineage: Bacteria > Desulfobacterota > Desulfuromonadia > Geobacterales > Geobacteraceae > RPRC01. The sequence continues at coordinate 48,630 of JAVBWB010000042.1, read as the reverse complement.
GGAGAGAGGGTAATGAACTGATAAACTCGCTACGCTTTGAAGATCTGCAAGCACGCTTTCCCGGTGTCCTCGATGCCATAATTGCGGCAGGAAGTTGATGCTGCCGCTCGTTGCAAGGCTCATGTGAGCCGGTCATGCCATTGGGCCAATTATCGTGTTCCCCGGTGGATCTGGCAGTTTGGACGAGTTCTTCGAAATGCTGACAACTGCCCGGACCATCCGGCAGATGTCCCATTAGAAACAAGGGGTTACGCTATGGCGCAACCCCTTGCTTCATTCCTGTCCCGTAATGACTGTACTCCAGCCGTTACGTTCCGAGCACTTTCGCGGTATCCTCATTTTCGATCAGGTAGAAATTCAGGGTAAGGCGCAAGGCTTCGTCGATTCCGGTCGTCGGCCTCCAACCGAGCTTCTCCGAGGCTTTATTGATGGATGGCACCCTGGTCAGGATATCCTGGTAACCGCTGCCATAGAACTCTTCAGAGGATACTTCGACGATACGGGACTGTTCCGCGCGTTCCCGGTACATCGGGTAGTTCTTCATCAATTCTTTCAGCTTGTAGGCGAGTTCCTTCACCGACAGGTCATTAGCCGGGTTGCCTATGTTGAAAATGCCGCCGTCGGCGCAGCCGTCACGGTTTTCGATGATTTTCATCAGGCAGTCGATGCCGTCTTCCAGGTAGGTGAAGGAACGGCGCTGCTGGCCGCCGTCCACCAGGGAGATCGGATTGCCGGCGATCATGTCGTAGAGAAACTGGGTCAGCACCCTGGAACTGCCTTCCTTGGCGGTGTTGATGTTGTCCAGGCGGGGGCCGATCCAGTTGAACGGGCGGAACAGAGTGAATTTCAGACCTTCGTGCTTCCCATAGGCATAGATGACCCGGTCGAGCATCTGCTTGGCGCAGGAATATATCCAGCGTTCCTTGTGAATGGGGCCGAGCATGAGCGGCGACGTCTCCTCGTCGAACTCGTTTTCCGGGCACATGCCGTATACTTCCGAGGTGGAGGGGAAGACCACCCGTTTGCCGTACTTGAGGCACTGGCGGATTATGACCAGGTTTTCCTCGAAATCCAGTTCGAAGACCTTCAACGGATTCCTTACATAGGTGGCCGGCGTCGCGATTGCCACCAGCGGCAAAACCACGTCGCATTTGCTTATGTTGTACGCTATCCATTCCTTGTTTATGGCGATGTCGCCCTCCAGGAAATGAAAACGCGGATTGCCGATGGAGTGCTCCAGCTTGTCGTCGTTCATGTCCAGACCGTAAACCTCCCAGTCGGTCGTGGTCAGGATTCTGCGGGTCAGGGCGTTGCCGATGAAGCCGTTGACGCCCAGGATGAGTACCTTCATTTGGTTATCCTTTCAAATGTCTTTCTTTGTGCCGCGCGAACATCACTCGTGATCGAAGTTATGGAGATTGCGGATCACGTAACGCGGTCTCCGTCGCACTTCCTGATAGATGCGCCCGATATATTCGCCGACGAAGCCGATGCCGAAAATAATGACCCCGATGAAGAAAAACAGGATGGCAAAGAGGGTGAAGACCCCCTCTACTTCTGCGCCGACAATAAAGCGCCTGACCAGCAGGAACAGAGCGAAAAGCAACGAGGCGAATGCGGTCAGGATGCCGAACAGGGTGAAAAGCTGCAGCGGCACCACGGAAAATCCGGTGACCAGGTCGAAGTTGAGCCGTACCAGCTTGTAAAGGGAGTATTTGCTTTGCCCTTCGGTCCGCCCCTCATGGGCAACCTCGATTTCCACCGGATTGGAGGCGAATGTCTGGGCCAGTGCCGGTATGAAGGTGGTGCTTTCACGGCAGCGGTTGATGTTTTCGATGACGTTGCGATGATAGGCGCGGAGCATGCACCCGTAGTCCTTCATGCGCATGCCGGTCATCCTGCTCACCGTGGCGTTGACGAGGCGCGAAGCCAGCCTGCGGAACAGGGTGTCCCGCCGGTCCCTGCGCACGGTTCCGACCACATCATAGCCTCGCTCGATACCGTCCACCAGATTCGGGATTTCTTCGGGGGGGTTCTGCAGGTCCGCGTCCATGGTGATCACTATTTCGCCGGAACACTGCTCGAAGGCGGCAAGAATCGCCATATGCTGGCCGAAGTTGCCGTTGAATTCGATGATCCGGATTTCCGGCATTGACAGGGATTTTTCCCTGAGAATCGCCAGTGATCTGTCGCGACTGCCGTCATCGGTGAAAATGATCTCGAATGATTGCCCCAGGCTCTGCAAAACCGGGTACAGGCGCGCCAGGAGCCGATCCAGATTTGCCTCTTCGTTGAAAACCGGTATCACGACCGATAGGTAAGCTTTGTTGTCCATCAGGTGTCCTTCCGGAATTCGATGCCACTGCACCCGGCATCATTTCCTGTTTCTGCTGATTACGTTCTTTACCGCTTCCACTACATCGCCGGCATCTTTGTCGGTCATCCTGGGAAAGAGCGGCAGGGAGAGGATCCGGTCCGAAGCGTAGTCGGCGTTGGCCAGCTCGCCATCGGGAATGTTCAGAGTTTCACGATAGTAGGGGTGATGGTGCACAGCCTTGAAATGCAGGCCGGTGCCGATGTTTTCCCTTTTCAACTCGGACATGAAGGCGTCCCGGTCAATTTTCAGGCTCTCTATCCTGATCAGCGGGGTATACAGATGCCAGGCATGGCGATGGGAATACGCCGCGGAGGCCGGGGTAACGATCTCCGCCACATCCGCGAAGGCGGCATGGTAGTACTCGGCGATTTCCGTGCGCCGTTCGATGAATGCGTCGAGCTTCTTCAGTTGATGGATGCCGAGCGCTGCCTGCATGTCGAGCATGTTGTACTTGAATCCCGGAAGGATGATGTCATAGTTGGGCGTGCCCTGTGCCGAATACCGTTTCCATGCTTCCCGGCTCATGCCGTGGAACTTGAGCAGCGACATCTCCTCGGCGAGATGTTCGTCGCGGGTGCAGACCATCCCGCCCTCGCCGGTGGTAATGTTCTTGATGGGATGGAATGAAAAGACTGACACGCTGTCAAAGGAGCCGATCCGTTTCCCGCCGTATTCGGTGCCGATCGCATGGGCAGCGTCTTCCAGGACCTTGAGGTTGCACTCTCCGGCAATAGCGAAAATGGCGTCCATATCGCATGGCTGGCCGGCAAAGTGTACCGGCAGCAGCGCCCTGGTCCTCTCGGTAATCTTCGCCCGTATCAGGCCGGCGTCAATATTCAATGTTCCGGGCTCTATATCCACCAGCACCGGACGGGCGCCGACCTGCACGATCATGTTGACTGTTGCGGCAAAGGTCATGGGCGTGGTGATGACTTCGTCCCCGGGCCCGATGTCCATGGCCAGCAGCGCCACGTGCAGCCCGGCGGTGGCGGAGTTGAGCGCAACGGCATAGGGCGCTCCCGCATATTCCTTTACGGCATCTTCAAAGAGCTTGACTTTGGGCCCTGTTGTTATCCACCCCGATCTGAGGGAGTCCACTACTTCATGTATTTCCTCTTCCCCGATCGTGGGAATGGAAAAGGGCAGGAATTCCTTGCGCACCTTTCGCCTCCTGTTGGTTCTGACAATAAACTTACGGAATGCCGCTGGTTTTATCCCGTTTTCCGCACGGTCAACGGTTGCTGATGAGGTAGATGTTCCCTTTCTGACCGAGAATCCTTAGGGGTGTCCCGGTCTCGCTGCGCAGGCGAGCCAGATCAGGCGCCTTGATCAGGGTGAACATCCGGGCGGAAGCATCCCACAGACGAACGAATTCGGCGTTATCGATGAACCATGCGCTGTTGTTCCCCTGATTGCTGCCGAATTCCAGTTCGCCCTTGTAACCGACAATTATCACCCTTTTCCCGGTATAAAACGGAATTCCCTGCTGATACCAGCCATAACAGGCAATCCTGTCGCCATCCCGGTACATTTTGTTTATCAGATCAGCCAGTTCGGGCGTGGTCTTCCGTGCCGCCAGTTTGCCGAAGACCAGCGGCGGACCGGCAACCGTCAGCAGGAAGGACATTCCGCAGAGGACGGCGATAAATCCCGCCGGGCCCTTTCTCCTCAGGCAAACCAGGGCGGCCCCCCCTCCGGCGATCAGGAGGGATCCAATGATGGAAACCGTGGGGAAATCCAGCTGGGATTTGCGGGCGAGCATGAAATAGAGGAATGCCGCCAGCCCCATCGCGATGGAAAGCACCGGTGCAAGATAAAGCACAAGTCCCGTGTGGTCGCGCTCCTCCAGCGTTTTCGAAAGCGACCGGCCCACGATCAGCGATACCGCGGGGAACATGGGAAGAATGTACGGCATCAGCTTGGATCCTGACAGGGAAAAGAAAGCGAAGATCACCACGGCCCAGAGCCCCAGGAAAAGTGTCACCGAGTGGCTTGATGCTGTTTTTGCACGTTGCCGCTGGAGGAAGGGAAGGGGAAGGAAGAGGGACCAGGGGAACATGCAGCCCAGCAGGACCGGGATGAAGAACCAGGGGGGCTGGTAGTGGCCGTGGATTTTGGTCAGGAACCGTTGGAAATGCTCATGGATGAAAAAGAATCGGGGGAATTCAGGGTTGCGTGCGGAAACCAGGAAAAACCATGGCGCTGCCACCAGGAGAAAGAGAGGTATCCCGGTGGCCAGGCGCATTTCCCTGACGATCCGCCATTGGCGGGCGAGGACGATATACAGGAATAGTACCGCTCCGGGCAGGACCAGGCCGATGAGGCCCTTGGCCAGTACCGTCAGCGCTGAAAACAGGTAGAACAGGTGGAAATAAAGACCTGAACGCTTTTCACCTTCCTGGACCGCGAGCAGGAAAAAACCGAGGGTTGCCGACATGCAGAGCGTAAGGGGCATGTCGATGATGTTCATGCGCGCCTGCGCTACAAAGCCGACTGATGTCCCCAGCACCATGGCGGCCAGGAACCCTTCGCGGCGGCCGAATAACTTTCGCCCGATAAAGTAGGTGAGGAGAACGCAGAGCAGGCCGGACAGGGCAGGAAAGAAGCGCGCGGCGAACCCGTTCTGACCGAACAGGGAAAAGGAAATGGAATTCAGCCAGTAGAGCAGGGGTGGCTTTTCGAAGTATTTGACGTAATTCAGAAAGGGCGTGATGAAGTCCGACCGTTCGAGCATCTCACGGGGGATTTCCGCGTAGCGCGCCTCGTCGGGTTCCAACAGGGGCAGGCGGCCCAGGAACTGGAAGAAAGCGGCTCCGAAAAGCACCATGAGAACGCACAGGTCCTTACGGAAGCTTTCCTCTTTACGGGTTAGAAAACCGATAAATTTCACCATCTGTTTTTACCTCGGATGTAAATCAAACAAATATGTATACCACATTGCCGGCAAGGTGGGTTGAAAATTCATCCCCAATAGTTCATGCTCGCCTCGACCCGGGATAACGGACGTGTTTCCCGCTTGAAGCCGGCCATATATCTTACCGTTTTTCGTTGGTAAATCGCTTCGATACGATATACTATAATTGCAATAGCGATAATAGCGCTGCCGGCGGATGTTCTCCCGCTGGCCGAATGCGCTTTGGCGTGCAAATCGGCGTGCATCGGAACCATCGTTTTCAATTACGCAAATTCTCCGGAAGGGTGCAATATTATGGCTGTTTCTTCAAAAAAGATAACCGGCGAGGAAAGCGGCAGGCAGCACGATAGCCATTTTCCCCTTGTGCAGTCGCTCCTGGAAACCTGCAGAGCGATGCTGCCCCTTGTACGCAGGCACTGTGCCGGAGATCCCGACGCTGAAGCGATACTGAAGGCCGCGGAAAGAGTCATCGTTCTCGGGGACCGGGAAACATCGAACGCAAGAAAGAGCAGCCAGCTGCAGCGGCACGGTTTCTTCGGCCGTGTAGGCAACCACTATGATTTCGAGATTGTGCTTGCCAGTGTCAGGGAAAAGGAATGGATCATTCGCTGTGAAGGCCAGGACCGGCAGGGAAGAAAAATTGTCGTCCGCGTCGAGAAAGGGGATGAGCCTTTCGCCGCGCAAGTTGGCGAAGCAATCTTCTTCAGGGGCCGGGTCATCGCCCACCGCCCACTTTTCGGCGAGCCGGTAACCCATATCGAAGCCACTTCTGGAGTATTGAAAGTCTGAAGCAGTGATTTGCCGCAACGGTTTTCCCGCATTTCGCATTAGTTCATTTTCTTTCACAAACCGCTTGTTCGCGAAGCAGCGTATCCCGATCTTTCCGTGTTCCCTCAACCCCCCCTTGCAGGTATCGTTTTTCGCCCGTGAGCCAATGGCACGGCCCTACCGGCTATCCGCGCCGGTTGCAGCTTTTATGATGAAACCGCCTGAAATCCATCCCGGGAAACACCGGAATGCGCCGGTCGGCTAACGTCCTTGATAAAACTCTATATTCCATATATTCTATAATTACTATATTGAAAGGAGGGCGCGGGATATGAAAACCGTCGATATCGAATCCTATGCGCGCCGCAGGGACGAGCTGAGGGAACTCAAGAAGGAAAACGAGACGCTTCGCAATGCGAACAGCGAGCTGGACCAGAAAGTGAAGGATATTTACGGCGCCTACGAGACGCTCCAGTATACTTTCAGCGGAAGATACCGGTTATGCAGCGAGGAGATTCGCCGTTTGCACGACGTCGTCGAGACCCTGAAGAAGGAACTCCGTGACAGGGGCTGGGAAGGCGACTAGCGGCGGGGCCCTGCATTGAGCCGGGCGGATTCGCAGCTCAGCAGCGGCCGGGGTGTGAGATACGCGGGCAGTCGCAGAAGAGTGACTCCGGGAGGGATCTCCAATTCTTCGTAGAGCTGGTCCGGCCGATGAATATAGCTTTTGGAAAGGTGCATGGGCATGAATGCGGCCGGCCGCAAGCGGTCCAGCAGGACGTTGACGTCGGACGTGCACAGGTGAGACGAAATCCGGGCCTTTTCCCGGTCGGCCGCAAGGAACGAACATTCACAGACAAGGAGCGTCACGCCCGACAACAACCCGCAGACCGTGTCGAGATTGTGGGGGGTAAAGCCGATATCGGTCACATAGCCGACGCTTTCAGGCTTAAGGTCCTTTCCAATCCGGTCGTAGAGCGTTTTTCCGTTGACCGGCATGTCAAACTTTTCTCCGTTATCCCCTGCCGCAGATACGGTCAGTTGTGCCTCTTCCAGATTTCCGCAATGGTAGCACTTCTTCAATTGCCGCAACCATGGGCCGGCGATCAGTCCGGCATTTTCGAGCTTGGTCATGTCCACCTGGAACGTGGGGGCTTCGGTTATCCTGAAAATGAGGGAGGGTATCCGGTGATCGCATGGTTCGGCTTCCACCAACAGGCGCCGGTTGCCGTAGATTGCCCTGCCGGTGCGCTGCCGCCTTTCCAGAAACCGGCGGGCGAACCCCTCGGGCCCCGAAAACCGGTGGGTATCGAGATGATCGTCATGAATCTCGTGGACCATGAGCGAGCACCAGTAGGGTTCGCAGAGGTTCCAGTCGTAGCCGGCCAGCTTTGCCGCCATTTTGTCCGAAAGGCCGGGAGGCCCGAAAATATCCACTTCCCTGGGGGAGACATGGACGCTGCGGATGAAGGTGTCGATGCCCATGAAATGATCCATGTGGGCGTGGGTGATGAAAATTGCGGAAACGGATTTCAGCACCCGTTTGGCCAGATGGTGGATGCGGCCGCAATCAAGAAGAAGGGAGCGCCCGGTGGGCCTTACGCGCACCTGCAGCACCGGGTCGTCCAGAAGGCCCGAGAAAAAGAAGGGTTCAATGGTGCGGAACTTGACGACTGAGCTCATGGTGAACGCCGGCTGCCGGTCCGGGTCCGGACCTCCCGGAAGACGGGCGGCTGTGCGGCCTGCTCCCATCTTACCGTGAAAAGCGCGCGCTGCAAGCGGGAGAAAAAGTCTCAATTTCCCATAAAAAAAGCGCGGCTCCGGGGATGGATGCCGCGCAGGGAGGAGTACGGTCCAAATGGCTCCAGACCGTTGGGAGGCTTTGTTGTCCCGCTTTTGTAATCCTTTTCTGCAGAACCTGGTGTCACTTTAACGGTAAATCGCGCAGTTGTCCTTGACTTGGGTCACAAAAACCGGATCTGGATCACAAAAACGGGGAAAATCTCCGAAGCCTGGAGGGATGACGATAATGTTGATCCTCAGCTTGCCTCATAGCAGTTCATGATATACAGCTTTGATCGCTCCAAATCACTAGCAGATCTGATAGTAATCTCAAGGTCTCCTGTGCCGAAGTGGCCGATATTACATACATCTCTGAGAAAACCTTCTCGCTTTTCCAGATCTAGCGAATCCGGTTTTACCTTGACGTATATTAATAGTTTCCTGGTCTGAGGATGTATCTCCCCGCAAGCAATATTCTTGATTCTCTTGAATGCTTAATATTGCTTCATGGTCGAAAGCTTTAACTCCTGTGGTAACGCAAAAAGCTCCCGTGTTTTGCTTATGGTTTGCGTCAGCAGCTCGGATGAAAACAGGTCTCCGGTATAAGGGCGTGCCTTCCACAGCACATAATAGACCATACCCCGTCCCACCCTATCGGAGACGAGAAAACCTTCCTTGACAAGATGTGCCAGCAACTTGGTAATATCGGCGGGATGCTCGGTTGAAATTTCCCGCCGCCGGGCATGGTTGACCATTTCCTCAGTTACCGCTGTCACGAGGGCCAGGCGTTCCAGTTCCGGCAAGGCCCGGAATGCAACACCCTGATGTGCTTATCGGAAACCTCGAACGGTTTGATATTTGCCTCTGAAAGCAGGCAGAGGCACGTAGTAGGACTAACGAACCCTTATTAAATTGGCAGATGAGACTGTGAGATCGGGCGTTATATCGCCAAGTCAAAGGGAATGTCGCTGATGTCACGTAACCTGCGACCTTCGATAAGCAGTTGCAGCATTTCCAGCGAATCACCGTGGCTACTTTCTTTCGCTGCCGCCAGTAATTCGTATAGGGCACCGTGATAGGTGCAATCTATGTCGCCCGTACCCAACGCAATCGAAGCCAACCTTGATGGAAGGGGCTCAAAGGTAACCGCGAGTATACAAGGTGTTCTTCCTTTCCGGTTTCTCACAAGATTTAGCGCCTCTGTGCGAGTATTCTGCGCTCTGTCGCTTCGCATCGTCCATTTGCATGAAATACTTGCGTGCAGTATCTCACAGGGTTTTTGATGGTTTGTCAACCGAAGGGGGGTGTGCTTTGCCAGGTCGTCCATGTCGGAAATTATTTTACTTCCGCTTTTTTCATTCTGATTGATATCGCGGTCATCAATCGGCAATCGAGATACTACAATGTCCGGCGTTATCAAATAATCGCCGCCGAGAGCCGCCTTAAGCTCCGAGTGCGTCTCAAGAACATTCTTAAGTTCAGCCAAATGCTCGTACTGATGAAATGAAGCAATACCAATACGTGATTGATTCGTCGAAAACACCCAAGATCCGGGCCTGATATGCTGCAGGAGCTTGAAACCGGCATCCAGAAATTCTTTCGTATATTGCGTAAAAAAAGCACCGGCTCGTTGACCGGTTGGAGGATCTGCGCAGATCGGTTGTCCGATTCGCTCGGCCATCCCCTTTGCCAAGTCTACACTTGCAGGGCTTGATTTATCGGCATTGGAAAAAACGAACGTACCTGCGCGATGTCCGAAAATGTCCCGACAAATTTTCTTGTGGTATTCAAGTCGAAGTTCTTTAAACAAGGATGACGTCATTCCTTATCTCCTCCGGCACACAGATACTCCCGTAATAGTACGGACAGCTTTTCTTGATCTTTTGTTTCACACTGCCAAATTGTGAGCGTCTTCCAGCCCAACTCTTTTAATTTGACGGTTATTTCTTTGTCTCGCTCGATGTTCCCGGTGATTTTTTTATCCCAAAATCCGATATTGGTCGAAGGTCTTTTTGATCGCTTGCAATTCTCATGACCATGCCAAAAACAGCCGTGGACGAATATAATTTTTTTATGTCTCGGCAGCACAATATCCGGACTTCCCGGTAAGGTTCGCACATGGAGCCTGAACCTAAAACCTAAACGATGTATCAATTTTCTAACTATAATTTCAGGCTTTGTATCACGTCCCGATATTCGAGACATGATCCAACTTCGTTTTTCTTTGTTGAAGACATCCGACATTCGTTAACGCCTTTTGAAACAAGCAGTGTGTATACACAATCCGCGATGCGCGCAGCCAACAATGGTGGCACCGCATTGCCGATTTGTTTTGCTATCTCTATTTTTGAACCAAGAAATTTGAAATCGTCCGGAAACGATTGTAACCGAGCTGCTTCACGATGGGTTATCGGACGGTGTTGAACCGGATGCAGATAACGACCTTTTTCAGGTTTAAAGAACTCCGTTCTTATTGTAACCGATGGGCGACCCCACCAAAGACGCCCAAAGAGGTCGGTTCCGCCGGATGTTTTACGAATCCAACAAGCCGGCGTGAGTTCCGGAGCTCTCTTCTGCAGATCAAACCGATTCATCCCCTCTTCCGGGATCGCCTTATATCTTTCGAGACTCATGGCTGTAGGGGTTCGGCCGAAGTGTAAATCAAGCGGCGGCGCTACAGCACGGACTTCCGTGCCCTCGGGAGGAGGCAGTTCACCGATGGCGTCTCGTACGGTGTTCCATTGCTTGGGTTCGGAAATATACGCGTCGTATTCCTCTGAAAAGGTTTTTCGATAACCGTTGTTAGGATTGAAGTTGGTCTTTTTCGGGGGAAAGACAAATTGAGGATCGGCAAAACGGCATCCGATAATAAATGCCCGCCAACGAACTTGCGGCACACCGTAATCTGCCGCACACAATCTAGTTTCTCGTACTTTGAAACCGAGCGCCTCCGCGAACCCTTTTATTTCCCAGTATTCGTAAGAGCCCAGAAGCTGAGGGACGTTTTCCATGACAAACACGCCGGCTTCAGAGCGTTCGACAACTTCCATAAAAGGACGCCAAAGCTCTTTTCTTGGATCCCCATCCCTGAACTTATTTAAGAGGCTGAATCCCTGACAAGGAGGACCTCCGATTACCACATCAGCTTTGGGAATTTTAGTTCTCGGATTCTGAAGAATGTCGACAATGTCTCCGACAGTACAGTGTTCGCCGAAATTGGCGTTATAAGTATTGGCTGCATATTCGTTGAAATCGTTGGCCCAAACCGGCTCAAAACTATGGCCCGTTAACTTGGTAAAACCAAGCGTCATGCCGCCCGCACCGGCAAAAAGATCAATAAGTTTTGGCCTGATCGGGAAAGACAAAAGCTTTCCGTCATGGCGAGCAAGATATACTGCTTCCTCTTCAGCAACAATCGGTATATCCTGTTGAATTTTCTTCTTTTTCATAATCTTTGTTTCCAGCTCCTCAAACGGATATATCGGCACGGATATTCTAGACATCCCGGATTTTTGTTTTTTTACGTCTTTCTGTCCGTTCTATGGCAATGAATGCAAACAACGCATCCGGATTATCGTCCGATGGCCAATATTCTGCAATTGTTTCAATATCATTCTCCGGTTTAATGCCCTGTTGTTCAGTAAGTTTTTCTAGCGAATCAGATGTCCAGAATATCCCCTCCTCGAAATTTTTCAGGCAGTTTTCTAAAATTTTACTGGTGGTTTTATTTCGCACAAAGTAACTTTGTATCACATCAAACGGTTAGAAGCAATTTACATCCGTGCCAAGGTGAGTCAATACATCATTTCAAAAAAGAGTTATTGTCTTATGCAGAGGTGAAAAAAGCGGCCCTGCAAATGAGGAGGCCGCTTTTTCCCTGCATTGACTTTTCATGATTCATTTTGATGTATCCGGCACGATCTCCGTCACCTTCCCCAGGGTGGCAAGCGGCTTGTCGAATTTCTTCCGGTCGCCCACCACGACGAGGATCATGTCCTCCGGCCGGAGGTATTTCCGGGCAACCCGCAGCACTTCCTCCTTCGTAACCCTGGCGATGTTGTCCCGGTAGTTTTCCAGGTATCCCCGTGGATAGGCGTAGAATTCCATCCGGGCGCGGAGGTTGGCAACCGATGCGGCATTGGTGAAGGCAAAGATGAAGGAGTTGACGATCGAGTCCTTTGCCAGGGAGAGTTCCTGGTCGGTAACCGGTTTCAGCGTCATGTCCCGGATGATGCCTTCCATCAGCCCTATGGCGCGGACGGTGGTGACGGCTTTGGTTTCCGTTTCAGCCTCGAACGTTCCGGGAAAGCGCCTTCCTGCCTGGAAAGAGCTTGCCACATTGTACGCGAGCCCTTCCCGGGAACGTATTTCGGCCATCATCCGCGAACTGAAGCCGTTGCCGCCCAGGATGGCGTTCATGACGGTGACGGCATAAAGATCGGGATTGTTCTTGTCTATGCCCAGGTGGCCCATCCTGATGACCGATTGGCCGATATCCCTCTCCACGAAATACACCGCTTTTTTCCGGGCGGGGGAGGGCTGCCCGACTGCCGGCAGCTCGGGCTTTTCCCTTTTCCAGCCGGCAAACGCCTTGTTCAGCCTGGCAAGTAGTTCCTTCTGGTCGAAATCTCCCGATACCGCCAGTATCGTTCCATCGGGATGGAACGATCGCCGGTGGAAGGCGACCAGGTCCTCCCGGGTTATGGCGCGTATTGAGGATACGGTCGGGAAGCGGCCCAGGGGGTGGCCGGCGTAGATGGCCTTTCTCAGTTCGCGGTCGGCCAGGTCCTTGGGGTCGTCGTTCTGGCGGCGGATGGCCTCGACCGCCTGGTTTTTGCCCTGATCGACCCGATCCTGGCGGAAGAGGGGCGCTGTCATGACCTGGGCGAAGAGATTCAGGGTGCGGTCCAGGTTCTTGGTCAGGCAACTCATGGAAATCGACCCCGAATCGGTGCCGATGCCGGACTCGATGGAAGAGGCCATGAATTCCAGCTCGTCGTCGAGTTTTTCCGGCGCGATGGAGGATGTGCCTCCCGCGCGCAGCATTGCGCCGGTCAGTTGGGCGAGTCCTGCCTTGTCGGCCGGATCGTAGATGCTTCCGGTGGCGATGTACGCCTGGATGGACACGAGGGGCAATTCACGGTCCGGCAGCAGGTAGACGATCATGCCGTTATCCAGCACATGGCGTTCGGCATTGGGCACCTGGAATGACAAGGGGCGGAACGTCATGGTTCTGGGGTCGGGAGGAACCGCCTGCTCCGCTCCGGCGGCCGGCAGGCATGAAGCGAGCAGGAACAACAGGATGACGAGCTTTTTCATTTGGCACTCTCCCGCCTGGTCAAGGTGGCGACGGTGCGGTTTTCCCGCACCAGGTATTTCCGGGCAACGGCGGACACGTCGGCTGCGGTAATGGTCGCAACCTTGCGCCGATGTTCAACAAGGTAGCGCCAGGTGCCGGCGACCGCTTCGTACTCGGTCAGGCGGCCGGCCAGCCCGCTGTTGGAGCTCATGCCCTGGATTTCGTCCGCTTCCAGCTTGTTCAGGATCTGCTTCAACTCCCTGGCGGTCACCGGCTCCCTCTTCAGGAGGTCGAGCTCTCCGTATATGGCTTCCTCGACTTCCCTGGAAGTGTGCGGGCTGCGGGGTGTCGCGGCGATCACGAACAGGTTGGGATACCTGCTTCCCGGCGCGGAAAACGCGGAGACATCGGCGGCCAGCTGCCTTTCCACCACCAGCTTCTTGTAGAGCCGGGAGTTCTTGCCGTCGGCCAGGATCATGTTGATCACGTCGAAGACGTAATCGTCCCGGTCCGGAAGGGTCGGCTTGTGGAAACCGATCAGGAGCTGCGGTTCGGCATCTTCCAGGATTTCCACCCTCCGTTCTCCCGGCTGCCGCGGTTCGTCGGTCGCCACCGGCGGGACCGGCACGCCCGGGGGAATCGATCCGAAGTATTTTTCGATCATGGCAATGGTTCTGTCCGGATCGATGTCGCCGATGACTGCCACGATCGCATTGGCCGGAGCATAGTAGCGATGGAAGAAAGATTCGGCCTTGTCCCGGGACAGGTTCTCGATGTCGGACATCCAGCCGATGGTCGGCTGGCCATAGGGGTGGGCCACGTATTCGGCGGCAAGGAACGATTCGTACAGCTTTCCTTCAGGGTTGGCGTCATAGGAGCGTCTCCGCTCCTCCATGACCACGGCGCGCTCGGTGTAGAATTCCCTGAGGACCGCATTGCGCATCCGGTCGGATTCGATGGCGGCCCATAGCTCCAGCTTGTTGGAGGGGAGGCTGACCATGTAGGCGGTGTTGTCCTTGGCGGTGAATGCGTTGTCATTGACGCCGCCGTTTCGGGAATAGATCTCGGAAAGTTCGTTTTTCACCACGTATTTGCCGGCTTCCTCCTCAAGGGCAGCCAGGTTTCGGGAGAGTTCGCCGATTTTCCGCTGGTCGGCCTTGTCCCTCTTCAACTGCTCGGCCATGAGCGATTCGGCTACGGTTTCGATCCTTTCCAGGAGCGGCTTTTCCTGCACGTAGTCGCGCGTTCCCAGGGTCCTGGTCCCCTTGAACAACATATGTTCCAGCAGGTGGGCGACGCCGCGCTCGTCGCTCCTCTCGTCTACGCTGCCGACCTTGAAACGGATCCATGCCGCCACGGTCGGCGAGGTGTGGCGTTCGACCATCAGGATCTTCATGCCGTTTTTCAGCGTGTGCTCCCGGACCCTGTCCTCCAGTCCCGCCGCGAGGGTGGCGCTGGCGGTCGTCAGGATCATAATCGTGAGCAGGACAATGCGATTCAGTCTTTTCATGCCGGTCCTCTTTCGATATTGGCTGTCTGTGGATAAACTATAGACAATGCCGCCGATTCAGTCAACAGCCTGTTCTTCGACCAAATCCAGATGATTCGGGCAGACCGGCAGCCGGTGAGATGAAGCACTTTTTCGCCTCCGCTGCACGGTCTCGTGATATACTGGCACTCCGAATCCGGAAACCCGATGCGATGTCAGGGCGGAACTTGGTTGGACAGGCACTGCTGAGGGGCATGGGTCCGGACAATTTCATGCATGCAAGGAGACAAACGATGAAATCGGCGTTACTGGCACTACTTCTCTGTCTCATCTCCACCGGCTTCGATGCCGTCGCCGCCGGGACTTCCCCTTCCTATGAAAACCTGGCCAAGCTTCCGGTGATACGTTTCGGTGAGCCGGTTACCGAAAAAGACCATATACTGCTGTTCGAGCCCGGGCAGCCGATCAATTTCACGGTTGCCATCGAAGGCACGCTCTTTTCCCAGCCGGCGACTGCCGACCTCACGCTCACTACGTCACGTCCGGTATTCGTCTATCGGGAATGGGCAAGCCTCGATGGGGTCAAGTGGGTCTTGCGGAGCGATCTGATCAAGAGCGATGTGGAAGCAAAGATTCCGGGGTATAATTATCCGAAACCGGGCATGCTGAAGGTTCGAATGGATCTGGACCGGAGCCGCTGAACCCGGGCCGTTCGAATCGAGCGGGGAGGATTTCGTGCAATCCCGATTTTGCTGTGTCGTGGCGGTGGGTGCATTACTTGCCGTCGCATCCGTAGTTTTGGCGCCGGGCGCCGCGGAAGCCGGGGGGGGAAGGGAATGGGCCGGGCCTTGTCAGGGTATATTCCGTGGAGCGGAAAGGATATGTCATGACCTCGAAAATGCGCAAGAGCGAAGAGGAATGGCGACGGCAGCTCACATCGGAGCAGTATTACGTGACCCGCAGGAAGGGGACCGAAAAGCCCTTTGCCAATGCTTACTGGAACAACCATGAGAAGGGCGTCTACCGTTGTGCCTGCTGCGACCTGGACCTGTTCAGCTCCGATGCCAAGTACGAGTCCGGAACCGGGTGGCCCAGTTTCTGGCGGCCGGTCGCGCCGGAGAATATCATCACCAGGCCGGACAACAGCCTTTCAATCAGCAGGACGGAAGTTCTGTGCAGCCGCTGCGACGCCCACCTCGGCCACGTGTTCAGCGACGGCCCCAGGCCGACCGGGCTGCGCTACTGCATGAATTCCGCAGCCTTGAAATTCGTCAGGGCCACGTGAATCTCACCCTTTCCGGTAGACGGAGAAGTTTTTGATTTCCAGGATCCTGGATATGCCCACCGGCACCACCACCCCCGCGAAGATCAGCCCGCAGCCGATCCATTCACGGGCCGTAAGGCTTTCGTTCAGGATGAACAGGCCCCCCACCAGGCTCCAGACCGGGTCGAGGGTATAGACCAGCCCGGCTTGGGCGGGGGTAGTATACCGCTGGTACGTATTCTGGATTGTAAAACAGAGGATAGTCGGAAATATGGCGCAGTATATCAGCGCCCCCCAGGTGACGGCGCCGACTGCCTTGACCGGTGGCGCAAACAGCAGGCTGAGAATACCGCCGGCCACGGCAACCGTTGCCAGTTGGAACAACGTCACCAGGTAGACATCCTCGTCTTTGAGCAGCTTTGAGACCGCCAGGATGTGGATGGCGATGCAGAAGGCGCACAGCGTGGACAGAAGGTCGCCGCGGCTGAAGCCCGATGCGCCGCCGTGGGCCAGCATCCACAGGCCGGAAACCGCGAACAGTATGCCACCCACCAGGAGCCGGCCGATTCTGTCCCTCCAGAGAAGGAATCCCAAAAGCGGCACGAACAGGACGAACAGGTTGTTGAGGAAAGCGGCGCGCGCTACGGTCGTTCCGTCCAGGCCCACCGCGAACGACAGATTGGCTGCCAGGAGCGCCAGACCGACCTTGATCCCCTTGACGACGGTCGCGCGATCCGCGCGGCGCAGCCTGTTGACGCAGACCAGGAACATAAGGGATGCGGCGAGGGTGAAACGGAAAAAGAGGAACGTGACCGGCGGCAGCTCGCGGAAACCGATCTTGTTGAAGACGAAACTCCCTCCCCAGAGCATGGTGGTCAGGACCAGGAAGAAGATGACTTTGCGATGTGAAGGGTGCCGGATCGTGTCTTGCGTTGCCATTGCCATAGTAAAGAGCGGATGGCTTCCCGTGTCAACGGAAAAAGCTACGATGAGGTGTGACGTTGCAGATCGTTGCGCAGGCGGCGGGGCGATTCCCGCCGCCTGCCCGGTTCCACCCGCTCAGGAGCGGGTGTATTCTTCTATTTTCCGCTTCAGCGTCTCGAAAATCCGCCGGAATTCTTCTTCGTCCTTTTCCAGCAGGGTAACACGGAAGCCCTGCAGCGTGGTGGAAAAGGAGGAGAGCGGGACAACGCAGATTCCGCAATTGGCCAGCAGGTGGTAGACGAAGCGCTTGTCAGGGGCGACGCCCGGGGCCGTCACCAGGCTGTCCACCAGGCTTCTCACCTCCGGATTCTCGATGGGAAGGGTCTGGCGGTGGTTCAGCAGGCCGTCCTGAAACGCCACCGCCATGTAGAAGGCGCCGTTGGTCCTGTTGACCTGCAGCCCCGGCATATCCTTGAGGCAGTCGTAAGCGATGTTGCTCATTTTTTCATAGCGTCTGATCCGCTCCTCCAGGTACCCCCCGTATTCCGGGTGGGAAATAATGGCCGGGAGGGCTTTCTGGGGCAGGGTGGTGGAACAGACCTCGTTCATCTTGGAGTTGAGGATGGCGTTGACATATTTCTTGAAGCGGGCGTTCTTGCCGGTATTGTAGAATTCGATCCAGCCGCAGCGTGAGCCGGGCCAGGGGAACTCTTTGGAGACGCCGCGCATGGCCAGGGCCGGCACGTCGCCGATGACTGCGGAAATGGGCAGGGTTTTCTGGCCGTTGTAGACGATGTTGTTGTAGACTTCGTCCGCGATGATGAAAAGGCCGAATTCCCTGGCTATTGCAACTATCTCGCGGAGCACGTGTTCCGGGTAGACCATGCCGGTGGGGTTGTCCGGATTGATGATCATGATGCCGGCGATGGCCGGGTTGTACCTGACGTGGTTGCGCAGGTCCACCAGGTCCGGGTACCAGTTGTTTTCCGGCTGCAGCCGGTAGCAGACCGACGCGGCGTTGGCGTGGGCCATCTCGCCGGTGGAATGGGTGGTGTAAGTTGGTGAGGGCGTCAGTACGCGGGTTTCCGGTTTCAGGTTGCCGTAGACTTTGGCGATGGCGTCTCCCAGCCCGTTGAAGAAGATGATGTCGTCGGTGGTAATCTGCGCCCCGCCCCGCTTGTTGGTCATCTCGCAGAGAAACTGGCGCGTTTCCAGTACTCCCCGGGTGTGGCAGTAGCCGTAGGTCTCGTCGTGCATGACCTCGCGCGCCACCACCTCCTTCATCCACAAGGGCACCTTTTCACCCTTGGCGATCGGATCCCCGATATTCTCCCAGTTGATCTTGATGCCATGTGCCTGGAGTTTTTCCGCTACGTTGACGATGTTGCGGATTTCGTAGGTGAGTTCTCCCGCCCCCGGGTTGACCAGCTCGTTTCTCATACGTTCCCCCAAAATGTGACAGTGCCGGACTGAAAAATAAAAAGGCCGCGGATGATACCCACGGCCTTCTGAAAAGATACAATTGTGCGAGAGAACTCACATGGCAGCGGGTACACGTGCGGCGTTACGCGCCGCTGCGCTGATAGCTCGTGCTGCTTCCGCCGGATTTCCCCTGTGGAATTCTTTCATGATAAGGTGAAATAGCACAGGGGTGTAGTCAAGTCAACAGTTTTGTGCCGGAAGTACCCGCTGCAGCGGATTACCGGGCTGTGCCCGTGCCGCGCACTCCTCTTGCATGGCTGGAATGGCGAACCTGTCTCAGAAAAATGAACTGAGAGTTTCGAGATATCCCCCGGCTTCTCCGCTTCCCTCCGGCGGCGCCCAGGGGGCTTTTTCCTCTTCGGCCAGGGGCCGGTAGGGGCCGGCCTTGCTTTCGAAAAAGACCGTGCCGCTGTCCAGGCAGACAACAGTATGGAAGTCTCCGTGGGGAATATTGACGCCTATGGCTTCTCCGCCCGGTGAAAGAATGGCAGTGCCGGTCACGCCTCCCGCATCGTCGAAGAAGATGATTCCCATCCTGCCACGGACCAGGATCATCGTTTCGTCCTTGTCGGGGTCCAGGTGCCGGTGCGGGCGGATGTAGGAGCCCGGTTCCAGGGCGTTCAGAAGGCGGTTGCACGGCGCATCGTCGCGGGCGTGGAAGTTGAAGTTCTTGCGTTTCCGGGCAATGGCCCGCGCTTCGGTGGTCACCCGGTCCAGCAGTTCACTGGTTATGATGCGTGAAGTCGTCATGGTTTCCTTTCGGTTGATGCTGCAACGTCCTGCTGCTGAACGGTTTGTTGCTCCGGAGCGGTTCGCTCCATCCGGATGCCCCATTTGCCCAGTTCCTGAAGGGTCATGGCGATCAGGGCGTCGAGCTGCGCTACAACCGGCGGTGATAGTTCCATACCCATGCCGATGTCTTCGGGCTGGACTCCCAGCAGCACCATCTCCCGAGGTTCGATGCCGCGGAGCCGGGAGACTGCCAGCAGGTCCTTGAGGCCCATCTGGTGCGGCGACATCCTGGTTTCGAAGGCAATGGGGATGTCTTCTCCGGCCAGTCTCCTGATGGTTCCCGGCGGGCCTCCCGTTTCCATGGCATCGATGATCAGGAGCCGCTCCACCCCTTCCAGGTAGTGCAGCAGGTCCAGCCCCAGGGTCCCGCCGTCGAGCACGGTAACGTCACGGGGGAAGCGATACCGTTCCTTAAGCAGGTGAACCGCATGCACCCCGATACCGTCATCGGTCATTATCAGGTTGCCTATGCCCAGTATCAGCGTGGACAGGATCAATCCTCCCTGGGAACGAACTTGTAACCGCTGAAAATGCTGGAAATCCCGCCGTTTTTCTCTTTGATATCCATGAGGATCGAACTATAGACATGGTTTATGACGAAACAGATGATGAGCCACATGCTGCCGTGGTGCGCCAGCCGCAGGGTCTGGTTGGAAGCGATTGCGAACAGCAGCCCGAAAGTCCTGTTCATGATCGACCCGGGGGCATGCTCCGAGTACAGGGCGAAACCGGTGCCGATCATGACCAGGTAGAGCAGGAATATGAAAAGGTAGACACTCCCGGCCATGGCATTGTGTCCGACCACATGGGGAGGTTTGCTCCTGAAGAAGGTGTAGAACAGAAACGTCCCCTTCATGTTTTCACGCCCCTCCCGGAACAGGTAGGGGACGAACGCACGCCAGTTTGCGAATTCGTTGCCGGCAAAGGCCCAGTAAATCCGGCTGAAGACGCTGACGGCGAAGACGTAGCCGAAAACGAAGTGGATGAAACGCGCCCATCCCATCACATACTGTGAGGGGTCGTGGGCCAGGTTCTTTCCCCAGCCGATGTAGATGCCGGTCAGGGACAGGGCCAGGATGGACAGGGCATTTGCCCCGTGCACGATCCTGACCGGCCATTCCCACACGTACTTCCTTTGCAGTTTTCCCATCAATCCCCTCCTAGAGCGCAGTCACTGAGACTGCGTCCTCGGTTTCCGGATCGAACAGGTGAACCGCGCAGGCAAGGCAGGGGTCGAAGGAATGGATCGTCCGCAGTATTTCCAGCGGCCGTTTCGGGTCCGCGACCGGCGTGCCGACCAGGGCCGCTTCATACGGCCCGCGCACCCCTTTGGCGTCCCGCGGCCCGGCCAGCCAGGTGGAGGGAACCACGGCCTGGTAGTTGAGGATCTTGCGGTCCCTGATGCGTATCCAGTGGCCGAGCGCGCCCCTGGGCGCCTCGTGCCAGCCGTACCCCTTGGCTTCTTTCGGCCAGGTGTCCGGATCCCATTTCTCGCCGTTGTGAATGGTGAGATCGCCGCCCCTGATGTTGCCGATCAGCGCATCGAGCCATTGGGGCAGCTTGCGGGCGATGACCAGGGTTTCGATGCCGCGCGCCGCGGTCCTGCCCAGGGTGGAGAAGAGGGCGTCCGGCCCCGCCTGCAGCCTGGCGAGGACATGGTCGACCGCCTGCCTGATCTCCCGGTGGCCCGAAGCGTAGCCGACCAGGCAGCGCGCCAGCGGCCCCACTTCCATGGGCAGGCCCGCGTAGCGGGGCGATTTGACCCAGGAGTACTTGCCGGCGGTGTCCAGGTGCTCGTAGGGAGGCTTGGGGCCGGTGTAGTTCCAGGCGGTTTCGCCGTCCCACGGGTGCAGCCCCTTGCCGGCGCCGCCGGCGTATTCGTACCAGGAATGGTCCACGTATTCGGTGATCTTGTCCTGATCGACGGGGTGAACCCGGGACAGGTCCCTGTTGAGGATCATGCCGCGCGGCATCCACAGTACTTCCGGTTTGCCGCTGTTGTCCGAAGGGAAATCCCCGTAGCTCATGAAGTTGCCCACGCCGCCGCCGATGCCCGCCCATTCCTTGTAGTGGGAGGCCACGGCAAGCAGGTCGGGCATGTAAACCTTTTCCACGAAATCGCGGGTCTTGGCCAGCAGGCCCCGGATCTCCGCCAGCTTGTCGGCGTTGAGCGCGGTGGGGGAGTCGGGATCGATGGCGATGGCCATGCCTCCCACCAGGAAGGTCTGGGGGTGCGGATTCTTGCTGCCCAGGATGGCATGGATGCGGATAATGTCTTTCTGCCATTCCAGCGCTTCCAGGTAATGGGCCGTGGCCATCAGGTTCGCTTCCGCGGGGAGCTTGTACGCCGGGTGGCCCCAGTAGGCGTTGGCGAACGGGCCGAGCCTGCCACCCTTGACGAAGGCCGCCAGGCGGTCCTGCACGCCCTTGAAGTAGGTGGCGGAATTGAGCGGCCAGTCGGAGAGGGAGGCGGCAAGCGCCGCGGTTTTGGCCGGATCTGCCTTCAGTGCTGAAGTGATGTCCACCCAGTCCAGGGCGTGGAGGTGATAGAAATGTATCACGTGATCATGCACGTTCTGGACGCCCATGATGATGTTCCTGATCAGCTCGGCGTTGGGCGGTATGCGGATGCCCAGGGCGTTTTCCACGCTCCTGATGGAGGCGATAGAATGGACCGTGGTGCAGACGCCGCAGAACCGCTGGGTGAAGACCCAGGCGTCGCGGGGGTCGCGCCCCTCGAGGATCTTCTCGATGCCGCGGAACATGGTGCTGCTGCTCCAGGCGTCCGCCACCCGGTTGCCGCTCAGTTCGGCCTCGATTCTCAGGTGACCCTCGATCCTGGTGATGGGGTCAATGACGATCTTTGCCATGTACTACTCCTCCCTCTTTCCTTCCCCATCCCTGTCCCTGCGAACGGCGTTGATGATCCCGTGTCCGGCGAAGGTCGCGGCCGTGGCAACGGCCAGTCCCCCGCCGATCATGTCGGCGGTGTGTTCGATGCCGAAGCCCGGGACATCCGGCAGCCTCCGGTAGAAGGGCGACATGGTGTCCCAGAAGCTCGCCTCGGAGCAGCCCACGCAGCCGTGCCCCGCCCCGACCGGCCAGCTCGTCTTGTCGTTGTAGCGCTGGATCGGGCAGTTGTGGTAGGTTTCGGGCCCTTTGCAGCCCATCTTGTAGAGGCAGTGCCCTTTCCGGTGCGCCTCGTCCCCCCATTTTTCCACATACTGGCCTGCGTCGAAGTGGGGCCGTCGTTCGCAGTTGTCGTGGATTCTTTTCCCGTAGGCGAACAAGGGTCTCCCTTTGCTGTCCGTTGCCGGCATTTTGCCGAAGGTCAGGTAGTGAACGATGGTGGCGGTCAGGTTGTCGGGGTTGAGCGGGCAGCCGGGCAGGTTGATGACCGTGGCGCCGGGCACGGCTTCCTTCACGCCCACCGCGCCGGTGGGGTTGGGCCTGGCTTCGGGAATGCCGCCGTAAGCCGCGCAGGTTCCGACGGCTATGGTGGCGAAGGCGCCGCCGCACACTTTTCGCGCCGTGTCCAACGCGGATTTCCCTCCCACGCAGCAGTAGACCCCGCCGTCTTTCATCGGGATTGATCCCTCGACCACGGCGATGTATTTCCCCCGCTGCTCACGGACCGTTTTCCAGAGGTTCTCTTCGGCCAGGTTGCCCGAGGCGGCCATCAGGGTCTCGTGGTAATCCAGGGACAGGACATCCAGGACGATCTCGGAAACGGATGGCTTGGAGGCGCGCAGCAGGGCCTCGGTATCGCCTGCGCAGTCCTGGAATTCCAGCCAGACCAGGGCGGGCCGCTTCACGCCGTCCAGCGCGCGGGCGATTTTCGGCGCAAAGGTCGCGGGAAGGGCCAGAGCGGCCGACATGGTGGTGCAGAACTTGAGGAAATCACGGCGGGAGATACCCTTTTCTTCCCAGACGGTCTTTTTCTCCCGGTCCGGCTGCTTGTTTGTTTGCTCCTTGTTCCTGTCGCCCATGAAGTTTTTCTCCCTGCAAAATACGGAAACCGCATCCACAGCGGTTCCGTTCCGTCTGTTTTGCCGTGCTATGGATTGTCCGAAACCGGCGGTGTATAAATTTACTTTTTAATTAAATATACTGCCCTAATCCGGTGACAAATGTCCATGGTTAATGTGGCCTTCATCGAGGAAACTCAGCCACGGTTTCAGGGGGAACCATACCCCCGAACTGGTTGAAATTGTTGCGGAACCTGTCTGCCAGGTCCCGTGCTGTCCTGTCGTAGGACTGCTTGTCGGCCCAGGCGTCGCGCGGGTTGAGGATCCCCGCGGGGATGCCGGGGCATTCCACCGGGATCCGGAGCCCGAAAAATGGTTCGCGCACAAAGCGGACATGGTCCAGGTTTCCATCCAGGGCAGCATGAATCAGTGCCCGCGTCTGGTCGATGGGGATGCGCCTGCCGATCCCTGCGCCTCCGCCGCTCCAGCCGGTATTCACCAGCCAGCAGCCGGCCCCGTGGCGATCGATCTTTTCCTTCAGTAACTCAGCGTAGGCTGAGGGGTGGAGCGGCAGGAACGGTGCGCCGAAACAGGCCGAGAACACCGCCTGGGGTTCCTTTGCCATGCCGTCTTCAGTGCCGGCGACCCTGGCGGTGTATCCGGAGAGGAAATGGTACATGGCCTGCCCGGTGGTCAGCCTTGAGATCGGCGGCAGCACGCCGAAGGCGTCGCAGGTGAGCATGAAGATGTTTTTCGGATGATCCCCGGCGCCGGCCGGAACCGCGTTCGGTATGAACTCCAGGGGATACGCCGCCCGCGTGTTTTCTGTTACCGCGGCGTCATCCAGGTCCACGATCCTTGTATCTTCATCTATCGCGACATTTTCCAGAATGGCGCCGAAACGGCTGGTGCATGCGTAAATTTCCGGTTCAAGTTCCCGGGAGAGCCTGATGATCTTCGCATAGCAGCCGCCTTCGAGATTGAATATTCCAGCGTCGTCCCAGCCGTGCTCGTCATCGCCGATCAGGTGTCGCTCGGGATCGGCGGAAAGGGTCGTCTTGCCGGTTCCCGAAAGCCCGAAGAATATGGCCACATCTCCGTGCCGGCCGGCAGTGGCTGAACAGTGCATGGGCAGGATCCGGCGCTCACGCGGCAACAGGTAATTCATGGCGGTGAAAACCGATTTTTTTATTTCCCCGCCGTAGCGCGTGCCGCCGATGAGAATCAACTTTTCCGTCAGGTCTATGATGATGAAAACGTCGGAACTGGTGCCGTCGACCGCCGGGTCCGCGAGGAACGAGGGGATGTGGAGCACGGTAAGAACCGCATCCATGTTTCCGGCAGGAGGCTGCTCCGGCGGAAGGTACAGTGAACGCGCCAGAAGGGAGTGCCATGCGGTCTCAGTGATGATGCGCAGGGGAAGCCGCTTTCCGACCCCGGCTCCCACCTGGCAGTCCTGGATGAAAAGCTCCCTGCCGGCGAGATATTGCCGAAGCCGCCGGAAAATGCCCTCGAACTTTTCCCGCGGCAGGGGCCGGTTGACCGTACCCCACCAGATGCGATCATGGACGGACGGATCGTCGACAATGTATTTGTCCCGGGGTGAACGTCCGGTGTGGGGATCGGTGCGGACCGCGACAGCCCCCCCCGGGGCGAGCAGTCCTTCTTTCCCGCGGATGATGTGCTCGTAGAGGCAGGGCGCCGGAAGGTTGGCATGAACGGGACCCGCACCCTCGATGCCGTGCTTTTCCAGGTATGAACTCATGGGTTGGCGATTTCCTCCCGGTGAAGCCTCTGTGTCACGGGCCGGAAAAAAAGGAGGCGGGTTGCCCCGCCCCTTTTCGTTCTGATTATACCATACGGCAATCGGCTGCCCGCTACAAGCCGGTGATCACATCATCGACAACCGCGAGGAATTCCTCCAGGTCGGCCATCTGCGTATCGCCCATGTGGGCGATACGGAAGGTCTGTCCCTTGATCTTGCCGTAACCGTCGTCGAACGCATAGCCGCGCTCGCCGAGGATCTTTTTCACTGTGGCCAGGTCGGTGCCCTTGGTGTTCGTGGCGCAGGTAAGCGCCCTCGAACGGTAGGGACCGTCGGCGTAGAAACCGTACCCGTTCTCCTCGACCCAGCGCCCGACCCGGTCCTGAAGCGCCTGGTGCCGTGCCCAGCGGTTTTCCAGCCCTTCGGCGAACATCCGGTCCAGCTGCTTGTCGAGGGCGAAGATCTGCGAGATGCAGGGGGTGGAAGGCGTGTTGTCCTTTTCGTCGGCCTTTTCGAACTCGATGAAGTCGAAGTAGTATCCCCGGCCTTCCATGGTCCGTGCCTTGTCCAGGGCCTTGGCGCTGGCGGTGAATACGGCGAGTCCCGGCGGCAGGGCGAAGGCTTTCTGCACGCCGAACAGGCAGACGTCGATTCCCAGCTCGTCAACGGGAATCTTCAGTGCGCTCATCGAAGAAACCGTGTCGACGATGGAGACCACGTCAGGGTATTTCTTCAGCACCTTGGCGATCTCCGGAAGCGGAGACATGACGCCCGTGGAAGTTTCATTGTGAACCAGGGTGATGCAGTCGTAGTTGCCGGTGGCCAGGGCCTCGTCCACCATCTCCGGGGTGATGGGCTTGCCCCATTCCGCCTTGAAGGCATCGGCTTCCTTGCCGCAGCGCTTGGTCACGTCGTGCCATTTGTTGGAAAATGCGCCGTTGCAGAAGTTGGCGCAACGTTTCCCGACCAGGTTCCGCACTGCTCCTTCCATTACGCCGAAGGCGCTTGAGGTGGAGAGGAATACTCTTTCCTGGGTGAAGAGGAGCTTCTTGAGCTTCTCTTTTACCCCGCCGTGCAGAACGGCATATTCTTTCATGCGGTGTCCGATCATGGGAGTCGCCATTGCCTGGAGAATCTCGGGGGCCACCTGGACCGGACCTGGGATAAAGAGTTTCTTTGCCATGGGTGTTCCTTTCTGTTGCAGTGATAGGGGCCGCGAGGGGTCCCCTCCAAAAGGCTCAATTTGGGGAGTTCTGAAGCTATCAGACCGGCCGTAAATTGTCAAGTGGCTGGCAGGAAAGGGATTTTTCATGGTTTCCGATCTGGAAACTGCAATAAAAATAGTAAAGAAACAGGATTGAAAACTACAGGATCTCTCCCAGGGCGGACAGCAGCCGGCAATTTTCCTCCCGCGAGCGGACCGCAACCCTGAAGAAACGATCGTCCAGCCCCTCGTAGTTTGAACAGTCCCGGATGACGATGCGCCGCTCAAGGAGCGCATCCCGGAGCCGGGCCGCGGTCATTCCGTTATCCAGTTCCGAAAGCAGGTAATTGGCTGCTGACGGATAGGGCTTCACACCTGGCAGTGCGGACAGGCCGGCAAAGAGATGGGCACGTTCTCCGGCATTCGTCGAGATTGTCCGGGTCCGGTAATCCGGATCGGCAAGGGCTGCGCAGCCGGCTGCCTGCGCGGGGGTGTTGACGCTCCACGGCTCCGCCATCCCCGCGCAGCGGTTGATGATTTCTTCGGAACCGATGGCGTAACCGAGGCGAAGACCCGGCATGGCGTAGAACTTGGTCATCGAGCGGAGCACGATGCCGCCGCCGTTGTCCGCGATCAGGGCTTTGGCCGATTCTTCCTCGCGGAAGTCCATGAACGCCTCGTCCAGGACGAGGAACGTCCCGGTTCTCCGGCAGAGGGAGCGTATCTCTTCGACTTCCGCAAGGGAAATAAGGGTTCCGCTCGGATTGGCCGGGTTGCAGAGGAAGAGCAGTTCGAAGCCTTCCTCAAGACGTTCCGCAAGCTCGTAAAGGGAAAGGGAGAACCCGTACCCGGGAGACAGGGCGAAAGAGCGGTGTTCCCATCCGGCCCGTTCCAGCGCCCGGCCGTACTCGGAAAATGCCGGCGCGATGATCAGCGCCTTGCGGCCGTTGGTGATGCGGGGAAGAAGGTAAATCAGTTCGGTGGATCC
This sequence comes from Geobacteraceae bacterium, assembly GCA_036677645.1. Lineage (GTDB taxonomy): Bacteria > Desulfobacterota > Desulfuromonadia > Geobacterales > Geobacteraceae > RPRC01. The sequence goes on along the minus strand of JAVBWB010000042.1, from coordinate 21,614 downwards.
GTTGGCTACCAAGAGCTGCTCCGGTGCCACCCCGTGGAAGAGTGCCAGTGCGTGGCGCAGTTCGGCTGCGTCCCGGTCCGGGTAGTGCACCACTCGGGAAAAGGACTCATTGAATGCCCCCTGTGCCCCGGCGGGCGGCCCGAGAGGATTGATGTTGGCGGAAAAATCCAGAAAGTCGTCCGGAGAAACGCCCATGAGGCGGGCCAGAGCGAATACGCCGCCGCCGTGATCGAAAATTTCGCTCATGTCCGGTATCTCCTTGTGCCGTGAGCCTTTTGCCCTGGGCCGGTAATATTCATTTCGCCGCCAGTTCCATATCCTGCAGTATCCTGATCCGATCCCGCAGCTCCGCTGCTTTCTCGAAGGCGAGATCCTTGGCCGCTGCCAGCATTTCCTTCCGGAGCTTTTTCACCAGCCCGGGGATTTTTTCCAGCGGCACATAATCCCCGGACGTCTCGGCGACATGGGCAACGGTAACGTAGTCGTGCTCTTCAATTGATTCGAGTATGCTCCTCAAGCCTTTTTTGACAGTCTGGGGCGTGATGCCGTGCTCCTGGTTGTACTGGGATTGAATGGACCGTCTCCGCACTGTTTCGTCGATGCATTCTCTCATGGACCCGGTGACGGTGTCCGCATACATGATGACCCGGCCCGAGACATTGCGTGCTGCACGGCCGCAGGTCTGGATCAGCGAGCGGGTGGAGCGGAGAAACCCCTCCTTGTCCGCGTCGAGGATCGCCACCAGGGAAACCTCAGGTATGTCCAGTCCTTCCCGCAGAAGGTTGATGCCGACCAGGACGTCGAAGACGCCCAGCCTGAGATCGCGGATTATCTGCATCCGCTCGATGGTGTTGATGTCCGAATGCAGGTACTTCACTTTCACGCCCAGTTCACGATAGTAATCGGTCAGTTCCTCGGCCATCCGCTTGGTGAGGGTGGTCACCAGCACCCTGTCCCCCGCGGCTACGGCCTGCCGTATTTCGTGGAGCAGGTCATCCACCTGCCCGGTGGCGGGCCTGACATCGATGGCAGGGTCAAGCAGTCCGGTCGGCCTGATGACCTGTTCCACAACGACACCGTCGGCATTGCGGAGTTCATATTCCGCAGGAGTGGCCGACACGTAGACCGTCTGGTTCAGCTTGGCCGAAAACTCCCGGAAGTTCAGCGGCCTGTTGTCCAGGGCCGAAGGAAGGCGGAAGCCGTAGTTCACCAGCGTTTCCTTCCGGCTCCGGTCGCCGCGGTACATGCCGCCGATCTGGGACACGGTGATGTGCGATTCGTCGATGATGAGGAGGAAATCCTCCGGGAAATAGTCCAGGAGCGTATAGGGCGGCTCTCCAGGCGCCCTGCCGTCGAAATGGCGGGAGTAGTTCTCGATGCCCTGGCAGAAGCCCATTTCCTCCAGCATCTCGATGTCGAAAAACGTACGCTGCTCGATGCGTTGTGCTTCCAGCAGCATGTTCCGTTCACGGAAACTGCGGATCTGTTCTCCCAGTTCGATCCTGATCTGTTCCACGGCCCGTTCCAGGGTTTCCCTGGTGGCCACGTAATGGGACGCGGGGTAGATGGCGCACTTGGCCATGCGCTGCAGCACCTGCCCGCGCAACGGGTCGATCTCGGAGACCGCCTCCACCGTGTCGCCGAAGAACTCGACGCGGATTGCCTTTTCATCGTCGTGGGCCGGGAATATTTCCACTATGTCCCCGCGTACCCGGAACGAGCCGCGGTGAAAATCCATATCGTTCCGTTCATACTGGATCTCCACCAGCTTGCGCAGCAGTTCGTCACGGCCGTAGTCGTCCCCCTGGTGAAAAAAGATGTGCATGGCCCGGTATTCCTCCGGAGACCCGATGCCGTATATGCAGGATACCGAAGCGACGACAAGCACGTCACGCCGGGTGAGCAGGCTGCGGGTGGCTGAATGGCGCAGCTTGTCGATCTCGTCGTTGATGGAAGAGTCCTTTTCAATATAGGTGTCGGTTGTCGGGAGGTATGCTTCGGGCTGGTAGTAGTCGTAATACGAGACGAAGTATTCCACGGCGTTTTCCGGGAACAGCTCCTTGAACTCGCCGTAGAGCTGGGCCGCGAGGGTCTTGTTCGGCGCGATGATGAGCGTCGGGCGGTTCACGGCGGCAACGACGTTGGCCATGGTGAACGTCTTGCCGGAGCCGGTTACGCCCAGCAGAACCTGGTGGCGGTCACCGCGCAGGAGGCCTTCGGTGAGTTCCCGGATGGCATCGGGCTGGTCGCCCCTTGGTTCGAAGCTGCTTGCTAGTCTGAAGGTATCCATTCTTTTGTCTCGGGCGGTCAGATTTCGATCCTGAAGCAGGCTCCTTCCCCGATGTTTTCAGCGGTAAGCCTGCCGCCCATGTTTTTCTCGATTATGGTTTTTGCCATGTAGAGGCCGATTCCGGTGCTGCTTTGCGTTTCCCTGTGAGAAAAATAGGGTTCGAAGATGCGCCCGATGATGTCTTCCCGGATGCCGCCGCCGTTGTCGGAAACGGTAATGGCCGTTTTTTCGTTTTCGCGGGATGCCGAAATGCGAAGTTCGGGATTGACGGTCATCCTTTCGATGAAAATATCCTTTGCGTTCCCGATGATATTGAGCAGCACCTGGGACAGCTCATTCGGGAAGCCGGTCAGAACGATATCCTCGTCCGCGTCGATACGGACCTTGATATTCGCGTAGCGCAGGCTGGTTTCCATGAACGAAAGTGAACGGTTGATGACCTGGCTGACACTGTAAGCCTGGCGCTCTTTTTCCTGTCTGAAAAAGTTTCGGAAATCGTCGATGGTCTGGGACATGTGCTGTATGATGTCCATTGCGTTGCTGATAGTGGTGTCGAGATATTCCCGGTTCAGTTCGCCGTAATCGAAGCATTCGCCCAGGTCCTGGATCAGCAGGGAGATCGATGTCAGGGGCTGGCGCCACTGGTGGGCGATGTTGCCGATCATTTCGCCCATGGCAGCCTGTCGGTTCTGCAGGATCAGCAGGTGGTCCTTCTCCCGGTTCTTTTCCACTTCCTCCCGGACCCTCTGCTCCAGCGTTCTGTTGAGTTCCTCAAGTTTCAGCTGTTTCCGCGCCAGTTGTTCTTCCACGTGCTTCCGGGCGGTTATGTCCCGCAGGAATACGATAAAGAACGGTTGCCCCTCCCATTCAGTCCGCACGGTCCGGAATTCCGCGATGCGGGTTCCCTGCGCACCGCAGTCGATGGCATGCTCAACCGATGCGCCTTCTGCCATCGGGATGTCCAGTGTCCGGTTGGTCAGCTCTGCCGGATTCCTGTTGAAGAGAACTGCCGCAGCCGGGCTCGCGATGCGGACGATTCCGCCCATGTCGACGATGATGAACCCGTCGGTGATGCCGGAAATGATGTTGCGGAACCGGTCTTCGAAGAGACGCAGGTGCTCCGAGAGTTGTTCCAGCTTGTTGCTTTTCGCGCTCTTGTCCGTCAATGTCGCTTCATCAGCGTCCATGTGTCTTCCCATCTGCCGGTCTATTCCCGCCCGCCAAAAGCCTTGAGCCGGCAAAGGCATTCAATGACCTCTCCGTTTGGAGAATGATCGTTCCTCGCCGCAATGCCGTTCCGCCGGAGCATGCCGGTCAATCCGGTCCGGGTTTCCGCACTGCTGTCAATTCATTTATCCAGATAATGGACATTATGTCAATGGTGGCGCGCTTTGCCGGCAGGCAGGGCGGGCAACGGATGCGCCGCCGCGGCTGAATTTGGAATGACTTGCATTTTCTCCTGCGGGATGCAATACTTTTGCTGCTGGGTGAAAAAACTGCTGACGGAGGCTTGTATGTTCGGATATGGCGGTCTGCCGCTTATCATCATCCTGTTGCTGGTCCTGATCATTTTCGGCGCGGGCAAACTGCCCGAGATCGGAACCGCGCTGGGCAAAGGAATAAAGAATTTCAAGCGTTCTTTCGAGGGAAAGGACGAAATCGAAATCAAGACGAAAAAGGACGAGGATACCGGTCGCGAATCCTGAATCCCGGCTTTGCGCCGCAGGGGTCGACTGCCATCTATCTTCGGATCATTATGGCAGTTCGATTTTCGGTTCTTCACCCTTGCGGTAAAGGAGTACCATGCGCCCCAGTACTTGGGCAACCTCCGCTCCGCATCGTTCCGAGAGGATATCCGCCACTTCGTACCGGTCCATCAGGCAGCTCTCGAGAATTCTCACTTTTATCAGCTCATGGCTTTTCAGCGCTTCGGCCGTTTCGTCAAGGAGCGGCCCGCTGATTTCACTCTTTCCCACCATTACCACCGGCTTGAGCCCGTGGCCCAGTCCCCTCAAATATCGTTTCTGTTTGCCGGTAAGCATCTGTCGCCTTTCCGCATTCCCCTGTCGGTGACATCGGGGCCTCCGCCGGTTTTCCGGGATGCAATATGAGCTGGTATGGTCCGAACGGCCGGAAACCCGGGAGAGCAGGCGACCGGTTTCAAAGCGGACATGCAGTAGGGTACACTGTCCTCCTCCTTTTGTACACTTCACAATGATTCATGAAAATACATTACTCTGCTGTCCGGATTTGCCTTGCAATGTGGTCCTCGGCTGTTATAATCCGGCATTGTCGGCACCGGTGACGCGAGACTGGCGCATTGTCGGAGGACGCGCATGGAGTGGAAGTGCTGCTGGGCAACAGAAGAGGTGGGAAGGGACGAATGCCCCTTTATCGAGCCTGATGAGGCCGACCTTTATACATCCCTTGAACGGCGTTTCATAGCCAAATGCCTCGAGTGCCCCCGTCTGGAGGAGGATCTGTCGCGTCTGGCGGAAACGGCGCAACCCGTGGCGCGATTGCTGCGGGTCCTGGTCGAAGAATTCCGCCGCCAGAAGGCCCGGATGGATTCCCTGTCCGCATTTCAGGACAACATGAACATGGAGGCGCGGTTTCTTCATGAGATCGGCGTTATCCTCCAGACCCCCCTCGGCCTGGACGAGGTGCTTTCCGTAGCGTTGACCGCATTTACCGCGGGCAAGGGTTTCGGCATGAACCGGGCATTCCTCCTGCTCACGGACAAGGACCGGCGTTTTCTCAGGGGCACGCTGGGAGTGGGGCCCAGGGACTACCAGGAAGCCTGGGAGATATGGGACGAGGTCAGCCGGAACGATTTTTCCCTCAAGGAGATGGCGAAGCATTTCTTCGACAAGAAGCTCTCCGCCGAGAAAGACAAGTTTCACGATATCCTGGAACGCCTGACGGTTCCCCTGGGCGACCAGTCGCACATTCTGAACAAGGCCCTCCTGGAAAGAAGACCGATCCTGGTGGAGGACGCCTCCAGCAATCCGGATGTCGATCCCCAGCTGGCACGTGTCCTCGGTGTGAATACCTTCCTCATTCTTCCCCTCATTTCCCGGAACCGCCGCATCGGCGTCATCCTCGCGGACAATTTCATCACCAATCGGCAGATCACCGCCCAGGACGTGAAATCGATGGAGACCCTGACGTTCCCGGTGGCCTTTGCCATCGAACGCGCATCTCTCTACGAGCGGTTGCACGAGGATCTCCGCAAGCTGACCAGGGCCAACACCAAGCTGCTGGAGCAGCAGGAACTCATCGTGAGGATGGAGAAACTGGCTCTTCTCGGCAAGATCACCTCCAGCATTTCCCATTCCATAAGGAACCCGCTCATGGTGATCGGCGGATTTGCCCGCTCCCTGCTGAGGAATATTCTCCCGGACGATCCGAAAAAGGAATCGCTGGAAACCATCGTGCGTGAGGCGCGGATGCTTGAAGATGCCTTGAATGAGGCGCTGGCATACGCCGACTCGGTGCTGCCCGCGCTGGACCGGTGGGACGTGAACCAGCTTGTGGGCAACGTGTTCAGGGAAGTGCAGAAAAACCTGGCCGGAGGGAGGATGAACTGTCTCCTGGAGCTTTCGCCGGACCTGCCGCCGATCTATACCGATTACCGCCAGATAGCATACTGCATCAAGAGGCTCCTCCGCTACAACCTGGAAATGATGGAATCTGCAGGTGAACTGTACCTGGGAACAAGGCTGGAAACCGATTGCATACTGATCGAGATCCGCTTCAGCCCCGAGCGGCTCGGGGATGGCGAGGGCGGTTCCGTTTTTCCCGTCCTTGGCGAAGAGGACGAAACCAGGGACATGGAACTCTCAATTTGCAGGGTGATACTTGAAAATTATTGTAAATCCTTTAATGTTGAAGAATACGGCCGCACCGGCAGGAGGTATTCCCTGCGGCTGCCTCTGAAGAAGGAGGGTGAAGAGCATGAGCAGGATTCTGGTGGTAGACGATGAAAGCAGCATCAGGCTTCTCTACTCACACGAGCTTGCCGACGAAGGGTACGAAATCGCGACCGCGGCCAACCCTGCGGATGCGGTGGAATTACTGCGCAAGGACGATTTCGATCTGATTCTCCTCGACATCAAGCTCAAGAACGAAAGCGGTCTTGAACTCCTGCAGAGGATCGTGAAGGAGCGGCACAACCTGCCGGTTATCCTCTGCACGGCCTTTTCATGCTACAAGGACGATTTCTCCGCGTGGCTGGCTGACGGCTATGTGGTGAAATCCAGCGATCTGCAGGAACTCAAGGACGAAATCAAACGAGTGCTCGCCAAGAAGTCTTCCCGGGGACCGGCGCACTAGTGAGGAAATCTTCCGGTCATGGCGCTGTCCCGCGCATTCCCGCCGCAACGCTCCGGGAATGATCCCAATCCTGCCGGTAGGGACCGGACGCTCGATAACGGGCGGAGGAGGTACTCGTACGTGAAAGCAGTCATCATGGCGGGCGGTTTCGGCACCAGAATCCAGCCCTTGACCAGCGGCATTCCGAAACCGATGATTCCCCTCGCCAACCGTCCGATCATGCTCCACATCGTGGAACTCCTGAAGCGGCACGGCATTACCGAGCTGGTGATGCTGCTGCACCACCAGCCGGACATCATCAAGAACTTCTTCCGCGACGGTTCGGACTTCGATGTCAGGATCGAATATGTCGCACCGCTCCAGGACATGGGAACCGCCGGTGCGGTGAAGTGCGCAGAAGAACTCCTGGGAGAGCGGTTCCTGGTCATCAGCGGAGACCTGCTGACCGATTTCAACCTGGGGAAAATCGTTGATTTTCACTGCCAGAAGCGGGCCATGGCGACGATCACCCTGACTTCGGTCAGGGATCCTCTCCAGTTCGGCGTGGTCATAACCGACAGGGAGAAGAGGATCACCCAGTTCCTGGAAAAGCCCGGATGGGGAGAAGTATTTTCTGACACGATCAACACCGGCATTTATGTGCTGGAACCGGACATTTTCCGCTCTATCCCGGAAGGGGAGAGTTTCGATTTCTCCAACGACCTGTTTCCGCTCCTGTTGCGCAACAACGACCCGCTGTTCGGTTGTCCGGTCAAGGGGTACTGGCGGGACATCGGCAATACTGATTCCTATCGCGAGGCGCATAACGACATTTTCCACGGCAGGATCAACATCAGGATCGACGAGGAGAAACAGGATTTTTTGGGCAAGGATATCCGCCTGGGAGCGGATGTCCGCCTGGATGACCTTTCCATCCTGGAAGGGACGGTCATTCTCGGGGACAATTCCCAGATCCTGGCAAACTCCCACATCCGGGACTGCGTGATCGGCAGGAACTGCACCATAGAACCAGGCGCGCGGTTGTTCCGCTGTGTGGTCTGGGACAATGTCTATGTCAAGAAGGGCGCCCGGCTTGTGGATTCGGTGATCTGCAGCAATGTGAGCGTCGGCCAGGGGGCGACCATCGAGGAAGGGGCCATCGTGGCCGAGGACACCGCTATCGGCGAGGATGCTTACGTCAAGAAAGACGTCAAGATCTGGCCGAAGAAACTCATCGAGCCGGGGGCCATTGTCTCGGGCAACCTCATTTGGGGCGAGAAATGGAAGAAAACCCTGTTCGAAGGGACCATGATCCGCGGTCTCACCAATATCGAGCTTACCCCCGAATTCATGGCCAAGCTCGGTTGCGCCTACGGCAGCACCCTTCCCAAGGGGAGCTTCATCCTGGCTGGCCGGGATGCCCACCGCTCGTCGCGCATGCTGAAACGGAGCTTCCTCGGGGGGATTCTTTCCACCGGCGTGAATGTAAGGGACATGAAGACGCTTCCCTTGCCCCTGCTCCGCTACAAGCTGAAGACGTTCGGGGAAGTGGGCGGCGTGCAGTTCCGTGAAGCACTCGACGACCCGGCCACGACCGAGATCGTGTTCCTGGATGCCGACGGCCTGGATTTTTCCAGCGCCATGGGCAAGAACGTGGAACGGGTCTACTACAAGGAGACGTTCCGCAGGGCGCACCATTCGGAACCGGGCGGCATATCGGAGCTTGCCAATGTGGTCGATTTCTACCGGGAGGGGTTTTTCCGCACCATCGACTCCGGCGCCGTCAAGCGCGGGAAGTTCAAGGTGGTGGCCGATTTCACCTATTCCACGGCAAGCCAGGTGCTCCCCGGGCTCCTGAATGCGATGGGCTGCGAGGTGGTGGCGCTCAATGCCTACCTCGAGGAGCAGAGCGACGACAAAAAGGGCGTGGACCTCGCCCTGAGCCTCCAGCAGCTCTCGAAGATCGTAGCGGCCCTGGGAGCTCAAGCCGGTTTCTGGCTCGATCCCACCTCGGAGAGCGTCATTCTCGTGGACGAGACCGGCAGGGTCTGCAGCGGCGAGGAGCTCCTTTCGCTCATGGTTTACCTGCAGCTGCAGCAGCAGCGCGGCGGGACATTCGCCGTGCCGGTGTCCGCCCCTTCTGTGATCGAGGTGATGGTTCGCGATGGGGGAGGCTCGGTGCTGCGGACGAAGACTTCCGACCGTTCCATGATCGAAGCTTCGCAGGCCGCGGAGGTGGTGTTCGCAGGTTCAATGAATGGACGCTTTGCGTTCCCCCGGTTCCAGAATGCCTTTGACGGCATGTTCGCCATCGCCAAACTGGTGGCAATGGCATCGTGCGCCGGGGCGCCTCTCTCGGCAATCATTGGCAGGATCCCTTTTCGGACGTATGCGGAGAGCGCGGTTCCCTGCGTGTGGGAACTCAAGGGAGGGGTCATGCGCAGGATGAGCGAAGACAGCCTCGACAAGGAGGCGACTTTCATAGACGGCATCAAGGTCCATTACGGAGAAGACTGGGTCCTCCTGCTTCCGGACCAGACCATGCCGCTGATACGCATCATTGCCGAAGCGGGAAACGAGAGCACGGCGGGGAAACTCATGAAAGAATACCGGGACAAAGTCGAAACCTGGAAGAAGGAGTCGGTCTGATTGACAACGCCGCTCCAGGTAACATTCGTGTGGCACATGCACCAGCCGTCCTACAGGGATCCGCTGTCCGGGTCGTATAACCTTCCCTGGACCTATCTCCACGGGGTCAAGGATTATTTCGACATGGCAGCCATTGTCCAGGAGATCGAAGGGGCCAGGGTGGTGTTCAATCTGGTTCCCTCTCTCCTGGAGCAGATCCGGGAGTACGCTGACGGTGAAGCGGTCGACCCTTTCCTGTCGCACGGTGAAATGGACCCCGCGGACATGTCCGCGGAACAGCGTCTTTTCGTCATTGACAACTTCTTTTCCGCAAACCGGGAGCGGATGATCGACACTCACCCCCGGTACCTTGAACTTCGATACCTGCTGGGAAACGGCAACCACTCTTCAACCGCTGACCGGCTGAGAAAGATTTCCGACCGGGATCTCCTGGATCTGCAGGTCTGGTTCTTTCTCGCCTGGACCGGGGAGGCGGCCAGGCGCCGCTACCCGGAACTTGCCGGATTGATCACCAAGGGGAGGGATTATTCGCGGGAAGACAAGCTGCTGCTCATGGCCACGCACCGGACCATTCTCAGGGAAATCATCCCCCTGTATCGAAGGCTCCGGGAAGAGGGCAAGGCGGAATTGTCTGTTTCTCCCTATTTCCACCCCATACTGCCGCTTCTCTGTGATTCGGATATCGCACCTGTCTCAAATCCGCGGACGAAACCGCCGACGCCCCGTTTCCGACTCCGGGAAGATGCCCGTGCGCAAGTGGCGGGAGGGATTGACTATTTCAGGGAGACGTTCGGCTCCGCTCCCCGGGGCATGTGGCCGCCGGAAGGTGCGGTCAGCGACGAGACCCTGGCCTTGCTGGCAGAGTGCGGCATCGAATGGGCGGCGAGCGACGAGGCGATTCTCGCGGCCAGCCTTCCGGAAGGATTGGGGGCCGGCAAGGGGAACCTGTATCATCCCTACGTGTTTGCCAGGGAGGGGAGAGAGCTTTCCCTGCTGTTCCGGGACCGGCAGCTTTCCGATCTGATCGGGTTCACCTATTCCCGCTGGCCGGCCGGCCGGGCTGTCGACGATTTCGTGCGCCGGCTGCTTTCGATCCGCAATGACTCGCCGGACGCCGATCAGGTTTCGATCATCCTGGATGGGGAGAACGCCTGGGAATACTATCCTGAAAACGGTTACGGCTTTCTTTGCTCGCTTTACCGGGAGATCGGGGAGAGCCGCCTGTTGGATTTCGCCGTGCCGTCGGATGACCGGGTGCGGGAACTGGCCCGGCGGGGGGTGAGCCATGTCCATCCCGGCTCGTGGATCAATGCGGATTTCGATATCTGGGTTGGCCATCCCGAGGAGAACGCGGCCTGGGAGCATCTCCACAGGACGAGAGCCGCCGCGGTCAGCCGCGATCCGGCAATCGCCGGGATCATGGCTGCCGGCAGCGGAACTGTCTCCGCTCCCGGTGAAGGACGTCCATTGGCCGAAATGGTCTGCAGGTCACTTTATGCCGCCGAAGGGAGCGACTGGTTCTGGTGGTATGGCGACGACCATTTTTCACCGCACAGCGGCCATTTTGACCAGCTGTTCCGCAATCACCTGATCAGTGTCTACCGGCTGCTGGGGATGGACGTTCCGGATGAGCTTTCCCGGGCCATAAAAAAAGTCACGCCGGCGGGGCTGGTCAGGAAGCCTTCAACCTTGATAACCCCCTGTCTGAACGGCATGACGGACGGTTATTTCGAGTGGCTCGGCGCCGGCCTCTACGACCTCAGTCGCCAGTCTTCGGCCATGCATGCGGGTGAAAGCCTGTTGCACTGCTTCTTTTACGGTTATGACCGGGAATACTTCTACATCCGTGTCGATGGCTCAGCCCCTCTCGACAGGGTGCTGCTGCCGGATGACGTGCTTCGGCTGCACCTGCTCCTGGAAAGGGAATATCTCCTCCCCGTGATCCCGGGGGGGACGGAAGGGGAGCTCCTGGCGAGACGGAACGGCAGTTGGGCCGGAACGGGGGAGGTCTGCGCCTGGGCAGTTTCGCGCGTGTGCGAGATGCGCATTCCGCTGGCAGCGTTCGCGCCGCGCAAGGGGCAGACATTTTTCGCTTATCTGACCCTCACCAGGGGACAGGACGAGGCCGGGCGCTGGCCGACCACGTCACCGTTGCCCCTCAGCTACGAGGGACCGGAGCTTGAGCTGGAAAACTGGCTTGTCTAGTGGAACCCGGATAAGGAGGCCATGTATGTCAGAATTGCGGTGGGACCCTTTGAAAAGGAACTGGACCATCATAGCCGCCGACCGTGGCAGGAGGCCCGATGATTTTTTCGTCGAGCCCAGGCCCACACCGATGACCAGCTGTCCCTTCTGCTACGGGAACGAGGACAAGGCGCCACATGAAATTTTTGCCATTCGGCCGTCCGGGCCGCCCGATTCCCCCAACTGGCGGGTCAGGGTGATCCCCAACAAATATCCGGTGATGCGGATCGAGGGAGAGTTGAAGAGCCGCGGCCATGGGCTTTATGATGTCATGAACGGGATCGGCGCTCATGAGATAATCGTCGAGACTCCCGATCATGAGAAAGAAATGGCCGACCTGTCGGTGGACGAGCTGATCGATGTCTTCACCGCCTATCGTGCCCGCCTCCTGGATTTGCGCCAGGACGTCCGACTCCGTTACATGGTGCTGTTCAAGAATCACGGGGTCAGGGCGGGCGCTGCCTTGAGCCATTCCCACAGCCAGCTGATCGCCGTTCCCCTCGTCCCCCCCGTGGCGGTGACGGAACTGCATGCATGCCGGGAATTCTTCGAGGCCAGGCGCCGCTGCATCATGTGCGATATTCTCGATTTCGAGCTGAGTGCGGGCGAGAGAATCGTGAAAGAATTTCCCGAGTACGTGGTGCTTGCGCCATTTGCTTCATGCCTCCCGTTCGAGCTGAGGCTCTACCCCAAGTTCCACAGCCACGAGTTTTCACTGCTGGAAGACGGGCAGCTGGCGGGTCTTGCGGTTACCATGAAAGACATGTTGCTGCGCCTCAGGGAAGTCCTCAACAACCCGGCATACAACTTCATCATCCATACGGCCCCGTCTCTCCTGCCGCGGCCGGGCCGCCCGGATTTCTGGAGCTCCATCGAGTACGATTTCCACTGGCATATCGAGCTGGTTCCGCGGATAACCGAAATCGCCGGGTTCGAATGGGGATCCGGCTTCCACATCAATCCCATTCCTCCCGAAGATGCGGCTTCTTTTCTGCGGGAAGTCGTCCTGTGACCTGTTCCTGTCGCGGATGAACATGGAGCGGGATGGCTTTTGACAAATCGGCATGGTTTGGATTATATAGAGTCAGGGCGATTGCCCGCGCCGAATTCTTTCGACCGGCTGGTCGACATTTTTATTGGTGACAAAGGATATATAATGAAAATTTTATATGTTGCATCTGAAGTCACACCTTTCGCCAAGACGGGGGGGCTGGCCGATGTGGCCGGGGCTCTCCCCCGGGCCATGAAGAAGCGGGGGCACGATGCCCGCGTCATCATGCCGCTCTACAAGTGTGTGGAAAGTGGAGGCTTTACCATAAAGAAGGCCAGAAAAGGGGTGGAGATACCCCTGGGCGGCTCGCTGGGGAAGGGGATGCTGAGGCAGACGGCGCTGCATGACATCCCGGTCTACCTGCTTGAAAACAGGGATTACTACAACCGGCCTTTCCTTTACGGCACCCCCGAGGGTGATTATCCGGATAATGCCCAGCGCTTCGGCTTTTTCTGCCATGCGGTGGTGGATCTGCTGAAACGGCTCGATTTCAGGCCGGACATCATCCACTGCAATGACTGGCAGACGGCGCTCATACCCGCCCTGATTCGATATGGACATGTTGGCGACCCCTTTTTCATGAAAACCGCCATAGTATACACGATCCACAACCTTGCCTTTCAGGGGATTTTCGAGCGGAGCGCCCTTGCGGACCTGGGGCTCGACGATTCCTATTTCACTGTCGACAGGATGGAATATTATGACCAGGTGAACCTGATGAAGGGTGGAATCCTGGCTTCCGATCTCGTCAACACGGTTTCCGACACGTACTGCCAGGAAATCCAGTCCGTGGAGATGGGCTGCGGTCTCGAGGGCGTGCTGAAACAGCGGGCCCGTGATCTTTACGGGATCCTGAACGGGATAGATTACGAGGAATGGGACCCGGCGACCGACCTTGCGCTTTTCAGGAACTATTCGGTATCCGCCCGCGCCGGAAAGGCCGCGAACAAGAAGGGGCTGCAAAAGCTTCTCGGCCTGGAACAGAAGCAGGAGAGTCCTCTCATTGCCATGATTACCAGGCTGTCGGCGCAGAAGGGCCTCGACCTGGTGGAAAAGCTGCTGCCGAAGTTCGCCCGAGAGAACCTGCAGTTGGTGATCCTGGGCACCGGCGACGAAAAATACATGAAAATGCTGTCCGCTTTCAAGGAAACGGGCCCTTCAAACATTTCGATCAATCTCGCATTCGACCAGGTTCTGGCCAGACGGCTGTATGCGGCGAGCGACATGTTCCTGATGCCGTCGCATTACGAGCCCTGCGGCCTGGGTCAGCTCATTGCCTTCCGCTACGGTTCGGTCCCCATTGTGCGCAAGACCGGGGGGCTTGCCGATACGGTCTTCGACGCCAGGGAAGGGGTCCGGGAGCCCAACGGATTCTCCTTTGACGAGTACACCGCCGATGCCTGCTGGGACGCAGTAACGCGGGCGCTGTCCGCGTTTGCGGACCGGAAGGCCTGGGAGCGGATTGTCAGGAGCGGGATGAATTCCAACAATTCCTGGAATCATTCGGCCGGCGAGTACGAAGCGCTCTATGACAAGGCGCTCAAGAAGTTGTAGAGGGGAGCCTATGGCAGCCGGACCGGAAGAATATGACGAACTGGCGAAGAATATCCGTAACCTTCTCAAGGAGAACAAGCGCTTCCTGGAAAGGGTGATGACGGAGGATTTCGAGCCTGAGGAGAGCGAGGGGGAAGGGGAGGCTTCGACGGAGGATTTCGAAGAGCTGTAGACGGACGGTTGGAGGTCCGGTTTCCATTGCCAAAGGGGCATTCAGCAAGAAACATTTTTCTTGCTGAATGCCCCTTTTTTCATCAAGGCGGGGGCTGGGTATTTGTGGAAGTTTGCAAATTTTGCATTGACATGCGTTGTTGGTTTATTATATATATTTCATAAAATATTTAATATAAATTATATATAAAAATTGTGGTTTGGCAAGTGTGTGATGTGGTTCGGGAAAGGTATCCTGGCATATTGGAGCTAAAAACTCCAATATCCTTTTTCCTGGCAATGTCTGCGAAAGTTTACATAGTTTCCATCCGGAAACGGTCTTTTTCCGCCCTGGCGGTGTCAATCTGCGGGCTTGCTTGTGCGACATACTGCAGTATGCCTCCGCGCAACCCCTTGGTTTCCTTGCCAGGACGAAAAAATCCTCGTTACCGATTTGGAAACCTACTTGTGCCTATCCGGTGTTTCCGGATGGGCACTACATAACAAATTACCAATCGGACGGAGGCCAACGATGCGGTTATGGTTATTCCGGATTTTGTTTTTCGTTATCCTGTCTGGTATTGCCGCAACTACCTGTTTTGCAGATGATCCTTCAAAGGACCCGTTCTATACCCAGGGTGTGAGCAAGGACGCCCCTCCGATAAATGCAGTCAAAGAACAGGTAGATCCTTTCTCCGGAATCCTCACGCTCTCCCATACGGATGTACATCTGCCCGGCAACGGCGGCCTAGACCTGAATCTCGTGCGGACTTACAACAGCATGATCTGGGGACGAACCGACACATCGTTTCCCGGGCTGGTCGCCAGAAATGAGTTGAGTCCCCTCGGCTACGGTTGGACCATGCACATGGGGATAGTGCGCACCCCTGGCGGTAAGGGTAGCGGTAATCGCTATTTTCCGGATAATCCTGTTGTCGAAATGCCTGATGGATCCAAACATACCTTCTATTTGGATCAGGAGACCGGGAACATGGTGAGCAAAGAGTTCTGGATTTACAAGAAACTCGTCAATGGGCTTTTCGAGCTGCACCTGACAGATGGGACGATCTATACATTCGAGAATACTGGAAACACCGGCTACAGCGTCATGGATGGCACGGTGGCGGTACCTATCGCCCAGTGCACAAAAATACAGAATGCGGCAAAAAATTCCACAATCGCCATGACTTACTACAGGCACACAGACGGGTACCCATATTTAAAAACAATAACCGATTCGGCTTCACGCACCGTTACCTTGAATTATGACTATCCCAAGCACAGGCTTACATCGATAACCGTCGATGACAGGACAATCAACTATTCCTATGATGGTAATGGTCTGTTGCAAGTTGTAACCCCACCGGTCGGCAATCCATGGACATATTCGTATGATTCTTCTTTTGAATTGAACGCATTGAACTTCCCCACCGGAGGACGTATTGACTATAACTATGATAACAAGTCCTTTGCCACCGGAGCTACCAGGGTATTCTTCAAGATCATAACCGCCAGAACGACCTCGGGCAGAGGCATAACTGGCGGAACATGGACTTACAGTTACAACTCGGGAGGGTCCAGTGGTGATGTTACCACGGTAAACGGCCCGGGGGTGACGGAAACCCATACCTTCCACGGATGGGGTAATAACAATAATGGAAATGTTTGGAGAGTCGGGCTACCCATTAGCAAGCAATACAGTGGCGCATTTTCTTATCAGGAAACCTATTCCTGGATGCAGGGATCGACCATATCGTACGACCAGATATCGAACGCCGGGTGGTCCGGAACATTGGGATTTGTCTACGATACTGCCATTCGGGTGCCATTTCAGGCGGCTAAATCGATTACCCGTGACGGCAGGACCTATACGACAAATTACACGGGCTACGACTACTACGGAAATCCCCAGTCAATAAGCGAGACAGGAGACGCAAATCGCAACAGGTCGCTGACCTACTGGTATAACACCGCGGCCAATATTGTCCAGGGCAAACCTGCCACGGAAACGGTAACGGGGGATTTCCCAGGTACCAGCAGCACGGCCCATGCATATGATGTGACCAGCGGCAACGTGACCCAGAGCAACAAAAACGGAGTCGTGACCAGTTACGGTTATGACTCGAATGGGAATCTGTCCGCAATCACCGACGCGAACAACCACCAGAAGACCTACCACTGGAGCAATGGCAGAATGACCCGGGAAACAAACGCGTATTATCCGGTTTCCCGGCAGATCAACAACGATGGGACCATAGGGAGCGAAACGAATGGCAGAAACTACACAACCTCATACGACTATGACAACAACCTTCGCCTGGTCCGAATTTCTCTACCGGCCGGAAACCCGACAACTCTATCCTATCCCGCGGACAGCTCCAGCCGCACCGAGACAAGGGGCGGCTACACCATTGTCCATACCCTCGATGGATTCGGCCGACCGACAGGCAGTTATGACAGCAAAGGCATAACCACGACCATTGCATACAATGCCTATGGCACGAAAGACTATGCCGATTCCTCTGTCGGCGACCGCACCTATTTCGATTATTTCGGCCGTCCACGGCAAGTGGTCCATAAAGACAGCGAGAACATCGATTATTCTTTCGCCGGGAGCAACGTCACGGTCACCGATGAAAGCCAGGCATCAACGGTTCTTTCCTATAGGGCTTTCGGCGACCCGGACGAGAAATATCTGATGGGAGTCACCGACCAGGCTTACAAGACCACTGCCTATACGAGGAATATTCTCGGGCTTCTGACCGCCATAAGCCAGGAGGGGGCGAACCGGTCATTTGGCTACGACTCGAAATATTTTCTTGCCTACGAGAGCAATCCTGAGACCGGAACCATAACTTACGGCAGGGACAATGTCGGCAACATGACGAGCAGAACCGACACTTCCGGGACCAAGGGGTATGTGTATGATTACATCGATCGGTTGACTGGCATCGTTTCAAGCGGGAGTTCAGTGACATTCAGTCACGACAATGCTAACAACCGGATTTCGATGCTGTCTCCGTCAGCTACCATCAGTTATGTTTATGATACGGCCAACCGTCTTACGACGAAGAACGAGACCATGGCAGGCAGATCGTATGCCACGACCTACGGCTATGACGGAAATGACAACATTACCGCAATGACCTATCCATCGGGAAGGATTGTTACTTTCGGCTTCAACAACAACAATCAGGTCACTTTCATCCCCGGCTTTGTTGATGGTGTGTCCTATTCGACCAGTGGAGCGGCAGCGGGATTGCCCACATCCTACAGTTTGGCGAACGGCATAACAACCAATCTCAACTACAACAGCAGGCAGGCAGTGACAGCAATATCAGCCGGGTCCGCACTGAGCCTGGGCTATGGTTACGACTCCCGGGGAAATACCCTGTCCATGACGGATTACCTCGATTCTTCAAAAAGCCAGAGCTACGGCTATGATGCTCTCAGCCGGTTGACGGGATTCAACGGCGCCTGGGGCAGCGGATCGTTCGCCTATGACGCCATCGGCAACAGGACATCCAAAGCAGTTGCAGGTATGCAGACCACCTATGGGTACACAAGCAATCGCCTGGTATCGACGGCAGGTGGCGAATCTGCAAGTTATACGTATAACGGTAACGGCACCCTTTCCGGGGGGGCTTGGGGAGGGGGGAGCTACTCTCTTGCCTATGACCGGTTCGACAATTTGCTGCAGTTCAGTTCCGGGGCAAATGTCTTGGCTGATTTCGGCTATGACGGCGACGGCATGAGGGGGGTCAAGAATTCATCCGGCAAGTCATATGTCTATCACTATGACCAGGGAGGAAGGGTAATCTCGGAAGATGACGGCAGGGGCAATCTTCTGGCGGATTATGTCTATCTAAACGGGAAACTCATTGCCAGAATATCGCCTGATGCGGCGACACCTTTGGCTCCGACTGAATTGACGGCAGCCGCTGCATCGGATACCGTCATCAACCTGACCTGGGCGGATAATTCCAACAACGAAACAGTCTTTGCAATTGAAAGAAAGGCGGGAGCGAGCGGGACGTACTCGCAGATTGCGACGGTTTCTGCAAACGTCAAGGCATATACCAGCAGTGGTTTGTCGGCATCAACGGCGTATTATTATCGAATAAGAGCTGTGAATGGTTCAGTCTGCTCGACATATTCATTTGAGGCCTATGCAACGACCCAACCGCCATCTCCTCCTGCTGCGCCGTCCGCTCTGACGGCAGCCGCTGCATCGGATACCGTCATCGACCTGGCCTGGGCGGATAATTCCGACAACGAAACGGGCTTTGCAATTGAAAGAAAGACGGGAGCGAGCGGGACGTACGCGCAGATTGCAACGGTCGATGCCAATGCCAAGGCTTATTCCAACAGCGGATTGTCGGCAGCAACAGCTTATTATTACCGAGTCAGGGCAATCGATTCGACAGTTTACTCTTCCTATTCAAACGAAGCCAACGCCACAACCCTGACACCGTCACCTCCTGCTGCGCCGTCCGCTCTGTCTGCAACCGCAGGGTCTGATACTGTCATCAACCTGAGCTGGGTTGACAACTCGACAAACGAAACAGGATTTGAAATCGAGCGGAAAACAGGCCCAAACGGAACATATGCACAAATAGCAACTGTAGGATCGAATGGCGCTACCTACTCCAACAGCGGATTAAGTGCGAGCGCTACATATTGTTATCGAGTCCGTGCCGTGAACCAGGGTGGTAATTCCGCATATTCGAACGAAGCCAATTCTGTTACCCAAGCAAGCTTGTTGCCACTGGTGATAAATACAGGCACGATAACTGCCAAATACGGACAGGCTATATTAATGACACTTTCCGCTTCTGGGGGAGTTGCTCCCTATGCATGGGGTATAGTTGCCTCAAGCGTTCCATTCGGTATGTCCTTTAATGGCTCAACCGGCCAGTTGGTCATGCTGCCGACCACTTTGGGATCATACCCCGTTATTTTCAAGGTCACGGATTCAAGAAGAATATCTGTAACTAAAGTCGTCTCAATTGTAGTGCGAGCATTTTGAATTCAGTAAGACCGTGTGGAATTTCGAAACGCCCATGTGATAATCCAGGATATAGAGAAATATGGGGGGGGGTGAAACCATGAGAATATTTTTCGGATGCGTACTGGCAAGTTTCCTTTGCCTTTTTCCTTTGGCTTTTAATTCATATGCTGCTGAGCAGGTTTTTTTCTATCACACCGATCCGGTTGGTACACCGATGGCGATTAGTGACGCCATTGGCCAGGTAGTATGGCGGGGGGACTACAAGCCGTTCGGGGAGGAAGCGTCTGTTTCGAGTACGCTCGCTAACGACAGGAAATTCGTTGGGAAGGAGAAGGACGAAGAAACCGGGCTTTACTATTTCGGTGCCCGGTATTTGGATGCAAAGATTGGGAGGTTTGCCGCGGTTGATCCGGTGAGGGTGGTGGATCCACTTGATGGCAGCCCAAACGAAGAGATGTTAAAGAATCCCCAAGGATTCAATTCCTATTCGTATGCCTTCAATAATCCATTTCTTTTTTTTGACCCAGATGGTAGGACTGGACTGTTAACTCACAGTGACTTTATTATGGCTAACCCAGTTGCTCGTGCAGGTGGGATAAGAAGAGCCGCCGCACCTGAAAGTGCAACAGTATGGCCATCGGGTTATTTGGGTGGTAAAGTAAGCTCAGTAATAAAATATGGCCCTATCAATCAAGGGCCACTTGCAAATGATATAGCTAATACTTTTCGCAGCGCTTCTTACGAAGCAAGAATTCTTGACAGGTCTGAAATTGTATATCGAGTAATTGGTAAGAATGGAAATCCAACCGGTTCATTTTGGACAGATAAGATGCCGAAAGGCCCAATTCAGTCAATAATTGATTTTGCACTTGACCAACTGTGGGATAACAACGCGACAAGAGTGATTAAAGCAAGAGTACCAGCAGGAACAACTGTCTATGAAGGCATGGCAGCATCTCAGCGTGGCTTGGTAGGTGGAGGGAAGCAAATATATATACCAAAGGTAAATCAAAAATGGATAATGAAATAGAAACATTAATACTTGAAGAGATACATGGGTTTAGGTCTCCAGGTGAATTTGATAGATTTGTTAAATTTATAGAAGAGAATGTAATTCATGGGAACTTGATAGAAATTGAAGTAAGCCTTAATTACTGTAAGGGAGAAATTTATGGTGGCCGTTGGTTTAAAGAAGTTAAAACTTGTCAGATTTGGCGGCTTGTTCCACCAGATCCACCATTTCTTGGGCTTTGGGAAGTTGTAATCCTTCGTTAGTCGTCCCTGAAAAAGTCCGAAAACGGTTTCATGGGAAAGGGGAAAGTTGCTGACGATGCCGACAAGGAGCGTTTTGTCGCCCGTCTTTCAACGCTTCTGACCAAAGGTTCAACGAAATGCTTTGCCTGGTCGCTCATGACAAACCATTTCCACCTGTTGCTCATGCCGACCGTAGTTCCGCTTTCGGAGACCATGCGCCGCCTGCTCACCGGCTATGCCGTCTATTTCAACCGCAAGTATCAGCGCTCCGGACATCTGTTTCAAAACCGTTACAAGTCGATACTCTGTGAAGAAGAGCCGTACTTTCTCGAACTTGTCCGCTATATCCATCTCAATCCGCAGCGAGTTGGTCTGGTGGCGGATCTGGAAGGGCTGGATTACTACCCTTGGAGCGGGCATGCGGTATTGCTTGGAAACCGGACCATGGAAGGGCAGGAAGCGAACGAAGTGCTGATGCGGTTTGGCAAGAATAAAGCACGGTCGTTACGTGGTTATCGCCGGTTCATTGCTGACGGAATATCCGCAGGTCGCAGAGACGATTTAACGGGTGGCGGGCTAAAGCGCAGCTTGTTCGGTAGTGAGGAAAGCGAAAGCATTGCGGCTTATAACGAGCGGATACTCGGCAGCGGAGAGTTCGTTGAAACGCTGATTCGGGATGATACCAAACATGAACGGATGAAAGCACCTCATCCTCTAGAAGAGATACTCCGGAAGGTCAGCAAAATCACAGGGGTGGATGTAGCCACGATAAAACGGCCCGGCAAGGCAAGAGCAGCAGCCAGGGCGAGGGCCCTATTCTGCTGTATCGTGGTAAGGGAGTACGGGTACACGGGAAAAGAAGCCGGAGCGGCAACAGGACTTGGCTCTGCTGGAGTTTCTATTGCAGTAAGACGTGGCGAAGAGTTGATAATAAACGATCCGTCGATTAAGGAAAAAATCGGGGCAGACGGGTAATAGTAAGTTAGTCGTCCCTGAAAAAGTCCGAAACCGGTTTCAGGCTGGTTGATTAAGCCGACTGAACCACCCGATGAGGGTTGGCCAGTCGATAAAGTTGTCGTTGAACCGTTCTTTGAAAA
>JAVBWB010000041.1:0-40067 GCA_036677645.1 Geobacteraceae bacterium | reverse complement strand
CCCATCCAGATGGTGACTGCGCCCCATACACCGTCTCCGTTCAGCGGTGCGCTGGAAGACCTCTATCTTCCCAGCCCGGCCAAGATCGAAGCCGCTGTCAAGGCTGCCATGTAGTAACGGGCGAGCGGAGGGGGAGCCTTTGGGCTCCCCCTTTTTCCAGGGAGAACGTTCTCCTCAGGGAAAAGAAATCATGTATTGCAAGTACAAATGGAGCGCAGCATGCAACAAGAGTTTGATTTGAGCGATAACGAGCGTACCAAGCCGCAGGAGCACGCCGGATACGACGGACCGGCGAAAGCCCCGAAAAAGCCCGAGTGGCTCCGGGCGCGCTATTCATGCTGCCCGGAGGTCGATTCCATACGGCGCATCCTCCGCGACAACAGGCTTCACACCGTGTGCGAGGAAGCCACCTGCCCCAACCTGGGGGAATGTTTCAAGCAGGGGACCGCAACGTTTCTCATCCTTGGCGACACCTGCACCAGGAATTGCCCCTTTTGCGACGTGAACCACGGCGATCCGCTTCCCCCGGATTTGGACGAACCCGCCGGCCTGGCGCGGGCGGTTGCCGCCATGAAGCTTCGTTACGTGGTGATCACCTCGGTCACCCGCGACGATCTTCCGGACGGCGGCGCAGGCCAGTACGCGGCCTGCATTGCCACGCTGCGGAGCGAAAGCCCCGGCCTGCGCATAGAAATCCTGGTTCCCGATTTCCGCGAAAAGGAGCGGAACGCGCTGGAAATACTCAGCGTGGACCGGCCGGATGTCTTCAACCACAACCTGGAAACCGTCCGCCGCCTCTATCCGCGGGTCCGGCCGAGCGCGAACTATGCCGGCTCCCTCGAACTGCTGCGCCGGTACAAGTCGATGAACGCCGAGGTGCCGACGAAGTCAGGCATAATGCTCGGGTTCGGTGAAACGCGTGAAGAAGTGCTCGAGGCTATGCGAGACCTGAGGGCACACGGGTGCGACATGCTGACCCTGGGCCAGTACCTCCGGCCGAGCAGCAGGCATCTGCCGGTGGAGCGCTATGTGCCGCCGGAAGAGTTTTCCGAGTATCGCGAGATGGGACGTGCCATGGGCTTTACCCACGTGGAGTCCGGCCCGCTGGTCAGGTCCTCTTACCATGCCGCCCAGCAGGCTGAGCAGGGCAATAATTGAGAGAAATCCCGGCAATGGACGGACAGCGATCCCCCGGGCCGGTTCTTATACTGAGGCAGTCAATATTCCCGATTCAGAAAGGTAATGAAAATGAGCGATGAAATCTTTGATCTGATAGTTATCGGCGCCGGCCCCGGCGGCTATGTGGCCGCGATCCGCTCCGCCCAGCTGGGCCAGAAGGTCCTGGTCGTCGAGCAGCGTCCCACCATGGGGGGCGTGTGCCTTAACGAGGGATGCATTCCCAGCAAGGCGCTCCTCGACTCCAGCGAGCATTTCGCCCTGGCGCGGGACAAGTTCGCCAGCCACGGCATCGAAATCAATCCGCCGACCATGAACGTGGCCAAGATGGTGGCGCGCAAGGACGACGTAATCAAAAAGCTTACCGGCGGGATAGCCTACCTGCTGAAGAAAAACAAGGTCCAGGTAATGCAGGGTACCGGCAAGCTGACCGCTCCGAAGGGTGACGGCGTTCACCGGGTCGAAGTTACCCAGAACGGAACGGCTACGGTTGCCGCATGCAAACGGGTCCTTCTCGCTACCGGCGGCGTGCCCGTTGAAGTGCCGGGCATGACTTTTGACGGGGAGACGATCGTCAGTTCCAAGGAAGCTTTGTGTTTCGCCTCGGTTCCCGAGCATCTGGTCATCGTTGGCGCCGGTTACATCGGGTTGGAGCTCGGTTCCGTCTGGAGGAGGCTCGGCGCGAAGGTGACGGTATTGGAGATGCTGCCGCAGATGCTCCCCAGGACTGACAAAGAGGTGACGGATGCCCTGATGAAAGTTCTTCAGAAGCAGGGCTTTACTTTCCGCATGAGCACCCAGGTCACCAGTATCGAGAAAAAGGACGGCAAAGCCGTGCTCCAGCTGAAGTCGGGTGACAAGACCGAGGAAATGGTGTGTGACAAGGTGCTGGTGTCGGTCGGCAGGAAATCGGTGCTGACCGGTCTCGGACTGGAAGAGGCAGGCGTCGCGGACAACGGAAAAGGCAGGATTGCGGTCAATGAGAACTACGAGACTTCGGTCCCGGGAATCTATGCCATCGGCGACGTCGTTCCCGGCCCGCTCCTTGCCCACAAAGCTTCCGAAGAAGCGGTAGTCTTTGCGGAACGCCTGGCAGGCAAGGATGTCTCGGTCAATTACGATACCATTCCCGGTATTTCCTACACCTGGCCCGAAGCAGCTTCCGTCGGCAAGACCGAGCAGGAGCTCAAGGATGAAGGAATTCCGTACCTGGCCGGACGGTTCCCGTTCATGGCCAACGGCCGCGCCATTGCCATGGCCGAGACGGACGGTTTTGTCAAGATCCTTGCCCACAAGGATACGGACAAGGTCCTTGGCGTCCACATCGTCGGGCCGCGCGCGTCCGACATGATCGCGGAGGCGGTCGCGGTGATGAGCCTGGGCGGAACGGCGCACGAAATGGGCGCGATGTTCCACGCGCACCCGACCCTTTCGGAAGCGGTCAAAGAGGCTGCGCTGGATGTTCACAAAGAGATGATTCATGCCTGACGCCACGCCATCGGCATTCTCCGCATGCCGGAGAATGCCGATGGAACGGAAGAAAGCTGGTTGAAACGATGCTGGTGAGTAATTGCGGTACCATGGATTACCGGGAGGCTTTCGAGCTGCAGGAGCGGCTGGTCGCGGAAGTGCGTGAAGGCATGCGCCCGGAGACGCTCCTCTTGCTGGAACATCCCCTGGTCTATACCATGGGCCGGAGCGGAAGCGAGGGAAATGTCCTTGACCCTTCGATCGAGGTTGTGCGCATCAACCGTGGCGGCGACGTAACCTGCCATGCACCGGGCCAACTGGTCGGTTATCCGATCGTCAACCTTGGGCTTCGGGGAAAGGATCTCCGTCGCCATCTCCGTTTCCTGGAAGAGCTCCTGATCCGGACCGCCGCGGAATTCGGCGTTACGTCATACCGGGTGGAGGGGCGTACCGGCGTCTGGACCGATGCCGGCAAACTCGCTTCAATAGGCGTGGGTGTCCGCCATTGGGTGACCATGCATGGTTTCGCCCTGAACGTGTGCAATGACCTGGCCGCTTTCAGAAGGATACATCCCTGCGGGATCGAAGCATGCCCAGTCGCGTCGCTGGAATCGGTCCTGGGCAGGGAGGTGTCGCTTACCGAAGTGTCCGCCGGGATTGCCGCGGGTTTTGAGGGACTTTTGGATGAATGGCAGCCACTTGAAGAGTAATGAGATCATCAGCCCGGCACAGGACGTGAATCGCGTGCGGAGGCGTCCCGAGGCGCTTGCCCGTCGTGAACACGATTCGCCCGGTCTTGACGATTACAATATCGGCTCGCAGTTAAAGAGCTTTCGCAAGGCGAGAAACGTGACCCTGCAGTTCGTGGCAGCGGAGACCGGAATGTCGGCTGCGCTCTTGTCACAGATAGAGAACGGCAATGTTACTCCGAGTCTTAAAACCCTGTCGAAGCTCGCTGACTACTTCCATGTCAGATTGGGGAAACTGTTCGACAGCATAATCGATACGCCGAAATACGAGATCTACCGAAAGACGGACAGTGGCTATGAAAACCTGTATGAACGCCTGGTACACAGGAACCAGGGGTTCTGCAATCCGCTGCTGCCGTTCGGACCACGGAAAAAAATGAGTTGCGTCCTCATCGATCTGCGGGACGACAGCGGTATTTCAGCGCCGGCATCGATCAGCGGCGAGACGTTTCTCTATGTCATTGCCGGGAAAATAGAAATTCGCGGAAAAGATGAACAGTATACCATAGAGGCGGGCGACAGCGTTTATCTGGAAAACTCGGTAGACATCGACGTGAAACCGGTCCAGTGCTCCAGGGCGAGGGTGCTTCGGGTGGAAACCACGTAATCCGGCTGTTCCCGTTATCCCTTCCGCTCGAATTTGTGCGGCGCCAGGATGCCGTGCTGCTTCATTTTCTTGTACAGGGTCGGCCGGCTGATGCAGAGCTCCCGGGAAGCCTTCGACAGATTCCATCTGTGTTTGGTGAGAACATTCAGCATTATGTAGCGTTCCGCATAATGGTCCGAGTGCGGTGAGCCCGTCTGGAATGGTTCCGACTGCGCATTTTGCGGAACCGATGGGGATGCGGACGACGGGACGGCAGTTCCCATCGGCAGGTCTGCGAACTCGATGGTTCCGCTCTCGTTGACCGCCTGGGCATAACGCAACGCGTTGCGCATTTCACGTATGTTTCCCGGCCAGGGGGCCTTGAGAAGGGCTTCCATCGCATCCGGCGAAATCCTCATCTCCCCGCCGCCTTCCGATGCCAGTATGCTCCAAATGAGCGCTTCCCGGTCTTGCCGTTCCCGGAGCGGCGGCAGAACGATGGTTATGCCGTTGAGCCGGAAATAGAGATCTTCCCTGAACTGGCCCTTCTGGACGAGTTCCTCCAGGTTGCGCAATGTCGCGCAGATCACATGGAGGTCCACCCTGACCGGTGTCTCGCAACCCAGGGGGACTATTTCCTTTTCAGCCAGCACCCGAAGCATCCTGGTCTGGAGGTTCAGCGGCATGTCGCCGATCTCGTCGAGAAAAAGCGTGCCGCCGTCCGACTGGAGTATCTTGCCGCGCATTCCCTTGATGTGGGCGCCGGTAAAAGCGCCTGCCTTGTAGCCGAACAGCTCGCTCTCGATGAGGGACTCGGGGATGGACGCGCAGTTCAGCGCGACGAACGGCTTGGCCGCACGGTCGCTGGCTTCATGCACGGCCCTGGCGAAGACTTCCTTGCCGGTGCCGGTCTCGCCGATGAGGAGTATGGGGATGCCTTTGTTCATGACCCGCCTGGCGCAGTTGACGTTCAGCTGCATTCGCGGATCGCTGCTGGCCAGGTGGTTCAGGCTGATGGCAGCAGGCGCTTTGCCTTTTGCTGCTGTGGACGCGTGGGTGCCTGCCCGATGCTCCGATGGCAGGGTTTTCCCGGCCTCCGGCGCCCGGAAGGCGGCAAAATACTGGAGGCCGCTGTTCAGGACGCGGATCGGGAATATCAGGCCGGACTTGTTCAGGGCATTGTTGGCCAGGTCTTCGAAGCTCATTTCGAAGACATCGCTCAAGTGTCTGTTGAGCGGGTTGCATCCCCCGCGCCGGCTCAGTTCGTTGGCGGCGAGGCAATTTGCCGCGACGATATAGCCTTCGGAGTTGATCGCAAGCATGCTTTCCGTGGTTACCTCCGCGAAAGCCTGCATGCTGTTGAAGCGGATGATCCAGTTGCCCCGGCATTTGCTGACGAAGTAGGCGTTTTCGATCAGGCGCGCATGGGAATTCAGGAGCAGCAAGGCGACCGCCTGTGAGTCCCTGGATTCCGGCGGGTACAGGAGCGAGGCGTCCAGTGCCCCGAGCAACGTGCCGTCCGGGAAGTAGAGTGGCGCCGCTGAGCAGCTCAGTCCTATGAACGGGGCCGAAAAATGATCTTCCCGGTGGACCGTAACCGCTCTCCGGTCTTCGATGCAGGTGCCGACTCCGCAGGTGCCCGCAAGCGACTCCAGCCACACCGAACCGGGACAGAGTCCCGCTTCCCTGTTCTCCCTCTCATCCTTGGGATCGCCAAGACAGTCGATGGTCACCCCGTTCGCGTCACACAGCAGAAGAACATATCCGACGGCCGAAAGCATTTTGAACAGCTTCCGCATGCCCGATTGCGCATAAAACAGGAAATCGTCCAGGGGCTCTACGTAATCACGCAGGGCCTTGTCGCTGAGCAGTATGGGCTTGGACACCGTGGACGGGGTCAGGTTGTGCTTGGTCAGGCAGCGTTCCCATGATCTGACGATCTGGGGTTGGAATTGGCTGTCGGCGGAATGGCTGATAATTCCCGTGCCCCCGGTGTTCACAAACTGCATTACCGTCTTGATGTGCCGTGCCCGCTCGTTTTCCGACATGCACTCCCCCATGGGATAGTGAGTAATATGTTGTGAATTATACCATTTTATCGGGATGGAAAAACAGGCACAATCGATCTGCCGGCGGCTTTTCCCTGCAAGTTGGAACGGCTTGCGGGCCGGTTAAAATAAGACAGCCGGCAAATCATTCCCCCACGCCAAGGAGTGCATTTGCCGGCTGTCCGTTTCGCTGACAATCTCAGCCGGTTCCTGCCATGCCGCTGATGACGGCGTGTCAGGAACCGGCAGCCTGTCGCTAGACCAGCACGATACCGCCGTCGATCATGACCGACTGGCCGGTCATGTAATCCGCATCCTCGGAGGCAAGGTAGGAAACATATCCGGCAACCTGCTCAGGCTTGCCGACTTCCTTGGCGAGAATGAGGGCATCGACTGACGCCTTGAGAGTTTCGCCTTTTTTGGCGCCGGTATAAGCGCCGATTTTTTCGTCGATGAGATCCCACATGTCGGTGCCGACGATACCCGGGCAGTATGCGTTGACTGTGATTTTGTTCGGCGCCATCTCCTTGGCGAACGCCTGGGTGAATCCCCTGACGGCGAACTTGGAAGCGCTGTAAGCCGGCAGGAAGGCCCAGCCGCCGTGGGCTGCTATGCTGGCGCAGTTGATGATTTTGCCGCCGCTGCCCAGATAGCCTTTGTGACCTTGCTTGATCATCTGTTTTGCCGCTGCGATATCACAGAAGAAAACACCCTTTACGTTTACCGCCAGGGTCTTGTCCCAGTCTTCCTCGGTGTGGTCGAGGGAAACCTTGACGATACCGATCCCTGCGTTTGCCACCATGATGTCGAGTTTCCCGAACTTGGCCACGGTCTGGTCCACCAAAGCCTCACACTGCTCCTGTTTGGTTACGTCGGTCTGAATCGCAATTGCCTTGCCGCCGGCTGCTTCGATCTCGGCCGCGACTTTCTTGGCATTGTCCATCAGGATGTCGCTTACCACTATGGTAGCACCATCAGCACCCAACCGCATGGCGATTCCCCTGCCGATACCACGACCCGCTCCAGTTACGATTGCAATTTTTCCGTCCAGTTTACCCATGTGATTTACTCCTTCCATTGAGATAGTTGCCGTCCCCATTGACGGCTTGGGCACAGATATTGGACCCAAATTACACGACTGTTGGAAAATTCTCTCCTGTACTGATAAAGTATGACATAATTACAGCATCAAATCTTTGAGGCGTAATGTTAAAATTAAATGTAACCTAAAAAATTCGTAAGTGAGTGAATGACAACAAACCATATTTGTAATCAAACATAATTTTTTTCGATAGATTCTATTTTTTAACAGTTATCAACTGACATGCTGACTTGTTCATGGGTCAATTCGTTATGCTTTGTATAATAGCAATGACTGTACCAAATTGAGTTTTTTATTGTCCGGTTTATAAAGTTGTGTAAATTCGGGAGGATGACGATTTCGGGGTTTGATGGATGGTTGTTGTCGGCGGCATGGAGCGGTGCAGATGGTGAAAGCTGTAAACGTCATGTTACAGTTGGGCGTTTACAGGTTTTACGCAATTTACAAACACGGTTTTGAAACCTGCTTCCGGGGAATCGCTGCCGTAAAAAACAGAGAGGCCTGCGGGGTAAGCCGCAAGCCTCTGAACGGAATGGCGGGACCGGGTGTTCGGGGAGCGGCGGTCACGGCCTTTTCACCCCGGCTTTCAGCCGTTCCTGTTCCAGTTTCAATTGCTCGATCTCTTTTTCCAGCTTCAGTTTCTCGATTTCCTTCTCATGCCTCATCTTTTCCAGTTCCAGTTGCAGCTTCATCTTTTCCAGTTCAGCGGCTTCCGGGCCTGCCACGGCTGCAACGCCGGCAGTAGCCGTTCTCTTGCTGACGCTGGCTTCCATTGACCTGGTGAAACAGTCGGTGTACCTGCGTGTCTTGAGTACGGATGACGTGAAACCCGTACAATGTGCGCTGTCGCCGCAGCAATCGAACTGGATCCGCTCCAGGTCCCCCAGTTCGACCCAGGCGATGTTCTGTCCATCCTTCTCGTTCTTGCCGTTTTTCCAGTAGCGGACATTGACCCGGCCGTTCGCCTGCGATTCCGCGGCCATTATGCCGAGCCATTTGTCGCTGCCGGCGTAGGCAACGAAGGGAAAATCCCGGTTTACCGTGGCAACGACGTCATCTCCTGTCGACTTTTGATACACTTTCGTTCCGTCAGTCTTGGCAAGATATCCCACCCCGAATGTGTCGTCGTCACTCCCGAACAGCCCCGCGGCTCCCGTTGCGGGGATCGCCAGAATGAGCAGCGCTACAAGAAAGTATTTCATGGTATTCCCCTTTTTCACTGTGATAATGGGCCTGTCTCCCGCACTCAAAAGTCTCCGCCTCCCTCGTCGAGGATAGAGTTGATTATCCTGTCCGTGTAGGCGCTGGATTCGAGCATTTTTCGGTGAACTTTATGTCGTGCCTCGATCTCCTGCATGAGCTTGAGTTTCTTGACGCCCATTTCGGTAATGATATTCATCAGGTTCGAATAAAGCTCCAGAGCGTTGCACATCTGTTCACGGGAATAGATCGGTACCCGGGCCAATGCTTCCAGGTACTTGTCTTCGTCGTAGCCGAACTCCCGTGCCTGTCTGCGGAAAAAGTCCGCCTCGGGTTTGTCGTCTTCGCAGAAGCACTGACCGAAGAAAAAAGTGGCGATGTGTTCACCGTCGAAAAAAATCGGCATGGCCATGTCCCACAGGCCGTTCTTGCACCTGTACTCGAAAAACCTTCCTTCGTATTCGTGCAAGTGCAGTTTTATGTATGCTTCGCTTTCCTTGCACCGAGCCAGGGTGACCGGATGCTGCCGGTGGAACCGTACGCAGATGTCCTGCCAGCCGACCGCAACCAGAACTTTTTCGTTGGTGTCGAGAATGGCCGAAAGCAGACCCGTGACCTTGTTGTAGGATTCCATCAGGGATTGTATCTGCTTGATGTCGAAAAGTTGTGTAAAGCTGTATTTAGCCATTGGCAAGAAATACCGGGCAGAATGCGGGTTGTTCAGCCAATTGTCCAACTGTGCGTGCCGGGGACCGCGATACGATAGTTCCGCAAAAATCATGCCGGAGCGTGAGCGATCCGCTAACTATCCGATATGACGGAATCCTGGTGTGCATCGGATCGTTTCTGTTACAGCGGGACATGGGTGGAAGCGGCCAAACTTAATACACCTGTCTCATGTGACGCGACACGGCCGCGATCCGGCCGGTTGTTCCGCTTGCATCGCAGATGAGAAACGGGCTCGCTTGTCATGAGGGCAGCAAGCGTATATGATATCAGAATATTTCGTTGCCGCAAAAACCGTCGGGTGTCGCCCGGGGCTGCGGAGGAGGAATGGTTGATCCTGGAAAGGAGGGAGTCCATGGCGAAAAAGATAATCATCGTCGAAGCGAGTCCGCGGGAGGACGGCAACAGCACGATCCTGGCCCGGGAGGTGGCGGCGGGAGCGCGATT
Source organism: Geobacteraceae bacterium (assembly GCA_036677645.1). Taxonomy (GTDB): domain Bacteria; phylum Desulfobacterota; class Desulfuromonadia; order Geobacterales; family Geobacteraceae; genus RPRC01. The sequence goes on along the minus strand of JAVBWB010000041.1, from coordinate 30,563 downwards.
TTTCGGGACGCAGGTGGAAACGGTGCACATCCACGGGATGGAAATCGGGCCTTGCACGGCCTGCAACGCATGTCAGTCGTCTCTTGCGGCGGACTGCGTCATCGATGACGACATGAAAGCCATCTATTCCCGCTTGAGGACGGCAGACGCCATCGTCTATGCTACGCCCATCTACTGGTTTACCGTTTCGGCCCAGATCAAGCTGTTCATGGACCGCTGCTATGCACTCACGTTTCTCGGCGCACAACCGGCGGAGGACGGTGACGGCCAGGTTGAAACCTTTGAAACCGACCTGGGAGGCAAGAAGTTCGGAGTGGTCATGACCTATGGAGACGTTGATCCGTTTGCCTCCGGCGCCGTCAATGCCATCCGCACGTTCCAGGACATGGCCCGCTACGTCGGCTCCGAACTAGTCGGCTTTGTTTACGGGTCGGCGCAGGGGCCCGGAGAAGTCGCCGACAACGCCGACCTGATGAAACAGGCGTTCGATCTCGGCAGGGCTCTCGCAACGGAAGCCTGAGGAAAGCGCCGGCTATTTCCTCACAGATGGAATTCCTGGTGCGGGGCCGGCATCTCTACCGTGGTGTTTCTGAGCAGAGATGCGAAACGGTTCATGGTTTCATGTTCGCCGTGAACCAGGAACGTCCTCTCGGGGTTCTGGGTTCGCCGATGCCAGGCGAGAAGCTCAGCCTGGTCGGCATGGGCGGAAAATCCGTTTATGGTGTGAATGTTTGCGGCAACAGGTATTTCCTCGCCGAAAAGCTGCACCCGTTTGGCGCCGTCTATGATGGTTCTTGCCAGGCTGCCATGGGCAGCGTAGCCGACGAACACGACGCTCGAATCCCTTCTCCAGAGATTGTGCCTGAGGTGATGGCGGATGCGCCCGCCGGTGCACATCCCTGAGCCTGCCATGATGATTGCTCCCCCGCCGATGCGGTTGATCGCCATGGATTCCTGCGTTTCCCGGGTGAAGTGCAGTCCCGGCAGGCTCAAGGGGTCCCGTCCCTCGCGGAAAAGTCCAGCGGTTTCCTCGTCGTAACACTCGGGATGGCGCTTGAAGATTGCGGTGGCGGAGATCGCCATGGGCGAGTCGAGGAACACCTGCATCGATCGGGGCAAGCGGCCTTTCTCAACCCCTTCCCGCAGGTGGAACAGGATTTCCTGCGCCCGTTCCAGGGCGAAAGTGGGAATGATGACGTTGCCTCCGTCGTCGAAGGTATCGGTGATCGCCGTGAACAGCTCTTCCACCGACTGATCGAGCGGCCTGTGGAGGCGGTCCCCGTAAGTGGTCTCCATGACCACGGCATCGACCTTCGGCGGCGCTGCCGGATCCCGCAGGATCGGCCGGCCGGTATTCCCCAGGTCACCGGAGAACAGCACTGTGCGCCGCCGGCCGTTTTCCTCCAGTTCAAGATGTATGGATGCGGAGCCGAGGATGTGTCCGGCGTCGAGAAATGTGGCGTAAATTCCGCCGGCCAGTTCGAGCTGGTGATTGTAAGCCGCTTTCCTGCCGAAAAAGTCCAGGCTGTCCAGCACGTCGAGCTCCGTGTAAAGCGGGGTGACTTCGGACTTGTGATTGCCGCGCCGCGCCGCATGGCGTTCCTTGCGCCGCGCTTCCTCTTCCTGCAGGTTGCCGGAATCCAGGAGAACCAGCCGCGCCAGATCCCTGGTTGCTGAACTGGTGATGATTTCACCCCGGAAGCCCCTGTTCACGAGAAGGGGCAGCCGCCCGCAATGGTCGAGATGGGCATGGGTCAGCAGGATGAAGTCGATGCCGGCGGGATCGAAGCCGAACGGTTCCGAGTTCTCTTCGTCCAGTTCGCGGTTGCCCTGGAACATGCCGCAGTCGATCAGAATCCGCTTTCCCGCGCATTCAACCAGGTGGCAGGAGCCGGTGACATCGTGGTCGGCGCCGTGGAAAGAGAGTTTCATGGGAACCTCCGTGGGGATAAATGAGGATGCGCGGTCCGGTCTCTTACATAGATACAACCCGGCAGACAGGCTGTCAACCGTCATCGGGGCGCACACTCAGCCCCGGGTCGAAAAAAACCGGCGCATGGTTGACGTTTTCGCCGTTTACATTAAAATAGACAACAGAGGTACAGAGCCTCTTCTATTTATACTTCCCTGTAGATTAGCCCTCCTTCTCTACAGGGATTTTTTTGTCGCCCGGCCTGCTCCCTGAAAAACAGGTATTGACTTACAAAATTATCAGCCTACAATTGGCCGGAATTTCAACAAACGAAAAGATGCAGCCGAAATCCGCCTTGTCATGGCGGGTGCGGGGGACCCGGTGGTACCGGGGCGAATTCCTTGCCAGGCTGTTGAAAAACTATTGCGGAGCCCATCTGCAGCGTTGCGCGGTGCTCACACCCTCGCCTATCGAGTTGCTATGTCTCGGGTGCTGTGCTCCGTGCGCCATATCTCTGGACTTCCTCGTGGCGTTTTTCAACAATCTGGCAGGATAGGGCACTTCCAGGCCCGAGCCCGACAGCTAACCTCGTAGGCGCTTTGGAAGTGCAGCGAACGTGGCCTGAAAAGCCGCCGGTTCATTGCCGGCGGCTTTTTTATCAGCGTGGAAAGCGTTATGAACGGTGATGATGGGGCAGGGGAAGAAGGGAAGAAAGGCATGATTGCTGAGGGCGGGGAGTCTTTCACCAAAGGGGTCGTCAAGTCGCTGGGGCTGGTTTTCGGCGATATCGGCACCAGCCCCATTTATACATTGTCGGTCGTTTTCGCATTGACCAAACCTACCGAAGGCAATATCGCCGGCATTCTTTCACTGATCGTGTGGACCCTCTGCATTCTCGTGACTGTCGAATATGCCTGGCTGGCCATGGGCCTGGGCCGCAAGGGCGAGGGCGGAACGATCGTCCTGAAAGAGATCCTGACAAGGCTTCTGAAGCCGGGACGCCAGGCGGCATTCGTGGTATTCCTGTCCTACCTCGGAGTTTCGCTGCTCCTTGGTGACGGAGTCATTACCCCTGCCATCAGTATTCTTTCCGCAGTGGAGGGAATGCATTTGATTCCTGGGTTGGAGGACGTGGGGCAGGGAGCGGTCATCCTGATCGCGGCAGTCATCGCCGTGCTGCTGTTCATCTTCCAGTCACGGGGTACCGACCGGGTCGCGGCAACTTTCGGTCCGCTGATGATCCTGTGGTTCCTGGCCCTGGCCGTCTCGGGAATCGTTTCCATCTGGCAGTTCCCCCCGATTCTCAAGTCCCTGAGCCCTCATTACGGGGTCATGTTTATCCTGGAAAACGGCCTGTCAGGGTTTTTCATCCTTTCCGAGGTCATTCTCTGCGCCACCGGAGGCGAGGCGCTGTATGCCGACATGGGCCACCTGGGACGCAAGCCTATCCGCCGCGCATGGTACTTCGTCTTTGCCGCTCTTGTGATCAACTACCTCGGGCAGGGCGCTTTCATCATGAACCATCCGAATGCCAAGAGCATTCTGTTCGGAATGGTGAAGTGGGAGGCGCCCAGTCTCTATGTTCCGTTCCTCGTCCTCACCATTATTGCGACCGTCATTGCATCCCAGGCTCTGATAAGCGGAGTGTTCTCCATAGTCTACCAGGGGATTACCACGAGAATCATGCCCCTTTTGAAAGTGGACTACACTTCAACGCAACTCAAATCCCAGATATTCATCGGCGCGATCAACTGGATGCTGATGGCGGCGGTCCTGTTCATCCTGTTCATTTTCCGCGAGTCGCAGAACCTGGCCGCTGCATACGGTCTCGCCGTCACCGGCACGATGACCATCACCGGCATCATGATGATCATGATCTTCTCGCGCACCACCAAGAGGTGGAAGGTGCCCTTCGCAGTGCTGGTCACGCTGGTGGACCTGGTCTTCCTGGGCGCATGCCTTAACAAGTTCCATCTCGGCGGCTACTGGTCCCTGATCATCGCCCTCATACCCATGACGACCATCCTGGTCTGGACCAAGGGGCAGCGGGCACTGTACCGGGCACTGCGGCCGCTTGACCTGGATACGTTTCTCTTGAGCTATTCCCAGATCTACGGCACCGGGAAGAACATCCCCGGCACCGGGATATTCTTCACCAAGGAGATTTCGGTTGTCCCCCCCTACATAGTCCATTGCATCGTCCGGAGCAATATCATCTACGAAAGGAACGTGTTCGTCTCTATAATCAGGACCGATGAACCTTTCGGGGTGCGGACCCGCCTCCTGCGGGATATCGGTCCCGGACTGGACGGGTTCGAGGTCCGCGCCGGTTACATGGAAGTGATCGACCTGGAGAAACAGCTCAAGAAATACGGCATCCAGGAGAAAGTCATCTTTTACGGCATCGAGGACATCTCTTCCCCCAATCCGGCCTGGAAGCTGTTCAGCGCCATCAAGAAGCAGACGCCGAACTTCGTGCAGTTCTATAACCTGCCGGCCAGCAAGCTGCAGGGGGTGGTGACGCGGGTCGAGATGTGAGCCGTGGCGGGCGCGGGGTTGTCAGAGGGTCGAGGAAATCCGGTCCAGGAAGTTCTTCACGTACGGGGCGAAGGTTTCGTGCTCCAGCAGGAAAGCGTCATGCCCGTAGGACGACTCGATGAGGTGGTACTCAACCTGCTTGCCCAGGTCCTTCAGGGCGGCGACCATTTCCTCGGTCTGGGCGGGCGGGTAGAGCCAGTCTGAGGTGAAGGCGTAGAACTGCATGGGCGCCTGCACCGGCGCGAACGCTTCCCGGAGCGACTCGCACCCCCAGGCGACATCGTACAGGTCCAGCGCCTTGGCCAGGTAGAGGAACGAATTGGCGTCGAAGCGGTCGACGAAGTTGTAGCCGTTGTAGGCCAGGTAGCGCTCAACCTCGAAACGGCCGAAGAAGTCGAACTGTCCATCCCGGGCCGAGAAGCGGCGGCCGAATTTGTTCCACATGGATTCGTCCGAGAGGAAGGTGATGTGGCCGATGCCGCGGGCCAGGGCCAGGCCGTCCTTGGGGTTTTTGCGGTATTCGCCCTTCTTCCAGGTGGGGTCGTTGAAGATGGCCCAGCGCGCCACCGCGTTCATGGCGATGGCCATGGGGGAGGGCTTGCCGCTCGTGGCCAGTATGACGGCCGAGGCGATTCTGTCCGGAAAGCAGGTCGCCCACTCCAGCGCCTGCATCCCGCCCATGCTCCCGCCGAGAACGGTCAGCAGTTTGTCAATGCCCAGATGGTCCAGGAGCAGCGCCTGGGCGCGCACCATGTCGCGGACGGTTATGACCGGGAAGGAGAGATTGTACCGCTTGCCGGTCTTGGGGTTGATGGATGTGGGTCCCGTGGAGCCGTAGCACGAGCCGATGATATTGGAACAGATGACGAAGTACCTGTCCGTGTCCAATAGCCGCCCCGGCCCGACGATGGCGTCCCACCAGCCGGCCTTCTGGTCTTCCTCGCTGTTCTTGCCTGCTACGTGGGCGTTGCCGGTCCACGCATGGGTGATCATGACCGCGTTGGAGCGTTCCCGGTTCAAGGTGCCGTAGGTTTCATAGGCAAGCGTTATCGGCCCCAGAATCCGGCCGCTTTCCAGGCGGAGTTCCGTATCAAACGTAACGAATTGTGTTTCGACGATGCCGACTGACATGGGGTACCTGAAAAAGTGGAATGTCCTGTCCGGTACGAAAAAAGCCCCTTCTCATGGTATGAGAAGGGGCTTTCGGTATATTCGACGGCATACGCGGCGCCCTTCTCATCTGTGCCTTTCGGCAGGATTTAGCACCTGGCGCCCCGATCAGGGCCGGTTGCTGTGGTTTCGCAGGGCCTATCCCTCCACCACTCTTGATAAGAAGGTCTTCTATGGAATTGTGGAAAAAGGATACGGGAGCCGGTGATTTTTGTCAACGCAAATCTCCGCCCCGGCAGGGCCGTGGGCACATGGCGCTTCAGACCACGGGCTCCTCACCTTCAGGCCGGCAACAGGGCGATGTCGCCGGATTGCGCAACCAGCGGCGAAAGAAAGTTTTTCATCTTTTTCAGGGCGCCGTCCTCGATCTGGCGGACCCTTTCCCGCGAGATGGAGAAGTGGTCGGCTATTTCCTGAAGCGTCATGGGTTCATCCGCGGTGACACGGTGCTCGATGACGAACCGCTCCTTTTCGTTCAACCTGGTCATGATAGTCGAAATTTCCCTTTCGAGGAGCGCCGCCTCCTGGTTTTCCGCCAGGATCTCTTCCTGATTCATCCGGTCGTCCGCGAGGTTTTCAAGGAGCGTGACACCTTCGCCGTCCGCCGCTTCGGAATCGAGGGAATAGTCGCCGCGCATGCGCTGCTCCATTTCCACGATCTCCGATTCCTTCACGTCAAGGGCCTGGGACGCCGCCGGCAGGTCGTCTTCGCCGAACATGTTCCTTATGGCGTTCTTTGCCTGGTTCAGCTTGAAGAAGAGCTTTCTCTGGGCCTGGGTGGTGCCGATCTTGAGCAGGCTCCAGGTGGATATGATGTAATTCTGGATGTAGGCGCGTATCCACCACACTGCGTAGGAAATGAGGCGGAAACCTTTGTACGGGTTGAATTTGCGCACCGCCATCATCAGCCCCACGTTCCCCTCCTGGATAAGGTCGAGCATCTTCATGCCGTAGGCCCGGTACTCGCCCGCAACCTTTACCACGAAGCGCAGGTTCGCGGTGATCAGGGTCTGGGCGGCGCTCAGGTCCTGCTCCTCGTAAAATTTCACCGCAAGCCGGTATTCCTCCTCGGCCGACAGAACCGGGAAACGTCTGACTTCTGCCAGGTAGCGACTCATGTTATCGGATACTACGGGTAATGACGCGGTCATGGAAACTACCTCCTTTTGGCGATTCAATAATCCGTTTTTATGTTTTACTATACTATTAGCACTCGCAACCGATGAGTGCTAAAAAATATATACCAAGAAATCCGTTATATTTCAACAGTAAAAATTGGTCGGACCAAGGATTGGGCCATGGTCCTGAATTTAGCCAGGCTAAAAATCCACCCTGAAAATTTCTTGCCCGCCTGCCCGTTCTATGTTACACCTTTACCTGACTGAAAAGGTTGAAAACAGGTCCAGACGGGAGGTAGCAGGCATGGAATTGAAGGTTCTTCCCCTTCCTGAAGAAAACAGGAAGGACAAGTTTACTGATGAATCCGCACTCGGGTTCGGCAAAATTTTCACGGATCGTATGCTGCTCGTCGAATGGAAAGCCGGGAAAGGTTGGGTCGATGCCCGGATACAGCCCTACGGGCCGTTCGTCATGGACCCCTCCTGTCTCGTTTTTCACTATGCCCAGGAGATTTTCGAGGGCCTCAAGGCGTACAAGTGGAGCGATGGTACGATAGCCCTTTTCCGCCCGGAGATGAATGCCAGGCGCTTCAACCTTTCGGCTGAACGGCTCTGCATGCCCCCGTTGCCGGAGGAGTTTTTCGTCGAGAGCATTGCCGAACTGGTCCGGCTGGAAAAGGACTGGGTGCCCGGAGCTGAAGGCACGTCCCTCTACATTCGCCCCGCCATGATCGCGGTCGAGCCGGTCCTGGGGGTCAAGACCTCGGACCATTACTATTATTATGTAATACTCTCTCCGGTTGGTGCCTATTATGCGTCGGGCTTCAACCCGGTCAAGATCCTGGTCGAAGACCACTATGTCCGCTCGGTTCCGGGCGGCACCGGCGAGGCGAAGACCGGCGGCAACTATGCGTCGTCCCTGAAAGCGGGCCTGGAGGCAAAGAAAAAAGGCTTCGATCAGGTCCTGTGGCTGGACGGCGTCAACCGTCGCTATGTGGACGAGGTCGGCGCCATGAACATGTTCTTTGCCTATGAAGACCGGGTCGTGACCGCACCGCTGAATGGCTCCATCCTCGGGGGGGTTACCCGCGATTCCGTGCTCAAGCTGGCGGATCAGCTGGGTTTCAAAGCCGAGGAATGCAAGATCGACATCAACCAGCTGGTTGCGGACATCAAGGCCGGCAAGGTGAAGGAGGCCTTCGGCAGCGGCACGGCCGCGGTCATCAGCCCGGTGGGAGTGCTCGGCTACAAAGAGGAACGCTTGACCGTAGGCGATGGCGGGGTCGGGAATCTGACCCGGAAGCTGTACGACACCCTGACCGGTATCCAGACCGGCAGGCTTCCGGACACGTTCGGCTGGGTGCGCAAGATTGCCTGAAAAACAGATGAAAACGCGGACGCCGGCCAACCGGCTGTGTCTTTCGTGCCGTCGGCACTGCAAGCAGGCTCACTCCGTGGTGATCGCCAGCTGCCCGCGCTACTATCCGGGACCGAAAGTGAAGAAGGAGGACTGGCGCCAGATGGAGCTGGGATTCTGAGGCGGGGTTCCGGCGCGTGCATGCCTGGGGTTGGTCCGAAACCGGCCGCGTATAGATACTTCTGAAAAGTAAGCCCCGTGGTTTTCCCGGGGCTTGTTTCATATGGCGCGGATAAACCGGAAGTGCCGGATGAAAGAGGGCCTGATGATGAAGATAATAGGACTGACCGGTGGCATAGCTTCGGGAAAAAGCCTCGTGGCGGACATGCTGGCGTCGTTGGGAGCGGTTATAGTCGATGCCGATAAGCTGGCCCGACAGGTCGTGGAACCGGGCGAGCCCGCCTATCGAGCCGTCGTGGAGAGGTTCGGCGAAGAAGTGGTGGCGGCTGACGGTTCCCTGGACCGGAAGGCCCTGGGACTCCTGGTGTTCGCTGACGCAGATGCCCGCAGGGACCTGGAGAGGATCGTTCATCCCGCGATTGCCGATCTTGCGGACCGGAGCTTCGAAAGAGAGCGCCGGCACGGAACTTCTTTGCTCTTTTATGTCGTCCCGCTGCTATTCGAGACGGGCATGGAAGCCCGGTTCGACGAGATATGGCTGGTTTTCGTGGATGCCGATACGCAGGTCGACCGGCTCATGGAGCGTGACGGCATCGACAGGGCGGAGGCGTTGCGTAAGATCGGCTCCCAGTGGCCTCTCGAGGAGAAGCTCGGCCGTTCCCGGGTGGTGATCGACAACAGCGGCGATCCCCGGGCCACGGAACGGCTTGTCAGAAAGGAGTGGGAGCGCCTAGCAAAGGGGGGGGCGGCCGAACCGCCCGGAAACGCCGGATAGGGAGTCTGCCGGGCAGCTGCTATCTGTGGAAGCCGAGTTTCATGGAGATCTCTTCGGCAGCCTTTTTCACCAGGGGGATGAGCTCCCGGTCGATCCTTTCCATTGAGAGGCGCATGGAAGGACCGGAGATGCTCACGGCGCCGATTATCCGCCTGGTGTAGTCGCGGATCGGCGCACTGACGCAACGAACCCCGATGTCCAGTTCCTCGTCGTCGATGGCGTAACCATCCTCGGCCACCTTCTGCAGGTGCTTCTTCAGTTCGTCGCGGTCGGTGACGGTGTTCGAGGTGAAGGCCCGCAGTTCCTGGGTGGGGAGGTACTGTTCCAGTTCCTCTTCGTTCAGGTGGGCTATCTGTACTTTGCCGGCCGCGGTGCAGTGGGCCGGCAGGCGTGAACCCACCCGGGGCACGACACGGACCGTAAGGTCGGTTTCAACCACATCGAGATAGATGATGTGGAAATCTTTGAGGATCGCCACATAGGCAGTTTCGTTGCATTCACGCACCACCGCTTCCAGTACCGGCCGCGACTGGCGCAAAAGGCCCATCTGCTTGACGAAGGTCTGTCCCAGCTCCAGGGTTTTGAGGCCGAGCCGGTAGTTTTCAGTGACCTTGTTCTGCTCGATGTAGCCATGGGACTCCAGGGTGGCAAGGAGCCTGAAGACGTTGTTCTTGTGCAGTTTCAGGCGTTTGCTCAGTTCCGTCACGCCAAGTTCGTCCACGTCCTCGTGGAACTGTTCCAGAAGTTCCAGGGCGTGGGAAACTGATTGAATCAGGTAGTCGGTTTTTTCTTTCTTTGCCATGATGAGCTGCCTTCTGTGCGGTGCGCGAAGGGGAGGTACCTGGAGTGGGGATTTCCTGAAGGGTTCGTTCTCCATCCGGGTACGATTCGCCTCGGGCATTCCGGGGATATCGTCCCATCTATAAGGGATCTTGGTGCGATTTTGCTGTTTTATTCAAGCCCTGCCGTGATCTTTGCGTAAACGTCAAATTCAACGGCCCGGACCGGAACCATTTAATAAGAATAGAAAAAAATATTTGTTTAAAGATAGAATATTGTTCTACTATTGTCAAGGCGGAAATGTGCCTGATATTTAACGCCCGGCCCGACGACCACTCGTCCGTCAGTCCGGGTTGTTTTTGACTATCTCGCGCAGAACCGATGTCGCGTAGGCGCCCTTGGGCAGCGAGAATCTGAACAGCAGGCTGCGGTCATCCCCGTCGATTGCCATGTCACCCAGGGGAACCCGCAGCGGACGCCTCTCTCCCTCCATTCTGAGGCCTCCCTGCAGGTTGAACGCATCCAGGCTGATGCCTTCGTGGTTCAACTCGTCCAGCTCGATCGCAAGCGGCGTCCCTTCCGGCAGTTTCATTCTGCAGCCGAACATCGGACCGCTGGGCGAGATTTCGAATCTTCCGGCCCGTTCCGCTTCGGCGGCGGCGTCTTCGACGAGAAAGCAGGCGCCGTTGTCGTGGCGGAAGGCCAGGTCGCCGGTCATCAGGGAGTCCATGCTCCGGAGCCGTCTCTCCAGGACGCGGTCGAACAGAAACGACTGGTAGGCGGACAGGTAGAGTTTTCTCAGGCGCGGGGAAACGCTGTCAAGGGCTTTTTCGTGCGCATCCGGCCTTTTGCCGAGACGCCTGACCAACTCCCTTTCGGTCCTGCAGTGGCCCGGCAGCAGCATGAGGCTCGACTCCAGATCGCCCCGGAAGTATGCCTCGACAGCGCTGCGCCACTGCTCGTCCCTGATGGCGGCGGGATCGCCCATGATGGCGTCGACCGCGCCCTTGTAATCGCCCTTCAGCAGCTCTCTGCCGATGAGGTGGGAGTTTCCGAGGCTGCCATACCGCTGCAGCCCGAAATAGTTGGGCACGCCGCGGGCGGAGAGGACGGCAGCTATCGAATTCGCCTTTTCCAGGGCGTTTTCCGTTACCTCCCGCACCCTTATGGTAAATCGGTTTCCTGCCAGGTGGCCCAGTTTCAGCTTGTTTCGGTGCCGGGTGGCGGACAGGATCTTTATGCCGTTCATGTTTGCCGACAGGAGCCGGTCGGGTTCGACACGGGGGAAAGACAGGGTCTGCCGGGTTATGCCCCGCGCATCCTTCATGCCCGCGTAGCCGATTTCGCGTTCGGCTACTCCCAGGTGCCGCGAAAGACGCCGGATCGCTTCGAGCGTAGTCAGGCAGCGCTTTTCGATTTCAGCGTAGGTATGTTCTCCCTCCCCTTGGGGGAGATAGAGGGGTATCTCCGTGACCGTGAAATCTTCTGGCGATTCCTTGATGACGCCACCGGTTCCGGGAAGCTCTTGGGTAAGATATGAATGCATTATGTATTCCTTAGGAGGGCGTCTTTTGCCCTGCGCCTGTCTTTCTGTAATGCACGAAATAAATTTTCTTCCCTTCGGCCATGAATTTCCGCATGTACTTGGAGAGGTGGTAAGCCTCCATCTCGTGCCGGTACAGATCGGGGGCGAGCCGGTTCGCGAAACCCACGATCCCGGCCATCATTCCGGCCACGTCGATGCCGTAGTCGTCGAAGTCGGTGGCGAAAAAGAAATCCGCTCCGGGCGCAAGGTAATCATGGAGAAACTCCATGAAGGGGCGGTTGACCAGGCGGCGTTTCCGGTGCTTCTTCTTGGGCCAGGGATCGGGGCAGTTGATGTAGACTGCCCTGAGCGAGTCTCTGGGGATTCTTTCGGCAATGAACCGGCGGGCCTCTTCGCGAAGGACACGGACATTGGGCAATCCTGCGCTGTCGATCCTGCGGCAGGTCTTGTAGCACCCCTTGTTGTAGAAATCTATGGCGATGAAATTGGTGCCCGGGCAATCGGACGCCGTCTTGACGATGAAGTCGCCGATCCCGCAGCCGATTTCCAGGGCCAGGGGGTTGGGGTTGCCGAAAATCGCCTGCCAGTCCGCCGGCATGGCCAGGTTTTCCGCCTTGAGGTAATTGGGTGATTCTATCTGTATGAAAGATTGTGTCATTTTATCGCCTTCTGAAAACTGATTAAACTAGCACACAAATGATGAATTCGCAACATTTGTCATGCCTTGTTCCCTTGCCATTTGCCCCGTGCTGTGCTATAGTTATCCATTTGAAATAGCGAAAAAAAGGATCATCATACATGAAATTCACCGAATTGGATCTGCCGCCTGAAGTCCTGCGCGGAATCGACGACGCGGGATTTGCCGACTGTACTCCCATCCAGGAAAAGACCCTGCCACTTGCCCTTTCCGGCAAGGACGTGGCCGGCCAGGCCCAGACCGGGACCGGCAAGACGGCGGCTTTTCTCATCACGCTCTTTACCGGCCTCCTGAAGAATCCCCGGGACGCAAAGGAACGCCATCCCCGGGCGCTGGTCCTGGCGCCGACCAGGGAGCTGGTGGTTCAGATCGAGAAAGACGCCAGGCTTCTCGGCAGCCACTGCGGTTTCAACATTCAGGCGATCTACGGCGGCGTGGACTACCAGAAGCAGCGCGACGCCCTGAAGGAGGGCGCGGACATCATCATCGGCACTCCCGGCAGGCTGATCGATTACCTGAAGCAGAAAGTGTACAGCCTGAAGAACATCGAGGTCCTGGTGATCGACGAGGCGGACCGGATGTTCGACATGGGCTTCATCGCCGACCTGCGCTTCATCCTCAGGCGTCTGCCCCCCTTTGACAAGCGCCAGAACATGATGTTTTCCGCTACGCTGAACAGGCGGGTGATGGAACTGGCTTACGAGTTCATGAACCTGCCGGAAAAGGTGTCGGCCACGCCGGAGAAAATGACCGCCGAACGGGTGGACCAGGTGCTGTACCATGTGGCGAGCAGGGAGAAATTCCCGCTGCTCCTGGGTTTGCTGCGCAAGGAAGGCATGGAGCGGACCATGGTGTTCGTCAACACCAAGCGGGAAGCGGAGTTCCTGCGCGACCGGCTGACCGCCAACGATTTTCCCTGCCGGCTCATTTCCGGTGACGTGGAGCAGAAAAAGCGCCTGCGCATCCTGGACGATTTCCGGGAGGGGCGGCTGCCGATCCTCATCGCGACCGACGTGGCGTCAAGGGGGCTGCACATCGACGGCGTCACGCACGTCATCAACTACGACCTCCCCCAGGACGCCGAGGATTATGTCCACCGCATCGGCCGCACCGCTCGGGCCGGCGCGGAAGGCAAGGCCATCTCGTTTGCAGACGAGGACGGCGCGTTTCACCTGGAAGCCATCCAGGAGTATTCGAAGCAGAAGATTCCGGTCGAATGGGCCGAGGACGATCTGTTCGTTCACGACTACAAGCGGACCAAGCCCAAGCCGAAAACGTCGCCGGTAACCGCGCGCGGCAAGGGAAGGGCGGGGAGCGGCCGGACGGGCGGCGCGAAGCCGAAACCGCATGGCCGGAAAAAGGGCACGGGAACCGAAGAGGCTCCATCTCCCGCATCAGTGGCGGCTTCTCCCGATGTGGCAGATGGCGAGGCAGCGGAGAAGAAAAAACGGCGTCGCCGGCCGCGCAGGAAGAAACCGGCCGGAGAGGGGGATACGCCATGACGGGTAAAGCGGTGGTCCTCTACAGCGGCGGCCTGGATTCGACGACGTGTCTCGCCATTGCCAGGTCGGAGGGTTTCCAGCCCTACGCTATGAGTTTCGCCTACGGCCAGCGGCACAAGGCGGAGCTGGAGATGGCCCGGGAGAATGCCCGGGCGATGGGGGCCGCGGAGCACCTGCTGGTCGACTTCGACCTGAGGAAAATCGGCGGCAGCGCCCTGACCGCGGATATCGAGGTGCCCAAGGAAGGGGTGGGGAACGACATCCCGGTCACCTACGTCCCGGCGCGCAACACCATTTTTCTCTCCTTCGCCCTGGGGTGGGCCGAAGTACTGGGCGCCTTCGACATCTATATCGGGGTCAACGCTCTGGACTATTCCGGTTATCCCGACTGCCGTCCTGAATACGTGGCAGCATTCGAGGCCCTGGCCAACCTGGCCACCAAGGCGGCGGTGGAGGGCAGGGGGCGATACCGGATCCACACCCCGCTGATAAACCTGACCAAGGCGGAAATCATCAGGAAAGGGCTTGACCTGGGGGTGGATTACGGCAGGACCCACTCCTGCTACGATCCGGCGCCGGAAGGCCTGGCGTGCGGCCGGTGCGATTCCTGCCGGCTGCGGCTCAAGGGCTTCGCCGAGGCGGGCGTGGAAGACCCGGTGCGCTACGCGGCGGGGAACGGGGAATGACGGCCATGCGTGACGTGCAGAAGTCGCGGGACTACCGCAAGCTGGCCATCAACAAAGTGGGGGTGAAGGACGTTTCCTATCCCATCGTGGTGATGGACAAGATGAACACCTTCCAGCACACGGTGGCGAGGATCAACATGTACGTGGACCTGCCCCACCACTTCAAGGGCACCCACATGAGCCGTTTCGTCGAAATCCTCAACGCCCACCGGAAAGACATGGCGCTGGACAAGATGGAAACCACGCTGCAGAAAATCAAGGAGCGGCTCGGCGCCAGCAGCGCCCACCTGGAGATGGAGTTCCCCTACTTCATGGAAAAGCGGGCCCCGGTTTCAGGGGCATCAAGCTTCATGGAGTATACCTGCCGGTTCATCGGCAGCCTGTCCGACAGCTTCGATTTCGTCCTGGAGATCCGGGTGCCGGTCACTTCTCTGTGCCCGTGCAGCAAGGAACTGAGCAGGTTCGGCGCCCATAACCAGCGGGGCGTGATCACCGCGCAGGTGCGCTACCGGGATTTCGTCTGGATCGAGGATCTGGTGGCGGCCATCGAGGAATGCGGCAGCAGCCCGGTCTATTCGCTCCTGAAGAGGGAAGACGAAAAATATGTCACCGAAATGGCCTTCGAGAATCCCCGGTTCGTGGAGGACATGGTCCGGGAGGCGGCGCTGCGCCTGCGGAAGATGGACAACGTCACCTGGTTTTCCGTGTCGGCGGAAAACTTCGAGTCGATCCACAACCACTCTGCCTATGCATCAATCGAGATGGACAAGCGGGAATCCCCAGAAGGTCCGCAATCTGTGGATAAGGCTGTTGAAAAACGGCCAAGGTGTGGATAAAGCTATTTTCTGAGCGTATTTTCCCCTTATTTGAGGACCGCGACGTCGTAACCCTTTTCTTCCAGGTGGTCCACCACTTCCCGGATGTGGTCGTACCCGCGCGTCTCGAGTTCGATCACCACTTCGGTCCTGCCGATGGGCAGGGTTATTGAGCGGCGGTCGTGGCTTATATAGTAGATGTTGGCGTTCGTGGCGGCGATCTCCGCGGCGAGCCCGGCCATGGAACCGGGGACGTCCTCCAGTTCCACTTTCAGTTTCAGGTACCTGCCGCCTGCCACCAGCCCCCGTTCCGCGACCGTGGCAATGGTCTTGACATCGATGTTGCCGCCGGAGAGGATGCAGACCGTACGCCCGCCCCTGCACACTGCCTGGCCGTAGAGGAGCGCTGCCAGGGAAACTGCGCCCGCGCCTTCCACGAGCAGCTTGTTCCTTTCCAGGAGGAGGACGATCGCCTGGGCGATTTCCTCCTCTTCCACCAGCACGACTTCATCCACCAATGACCTGATGATGCCGAAGGTCGATTCACCCGGATGTTTCACGGCAATGCCGTCGGCCAGGCTGGCGGCGACCGGCGCTTCCATGACGCACCCTTTTTTCAGGGAGAAATGCACGGCAGGGGCGGCGCACGTCTCGACGCCGATCACCTTCGCGGACGGGCGCTTTTCCTTGATGACGGTGGCGATCCCGGATATGAGGCCGCCTCCGCCGATCGGTACGATCACGGTATCCACGTCCGGAAGCTGGTCCAGTATTTCCAGGCCGGCCGTGCCCTGCCCCGCCATCACCAGCGGATCTTCGAAGGGATGGACGAAGAGCCCCTCATTCGTTTCCAGGTGCCGAGCTGCCGCGGATTTGGCCTCGTCGAAGTTCCTCCCGGTCAGCACGATGTCGGCGCCGTGTTCGCGGACTGCGTTGACCTTCTGGACCGGGGTGTTCTCCGGCATGAAGACCGTTGCCCGGAAGCCCAGGAGATGGGCGGCGAACGCCACTCCCTGGCCGTGGTTGCCGGCGGAGGCCGTGACCACTCCCCGGGCGAGCGCTTCCCGCGGCTGGGACAGCATGAAGTTCAACGCGCCCCGGATCTTGAAGGAGCCGGTGCGCTGGAGGTTTTCGCACTTGAAATGGATGGGGCAGCCGAGCCGCTCGCTGAAATAGTGGGAGTGGATCAGCTCGGTGCGGCGGACATGGGCTCCCAGCCTGCCGGCAGCCTCTTCGATGAGGCTGAACGGGAGGATGCTCTCCGCTGTTTTTTCGCTGTCAATGGGAGTGGTCATGGCTGTCGTGGTCATGGTCGTGGTCGTCCTCCCGCCCCGCACGCGGCTGGTGCTGGAATTCCTTGATGATCGGCGCATCGATGCAGAGCGTGCACTCCACCTGGAGGGTCGTGTGGGAGATGTGATACTTTTCGAACAGGATCACCTCGATTTCCCTGAGAACCTCTTTCTGCCGCTCCTTGTGGTCAGGCTTGATGTCCACATGGGCCGAAAGGGCGATGATGTGGGAGCAGATGGTCCAGATGTTGAGATGATGGACGTCGTTCACTCCTTCGACGCCCCGGATGGTTTCGACGACATCCGTTGTCCTGAGGCCTCGCGGCGTCCCTTCGAGCAGGATATGGGTGGATTCCCGCAGGACGCGCCACGATCCCCAGAAAATGGCGCAGCCGATGACTGCCGACACTATGGGGTCGAGAACGTACCAGTTGCTGAAGTAGATCACTACGCCGGCGGCTATCACTCCCACCGAGGTCGCCGCGTCGCCGATCACGTGGAGAAAGGCGCTGCGGACGTTCAGGTCGTCGTGGGAGTGCTGGTGGAGCGCGGAAGCGGCCAGCAGGTTCATGGCCAGGCCGATGGCCGCGATGATGAACATGGGCACGCTCTTTATCGGTTCCGGTTCGAAAAAGCGCCGCCACGCCTCGTAGAAGATGCCGACGGCCATGATGAATACCGTTGCGCCGTTGATGAATGATGCGAATACTTCCGTGCGGTGCCAGCCGAAGGTGCGGGTGTCGGTGGCCGGATATGAAGCGAGTTTGATTGCGCCGAGCGACAGCACCAGGGCGAACAGGTCGAGGAAAACGTGGGCCGCGTCGGAGAGGAGCGCGAGGGAATTGGTCCAGATACCGCCGATCACTTCCGCTGCGAGTGTGAACGTGGTGAGGACGATGGCATATTGGAAACGTCCGGCTATGCTCTTATCGAGATGCTGGCCGTGCGTCATGGGGCTCACCTTCCTTTATGCTGAAAGTGTAGCAGAACGGATTTGCGCGGTCAATTGACGGCCCCTGCTCAATGATTGCAATTTTCAATTTCTGCTGGTAAGTTGGGACATAAGTTTCCGAGGGAGGTATCCACATGAACGAAAGCCACCATCGTCTTCTGATCCTCGGGTCCGGCCCGGCAGGGTACACCGCTGCGATCTACGCGGCCCGCGCCAACCTGGAACCCGCCCTGATAGCGGGTATTCAGCCGGGAGGGCAACTTACGACCACGACCATGGTCGACAACTGGCCGGGTGATCCGGACGGAGTGCTCGGCGCCGACCTGATGGACCGCATGCTCCGCCATGCCGAGCGGTTCGAAACGAAGATCCTGTACGACCATATCAACAAGGCCGATCTCTCCGGCCGTCCTTTCCGCCTGGAAGGCGACAGCGGCGTCTATACCTGCGATGCGCTGATCATCGCCACCGGGGCTTCCGCCCGGTACCTGGGACTGCCTTCGGAAGAGGCGTTCAAGGGAAGAGGGGTCTCGGCCTGCGCGACCTGCGACGGCTTTTTCTATCGCGGGAAAAACGTCGCCGTGATCGGCGGAGGCAGCACCGCGGTCGAGGAAGCGCTCTACCTGGCCAATATCGCCGCTCACGTCACCCTTGTCCACCGGCGCGACCAGTTGCGGGCGGAGAAATACCTCGCAGACGAGATTGTCGAAAAGAGCCGAACGGGAAATGTCACCATCGAGTGGAACAGCATGCTGGATGAGGTGCTCGGGGACGAAAGCGGTGTCACCGGCATGCGCCTGCGCAACAAGGACGGGTCCAGCAAGGAAATCCAGCTCCACGGGGTATTCATTGCCATCGGCCACACGCCCAACACTGACATTTTCGTTGGCCAACTCGAGATGGATGAGGGGTATATCAAGACCCGCTGCAGCCAGGAGGGGAACGCGACGGCAACCAGTGTCCCCGGAGTCTTCGCCGCAGGAGACGTCCAGGACAGCCACTACCGCCAGGCCATCACATCCGCCGGCACCGGTTGCATGGCGGCCCTGGACGCGGAAAAATACCTGGAAATGACGAAGTAGTTTCCAGCGGAAACTCCTGGCACTGGCTGATAAAGGCCGCTCCGGCCCCCAGCGAGATTTTCCGGATGGGAACGAAGCAGTTACCTGGGGAAAGGGTTCCGGTTCAGCGGCTGGTCAAGTACTTGCGGTTCGATGAATCCGTTGCGTTGTTTGCTGGTGACGAGGTGCCTGATGAGAGTCGAATGTCCGCATTGCGGCGCAAAGGGAGAGTTAGACGAATCCAGGCGTCCCCCCGGACCGGCTGTCATCCGCTGCCTGCGCTGCGGGGGCGCCATGCCGCTGAGAGGGCAGGGGGCAGGCGAGCCCTTCGCTGGGGCGGTTGGGGGTCGCGCTGCGTCGCCCGTCTCCGATCCGCCGGCGGGCGCTGCTGAACGGCTCAAGCCGACTGACCCGGCTGCGCGGCATTCGTGCGCGGTCTGCAACCGGAACTTCCCCCTGCGCGACATGGCCAGATTCGGCCCCTCGCTGGTGTGCGTCTCGTGCAGCGCCCGCTTCACCCGCCTGCTGGAACAGGGAGCGGCCCGACCGGGCAGTCTGCGCTACGCCGGTTTCTGGGTGCGGTCCTGCGCCAAGGTGATCGACACACTCATTGTCGGCGCCATCATGGCGGGATGCTTTGCCCTCAAGTTTGCTGCCGGACCGGGTGTTTCCGTCGCGGAAACGGCGGGCGCGAGCCGGTGGCATTTTCTCGCCGGGATTGCGCCCTGGGGCCTGCTTGCCGTCATTTTCGCCGTGGTGACGGGAACCTGCTTCGTGACCAGGTTCGGGGCGACTCCGGGAAAAATGGCGTTCGGTCTCCTGGTCGTCAACCCCGAAGGGGACCGGATCGCTTTTCGGCGGGCGCTGGGACGCAGCCTGGCGGAGATGCTGAGCGCATCCCTGTTGTTCACGGGATACCTGCTGATGCTCCTGCGGGAGGAAAACCGCGCGCTGCACGATTCACTGAGCGGAACCAGGGTGGTCCGCGAACCCTGACGCGCCATCCGGGGCGCTGGCGGCGAGAACCGGAAATGCGGCAAACATAAGGTTATTTATTGACATGCGTCCCTTATATTGGTACATTCTTTCGTCTTTGATCCGGAAGAAAACAGTAACGGGATGTGCACAAAGTGAAACCTGTCAGGACCATCGAAGCCCCCTTGCCGAAGGGGGTTGCTGATTTTCTGCCCGAAATGGCGGCAAAGATCGGCTTCATACAGGAAAAGATCCTCAGGGTTTTCGACCTGTGGGGATTCAGGCCGATCATTACGCCCCTGCTGGAGTTCCAGGATGTCATGGCGCCGGCCATGGGCGGGGACCTCCGGGAAAAGATGTTCCGTTTCGACGACCGCCAGACCGGCAGGCTCCTGGTCATTCCCACCGATATCACGCCGCAGGTCGCGCGCATCGTTGCCACGAGAATGAAGAGTTATCCGCTTCCCCTCCGGCTTTCGTACAGCGGGCGGGTGCTGCGGCATGCGGAGCTCCGGTCGGGGCGCAGCAGGGAGATTTTCCAGGCGGGCGTGGAACTGATCGGGCTGGTTTCCCCGGAAGCCGATGCCGAGATGGCGGCCATGACCATCGAGGTTCTGAAGGATCTGGGTTTCGAGGATTTCAAGGTTGCCCTGGGCCAGGTGGAGTTTTTCCGCGGCATCCTGGAATCAGCCCCGTTTTCCGACGAATCGCGCGACCTGCTGTTTTCCGCCATCAGCAAGAAAGACATGTCCGCGGTCGGGGAGATCCTGGGGAACGAGCAGGTCCCGGACAGTGCGAAAGAGGAAATGGCTGCCCTGCCCCGGCTTTTCGGAGGCCGGGAAGTGCTGGCCGAAGCCGCGGGCAAAGTGGTCAACGAACGCTCCCGGAAGGCGCTGGAGAACATTTCCCAGGTGCTGGACATCCTGGACATCTACGGAGTCTCGGATCACGTGACCATCGACCTGGGGGAGATCCGGGGGCTGGACTACTATACCGGCCTGACGCTGGAGGGATTCGTGGAAGGCGTGGGCGAGGCGGTGTGCGGGGGCGGAAGGTACGACAACCTGACCGCCCGCTACGGTTTCCCGGCTCCCGCGACCGGTTTCGCCTTCAATATCATGGCGCTCCTTTCCGCCTTGGAGAAGCGCCCCGACGTGGAAGCCAGCAAAACGGGGGATTTCCTCATCTGCAACAGGAACAGGGACCGCCGCGAAGCCCTGGAGATGGCGAAGCGCCTGCGGAAGAAAGGTTTCACCGCGGCCAGGGACATCATCAGCCGGGATGTGGCGGATTCCCTGAAATACGCCGCGAAAATGAACATACTGTACATGATCGTCATCGATGGAGAGCTTTATCCCGATGACCAGGTGCATGTGGTAAGGGTTGCCGACGAAAAAGGGATCACGGTCAGGAGAAGCGAACTGTACCGGAAGGACTTCCCGCAGAGCTTCGGACCCTTGCGGGGAGAATAGAAAATGGCCAATGTGGTGGTTGTGGGCGCCCAGTGGGGTGACGAGGGCAAGGGCAAGGTAGTCGACATTTATACCGAACACGCTGACGACGTGATCCGCTTCCAGGGCGGCAACAATGCCGGTCATACCCTGGTGGTGGGGGACGAGAAGGTGATTCTCCACCTCATACCGTCCGGCATTCTGCATCCGGGAAAGCGCTGCATGATCGGCAACGGCGTGGTCCTCGACCCCGAGGTCTTCCTCCGCGAGGTCGAAGCGCTGAAAGCGAACGGCAAGATGGTTGACGATGAAAGCCTGCTCGTGAGCGAGTCGCTCCATGTCATCATGCCCTATCACAAGAAGATCGACCTGGCGCGTGAGCAGAAGAGCGGCGGCAGGAAGATCGGTACCACCGGCCGCGGCATCGGCCCCTGTTACGAGGACAAGATCGGCCGCCGCGGCATCAGGCTGATGGACCTCCTGGACCGGGAACGGTTTGCCGCCAAGCTCGGGGAGTACCTGGAGGAGAAGAACTTCATCCTGGAAAAGTTCCTGGGAGGGGAAGTTCTCGACTTCAATGAAATCTTCGATACCTACCTGGGATATGCGGAGGCGCTTCGGAAGTATGCCGCGGACACTGCCAGGGTCCTGCGCGACGACATCCGCGCCGGCAAGAGCATCCTGTTCGAAGGCGCCCAGGGCACCATGCTGGATATCGATTACGGCACGTATCCCTTCGTCACCTCGTCCTCGACCTGCGCCGGCGGCGCTTGCACCGGCAGCGGCGCGAGCCCGAGGGACATACATGAAATCATCGGCATCTCCAAAGCCTACGTCACCAGGGTCGGCAGCGGCCCTTTCCCGACGGAGCTGGACGACGAGAACGGCGTGCGGCTGCGCGAGGCGGGCGGCGAGTTCGGCTCCACCACCGGGCGTCCGCGCCGGTGCGGCTGGTTCGACGCCATGGTGGGCAGGTACGCGGTCCGCATCAACGGCCTGACCGGCATTGCCCTGACCAAGCTTGACGTCCTGAGCGGATTTGATACGATCAGGATATGCACCGGTTACGAATACCGCGGGGAGGCGCTGGACGACATGCCGGCATCCATGGAAGTGCTGGCGGAATGCAAGCCGGTCTACGAGGATTTTCCCGGCTGGCGTTCGGACATCGGCGCCGCCAGGAGGATGGAGGATCTGCCGCTCCAGGCCAGGAAGTACGTGGCGAGGCTCGAAGAGCTTCTGGAGTGCCCGATAGTGCTGGTTTCGGTCGGCGCCCGGCGCGATGAGACCATCGTGGTGAGGAATCCCTTCCTCTGACATTTCGGTTCACGAAAAAAATCGTCACGAGGTAAAAAATATCTTGACGCGGAACCGGGGGTAATGTATAAAGTCATTCTTGCTTGAAACGAGCCGCTAGCTCAGTCGGTAGAGCACCTGACTTTTAATCAGGTGGTCGTTGGTTCGACCCCAACGCGGCTCACCACGTCCCCTTCGTCTAGCCCGGCCCAGGACACCGCCCTTTCACGGCGGCGACGGGGGTTCAAATCCCCCAGGGGACGCCATTGACACTGAAAAGAGACCAACCTGATGGTTGGTCTCTTTTTTTTTTGATTTATTGTGCTATAATGTGTCTTCGCTTAACCGGGGAGGCGTTGTACCCGCCGACTTGCTCCTGGATGTTCACGGGAGGCGCTTCGTCTCTCCCCAGTGTTCAATATTAGGACTGTGTTCGCAAAGATAACAGCCTGAGAAGTTGCCGAAGGCGCGGTGATGTAAACGGCAAATGGTTACACGGTGGGAAAAAGTCCCTAAATAGAACACATGAGCCCGGTTGCGTCGCCGGGACTGCGTTGAAATACCGTTGTTTTTCCGTGGCATGTAAATTGCTTTACCAAAACGTTGTTTTGGTTTATTCCATCAACGGAAAGGAGGTGCGGTGTATCCCGGCCGACATGCGCAGGCCGGAGGGATGGGACCGCATGACTGGTATACAAGGTCGCGCCGGCTCTTTTTCGCCCGGCACGACGAGCCGGCAGCCGTTGCAGCCATGTAATGAAGTCGGAGGGGGAATCCGGATTTCAAGCTGCCGCTCATGCCGCCTTCATGCAGTAACGCCCCTGACAGTTGTATCTCTGCTCTGTTTTGAAAGCCCCCCGGATCGATGAGTGAGGTCCGGCATGGGCGGAAATCTTCGATTGATGAAGGATCAACCTTTATTGATTACCATGAGAAGGAGGAAAAGGATGAAAACAGGACTTAGAAGCAAAATTATCGGGCTGGTCGGGTTGGCGGCCCTGGTTCTCACGGCCGGCGCGCCCGCACAGGCGGCGTTCGTCGTGGGCGGCGAGAACGGCTGGCAGATGACCTATGACGGTATGATCAACGTGTTCATGGTTTACACCATGAAAGACCAGCTGCAGGATCGTCACGGAAACATAATGCAACAGTCCGTACCCAGCGAAATGCAGTCCTTCCGTATCCGTACCGGTCTGCTCCCGAGCATCTTCGCGTTCAACGTGAAGTCCCCGACCATCAACGGCGTTGATTACGCGGCACGCATCGGTCTCTATCCCCAGATCCAGAACTCCGGCACCAGAACCGGCCTCGGACCCGGCAGCGGCGGCGACTTCTCCAACGGCGGCACTTCCATCGATATTCGTGAAGTGTTCTTCACCGCCGACGGCAAATTCGGCCAGTTCCTCGTCGGCCGCGCCCTGAACCTGTACGAAGGCAAGAACATCCTCACCGACATGACCCTGATCGGTAACGGCGTGCCCATCAACATGACCGGCGGCGGCGTCGACCTGGGCCACATCGGCTACGGTTACACCTATGCTTCGTTCGGTCCCCAGTTCCGCTACACCACTCCGGACATGAACGGCTTCAAAGTCGCCTTTGCCATCTGTGATCCCAGCAGGATTGGTGGTAGTTCTGTAACTCGTGGTATACCCGGTGTTTACACCGAAACCATTAATGCTAACACTATCAACCAACCCCGTTTCGAGACTGAATTGTCCTACGTAAAGAGCTTCGGTAATGTGAAAGTGAATTCCTGGTTGGCAGGTCTGTATCAGGAAGCAAAGTTTGACGGAGCAGGTGCTACCAGCATTTTCTTCGCACCCGGTGAATATGCAGGTCACAAGGTATCCTCCATCGGCGGCGCCGGTGGTCTGCAGGTTACTGTGGGTCCGGTAGAGGCCCTTATCTCCGGCTTCGGCGGCCAGGCCATCGGCATGGGCCTGACCCAGGACGACGGCACCGAGCTCGACCCGATCGGCAAAGAGCGCACCTCTTTCGGTGGTCTTACCCACCTGACCTATCAGCTCGGCAAGGCCAAGATCGGCGCACAGTACGGCATCAACTACATGAACAGGACGTCCTATGATGAGGCTTCGGGCAATACCGGCATCATCAAGTCCAAAATGGCGGCTACCGGCGGCGTCTACTACTCGGTCAACAAGTATCTGACCCTGGTCGGCGAGTACACCTGGGCGCGCAATTCCTATTACAACGACGCACGCCAGACGATGAACATCATTTCTCTCGGTACCGTGTTCGTTTGGTAACTTGACGGGCTGAAAGAAACATGCAGCGAGGAATGGCCGGCTTTTGCCGGCCTTTCTTTTAGCTGCATCGAACCCCCTCACCCGGCCTGTGGCCACCCTCTCCCTTGATGGCGAGGGTATCGGAGCAAACAGGGCTGGCACGGGGCTTGCCACTTCATTATATTGAAATCAGCAATGATGTAGGGGCAACCCTTGCGGTTGCCCATTTTCCCGCTCCCTTACACCATCACACCTTTGACCACCCTCTCACTTGAAGGGGGGCGGTGCAATAATGGCCGTACCGTCAGGGAGGACGACCGTCAGCTTTTCCTTTGACAGGATGCGACGGCAAGTGATATAGAGACGTATTGCCCGCATCAAGAAACTGCGCGAAAACATGTAACAAGGAGCATGCAATGAGCAAAGTCTCACGAGGTCTCTTCACGTTTCCCGCTTTCATGGCGGTTGTGCTGGTCTCCGTCGTGGCCATGGGAACCGCCGGCTGTTCGATTTTCAAATCCTTCACCCCGGAAGGCAAGGTTGACAAGGAGCTGTTCAAGTCCCGCGACCAGTTCGTGCGCATCGAGAAGCAGGACGCCCCGAAGGGGGTGAAAGTGCCTCCCAACGAACATCCCGTGCTGCTGGAGTCCGACCAGATCCGCAGTGCGCTGGAATCAATGGAGGTGATGCTGGAGGGACGGGAGAAATCCGTGCCGGTATTCACCAAGGCCCAGCTCGATACCCTGGCGCCGCTTCTGAGCCGCGGCCTTGCTGCGGCGGGCCCCAACGAAGACGTGGTGTTTGCCGTTGTCGACAAATTCAAGGCGGCCTATGGCCTGGCCAACGAACTGAGATACACGGCGGCGAGGGTGTTCTACCGCGACGGCAAGCTCAACATCATCTTCGGCAATATCCAGGGCTTTTTCTATGCCAACCAGGACAGGAGATACGCGCCCCTCGCACCCGGTTCCCGCACCGTTCCGGCAAAGCAGACCTGGGTGTTCGTCGACCAGCCCGACCAGGCCTACTACTCCGGCCCGGAAGGCAGGCGGAGCGACTGGATAACTCTCGACCTCGCCGCGATGGAGGCAAAGGCCGCGGCCGCGGAAAAGGCGGCGAAGGCTTCTGCCGCGACGTCCGGCGCCACGGAGGGCAGGTTCTACCAACCGAAGAAATCGGTCGAGGAGCGGCTGACGACCCTGAACGACCTGAAGTCCAAGAAACTGATCACCGAAGAGGAATACCAGAAGAAGCGTGCCGCCATTCTGAACGACCTCTGATACTGATTCATCCGGGAGCCCCGCCGTCAGGCGGGGCTCCTTTTTTTTACCTTTTCCCCTCCGTGGGGTGTTTCGTCAATAATTCCGAAAATTGTACTGGCTATTTGTGGTAAAGTAATGTATACACTAAGTATTCCGAAGGCTTCTCCGTTGTCCGGAATTCGCGCTTGTGATGAGCGGCCTTTCTTTCCCCGAAAAGGGCCGCGTCCCCGGATTTTCCTTTCCGCTATATGAGCTTCGTTGTGACCGTTGATTCATCAAGGAGTTACTTAGATGACAGCTCAGATTATCTATCTGATCGAAGAAGCCTGGAACCGCTACATTGCCAATGATGTCCTGGACATCCACAAGATACGCCCCGAAGTCGCACACTCCTGGCAGCGATGCAGGACCCTCAAGGTCGACCCCTACGGCCTTTCCATTCCGGAAATAAATGGGACCGAGCTCAAGGAGCGGTTGCAGTCCTCCCAGCATCTCATCAAGATAGCACGTCCGTTCATCCATAATCTTTACGGCTTCGTCAAGGGAGCGGGCTTCCAGATCGTCCTCTGCAACAGCGACGGGTATGTCCTCGAAGTTATCGGCGACCCGGAGATAATCAGGAAGACGCGGCAGGTGCAGTTGTGCCCCGGTGGCGAATGGGCGGAGGCTGCCAAGGGTACCAACGCGATCGGCACCGCCATTTTCGAGAAAAAGCCGCTCCAGATCTTTGCCAGGGAGCATTTCTGCCAGCCGCATCACTTCCTCGCCGGAGCGGCTTCCCCCATCATCGATCCTGATGGGGAGATGGTGGGAGTGCTCAATATCGCCAGCGACTACAAAGCTTTCACTCCCCATACGCTCAGCCTGGCCGTCGCCGCGGTGAGCGCGATCGAAAACCAGCTGCGGCTGCACAAGACTACCAGCAAGCTGTACGTGTCCTACAAATTCACCAACATGCTTCTGGAAACCGTGTCGGACGGTATTATTTCCTGTGACGGCAGCGGTACCGTGACCCAGCTCAATTCGCACGCCGCAAAGCTGATCGGGGCCGACCCGCGTTTGGCGATCGGCAAGCATGTCGCAAACGTGATCAGGAAATCCGGCCCGCTCCTGCAGGTGCTGGCAACCGGGGTGGAATACAAGGATCAGGAGATGGTGATCGAGGAAACGGGCAAGAAAGTCAGCCAGTCTGTTTCTCCCCTGCGTGACGATACCGGCCGGGTGATCGGCGCGCTGGCCATCCTGAAGGCGTTCAGGGAAAAACAGGCGGGAAGGCGGACCGGCTCCCTGACCGCAAAATATGTGTTCGACGACATCATCGGGGAAAGCGAAACGATGCTCGTTGCGAAGAAATGGGCCCGCATCGCCGCCGGCAGCCCTTCGACGGTGCTGCTCACGGGCGAGAGCGGAACGGGTAAGGAACTCTTCGCTCAGGCCATCCACAACGGCAGCGCGCGCAAGGATCGTCCCTTCATTGCCATAAACTGTGCGGCATTGCCGGACACTCTCATCGAGAGCGAGCTTTTCGGTTACGAGGAGGGCTCTTTCACCGGTTCCAAGAAGGGAGGGCAGGTCGGCAAGTTCGAGCTGGCCAACGGGGGAACCATTTTTCTTGACGAGATCGGCGACATACCGCTTTACACCCAGGTCAAGCTGCTGCGCGTCATTCAGGAGAAGAAACTCTCGAGAATCGGGTCATCCGGGGAGACTTCCGTTGATATCCGGATCGTAGCGGCCACGCACAAGGACCTCAAGGAAGAGGTGCTCAAGGGGAACTTCAGGAAAGACCTCTACTACCGACTGAATGTCATAACGATCAATATTGCATCGTTGCGGGAACGGATGGACGACCTCCCGCTCCTGGCAGTGCATTTCGTAAGCAAGCTCTCGATCAAGCTCGGCCGCAAGCACATCTCCCTTTCAGATGATTTCACGGACAGGCTGAAAACTTACAATTGGCCCGGAAACATCCGCGAGCTTGAAAATGCCATAGAGCGGGCGCTCAACCTGCTCCCCGACAACGGCACCCTCACGCCTGACCTGCTTCACTTCGACAGCCCCTCACCCGGGAGAATGGAAGAGCGCATATCCGAAGTCAAGTCCCTCAAGGATATTGAAAAGGATGCCATCATCCATGCCCTGAACCTGTACAAGGGCAATATCCTTAAAGTCTCCGCCAAGCTTGGAGTGGGGCGGAATACCCTCTACCGCAAGATCAAAGAATACGACATCAAGTAACGCCGCGTGTATATTCCGCTGCTGTTCCGTTCCGGCGGGCTTGGTCCGGCCATGAACGGAACGGCACGCGGAAGATGAAACGGTATGCCGCGCACTTCTATTCTTCCCGTCTCAGGGAGTTTTCCCGTCTTTTCCGGAAAACGAAGAAGGCCCTTCCCCTTTCTTGACATGCCTGGATTTCGGGATAGTATTTAAACCGTTTGCCTGATTGTCTGCCTTCCCGATTCAGTGCTCTATAATCAAACGCGATGTTCCAAAATGGATTGCAGTTCCGGAGGCGTTGGAATCGGCCGCTCAAGTTTTCTTCCATAATTCAGGTAATTGCTTGAAATCATAAATTGCCTGACAAATGGCACCGCAATTGCAGTATGTAAAACAACTGTTTATTGCAATCCACATTTTGCCAGGAGAGGGGGTGGTAGCAGAAGAAGGCACGTCTGTTTTTGGTTTTACCAAGTACAGGTTTCCGTTGTAGAAGTATGGAAATGGGCTAACGCCCGCATGTGTTTTGATGGAAAAAAATAAAATATGGAGGATTGACAAATGGCTTTAGCAGAACAGAGTTTCTTTTTCTTTATTCCTACCGTGAGCATTCTTGGTGTTGGCTGTTCTAAGGAAGCAGGCCCGAAAGCCAAATCCCTCGGCTTCAAAAAAGCCCTGATCGTGACCGACGCCGGTCTCGCCAAGCTTGGCGTTGCCGACATCATCGGTGGCTACCTGAAGGCTGAAGGTGTTGACTATGTTCTTTACTCCGGCGCCGAGCCCAATCCTACCGATATTAACGTACGTGACGGCGTGAAAGTATGGAAAGACAACGGCTGCGACTCCCTGGTCTCCCTGGGTGGCGGTTCCTCCCACGACTGCGGCAAGGGTATCGGCCTCATGATGTCCAACCCCGGTATGGACATTCGTGACTTCGAAGGTCTCGACAAGTCCACCAAAAACTTCGTTCCTTACATCGCCATCAACACCACGGCGGGTACCGCTTCTGAAATGACCCGTTTCTGCATCATCACCAACACTGATACCCATGTCAAAATGGCTATCGTTGACTGGCGTGTAACTGCACAGTGCTGCATCGTCGACCCGGTCCTCATGCTGGGCAAACCCCCCGCATTGACCGCAGCGACCGGTATGGACGCCCTTACCCACGCTGTTGAAGCATACGTATCCACCATCGCTGAGCCGATCACCGACGCATGCGCCATCAAGGCCATCGAACTGATCGCCAAGTCCCTCAGCCGCGCCGTTGCCCTGGGTTCCGACCTCCAGGCACGCGATGACATGGCATGGGCCGAGTTCCTCGCCGGTATGGCATTCAACAACGCCGGCCTGGGTTATGTTCACGCAATGGCTCACCAGCTGGGCGGCTTCTACAACCTGCCGCACGGCGTTTGCAACGCCATCCTGCTGCCGCACGTTGAGCAGTTCAACCTGATCGCCGCTCCTGCCCGTCTGGCCGACGTTGCCAAGGCAATGGGCGTAAGGACTGAGAGCATGTCCGTTCTGGACGCCGCTCAGGCAGCCGTTGACGCAATCAAAGCGCTGTCGGCTTCCATCGGCATCCCGCCGAACCTCACCGTCCTCGGCGTGAAAGAGCAGGACCTCAAGGTCATGGCCGAAAACGCGAAGAAAGACGTTTGCCAGCTCATGAACCCGCGTACTGCTACTCTTGATCAGGTTATCGAAATCTTCAAGAATGCAATGTAATTGAACGCAAGTTCAGTAAAAAAAGGGGGGTGGATCATCCACCCCCCTGCTTTTGTATCTCCTCCCTGTCGTTCGGAAGTACCTCTCCTGCCGGGAATTCCCCGGCGCGGCATCTTCATCATGCCTCGATGAACTTCAAGGTGGACCGGGCCGCATGATGGAACGGTCAGCCCCGCATATGTCGCTGAATCATAACGCTGTCTTATTGTGACGTGCTTCTGTCATGCTTTGATACATCATTATAACTTCAATGGAATAACGAAAACAGCTGATTTCGGCAGCGGGTCAACTTCGTCATTTGTGTCGGCTTTTGCCTTTGGTTTCGTAACGTAGCGACTTTTCGCGGATTCGGAACCGTGGCGACGCGTGGGGACTTACCGGGGAATAGAAATATTGTTTTTTTTGCAAATGTGGTATGTTTATTTCATATGAATCATCCGGGCAGCTGTACAAATAATGAAAAAGAATGGGAATGGAGGAAAGTATGGGAGAAAAGATTATCCGCGTCAATATGTCAACCCTCACCACGAGCACCGAACCGGTTCCGGGCGAATGGGCAGCGCTCGGCGGTCGCGCGCTTACTTCTGCGGTTGTGGCGAAAGAAGTGCCTCCCACATGTGATGCGCTGGGCAAATACAACAAGCTGGTTTTCGCTCCCGGCCTGTTGACCGCAACCGCGGCAGCCAACTCAGGCCGTCTCTCCGCGGGCTTCAAGAGTCCCCTGACCGGCGGCATCAAGGAGAGCAACGCGGGCGGTACCGCCGCGCAGAACCTGGAAAGACTCGGCATCAAGGCGCTCATCATCGAAGGCATGCCGAAGGATGACAAATGGTACAGCATCCATGTCAACAATGATGGCGTAACCATCAAGGAAGACATGGAGTTTGTCGGCACGGGCATGGGCAACTACGAGCTGATCAAGATCGTCAGCGAGCGCCTGGGCAAGAAGACCGGCGTCCTCGTCTGCGGTCCCGCCGGTGAATACAAGATGGCGTCCGCGA
>JAVBWB010000040.1:0-4976 GCA_036677645.1 Geobacteraceae bacterium | reverse complement strand
GACCAACGCTCCAGCGGCTGAGAAGCGCTTACACAAGCTATGGAGAGATGCTGAAAGCCATGCAGACGTCCCTCTTTTCGGCCCGGACAATGTTCATAACGGGCTGGATGGATATGAGGGATAAGCAGCGGTTGGTGGGAATCCTCCAGGGGATTTGCGCCAACCGGTTTATCCTGACGGAGCGCAAAGATCCCCACGCCCCGGTTCGTCTGCTGAACGTAAGATGGCTTCAGCCCTTCGAGCTGCTGGTGAAAACCATGGGCATGCCTTCCAACAGCGAAATTGACCCCACACCGTTTGCCGCAGTCACTTTTGTTCTTCTGTTCGGCCTCATGTTCGGCGACCTCGGTCAGGGGCTGGTTCTTCTGCTGGCCGGCCTGGCGTTGAAGATGATCGGCCGGAAAAGAATTATGGAAAACCTGCAGCAGGCAGGAGGAATCCTGATCGCCTGCGGAGGTTCCGCCGCAGTCTGCGGACTGCTCTACGGCATTGTTTTTTCCAGCGAACGGATCATCCCGGCGCTGTGGTTTCATCCCACCGCCGACATCATGAAATTATTTACAATGACCATCCTGCTGGGAGTAATATTCATCATGGCCGGCATGTGCGTCAATATCCTGAACAGCTTTCTTAATGCGGATTATACCGAAGCCCTCTTC
This sequence comes from Geobacteraceae bacterium, assembly GCA_036677645.1. Taxonomy (GTDB): domain Bacteria; phylum Desulfobacterota; class Desulfuromonadia; order Geobacterales; family Geobacteraceae; genus RPRC01. Next base: position 4,317 of record JAVBWB010000040.1, on the reverse strand, counting down.
GCCAAGAGGGGGCTCCCGGTGCTCATCATCTACGCCGCGATTGTCGTTTTTGTCTTAAATTACCAAAATACCGGTCAGCCCCCGGCAACATGGTCCGTGATCGCCTTTGTCCTTGCACCGCTGATTATTTTTTCATTTCGAGGACCGCTGGGCGCCGTGCTTTTTCATAAAGAAAATCCCGGCGGCTTGGCGGATTATACGGTAGAAACAGTGATGGATATCATGGAGATTGTCTTGGGCCTGTTTGCCAACACAATATCCTTTATCAGGGTTGGGGCTTTTGCGCTTTCCCATGCCGGTTTGAGCATCATTACCTATACCTTCGCCGGCATGGCGGATCCGGCAATGAAATCCACAGGGGCAATTCTCATCATTGTCGCCGGAAATATTTTCATCATTGGATTTGAAGGTCTGATCTGTGGTATTCAATCCATGCGACTTGAATACTATGAGTTCTTCAGCAAGTTCTTCCAGGGAAATGGAGTTGCGTTTTCCCCCTTCACCCTAAGGACAAAAGCATCGGAGGTGTAAGATGACCAAAGGTAAGCTGTCAATGTTTTTTGTGTTGATGATACTTATTAGCACCGTGTGGTTTTTTCTTCCTGCGTTGATTTATGCAGCCGAGGGAGCACCGGCCAAGGCGGAAGCGGACTGGGCAGGGCTGGCTTACCTCAGCGCAGGGCTGGCCGTCGGAATTGCATGTATAGCGAGCAGCTACGCTGTTGCCCGGATAGGTTCCGCAGCCATCGGCGCCTTGAGTGAAAAACCGGAACTCATGGGAAAAACACTGGTTTTTCTCGGCCTGGCGGAAGGCATCGCCATTTATGGCCTGATTATCGCCATCATGATTCTCAACAAAATTTGAAATGAAAAGAATTTACATCATCGGCGACATTCATACAGTAAGCGCATTTCGCCTTTCCGGAGTAGAAGGCGTGGTTTCGGATCAGAATGACGCCCAGGCCGGACTCGCGGAAATGCTCGCCAAAAATGACGCCGGAATCATTTTGATGACCAATGATCTGGCCGCCGGTCTTAAGGAAAGAATTCAAGAGATCAATCTTCATATGCCGGGCCCGGTAGTTATCGAAATACCCGGCATCGACGATACGGAAGGTTTCCACAGGTCGGCTATGAGCTATATTTCTGAAGCGTTGGGAATTACCTTATGACTGTTTCACCGCTGGAAAATTCTATTCGGGAAGAAGCACAACGCGCCGTCGCCGCCATCAGGGAGAAGGAGGCTGACGAAATGCAGCGTCTGGAAGAAGCTTACGCCGCTGATCTGGAGAACTTCCGGAGGCAAATCGGGGCTGATACGGAGGCCAGGCTTCAGCAGGAGATTTCCAGACTTTCCAACAGAGCCGTTCTCGAACGCAAAAAACTCGAACTGCAAAGCACTGAGCGGTTCATCAGCAATTTGGTGGACGAAGTGATGAATGTCATAAGAGATCATCCTCTCTACAGACAATTCGTTCTGGATGCACTGCTCGATACCTCGGGGAAAATTCCGACGTATTTGGAAGTAAGGCTTCAGCCCGAAGACCTTGCTCTGGAAAATGATATTTTAGCATCCCTTGCCGCCGCAGGTCGAAAGCAGGATGTTGCAATTAAACCGGACCCGGCTATCCGCTGGGGCGGCTGCCTGATTTATGACGAGGCGGGAGGCCGTATTTTCAATCATACTTTAGATAGAATATATCACAGGAAGTCGCTTATAATTCGACAGAGGGTTATGAAGATTCTGACGGATCAAACACGTGGCAAGCAAGAACCGCCTCCCCCGGCGGTGGAATCGTCAGGTAAATAATCTATTTTGAAGAACAAGGGGTTGCAACCCCTTGTTCTTTTACAAGGCTGTGAATAGATGCTGGTGCAAGGTTTGAACATGGATGAAATATTAACAGGAAAAGTAGTGGCGGTGAACGGCCCCATCGTCAAGGCAAGGGGGCTTGCCGGAACAAAAATGTTCGACATCGCCGAGGTCGGGCCGGACGGACTTATCGGTGAAGTGATCAGGCTGATCGAGGACATCACCATCATCCAGGTTTATGAGGATAATACCGGCCTGAAACCGGGCGATGATGTGGTTTCCTACGGCCGACCGCTTTCTGTTCTTTTGGGGCCGGGGCTCATCACCAATATATACGACGGTATTCAACGGCCCCTCGTCGGCATCGCCGAGGTATGCGGCAGTTATGTCCGCAAGGGAATAAAGCTCTCCCCGCTGGATGCCGGCAAACGCTGGCAGTTTCAGCCGCTGGTGCAAGCCGGAACGGATGTCGAGGAGGGAACTGTTCTCGGAGAAATCCGGGAAACCCCGCTTGTTGTGCATCTGCTGCTTGTTCCCCCCGGAGTTTCCGGTAAATTGACCGGCATCGCCGCTGACGGGGCCTATACAATAGAAGATGAAATCTACATGGTTGATACCGATGCGCATACCTACCACGGAAAACTGGCCGTTTACTGGCCGGTGCGCAAACCGCGCCCCAGCCGAATCAGAAAGAAACCTTTCATTCCCCTGATCACAGGCCAAAGAATCATCGACACGTTTTTCCCCATCGCCCGCGGAGGAACGGCGGCCATCCCCGGCGGATTTGGAACGGGCAAGACCATGACGCAGCATGCATTGGCGAAGTGGTGCAACGCGGACATTATCGTCTACATCGGCTGCGGCGAGCGCGGCAATGAGATGACGGATGTTCTCACGGACTTCCCGAAGCTCATTGATGAAAGAAACGGCAGGCCTCTGATCGAGCGCACTGTTATGATCGCCAATACCTCCAACATGCCGGTCCCCGCCCGGGAAGTAAGCATCTATACTGGGGTAACGATTGCCGAATACTACCGCGACATGGGATACAGCGTAGCGGTAATGGCCGATTCCACTTCCCGCTGGGCGGAAGCCTTAAGAGAGCTCTCCAGCCGCCTGGGCGACATGCCAGCTGAAGAGGGTTTTCCGCCCTATCTCGGCACAAGGCTCGCCGAGTTCTATGAACGGGCGGGACTTGTGGAAACACTTTCCGGAAAAGACGGTGATATTACCATCGTCGGTGCTGTATCGCCTCCGGGAGGGGATTTTTCGGAGCCTGTCACCCAGCACACATCAAGATTTGTTCGATGCTTCTGGGCTCTGGATAAAGCACTCGCCGATGCCCGGCACTATCCATCCATCAGTTGGATAGACAGCTATACTGAATACCTCCCCGATATTGAAAGCTGGTGGAAGGATCTCGACGGCGAATGGCTGACAACAAGAAATGAAGTAATGGACATTCTGCTTACCGATCATCGGCTGGAGCAAGTGGTAAAACTTGTGGGCAGTGACGCTCTGCCACTTTCTGAGCAGTTCATTCTCTTTTGTGCGGAAACGATCAAAAACGCCTTCCTGCAACAAAATTCCTTCGATCCGCAGGATAAGTTTTGCTCTCCGGAAAAGCAGCTGAAAATACTGCAGGCGCTGCTTTGCCTATACAAAAAGGGGCTGGCGCAGGTGCACGCCGGTGTGTCCGTTAAAGATATCGCCTCCCTGGATGTTGTCGCAGAAATGGTGCGGCTGAAATCCGAAATTCCCAACAAAGAACTGGCAAAGATCGACGACTACATAAAGAGGCTGGAGAAGGGTTTGGCAACCCTATCAACAGCGGAGGCAGAGGTGTAAAATGGCGGCGGAAATAGAATACACCAATCTTTCGGGCATTTCCGGCCCACTAATCTTTGTCGACGGGGTCAAGGGGGTGGGCTATGGAGATATTGTCGAAATCCGTGACGCCGCCGGCGGGATACGCATCGGTCAGACGCTCGAGGTTGATGAGGGGCGAGCTGTGGTGCAGGTATTTGAGGGAACTGGCGGGCTTTCAGTCAGCCGGACAAGAGTCACCTTTGTAGGCAAAGCGCTGGAAATCCCCGTGGACCGCGATATGCTGGGCAGGGTTTTTGATGGTCTGGGAAGGCCTATCGACGGGGCTCCGCAGGTGATTTCAGATAAGATGATGAATGTGAACGGACTGCCGATAAATCCCTGGAGCAGGGAATATCCCCGGGACTTTATCCAGACAGGAATCTCTGCGATTGACGGAATGAATACCCTGATCCGGGGGCAGAAACTGCCGATATTCTCGGGCAGCGGCATGCCGCACAACCGCATTGCCGCCCAGATCGCGAGGCAGGCCAGAATTCTGACCGCCGAGGAAGAATTCACCGTTATCTTCGCCGCCATGGGCGTGAAATTCGATGTGGCCAGGTTCTTCATCGATTCCCTCGAGGAGTCGGGTGTTTTAACGCACTCCGCCATATTCCTGAGTCTTGCCGATTCAC
>JAVBWB010000039.1:0-253008 GCA_036677645.1 Geobacteraceae bacterium | reverse complement strand
CGCATTCATGGCGGAGTTGGAAGAAGCACTGAGAAACAAGACGTACAAACCCGATCCTGTCAAACGGGTCATGATACCCAAGAGCGACGGCAGTCAGCGTCCTCTGGGAATTCCGGGAATTCCGGGGACATCATACTCATTAGGATCCTAACTTAAAACATTGGAATGCAAAAATAAAAAACTTGTAACAAAATGATGGGGCGCATAATATTGGGTATGGCCAGAATTGCAAGAGTCGTTGCCCCTGGTTTTCCTCATCACATCACCCAGAGAGGTAATCGACGCCAACAAACTTTCTTTACCATTGATGATTATCGTGCCTATCTCGATCTTATGGCGGAGTGGAGTGCCTGGTACAAGGTCGAGATATGGGCGTATTGCCTAATGCCAAATCATGTGCATATCATCGCCGTACCGCAGGATGAGGATGGCTTGCGCCTCGCGATTGGAGAAACCCACCGTCGATATACGCGAATGGTCAATTTTCGTTATGGATGGCGTGGACACCTCTGGCAGGGGCGGTTTGCATCGTTTCCGATGGATGAGACATATCTTGTTGCTGCAGCACGTTATGTAGAGCTGAATCCTGTCAATAGCAAGCTGTGCGTACACCCGGAGGATTATCCATGGAGCAGCGCTCCTTATCATGTTGATGGAAAAGAAGATCGTTTGGTAAAGCAATCTCCCTTGGTTGAAATGGTGGGTGATTGGAAAAGCTACCTGTCGGAAACTCCCTGTCTCTCAATGGCTGCAGCTCTCAATCAGGCAGAGAGAACAGGCCGCCCCTTAGGGAGCGAAAAATTTGTTGCGGAACTGGAGAACATGCTGGGTCGTATGCTGAAGAGGAAAAAGCCGGGGCCAAAGATTTCTTAATGAGTAAGATGTCCCCAGAATTTCAAAGATGTCCCCAGAATTTCACAGAATTTCAGAATTTGCAGAATTTACCAGCATTTACGATGCGTCGTGCAAAGGACAGGCAAAAATGCAGAAAGAACCCTTCATTCTCAAGATTGTCCGCATTATTACGATAGGAACTTTCCTGCTTGTATCCATGATGCTCGTGTGGGAAGTAAATCAATCCCCTTCACCCGTTTTTCTGATGCTGTTGGCTTCAATATATTTTGTGCCGGCAGTCGGGCTTGCTCGAAGACTTGCGTGGTCCTATTGGCCGACGAAAATTTCACTATTATTTCTCGCATTCTACTGGAGTGGGAGTCTCATCGATCTCCCAGAGGGCGAACTGAACGGCATTCAAAAGATGACAGAGAGTATGTCGCAAATTACTCTTTGGATCATGTTTATTTCGATGTGGGCTTGTGCTCTCATGATCGTCTCTATCTTTAAAAAGAACCGTGACTACTTTCAGAGAAAGTGGTTTTAACAGCGAGCATCAGCAGCTTAAGGGGATGTTGTTTCTAATCGTGCTTTAACATAGGTGATCTGTCCACTTTTCGTCATCCCCGCTTAATTTGACCCTTTTCCCAGGAAATTTGGCGCTACGTGCATCTTCTATGGTATAATTCACACCGATGACTTGAAACAATGATCATGGACCAGGCGGATGGAAATCCGAGGCAGAATCGCCGGCCAGTCATCAGAAAATATATCTTCCACGTTTTTCGATTGCTCCCAATGCTCATAGACAGGGAAGCTTATATATCAAATATATGAATAACAATTCCAACATGATATGGGACATAGGCAATGTTTTGTATCCGTATTCTCGCGTTTCCCGGGATTATTATGTTCACTGCCACGATGCCCATATTGAACTTGCCTTGGAATTCTTCCCGATGTTATCTATGGAAGAAGCGCAGTACCTTGTGGACGAATGCTATAATACCTTTCACGACTGCTATGGCGCATTTATCCCGGTGATCGAGCATTATGGATTCGATCTGGAAGAAACGCGGCTTCGCCTGTTCAAAAAACACTACGCCATTCTTTACGAATTGCTGATTCAACATTGCCCCGAAATTTTCGACGACACAACAGATTTGGTTGAAGCTTTCAGTGGTACTAATGGGCGCGTTAAGCACGGAATTTTAACGCAATGCTGTATGGAGACCTTCGGCATGCCTGTGCTTGATAGATTAGGCATACTGCCGTTCTTTGAGCAGAATGCAATTTTAGGACTCGACCAGGTCGATTTCGTCAAAAAGGCGGAAAGCACAAAGCCGCTCAGGGTTGTTCTGGAGCTTATGGATGCCGATCCGGAACATACCTGTTTTGTCGAAGATACCCTGTCGAATCTGGAACGAGCATCGGAAATAAAGGGTTTGCGCTGCATATTTATCAACCACGGAAAACCGCTTGATATAGTGCCCTCTTTCGTTTCGGACCAGTTTAGGGGACCCGCGGACTTCTTGCGCTCTTTAGACGAATATGTGCCCGCCACCCCAAAACCGGACCGGCAAAAAAAGAAGATTTCCGGCATCCGGAAGTTGCTGACTAAACTGGGTTTTTGAGACGACGCCGGTAAAGTTGTGTAATGGTCATTTCCTTTCCCGAGGCCTGTCCACCGCTTTGAGCCACAGGTCGCACATTCCCGGAGGCGCCGGCGGTCCGACGCAAGAACAGGCGATGCTGTAGCCGCTGAACGTGCCCTCAACTGTCCTGGCTGCGAAATCGGGCGGCACGCCGTCCGGCGCGGACGATCCTGTCGGCTGCGGCGTGCTCTTCGAAGTCATTTTGATGCCGTATCTTCTCGACATCTCTTTGATGAATCCATCCAGGTCGTGCCAGGAATCCGATCGGACATCCACCAAACGAATGACCGCCAGCTTCCCGTCTCTCACGAGGAGATAGAGGTGACCGCCCCGGATCGACTCAAGTTTTCCTCCATGCCGTGCCGTCAGGTAGGGAGGGTATACTTCCAGCTCGATCAGCCCGGACAGGCTTCTTACACCCCTGACAGCCGGCTGTTTCTCCCGGTCAGCCAGGTTCATCACTGCGGAACCATCGCCGGAAAGGGCTGCAAGCCCCGGAAACTCCCTGAAGCGGCCCAGCAGCTGATCTTGTGCCATTCCAAGGCGGAAACCATAAATCGCCGGCGCTTGGTGCGATTTCGGGCGACTGTCTGACTTCGGTGGTGGGGATGTGGCACTATCGGCCGTCGCCGCGGGCACCGGAAGGCACAATGCGGAAAGGCACGCGCAAAAAAGAATTGTCGGACAGATCCGTTTCAGAATCATCTGATTTCCCTCCCATCAGCAGTGATCGTACCCTTGCTCCTGAAGTTGCCTGCGCAGAAAAAAGACGAGCATAAAATAACCTGAATTCCGCTCTATCACAATCAGGATCATTTACGCGAATTGCTCCATTGGTTCTATTCCCACCATCTCCGTGTTCACCATTTTTGTGTACACAAATGAAAAAAAATGATAAATGTCAGCCACCGGCATGCCGGGAAGCAGCAGGTGACGTGCTTAGGTCAGAGGCGGATCCTCAAACCGGGAAGAAACCTTCTCTCTTATGTCGGCAGCATCGGGCGCGGCTGATCCGCATGCGGCGCAGAGCCTCACAAGGGGCAAGCCCTGATGTCAACTCCGATCCCTGCGCGACGGAAACCGCTTGTTTCTCAAAAAAGGAGGATGTATGAAAAAAACTTTGGCGATATTTACCGCGGCCATGGTGATTGCCCTGCCTCTTGCGGGCTATGGGGCGACAACCGGAGGGGCTGTCAACGAAGCTGTCCCTTCATCGAAGTTGAAGCCCCAGCCGGATCCGCCCCGCCCCCAGGCAAACCTGCCCAGAAATCCAACCTACACGGCGAAGTGCGAAAGCAACCTTGTCATGGACCTGCAGTTCGTACCGTCGTGGCTGGCGAGCCATGTATCGGCTCCAGGGGCGACTACTGAGAATGTTTCCTCCGTTAAGCTGATTTTACAGCGCTCACTGGTAAGCGGACCCAATGTTTTGTGCTTCTATGCCAGCCCGGCAAAAGATGTTCCGAACCTGGTATACAAATTCCCGTGCAAGAACGCCAAAGTGGGGGCTGCAAGAGGATCGTTCGTTTGCACCAGATAAACTCGTTCAGTACATAATCGCGCAGTAATTGAGGGCTTATTTCGGGGCCAGATCTGCACCCGTGACATTGTCGGCAGTGTAGACCAGGCTCTCGGCATTTGCCCCTTTGCAGGGCTCAAAAAGGAAGTTGCCGCACTGCCGCAACTTCCTTTTTTTGTAATCCCCGGCGGTCAAGGCAGATAGGGACCGTTTACTTCTCCCTATCCTTTTTTGCGCACGAATGGCTGAGCTGCAGGGAAACGAGCCGGGCCAGCAGGATGGCCGGGAAAAGCTGCCCGATCAGGCCCTCGAGGATGGCCAGTGTCCTGGCCGCGGGGTGAACGGGAACGATGTCGCCGTAGCCGGTGGTGGTCATGGTGATGAAGCTGTAATAGGTCAATTCGGACTGCTTCTCGAAGTAATGCCCGCCAACCGCGGCCCGTGTCAAGTGGAACGAGCCGGGAAGGCACATTTCGACGAAGTGGTAGAGCACTGCCCAGGTGAAGCCGATCAGTATGTAAGCGACGATCGCTCCCCGGATCCGATCTGCCGTCACCGGGCCTTCCTGGTAGACATGGCGCAGTACCACCCAGGTCAGGAGGATCAGGAAAATCAGCGTGAAGAGGTCGCTGCAGGCATAGAGCAACCTGCTTTCGGGGGAGAAATGCTTCATCCAGGTGAGGATCATGGCGACCAGCGCCACCAGGGTAACCCCTGCCCGGTGCAGCTTCTTTTTCGAGATGACATGCATGCCCGACAGCAGCAGGGAGAAGAACAGTGAGATGATTCCGGAGGACAGGCCGGACCTGCTGAGCGGGGCCAGCAGAAAGCCCACCAGGATGAATGCCAGCAGCATGGACAGGCCCCGGTCGCTCCACCAGAAGCGGGAGAAACGCGCCAGCCAGTTCCGGGCACGGACTTTCGTCATTCCCATAGTTCGCTCCTGACTTCAGGCCGAAATTTCTTCTTTATCCTGGTGAAAATATTTTCTTTCCCCCTGGTATCCTCTCCCGAAGCGCCCTTGTTCTCCTTGCCCCGTTCTGCCAGCCGGTCGAAGAGGTAGAAGAACAGCGGTACATAGAGCATTGCCAGCGTGGCCTCGCCGATCATCCCGCCAATGATTCCGGTGCCGATGGAGTGACGCGCGTTGGCGCCGGCGCCCGCGGCGAGCGCCAGGGGCAGCACACCGAAGATGAACGCCAGCGACGTCATGATGATGGGCCGCAGCCGTTCCTCTCCGGCCCGGATCGTCGCATCCATTATGGACAGCCCCTGCTTGCGCAGATCGACGGCGAAGGTGACCCTGAGCACGGCGTTCTTCGCCCCGAGCCCGATCAGCACCAGCAGGCCGATCTGGAAATAGACGTCGTTGTTGAGCCCGCGCAGCCAGTTGAAGACGAGCGCACCCAGGATGCCGAACGGCACCGCCGTCATGACCGAGCCCGGCAGAGTCCACGACTCGAACTGGGCGGCAAGGACCAGGAATACGATGATCAGGCCGAAGGCGAAGGCGGCCGCCGAGGTTCCGCCCGATTTCTTTTCCTCGTAGGCCATTCCCGACCAGGCGAAGCCGTAGCCCTGGGGCAGCGCCTGGTACGCTACCTCCTCCATGGCCCTGATCGCCTCGCCGGAGCTGTAACCCTCGGATGCTGCACCCGTGACCTGGGCAGCGGGAAATCCGTTGAAATGGGGCACCAGGTCCGGTCCGGCCTCGAAGCTGGTTCTCACGACCGCCGACAGGGGCACCATGTGGCCGTTGGCCGACCTGGTATAGAGCCGGGTGATGCCGGCCGGGGTCCTGCGGAAAGGTGCGTCGGACTGGAGTATGACGTTCCAGACCCGGCTGTACTGGTTGAACTGGCTGACCTGTATCGATCCGAACTGGGCCTGCAGGGCGCTGTAGACGTCTTCGACCGGCACGCCCAGGAGTTCGGCCTTGGAACGGTCGACTTCGACTTTCAGCTGCTGCGAAGTGGCCCGGAAGGTGGTGTTCAGCCTGGAGAGCTCGGGACGTCGAAGGGCCTGGTCGAGAAACCGGCGGGTGATCTCGTTCAGGCGCGCCGGATCACCGCCACCCCTGTCCTGGATCCAGAACTCGAATCCGCCCGTGGTGCCGATACCGGGTATGGCCGGCGGCGGAATGGGCAGGAACCTGCCTTCAAGGATTCCGCGGGATGAGTCCTGAATCCCGACCAGGACTGCCTTGGCATTTTCCCTTTTTGCCTGCCGGATCGAGGAATAGCGCTCCTTGAAGTCCTTGAGGGTTACGAAGAAGGTTGCCGTATTGGGCTTGTACTGGCCGTCCAACAGGCTGTAGCCGTTGATGGCCGTCCGGTTCGCCACTGCCGGGTTTGCGGCGAACATCCGGTCGATGCCGGCGGATGCCCGCGTGGTGCGATCCATGCTTGCGGCGTCCGGAAGCAGGAGCTGGCCGAGCACGTAACCCTGGTCTTCGTTGGGCACGAAGCTGGTGGGAATCGTCATGAACAAATGCACCAGCCCCCAGACCATGACTGCAAGGAGCACGAAAGCGACCGACATCCGCTTGATCATCAGCGTCACGGCGTTGCCGAAGGCTATGGTGAAGCGGTCGAACTGGCGGTTGAACCAGGCGAAAAATCCGCGTTCGGGAGGGCTGGCGTGCTTCAACAGGGTGGCGCACATGGCCGGCGTCAGCGTCAGCGCCACGAAGCCGGACAGGGCCACCGAGATGACGATGGTAATGGCGAACTGCTTGTAGAGCTGGCCGGTGGTGCCCGGGAGAAACGCCGCCGGGATGAATACCGAGGACATGACCAGCACCACGGCGACCAGGGATGAGCCGATCTCTTCCATGGCCCTGATGGTGGCTTCCCTGGGGGCGAGGCGGGATTTGGTCATGTTCCGGTCCACGTTCTCCACCACCACGATCGCATCGTCAACCACCATGCCGATTGCCAGCACGATGCCGAACAGCGTCAGCAGGTTGATGGAAAACCCAAGCGCCAGCATGCCGGTGAAGGTCCCGGTCAGCGCCACGAATATGGCGGCCGTGCAGATGACCGTGGCGCGGAAGCTCTGCAGAAAGAGATAAACGACCAGGATCACCAGCAGGATGGCCTCGAAGAGCGTGTGCATGACCTCCTCGATGGAGATGCGCACAAAATCCGTGGTGTCCAGGGCTATGACGTAATCGATGCCGGCCGGCATGGAACGTTTCAGTTCCGACAGGGTCTTTCTCACCGCCCGGGACACTTCGAGGCCGTTGGCGCCGGGCTGCTGGTAGACCGCGATGGGCGTGGCCGGGGCCCCGTTCAGCCTGTTGTCGTCGACATATTGCCTGCGCCCGACCTCGGCTCGGGCCACGTCCTTGACGCGGACGATGGCGCTGCCGTCCTGGCTGGCGCGCAGAATGATGTCCTCATACTCTGAAGGCTTAATGAACGGGGCCTGGGTCAGCACCGGAAAAGTCAGCTGCACCTTGCCGCCACTGGGTTGCTGGCCTACCTGACCGGCGCCGACCAGGGCGTTCTGTTTCGCCACTGCGCCCTGGATGTCGCTGGTCGTTATTCCCAGGGAGGCCATCCTGTCCGGGTCCATCCAGATGCGCATCGCCTGGTCGGGCACGCCGAAGATCTGGGCCTGGCCGGCGCCGTTCACCCTCTTGATCGCATCCAGAACGTAGACGTTGGCGTAATTGGTGACGTAATCCGGGCTGTACCGGCCGTCCCTGTTGGTGATGGCGATGATCATCAGGGTGCTGGACGATTTCTTCTGCACCGAGACCCCGTACTGGGTTACCGCCTCGGGGAGCTGGGGCAGGGCCAGGTTTACCCGGTTCTGCACCTGGACCTGGGCGATGTCCGGGTCTGTGTCGAGAGTGAAGTAGACGGTAATGGTCAGCTTGCCGGTGCTGGAACTGGTGGAGGTCATGTACAGCATGTTGTCCACGCCGTTGATCTGCGCCTCGATGGGTGCGGCGACCGAGTCGCCGACGGTTTTGGAGTCGGCGCCGGGATAGGTGGTGGTGACCTGGATCTGGACGGGAGTGATGGTAGGATACTGGGATACCGGCAGCAGTTTCATGGAGACCAGACCGGCAATGACGATGATGAGCGAGATGACGGTGGCGAAGATCGGCCTTTCGATGAAGAACCTTGAGAACATGGATGGTCCCCTTACCGTTTCACCCTTACCGGTACGCCCGGCTGCAGCGACATTCCGCCGTCAACGACCACGCGGTCGCCTGCGCCGAGCCCTTCGTTGATCAGCCAGTCGTCTCCCTGCCATTCGCCGACCGTCACCGGCCGGTGCTCGGCTTTGCCGTCCTTGTCCACCAGCCAGACGAAATGCCCTTTGCCTCCCAGCTGCACGGCCCGCTGCGGGACCATGACCGCCCCCCGCCGTACGGCGCCCCTGAGTCGGGCATGCACGAACTGGTTCGGCCGCAGTATCCCGTCAGGATTGAGGACGCTGGCGCGGATGAGGAACGTCCCCGTCTGGGCATTGTATGAAGGGGCGGCGAAGGTGATCCGTCCCTTGTGGGGAAAGACCGAGCCGTCGACCATGATGATTTCGACTGCGTAGCCCCCGTTTGGGGGCGGGATCAGCGTCCCCCTTCCGACCCGGTCGTGGTATCTCTGGATCTCGTTTTCCGACAGGCTGAAATTTACCCGGATCGGCGAAAGCACCGCCACGGTGGTGAGTTGGCTGTTCTGCTGGTTGATGTAGGTTCCGTCCTGTTGCTGGGCTGCGCCGGTGATGCCGGTGACGGGGGAGGTGATGGTGCAGTAGGAGAGGTCCAGCTCGGCTGTTTCCAGCTGGGATTTCGCCTGCTCCACCGCGGCAGCGGACGATTCGAAAGATCCGGTCGCCTCGTCCAGGTCCTTTGGCGACAGGGCGTTAAGCGCCGCGAGGGGTTTGACCCGGTTCAGGTTCGCCCGGGCCGTTTCCAGGGCGGCCTTCTGCCTCGCAAGCGCCGCTTTCGCCGCGTTCACCCGGGCCTGGAAAGGCTTCTTGTCCATGAGGAACAGGACCTGGCCGCTCCTCACCATCGATCCCTCTGAATATACCTGCCGGTCCAGGAAACCGTTCACCCGGGCCTGGATGTTCACCTGGTGGGAGCTCTGAGTCTGGGCCACGTATTCAAAGGTCACCGGAAGATCTTTCGGGTGGACGGTTACCGTGGTGACCTCAACGGGCCCCGAAGCTGTCTGCTTTGCTTCATGTCTGCCACAGGAGGCGGCTGCCAGGAGAATCAGCGCGGATCCGGCCGCGGCAAGCAACAGCAGTTCTTCTCCGCGGCTTCCGAGTTTTCCGAAAACGCGGGGAAAAAAATCTTGCATGGTCGACCTCCCGTGGCCGAAGTTGGCAAGCCGGTTGATCCGGCAGGCAGGGCTGGGCTCGACCTATCCCGGCACAACCCGGTCGGACTTCGGATGTCTTGCCAACTCAAGTTTATCAGCCGCCCGGGAGATAGCAAACCGGCAGCCGGGACAGGTGCCGTTCATGAGAGGGTATAATCTTGCCTTGACTTGTCTTGCCGAAATGGATTACTAATAAGCCGTTAACAAGGACGGAGATTGATAGACGAAAATACTAAACCATCCGTGAGGGTGGGACGGAAAGCCTACAGGGTCTCAACGAGATAGCCGGGTCGCCGAAATATCTTCCCAAAAGATACGCGGACCCGGCTTTTTTGTTTCCGCAAACGGCTTTTTTCGCCTGCGGCGGCATGGAGAGCCGGAAGCCCGGTCATATCTTATGATGCAGGGAGGCGCAAAATGAACATCGAGGAAAGAAAAGAATGCATAGAGCGGCAACTGGAATCGGTTGGAGAAACTCTTATCTCCTGGTCAAAGAAAAACCACCTGGATCACCGACTGGTGCTGGACCTGATCGATGGAAAATTCCAGGGGACGCGGGGCATTACCCTGAAGACCAGGGCCAAGATGGAGGAATTCTTTGGTAATGTCTTTGACTAGCGTTCGGCAACCCCATTTCTCACTTTACAACCCCGATTTTCCCGTGCTAATATCTACAAGTTTTTCCTGTTGCAACTAATGTTCAATGATTCAAGGGAGATATGACAGATGTCGGGCCACAATAAATGGAGCACCATCAAGCACAAGAAGGGGGCTGCCGACGCCAAGCGCGGCAAGGTCTTCACCAAGCTGATCAAGGAGATCACCGTCGCGGCCAAGATCGGCGGCGGCGACCCGGACGGCAACCCGCGCCTTCGTACCGCCGTCGACAAGGCCAAGGCGGAGAACATGCCCAAGGACAACATCGAGCGGGCCATCAAGAAGGGCACCGGCGACATGGAGGGTGTGAACTACGAGGAGACCACCTATGAGGGGTACGGCCCCGGAGGCGTGGCGGTGCTGGTGGAGGTGATGACCGACAACCGCAACCGCACCGTGTCCGACGTGCGCAGCACCTTCTCCAAGTGCAACGGCAACATGGGCGAGGCGGGCTGTGTCTCCTGGATGTTCGACAAAAAAGGCCTGATCGTGTTCCCCGGCGATGTTGATTTCGACAGCCTGTTCGAGGCGGCGCTGGAGGCGGGCGCGGAGGACGTGTCCGACGAGGACGGCCAGATCGAGGTCATGACCGATCCCTCCGCTTTCATCGAGGTCCGGGATGCTCTGGAAAAAGCCGGCTTCAAGCCGGAATCGGCCGAGGTCACCATGATTCCCCAGACCATGGTCAAGCTGGAGGGGAAGCAGGCCGAAAGCATGCTGCGGCTGATGGAGCGGCTGGAGGACAACGACGACGTCCAGAACGTCTACGCCAACTTCGACATCTCGGAAGAAGAGATGGAAAAGATGATGTGACAGGAGGGGGCGGGCGAATGATCCGCCCCTCCGAGTATCAGGGGATGGCATGAGGATTCTGGGCATCGATCCCGGTTCGCGCATAACCGGCTACGGCATCATCGTCAAGGAGGGGAACCGGCTGATCCACGTGGATAACGGCGCCATCTTCACGGATGCGGCCAAGGATTTTCCCCGGCGTCTCCTGCGGATCTACCAGGGGCTGACCGAGGTCATCGAGCAATACCGACCCGATGCGGTGGCGCTGGAGAACATCTTTTTCGCCAAGAACGTCCAGAGCGCCCTCAAGCTGGGCCAGGCCCGCGGCGCGGCCATCGTCGCCGGGGTGAATGCCGGCCTGCCGGTCTTCGAATACACGGCCCTCCAGGTGAAGCAGGCGGTCGTGGGGCACGGCAAGTCGGCCAAGGTCCAGGTGCAGCAGATGCTCAAGGTGCTCCTGAACCTGCCCGAGGTGGCCCAGGAGGATGCCTCGGACGCCCTGGCGGTTGCGGTGTGCCACGCCCATTCCCATCAGTTGAACGCGCTGCGGAGGCAGCTGAGATGATCGCTCTTCTCACCGGAAAGATCTCCCACAAGTCGCCGGAATTCATCGTCCTGGACGTGAACGGCGTTGGCTACCGGGTGCAGATTCCCTTTTCCACCTACTACGAACTCCCCGAGCCGGGGGCGCAGATTTCCCTCAACATCTACACCCACGTCAAGGAAGATGCGATCAGCCTCTACGGCTTCCGCACCCTGGCGGAAAAGAGATTCTTCCAGCTCCTCATCTCCGTTTCCGGCATCGGCCCCAAGCTTGCCAAGGACATCCTCTCCAACGTGCAGACCGGCGAACTGGCCGCGGCCATCATCCGCGCAGACCTAGGCCGCCTGTCCGCAGTGCCCGGTATCGGCAAGAAAACTGCGGAGCGTCTGGTTCTGGAGTTGAAGGATAAGGTGCTGAAGCTGGACCTGGCCGCGCCGGCCCTGGAAGGGGAGGGCATGCCGCCGTCCGCGGGCATCGAGGACGACGTGGCTTCGGCTCTGGTGAACCTTGGCTACAAGGAGTCGGTGGTGAAGAAGACCCTGGCGGAGATGCGGGTTTCGCCCGACGACTCCATGGAAGAGGTGTTGAAACAGGCGCTCAAAGCGCTGATGAAATAAAGGCAGGCACAAGGCAAAGGTTTTTTCATGTCCCGGATAATCGAGCCGCAGACAACCGAAGACGATTTCCTGTTCGAGACCACCCTGCGCCCGCGGGCGCTGGCCGAATACGTGGGCCAGGAGAAGGCCAAGGGGAACCTGCAGCTGTTCATCGATGCGGCCCGGGGTCGGAGCGAATCCCTTGACCACGTGCTCCTCTACGGTCCTCCCGGCCTGGGCAAGACCACCCTGGCCAACATCATCGCCGCGGAGATGGGGGTAAACATCAAGTCCACTTCCGGACCGGTGATCGAGCGGCCCGGCGACCTGGCGGCAATCCTGACCAATCTTGAGCCCCACGACGTCCTGTTCATCGACGAGATCCACCGGCTGTCCCACGTGGTGGAGGAGATCCTCTACCCAGCCATGGAGGACTTCCAGCTGGACATCATCATCGGCCAGGGACCCAGCGCCCGCACCATCAAGCTGGACCTGCCCAGGTTCACCCTGGTGGGCGCAACCACCCGCGCCGGCCTGCTGTCGTCGCCGCTCAGGGACCGCTTCGGCGTCATATCCCGGCTGGAATTCTACACCGAATCGGAGCTGGCCGTCATCGTTACCCGTTCGGCCCGCATTCTCGGCATTCGCATCGATGCCGAAGGGGCGCACGAAATGGCGCGCCGCAGCCGGGGAACCCCCCGGGTCGCCAACCGCCTGCTGCGCCGGGTCCGCGATTACGCCCAGGTGCGCGCGGACGGCGTCATCACCCGCCAGGTGGCCGACGACGCCCTGGGGCTCCTGGAGATCGACGAAATGGGCTTCGATCCCATGGACCGGCTGATCATGCTCACCATCATCGACAAGTTCTCCGGCGGCCCGGTTGGGCTGGATACCCTTGCGGCCGCCATCTGCGAGGAGAGCGACACCATCGAGGACGTCTACGAGCCGTACCTGATCCAGAACGGCTTCCTGAACCGCACTCCTCGCGGTCGTACAGCCACCCGCGCCGCCTATCTCCACTTCGGCCGCCAGGTGCCCGAACCTCCCCAGGGAAAGCTGTTTTGACCATGCAGCTGATCTTCGATTTCCCAGCAACTCCCCGTTATACGTTCGACAATTTCGTCGTCTGCGACGGCAACAGGGCGGCGTGCCTTTTCGCCCGGAAACTGGCCGGCAGCGACGGGACGGAAAATCTGCTCTACGTTTACGGTCCCCCGGGCAGCGGCAAGACCCATCTGTTGGCGGCGGTCGCCAACAGCCTATCTTCAGCGGCAGCTTCACCCGCTCCGATGATCTCCTGCCGGGAAATCCAGCAGATCTATGGCGGCGACTATTCCGCCGAGCGGGTATCTCTCCTCGGTGAGCGGTTCCAGCAGGCGCAGGCGCTGCTCCTGGACGACCTCCACTGCCTTCCGGACAACGCCAACCTGAAGGTGGAGATCTGGCAACTCTTCAACGACTTCTACGACTCGGGGCGCAGGATCATGATCACCGGCCTTGCACCGCCAAAAGAACTGCCGGGTCTCGACGACCACCTGATTTCCCGGCTGCTGTGGGGGCTGGTGGCCAGGGTCGACATCAACGACGACGAATCCCGGCGCATGATCCTGGCCAAGCTGGCTGAAGATATGCAGGTGCTCGTGCCTGCCGACGTGGCTGATTATGTGCTGAAGCACGTCCGCAGGGATGTGCCGTCACTCCGTGGCGCTTTGGCAGAGATCGGCCGATACGCGCTGTCCGAGGGGAGGAAAGTCACCCTCAGGCTGGCGCGGGAAGCGCTGAGGATAATGGATGAAAAGTGATGAAAAGACCTGCCGGGTTTGTGAAACCTGGCAGGTCTTTACGATCTGATGCAGATTCTTTGCAAATACTCAATGGAACATGAGAAAACGGCAACTACGATCGGCCGCTTCGCTCCTTCCCCCACCGGCCCGCTCCACCTGGGTTCGCTGGTGGCGGCCCTGGGCAGCTATGTACTGGCGAAAAGGGCAGGGGGACGGTGGCTCCTGCGCATTGAAGACCTGGATACGCCGCGTGTAGTCCCGGGGATGGCCGACGACATCCTTCGCACGCTGGAGATCCTGGGTTTCAGCTGGGACGGGGAAGTGCTCCGGCAAAGTTGCAGGGCGGCAGTCTACCAGGAGGCTTTGGAACGGCTTCTCAGGGAAGGCGCCGCCTATCCCTGCGGCTGCTCGCGGGCCGAGATCGCCCGGGTCGCATCCGCGCCCCATCCGGGAGAGGATGGGACGGCCTATCCCGGCCTGTGCCGCAACGGGATTCCCAAAGGGAAGACCGCCAGGTCCATCCGCGTCCATGCCGGCGCCGAGACCATTGAATTCCTCGACGGCATCATGGGGCCGTGCCGCGCCGACCTCGCCCGAGCCGGCGGCGATTTCGTCATCAAAAGGGCGGACGGACCCTTTGCCTATCAGCTTGCGGTGGTCGTGGACGACGCGCTTTCCGGCGTGAACCAGGTCGTGCGCGGCGCCGACCTCCTGGCTTCAACCTCGAGACAGATACGCCTCCAGCGCCTTCTCGGCTATCCCACTCCTTCCTACTGGCACCTTCCTTTGGTCACCGGCCCCGGCGGGGCCAAGCTCAGCAAGCGGGACAATGCCGTTTCGCTCGAGTCGGGCCGTGATCTGGCGCGGGAGGGACACCTGCTTCTATTCGACGCCCTGACCTTTCTCGGCCAGTCTCCACCCGGTGAACTCCGCGGCTCCCTCTGCGCAGATATCCTCGACTGGGCGGTTGCCCATTTTTCACCCGAATCCATACCGCCTGCCCCCGGGCCATTCCATCGCCGTCTCTAATCGTATTTTTAGCGGCTACAGGCAATGGAGGGTCGTGTCCCGGGACGTCGCTCCGTTTGACTTGGGCCAAATAGCCTTTACTATTATCGGCAGGTGAGTCATGACGAAGATACCCACGTTTACCGGTTAAGGAGGTGCTTCGGTGAAACATTTCATGTCGGGTTTCAATTCCAGTGCGTACGCGTTGCTGCGGATGGTCACGGGGTTTCTTTTCCTCTGGCACGGCGCCCAGAAGCTGTTCGGCATCCCGACGCCGATTCCTGGAGAAGCGCCGGCGTTTATCATCTACCTTGCAGGACCGATAGAGTTGTTTGGCGGCGCACTGGTGATGATCGGGCTGTTCACCCGCTGGTCGGCATTCGTCACCTGCGGCCAGATGGCGGTCGCGTACTGGATCGGGCACGGCACAAAGGCCCTCCTGCCGCTCCAGAACGGTGGGGAACTGGCGGTGCTCTATTGTTTCGTGTTCCTGTTTATTTCGGCCCAGGGCGGTGGGAGATGGAGTGTTGATACTTTGCTGGGAAAGCCGTAGTTCGCTCCGGTAACCGGAAAGGATTGATCCGGGAGAAAAAGCCGATAAACACCGGAGGGGCAGGCTTTCAACCAGCCCTCCCCATGATCGACGGAATTGCGTTGTGCTCCCGGGCACCGTCTTTTGTCGCCGCCACCCCCTCTTCACCGTAAACCACCTTCAGTCCGCAATGCGACATCGTCTCCATCAGTCGGGAAGCCGGCACGAGTTTCTTCCAGCCGCCGTGGAACCGGTCCGCGGCAAGGAGAATGCCGCCGGGACGGAGACGGCCGGCCAGGGAGGCCACTGCCTGCTCCAGATCTTCCTCCAGGTGAAGGGCGGGCCCTCCCAGGAGACCGTTGCACAGGATCACGTCGTAGACGGTTTCATCGTTGCTGTGCGGGATCGAGATGTCCTCAAGCAGGAATTCCACGCCATCCAGTGCCTCGTTGTCGATCAATGACTGCATGACGCATTTGAAGTTCGCTTCCCTGCCCGGATCGTGGGGGAAAAAACCGTGGGCCGCGGCGAAGAGTTCCAGCGGTTCGATGGTCGAGCCGTGGATTACCTGCCCTGCAACCGGGATTCCCCACCGCTTCAGGGCCCCGGCAAGATCGTAGGTACCTTCTCCCGTTCCACAGGCAGCGTCCAGGCAGCGGATTCCGTTTTCGGCGAATCCGGGTGTTTGTTCGAGATGCCGTTTCAGAAACTGCATCTGGTGGGGATAGCGGCTGAAGCCGCCTCCATGCCGTCGGGGCAGGAAATGCTCGAACAGGAAACGCATGCGGAGCGTCTCATCGCGGCACAGGGCTTCCAGCAGCTGAGCCGGGTTCGCACCCCTGCGCACCGATCGGTGACTTGCGAGGAAATCGAGCCAGTTCATTGGCGAACAGGCACCGGAGGGGCGGGGTGATGGCCGGTGACTGAGGGACAGGCTGAACAACCGCCGGAACGCGGAGCGGATTTCCTGCGCCGGCAGATAGCATTCCGTGGCCGATCTCATGGCATCGGTCACGACGAGATCGGGTGTCCACTGACCGAAGGGGTAATGGGCCGCGTAGCTGCGGTACCGTTGGTGAAGCCGCTCGATATTCCTGTCGAGGCTTTGGTCCCGGAGCACTCCCGCGGTCAGCAGCCGGTGAAGGTTGCGCCACGACGTGTCCGGATCACGGGTCGGCACGAAGCGGAGCATGGGGGCACAAGGGGCGGCGGAGGTGGATGAGAGGTTGGCCGGAGGCACCGCGGATTCGTGTTCCGCTGATGCCGTTTTTTCACGGGATCCGGGAGGGACGTTTCGCAATGATGATGAAACCGCGGGCATGGCTTGGCTCCTGGAATCGCCCGAAGGCATTCTCGTTTCAGAATGAGAAGCGCTTGTCTTTACTGCAAAGCTGTGCATAATGATTCACTGTGCCTCGAAAGGCGGTCAATTGTGCCAGGCATCGAATACGGAACGCCAACCGGCAGGCATATGCCCCGTGTTTTCCCGGATCCGGCCGGAATTCCGCCGGCAATGAATTGTTCGGGGTGCCGCTTGAGGCAAGGTACCGTAACAAAACATATCCCGCTTGTCCATACGAACCAGCTGATTTCCGCGGTATGATCCTTATGCTTCTGTCAGTTGAGTTGCCGGTGGCCATGGGGGAGACATTCGACGCTTCGCCGCCGCTCTGGCGCGGCAAGCGGATGCCGGGACGAATGGACTCGGAGAGGAGGCTGTTGCCGGTGAGCGAAGCTGCGAAAAAACATCCCTGTCCCGATTGCCAGTCCTGCCAGTGGTGCAGCGACAGCAGGTGCCGGATGTGTCTCCGCCGGGGAAGCGGGGCGTGTCGGAAGCTGTCCCTGCGGGAGCAGATCGAGTTGTTCGAGAGAATGAACGGGCAGAAAGAAGCGAAGGAACAACCGGCTGATTGCCCGGGTCAGCGCGTTGAAGACGATATGTCTGACCGATAGGGTTTCAGTTCGCCCTGTCTCCGGCCGATCAGTGTTTTTGTTATTGACTGTGGATTTGTTGTCCGGTTCGGGATACAATGCCCCGAAAACGAGGCACGATCAGACCGGGACGGCGTGGAGAAATTGATGGCGAACAGAAGACTTCTTGGCGAGATATTCATTGAACAGGGAATCATAACTGAGAAAACCATGCTCAGGACCCTTGCCAGGTCCAAGCGGTTGAAGAAGCGGCTGGGATCCCTGCTCGAGGAAACGGAACTGATAACGGGCGAGGAACTTGCCGCTGCCCTGGCGGAGCAGTACGGGTACAAGGTGGTCGGGGGATTCGCCCGCCATGCGTTTTCAACCGACCTGCTCGACATCATTCCTGCCGACGTGGCGATGCAGAACATGCTGTTTCCGCTGAAGGTCGAGGGCGGCAAGCTTGCCCTGGCCATGGCGGACCCTACGGAAACCAGGATCGTTTCCAATATCGCTTCCAACCACGGCTTGAAGGTGATCCCCTTCATCGGGACGAAAAAGGAAATCACGGAGGCCATCTGCAGGCACTACCTGGGAAAGGAACCGTCCGTCCGGCAGGAGAAAACGGTTCTCCTCGTGGGGGAAGACAGCTCGCTTGCAACGATGTGGAATCAGGTTCTTGCCAGGGAGGGCTATCGTGTCAAGGTGACTGCCGACGGTATGGAAGCCTACAAGACGGTTATATCCGAATTGCCGCAGGTGATCGTCACGGAAAAGATGGTGCCGAAACTTGACGCATACAGCCTGTTCGATGCCCTGCGGAATCTGCCGGAAACGAGATTCATTCCGTTTATCCTGATTGCGGGCAGCAATGAAGCCAATGAAGAAGCCAAGGCCCTCGGCAAGGGATTTTTCGACTTCATTTTCAAGCCGGTCAATGAGGTGACCCTCAAAACCAGGATCAAGAGAGCTTTCGAGTGTATGGAGCGGGAATACGGCCTGATGTTTTGACGGGTTGAAAAAAAGTTTCAACCAGAGTACCTTTCAGGATTTACCCAGCTCTTCCGACCTCTTTGTGGCCCTGTCAACGGCGTTCATGACCGCGCCCCGGAAAGCCGCCTGCTCGAGGGCATGGAGGCCTGCAATGGTCGTCCCTCCCGGAGAAGTGACCCGGTCCCGCAGGATTCCCGTATGTTCCGCGGTGTCGAGCACCATCTTCGCGGAACCCAGAACGGTCTGGGCAGCGAGCAGGGTTGCCTTGTCCCGTGGCAGGCCGTTTTTTACCCCGGCGTCGGAGAGCGCTTCAATGAACGTGAAAACATAGGCCGGACCGCTGCCGGAAAGACCGGTAACCGCATCCAGGAGTTTCTCCTCCACCGTGCAGGCAGTTCCCAGGAGCTCGAAAATTTCCAGGGCCAGGGCCAGGTCTTCGGCGGTTGCGCTGGAGCCGGGAGCGACGGCGGATGCGGCCTGAAGAACAAGGGCCGGGGTATTGGGCATGACCCTGATTACCCGTGTACCCTGGGTCAATACCTCTTCAATGGTTTTCGTCGGCACCCCGGCCATGATGGATATGAAGAGCTTGCCGGCGCACGAATCTTCGGGAAGCGATCGGAGCGCGTTCGCGCTGACCTGCGGCTTGATTGCAAGGATCACGATATCGGCCGGCTTTACCGCGTTTCCGTTGTCTTCCGCGGTTTGCACTCCGTGGGTCGCGCGAAGATATTCCCTGCGTTCCGCTACCGGTTCGGCAACCGTTATGTCCGCCGCGGGGACTCCGCCGGCCAGCAGACCTTTTACGATTGCTTCGGCCATGTTGCCGCCGCCGACAAAGCCGATTTTACTTCCCTTCAACTTCATGGTATTCCCCCTTGATTTTCCCGGTTTTCCGGATGCTGTTACTGTCAGACGCTATCATCCATACCCTAGCATACTTTCTTCTGCCGTCACAGGGATAAACATCAGTGCGCCGAAGGTTGGCGGCGCTATTGCTGTGCTTTGCCGTTTTTGCTCAAGCAGGGCGACAGCCGGTTGACCAGCAGGCCGGCGATAAAACCGAATGCCATGTTCGACGCCAGGGAGACTGCCACAGTCATGGCCATGGAAAGCGTGTCCCTTGTGCCGCGCACGTCACGGGCGAACTTGATGAGCTCGAAACCCACGAGCAGCAGCATGGCTCCGGTAACCGGTTTGGGAAAGGCTGAAAACAGACCTGCCACCGAAGCCGCGAAGAAGAGCCCGAGGGAAATCTCGATAGCGCCTTCGATGATGTTTGTTCCGCCGGTCCGGGCGCCGAAATAATACTGGCTGGCCAATCCGCCGGCGCCATGGCACATGGGCATGCCGCCGAAAAATGGAGAAATCAGATTCATGAGCCCCTGGCTGACGGACAGGCGCTGGGGGGTAACCGACCGCTCAGGCCAGTACGAGGAAATCAGGCATGAGGTGGCGATGGTGGCGTTGGTCACGGTAAGCGGTATCTGGGCGAACCCCGCCTGGACCAGGGACTCCCAGATTTCCCCGGGGTTGAAAAATGTGAGGGACGGGAATGCGATGCCCGGGCTCCTGATTGCGCCGAGTTGATTGTCGACAAGCATGATCGCCACCCCGAGCAGCACCAGCATTACGGCTGCAGGCGCGTGGCGGAATTTCCTGAAACCTATGCCCACCGCCAGTGCAAGCGCTCCCATGCGCCAGGAAGTTGAAAGCATCTTGCCCGCTTCAATGGCGAGCAGTATTCCCAGGGTTGTCTGGATCCCCCGCACAACCGATGCCGGAGTCAGGTTCGCTACCCGGGAGGCGATGCCGGTGGTGGCGATGACCAGCCAGATGATGCCCATGGAAAAGCCTGAGGCGAATATCATCGATGGCGGCCATTTCTGAGCTATGGCCGCGGCAGCGATTACCTTCATCGGTTCGATCGGAATCGGCAGGCGGTAGAGCAAGCCTGTTGCAATGTTTGCCAGGCCCATCATGACCAGGAGCCCGACCGGCTCCATGCCGCATACGGCGATATAGCCTACGGCCAGGGGCAGGAAAGTGCCGAGATTGCCCAAAGATCCGGAAAGTTCACGCAGGTTGAAGTCAAAGGACCCGATTTTCATTATGCAGACACCTTTATGGTGGAGCGGCGGGGACGTTTCCCCTGTCTCGGCCCCGTTGTGGTCTGTGCGACGGAACCGCCATCCGGAATGATCGGTAGTGACGCCAGGTTGCAAGGTTACCCTTTAGACCAGGTATCGTCAAGACAGGATATGCATTGACCTGGGTCTGTCCGGCCGAGCCGGAAAAATTCTCTTGCACTTCGTTGTTTATTATTATATATAACGAGTGTTGTAAACGATTTAAAGTACTGTCTTTACCTGTAGCCGGAAAACAGCTTCCGGAATCCCGGATGCGCTGACGGCGGTATCCCGCTTCTGACGGGCACGTGTCCGATGCGGTGTGAAACCCGGGAGCGGCGGTTTGGGACGGCGAAGAGCGGAGAGGGCATGAAGTCGCCATGGTCGGGAGGTCCAGGGGGGAATTGGAAAATCACATGCGCAGGCAAGTCGTCACGGACATAAGAGTGCCGAATTCTATCTGGAAAAGGAAGGTTTCCGATACCCTTTCGGAGTTGAACATAATTCCGGACAATTTTTCCGGGAAAGTGGTCATTTCATTCAAGGATGGCGGCGTCAGTTACATAGAGAAAACCGAAACGTTCAAATAGCGCCCATTTCGTCCTCTGCCCGGGCAGACTCAACGAGACCCGCACCCCATCCGCATGTCGCGGCGATAGAGAGGTGCGTTTTTTTTAAGAACCTGAAAGGGAATGCAAATGTCGATTGAAAAATGTGCCACCTGCAACAAGGAGATAGACACGGAGTACTACCTGAACAAGAAGTGCGCCAAATGCGGTTCATGGTTCTGCCATGAACACCTGGGCCAATACAAGTGGCAGTGCACCAAATGCCTGACCTACACCCTGAGCAATATCTACGGAAGCTGAACGGGAAAGCCGCTCGCGTCGATTTTCCCTTTCTCAACCCGGTTTTGCTGTGCGGGAACAATGCACATCACCTCCTGCGGTCAGGATAATGGCACAACTCAAGGTAAACGGAAAATTGGTTGAGCTCAATGATGACGGTTTTCTGATTCATCCGGAAGATTGGAGCGAGGATGTGGCCAGGGCATACGGCGCACTGGAGCATATTGCCGAACTCAGCGAAGAACACTGGAAGGTGATTTACTACCTGCGCGACTACTATGAACGGTTCCGCATTGCTCCGATGATCCGCAAGCTCTGCAAGGATACGGGCCTGAGCATGAAGGACATGGAGAATCTTTTCACGCCCGGGCCGTTGAAGGGCGCCTGCAAGCTGGCCGGGCTTCCCAAGCCGGCAGGTTGCCTGTGATATCGATGCAAGGATTGGACATGGGGTTTCTGCTGGGACAGATCCTTCCCTATGCGGCGATTGCCGTCTTTGTCTCAGGCACGCTCCTGAGGGTCGGCGGTTGGCTGAACATTCCGGTGCCGTTTCAGCTTACGCTCTTCCCCGTCCCCGGGACGACTGCCGGAAAAATCAGGGCGCTGGCCCTGGATTTTTTTTTCTGCGCCGGCCTCTTCCGGGAAGACAAGGCCCTCTGGCTCCGGGTCTGGTCGTTTCACCTGTCGCTGGCCCTGGTCATCGCGGGCCATGTGGCCGGTATTTATTTCCTGCGTGACCAGTTTGTCCTCGTCGGCCTGTCCCGGGCGGCGAGCCGGGATCTTTCCGGGTTGCTGGGAGGAATGACGGGAATTGTCATGGTGCTCTCTCTGGGAGCGCTCATAGTGGGCAGAATCACCAATCCCGTGGTGAAGAAGCTCTCCGTGCCGGAGGATTTTTTCAGCCTGCTCCTGCTTTCCGCCATCGCAGCTACGGGATTGATGATGTACCGCCCCGGCTTTCAGGTGGATCTCCCCGCTGTCAGGTCCTATATGGCGGATCTCATCAGGCTTCGCCCCGCCCCGCTCCCGCAGAGCCCGGTATTTGTCATCCATTTCCTGCTGGTTAACCTGCTTCTGCTGTACTTTCCTTTTTCACGGCTTCTCCACTCGATCGGCTACTTCGTCAATCGATCGATGCTGCTTGAAACGCCCCCGGCCTACCCGACAAGGGAAGGCGCCGCTCCCCGGTCGCCGTTCGCGGTCGCCGGGAAGCATGCCGACCCGCACGCTACCGGCGGAGGGACGACGAACAGGGAGGGACGTCCGTGAACCCGCCGTTTCATCTGGCAAAACAAGATGATCTGCGGCATCTGGGCCTGTCCCGGGTTGACGAATCGGCCATGAAGGCACGGACCTTGGAGCTGGTGGATGAATTCCGGAGGTTCGCCAGGTCGTTTTCCGTGATGCTTGATACCTGCACCAGGTGCGGGGCATGCGCCAAGGCCTGCCACAGCTACCTGGGAACGGACGATTTCAACAACATACCCGCGGCGCGGGCCGGGCTCCTGCGGTCGGTATTCACCAGGTATTTTTCCTGGTACGGCAGGCTGTTCCGGCGTTTTTCCGGAGCGAGCGGGTTTGCCGCGGAAACGCTTGACGCCTGGGTCAGTTATTTCTACCAGTGCACCGCATGCCGGAGGTGTGCGGTGTTTTGCCCCTTTGGTATCGACACAGCCGAGATTGTCCTTGCCGGCCGAAACATACTGGCAAAGCTGGGGTTTGCGCCTGGTTTCATGGTGCAGATCGCCAGGAACGAACTCCAGACGGGAAACAACACCGGCATTCTGAAACCGGCGATCCTGGACAGCTGTTCGTTCCTTGAGGAGGAGCTGCGCGAGGAAACCGGTCTCGACATAAGGATCCCGGTCGACAAACCCGGCTCTGAAATCCTCTACCTGCCGTCATCTTCGGAGCTTTTTACCAACGTGGATACCCTGATGGGGGCGGCCAAGGTCTTTCATCACCTGGGGGTCGACTGGACACTCTCTTCCAACATGCTCGAAGCGGCAAATTACGGGCTGCATTTCGATCTGGAGGTCCTCAGGAAACAGAGCCGCCGCATGCGGGTGGCTGCCGCGGCAGTCGGTGCCCGGAAAGTCGTCCAGGGCGAGTGCGGGCATGGCTGGCGGGCGGCACGCATGTATTCCGAGGGGGCGGACGGGCCGGTTGACTTCCCGCTTGAACACGTCCTGGACTTCGTGGCCGAAAGGCTCCCGCGGTTGCGTCTCTCCAGGCTGCCCATGAGGGCAACGCTCCACGACCCCTGCAATTACGGCAGGGGAGCGGGCCTTCTCGATTCGCCCCGGGTGCTAATGAAGGCATGCGTCGCGGAATTCGTGGAAATGGCGCCGAACCGCGAGAGGAATTTCTGCTGCGGCGGCGGCTCGGGCCTGCTCATGGATGAGATGAAAGGCCTGCGCATGCAGCTCGGGAAAATGAAGGCCGAACAGCTCAGGTCATTGCTGCCCCTGGATTACGTAGCGGCGCCCTGTGCCAGCTGCAAGGCGCAAATCCCTCTCGTCCTGAAGCATTACGGCATGGGTGATACGGTGTGCGGGGGGGTAATGGATTTGCTTGGCAGGGCAGTGGTCATGGAAATTCCTGACGTAAAATCAGAGGGTTGAGTTTCCGGCCGGCTTTTTCCCGGCCGTTGGCGACAACGCTCCCTATTCCGGGCCTCAATCTGGCCCTTATCACAATGGAGGTAGCAGGAAATGAGAGTATGTTTTCCGGTAATCAAGGATGAGGGAATGGCCAGCACAATTTACGGTCATTTTGCGTCAGCACCCCAGTTCATGCTGGTAGATACCGAAACAGAAGAAACTTCAGCCATCCCCAATCACGATGCGTCGGCGCCCGAGGCGGGATGCAACCCGTTCAGAGCACTGGCAGGCAGTCAGCTTGACGGCGTCATAGTAGGCGGCGTGGGCGACAATCTTCTTGAACTCCTGAACATGATGGGTCTCAGGGTATACGAGGCGCAATCGGAAAGCGTGCGGGAGAATGTGGAGCTATTCGGGAACCGGGAATTGCCGGAACTGATGAAACAGGGCAGTGTCGAAGCCGGCCGTTGCGATGGCGGGGAAGACGGCCACCAGTGCTGCCATTCACATGAAGACGTGGAAATTGACGCACCTTGATCGCCGCCTGGATGGTGGAGCAGGTGAGGGCTGAAGCGCTTTCCGGTTTCCATCGTGTGATCCGTTGCGGCAATGCGGAGAGGGGAGGAAGGAAAAGGGGCCGTCAGATCAATGTCTGCACGGCCCTTATCTGCTGCCGTTGTACCATCTGTCCTCGAGCTGCCGGATGAATCTCTCGTGGGTTCGCTGTATCGCCTTGAAGCGTTTGATGAACTTCCGGCCCTCGTCGGTGAGGAATGTGCCTCCTCCCCCACCTTTGCCCCCGGCCAGTTTCACAACCAGAGGTTTGGAGGAGAGCCTGTTCAACGTGTCTATGGTATGCCATACCTTCGGGTAGCTGATGCCTATCTCCCTGGCTGTGCGGGCTATCGAGCCATGTATGTCGACTTTCTCGAGAAGCTGGATGCTTTCCATGTCGAGAGGCTTGTGGTCTTTCACGTGTAGATAGATTTTGCCGGACATGTCGATTTTTTTGTTTTCCATTCCAGGTATCCTTTTCCATCTGGTGCCGAAGTTGCCCCGCGTGCTAAAGGGAGGCCCCATGCTGGGCAACATGGGGCCAAGGAAAGAATGGATATGGGAGAATATCCATCCGTTATGTAGCAGATTAAATAACGGAATGCAAGAGAAAAGTTCAGTTAATAATGCAAAGGGAGATTTTTTTTCGGATCTCACCCGGAAACCTTTTTCTGAAAAGTCATTTTTCGCATTTTTCTTAAACCGGCATGCGGCTGCAAAAAAAATCTTGCATATGGTTATATAACATGATAAATAACGATACCTCTGCAACTTAGTACCCTGAAATGCTCTACATCCCTGTCGATGCACGGGAAAATCCCGGAAGGCAGGCCGTAGGAGCAGCCTCATCAACAGCAGTTACTAGCCGCATAGATCAAAGCGCCGATTTCGTCCTCCGCCATGTGCGGACCTAACGGAACCCGCATTGATACTGAATTCTTTCGGTATTGATGCGGGTTTTTTCATTTTGGAGCCTGACGGGACTCTATCCGCACAGCCCGGACTTTAAGCAGACGGCTGCACCCCGCGCAGACGCGGGAAACATTGAGCAAGAAAAGGGAGAAAATCAAGGATGATGAAAGCCATCCCGGTCCAGGAAGCGGTCGGCAAAGTCTTGTTTCATGACATTACCCGTATTGTCCCGGGAGAGTTCAAGGGACGGGCGTTCAAGAAGGGCCATGTCATACGGGAAGAAGACGTGCCGAAACTGCTGAAGCTGGGCAAGGACAACATATACGTCCTGGAGCTTCACGAAGGTTTCGTGCATGAAAACGATGCCGCGCTCAGGATCGCGCGGGCCGCCGCGGGGGAGGGTATCGCGTTTTCGGAGCCGTCCGAGGGAAAGGTCAAGCTGATCTCTTCCCGCAACGGACTCCTCAAAGTCAATTCAGCAGCGCTGCGGGAAATCAATACGATTGAGCAGATCGTCCTGGCGACCCTCCATTCGAATCAGCAGGTATCGGCGGATACACCCATTGCGGGAACGCGCATCATACCCCTTTATACCGACAATGAGCGGATCCTCGCAGTCGAAAGGATATGCGGGGAATCTGGTCCCGTTGTCGAGATAAAGCCCTTCAGATCGCTGAGAGTCGGTCTGGTCACCACCGGAAACGAGGTGTTCCACGGCAGGATCGAAGACAAGTTCGGTCCGATCCTGCGAGAGAAGTTCGGGTGTGTGGGCAGCACCGTCATCGACCAGATATTCACCCCGGATGATCAGTCGGTGATCGCCGAGTCGATCCGCAAACTCCTGGACGAAGGGGCGGAAATGATCGTAGCCAGCGGCGGGATGTCGGTCGATCCCGATGACCGCACGCCTGCTTCCATTCGAGCGGCCGGGGCTGAAGTGGTCACCTACGGGGCGCCCACGTTTCCGGGTTCCATGTTCATGCTCGCCTACATCGGCGAGGTGCCGGTCATCGGTGTCCCCGGGTGCGCCATGTATCACAAGGCAACGATCTTCGAACTGATTGTGCCGCGTTTGCTGGCGGGTGAACGGGTCACTCGCGCGGACGTGGTGGAACTGGGGCATGGCGGTTTCTGCAACGGCTGCGAAGAATGCCGCTACCCGTGCTGCAGCTTCGGAAAGGTCTAGAAAGAGGTAAGAGCGTTTGTCATTCCACCTTCCCTCACCCCAACCCCTCCACAGCGGGGTGGGGGCCTTTTTCACGGGATCGCAAACGTTCATCGGCAGCTTCACGTCCCCCGACCCGGCCACCTCCACTGGCAGGCGTCCGGGGCAATTGCATGCCGGGTTGGACCGGATCAACGCTTTACCGGACTTCATTCCCATTCTCTCCACAGGATGGGCAGGAGGAGTTGTACAACCCTTGTAACCGGGCCTCGCCCAGTTATATAACCCCAAAGGAGGAGGAAGTATGATTAAGAAGATGCTCAAGGTAAATGGTGTCGAGAGGCATCTGATCGTCGATCAGGAGGCTCTCCTGTCCGACGTGTTGCGGGATCAGCTGCACCTGACCAGCGTCAAGGTCGGTTGCGCTACCGGCACATGCGGGGCCTGCAATGTCATCCTGAACGGCAAGCTCGTCCGCAGCTGCACGACCAAGATGAAACGGATCGACAACTGGTCGACGATTACCACCACCGAGGGGATCGGCACCCCGATCAACCTTCACCCCATCCAGAAAGCGCTCATCTTCCACGGTGCGATCCAGTGCGGTTTCTGCACCCCCGGCTTCGTCGTTTCCATCAAAGCGCTCCTCGACTCCAATCCCAACCCCTCCCGTGAGGAAGTCCGCGACTGGTTCCAGCAGAACAGGAATGCCTGCCGCTGCACCGGTTACATCTCCATCGTCGATGCGACCATGGATGCAGCCAAGGTTCTCAGGGGCGAACTGTCCGCGTCCGCCCTGGAATACAAGGCGCCGGCGGACGGCCGGGTGTACGGAACACGCTATCCTCGTCCCACGTCCGTGGCCAAGGCCTGCGGTCTCTGGGATTTCGGCAACGACAAGGCCGGTCAGCTCCCCGCGGGCACCCTCCATGCCGCCATCGCGTACGCCGACGTGGCCCATGCGAACATCAAGGGAATCGACACCTCGGCTGCCGAGAAAGCTCCGGGCGTCGTGAAGATCGTTACCCACAAGGACGTCAAGGGCAGAAACCGCATCACCGGCCTGATCACCTTCCCCACCAACAAGGGTGACGGCTGGGATCGCCCGATCCTCTGCGACGAGAAGGTCTTCCAGTACGGCGACGCCATCGCCCTCGCCATCGCCGACACCAAAGAGCATGCCGAAGCCGCCGCGAAGCTGGTGAAATTCGACCTGGAAGTGCTGCCGCACTACATGAACGCACCCGCGGCAATGGCCGAGGACGCCATCGAGATCCACCCCGGCACTCCGAACGTCTACTTCCACCAGGGTCTGGTCAAGGGCGAGGATACCACGCCGATCATGGAAAAGGCCGCCTATGTGGTGGAGGGCGAGTACTATCTCGGCCGCCAGCCCCAGATGCCCATCGAGCCCGACGTCGGCTTCGCGTATATCAATGACGAAGGCAAAGTGTGCGTCCACTCAAAGTCCATCTGCCTGCAGCTGCACCAGGCCATGATCGCCCCGGGTATCGGCGTCGAGCTGGAAAACCTGGTCATCGTACAGAATCCCTGCGGCAGCTCCTTCGGGTACAAGTTCTGTCCTTCCAACGAAGCCCTGCTGGCAGTCGCCACCATGGCGGTCGACGGCAGGCCGGTTCACCTCTCCTGCTCCTGGGCGCAGCTGCAGTTCTACACCGGCAAGCGCTCCCCGTTCTGGTTCAAGGTCAAGCTGGCAGCCGACAAGGACGGCAAGTTCCTCGCCGCCGAGACCGACTGGTCGGTTGACCACGGGCCGTACTCCGAGTTCGGCGACCTCCTCACCCAGCGCGGCATGCAGTACTGCTTCTCCGGCTACGACATCCCCAACATGCGCGGCCAGGGCCGTACGGTCTGCACCAACCACTGTTGGGGAGCCCCGTTCCGCGCCTACGGTTCTCCGCAGGCTTTCTTCGCCTCGGAGTCCCTCGTCGACGAGTTGGCCAAGAAGATGGGTAAAGACCCGTTCGAACTCCGCGAGCTGAACTGCTACCGTGAAGGTTCCACCACGCCGACCCAGCAGACTCCGGAAGTGATCGTGTTCCCCGAACAGTTCGAAGCTCTCCGTCCCAAGTACCAGAGAGCGCTCGAAACCGCCAAGCTGAGAAGCACCGACACCAAGAAGTGCGGCGTCGGTGTCTCCCTCGGCATCTACGGCTGCGGCCTGGACGGCCCCGATACCTCCGAGAACTGGGCTGAGCTGCTGCCCAACAACGAAGTGATGGTGGGCAACAGCTGGCAGGATCACGGCCAGGGTTCCGACATGGGTACGCTGGCATTCGCCCATGAAGCCCTGAGGCCCCTGGGTCTGAAAGCGACGCAGATTCATCTCTGCATGAACGACACCAGCATGACCCCGAACAGCGGTCCGTCCGGCGGCAGCCGCAACAACGTCGTCACCGGCAACGCCATCAGGGTCTCCTGCGAAAATCTGCTCGCGGCCATGAAGAAGGCCGACGGCACCTATCGCACCTATGACGAAATGAAGAAGGAAGGGATCGAAACCAAGGTGTACGGCAAGTGGACCACGCCGTGCACGCCGTGCGACGTCGAGACCGGCAAGGGCGACCCCTTCTGCATCTACATGTACGGTCTGTTCATGGCGGAAGTCGAAGTCGACACTACCACCGGCAAGGCATCGTGCTACGGCATGACCCACGTCGGCGACGTCGGCACCATCACCAACCAGCTGGTGGTTGACGGCCAGATGTACGGCGGCCTGGCCCAGGGTATCGGCCTCGCCCTCACCGAAGACTTCGAGATGATCAAGGCCCACTCCAACATGATCGGGGCCGGCTTCCCGTTCTGCAAGGACATACCCGACAAGATGGAAGTCATCTACGTAACCAAGCCCCGTCCTCTGGGCGCCTTCGGCGCCGGCGGCGTCGGCGAGCTGCCGCTGTCGGCTCCCCACTGCGCCGTCATTAACGCCATCGACAACGCCTGCGGCGCGCGTATCCGCCACCTTCCGGCGTATCCCGAGAAGGTCCTCTCGGCGCTCAAATCGCCGAAGAAGGCTTTCGACGTGGCCGACGCGCTGGCACAGGGTTATGTCTGCCAGGATGTAACCTCCGCACCTCCGAAGAAATAGGAGAAGCGTGAAGCAGACCCGTGGAGCCGGCGCGTGACCCGGCCGGCTCCATAATGCTTTAATCGTAATGTAATTTATGATATAACGATGGGGAGTCTCCGCAACACCGGCTCTCCATCGTTTTGCGTTGTAAAATCCCTTATCGATGCGGTTTCCGAGGAAAGAAGGCCCGGATGGAAAAGAACGAACTGATTGCCTGGGAAAACAGATGTATCCAGGAGGAGCCTCCCGAGTGCACTTCAGCCTGCCCGCTCCACGTGGATGCACGGCTTTTTCTGAAAGAGCTGCAAAAGGGCGGCTGGGACGCGGCTTTCAAAGTCCTTTCCAAGACCATGCCGTTCCCCGGCATTCTCGGGCGGATCTGCGATCACCCCTGCGAGGAGCGGTGCAAACGGGGCTCCGTTGGTGGCCCCATAGCCATCGGGGCGTTGGAGCGGCTCTGTGTCGAGAAGCATGCAGGCAAAAGGCGCATTCAGCCTTTGCCGCGCAAAAGCCAGAAGATTGCCGTCCTCGGCGGAGGGCTTGCGGGTGTCACCGCCGCTCTGGACCTGCTCAGGAAAGGGTTCGTCATTTCCCTCTACGAATCGGCCGAACGGCTTGGCGGCCAGCTCTGGGACCTGCCGGAACAGCTCCTGCCGCGGGAAGTCATCACCGGGGAGCTGTCGGTGTTTGAAACGCTGATGGCGGACATTCACCTCGGGACACAAATCGACCGGGCGCTCTTTGACCGGATAAGTGCGGAATACGACGCCGTTATAGTGGACAGGGATGCGTTGCGCGGGATCGATCTGTCCCTCGAACTGGATGGCAACGGCCTTATCGCCATCGATCCGGCAACGGGTGCCACGGAGAGGGAAGGGCTGTTCGCCGGCGGCGGCACCCGTTTCCGCGGCGGATTCTCTCCGGTCCTGGAGACGTTGGAAGGGCGAAAGCCGGCGCTTTCCGTAGAACGCCTCATGCAGAAGGTCGGACTGGGATTCGGCAGGGAAAACGAGGGCCCGTGCGCGACCCGCCTGTTCACCAGTCTTGAGGGAATCGAGGCGGCGCCGAGAATCGCGCCTTCTGATCCCGGACGGGGCTTTACCGAGCACGAGGCGCTCACGGAGGCGCAGCGATGCATCCAGTGCGAATGCATGGAGTGCGTGAAAAAATGCCTCTTCCTGGAACGCTACAAGGCGTACCCGAAAAAATACGCACGGGAAATCTTCAACAATGAACGCATTCTCCTGGGAGCTGCCCACCAGTACAATGTGTTCACGAACTCCTGCAGCACCTGCGGCCTGTGCGAGACCATCTGCCCCAACGATTTCAGCATGGCCGACATGTGCCTCGAAGGGCGCCGGACCATGCTGAAGCAGAAATTCATGCCGTCCTCCTTCCACGAATTCGCCCTGGACGACATGGCGTTCAGCAACGGCGAGCCGTTCGCCCTGTGCCGGCATGAACCGGGCAAAACGGCGAGCGCCTGGCTCTATTTCCCCAGCTGCCAGCTGTGCGGCTCCGCACCCGGGGAGGTCCTGTCCTCGTACCGCTATCTCAGGGAAAAGCTTGACGGGGGAGTGGGAATCCTGCTCCGCTGCTGCGGCGCTCCCGCCTTCTGGGCCGGCCGCGACGATCTTTTCAGGGAAGCGCTGGACGGCATACGCTCATCCTGGGAGGAAATGGGCAAGCCCCGGATCGTCACTGCCTGCCCGACCTGTCTGAACATTTTCCGGGAACACCTGCCGGAAACGACGCCGGTTTCCCTCTGGGAAGTCATGCTCGACGCCGGGATCCCCGAAGGCCTGAACGGGGCGGTGAAAAACACCGTTGCCGTCGTAGATCCCTGCGTGACACGTCACGACCCCGTTGGACAGAAAAGCGTCCGCAAGCTGTTGCACTCGTTGGACATCGAGGTCGAGGAACTGCCGCTGAGCGGTGAAATGCCCGAATGCTGCGGCTACGGGGGGCTCATGTACAATGCGAACCCGACCCTCGCCCGGGACGTGGTGGAGCGCAGGAAGACGGCAAGCGACAACGACTACCTGGCATATTGCGCCATGTGCCGGGACAATTTCGCATTCGCCGGGAAGCGCGTTTCCCATCTCATCGAGCATCTTTTCCCGGTCGTGGACGGAGCGGACCCGGCTGCCCGCACCTGGGTCTCCTGGTCCGACCGCCGCGCCAACCGCGCCAGGGTCAAGGAAACGGTTCTTTCCGGCCTTGGAGAGAAAAAGGAGCAGCGGATGGAGGAACACGGGAAGCTGGTACTGGCCATATCGCCTGAGGTGCGCAAGAAGATCGATGCGCAGCGAATCCTCGAGGAAGATATCCGGAAGGTGATCTGCCGGGCGGAAACCAGCGGCAAGAAAATGGCGAACAGGGAAAACGGCAGCTTCATTGCGTATCTGCAACCTGCAAACGTCACTTTCTGGGTGGAGTATGCGGCCGATGGCGATTGCTTCACGGTCCTGAACGCGTACTGCCACAGAATGAAAATAGTGGGGATAGACAAATGAATTTCTCTCAAGAGGCGGCGGCCTGGAAATGCGCATCCTGCGGAGGAGATCTCGAACTCGCCAAGGTTTTCTTTTCCTACGAGAAGGGCAACTTCGAGGTAGACCTGCCGGCCTGCACGGCATGCGATGTCGTGCTGGTTCCGGAGAGCCTGGCTTTGGGGAGAATGGCGGAAGTCGAACGTATCCTTGAAGACAAGTAACAAGGGCAAAACGCCGGTTCAGGCTTTATCCGCTTTGCATGAATCGGCCTCTTTGCGAGCCGTCACGGGATCGTTGCTCCGCCCCGGCGGGTTTTCCCTGACGGACAGGGGCCTGTCCCGGTGCGGTTTTGCCCCCGGAGCGCGCATTGTCGACGTGGGTTGCGGTACCGGCGCCACCATTGCCTACCTCCGGGAAAAGTACCGGTTCAGGGCGCTGGGATTCGACCTTTCCCGGGATCTCATCCGAGATAACGAATGCGCGGAAAACATCCCCTTCGCCGCAGCGCGGGCCGAAGCCCTTCCCCTGGCAGATGGTTGCTGTGACGGAGTGCTGTGCGAGTGCGTTCTTTCTCTCGTGCCGGAGCCGGAACGGGCGGTCGGGGAGTTTTGCCGTATCCTTCACGGCGGAGGGTTCCTGATTCTCAGCGACATCTACGGCCGCTCTTCGGTTGACTGTCGTTATTGCGCGTCGAATGGCGCAGGAGGGTCCGCTCCTGCTCTCCGCGATCGCGCTTTCACCGAGCGGCTCCTCGAAAATTCGGGATTCCACGTTGTTGCCTGGGAAGACCATACCCGGCATCTCAAGGAACTGGCGGCGCAACTCATTCTCAGCGGTGGGTCCCTGACGGAACTCCATGAACTGTGCGAAGTTTTCGGTTCAGGCTGCTCCGGCGCATCTTCGTCAGCGATCACCCGGCCCGGATATTATCTGCTCGTCGCCCGGAAATTTACCAAGGGGGGAACCTTCCATGGATGAGATGTCGTTCCGCATGATGGAGTTGAAAGCCAAAGGATACTACTGCAGCCAGATAATGATGCTCCTTGCTCTGGAGAACCTCGAACGGTCCAACCACGATCTCGTCAGAGCCATGGCCGGACTGGCTTTCGGCATCGGCATCGGCGATGCCTGCGGCGCGCTTACCGGCGGCGCCTGCATCCTGTCGCTCTACGCGGGGAAGGGTAAG
The DNA here is from genome assembly GCA_036677645.1 of Geobacteraceae bacterium. GTDB lineage: Bacteria > Desulfobacterota > Desulfuromonadia > Geobacterales > Geobacteraceae > RPRC01. Next base: position 219,851 of record JAVBWB010000039.1, on the reverse strand, counting down.
GATGACGAGGAAGAGCATTTCCGGCTCATGGGAATGCTCCATGAACTGGGCGACTGGTTCCGGGATACGTATGGCGGACAGTACGGCGGCATCAGCTGCGACGCCATATCGGAGGAAGGCGCGCTGCGGAACGAACGCTGCGGCGGGGTGGTGGCGGCAACCTTCCAGAAGGTAAATGAAATTCTCCTGGCAAACGAATTCGACCTGTTCGAGGGCAGGTAATGGAGTGTTGCCGCGGCAGTGAGCCTTTTCAAACCGAGAGCCTTTGCCCGCACTGCCTGAGGCGGATCCCTGCCGTCAGAGAGGCGGATGGGGATGACGTCTACCTGGTGAAAAAGTGCCCCGAACACGGCGAGTTCCGCACCGTCATGTGGCGCGGCGGACCCCGCTTCCACGGGTGGACGAGGACTCCCAACGTGTCCCGCACCAGCGATTCCCAGACCGGGTTCGATAAGGGGTGCCCCTTCGATTGCGGGATCTGCCCGTCGCACCGCAAAAACGCCTGCACAGCGGTTCTGGAGATAACCTCCCGCTGCAACCTGCGCTGCCCGGTCTGTTTTGCCGACGCCGGTTCCGCGACTGCCACGGATGCCCCTTTGGCGGAGATTTCAGAGTGGTATGGGCGAGTGCTGAACGCATACGGCCCCGACATCATCATCCAGCTGTCCGGGGGGGAGCCGACGGTCCGGGACGATCTTCCCGCCATCATCGAGATGGGACGCTCACGGGGTTTTCCCTTCATCCAGGTCAACACCAACGGTTTGCGGCTGGCCCTGGAAGAGGATTACGCCTCTGTGCTGCGGCAGGCCGGAGCCGCGTCCGTTTTTCTCCAGTTCGACGGGACGGAAGACGGCATTTACCGCAAGCTGCGAGGTCGTGACTTCCTCGCCGAAAAAAGGCGGGCCATCGAGCGGTGCGTGGCGAGCGGCATCGGCGTGGTGCTGGTGCCGACCATCGTTCCGGGGATCAATTTCCACAACATCGGGGCCATTATCCGGCTGGCTCTGGAACTGTCGCCCGGCGTGCGGGGAGTGCATTTCCAGCCGGTGGGCTATTTCGGGCGCTGCCCGGACGCTCCGGACAACAGCCGTCGGCTCACCCTGCCCGACATCATGCGGGCCATCGAGGAGCAGACGGATGGACTGATGCGCATCGGGGACTTCACCCCTCCGGGGTGGGAGAATACCCTCTGCTCTTTTCACGGCACCTTCATCCCGAAGCCGGGCGGCGGCCTGCAGGCGCTTACCGGGCATGGCGGCGGCTGCTGCGGCACCGGGAAAAACGGCGACGCCCATGCGGTTTCCTTCACTGCCCGGCAATGGTCGGCGCCTGTCTGCAGGGACGGCGGAACCGGCCTGCCTGGCAAGTCGGGCGGGATGGGCGCGGCAAACGGCGCCCCTAAGGGAGCTGGGGCCGCCGAAAGCCTGGACGGATTCCTGGAGCGGGTCAGGACGAACATGCTGTCGGTTTCCTGCATGGCCTTCCAGGATGCCTGGAACCTGGACCTGGAACGGACGCGGGACTGTTGCATCCACGTGGTCGCGTCGGACGGCAGGATGATCCCGTTCTGTCTCTATAACCTGGAATCCGCACATGGGGAGAGGCTGTACCGGGGCAAACTGAAGAGTGAAGGGTGAAGGAGTGACTTGGCCGCCGCAGCCGGGTTGCAACGGCGCAGGGGGCAGAGTGAAAGTTGGAGCAGACCTGCCAGGTTTTCGAAACCTGGCAGGTCTTGGCCCATGTTGTTTAAGAAAGTCAAGCTATGGAATTGACCCCCCTTGAACCCTGGATAACAGCCAAGATCGGCACTTCGGCCACGGGGACGGAATTGCGTCGGGCAATCGACCGGCACCAACTCCTCAAGCTGCGTGAAACGGTGGATTATGCCCGAACCCGCAGTCCCTTTTACCGGGAGCTTTTCGAGGGGGTACGCGGCAGCGATCTGAAAGGACCGGCGGATATTGCATCGCTCCCCTTTACCACTTCGCAGGACATCCAGGAAAACGACCTCCGTTTTCTCTGTGTTTCGCGGGACGAGATTTCCCGGGTGGTGACGCTGAATACTTCGGGAACGACCGCCAACGCCAAGCGGATCCATTTTACCGAGGATGACCTGGAACTGACCACCGACCTGTTCCACCACGGCATGAAGGCCCTGGCTCGTCCGGGGCAGCGCGTGATGATTCTCATGCCGGGTGACCGGCACGGCACTATCGGCGACCTGATGGTCACGGCCCTGAAGCGGATGGACGTGATGGGCATCCCGCACGGAATAGTTCTCGACAGCGGCAGGACGATTGCAGGTATAGTGGAAAACCGGGTAGACTGCCTGATCGGCATTCCGGTCCAGGTGCTGGGCCTGCTGCGGCACCGGGATGCTCCCGCCATTCCGAAAGGAATGATAAAGAGTGTCCTGCTGAGCGCCGATTATGTGCCGGCGGCGATCGTGAGCGAGATTCGGAACGCATGGGGCTGCGCTGTCTTCAACCACTACGGCATGACCGAGATGGGGCTCGGCGCGGCAGTGGACTGCACGGCGCTTTGCGGTTATCACATCCGGGAGGCTGATCTCTTCTTCGAGATAATCGATCCGGACACGGGCCGGCCTGTCCCGGACGGGGTGATGGGCGAAGTGGCGTTCACCACGCTGACCCGGAAAGGCATGCCCCTGGTGCGCTACCGCACCGGAGACCTGTCGCGGTTCATCACGAAACCGTGTCCGTGCGGAACGGTCCTGAAACGCCTGGAGTGGGTCAAGGGAAGGCTGAAGGGAGGCGTCGGACTGCGCGGAGGCGGGTTGCTGGCCGTTCCCGATCTGGACGAGGCGTTGTTTCCGTTGCCCGGGCTCCTCAATTTCCGGGTCGAGATAGCGGACAACGGAGAAACAGAAGTTCTGATGGTTACGATCTATTGCGGCGATGATCCCGTGCCGGAGCTGTGCGGCCTGGCCGCGAAAAAGCTCGAAGCAATCCCGGTTATCCGGGCGGCACTGGACAGCCGGTGCCTTTCCATAGCGCCCATCCGGACCAGCTCCGAGAACTGGTTATCGACCGGCAGCATCAAGAGAAAAATAATCGACAGCAGGGAGGAAAGATAGATCATGCTCAAACAGTTGCAGGGGGTTTGTCATATGCTGGAAGGCGGCGAGGACCTGGTCCAGGCCACCATCATCAAACACGCGGGTTCGACCCCCCGTTCCGTGGGGTCGAAGATGTTCGTGCGCCGGGACGGGTCGATCATCGGCACCATCGGCGGCGGCCTGGTGGAGTTCGAGATGCAGAAGCTTGCCCGGGAAATTTTCGACAGCCGGAAGGCGCGGATCGTGACCGTCGATCTCACCGGTGAGGACGCAGCCACCACCGACCAGATGATCTGCGGGGGACGCCTGGAATTCCTGGTGGAATATCTGGCGGCAACGCCTGGGAGCGCCAAGGAGATGCGGGAGCTGGTGACTTCCCTCCAGGAGGGGAAAAAGGGCTATCTCATCAAGGCCCTGGACACCAGGGGGGACACGGCGTCCCGCATGGAGTACTGCCTGGTCCGACGGGACAAGCCGGAGCTGGGGAGCTTCCCGGGGGCCGAATCATCGATTCCGCGCCTTACCGGGGAGTCGGCCCGGAAGAAGAGCTCGGTGGTCGTTTCCCTGGAAGGGAACAGGTTTTTCGTTGAGCCCACTTTCCTGCCCGGAACGGTCTACCTGTTCGGAGCGGGGCACGTCTCCCGCCCGGTTGCGGAATTGGCCTCCACGGTCGATTTCCGCACCGTGGTCCTTGACGACCGGGCGGAATTCGCCAACAATGAGCGCTTTCCGAAAGCTGACCGGGTCATCGTCATCCCCTCCTACGAAAACCTCTTCGAAGGGCTGGAGATCGAACGGGACAGCTACCTGGTAATCGTCACCCGCGGCCATCTCCACGACAAGACCGTCCTGGAGCAGTCGCTCCGCACCAAGGCGGGTTACATCGGCATGATCGGCAGCAAGCGGAAACAGCACCTGCTTTACGAGGAACTCCTGGGCAAGGGCTTCACGGAAGACGACCTGAAAAGGGTGCACAATCCCATCGGGCTCGACATACATGCTGAAACGCCGGAGGAGATCGCCGTGAGCATCGTTGCCCAGCTCATCCTGGTGAGATCGCAGATCGGCTTCTGATGGCGGGAAGGATCTCGGCCATAATCCTCTCGGCCGGCTACTCTTCCCGCATGGGAGAGTTCAAGCCGCTTCTCCCCCTGGGCGGAGCGACCGTCATCGAGCGGGCGGTTGCCCTGTTCCGCGGCGCCGGTCTCGACGATATCCGGGTCGTGGTCGGGCACCGCGCGGAGGAACTGCTGCCGTTGCTGTTCCGGATGGAGGCCCGTCCGGTGGTGAACGAACGTTACCGTGAGGGCATGTTCAGTTCCATTGTCGCCGGTGTCGCCAGCCTCGAGGACGATGTGGAGGCATTTTTCCTGCTGCCGGTGGATATCCCGCTGGTCAGGAAAGGTACTGTCAACGCCCTCTTGCGGGCCTATCGCAACGGGGACAGCGGCATCGTCTATCCCGTCTGCAACGGCAGGCGCGGCCACCCGCCGCTCATAGCCGCGCGCTATCGCGACGAGATCCTGGAATGGAACGGCGAGTACGGGCTGAAGCCTGTGTTGGCCCGCAATGATGACGATTCGCTTGATGTCGAGACAGGCGACGAGGGCATCCTCAACGACATGGACACGCCCGGGGACTATGCGCGGCTCAATGCCCTCGTGCACAGGCAGGGGATACCTCCCGCCCGGGAATGCGAGGACCTTCTCGCAAAAGAGTTCGCCGCGGAAGAGCCGCTCATTGAGCACTGTCGTGCCGTTACCAGGCTGGCCCTTTCTTTGGCACGGAAGCTCAACCAGTCCGGCTGCAGCCTGGACCTGGAACTGCTGGCGGCGGCGGCGCTGCTGCACGATGCGGCGAGGGGCAGGAAAAATCATGCCTCGGCAGGCGCGGCGATGCTGCGGGAACTCGGCTATGGCCCCGTTGCCGAAATCGTTGCCGTGCACATGGACATAATGGTCAAGAGCGGAGATCCTCTCGGCGAGGGTGAAGTGCTCTACCTGGCGGACAAGATGACCCGCGGGGACCGGTATGTGACCGTTGAGGAACGGTTCAGGCAACGACTCTTTTGCCACGGATCCGGTTCGGCTGCCGGCAGGTCGGTCATGGAAAGGCTGCACAATGCACGGGCAATCCGCGCACGCATCGAGCAGCAATTGGGCTGCTCGGTACTCGCTGCGATGGCAGCGGACGGGCTGGGCAGCCCCGGAGAGGGATGGACGTGAACAGTGCTGCCGACAAGGCGCCATGCGGCAGGATATTCCTCATGCGGCACGGAGATTCCCGGAAGGACTCCGTGCGGAGGTACATCGGCCAATCCGATGATCCCCTGAATGACCGGGGCAGGGAACAGGCGGAATGGTGGCGCGCGAAGCTCGCCCCAATCCGGTTCAGCCGGGTCTTCTGCAGTGACCTGGCACGGTCGATGCAGACCGCAAGGATAGTCATGGCCGGGAGCGGGGAGACGATCTCGTCCATCGCGGAGCTGCGGGAAATCTCCCTGGGGGAGTGGGAAGGCCTGGCAATTGGCGATGTGCGCGCCGGCAAGCCGGCGGAGTATGCGGAAAGGGGATTGCGTCCCGACCTCCACCGCCCGCCAGGTGGGGAGAGCTTTGCCGACCTCCGGAACCGGGTCGTCCCGGTTTTCCTGGACATTGCCGGCCGGGAAGAGGGGACGATTCTGGTAATCGGCCATGCCGGGGTGAACCGTGTTATACTTTGCCATGTTCTGGGCATGCCGCTGAAGAACATTTTCCTGCTGGGTCAGGATTACGGTTGCCTCAACCTGTTCGGCAGGGGAAACGGTACGGTGCGGGTGGATGCATTGAATCACCGGCCGTTCGGCGGCCTGGCCGAGTGCGCCGTGCCCGGAGCAGGCCAGTCTTGAATATGAAAACCAAAGCGGAGTGGAGACCATGCTCGATCCCGTAATACTTTCCCTTAAGGTAGCGCTGGTCGCCGTTGCGGTGGATTTCGTCCTCGGTATGGCGGTTGCCCGCACCATGGCCCGCAAGGACTTCCCGGGCAAGAACCTGGTGGAATCGCTCATCATCCTTCCCATGGTGCTTCCACCCACGGTGCTCGGCTACGGCCTGCTGATTCTCCTCGGCAAGAGAGGTCCTATCGGCTATTTCCTGTTGGAATCATTCGACGTGCAGTTGATATTCACCTGGTGGGCGGCGGTCATCGCTTCCGCGGTGGTCTCCTTTCCGCTCATGTACCAGAGCGCCAAGGCGGCGTTCGCCGCGGTCGATGTTTCCCTGGAGCAGGCGGCCCGCACCCTGGGAGCCAGGGAGTTGCGCATATTCCTGACCGTGACCCTGCCCCTGGCCTGGCCCGGGATTCTGGCCGGGCTGGTGCTCTCCTTTGCGCGTGCGCTGGGCGAGTTCGGGGCAACGCTCATGGTCGCGGGCAACATACCCGGCAAGACCCAGACCATTCCCCTGGCGATCTACTTTGCCGTGGAGTCGGGCGACACCGCTGCCGCCCGCAACCTGGTCCTGGTGATTACGATCCTGTCATTCGCAGCAGTGTTCTGGCTGAACTGGTGGTCCAGGAACAAGCTCGGGTCATGGAAAAAAGGGAGTCGAACTCATGCTGAAAGTGGAGATTCTTAAAAAACATCCCGGTTTCACCGTTGACGTGTCATTCGAGTTCGACCGGGGCATCCTGGTGCTCTTCGGACCGTCGGGCTCGGGGAAGACCACGGTGCTGAACTGCGTCGCCGGCCTGCAGCAGCCCGATGCAGGCCGGATCTCGCTGGACGATCGCGTCTTTTTCTCATCAGGGAATGGCATAAACATCCCGGCAAGGAGCCGGCGCATCGGCTATGTCTTCCAGGATTACGCCCTTTTCCCGCACCTGACGGTTAAGGACAATGTCATGTACGGGATCCCGCGCCACTGCAAGAAGGGCATGAGCTACCGCATCGGCACCCTGGACGTGCTGGACATGCTGAGGGTGGCCCATCTCCAGGACAGGTACCCCTGCCAGCTGTCCGGCGGCGAGAAACAGCGCATCGCCCTTGCCCGGGCTTTGATGGTGGAGCCGGATCTCCTGCTGCTGGATGAACCCCTGTCGGCGCTGGACCATGTCAACCGGAGGAATCTCCAGGTCGAGCTGAAGCAGTTGCAGCAGGTGTGGAAGATCCCGTTCGTGCTGGTGACCCACAGCCGCCGGGAGATGCAGAAGCTGGCCGACGAGATACTGTTCTTCGAGCACGGCAGGAAAAAGATGCATGTCTTCCCCGCCGTTCGCAGTTCCGGACTGGAGCTGGCGAGCTGAACGCGCTGTTCAGGTCTTTTTGCTTCGGATTTCGTTTCCGGAAGCGTCATTCCTTTCCATTCTTCCATTTCCCTTCCCGTGGTGTTTTCAGGTCCCATGCCGGTGAAAAGATGTTGACAACCGGGCGGACTTGTAGTATAAACCGCACCCTGCTGTCGAATTATTAAACATAAAGTTTAGAATTACTAAACAACCTGTTTGACAAGAAGTTTAGAAATGCTAAACTCGCCATAAAACAAAAAGTTTACCATTGCTAAACCCGGAGGAGTGCGTGAAGATCGGCGAACGGTTAAAGCGGCTGAGGATGGTCAACTCCCTGACCCAGGAAGAGCTCGCGAACAGGGCCGACCTGACCAAGGGCTACATCTCCCAGCTGGAAAACGACGCCACTTCGCCGTCCATCGCCACCCTGAAAGACATCGTCGACGTTTTCGGCATCACCATGGAAGAGTTCTTCGCCGAGAAATCGCGGGACGAGGATGTGGTGTTCGGGGCGGATGCCAGAGTTCAGTCCACGGGCGACAGCGACGGCATCAAGGTCGAGCTCCTGATCCCCGGCGCTCAGAACCGGGAGATGGATCCGGCGCTGGTGACCATCAAGCCCGGCGAACAGATGGAGGAGCAGGGTTATCACGAGGGCGAAGAGTTCGGCTACGTCCTCCTGGGCCGCATCCAGTTGTGCCTCGACGACCAGTTCTACACGGTGAGGAAGGGCGAGTGCTTCTATTTCAGCTCGGGCAAGAAACATTCGGTGAAGAATCCTGGCAAGACCGAAGCAAGGATTCTCTGGGTGGTAACGCCGCCGACTTTCGATTACTGACGGAGTGTGAGTTTCGATTCTTCCCCTCTCCCTGACCCTCTCCCACAAGGGGAGAGGGGATCAAGTGCTCTCATTCATTGATGGGAGGGGTTGGGGGAGGGTGCATAAAATGAAGGAGAGTGTGCAAATGAGCAAAGTTCTGATTATCGGAGCAGGCGGGGTGGGCCGCGTTGTTGCCCACAAGTGCGCCCAGGCTTCGGATGTTTTCACGGAAATTACGCTGGCGTCCCGTACCGAGTCCAAATGCAAGGCCATTGCTTCGGAGATGGAATTTCCGGTCAGGACCGCCAGGGTCGATGCCGATAACGTACCGGAACTTGTGGAGCTCCTGAAAAAGGAAAAGCCGGACCTGGTCATCAACGTGGCGCTGCCGTACCAGGACCTGACCATCATGGACGCCTGCCTGGAAACCGGTGTCGACTACCTGGACACTGCCAACTACGAACCGCGCGACACCGCCAAGTTCGAGTACAGCTGGCAGTGGGCCTACCAGGACCGTTTCCGGGAGAAGGGGCTCATGGCCCTGCTGGGGAGCGGGTTCGATCCTGGTGTGACGAACGTCTACACCGCCCTGGCGGCCAAGAATTACCTGGACGAGATCCACGAACTGGACATCATCGACGCCAATGCCGGTTCCCACGGCCAGCCCTTCGCCACCAACTTCAACCCGGAGATCAACATCCGCGAGGTTACGGCGCCCTGCCGCCACTGGGAGAACGGGGACTGGGTGGAATCCGGCGCGCTGGCCACCAGGCGGAGCTTCGATTTCCCGGAAGGGATCGGGCCGATGAACATCTACCGCATGTACCACGAGGAGATGGAGTCGCTGGTCAGGCACATCCCGACCATCAGAAAGGCCCAGTTCTGGATGACCTTCTCGGACAACTATCTGAAACACCTTGAGGTGCTGCAGAACGTGGGCATGACGCGCATCGACGAGGTGGAATACAACGGCCAGAAGATCGTCCCGCTCCAGTTCCTGAAAGCGGTGCTGCCCGACCCGGGGAGCCTGGGCCCGCTCACCAAGGGCAAGACCTGCATCGGCGTCATTGCCCGCGGCGTGAAGGACGGGAAGAGGAAACAGGTCTATATCTACAACATCTGCGACCACGAAGAGTGCTACCGCGAGGTCAACTCCCAGGCCATCAGCTACACCACCGGCGTTCCGGCGGCGGTGGGGGGCATCATGATGCTTACCGGCACATGGCGCGGCCAGGGGGTGTTCAACATGGAGCAGTTCGATCCGGAACCGTTCCTGGAGCGGCTGTCGGTGATGGGGTTGCCGCACGTGGTGGTGGAAGGAGAATGGCCGGAACTCTGATGACCGGAATCGATATCGACAAGATTCTAAAGCTCGCACCTTCCCCCGCCTACGTGGTGGACCTGGGGAGATTGCGCCGCAACCTGGCCATCCTGGATGAGGTTCAGAAGCGGAGTGGCGCGAAGATCCTCATGGCGCTCAAGGCGTTCGCCATGTGGAGCGTATTTCCGGTTATCCGCAGCACTCTGCAAGGTGTATGCGCCAGTTCGCCGTGGGAGGCCCGGCTTGGCCGCGAGGAATTCGGCGGCGAGGTGCACAGCTTCGCGGCGGCTTTCAAGGAGAGCGATGTAGAGGAACTGCTGCAGATCTCCAACCACCTGGTGTTCAATTCCTTCGGCCAGCTTGAACGGTTCCGCCCGCTGTGGGAGAAGGAGCGGGGCCGGGTCTCCATAGGGCTCAGGGTCAACCCGGAGCATTCTGAGGGACATACCCCGATCTACGACCCCTGCGCGCCCAAGTCGCGGCTGGGAATCCGCCGCGCCGAGTTCGAGGGCCGGTCCCTGGAGGGAGTGGAGGGGCTCCATTTCCACACCCTGTGCGAACAGCTGTTCGAGCCCCTGGAGCGCACCGCCGCGGTGTTCGAGGAAAAGTTCGGCGAGTTCCTGCCGCGGATGAAATGGCTCAACCTGGGGGGCGGGCACCACATCACCCGCGAAGGCTACGACATCGACGCCCTGGTGGAGCTGATCCGTCATTTCCAGGGCAAATACGGCGTGCAGGTCTACCTGGAGCCGGGCGAGGCGATCGCCATCGGCACCGGCATCCTGGTCGGCGAGGTCCTGGACGTGGTCGACAACGAGGGGGATATCGCGATCCTGGATGTTTCCGCCACCTGCCATATGCCCGACATCCTGGAGATGCCGTACCGGCCCGGCATCCACAACGGGTTCAATGCCGGCGAGAAACCGCACACCTACCGCCTTGCCGGCCCTTCCTGCCTGGCGGGCGACGTGATCGGCGACTGGTCCTTCGAGCAGGCCCTGACGCCGGGCGACCGGCTGGCGTTCCTGGACATGGCCCACTACACCATGGTCAAGACCACCACCTTCAACGGCATCCGGCATCCCCACATCTGCACCTTCGAGCCGGAGACCGGGGAACTGAAGGTGGCGAGGAGCTTCGGCTACGAGGATTTCAAGGGGCGGTTGTCGTAAGACCACCTCGTAGGGGGCGCTGCTTGCCGCGCCCTCGAACAATTTTAATTCGGGCGCGGCAAGCGGCGCCCCTACGATATATTCAATCCACGACAAAGGTTGGGACAGTCCATGGAACGCTGGTCCATTAACGAATCTGCCAGGATATACAACATCGACAACTGGGGCGCCGATCTCTTCTCGATCAACAAGAAGGGGAACATCTGCGTGCATCCCTCCCCCAATTCCAAGCAATCCATCGACCTGAGGGCCCTGGTGGACGACCTGATCAAGCGGAAGATCAAGCCCCCCATCCTGCTCCGGTTCATGAATATCCTGGAGGGCCGCATCGCCAGCATCAACCGGGTCTTCAAGAGCGCCATCCAGGAAAACAGCTACCCGGCCAAGTACCAGACCTTCTATCCGGTCAAGGTGAACCAGCAGCGCCAGGTGGTCGAGGCGATAACCAAATTCGGCAAGAAGTACGAGATCGGCCTGGAGGTGGGTTCCAAGCCGGAGCTCGTCGCCGCCATCTCCCTCTCCACCGGCAACGGGCTGCCCATCATCTGCAACGGCTACAAGGACACCGACTTCATCGAGACCATCCTCTACGCCGGCAAGATCGGCTACGACATCACCATCGTGGTGGAGAAGCTGTTCGAGTTGGAGAAGATCGTCGGCCTGGTGGAGAAGACCGGCATCAAGCCCAAGCTCGGCATCAGGGTGAAGCTCTCCTCCAAGGGGACCGGGAAATGGGCCACTTCCGGGGGGGAGGACGCCAAGTTCGGGCTCCGGATCTCCGAGCTCATCGCCGCCATCGATATCCTCAAGGAGCACGATCTCCTGGACAGCCTGGGGCTGCTCCACTTCCACATCGGCAGCCAGATCACCAAGATCGATAAGATCAAGAACGCCCTGATCGAGGGAACCCGCATCTACGTGGAGATGAAAAAACTGGGGGTCAACCTGCGCTACCTGGACATCGGCGGCGGCCTGGGGGTGGACTACGACGGTTCCAAGTCCAGCTATTTCTCCAGCGTCAACTACTCCATCGAAGAATACGCCAATGACGTGGTCTACCAGATAAAGAACATCTGCGACGAGGCAGGCGTGGACTGCCCCAACATCATCTCCGAGTCGGGCCGGGCCACGGTCGCCCACTACTCGGTGCTGGTCACGAACGTGCTGGATACCAACACCCAGCACCTGATCCCGGACTTCGAGACCATGCTCGACCAGCAGGAAAAGCTGTCGCCGACGGTCAGGAAGCTGGTGGACATCTACCAGAGCCTGGACCGCCATTCGCTGCGGGAGGATTACCACGACACCACGCAACTCATCCAGGAAGCGGTCAGCCTGTTCAACCTGGGTTACCTCAACCTGAACGACCGGGCCGTGGTCGAGCTGATCTGCTCCAAGATCATCCGCAAGATCAACGGCATCGTGGAAAAGCTGAAGCCGATCCCGGACGAGCTGCAGAACTTCCAGTTGAGCCTCAGGCAGACCTATTTCGCCAACTTTTCCCTGTTCCAGTCGGTCCCCGACTCCTGGGCCATCGACCAGCTGTTCCCCATCGTGCCCATCCAGCGCCTGAACCAGAGACCGGACATGATCGCCTCCATCGCCGACATCACCTGCGACTCGGACGGCGAGGTCACCAGCTTCGTGGGGGAGAACGGACGGACCAAGTCCCTTCCCATCCACAAGATCCGCAGCGGCGAGGACTACTACATCGGTTTCTTCCTCATCGGCGCCTACCAGGAGATCCTGGGGGACATGCACAACCTGTTCGGCGACACCAACGCCGTGCACATCACCTTCAACAAGAAGACCGGCTACATGATCGATACGGTGATCAACGGCGACGCCTGCTGGGAGAGCCTCAAGTACGTCCAGTACAAGGGGCCGGAGATCCTGAAACGGGTCCGGGAACACCTGGAAAAGGGGGTGTCCCAGCGCAAGGTTTCCATCGAGGAGTGCAGCTATTTCATCGAACTGCTTGACCGGACGCTGCTGGGGTATACCTACCTGGGTGAATGACCGCACGCATTATCGCCGCTGGAAAACGGCTACACACAAGAGGAGAACTACCCATGAAAAGCTTGCTTGTCGTCATAACGCTGCTGCTGACAGCTTCGCTGGCCGGAGCTGAAATGTCCAAGCCTGCGGCTGCCGGGGACGGGTCGTTGCCGGCGCCCCAATCCTCCGTCTCGAACAAAACGCGTTTCAGCGGTACCGTGGAGGTCTATGTGACGAGCTGGTGCCCGTACTGCAGGCAGGCTCTGGATTACCTGAAGAGCAACAGTATCCCCTATGTGGCTCACGATATCGATAAGGACAGCACCGCCCGGCGGAAATACGAGGAGCTGGGGGGGCAGGGCGTACCATTGATCATCATCGGCGCGAGCAAGATGTCCGGATATTCCCAAGAAGCACTGGAGTATTACCTCGAAAACAACAAATAGAAGAGCAAGGAAGTTTTTAACGAGGATCGGAAACGGCCCCGGCGTCCCGAAGGGGATGGCCGGGGTTTTCGTTTTGCGGGGGTGACCGGAAAAACGGACAGGATTTTTCGGCGTGACGAGAGGGATTTGCTCGTGGCAACGGGGCCCCGGGCGCTATTCGAAATTACGGTTCGGATCGTATGGCGGGAAATGAGGCCAGCACTTCCCGGACGGCGATGACGGAGAGGCTGTTCCCCACCAGGCGCCACCTGGCTCTGCAGGACATGTTGCCGGGGAAGCGGAAGCCGGGGGGGAAGTGCAGCAGCCGGGCTATTTCCTCGGGCGCGAAACGTCGCACCGCGGTCCCTTCCCGGAGGTACGAGCCGGCATGCACGATGGACTTTCCGTAGCCGGAGGTGAAGCAGGTGGTATAGGAGAGGGGGGCTCCTGCATCGAGGATGCGCAGCCCATCCCCGTATTTGTCGGTGATTTCGGCAGGCACCGACAGCTCCTCGGGGATGTTTCGGGAAAGTTCAGGATCGAGGTAGCCCGCCAGGGGCTTCATGGCGGGAGGGGGTGAAGTGCTGCGCTCATGCAGCGAGAGGCGCGACGCTGCCAGGTAATAGCGCGGCCGGCGTGACGGTATGCCCAGTTCCGAAGGGCACAAGAGGAGTTCCCGCAGCCGGTAGCCTCTCCCGTCGAGCAGCTCCAGCAGGCGGTCGCGTGCCTGCGACCGGGCGAAGCCTTCCACGTTTTCCAGCGCCAGGTGGGTCGGCAGCCGGTCCGGCGGAATGCGCGAAACCTGGGCCATGACGTTTACCAGGCTTCGGGCCCGCGGATCGGCAAGGTCGCGCCGGGCGCCCCGTACGCAGTAAGGCTGGCAGGGAGGCGACAGCCACCAGAGGTCCGCATGGTGCGAGGCCAGTTCCAGCGCGGTCACCCGTTCCAGGTCGGTCTGCACTGCGTGATGGTCGGGGAAGTTCAGCCGGTAGACGGCGAGCGCTTCTCGGCTCTGGTCGAGCGCCCCTACGATGCGCACGTTGTGTCCCGCCACTGCGGCGGCGAAACCGCCGATCCCGCAGAAAAGCTCCAGCGCCCTGACTGTCATGTTCCCTGTTCCCTCCCGGATGGGGCCTATCCTACCCCATGCCGTCGACACGAAACAAGCCTGAAATGGGGAGCTGCCTGTTCTGGCTTTGGAAGGATTGTGTGCTATTGTTTTTAAAGGAGGATATCGATGGTCAAAGCCGTTATCACCCTGTTGCTGATGGTATGGATCGCCCCCGGAACTGCTGCCGGCGATGAGCTGAACGGCCATGTGTGGGACGGAATGGATGCGTCCGGCAAATATCTGCTCCTGGCCGGATATCTCAGTGGCTTCTGGCATGGGACCGTCTATGGGGCTGATTTCGGAGTGAGCAGGGCGTCGAAATATCTCAAGGATCTCGGCAGCAGCCCGGTTTACGGGGTGAGGGTGTTCAAGGATCATTCCCTGTGCGGAGCGAACCTGGACAAGAACAGGGAAGTATTCCTGAAGGCGGCGGCGAAATACGCCAGGAATTCCCTGGACAAATCCGTTGGCTATTACGTTGCCGAGGTCGATTCGTTTTACCGGCGATACCCCTTGTGCAAAGATAAAAACCTGATGGAAATGCTGACCGGGATAAGTCTGGCATGGCTCAACATAAGCACCTACAAGAATGTCGGCGAAGAGTGCGCAGAAAATGAATGACAGCCGAACGCATATGTCCGTCCCGAACAGGGGGGACGGTCCGCATTCTCCAGTTGAATTCCCTTCATAAAAATCGTATTATCCGCAAATCCACAGAAACACCGAATGTTTTCCACTGCAGGCAGGGCGTGGTTTGCCGGGTTCGGGCAAAGCCGGTGCGCGCGCCGCCGCATATTGATCCGTTTGGGGGAGTGATGGCAACGGCATATACCGGGAAATTGATCATTCGCAGTATTCCAGATGACAGCAGGCGGGAACGGATCGTGGACTTTATGTGTTCATGCGCCAAAGGGACCCCCCGTGAAACGGTCGCGGCCGGGCTGGAAAGGCTGCCGTTGACCCTGGGCAATGCGATGCCGGCCGATAGCGGTGAAAAAATAGTGACATCGCTTCAGGCTCTGGGAGCCGATGCCGTTTTCATCCGTGATGGAGAAAGCCGGCCGACAAGCCGGCCGGTACCTGCTTCCCCGGCCGTTCCACGATCGGATCCCGCCACGGTCACGCGGGCGGAAACTGCCGCGACCAGGAAAGCTCCCGGCGCTGCAGTGAAAAATACGGCTGCGAAACAGCGCTCTGCCACTAATGATATCAAGGCCCTGGTTATTGTTCTGGCGGTTCTCGTGGCGGGCTTGTGCGGCGCCACGGCCATCTTCCTCCCGGCGCTGCAAGCCGCCTCTGACCCGGGAGTTCTGCTGAACAAGCTCTTGTCGAAAAATGCGGAGATGAACAACAGGAAATGCCCGCGCGACCTCAATCCCCAGTTGCGCCTTGATGGCTTCGCGGCCGGCGACAAGAAAATGATCATCAACTATACCCTGCTCGAAGTCGATTCGACCGCGGTGAACGGCAATGACTTGCGGCCCTATGTCTCGCGCGATATCCGCAGGCAAATCTGCAGGGAAAAGAATTCATCCGAATTGCTCAAGAAAGGTGTTGCTTTTGTGTTTGCCGTGCATGGCAGGGATGGCGGGCTGATCTTTGATTATCAGGTGCTGCAGAAAGATTGTGATTATGATCTCCAGTAGCCCGTGCAAAAGCCGGTACCCGGCGTGACGGGATTGTCAGATGCCGCATGAATGTACTATGATAGTTCCAAGTCTCAGCACATTTGATGAATCCGCCGGCAACCATGCGGACCCCCGGGGCCGATTGCGGTTTGCGGCGCAGAGGTTTGCCCAGGGTAGCGATGCCGAAACTGATCACCATTCCGCTGACCGATTTCGCGGTGCCCGTTCCGCGCATCGGGAGCATCGAGGCCCATTCGGGCTCGGGGCGGGCGTCTGCCGAGGGCCGGGAAATCCATGCCCGCGCGCAGAGGAAGAGAGCCAAGGCCGATCCGCTGTACCAGCCCGAGGTGGCGGTTTCCTCCCTGTTCGAACGGGACGCCTATCTGTTCCGGGTCGACGGGCGCATGGACGGCATCTTCCGGAGCGATCCGGTTAAAATCGAGGAAATCAAGAGCGGCTTCAATGTCCGGGAGCTGTTCAACCGGCTCGCGCACGGCCCGACGGACCACCCCTACTGCCTGCAGCTTTTGTCGTACGGATACTTCTACTGGCGTGAGCACAAGGTCATCCCCGCGCTTTCCTTCCATCTCGTCTCTTCCAGGAGTGGGGAATCCTTCAACCTCGACCTCGAACTCGATATCGCGCGGTACGAAAACTGGCTGGAGCTGCGCCTCGGCGAACTGGCCGTGGAAGCGCGGCAGGCCGAGAAGCGCGCCGCCCGGCGGAGGAAGGTGGCTGCCGGATTCGTTTTCCCCTTTCCCACTCCCCGTCCCGGCCAGGCGGAGCTCATGCACGAGATCGAACAGGGTATGGCGGAGGGAAGCCCGATGCTCATCCAGGCCCCCACCGGCCTGGGTAAAACGGCGGGCGTCCTCTATCCCGTGCTCAGGGAGGCGCTGGGCCGGGGCCGGAAAGTCGTCTACGTCACTCCCAAGAACAGCCAGCATTCCGTGGCCGAGGATGCGATCAGCCGTTTCCAGGAGACGGGCGCGCGGGTCAAGTCTCTGACGATCACCGCCAAAACCAGGGTCTGCTTCAAAAACGAGCCGCTCTGCACCCCGGAATACTGCGAATATGCCCGCGACTACTATGCCAAGGTCCATGAACATGGACTCCTCGGCCTGCTGGCGAAAAAGCGGAAGCTGACCGCGCGCGTTTTCCGCTCTCTGGGCGAACGGTTCCAGGTCTGCCCCTTCGAGCTGCAGCTGGACGGCGCCAGGGAGGCGGATGTGGTCATCTGCGACTACAACTACGTGTTTGCGCCCCGTTCGGCTTTGCGGAGGGTGACCGAGCTGTCCGTCGACCAGGAGGGCAAGCCGAACCTGGTGATCGACGAGGCGCACAACCTGCCTTCCCGCGCCATGGAGTACTATTCTCCTGCTCTTTCAACGGTCTCGCTGGAAAACATGCGCGACGAGATCCGCGGACTGCCGGCCCGCTTCCGCGGCGAGGCCGAGGAGCTGCTGGACGGCTGCATCCTGGCGGTCGCAGCCTGTTGTACGGATGAAAACCCGAAACCGGTGCTGATCGAGCCGCCGTCGGCGCGTTTCCAGGAACAGGACGGAAGGCTCCGCGCCTTCCTGGCCCGCTACCTGGAGTCGGATGCGGACGTGGGCCGCCGGGACGTGGCGCTCCGCCTGTGCTTCTACTGGTCGGAGTTCATGGAAACCCTGGAGATCGCCGGAGATCCGGACAGGCCGGAGTTTTTCGTCACCTGCCATCCCCACCCGGGCCGGGGCACGGTAAAGATAACCTGCTGCGACGCTTCGGCGATGCTCAGGGATTGCTATGGCGATTACGGGCAGGTGGTGGGGTTTTCGGCGACCCTCAAGCCCTTCGACTATTACGTGCGGCTTTCGGGAGTGGACGCGGCGCGGGTCAGGACGGCGGAATTCGCCAGCCCTTTTCCCCGGGAGCGGCGCAAGCTCCTGGTCATTCCCCAGGTTTCCACCAGGTACAGCCGCCGCGAGCGGAATTATGCGAGAATCGCCGATGCCGTACAGCGGATCGCCGCCTTGCGGCACGGCAATTATTTCGTCTTCCTCCCCAGCTTCGAGTTTCTCGATCGGGTGGGCGCTCTGTTCCTGCCGCCTGAGGGCTTCACCGTCATGCGCCAGGAGCGGGGCATGGCGGCTGCCCAGATTGAAGCGATCCTGGAGCGTCTCCGTGCCGTCGGCGCGCCGACGATAGTCTTTGCCGTGCAGGGAGGGTCGTTCTCCGAGGGGGTGGACTACGCGGGAGAGATGGTGATCGGGGCCTTCGTGGTCGGTCCGCCGCTGCCCACGTACGACCTGGAGCGGGAACGGATGAGGGCCTACTACCAGCGTCTGTACGGCGCCGGTTTCGACTACGCCTACGTGATCCCGGCCATGGCCAGGGCGGTCCAGGCGGCGGGTCGGGTCATCCGTTCCGAGACCGATTGCGGGCTGGTCGTCCTGATGGACAGCCGCTTCACGGAACCGGGCTACACCGGGTCCATGCCTGCCGACTGGTTCGAATCGCATGTGTCGGAGCTGGTGTCCGAGAGTATCCTTGGCGAGGTCGCAGCGTTCTGGGAACAGTGGCGATGATTTCCGCCGCAGGTTTGACAGGCGAGTGACGAAGTAATAAACTGGTTTTGATTCCCGAACCGGAAGCCGGGAGACTGCTGTCTGAATCCGGAAGCGGGTTTGTCTTTATGAATGCCCGGATACTGGATAAAGGAGGTAACTCAATGAAAAAAGTACTTCTTGGAACGATCTTGTTCGCCATGATGTCCGCCGTTCCTGTTCCGGCCATGGCTGAGGTGAGCGTAAGCATCAATATCGGTCTGCCGCCGCCCATCGTATTCGCGGCGCCGCCTGAATTGATCGTGCTCCCTGACACTGACTATGTCTACGTTGCCCCCGGGATCGACGTAGACCTGTTTTTCTGGAACGGCTGGTGGTGGCGTTTCTGGGAAGGGCGCTGGTATCGTTCCCATTACTACAACCGGGGTTGGGGGTATTACAACTATGTCCCCAGGTTCTACTATGATGTGGACCCGGGTTGGAGAAGGTACTACCGGGAGCGCAGCTGGTACGGTCACCGGTGGGATTATGAGCGGATTCCCGAGCGGCGGCTGCAGCAGAACTGGAAGACCTGGCAGAACAACCGTTACTGGGAGAAGAAGAGAACCTGGAACGTCCGGAACTATCAACCGCGGCCTCAGCAGCAGCGAATGGAGCTGAGAAATCAGCGGCAGAAGCAGTACCAGCAGCAGCCCGAGGTCCAGCGGCACCAGCAGCAGATGCGGGAGCGCCAGCGGCAGCAGCTGGAACGGCAACCGCAACAGCGGCAGATGAGGCCGCAGGTCCAGCAGCCCGCGCCGCAACAACCCCGGCCGCAGGCACAGCCGCGTCAGATGCGTCAGACTCGTCCCGAGATGCAGCAGCCTCAAATGCGGGAGCGCCAGCAGCCGCAGCGCATGCAGCCTCAGATGGAGCGGCAGGCGCCGCAGAAATTCGAACAGCGCGGGATGGAACGGCAGCATGGGCAGTCCCCGGGCCAGGAACGCAACATGGAGCAGCATCAAGGCGGCCAGGGAAGGCCTGAAGGGAAGGGCGGGGGCCGCGACCGTTAGTTTGTTTCGACCTGAAAAACAAGACGAACATGATGCCGTTTCCGAATGGAAACTACTTCACGTCAACGAACCTGATTCCCTCCGGCCTCCAGGCCGGGGAGATGACATGGCTCCCCTTTTCGGGGGCTTTCTCCCTGCCCAGGAGACTGGCGAACGTGACCGAGAAATCCCCGTAGCGGTCGTTGACCTCGTCCATGGCGTCGGCCAGCATGGTCTTCTTGCGCTCTTCGGGGAACAGGGGGAGCTGGCTGGAGGCATGGCGCAGGTTGCTCAGCCGCACCCCCAGCAGCCGCACCGGCTGGAGCAGCGTCAGGGTGTCCAGGATGGCGACGGCAGCCCGGTAAATGTCCTCGCTCAGGTTGATGAAATCCCCCAGGGTTTCCTGCCTGCCCGTCCAGGTGTCGAAGTCCGCGTACCGGATGGAGAGGGTGACCGTTTTTCCCCATACCCGGTAGCGCCTGGCCCGCCGCCCCACCATTTCGCTCAACTGGAGCAGGAACCTGAGTATTTCCCCCCGGTCTTCGATGTCCCGCTCCAGGGTCATGGAATGCCCCACGGATTTGACGTCTTCGGCATGCTCCGCCGGGATGACGGGGGAATCGTCGATTCCCCTTCCCATCCGGCTCAGCTGTTCGCCGATGACGCCGAAGCGCTTCCTGAGGATATCGACCGGAAACCGGCCGAGGTCGCCGCAGGTGGCGATGCCGTAGAGCGCCAGCTGTCGGGCCGTCTTGGAGCCTATCCCGCAGAGGTCCTTCGCCGGAATCTTTTCCAATACGCCGGAAACCTCGTCCGGCTTGATGATCGTCAGCCCGTCCGGCTTCTCCATGTCGGAGGCCAGCTTGGCCAGGAGCTTGTTGGGGGCGATGCCGATGGAACAGGTGATGCCGAAGTGATGCCTGATCTCCGCCTTCAGAAGATAGGCAATCCGTTCCGCGCTGCCGAACAGGCCTGTCGACCCGGTCACGTCGAGGAACGCTTCGTCGATGGAAAAGACCTCCACCAGCGGCGTGTACTGGAGCATCAGTTTCACGATCCCGCGCGATGTCCAGGTGTATTTCCGGTTGTCGCCGGCCACGAAGATGATGTGGGGGCATTTCTGCTTCGCCTCCCAGGTGTTCATGCCGGTCCTGACGCCGAACGCCCGCGCCTCGTAGGAGCTGGTGGTGATCACGGTCCGCTTGGCGCTGCCGATGACCGCAATGGGCTTGCCCCTCAGTTCCGGGTTGTTCTGCTGCTCGATGGACGCGAAGAAGGCGTTCATGTCGATGTGCATGATGATCCGGTCGCCGCTCATGGCTTTTCCGTGTCGATGCTCTCCAGCACCCAGGTCTGCTCGGCAGTGTTGTAAACCAGTTCGTAGAGGGCCGTGCCGTCGGTCACCGAGTAGTGCAGCAGCAGTTCGTCGCCTGCCCGGTGCCGCCAGTGGTAGGTCACTTCCCGGACCTCGTGCTTCCGCCGCCGCCAGTCGAACCAGACCGGGCGGAGCCTGTTGCCGGGGCCGTGGATGACGCCGACCCTGATATGTTCCCTGATTCGCTGCACCATGGCTCAATCGATCTCACGCACGATCCTGATGACCTTGCCGACGATGACGACCTGTTCGCCCGCGGGGATGATGAGGGGGTCCATATTCGGGTTGCGGGGCTGCAGCCGGATGTGGTCCCGTTCGCGGTAGAACCGCTTCAGGGTCGCCTCCCCCTCGATCATGGCCACCACGATGTCGCCGTTTGCGGCCGTTTCCTGGGGCCGGATCAACGCCAGGTCGCCTTCCACGATGGCGTCGTTGATCATGGAGTCACCCCGGACCCGGAGGAAGAACGCCCCGCCCTTGAGCTGCATCCGTTCCACGGGGTAGTATCCCTCGATGTCTTCGTAGGCCGTTTCCGGCATGCCTGCCCGGACGGTTCCCACGATGGGCACGGCAACCGCATCCTGCCGTTTCGGCCGGTTGACGGTTATTCCCCTCGAGCTGCCCGGTTCCCGGCGGATGTACCCCTTGCGCTCCAGCTGTTCCAGGTGGCACAGGACGCCGGCATTTCCCGAAATGCCCAGGTGGCGCGCAATGTCCCGGAAGGTCGGGGGGTATTCGTTCCTGTCCAGATACTCCGTTATGAATTCCAGTACCTGTTTCTGGCGAGGTGTGAGGTTGTCCATATACGCTCCCGCTATACCGTTCAGTATGTATACCATACGGTATACTGCAGAAGCTCCTGAAAGTCAATTGCCCCGTGGAAAAAGCGGGTCTAACATAACCTTGCCGGGTAACCCCTGTGCTCTCAAATCCGCCTCAGTCCCCCTCTCCTGAAGGTAGAAGACCGGAGCCAAGCCATGTTTCCCGCCCCCCTTTTTGAGGAAGGGGGGCGGGGGGGCAACAACGACGCGCTTTCCGGGCGGAAGCTTTCTAATCAAGCCGTATTGTGATAGGTTATGAGAAAAACGATTCCGCATCATTGACGGTTCCGCGGGAAGCTCCGGACGGCCCGATTCCCCGGGAGTGACGGCTTGCCGCGGAATCGAGGAGATGTCATGGAACAGGAAATTCCGGTGCGAAAGAGCGGGGCAGGAGGCGGGCGGCAGGTATTCGCCGTCGGCCTGGTGGGCTTCTGCGCCTTCCTGTCGCTGTACTCGACGCAGCCGCTGCTGCCCCTGTTCCACCAGGTTTTCAACGCCTCCAAGCTTGCCGTCAGCCTCACGGTTTCGACGGCCACGCTGGCCGTGGCCCTGGCAGCGCCCTTCGTGGGAGTGATCGCGGACATGCGCGGGCGCAAGAAAGTCATCATTCCCGCCATTTACCTCCTGGGCGTGTCCAGCCTGCTTACCGCCACCTCGCCGGGTCTTTCCGGGATCATCTTCTGGCGGTTCGTACAGGGATTGCTCACCCCGGCGGTGTTCGCCGTTGCCGTTGCCTACATAAACGAGGAATGGGAGGCCTACGAGGCCGGTTTCGTCACCTCGGTCTACATAACGGGCACCGTTATCGGCGGCTTCTGCGGCAGGTTCCTGTCCGGCCTGGTGTCCGAGTACTGGAGTTGGCCCTGGGTGTTCATCGTCCAGGGCCTGCTGAACCTGGTTCTGGCCGCGGCCGTGTCCGCCTGGCTGCCCCCGGCGAAAAGCTTCAAACGGGTCGAGGATTACGGCGCCGGCCTGCGCAACATGCTGGGGC
This sequence comes from Geobacteraceae bacterium, assembly GCA_036677645.1. Taxonomy (GTDB): domain Bacteria; phylum Desulfobacterota; class Desulfuromonadia; order Geobacterales; family Geobacteraceae; genus RPRC01. The sequence goes on along the minus strand of JAVBWB010000039.1, from coordinate 197,264 downwards.
ACTTCAGGAACCGGCCGCTGCTGGCGATCTACGCAATCGGCTTCACCATACTGTTCTCGCTGGTGGGCACGTTCACCTACATAACCTTCTATCTCGCGGAGCCTCCCTTCAGCCTCGGCCCCACACTGCTCGGCGCCATCTTTGCCGTGTACCTCATCGGCGCGGCGATAACCCCGCTGGCCGGGAAATGGTCCAACCGCCTGCCGGGGTGGAAGATGCTGTCCACGGCGCTGTTCGTCTCCATGGCCGGCGTGGTCATGACGCTTTCGCACAACCTGTGGCTGGTGCTTTCGGGGATCACCCTCTGCTGTTCCGGCGTGTTCGTCTGCCAGATCGTGACCAATCGCGGCATTTGCGCCGCGGTCGGCAATTCGCGGGCCTCTGCCGTGGGACTGTACGTCACGTTCTATTATTGCGGCGGTTTCGCCGGTTCGATCGTGCCGGGCATCCTGTGGGAAATGGGCGGCTGGCCGTATTGCGTGGCATGCATCGCGCTGGTGCAGTTCGTGGCACTGGTGTTCACGCTGCTCGTCTGGAAGCGCCTTGAGCCGAACCGGGAATCGAGCCTCCGCGACGGGATCGAGGTCGTGAACTAGAAAACGGCAACAATCATACCTTCGCATGTTTCCTCCCGTACAGTTTTTCCCGTCATATACCCGCTTCTTTTATCCCTTCTGCGACTCGATATCCTCCTTGCAATACCTGCAAAAATGACCGGGGGGTTGACAGAAAAGAAAACTTTGTTAAATTATTTGTAATAATTCGGAATCACGAGGCTTTCGCCGTTTCAGCCGTGAAGGTGGCCAGGTGCGCGAAAACGACGACAACTGAGGCGGTTACGCGGTCTTGTACGTACATTGTGACGAAAGGAGTGCAGACGATGCCTACGTATCTTCATCCGGGCGTGTATGTGGAGGAGATCCCGAGCGGCTCGAAGCCCATCGAAGGAGTCGGGACATCCACCGCGGCGTTTGTCGGCTACACCACGAAGGGGCCGGTGGCCGAGCCGACGCTCCTGTTCAAATGGAGCGACTACGAAGAGCAGTTCGGCGGTATCCGCGACCTGGGGAAAGCGGCCGAGGGGGACCCCATGGGTTTCGCGGTCTACAGCTTCTTCCAGAACGGCGGAACCGCGGCCTGCATCGTGCGGGCCATCCGGGCCGGAAGTGCGGCCACGGCTGAGGGCTTCCTGCGCAATCCCGACGACAACACCCGCATCATCCGCTTTGCGGCGGCGAATCCGGGCGAGTGGGGGGAGTCCCTGCGGATCAGGTTTGAAGCGAAGGAGGGCGCTCCCGGCCTCTACATCCTGCGGGTCGGCGTCCTGGAAGGGACCGAGTTCAGGGAACGGGAGCGGTTCAGCGACCTGACCGTGGCGGACGAGGACGCTGCCGATTTCATCGAAAGCAAGGTGAACGACGCTTCGACGCTGATCAACGTGGAGATGCAGGACATCAGCCAGTACCTCCTGGGCGTGAGCATCAGCCAGGACCTGTCTGGCGTTGCCGACTTCAGTGCCCTGAACAACCTGACCATGACCGTGACGGTTGACGGCACGGCCCGGGTCGTAACCTTTGCCGCCGCCGAGTTCGACAATACCAGCGCTCTCGCAGACGTGGCGGCGCGGATACAGTCCCTGGTGCGGGGATCGGTAGTGGCCAACCCCGCGGTGAAGGATTTCACCTGTGTCGTTGAAGGCAAGGAGATCGTGCTGACTTCCGGAACCCGCCTTCCCGCATCGGCGGTGGTGGTCAGCGGCCCGGGAGACGCCACCGACGCCGCTGCCATTTTGCTGCTGGGAGTGGCCAACGACGGCAGCGAGCGGACCGGCCAGCAATCCCTGGACGCGCTGCTGTCGGGCGTTGCCGGCCAGGTCAGCCTGGAAGGGGGGACCGACGGCAGCCAGCCGGACCAGGATGCCTACGACGATATTTTCGCCGCCTTCGAGAAGGTGCGGGACATCAGCATCATCTGCCTGCCGGGCCAGACCTGGAGCGGTTCCGCCGGCCAGGCGGTCATCGATGCGGCCGTGGCCCATGCCGAGAAGATGAAGAGCCGCATGGTCATCGTCGATCCGCCCCGGGGTGTGGAGCTGAGGACCGAGAAGAGCGTGAACGACCTGGGATTCAAGCCCAAGACCTACTCGGTGGTCTACTATCCCTGGCTCAAGGTGGCCAACCCCTTCTACAACGCCGAGACCAACCCGGGCGCGCCCTCCACCCTGCTGGTGGCTCCCGGCGGCTTTGCCGCCGGCATGTGGGCCCGGATCGACGGCCGGCGCGGCGTGTGGAAGGCGCCCGCCGGGGTCGAGACATCTCTCGCCGGTGTGGCCGGCATCCAGTACCCGGTGGAGGACGGCGAGCAGGACCAGCTGAACCCCCTGGGCATCAACTGCATCCGCAAGCTCCCGGGCTTCGGGCCGGTCATCTGGGGCAGCCGGACCCTGGCCACCAGGGCCGACCCCGAGTGGCGCTACGTTCCGGTGCGGCGCACCGCCATCATGATCGAGCAGAGCATCTACAACGGCATCCAGTGGGCGGTTTTCGAACCCAACAACCACAACCTCTGGGCTTCGCTCAGGGCCAACATCGGGTCGTTCATGGACGGCCTGTTCCGCTCCGGCGCCTTCCAGGGGGAAAAGGCTTCCGACGCCTACTTCGTCCGCTGCGGCCTGGGGGACACCATGACCCAGGGCGACATCGACCGGGGCCAGGTGATCGTCATCGTCGGCTTCGCTCCATTGAAACCGGCAGAGTTCGTCATTGTGCGCATCCAGCAGAAAGTGGCGCAACAGTAAAGGCCGCAATAGTTTTTCAAAGGAGGAATGTGATGGCAGCACCTCTTTTTCCCGTTAATACCCACCGGCACGATCCCTACCGCACCTTCAAGTTCCAGGTCGTCATCGACGGCAAGGTGGTGGCGGGGCTGAAGAAGATGGGCGCCCTGAAGAAGAAGACCACGCCGGTGAAGTGGCGCGCCTCCAACGACCCGTCCCACGAGCGGGTCATGCCGGGGGGGACCAGCTACGACCCGGTGACCATGGAGCAGGGGCTCACCCACGATCCGGTGTTCGAAAACTGGGCCAACCTGGTGAACAGCGTCCAGGGCGACGCAGCCATGTCCCTGAAGAACTACCGCAAGGACATCATCATCAACGTCCTCAACCTCCAGGGGCAGGTGGCCATTTCCTACAAGCTGTACCGGGCCTGGGTGTCCGACTACCAGGCGCTTCCCGACCTGGATGCCGGCGCCATGAACACCATCGGCATCCAGACCATCACCCTGCAGCACGAGGGATGGGAGCGCGATACCGGCGTGGCCGAGCCGGCTGAAAGCTGATGCTGCTCCCGGGCGGCATCGCCGCAGGAGGGACACGGCGGCGGGACTTCGCCTTCCGCCCCCTGACCGGCGCCGTGGAGCTGGCCCTGGCTGAAGCGGCCTCTGCCGACTGTTCCCTGCCTGCCCGGGTCACCGCGGCCCTGGCAGCCAGCCTGGCAACGGTAGGGGGAGAGGACCCTGTGCCGGCGGTGGTGGCGGGGCTCTCCGTGGCTGATCGCCAGTTTCTCATGCTGGAGCTGGCGGCACGGCTCGGCCCGGCGGTGACATGGCTGACGGCCTGTTGCGCAGGCTGCGGCGAGAGGTTCGATTTCGCTGTCGACTACCGGAAACTGCCGGTTAAAGAGGCTAGGGAAGGATATCCCTTCGTCGACGTGGAAACCGGCCTCGGGACGTGCCGGTTCCGGGCGCCCACCGGAGCGGATCAGGAGCCTCTTGCCGGCCTGGACCATGACGAGGCCCTGCGCTGTCTCCTGGCTTGCTGCATGGCGGCTGACGAGCGTTCATCCCGGGAAATAGTGGATTCGCTCAATACCGAAGACATGGGGCGCGTCGAGACGGCCCTTGAGGCGATGGCCCCCGAGGTGGCCGTTTCCGTCCAGGCCGCCTGCCCCGCGTGCGGGCTTCTCCACGTGATCGAAGTGGACCCGTACCGGGCGCTGTCCCCCAACAGGGGGGAAGTCCTCCTGCGGGAGATCCACGTGATCGCTTCCGCATATCATTGGAGCGAGGCGGAAATACTGGAACTTCCCCTGGACAGGCGCAAGCGGTACCTGAACCTGATCGACCGCGGCCGGGGCATGGCCGGCTGACCGGAGTTCCAGGCAGAGGATTGTCATGGGTTATCTGACCGACATAGTGAGGGACAGCCGGAGGAGGAGTTGCGCCGCCCGTGCGGCGGGGGAGAGTGCTCCCGTTGACCCCGTGGAGATTCCGGCTGCGGCGACGGTAGCGCCGGCCACGGCTGTTGCCGGGCCGCCGGCAGCCGTGCCCTCCGTTGCGTCGGTCGAGCGGATTCGGGAGGAGGGGAGCGGCCGGCCGGGGGAAGCGGAGCTGTATGCCGTGGAATCCGGTTGCGCGACCCGACAGGTGGCGGGCCCTTCGCCTGCGGAACACGTCCCGGCAGCCGGGCTTCCGGAGGCGATTTCTGAAGGGTTGCACCTTTCCGATCCTGTGGCACGTGCGCAGGCTGGTTGCGAAAGCGCCCGAACGGTTACGGACGGTTTCCGCGCGGAAAAGGCGGAGCGGTTTCGTGGCGGTGATTCGAACGACGCTCCCGCAGTTCCGGGGGTCGAGGACGGCTCATCGATTCTGGAATCTTCGCCCGGATACGCGGCGACGTCACGCGCCGGGAAAGAGTCTGTTGAAACGCAGGAGAGACGGCAAGCGGGGATGGAACCCCGTGCGGGCTCCGTCACCCCTCCCGAACGACCGGGCGGGCGCGAAACTGTTGCGGTGCATGGTGGCCGGGAGACCGGCGAATGGCCTCGCAGCACGGTCGTCCCGGCTCGCGGAGAGCAGGAGGCGGCCCGGCGGGGGCCGCCTTCGCATCCCGAAGTGATGCCTGAGGGAGAAGAGCGGGCTGCTGTATCGTCCGGGACCGGGCTGTTGGCGGCAGCGTCGCGCCGCGTCCGTCTTGCCGAAGCCGTAACCGATTGCACGGTGACTGTTCCCATTGGCGTTGCCGTGGTCGAGCCGGGATCCGGCCGGGCGTCGGAGCCTGGTCAAGCGGACCGGCAGCGTATCGGTGAAGAAAAGAGGGAGCCGGGGAGCGCTCCCCGGCCACAGGAACCACGGGTCAGGATCGGCGCCATTGAGGTCGTGGTCGTGTCCCCAGCGCCGGTGCAGCCCGAGCCTTCCCGTGGGGAGCGCTCCCGGCCCGACCCGGCCAGCCGCAACTACTTGAGGAATTTTTGACATGGCCCTTCCCCGTTCGTCACTGTCCCGGGTCTGCCGGGCCATCGCCGAGTTCGTCAGCGCGGGGCTCGACGCCAGCGCCAACTCGATCCAGATCATGATCGGGTCTCCCGCCAGCGCCGCGCCGGCCACGGCGGAAGCGACCCATCGGGTCAACCTTTTTTTCTACCAGGTCATGCCGACGGGGTTTTTCACCGGCGACACGACGGGCGATCCCTGGTGGGTGCGGCTCCACTGCCTGGTGACCGGCTTCGGCATCGACGAGGAACAGGTGAGCGCCGGAGAAAACGACCTGCGGCTCCTGGGCGAGGTGATGCGTCTGTTCAGCGAGACGCCGGTGCTTCCGGCCCTCACCGTGGACGACGAGGTGTTCAGGCTCCAGGTGGTGTTCCTCCCCCTGGGCGCGGACGAGCTGAACCACGTCTGGTCCACCCAGGGAGCAGTGAGCTATCGCCCTTCCGTCGCCTACGAAATGTCGCTGGCGCCGGTGGTGCCCAAGGAACGTAGTCCGGAAAGCCCGCTGGTGGGGCGGATCGGATCGGAGGTCCGGGCCGCGCCCGGCGGCCGCACGGCGCCGTTCTCCGGTATTGCCGCCGCTCCGCCTGTTGTCCGGACGACGGTGAACACCATGCAGCCCGAATGGTCGCCGGCGATCTGTTTCGTGACCGGAGAGGCGTGCGCCACGAGCCTCCTGTTCAGTCGTGGCAGCCAGGAACTGGAGGATTTCGTGCCGCGGGTCTGGGTGGCCGGCGAGCCTGGCGCGGCGGTGACCCTTGCCTGGCAGCGCTGGACCAGTTCGGCGGGGTGGCAGGATGTGGCGGCTGCGACGGCAACCACTGCGACGACGGAAACGCTCGATCCCGAGGCGGCCGGCGATGCGGAGACGGTCCAGGTGGAACTGCCGGCGGAAGTTGTTTCCGGGGGAGGGCAGGCGGTCCTCTACGCCGAGCGGAGCCGGGTGCGGGGGGCCGACGGGGTGACGGTGAAGGTGCGGAGCAATCCGCTCCTGGTCACCGTGCACGGAGGAACGTGATGGAAGCCGCGGTGCTGAACAGTGACCGGAATTGCCTGGACTGCGAATGGGAACGGATCGGCCTCCTCGCCCATATCCTTGCCGGTTCCCGCCAGGGTCGGCAGGCATCCCGGGCGGAGCTGGAGCGGCTCGGCGCGCTGCAGCGGCAGGTGGAGACCTTCCGCTGCCAGGGGGGAGGCTGGAGCGCTGTTGCCCCGGAAGGGCTCTCGCCCATGGAACTGGACGTCCTGGCGTGCGCGGTGTCGCCCGAAGCCGAACCACGCCTGGGCTGGCTCTTCCAGACGCTCCAACCCGGCGCTCCTTCTCCCTATCCGACCCCGGCGCTCCTCCAGGAACTCCTGGCCATGGCCCCGGAGGAGACTCCGCTTCTCTACGGGGTCCTTACCGATTCGTCCACCCTGCGGGACAGCGGGCTCATCGTGGTGGAGGGGGGAGGCGATCCGTTCCAGCCGGTACGGCCTGCGCCGGGGGTGACGGCGCGACTCCTGGGACGCCCTGACATAACGGGCGACCTGCCGGGGGCGGTCCGGGTCAGGGCCATGCCCGGCTGGGAGGACCTGGTGCTGCCGCCGGACCGGGTTGCCATGCTGCGGGAATTCCTGCTCTGGATAACCCACAAGGCGACCGTGGTCAACGCCTGGGGCGGCATGGACTGCGGCGGTCCGGTGGGGCTCTTTTCCGGCCCGTCCGGAACCGGCAAGACGTTCGCCGCCGCGGTGCTGGCCGCCGGGCTGGGCTGGCCCCTGTACCGGGTCGACCTGGGCCGCCTGGTGAGCAAGTACATCGGCGAGACGGAGAAAAACCTGAACCGGCTGTTCGACAACGCTCACGGCCGGTCCATGATCCTGCAGTTCGACGAGGCCGACAGCCTGTTCAGCAAGCGGGGCGAGGTGAAGGAAGCCCGGGACCGCTACGCCAACATGGAGGTGAGCCACCTCCTGGCCCGCATCGAGTCCCACCAGGGCCCGGTAATCCTCACCACCAACCTGCGCAAGCAGCTGGACCCGGCTTTTGCCCGCCGTTTCCAGGTGGTGGTGGACTTCCCCCGCCCCGATGCCGCTGCCCGGACGGGACTCTGGCAGCGGCTGCTGCCCCCCCGGGCTCCGCGTGAGCCCGATGTGGACCCCACGTTCCTCGGCACCAGCGTGAACCTTACCGGCGGGAGCATCCGCAATGCCGCTCTCCACGCCGCCTACCTGGCTGCCGGCGACGGCAGGCCCCTCGACCTGGGGCATATTGCACTGGCGGTCTGGCGCGAACTGGGAAAGGACGGCCGGGAACTCACAGTCACCGACCTGGGACCACTGGCTCCCTTTCTGCCAAGGGGGGAGCCATGCTGACCATCGACCGGCTGCGGCTGCAGCTTCCGGTTGCCTTGAAGGAGAGGGCAGGTGACATCGCCCGACTGGTGGCCGAGGAACTGGCTGCGTTGCCCGTTGCGTCGAGCCTGTGCCTGGAGCGGCTCGTCATTCCGTCCGTCGAGGTGCACCCCCGGGCCGGTGACCGGGAAGTGGCGCGGGCCGTGGCCGAGGCGATCCATGCCGGGATTCGCGATCATGTGAGGTGAGAGATGCTCAACGCCACCAAAGGGATGCTCATCGAATACGCCGTGGCGATTCCGCCGCTGGTGCTGGCCTTCGAATTCAACCCCCAGTCGCTCACCCGCACCCGGACCATCACCCTGCGGACCGGCAGCGCTCCCGGCACCAGGGGCGGGTACGATTTCGCCCTGCCCACCGAGACAGCGCGGGTAGCCCAGGGCGTCACGGTTCAACCGGAGAGCTTCACCATCGAGATCCTGCTGGACGCAACCGACCGGATGAACGACGGCGACCTCGTTGCCACCCGGTTCGGCATCGAGCCCGAACTGGACACCCTGCGCACCATGGTGGAGCCCAAGGCCCAGGGACCCGGCGGGCTCCAGGTCCTGGCCGGACTGGGCCTGGGCGGCCAGCGGGCGTTCCAGCGCAGCGAGTCCGCATCGGTGCTGCTGCTGGTCTGGGGCAGCCACATCCTGCCGGTGTTCCTGACCAGCATACGGGTGACCGAGGAAGCCCACCTCCCTTCGCTGGTCCCGTACCGGGCCCGGGCCGGCCTGACCATGCAGGTCATCGAGGGGAACAACCCCTTTTACCAGGTGGAGAAAGTGCGGCAGGTGGTGGGCGCCGCCCTCAACACCGGCAACACCCTGACCGGAGGGCTTTTCTGACATGTTCCAGAAGGGGAGCCGCTACGAGAAATGCGTGACATTCACCCCGGACCCGGCCGGCACCGCGGTCTTCGCGGGCATCCGCCCCCGGTCCATCGGCCCGGCCACCGGGGTCGTGGAACACGTGGTGAAGGCCGGCGACCGGCTCGACCTGCTGGCGCGGCACTACTACAACGACGACCGCCTCTGGTGGCGGATCGCGGACGCCAATCCCGACTTCCTCTTTGCCGGCGACATGGTCCTGGAGGAAATGGAGGGGCGGGTGATCCTCATACCGAAAGCCAAAGAGTGAAGGGCGGGGCATGATCCTGGATATTCTGACCGCACAGCGCCGCGAGCCGGCCGAATGCATCATCCGCGTGGGGAACTCGGGAGAGGAGATCGCCGACCTCTATCCCTTTCTCACCGGGGTCACGGTGGATGCGGGGCGGGCCGAACCGGCGGTGGCGACTCTCACGTTCGAGAGCCGCCGCGACGAACAGGGGCGGTGGCTCGTCCAGGACGACGGGCGGCTTGCTCCCTGGGAACCGATTGTCATCGAGGCGGCCTTCGGCAGCGCGACCGAGGAGGTCATGCGGGGCTACATCCGCGAAATCCGGGCCGATTACCCGGAGGATGCAGGGGACGCCCGGGTGACGGTGGAGTGCCGGGACGATTCCCTGGCCCTGGACCGGGAACACGTCAGGGAGGTCTGGGGAGGCGATGCCCCCACCACCGACCAGGTGATCGTCGCCACCATCCTGGGCAAGTACGGCCTGGCGCCTGACCGGGACAACGGCCCGGGACTCACCGGCCTCGTCATCAACCAGGACGGGACCGACATCGATTTCCTGCGGCGGCGGGCCGAGGCCAACGGCTACGACCTGATCTTCCGTGGCGGGACCGCCTACTTCGGTCCCATGCGCCTCGATGCCGCGCCACAGGCGACTATCATGGTGCAGGCCGGGGAAGGCACCAACGCCGTGCGCTTCTCGGTTCGCGACGACGGCCACCAGGCCGACCGGGTCGCCTTCGACCGGGCCGAGACCCGGGGGAGCGGCACCGTTTCGGAGACGGTGGACCCGGATTTGCCGCTGCTGGGCAACGAGGCGGCAGGCTCCGCCGGCAGCGGGCTGCCCGATTTCGCCTGGCGCATGAGCCGCCAGGGCGGCATGGGGGAAGAAGAGTGGCGGGCCCGCGCAGTGCGCCGGGCCAACGACCTTTCCCTCAAGGTCAGGGGGGAAGGGGAGCTGGACGGATCGCTCTACGGACATGTGCTGCGGGTCGGCGAGCCGGTGGGAGTCGACGGCGTGGGGGAACGGTACGGCGGCACATGGTTCGTGGACACGGTCAGCCACAGGTTCAGCAGCGACGGCTACCGGCAGAGTTTCACCCTGTTGCGCAACGCGTATGGCGACAACCTGGGAAGCGGCGCCGGCGGGGTGCTGGCCGGTGTTCTGGGGGGATAAATGGAAGATCTGCTCCTGCAGCTGGCGCGCCAGTACAAGGACCGCTACTACGGCAAGTACCGCGGCTTCGTGGCCGACAACGATGACCCGGACCAGCTGGGGCGGCTGCGCGTAACGGTTCCGTCGGTCCTGGGCCAGGCCCAGAGCAGCTGGGCGCTCCCCAGCGTGCCCTTCGGCGGGCTCACCGACCAGGGGCTGTTCGCGGTCCCGGAGGTGGGCGCCCAGGTCTGGGTGGAGTTCGAAGCCGGGAACCCGGACCAGCCCATCTGGACCGGGACCTTCTGGCAGGCGCCCGGAGACCCTCCTGCCGAGGCGGCCAAGTCCCCTCCCACGACCCGGGTCCTGAAGACGCCGTCGGGGCATGTCCTCCAGTTCGACGACGAATCGGGCCAGGAGAAATTCCGCCTCGCCCATCCGGCCGGGACCGAGATGACCGTCAACGAGAAAGGGACGGTGGTAGTGGCCGATGCCAAGGGAAACACATTGACGCTGGATGCCGACAGCGGCCAGGTGGTGCTGGAGGATGCCAACGGCAACACCGTCACCATGTCGTCCAGCGGCACCGTGATCGAGGATGCCAACGGCAACACGGTGGAAATGGCCGCTTCCGGGATCACGGTGAAAGGGCAGCAGGTGGTGGTGGAGGGGCAGATGGTCATGCTGGGCGGGCAGGGCGGCGAACCGGTCATCAAGGGACAGAGCTTCCTCACGCTCTTCGCCACCCACATGCACCCCAGCGCCATGGGCCCCACCGGGCCGCCCATCCCCCAAGGGGAGATGAGCACGTTGTCCATGAAGGTACTAACCAGCTAGGAGGAACATCCATGAACCGTCTGACCGATCCGCCCTACCTGTCGTTCCCGCTGCGCATCGGCGAACACGGCGCGGCGACCGCCGACCGCCGGGCCCACGTGCGGCAGCAGATCGAGCAGGTCCTGTTCACCAACCCGGGCGAGCGGGTCTTCCGCCCCGATTTCGGCGCCGGGCTGAAGCAGCTGGTCTTCGAGCCCAACTCGTCGGTCCTGTGGGAGCTCACGCGCAAGCGGATCTCCTCGTCACTGGTGGAGGCTCTGCGGGGCGAGGTAGACCCGAAGAGCCTGGAGGTTGAAGTCGAGGGGGAAGGGGAAAAACTCCTGATAACCGTTTCCTACGCACTGGCCGCCATCGGCCACACGGAACGGCACGAATTCCTGGTGTGAAGCCATGGCAGACTATCCGCACAGCATGCTGACGTTCCAGGGGCGTTGCCCGGACTGCGCCGAGCGCAAGGCGGAACTCCCCCCGCCCCTGCCCCTGGCGGGGGATGACCTGGACTGGCCGGCCCGTGACTTCGACAGCTTCCGCCGCCTCATGCTGGAGGAGCTGGCGGCCCGCTACCCGGAACGGACCCGCTGGACCGCCGGAGACCTGGAGGTGGTCCTGGTGGAGGCGCTGGCCGCGGTCCTGGACCAGCTCTCGGACATGGCCGACCGCGTTGCCATGGAAGGGTGCCTGGAGACGGCCCGGCGACCCGAATCGGTGCGGCGGCTCCTCGCGCTCATCGGCTACGATGCCGCGGTCGCGGCCGGGCTGGCGGACGATCCGCCCGGCGATCCGGGCGGCAGGACCCGGCAGCGGAAGCTGGAAGAACTCTGGCGCCGCAACCCGCTCCTCATGGAGCCTGCCCGGCGCGCAGGCCCACGGGCGATTCACACCCCGCGACGGATGGTCACGGTGGAGGACTACGCCGACCGGCTCGCCGATCACCCCCTCGTGCTGAGGGCCTGCGCATGGAGCGCCTGGACCGGTTCCTGGCCCACGGTCCGGGTGGCCACGATCCTCTGGAACGACCATGCCCTGGACGAGGAGGGGCTTGCCTATCCGGATGACCTGAAGGAGCGGGTCGAGGCGTTCCACCGGATGCATGGGCTGGGGGAGCCGGTCTGGGGACCCGGCCCTCCCACCATTCGCACGCTCCTCAGGCCCCTCGTGGAGGCCTGGCGCATGGCCGGTCAGGAGGTGACGCTGGAAGACGGCTTGCCGGTGGGGATCAAGATGTTCATTTCCATCCGGGTGCGGGAGACCTACTTCCAGTCCGAGGTCCGCAACGCCGTCCTCCAGGCGCTGGGCACCGGGCCGGGCGGCTTTTTCGAGCCGGGGCGCCTCGATTTCGGCCAGGACCTCTATGCCAGCGACGTCTTCCAGGTCCTCATGGCCCTGGACGGGGTGGAGAACGTCTGCCTCAACCGCTTCAAGCGTTTCGGCGACCAGTACCCCGACCGGACCGACACGGGCCGCATCCCGCTGGACGGACTGGAGATCGCCGTGTGCGACAACGACCCGCGCCGCCCCGAGCGGGGCTACCTCAAACTCACCCTGAACGGAGGGCGACGAGGATGAACGCCGGAACCGACCTGACCCGCTGGAACCGTGCCGGCCTGCGGCGCTTCAGGTACGTGGACGGCAATGCCGTCACCTTCCTGGAACTGCTCAGGGCCGAGCTGGCCGAAAGATTTCCCCACTGGCGTGAGGTGACCGGCATCCCCGCGGCCGAGTCGGATGGGGAGCGCCGGGAGCGGATGCTGGAGCAATACCGTGCCTCCCGACGGGACTGGACCTGGGAGATTGCCCGGAGCCTGGCCCGTTCGTCCAGTGTGCTGGCCGAGCACCTGGACGCTTACGCCAACGAGGGGTTCCTGGGCACCGCCACCCAGTGGGACTCGCTGCGGCGGCTGGTGGAGATGATCGACTACCACCCGGCTCCTCCGGCATCGGCTGCCACCAGGCTGGTCATCGTGGCGAAGGAGGCGGGGACGCTGCCCACGGGCTTCGCCGTGAAACATGTGCCGGCTGACGGAAGCGTGCCGGTCGTTTTCGAAACCCTGGAAGAGCTGAAGCTCGATCCGCTCCTGAACGCTCTCCGGCCGGCCGGCCACGACAGGAACCAGGAGCGCCTGGGCGGGCACACCCTGCTGCTGGAAGGGGAGGCGGCGGACCTGAAGACCGGCCAGCCCCTGGTCCTGGAAGACGAGCAGAGCGGCATCCTCCGGGCATACCTCATCGAGGGAACCAGGACCGTGGGCGGAAACACGGAGGTTCGGGTCACGCCACGGCTTTCCAGCCGGTTGCGCAAGGGGTACACGCTGATCCACGCCGAACCGGCCGAACGGCTCGCACCCAAGGGCCCGGCGGCAAAAGGGGCCGAGGTGGAGCGGGTCCTCCGCCTGACCGGCGAACCGCAAGGGCTCCTGCCCGGCATGGTGATCCTGGTCAGCGACGGGGCCGGCTGCCGCTACCGCCGCGTCGTCTCGGTCCAGGGGAAGCGGCTGGTCCTGGATACGAACGTGGGACCGCTGCGGCTGGACACGGCGTGGGTCGGATATCCGGTCACCATCACGGTAAGCGCCCAGGAGGAACGCCCCGTTCAGCAACCGGGCGCAGTGATCTATGCTCTCCGGGTGGCCGGCGACTGGTCGCGGCTTGCCGGGCTGCGGGTCGCCCATGAAGCTGTCGATGCCAAGAAGATCAAGCATCTGCCGTCCTACGCCGTGACCGCCGCGCGCTATCATCCCGCGGACGGCAACCATCTGCGCAAGGGCTATACCATTCTGACAGTCTCGTGGCTGAAGAGCGACCACGCCTTCCCCCTTGACAATGCCCAGACCCTGCTGGTCCCGCCAGTGGGCTCCGGGTCGTGGCGAACCGACAGCTACCTGGAGAAGAAGGACGGTCATCTGCCTGCCGCCATCGTCAGCGGCAAACCGAAGAAGACCACCGCCGGCGACCTTGCCGTGGTGGTAACGGGACACCAGGCCGCCTGGGCGCGCCTGGCATCGGTGAGTGTGGACCTGGAACGGGAAGCGGCGACATTGACCGCGGACGACAAATGGACGGACCGGGGAGGCGGTGATTATTTCCTTGCCGAAACCAGGATCTACGCCCACTTCAAGGACGCGCTCCGCCTGGTCGACTGGCGGGACAACAGCCTGCCCCTGGCCGGAAACCGCATCCAGCTCGAAGCGGCGCCCGCTGCGCTGGAGAAGGGGCGCGTCATCGTCGTGGAGCGGGCCGATGACCCGGCTGCCGCCTTCCACGCCACCGTGGCCGGGCTGGAGGGTGGCGCCCTCGTCCTCTCCCGTGACCTGGGGGCGGGGTTCACCCGCGGCAACACCCTCATTGCCGGCAACGTGGCCCTGGCCGGCCACGGAGAAGGCAAGGGGGAAAAGGTCCTGGGCAGCGGCGATGCCACCCGCGCCGGCCAGTCCTTCGTCCTGGCAGAGGCGGGAGTGTCGTTCGTGGCCGATCCGACCCAGTCTGCCGGAGTCCGGGCCGAGATGGACCTGTCGGTGGCCGGGCGGAAATGGCGGCAGGTGGAAAGCTTCGCGTCCTCCGGCCCTGCCGATCCGCACTACACGGTGCACATGACCGAGGCGGGGCATCTCCTGGTCACCTTCGGTGACGGGACGAGGGGCCGGCGCCTGCCCACCGGGGTCAACAACGTGCGGGCCGTGTTCCGCTCCGGAACCGGCCTCGGCGGCAACCTGCCCGCCGGCAGCCTGGTGAAGCCGGCCAGGCCCCACCGCCTGGTGGACCGGGTGCGCCAGCCCCTGCCGGCCACCGGCGGCAACGACCGGGAAGGGGCGGAATCGCTGCGGGAGAACGCGCCGGCAACGCTCCTCACCCTGGAGCGCGCGGTTTCCCTGGACGATTTCGCCTGGCTGGCCACCGGGCAGAGCAGCGTCTGGCAGGCCCGGGCCTTTTCCCGGCCGGCCGGGTTGGGCAGAAACGACAGGGTGGAGGTCGTGGTGGTGCCGGCCGGGGGCGGGGGATTGGGCACGCTCGCCGCGCCCCTGACCGAGTTCCTGGTTGCCCATGCCCTGCCCGGGGTGGAGGTGACGGTGCTCCCCTACGTGCCGCGCACCTTTTCCCTGGAGGTGCTGCTGACCGTGGAGAGCGGCCGCGATCCCGACCTGGTGACAGCCGCGGTGAAAAGTGCGCTGCAGGAGTCCTTCTCGCTCCGGAAACGGAAACTGGGGCAGGACCTGTTCCTGAGCGAGGTGTACCGGGTGGTTGAAGGGGCCGCCGGGGTGGAGCATTCCGTTGCGGTCATAAACGGCGACCGCTCTGTGCGGCGGGTGCCGGTCGCCGATCGGGAGGTGCTGATCCTGGGGCAGCTCCTGGTATCTGTCGAACAAGAGGTAGAAGGCGGCAGCATTCCCTAGAAACCGGAGTCGATCATGGCAGATGAAAGACCTGAAACCGCGACAGGAAGGCAGCTCTACGGAATGCTCCCCGAGGTGTACCGCACCCGTGACAGCAGCGAGGCCGGCGGAGCGGGGGACCTGGCTCGGTACCTTGACGCCTGCGGCGAACTGCTGGACCGGCTCCGCGCCACCCTGGACCAGCGCCTGGCCGACTCTTTTCCCGACAACCCAACCGAGGGGCGCGCCTGCCAGCCCTGGCTGCTGCCCTATTTCGCCCAGTTGCTGGACGTGCGCCTGGTTTCCCCCGACGAGCGGGGCAGGCGCGACGAGGTGGCCAATGCCGTGGCCTGGCGGCAGCGCAAGGGGACCCTGGCCGCCATCGAGCAGATCGCCGAAGCCGTGGGCCGGATGGAGGCGGAGATAGTGGAAGGATGGCGGCGGACCGCCGTGACGCCGCGCATGGCCATGCCGCTGCTGCCGGCCGGGGCGCTGGGAGAGGATGCCGCTTTTGACGGTTTCCGGCGCCATCCCCTGTGGGCGGCGCGGCACCCCGACCTTCCGGCGGCAACCACGGATCTGCGCTTTCCCACGCGGGCCATGGAGGTGGCGGTCGCTGCTGACGGGTTCCCCGCCGATCCGGCGGCCAAACTCACCAGTTTCGCCGGGAAACCCACCTGGTGGCGGCAGGTGAACCCCCACGGCGCCCCCTGCTTTCCCGGGAGTTTCGACGATATTTCACGCCGTACCGCTGACCTGCGCACCCCCGACTGGCGGCAGGGGCACATCCACCCCAAGCGGGTGATCCTCCATGTGCCGCCGCCCCTGGGATTCTTCGCGCCGGGGCTCTTCCCCGTCCAGGGGGACACGCTCATCGATGCCGGGGAGGAGCAATTGATCGAGGACCTGGTCATCGACGGCACCCTGACGGTGGCGGCCGGGAGCGTCAGGCTCA
Source organism: Geobacteraceae bacterium (assembly GCA_036677645.1). GTDB lineage: Bacteria > Desulfobacterota > Desulfuromonadia > Geobacterales > Geobacteraceae > RPRC01. Next base: position 181,186 of record JAVBWB010000039.1, on the reverse strand, counting down.
GGCGGTGCGCAGTGCGCGTCCTGGAGGTCAGCGTCCCTGCAGGCACGATGGAAACCCCGGTGGTGACGGCGGAGGATTGCCTGGTGGGCACAATGGCTGTTCCCGGTCTTGCGCGCCTGGAATACTGTACGGTGCTCGACGGCCTGTCGTGCGGGCGGCTCCAGGCCAGTGACTGCATCTTCGACGGGATGGTGGCGCTGTCCGCGGCGGTGAAGGAAATGCCGCACTGCATCCGGTTTTCCCGGATTCCCCCGGGGCTCTCGGCACCGGGGCTGCTGGCCTTTCGCAATTGCACCGAAAGGCCGGTTTTCCATTCCTTCGAATTCGACGAAGGGGGAGCAGCGGTGCGCCGCATTGCCCGGTTCGGCGAGCCGGGCTGCGCAGTGCTCCATCCCGCCACCCCGGAGTCGGTGCGTTTCGGCGCGGAGGATGGAGGCGAGATGGGCGCGCACCATGGCTGGCGCTACAGCCTGCTCGTGGCCGCGGTGCTGGACAAGCTGAAGGAGTTCATCCCGGTGGGGATGGAAGCGGTCATCGCGCCCGATCCCCGGCTGCTCCGGGCGCCGCACCCGCCGTGCGAACGGAAGTGATTCTCGAACCGAGGGGTAACCCATGAAAACTCAGATATCGCGGGACAGCTTTCAGCCTGACAAGCGCTATTCCGGCATCCACCAGCAGCAGGGCCGCATGATCACCGATGCCGACTGGAACGAACTGGCGGCCATCTGTCGGGAGCAGCTCATCCGGGCGCTGGCCGACGTGGTCGGTGACGGGTCGCCGCGGGCCGGCGCCGTTTCCCTGACCGCCGACCGGAAGATCCAGCCGGGCGATCTCTACGTGGACGGCATCCGGGCGGAACTGCCGGGGAGCGTTCCCTTTGCCGCAAACGCCCAGCCCGACCTGCCGGGATATCCCCCGTTCCCTGCCACGGGACCCTACACTGTCTATGCCGACGTGTGGGATCGGGCCGTGACCTCGCTGGAGGACGGCGCCCTGAGGGATCCGGGGCTCCACGGCGCCGATACCTGCACCCGCGCCCAGACCATGCTCCAGGTGAAGTCCTGTCCCGAATCGGTCAACCCTGAAACCGCCATTCCGCGCCGGGGCAACGCCGCCCTGACCCTGTCCCTCCACACCAGTCTGGAAGCGGGCGATCCCTGCGACCCCTGCGCCGGCCTCATTTCCGCCGGCAAAGGCCGAATCGGCAGCTACCTGTTCCGGCTGGAGGTCCATGCCATCGATGGCGAGGCCGCAAACCCCACCCGCCTGGTCCTCAAGTGGTCCAGCGAGAACGGCGCCGAGCAGTATGAAGCTCTGCCGTCGGAGAAAATGCCGCCGGGGTTCGTGTCCTCCAAGTTCATCTACGAGTTCCATGACCTGACCACGGAGAAGCACCTGGGACTCTTCCCGGGAACGGGCTTTACGCCGACCCATGGTGTCATCAGGACTGCTTACGAGATTCCTGCCGCCCCGCCCAGGGAATTGGTCCGCCGCTGGGACGGCTACTGCGACCTGACCCGTACGGGCGCTAACTGGTCCCTCACTGGCGGTCGGGACCGGGGGACGGAGCTGATTACCGGTGGCTCCGATACCGCACCGGGCCACGTCACCCTGGGAACGGCACTCCGGATAAACCTGGAGGCGCTGCAGCTCACGCTGGACCTGGCGGGGAAGACCTTCGTGCCGGGAGACTTCTGGCTGGCGCCGGTGCGCGACGCGGTGCTGGAGCCGGGAGATCCGGTGGTCAGCGGTGCTGAGCCACGGGGAATTGCCCACCACTACCTCCGCCTGGCCCGGGTCCTGGCGGACGGCACCGTGGTCGCCTTCGACAGCGACGCCGACAAGCGCCGGCACCGGTTCCCGCCCCTCACCGATCTCCATGCCCACGACGTGGGGTATGCCACCACCTGCTCCAGCGGGCTGTTCAACGCCACCCACGACAACGTGGAGAAGGCGCTCAACCGCCTCTGCCAGCTGGCCGCCGAGCACGTGGCCTTTGCCAAACCGTGCGACACCAGCGTCTACCAGGGCCAGGCCGTCGACACCGTGGCGGATGCCCTGAAGCTTCTCTGCAACATCCGGGCGGGCCACGTGTCCTACAAGCCGGACGGCGACTGCACCTATCTGAACCAGCCGGGGATCGACACGGTCCAGGACGCCCTGGATGCCCTGTGCGCCCGTCCGTCCGGCGGCGGCTGCCGGATCACCGTCGGCAAGGGGGGCATGTTCGCCACCCTGGAAGAGGCCCTCAAGAACCTCATCGAAAAGGGTGAATTGGACATCTGCCTCTGCCTCCTGCCCGGCGACCACGAGTTCGCCGGCTACGCGATTGCGCCGAAGGCCGAACGAGTCCACCTCTGCCTCACGGGGTGCGGGCATGCAACGCGGCTCCATCTGCTGAAGGAGCCGGCCCTCTTCAAGGGATTCGCGGCGATCTGCCTTTCGGACATGGAAATCGTGACGCAGGACAATCCGACCGGGGCGCTCGTCTTCGATGCCTGCGGAGACGTTTCCCTGAAGGGGCTTGCGATTTACGGCTTCATCACCGAAGGGTCGCTGGTGCGGGTGGCAGACGCAGGCACTGTCGCCATGCGCTGCCTGGAGCTGGAGGCATCCGGCCCGGCAAGCACCGAGGTTCCCCTGAGGATCCTGGACCTCCACCCGGCCCTGGCCGATCTCTTCCGTCGGGCGGACCGGAACGACTTCGAAATGAAAGTGGCGGATGCGGCCAGGTCACTGGCCGGCATGGGCGAACCGGAGCGCCAGGACCTGTCGGCGGCCATCAATGACCGGGTGAGGGCCATGGCCGCCAGCCTGGCGGCACGCGAGCGCCAGAGCTACCAGGGGCTGATCGTCCTCCTGCGCCAGTCTGGAGCGCCGGAGGCGCAGCTGGCCGCGGCGCTGGCGAAGATCCGCGTGGAAGCGGTGCGTGAACACCCGGCGGCGGCCCTTTCCATCATCGATGCGGGCGCCGACTGGACGCTGTCGGACTGCGACATCCGGGGAATTGTCACCCTCTACGGTGTCCAGCCCGCGGGAACGATGCCGGATGATATCGTCAAGAATCTCGATGCGCTGGTGAAGCAGGGGCGGGTGAGATGCACGGGACTGGAAACCACTTTCCGGGTTACGGGATGCCGCATGACCAGGTTGGATTTCAGCTCTGCCACCCGCCAGCGGCTGATGGAAATCGTCGCCGGCAACGGCGGGACGCTTCCCGCCCTGTTCTCCAGCGCCCTGCTGAGCGACCTGACCTTCCTCAGCCCGGACAGCCAGATGGCGTTCCTGAACACCAGCCTGTCTGCATCGGTTTTCGAGGTGGCGTCAGCCCGTGCCGCCATAGTGATGGGCAATTCCTCCATCTACGTCGGAAACCGTGGGGAAGGGGAAGCGGTCATCATGAACATCGTTCCCGCCGGACGCTCCGAGCGGGCCGCCAACCTGAGCCTGGTCATATCGGGGTAAGGAGCAACCCCGGGGAGGTTACACATGGCATATCCCATTTATGCTGAACAGGTCAGGAAAGAGATGAGTGCGCACCTGCCGTCAGTGCTGCCGAACCATCTGTCGCACTGCGACAACCGCCAGGTCCGTGAAACGCTGCGCGGCGAACCGGCCGCGGACAAGAAGAAATCGGACGACAACGGCGGCCAGGGCGTGCCCGAGGGAGTGAAGAAGTTCGATCCCAAGCAGCCCAACAGCGAACCCAGCGGCGATGCGGTGGACATTGCCACCGTGGAGAAACCCAAGGATCCGAAATGGGACAACGGTTTCTGCGAAAAGGCGGCCAAGCGTTTCAATGCCCAGCGCCACGTCTCGCTGGCCGACCTGGGGACCAAGCTTACCCTGGACCCGGAACGGGAACGCCGGCGCATCCGGCAGCTGATCATCGGTGGGCACGGCAACAGGGACATGCTCGCCACCGGGTCAGGCGACGGCCCGAACGTGAGTGATGAGTTGAACCTGAAGGAATCCAACAAGAGTACCTGGCTTCCCTATTTCAACTCCGGCAAATTCTATGGCAAGGCGGAGATATGGATCCTGTCCTGCAACGTTGGCAACGGCCCCATCCCCCAGCTCATGGCCGACCGGTCGGGGAGCACCGTCTATGCCTACACCCGCACCGCCTACTCCACGGAAACTACGCCGTGGGAAATTGAACAGGGAACATAGACCATGGGAACGAACCAGGTTGTCCTGAGGGAATACGCCGGAGATGGTTGGCAGGACCGCATCGTTACTGGCGAAGCGGCCAGTGAAGTGGAACAGTGGCTGGCTGAGATCGAGTCAAAAACGCCACGGGCTCCCGGAGCATCGGGCAAGCCCCTGGCGTGGCTCTGCTTCGTCGACGATGTGGCCGGCGATTCCCGCCGGAAAAAAGTGGTCCGCTCGATCGGGCTCCTCACGGATGTGCTACGCATACTCGACCGCGACATCACCGTTGAAGAGCTTCAGCGGCTGCGCGGAATTTTCGACCGTGACGGTCTGCCTTTCCACGGTACGCTGGAAGACTGAGATTACCGTGCTCAAGTGACGATCAGGTCGAAACCGGCGCACTTTCACAGTTGTTGAAAAAAATATTCATTGTGGTAAGATGCCACTCTTTTCTCACGCGGCGAGGCGACTCGCCGTTATTTTTTTTCGAAGGAAGGTAACAGATGGGTTTCAACTGCGGCATCGTCGGTCTCCCCAACGTGGGAAAGTCCACTATTTTCAATGATGGGTTTCAACTGCGGCATCGTCGGTCTCCCCAACGTGGGAAAGTCCACTATTTTCAATGCGCTGACCTCGGCGGGCGCCGAATCGGCCAATTATCCTTTTTGCACCATCGATCCCAACGTGGGCATCGTGCAGGTTCCCGATCCCCGCATGCACCGGATCGCCGAATTCGTCAACCCCGAGAGGATCCTGCCCACCACCATCGAGATCCTGGACATCGCCGGCCTGGTCAAGGGCGCCAGCAAGGGCGAGGGGCTGGGGAACCAGTTCCTGGGGCACATCCGCGGGGTCGACGCCATCATCCACGTGGTACGCTGCTTCGAGGACGAGAACATCGTCCACGTCAACGGCGCCATCGACCCGGTGGGGGACATCGAGATCATCCAGACCGAGCTGGCCCTGGCCGACCTGGACACGGTGGAAAAGCGGCTTTCGCGGGTGGAAAAGCTGGCCAAGAACGGCGACCGCAAGCTGAAGGACGAGGTCGATTTCATGCTGCGGGTGAATCAGGCGCTGGAGCAGGGGGGCGGCGCACGCGGCGTTGCCCTGAACGAGGATGAGCAGCGGATTCTCGGGGAGTGCCACCTGCTGACGGACAAACCGGTACTCTACGTCGCCAATGTCTCTGAGGACGATCTGGCGGGTGAACACCCTGCCGTCGCCCGGGTGCGGGAACTGGCCGAGCGGGAAGGCGCCGGGATGGTGGTGATCTGCGGCCGCATCGAGGCGGAAATATCGGAGTTGGACGAGGAGGAGAAGGCAGGCTTTCTTTCCGGCATGGGGCTTGAGGAGTCCGGCCTGGACCGGCTGATCAGGAGCGGCTACGAGATGCTGGGCCTCATCACCTACTTCACGGCGGGCAAGAAGGAGGTCCGCGCCTGGACCATCCCGTCCGGCACCAGGGCGCCCCAGGCGGCGGCCGTGATCCATACCGACTTCGAAAAAGGGTTCATCCGCGCCGAGGTCATCGCCTATGACGACTATGTAATGGCCGGCGGAGAGTCGGGCGCCAAGGAAAAGGGGCTCATGCGGCTGGAGGGAAAGGATTACGTGGCGCGGGACGGTGATGTGATGCACTTTCGATTCAATGTTTGACGAGCTGTCGGGGCATTTTCAGACAAGCCGCAATCGGATAATGGAAAAAAGGGAGTTGCCGTACTGTCGCAACTTCCTTTTTTTGTGTATGATAAGTGGTATTGAATTCGCCGGAAAAATTGGAAATGGTGTCGGGAAAGCACCCGGAAGCTCGTTTCCTCATTCGGAGATGGCATATGAGATACGTGAAACTTGGAAAGACCGGCCTGACCGTTTCGGAATTCGGCTTCGGTTGCATCCCCATAATCCGGCTGGTCAAGGAAGATTCGGTAACCGTGCTCCGTTATGCATTGGAACGGGGGATCAATTTTTTCGACACGGCCAACGCCTATCGCGACAGCGAGGAGAAGATCGGGAAGGCGTTCGAGGGCGTGCGCGACCGGGTGGTGCTCGCCTCCAAGACCCTGAAGCGCAGTGCGGAAGGGGCCGTGGAACAGCTGGAAAACAGCTTGCGGATGATGAAGACCGATTATCTCGATCTCTATCAGTTGCACCAGATCGCGCAGGAAGAGGACTGGCAGAAGGTTATTGGGCCGGGAGGGGCGTTGGAGGCGGTCATGAAGGCCAGGGATGCGGGCAAGGTGCGGCATGTGGGCGTGACGTCCCACAGCCTGCCCATGGCGATCAGGATGGTGAAGAGCGGCTTGTTCGAGACCGTTCAGTTCCCCTTCAATTTCATCGAAGAGGGGGCAAGGGACGAGTTGTTCGGAGCGGCCCTGGAGTGCGGGATGGGCTTCATCGGGATGAAGCCTTTCGGCGGCGGTATGATCGACAATGCCGACATCGCTTTCAAGTACCTCCGCAATTACCCTTCTGTGATACCGATACCGGGGTTTGAATCGTGCGAACAGGTGGATCAGCTCCTTGCCATCTATTCGCTCGACAACACCATCAGCGCGCAGGACCAGGCGATGATGGACAACTACCGCAGCGAACTGGGCAAGATTTTCTGCCGCCGCTGCGAGTATTGCCAGCCCTGTCCGCAGGGGGTCATCATAACCCCGGCCATGGGCTATCCCATATTCGCCAAACGCATGTCCGCGCCCGTGGCGGCGGAATTCTGCCGGAAGGCCATGGAAAGCGTGCCGAACTGCACGGAATGCGGCGACTGCATCAAGCGGTGCCCGTACGAACTGAAGATCCCGGATATTATCAAGGCCAATTACGCGCTCTACGAAGAGCACCTGAAGGGAAAAGAGGGGTGACGGAACGCGCTCGCGCCGCCCTCGGGAAGCGTTTTGCCGCGGAAGGTTTCTCGCCTGCCGTGGCGGCGCTTTTGCGCGGCATCGTCTACGGCCACTACCGCCGCCATCGCCGGGAGCTCCCCTGGCGCGAGACCAGGGACCCCTATGCCGTCCTCGTTTCGGAGGTCATGCTGCAGCAGACCCAGGTGGAGCGGGTGACCGGGAAGTTCAGGGAGTTCATGGCGGCGTTCCCCGATTTCGCCGCTCTGGCCTCGGCGCCGCTGCAGCAGGTGCTGGCGTGCTGGCAGGGCCTCGGGTATAACCGGCGTGCCGTCAGCCTGAAGCGTTGTGCGGAACTAGTGACGGAGCGCTGGGGTGGGGTGCTGCCGGCGGCGGCAGAGGAACTCCAGACCCTGCCCGGGGTCGGCCCCTACACGGCGCGGGCCGTGGCCGCCTTTGCCTTCGATCTGCCCACCGCGTTCATCGAAACCAATATCCGCGCCGTTTTCATCCACCTCCTGTTCCCCGGCGCCGAAAAGGTCCACGACCGGGAGCTCCTGCCGCTCGTCGAAGTGTCCCTGGACCGGGAACACCCCCGGGAGTGGTACTCCGCACTCATGGACTTTGGCGCTTTCCTCAAGCGGGAGAACCCCAACCCTTCCCGGCGCAGCGCCCACCACGTCCGCCAGTCTCCTTTCAAAGGGTCGAACCGGGAAGTGCGGGGGATGATTCTCCGGAGCGTGCTCGATCGCCCGGGGATAACCGCCGGGGAACTGGCAGACTGTCTCGGCAAGGGTGTCGACCTGGTGGAGGTGAACCTTCGGCAGCTTTGCGAAGAGGGGTTCCTCGCGGTGCGGAACGGGCGCTTCTTCGTTGCCTGAGCTTTCTCAAGCTTGCTCTGCTAGTGTACTTCAATCTCCCTGACACCCGGGATAGAACTGAACATTAATAGCAGATGGGGAATTGTACCGGCAAGCCCATGCTGGCCATCTCGAAAGCGGTGGCATAAGGTGACAGCTGCACCGTTTGACACATCTGATAAATGCTTTGCTTGCTGTGCATCACTTCCCTGTATAAATATCCAATGACTTGCGCAGGCAGATAAGCAGCTCCGGGCATCCAGCCAGGGACTCTCGGGAGTTTATCAAGGGCACTGGAGCACCTTCTGCCCTTTTGCAGCATTTCGCTCAATATTTTGGCGGAATCCTCGTTTACATCCCACCCCCTGGCTCTTTCTCCGAAAATATTGACAAGTATCACCTTGAGTTCCTCTTTTTCCTTGTCCGTCATCATTTCATCGCCCCCTCTGGGCCTCATCTATGGAACCTATGATGTTCTTGAATATTAAGACATCGATTCCGACCGCTCTGATCACTACAAATGAATCAGGGCGCTTATCGTTGATCACCACGGCTAGCCCCCCTGGTTTTTCTGGGTCGAATTTATCCACGCTCGTATAGTAATAGACCATCAGATGATTCTTTTTTGCACATGAAACCGGCACATTTTTGCGAAAATATACCGACTTCGACCGCAAGGCCCATTGCCAGAGACTCTCGCAACCGTGACGCTGGTCTCTTGGCGTCTTCGTGAATATTGCGTGCCCTATCTCAGCCATGGTCATGCATGTGTCTTTCGGCAAGTCAGGAATAGTGTTGCGCGAAATTTCCTCGAAAGACACGCTTGCGGTTTTGTTTCCATAGGAGAAGATCAGCAGATTTGCCACACGGTATATTTTTTCGAATCCCACGGGGATTCGGATTGAAAAGGACGATAACTGCTCGATCGGAACTGTGTTCGCCGTTGTATGGGCAGGCCATGCCGAGGGCGGTTGCGCCACCAGGAAACACCATTCCCCGGTGCATTCAGCAAAGCTTTCTTCTGTCGGGCAAGAGGCAAGCGATAGCTCAAATGTCAGCAGAAAAAAAAGCAGACCGATCATTTTGGGAACTGGCTTCAGGTTCATGAGCAATTCTCCGTCGTCGTCACTTGGTGTGTATGTTAAATTTTTTTAATATTATATATTTTTAATACCATGTGGGATTGAAGAGCGTCAAGCATTTTTTGGAGAATGCAGGGATTCCGACTGAACATTGATGTTCCCGCAAAAAGTGAAAATCAATGTAACCGGTTAAAATTCCGCAGTCCTCCTCTCTTAATTGAAAAAAATTAAATGGCATTCAGCGACCGGTTTTGATAAGACTAGAATTTCCGCTAATTCCGGGGACATAATACCAATATAAGCTTGACTTGATAAGGTTATTCCAATAATATCTGGCTATGGCACGCATTTCACGAATAGTCGTTCCCGGCTATCCGCATCATATCACCCAGCGGGGTGTCCGATCGATGGATGTTTTTCATTCAGACGAGGATCGCCGCCAGTACCTCCTATTTCTAGCAGAGGAGGCGACACGATACGGAGTTGATATCCTAGCGTGGTGCCTCATGACCAATCACGTACATTTTATAGCCATACCACATCATAAAGCTTCTCTTTCGAGAGGATTTGGTGAAGGACATCGCCGATACACGCGCATGAAGAACTTCTCCCAAGGAGTCCGCGGTTATCTTTTCCAGGGGAGATTTGGATCGTGTGTTTTGGACGAACAGCACTTTGTGGCAGCTGCACGGTATGTGCTCATGAATCCAGTAAGTTCTGGAATGGTGAATACGCCATGTGAATATATGTGGTCGAGCGCAAGATTTCATGCCGGATTAACCGAAAATGATCCTCTCGTGAAGGACCGGACACTTATGGGCTTGATCACGAGCTGGCAGGAGTTCATCGCGGTAGAAGACGACGGAAAGGCACGCCATCTGCGACGGGTGACACAGACGGGACGGCCGGCCGGCAGTGATGATTTCATCCAAAGAATCGAACAGTTGACGGGGCGGGATTTGAGCATCGGGATGCCAGGAAGACCGCGAAAACAATTATAATAAACGGTATTATGTCCCCGGAAATCCGCTCGGAAATCCGCTAAACGGTATTATGTCCCCGGAAATCACCCGGAAATCAAGTGGCGGCATACATGCTGTCAAAGAGCGAATCCATCCCTGCCAGAGCTTCATCGGCCATCTTGCGAATGGCACGCAGGGGATGGTCCTTCGGAACGAATGATTCAGGCGTCACGTAGGTAAAGAGTGCTTCTGTGTTGCTGTCGAAACCGCGCATAACTTTCCTCAATAATTGCAAAATGTTATGTGCGATAAGTTATCATAAATCGGCTGTTTTCTCTATCTTAATTTCAACAGCCTGTTAGGTAGGTATCAAAATGTGTGAAATAGACAAAGATGGAACAGTAGCTCATTATACTCGTTCTGCGTTTCTTGAAGACATTCTGAAAAATAAAACTATAAAACTTAGCCATGTAGCTAATTTTGATGACCCAAGAGAGAGTTCGTTAAGTTGGATCGATACAGAAGGTATTGGCGATGGTCCTGATTTAGAGCAATGGAAACAGGCAGAAGAGCTAAAAAACAGTGTTGGAAACAAACTTAATATTTTATGCACTTGTAGTCACATCGAAAATACTCGCGCAAGATGTCCAATAGAATCATCAACATACGGACGACCCCGTATGTGGTCACAATATGGCGAAAATTCCAAAGGGTTCTGTCTGGTTTTAAATCAAAATAGCTTAAACCATGAACTTGATAAAATAGCCAAAAAGAAAGAATACCTAATTTCAGACAAAGTTGAGTACTACGATTGGTTGCATTTTGTAAGTGGTGGCTCTGTCATTCAATATTGGAAAGATAAGGATTTATCTAAAATTGATTTGTATTCTCTCATAAACCACAACGATATGTTGCGGTCGATATATTTTAAAAAGAGCATCGACTGGAGAGACGAGTCTGAATATAGATGGTTGTTATATTCTGAAGATACCCATCCAATACATATACCAATAGACAATTGTATTGTAGGTGTCGTCCTTGGTTGTAACTTCCCTGCCGATAAAATAGAAGAGACATGTCTATACTGCAAAGGCCTAAAGTGTTCATGCTATATGTTGCGTTATCAACATCCAGAGTACGAATTGTTGCCAATTTTATCGGGAAGAGCAAGGCAAGGGGGACATAGTTGATTTGTTGATTTGCTTCTCGTAAGAAAAACCAGAGAGGTCAGCCCCCGACATAGGACATGAGAAAGAGTAATGTCCCAACTCGCGGCTCGACCGGCCCCTGGAAAACGGGGCCGGTCAGCCTTGTGTTATGTGATTTTGGAGGATCACGTGAAGCAGAAGATCAAATACTTTGTATCGTATGCCCATAGAAACAGGGCGATTGTCCAGAACTTCATTGAAAGGCTCGACGATGTCCTGGCTCCGTCAAAGCAGTTTGAATATTCACGCTGGCAAGATACCGACCTGATCCTGGGCAATGAATGGAAGTCTCAAATTTGCACGGCCATTGAGAATTGCGAGTTTGGTCTATTGCTGATCAGCCCGGCATTTCTCGCCTCCAGCTTCATCACTGACTCGGAACTGCCAAAATTCGTATCGGGTGAGAAGGCGTCGGTGCCGGTGATGCTCCAACCGGTGGATTTTGAACGCCATGACCTCAAGGGACTGGAAAAAAGTCAAATTTTCAGGTTCGCCGCTATTGGGTCTGGAAACCCAAAGGCATACTCCGAATGCAAGTCGCACCGTCGGGATGCCTTTGTGCTGGAGCTATTCAGGCAGATCGAAAGAAAGCTGGAGGGATCAGCAGCATGCCCCAAGGCCGTTGTGTCGCCGGACCCGGTTACCGATCCACGGTTGTTCGGGTTGGCCGCAATGGCATATCGAAGGAGCGGCACTCCAAAACATTTCCTGGACTCGCAAACGCTGTCAAAAATGCAGAAGGCTGAACTGTACGACAAAGTGGTGCTTTCAGAACGCGGTAAGCCCGCAAAAAACAATCCATATAAATAGTTTCCATCCGGAAAGGGTGCTTTTCCGCCCTGGCGGTGTCAATCAGCGTGATTGCTTGTGCGACATACGGGAGTATGCCTCCGCGCAATCCCTTGATTTCCTTGCCAGGACGAAAAATCCCCTCTTTCCGATCTGGAAACTGCACAGTGTTCGTGTGGAGTTTCCGGATGAACACTAAATAGTCCAGGGAGATATAAGGAGGAGCTTATGCAACGCGCTTTCGCGCAGATCCTGTTCTTCGCTCTACTGATCTGCGGCTTCATGACTCCCGGTGTTCAAGCCGCCGCCGACGCCGGCTTCCAGAAGCGGCTCGCCGCCGACAGCCGCGCCTACATTATCGCCCGCGGCGGCCTCAAAAGGGCCGTCGACTTCGCCGGCTCCCGGCAGGACCTCTTCGCCCCGGACAGGGAGAAGAAAAAAAGGCTCATGACGCGGCGGGAGAAGCTCATCATCTGGAGCGCCTGGAGCTCGGTGCTTGACAGCCAGGCGGCCCTGGACGCCATCCGCGGGAGATGGAAAGACTTCAGCCTCTTTCAGGAAAAGGAGCGGCGCAACGCCTCCTTTGCCCTGAACAACGCCTGCTTCCTGGCCGGATACAGGCATGCGCTGGAATTCATCGCCCTGTCGGACAAAAACTCCGCCCTCGATACGATCCTCGATGAAGCGGTCCCCGAACTGGGTCTCCCGGCGGGGACTTACGGCCGCTTCAAGTTCCGTTTCCTCAATGTGGCCGCGGCAACGGAATTCTCTGCGCTCCAGGCGATCGACAAGGGCTACGCCGACAGCACGAATAAGGAGCTCCGCCGGGCTATCGAGGATGACGGCAGGGTCATCTGGCAGATGGGAAAGGGGAAAGGGCATGCCCTGACCGTCAGGAACGCCCTGGCCGTGGTGAAGGAGGGCGCATTCACCGCCTGGTTCCCGCTGCAGAAGAACGTTTCCGAATGGATGGGGGACACCAAGGTGAGGCGAAAAGGCGCCCACCTTATCACCAGCGAACAGATCGCCTCAATGGGGAAACGGCTCCAGCCGGGAGATATCCTCTTCGAGCGGCACGAATGGTACCTGTCAAACATGGGCCTTCCCGGCTTCTGGACCCACGCCGCCATGTACGTGGGGACGCCTGCGCAGAGGCGGGCCTTTTTCTCGGACCCGGAGACGACGGCATGGGTGAAGCGGGAGGGAGTGGCGGACGGCGACCTGGAAAAGCTCCTGAGGAAACGCTTCCCGAATGCCTATGCCGTTGGAATGACACCGCGGGAGGACGGGCATCCCCCACGCGTCCTGGAGGCGATCTCCGAAGGGGTCTCCTTCACCTCCCTCGAGTTTTCCGGCGCCGCCGACTCCATCGGGGTGTTGAGGCCGAGGCTTTCCAGGAGGGATAAGGCAGAGGCCGTGATGCGCGCCTTCCGCTACAGCGGCCGCCCCTACGATTTCAACTTCGATTTCCAGACAGACTCCTCCCTGGTCTGCTCGGAGCTGGTCTACAAGGCCTACGAACCCGCGCCGGGGATGAGGGGGCTCAGGTTCCCCCTATCCGAGATAATGGGGAGGAGGGTGAGCACACCGAACAACATGGTGCGCCAGTTCGACGAACAAAACGGAAGCAGGGAAGCGCAGGCCGACTTCGTGCTCTTTCTCGACGGCTTCGAGAAGGAGAAAAGGGCGGTGGAATCCACCCCGGTGGAGTTCCGAAAAAGCTGGACGCGCCCCAACTGGCATATCCTCATCCAGGATGCCCCCAGGGAGATCAAGGTGGGAAAACGGCATGAAAGGGACGCAAATGGACCATGAACCCGGTGGGAAACAGAGGATCCTGGTAATCAGCGTCTCCGCGGGCGCCGGCCACGTGCGGGCCGCCCAGGCCCTTGAGGCCGCCGCGCAGCGGTGGTATCCCGATGTGGAGGTGACCCACATCGACCTGATGGAGCTTGCGCCGAGGCTTTTCCGCAAGGTCTACACCGAGACATACATCGATGTAGTGGAGAAACATCCCGCCTTCTGGGGGTATCTCTACTCCAGGACCGACCGGGAGGAGGTGGACTCTGCCCTCTCGCGGCTGAGGAGGGCCGTAGAGCGGCTCAACACCGGCAAGCTCAAGGAGAGGCTCCGGGAGATCGCCCCCGACCATGTCGTCTGCACCCACTTCCTCCCGGCCCAGCTCCTCTCCCGCTGGGTGGGCAGGGGTTTTTTCAGGAAACCGGTCTGGGTCCAGGTGACCGACTTCGATGTTCATGCGCTCTGGATCCACGATCACATGAACGGCTACTTCGCCGCCAACGAGGAGGTGGCCTGGCGCATGGCGGAGCGGGGGATCCCCGCGGACACCATCCATGTCACCGGGATACCGATCATGCCGGTCTTCAGTGATCCCCTGTCGCGAATCAGGTGCGCCGCCGAATTCAACCTCGATCCGACCAGGAAGACCCTTCTCCTCATGGCCGGCGGCGCCGGGATCGGCGGCATCGAGAAGCTGGCGGAGCGCCTCCTCAGGCTGGAGCTGGACTTCCAGCTGGTGGCCCTGGCGGGGCGCAACCAGGCGCTCCTGGAGGCGCTCAGGGACCTTGCCGCCGCGCATCCGCGGAGGCTCTTCCCCTTAGGCTTCACCAGGGTGATCGAGCGGGCTATGGCTGCCGGCGACCTTGCCATCACCAAGCCGGGTGGGCTTACCACCTCCGAATGCCTGGCCATGGGGCTCCCGATGATAGTGGTCGCCCCGATCCCGGGCCAGGAGGAGAGAAACGCCGACTTTCTCCTGGAGAACGGGGCGGCCCTCAAGGCGTGCGACACCGGCGCCCTCGTCTACCGGGTGACAAGGCTCCTCGATGAACCGGGGAGGCTGGAGACCCTGCGCAGAAACGCGGCCAGGCTCGGCAGGCCCGATGCGGCGCGCTCGGTGCTGGATATCGTGCTGGGACGGGAAAACGGCAGCCGGCCGTGATGAAAAGGGCCGGCTCGACAGGGACACCATACCAATTAACAGCATAATTTATGGGAAATACGTAAGATGCCCCTGAATTGCATGTATAGCGTGGTACTATTGTTGCTGCACGATGCCGCTCGGGTTTAACCCTGGAAACCGCAGTGTTGCCTGACCATGGAGAGAGTGGATGCTGGTTGACGCACATGCTCACATCGACTGGTACACGGATGCCCTATACGACGCACTCGCCCAGATTGAAAAGCACCGCATCCTGACCATGGCGGTGGCCATGGATGTACCGTCCTACCTGAGAACGGTTGAGATCGCCCGTTCGAGTCAATACATCATTCCGACTTTTGGCATCCATCCCTGGGAAGCCGCCCGCTATTCGGGCAAGCTGCATGAGCTTGACGTCTACCTGGAACAGACGCCGGTTATCGGCGAAGCAGGGCTGGATTTTCATTATGTGAAGGACGCGGGGCTCTATCCGGGGCAGATAAAGGTTTTCGAGTATCAGTGCTCCTGGGCCCAGCGGTTATGCAAGCCCATGAACCTGCACACGAAAGGCGCTGAGCGGGAAGTCCTGGAGATGCTGGAAAGATACGGGATCGAACAATCGATCATTCATTGGTATTCAGGGCCGATCGGCCTGATCGAGTCGTACCTTGACGCAGGATGCTATTTCACGCTCGGCGTTGACGTCCTGGATCCGCGGAAGCAGCCCGGTATCCTCGATGTCCTGCCGATCGAGCGCATCCTGCTGGAGACGGACAACCCGGACGGGTACCGCTGGCTGGCAAATGAGATCGGAATGCCGGACCTTGTTTTCAAGATCCTGGAGAAGGTATCCGCAGCAAAAGGGACGTCCGCTGAAGATCTCGAAAAAAGGCTGTGGAGAAACTGGCTGGATTGCATGAAAGACGTGTTGTTCTGCTAGTGGAATGGTAACCTGCCGGCATCAACGATGTCGCATTCCCTTATCCTGGCATTAAGGGAACGCGCATCTGTCGCTCTTATTCCCTTATTCGCTGCGCAAATGAGTTTGCAAAAGAGGCCGCTCACTGTACAATACTTCTCCCGGTTTCTTGCCCGATTGCTGGTTCGGTGTTGCTGCTTGAGGAGTTGCGCATGGCCATAAGAGTTTTGTTGGCGGACGATCACAGGATCCTTCGTGAAGGGTTGAAGGCGATTCTCGACAAGTCAGGGGACATCGAGGTGGTGGACGAGGCTTCGAACGGCAGGGATGCGCTCGCGAAAACCGTGAAACACCGTCCCGACATCGTCCTGATGGATCTGAACATGGCGGAAATGGGCGGGATCGAGGCTACCCGGTGTATCGCCGAATCGGTGCCGGAGTCGAAGGCCCTGATCCTGTCGATGCTTATGGACGGGTGATGCTGGCGGCGCTGGGGTGGGAAGCGGTTTGCGCCCGTGATGGGGCCGAAGCCGTGGCACTCTACCGCGAAAGCAGTAACGAGGGCATGCCGTTTTCGCTGGTGATACTGGATCTTGAGGTGCCGGAGGGTGTTGGCGGCAAGGATGCGCTTAGCGAACTTCTGCTGCTTGATCCCGATGTCAAGGCGGTTGTTTCCAGCGGATACAGTGCCGAACCAATCTTTGCCAATTATCGGAGCTATGGTTTTCAGTCCATGCTTGCAAAGCCGTACGGGATCGAAGATCTGGCCAGGGTATTGAAAGAGCTGGCTTGATCTTGCCGGCAACCGCCGGACCGGAACGACGGAGGTTGTCGGACTTGAGCAAAACCGGTGCCGTTGCCGGTTGCCGTCCAACGCAAGAAAGGATTGCGAACGGTTCCGCGCGTTCGCATGATCCATGCTCGTCACACCCCGAACTCTCTATGCCGCCCGTTCTCTTGCCGGTCTTTTCACCTTCGGCAAGCATACCGCAGCTTCGCAATCATGCCTGCCTTGACCGACAGTCGCGGTGGGCAGGCCTCCTCTTGCGGACCCAAAACGTGAAATACAATTTGACAAAACGCGCCGTAAGCCGTAGTGGTAGTCAATGTAATGATACCCGTTTCCTCCTTGAACCTGGGTCAATACCGCCCGGATTTTCCGGATACATGAAAAGCAACCGCCATGATTTCAATCAATTTCGACCTGCGTGAGAATGAGCCCCTTGCCGAACTGACATCTTTCGGTGTAGGCGGTCCGGCGCGGTACCTCGCCCGGATCGAACGCGAAGATGATGCTGCGTCCGCCCTGGCCTTCGCGGCGGAAAAGGGTCTTGAGACCATGGTTCTGGGTGGGGGCAGCAATGTCCTGGTCAGTGACGAAGGGTTTCACGGTCTGGTGATGCTGAATCGCATCCGGGGGTATGCTGTCGGGGAAAACGGCGGCACGGTGACCGTCAGTGTCGGCGGCGGCGAGGACTGGCAGGATTTCACGGATCTCTGCGTTGAGAAGGGCTGGCAGGGGGTTGAATGCCTGGCGGGCATACCCGGCACGGTAGGTGCTTCGCCGATCCAGAATATCGGCGCCTACGGACAGGAGGCGTCCCAGGTCATTTTGCGGGTACGATGCCTGGAGACCGCGACCGGCAGCGTTGCGACCTTCGATAACCGGGACTGCTGCTTCCGCTATCGCGAGAGCATCTTCAATACCCGGGATGCGGGGAAATATGTCGTGACATCGGTGACATTCGGGCTCTCAAGAGGGGGAGCGCCGGTTGTCGCGTACCGGGAACTGGCGGAGCGGCTTGCAGGCATCCCTTCGCCGACTCTGGCGGATGTGCGGGATGCCGTGATAGCGATCAGGGCCGGCAAGGGGGTTCTCGTCCGGACGGGGTATGAATCGTTCAAAAGCGCCGGGTCGTTCTTCAAGAACCCCGTTGTCCCGCGGGCCCGCTTCGAAGAGGTGAAGGACCACGTTGCTGCGCAGGGAGAAGCGGCACAATGGGCCTGGCCCCTGCCGAACGGCGATGTCAAGATTTCCGCGGCATTCCTGATCCAGCATTCCGGGTTCGGAAGGGGTTGCCGCAGGGGAAACGTGGGCATTTCGCCGCACCACACATTGATCCTGATCAATCACGGCGGGGCAACAGCCCGTGAACTCATCCGTCTGGCGGTGGAAGTACGGGAACGGGTCCTGGAGCGTTTCGGCGTCCTCCTTGCGCCTGAGCCCCGCCTGGTCGGATTCGGCTCTTCCCCGTTCTGAACCCTGTGCTTTGAGTTTGTTTGCTGATATAATTCCATAAAAGTCCAATCTGTCAGGAGGCTTACATGGCATTGCCGGAACTGGTAAGGCTGGCGGTGGAGAAGAAGCTGTCCGGATACTGCCTGAAAAAGGCTCCTGTTCATGTGATGGACAGGTTCAAGGTCGGTTTCAGGTTCCGCGGGAACAACGTGACGTTGTATGAATCGCGCCCATATTTCGACGCCCCGGATCAATGGACGGAAATCGTCGTCGCCCAGTTCCGATTCAATCCGGAATCCGCCATGTGGGCACTGTACTATCCGGACCGCAACTCGCGCTGGCACTTGTATGTGGACCTCGATCCGTCCAGGAAATTCGACAAACTTCTGCAAGAGGTCGACAACGATACCACCGGGATCTTCTGGGGGTGATGCATGGAGAAAAATCCGACATGCAAGGCCTGACCCCGGAACTGGACCCCGTATCGCTGAAACTTTTCGTGGCGATTGTGGAAGAGGGTACGATCGCCGCCGCGGCGGAACGGGAACACATCGCAGCCTCCGCGGTGAGCAAGCGCATCAGCGACCTGGAGGAAGCGCTCGACACGCAGCTGTTGAGAAGGACCAACAAAGGGGTCGTGCCGACCATGGCCGGGATGACGCTGCTCAATCTGGCGCGCGGCGTCCTGCATGACCTGAACGACATCTTCCTGCGGATCCGCGAGTATTCAAGCGGGGTCCGCGGCCGTGTCAGGCTCTGGGCGAACATCTCCGCTATCAACCAGTTCCTGCCGAACGAACTGAAATCCTTCCTGAATGTACATCCCCACGTGCAGGTCCGCCTGGAGGGGAACATCAGTGAGAACATCATGAAGGCGGTGGCCGAGGGGGCCGCGGATGTCGGCGTCATCACCATGGAGTCGTGCCGTGAGGAGCTGGAGTATATTCCGTACCATTCAGATGAGCTCATCGTGATAACCCCCAAAGACCATGTCCTGGCGCACGGAAAATCGGTTTCGTTCAGCGAGACGCTGGATTTCGATTATGTCGGGCTTCCGGTCGGCAGCGCGCTGAACAACCGGATTGTCCGTTCGGCGAGCGACCTGGGCAGAACGCCCAGGCTGCGCATTCACGTGAACAGTTTCGATGCCCTGTGCCTGATGGTGGAGGCCGGGCTCGGCATCGGTATCGTGCCGAGGGGAGCTGCCAAGCCCTATTTCAAGGGTCTGCGGATCCGCCCCGTCCAGTTGCGGGAACCGTGGGCCATTCGCGACCTCAGGCTGTGCGTCCGCTCGTACGGTGCGCTGCCTGCCGCGGCGAGACTCCTGGTCGATCACCTCAGGCAAGGTTGACAGCCGCGTCCCCTGTCGTCATCGCCACCGGCGATGGCGGCGTCACGAGATACTGCTTCCCTAACGTGTTCCGGTCCGGTATAGAAGTAGGACTTCACACCCTGACGTATGGTGTGAAGTTTTTTTTGAATCAATAACCGGAGGAGCAAATGACCATGACGCAAAAATACAGGATAGCCGTATTGCCGGGAGACGGGATCGGCCCGGAAGTGATGGCGGAAGCGCTCAAGGTGCTGGACGCCGTGGAAAAGAAGTTCAACGTGAAGTTCGAGAGAACCCATGCCAACGTGGGAGGCGCAGGTATCGACAACGAAGGGAAGGCTCTTCCCGATTCCACGGTGGAAATCTGCAGGTCATCGGACGCCATCCTGTTCGGTTCCGTGGGCGGGCCTCGCTGGGAGTCCCTGCCGCCTGAAGAACAGCCCGAGCGCGGCGCGCTCCTGCCGTTGCGCAGGATCTTCGGCCTCTATGCCAATCTTCGTCCCGCGATCGTCTTTCCCTCGCTCACCGGGGCGTCTTCGCTCAAGGAAGAGGTGGTCAGCGGCGGATTCGACGTCCTGGTGGTCCGTGAGCTGACCGGCGGCATCTACTTCTCCCAGCCCAAAGGGATCGAAGGGGAGGGGCGGGACCGGGTCGGCTTCGACACCCTGCGCTACAGCGTGCCGGAGATCGAGAGGATCGCGCACGTTGCCTTCCGGGCGGCGCGCGAGCGGAGCCGCAAGGTCTGTTCCATCGACAAGGCGAACGTTCTCTCTTCGTCGGTGCTGTGGCGGGACACCGTCATCGCGGTCGGCAGAGAATATCCGGACGTCGAGCTGACCCACATGTACGTGGACAACGCGGCCATGCAGCTGGTCCGTTGGCCGAAGCAGTTCGACGTGCTGCTGTGCGAGAACATGTTCGGCGACATCCTTTCGGACGAAGCCGCCATGCTGACCGGCTCCCTGGGCATGCTCCCCTCGGCGTCGCTTGCCGAAGGGTCGTTCGGCATGTACGAACCTTCGGGAGGGTCGGCCCCCGACATTGCCGGCAAGGGGATCGCCAATCCCATCGCCCAGATACTTTCCGTCGGAATGATGCTGCGCTACTCCTTCGGTCTGCACGATGCCGCTGAAACGGTCGAAAATGCCGTGGTCAAAGTGCTGGGGCAAGGGTGCCGGACGGCCGACATCTTCCAGGAGAACAGCGGCGAGCGCCTGATGACGACCAGAGAGATGGGGGATGCGATCGTCGCGGCCCTGTAAGCAGGCGCACCCAGAGGAACTGGGAGAAGGGGGCGCGCGGCCGGTTTTGAACCGGCAGCCTGCCCCCTTTTTCGGTTTGGGCGGAATGGGTGGCGCTTTCGCCGATGGCCGTTAATGATGCGGGATATTTGGATCAAAGCGTGAATTCAGGTGGCATTTCGGGCTCCGATGTACTATCATGCCATTTCCGTTATCATGCCGCAGCGGATAGTCCATCCCCGTCCTTCCGGGACGGGGGGTGCGGCAAGCCCGGGGAAGACATTTTCATGCGGAGGGTACTCGCCATGTCGAATCACGATGAGTTTGACAATACGCCGGAAGAAGAGAATTTCGCCGAACTGCTGGAACAGAGCATGGGCGGGCAAAGCGGCAGGTTGCGGCCCGGGCAGAAGGTGACGGCACGGGTGCTGAAGATCAGTGCCGAATGGCTTTTCATCGATACCGGCCACAAGGGGGAAGGTGTCATCGACCTGAAGGAGTTTCTCGATCTCGACGGAAATCTCACGGTCGGGGAAGGGGATGACATAGTCGCCTATTTCCTTTCGTCGCGCCATGGAGAAATGCGCTTCACCACCAGGATCGGAGGCGGGGCTTCGGGCAGCGCACAGCTGGAAGAAGCCTGGCAGGCGGGAGTGCCGGTCGAGGGCCTGGTGGAAAAGGAGATCAAGGGGGGCTACGAGGTGAAGCTGGCCGGCACGGCCCGCGCCTTCTGTCCTTTCTCCCAGATGTCGCTCCGCCGGGTCGACAATCCCGAGTCGTTCGTCGGCGCCAGGCTGGAGTTCCGGATCACGGAGTACGGCGAAAACGGCCGCAACATCATCGTTTCCCGCCGCGTCCTGCTGGAGGAGGAACAGCAGCGCGCTCGCGAGGAGTCGCTGGCTGCCGTCAGCGAAGGGATGACGGTCAGCGGTACGGTAACTTCCCTGCGGGATTTCGGCGCCTTCGTCGATATAGGCGGCATTGAAGGTCTGATACCCATGTCCGAGCTGGGCTGGTCCCGTGTCAAGGATGTGCGGGATGTCCTGAGCGCGGGTCAGCAGGTGCAGGTGGTAATCAAGTCCATCGACCGGGAGAAGGAGCGGATTTCCCTGAGCCTCAAGGATACTCTGGCCGACCCGTGGGAAAAGGTTGCGGAAACGTATCCCGAAGGTTCGTTCCACACCGGCAAAGTGGCGCGGCTTGCGCCCTTTGGCGCGTTTGTCACCCTGTCGGACGGAGTGGACGGCCTGATTCACATCTCGAAACTCGGGGCCGGCAAGCGGATAAACCATCCCCGCGAGGTTCTGCAGGAAGGGGACATCGTCGAAGTCAAGGTGGAGAGCTTCGACCGGGGCGGTCGTCGCATCTCCCTCGCCCTTGCCGGTGCGGCCAGGGCCGCTGACGAAGAAGAAGCCACGATCGCCGAATATCGCCGCCAGACTGGCGAAGCGCCAAAGGGGATGGGGACGCTGGGCGATATGTTGCAGGCCGAAATGAAAAAGAAAAAATAGGAGAACACCGGAGGATACGGGGGGCTGCCCCGAAATTTGCAGCAGCGGGACGGATGGAGTACGACTCGATGTAACGCCTGGCAATAATGTGATATGTGGAAATCCGAATTTCCCTTGCCCTGATTCAATTCCCGGGAGGTAATGGATGCCGGGTATCATTACCGACACTTCCAGACGTTTCATCTGGCTTCTGGTTTCGGCAATCGCAATTGCGTTGCCCGTCCTGGTTTTTCTCGTGCTGCAGCCAGCGGACAAAAGTGTCGGTCCTCTTACCACCGAGGAAAAGGCATGGCTCCGGGCACATCCGGTCATCCGCTTTGCACCTGACCCCGAATTCCCGCCTACCGAGTATTTCGACGGCAACGGCAGGTTCTGCGGCATAACGGCCGACTACCTCGCCCTCATGGAGAAGAAGCTCGGGCTGCATGTCCAGGTTGTCCGCCTGAAGAACTGGAATGAGGTCATCAGCCAGGCCAGAACCGGCAGAATCGACCTTTTTGCCGCCGCGGAGACCCCTTACCGAAGCCAATTCGCCCTGTTTACCGCTCCCTTCCTGGAATTGCCTGCAGCGATCATCGCCCGTGAAAAAGCCAAGAGCCGGCTCACCATGGAGAACCTCAAGGGCATGAAGGTTTGCGTGGTTTCCGGTTATGCCGTCCATGAATACCTGTCCCGGAATTATCCCGACGTCACCCTTGACGTGGTGCCGGATGTGCAGACCGCGCTGCGGAAAGTATCTTTCGGCACCAGCGACGCCTTCGTGGAAAATCTCGCAACCGCATCGTATTACATTGAAATGGCGGGATTCACCAACCTCCGCATGGCCGGAGAATCGGGATACTCCTACAGAATGGCATTCGCTTCGCGCAAGGATTGGCCGATTCTGAACCGGATCCTGACGAAAGGCCTGGAGCAGATAGGCGCAGATGAAAAAAAATCCGTGTACCGGAAATGGGTTTCCATGGAGGCCGGGTCCCTGTTCTCCAGCAAAGGCTTCCGGTCGGCGCTGATTGCCGCTTTTTCGGCTCTGATTCTGCTTGTATCCGGCGTCATGGTATGGAACAGAGCTCTGGCAAAGCAGGTCAGCCTGAGGACCGAGGAGCAGGAAAAGGAGCTGGCCGAGCGCATGCGCATGGAGCATGAGCTTCGGGAGGCGCGTGACGAGCTGGAACAGCGGGTATCGGAGCGTACCTCGGAATTGACGGCGGCCAATAAACTGCTGCAGCGCGAAATATCCGTCCGCAAGCGGGCGGAGGAGCAGCTGCGCCAGAAAAAGGAACTGCTGGAGGAACTGAACGGCACCCTGGAGAAACGAGTCCGCCAGGAAGTGGCGGAAAACCGGCAGAAGGACATCGTACTGATCCAGCAGAACCGACAGGCAGCGATGGGAGAGATGCTGGACCATATCGCCCATCAGTGGAAGCAGCCGGTCACTTCTCTTTCCCTGATCGTCCAGGATGTGAAGGAGACCTGGTCGAACAATGAAATGTCGGACGAGAGCGTCAGCGAAGCCGTGGGTACGGCATTGTCCCTTCTGGAGCACATGTCCCAGACTATCGACGTTTTCAGGAATTTCTACCGGCCGGGCAAGGAACGAAACGAATTCAACATCAGGGACTCGATTGACCAGGCACTCACCTTCATTGCGCCGGCATTGAAACACCAGCGCATCAGGGTAGCGCTCGATGCCGATCCCGACATGACGGCGGTCGGCTTCCAGAGCGAGTACATCCAGGTGCTTCTGAATATTCTCACCAACGCCCGGGATGTGGTGAAGACAAGGGGAGTGGACCATCCGGTTGTCACCATCAAGGCTTTTCCCGAGGGCAACAAAGCCGTGGTCACGATAATGGACAATGCCGGAGGCATTCCGGATGCCATTATCGGCAATGTATTCGATCTCTATTTCTCGACCAGGGAGACCGGCTGCAGTTCAGGGGTCGGTCTCTACATGTCCAAGAACATCATCGAGAGAAACATGGCAGGTATCCTGAGTGTCGCGAATGCCGGCCATGGGGCGCAGTTCAGGATAGAGCTGGACATGCCTCGATCCCGGCCGACGAGTTGATGGACTTTCGCAGAGATCACCGGATCACCTGTTGCCCGTCGTTTTTTTCACGTCCCCGACATGATTTTATCCGCTGTCGTCGTTGAACCCCGCTTTGTCCAGCATTGCATGGCAATGCAATTTCCCCTCGAATGTTCAGGTAATTCCCCTGTTTGATAACCAGGAAGGCTCCGTGACATCGGCAGAAGCGCGTTTGGGCGGGTAATTGAAAAGATGGTGTGATTTGCTATAGTTATAGACAATGATTGCCGGATTGGGCTGGGGCGGAACATCGGTTTTCCCGGGTACGGGGCTTTCATCTGAGATCTCGGGAAAATGGGTAGCAATGACAATGAATACGTACATCATAAAATGTCCGGAATGCGGGACGGGAAACAGGATTCCCGAGGAAAAGGAAGGGCTGCGGGGGCGTTGCGGCAACTGCAATGCGACACTGCCGCCGCTGTACTGCCATCCGCAGCAGCTCAGCGAACACAATTTCGACAGTTTCCTGAACTCGTACCCGGGACCGGTGCTTGCCGAGTTCTGGGCGCCCTGGTGACCGCACTGCACTTCATTCGCACCGGCGGTGCGAACAGTGGCGGATCAGTTGGCCGGAGAGGGGGCTGTCGTTCAGGTGAACGTGGAGGAGAACCCAGCACTTGCGTCTCGTCTCGGGGTGAGGGGAATTCCGGTGGTCATGCTGTTCAACAAGGGAAAAGTCGTTGACCGGATTGAAGGGGCTCGTTCCGTTGAATCGGTGTTGTCCTGGTTTCGACAGCACCGGTGAGGAATGCCGGAGGCACCCATGATCATGCTCAAGCGCGTTTATGAAACGCCCGGACCCCGGGATGGTAGGCGATTCCTGGTGGAGCGGCTGTGGCCGAGAGGTGTGAAAAAAGAGAATCTGCCTTTGGACGGATGGCTGCGGGATGTGGCGCCGAGTGACGAACTGCGCCGCTGGTTCGGGCACGATCCCGCCAAGTGGGACGAATTCCGCTGCCGCTATCAATCCGAACTGGAAATGAATCCCCTTGCCTGGAAGACCCTCCTGGAGGCGGCCCGGGAAGGCGACATTACCCTTCTCTTCAGTTCCCACGATGTGGCGCACAATAATGCGGTTGCGCTTCAGGCGTTTCTTGAACAACGTCTGGAGAAATGAAAGCAGCTCACCGCCGGACCAGCATCGACGGAGCGCTGTGGTCCAGGAGAAAAATTCCACACGTCGAAGAGTCGGAAGAGATGTCCGTAGACGCGCCGTTTTTCATGAACAGATTAGCTTTCCACGGCTGATGTGGATAACTGAGTGCCTTCTGTGGATAACGTTGAAAATTACCACGTATCCTCAAGCACTTCTGCAGTATGCACAACGGTTGGGCATGGCTTGCAAGTGGTTGAAATAACGTGTCAATAGTTTTCTTGGGCGACAGTGTTGCCCGCCTCTCCGCGGTGCTCGCGGCATAAATTCCGGAAGTGCCCGTAAAGTGGATAACTGTGGAGAAAAAGGTGGGAAAACGACGGAGACCGACTTCGTCATGGTGGCGCTTCTCGGGCTGCCAACCCCGAATGTTTTATAGGATTAGCTGAATTTCATGGATCGAGATTTCACTGTAGCCCGGGAAGTTACAGCAAATTTGCGAACAGATGGGCAAACCATTCCCGAATCCTGTCGGCCAGGGGCCTTTCTCTCCAGTTCTCTATCGTAATCGGGTCTGATTTTTCCTTGTCGCTGGTGAACATGTGTTCCATCTCGGCGGCAAACCTGCTGCTCAGGATGATGGCATTCACTTCATTGTTAGTGGAGAAACTCAGGAAGTCCATGTTCGTCGATCCGACTGTCGACCAGACCCCATCGATCACCGCGGTTTTTGCGTGGAGCAGGGCATCACGCAGTTCGTACAGTTTGACCCCTGCTTCCAGAAGTTCCTCGTAGTAATACCTGCCGGCGTTCAGCGCCAATTGCGAATCGCTTTTTTTCGGGAGGATTATTTCCACGTCGACTCCGCTTCCGGCAGCATCGGTCAGGGCTTTTACCAGTTGCCGATCCGGAACGAAGTAAGAGTTTGTCAGGTGGATGGACTTTTCGGCGGACATGATGCCGGATACATACATGATGAACGTGGTCCGCCGTTTTTCTCCCGGTGAACTCTGGATGACCTGCACCAGGTCCCCGCCTTTCTCTTCAAGTTTCGGGAAATAGTTCCGGTTCCTGATTTCAGGCCCTTTCTGCCATTTCCATGTTTTGAAGAAAAGTTCCTGGAACTGGGCGACCGCAGGACCTTCGATCAGGACATCGGTGTCCCGCCAGGGGATTTCGCCCGCTTTCTGCTGCTTGTCGCCGAAGAACAGGCTCGAGTAGACATGGCTTATGTTGACTCCCCCGGTAATGGCAATTCTGCCGTCAACCACCAGGATTTTCCGATGATCGCGGCGGGTTATGCGCCACTTCTTGCGTGCTTTCAGCGGGTTCACCGGATTGTACTCCAGAACCGAGATCCCTTTGTCGCGCATTGACTGGAAAAAGGCCGGCGAAGTGCCCACGCTGCCCACGCTGTCATAGATGACGTTGACCTGTACCCCTTCCTGCTGTTTTCGAATGAGCAGATCAGCCAGCCTGCGGCCCGTTTCGTCGTCTTCGAAAATATACGTCTCCATGTTTATGTGGTCGGTGGCGTTTTCTATCTCCCTGAACATGGCTGCGTAGGTCGCGGGGCCATCGATCAGCAGTTCCGCTTTGTTGCCCTTGACAACGGGGTTGCCGCTCAGTGTTTCCATCACGGTAAGATGGCGGCTGAGGATATCCGTCGGCCCGGTTCCGCTCTGCAAGCGTTCGAGGATCGCTTTGCTTTGTTTGGCGGAAAGCAGGCCCCGGGAGGAAGCGATCCGGGGCGGCCTTCGGCTTTCCGGAACATTGGCAATGATTTTCGAAGAATCCGGGAGTGTGGCGCATCCGGAGACAATGCTGGTGAGAGTGGTGATCAGCAGGAGTAACAGATTTCGGGAAGTCATGTTTGCCATCTTCAAATTTTACAAAAGTTCCGGAAGAAGGAAATGCCTGCTGAAAAAATGCCTGCTGAAAAAATGCCGCGGAAAGGCGAATGCGCACTTCAGGCTGGAAGAGTACCCTGGGAAAGCGGTACGATTTCGAGCAACACTCTCCTGATTTCGTGGGGCGAGCGACAAGCCATGAGTGGAACAGTGGCACTGATACCGGCGCGTATGGCGGGTCGGGAGAATTCCGCCCGAGGGATTGAACGGGAGAAGTCTCTTGACGCGCGCTTTCCGTTGACCTATAAAATCGGTGACATTCCCTGTCGCCTGGACGAATCGAGGGGCGTTTGCCGGGTTTACCGGTTGTGCGGGGAGACAGCACCGGAAAGGAAGCGGGCATGAAAACTGTGATGATAAGCGGCGGAGGGCAGGGCATGGGCAGGGCGTTGGCGTTTGCTTTTGCCGGCTCCGGCTACGCTGTCTCCTTCTGCGACATCGATCAGGAAGCGGGGTGGGAGGCGGAGGAGTTGCTGCGTGCCGAAGGCGCCGCCATCCTGTTCGTGCCGGCCGACGTCTCCCTGGAGGATGACGTGGAACAGTGGATCGCATCGACGGTCAGCGAACTGGGCTGCCCGGACGTGCTGGTCAACAACGCCGGCATCGGCCGCCGCGCTCCCTTCCTGGAGCTGTCCGCGGAGGATTTCGACCGGGTGCTGGCGATAAACCTGCGGGGAACCTTCCTCTGCTCGCGCGCGGTCGCCCGCCGGATGAAGGAAGGGGGCAGGGGCGGATCCATCATCAATATCGCCTCCACGCGCGCTCTCATGTCCGAACCGGGAACGGAAGCCTACACCGCTTCAAAAGGCGGGATCGTTTCCCTCACCCATGCCATGGCCGTCAGCCTCGGGCCGTACGGCATCCGGGTCAATTGCATCAGCCCCGGCTGGATCGAGGTCCGTGACTGGCAGTTTTCTCCGCGCCGGGAGGCGCCGTTCCATACGGAGCGGGACCTGCTGCAGCATCCGGTGGGGCGCGTGGGCCGGCCGGAGGACATCGCCGATGCCTGCCTGTATCTGGCCGGATCAGCCGGCTTCGTCACCGGCCAGAATTTGGTCGTCGATGGCGGCATGACAAAAAAAATGATCTACGAGGATTGAACGGGATATCCCTGCCGTTTTCCGCACCGGTTGCATAATCCGGGGAAGCGGTTTTCCCTTTTCTTCCGGCAAGAGGTTTATTCATGAGTGTCATCTATCTGCTCGTATCCGCTCTCTGCGTCCTTGCCCTGGCCTACCGCTACTACTCGGCCTTCATCGCCGCCCGTGTGCTGATGCTCGACGACCGCAACATCACGCCGGCCGTTACCTGCAATGACGGGAAGGATTATGTGCCGACGAACAAGTGGGTCGTTTTCGGCCACCACTTTGCCGCCATCGCGGGAGCGGGGCCGCTGATCGGCCCGACGCTGGCTGCGCAGTACGGCTGGGGCCCGGGGTTTTTCTGGATCCTGCTGGGGTCGGTCTTCGCCGGCTGCGTCCACGACATGATCATCCTGTTCGCGTCGGTCCGCCACAAGGGGCAGTCCCTGTCGGTCATCGCCAGGAAGGACGTGAGCAGGCTTACCGGCGTTGCCACCGCATTCGTAACCCTGTTCATAATCATCGTGGCGCTGTCGGGGCTTGCCGTAGCCGTCACCAATGCGCTCTACAACAACCCCTGGGGGGTATTCACCATCGGCATGACCATCCCTATCGCCATGATCGTCGGGATCTACATGTTCAAGGTCAGGCCGGGCGCGATCCTGACGGGGTCGGCCTTCGGAGTCCTGGCCGTACTTGCCGCGGTCTATTTCGGGGCGCCCGTGGCGGAATCGTCCCTTGCCGTATGGTTCACCTTCAGCAAGGAGAGTCTGTCCGTCATGCTGCCGGTCTACGGCTTCTGCGCGGCGGCCCTGCCGGTCTGGCTGCTGCTCGCGCCGCGGGATTATCTCAGCACCTACCTCAAGATCGCCGTCATCGGGGTGCTGGCGCTCGGGCTGTTCATGGTCAACCCGACCGTGAAGATGCCCTTCGCGACCGGCTTCATCAAGGGGGGCGGGCCGATCATCCCCGGGCCGGTATGGCCCTATGTGTTCATCACCATCGCCTGCGGAGCGATCTCCGGGTTCCATGCCCTTATCGGCTCCGGCACCACTCCCAAGATGCTGGAGCGGGAAAGCCAGATTCGCCTGGTGGGGTACGGCGCCATGCTGACCGAGGCGTTCGTCGGCCTCATGGCGCTGTTGGCCGCGGTGACCCTGGTTCCCAACGATTATTTCGCCATCAACACGTCGTCCGCCGTCTTTGCCAAACTCAACCTGCCGGTGAAGGACCTGCCGGAGTTGTGCCGCCTGGTCGGACTGGACGTCACCCATCGGCCGGGAGGGGCGATTTCGCTGGCCGTCGGCATGGCACACATCTTCTCCAGCATGGGTGAGGGTTTGCGGCACACCATGAAATACTGGTTCCAGTTCATCATCATGTTCGAGGCGCTGTTCATCCTGACGACCATAGATGCGGGAACGCGGGTGGCGCGCTACATTTTGCAGGACATTCTGGGAAATCTCTATGCGCCGCTCAAGAAGACGGATTGGGCGCCCGGTGTCGTGCTTACCAGCGGCGCCGTCTCCTTTGCCTGGGGATACATTCTCTACACGGGCGACATATCGACCATCTGGCCGATGTTCGGGGTCACCAACCAGACGCTGGCAGCCCTGGCCCTGGCCATCGGGACCACCATCATTCTGCGCATCGCGACCAACAAGCTCTACGCTCTGGTCACGGCGGCGCCGTGTATTGCCATGGCGCTGACGACATTCGCGGCGGGCTTCATGAACATAAAGCTCTACCTGGCCAAGGGCATGATCCTCAATACGGCTCTCAGCGCGGTCATCATCGTCCTGGTGGCGGTCATCATCGCTGACAACGTCCGCGTCTGGGTGATGCTTCTCAGGACGGATAAACCGGTCGGAATGAACGACGAGAGGGGGAAAATATACTGCCCGGTCGTGCTTCCCCACGCGCCCGACAATGTGCCGCTTGCATGAGCGGGTGACAACCCTCTTTACATCCGGAATAAAATTTAGTATAAATAAAAACATCTGACGGACTGGGGCGCGTTGCTTTCCCTGCTCCGGAGGACCGACATATCGGTGAGTCTGCATGCAAGGGCACAGCCTGCGCACAGGACAGCGAACGATACCTGACGGTACCGGCATGCCTTCTTTCGCCCTGCGCGCAAGAAGGTATTTTTGTTTTCAGGGAGAATAAAAATGAACAAGCGTATCGGCGTGATCGGCATTGTAATGGACCATCCGAAGCAGGTTACTGACAGGGTGAACGCCATTATCAGCAGCTACGGCCACATGGTGATCGGCCGCATGGGCATTCCCCGGCACGATGCCAACGTGGGCGTGATCGCCCTGATCATAGAGGGGACGACCGACGAAATCGGCGCCATGACGGGCCGTTTGGGCACAATACCCGGTGTCACGGTGAAATCCGCGCTCACCGGGAAAACGATTCAGGAGGCACACCATGATTGACGAGAAACAGCGCACATCCGACTCATTCATCGATGACATGCTCATTCTCAAGCTGCTTGCGGAAGGTATCGCCATCGCAAAGGACACCGCCGCAGTGCAGCGGATTATCGACAAGGCCCGCAACTATCACGGGTTGTCCGCCGGCGAAGTTGCGGTACTCCTGCAGGTTCAGGACCCCGGACTGTTGCGGGAAATGTATTCGGCGGCTGCCGCGGTCAAAGAGGCGATCTACGGCAAACGCATCGTCCTCTTCGCGCCCTTGTATCTTTCCAGCCACTGCGTCAACAATTGCGTCTACTGCGGCTACAAGAGGAGCAACAGGGAACAGCTCCGCCACCGCCTCACCCTGGAGGAAGTGAGAAAAGAAGTTGAGATCATGGAGTCCCTGGGCCACAAGCGCCTGGCCCTGGAAGCCGGAGAGCATCCGGCCAACTGCCCCATCGATTACGTGACCGATGCGATCAAGGAGATTTACCGCATCAGGGACGGCAACGGCGCCATCCGCCGCGTGAACGTCAATATCGCCGCCACCACCATTGAAGAGTACCGCAAGCTCAAGGAGGCGGACATCGGCACGTACATCCTGTTCCAGGAAACCTACCATCGCCCCACCTACGCCCGGCTGCACCCCTCCGGGCCGAAGCGGGACTACAACTGGCACACCACCGCCATGGACCGGGCGATGCGGGCCGGCATCGACGATGTCGGAATCGGCGCTCTCTACGGCCTCTACGATTTCAAGTACGAAACCGTGGCCATGTTCCTGCATGCCGAGCATCTCGACCGGACCTTCGGCGTGGGACCGCACACCATTTCGATCCCCCGCATGCGGCCCGCGGGCGACGTGAACCTGGACAGTTTCCCCTACCTGGTGGACGACGAAGATTTCAAGAAGATCGTTGCCATCATCCGTCTCGCGGTGCCCTATACCGGCATGATCCTGTCGACCCGCGAGGAGCCTGAACTTCGCGATGAGCTGATCACCTACGGCATTTCCCAGGTCAGTGCAGGCTCATGCACCGGTGTCGGCGGCTATCAGAAAGTCTATGTCGAGCATGAGAGCACGAGCAATACCAACAACGGCCAGCAGTTCGAGCCGAGCGACCAGCGCTCGCCGAACGAGATCATCCGCATGCTGTGCCGGAAAGGGTTCGTGCCGAGCTACTGCACCGCCTGCTACCGCCAGGGGCGCACGGGAGACCGTTTCATGAGCCTGGCCAAGAGCGGGGAGATCCGGAACGTCTGCCTGCCCAATGCCCTGCTGACCTTCAAGGAGTACCTCATGGATTATGCCGATGCCGCGACCAGGGAGTGCGGCGAGGATCTGATGAAAGAGGCGCTGGCTTCAGTGCCCGAGGAATCGGTCCGGGCCGCGACCGCCCAGCGTCTGAGGGAAATCGAGTCGGGAAAGCGGGATATGTATTTCTGATCCTTTCGGACGCAATCAGCTCCTTTTCCATGTGCCGGACTTGGAACCCGGGGCAGACCAGTTCAGAACCGCACGTGGCGGCACGGTCTGCCCCGGTTTTGTCTTTGAGGTTTTTTCGCGCGAAGCCAAGTAGGTGGTTGACGTTTCGTTTCTGATGGAAGAATATAGGGAGTCTTTCGCGGAAGAGCCGCATGCGCTCTGCGCATACCCGAAATGTGGAGGAATGGATCATGAAAGTGGTGGCGTTCAACGGCAGCCCCAACAAGGAAGGCAACACCTGGCATGCGATCAGGATCGTTGCCGCGGAACTGGAAAAAGAGGGGATCGAAACGGAAGTTGTCCACGTGGGGAACAAAATCGTCAGGGGCTGCACCGCGTGCGGCCAATGCATGAAAAACAAGAACGAGCAGTGCGTGCTCCCCGGCGACGAGGTCAACGAGTGGATCCAGATAATGAAGTCCGCGGATGGGATCATCCTGGGCTCTCCGGTCCATTATTCCGCGATCAGCGGCACCATGAAATCGTTCCTGGACCGGGCCTTTTACGTGACCAGCATCAATAAGGGCATGTTGCGGCACAAGGTTGGCGCATCGGTGGTCGCGGTCAGGCGTTCCGGCGGGTTGCCCGCGTTCGAGCAGCTGAACAATTACCTCTGCTATTCGGAGATGCTGATCCCGACATCCAACTATTGGAACGTGATCCACGGGACCAAGCCGGGAGAAGCGCTGAAGGATGAAGAAGGGGTGCAGATCATGCGGGTGCTCGGCAGGAACATGGCCTGGCTGATGAAGCTGGTTGAGCACGGCACGGGCACGGTCGTTCCTCCGGAACGGGAAAAGAAAAGCTTCACGAATTTCATTCGCTGACCGCTTTCGGATTCAAGCCTCCTCCATGTTCATCGTGAAAAATGGAATATCGCCCAGGCTGATCACGGCCATCGTATCCCGTGCGCCGGGAAGATTTGCCCTGGCGCTGCTGTCTTCCGCGCTGCTCGTTCTTTCATTCCCGGGTTTCGACCTGGGATGGCCGGCATGGGTGGCGCTCGTGCCGCTGGTCATCGCCTGCGCCGACGCCGGCCCCGGAGCATCGTTCACCCTCGGCCTGGCGAGCGGAATGGCCGCCTCGTTCGGCATTTTCTCATGGATGTTCGCCGTGCCGGGCTTCCGCTGGTTCCACGCGGCGCTGGCCGCGCTTTACCTCGGCTCGTATTGCGCGATCTGGTGTTCCGGCGTTTCCCTGGGGAAGCGCGCCGGGATTCCCCTGACCGCCAGTGCGCCGGTTCTGTGGGTTGCCCTGGATTTCCTGAAGTCTCATGCGGGGTTTCTCGCGCTTCCCTGGGCTTCACTCGCCCACAGCCAGCATGCCACCCCGGCCATCCTGCAGATATCGTCAGTGACCGGGGAGGCGGGAGTCACTTTCCTCCTGGTTCTCGTCAATGCGGCAATTGCCGCGTTCATTCTGAAACCGGGACTTATCCAGCCGCTGGCGGCAGGGGCTGTGCTGGCATCCGTGGTTGCCTATGGCGCATGGCGACTTTCAGCGGACGACAAGTCCGCGCCGCTCAGGGTTGCAGTGGTCCAACCGTGCATCTGGCCCGGCGAGCAGCAGAAAGATCCCGGCCAGTCGAATACTTTGAAAAGACTGGAGAAGCTGACGGCAGCGGCCGCGTCGCCTCCCGTGCGCCTGGTTGCCTGGCCCGAGACGGCGGTGCTCAACCTGCAGTCCTCCCCCTCGATCAGGCAGCGGCTTGACCGCCTGAGCGGAAAATGCGGAGCCGCCCTCCTGGTGGGGGCGTCGGAGCGGGTCAAGTTTACCGACCACGCCCTGGACGGTTCGCCGGGGAAAGGTATCCGCTCCTATAACGCTGCTTACCTGATACGTTCGGGATCGCCCGACATGGAACCGTACCGGAAGAACCGGCTGGTCCCGTTCGGGGAATACCTGCCGCTGGAGGGAATTGTCCGCTGGCCCTCCTGGTTCGTGGGGAATGGCTTCAACACGGTGCCCGGCAAGGATCGGGCGCTCTACTGGCTGCCCGGCCGGGTCGGTTTCGGGGTCCTGATCTGCTGGGAAAACCTGTTTGCCGGTATTGCCCGGCAGGATGTCGGTCTCGGGGCCCGAATGCTGGTCAACCTGGTCAACGACGGCTGGTTCGGTAAGAGCAGCGCTTCCCGGCAGCACAACAGCGCTTCGGTGCTTCGCGCCGTCGAGAACGGCGTCCCGGTCGTTGTCGCGTCCAACTGCGGTCCGTCGCAGGTAATCGATGCCCGCGGCCGCATCATTGCCTCGCTGCCGGACGGGTTTTCACCCGGCTCGATCTCGGCGGACGTGCAGGCGGGCAGACAGCTCACCTTTTACACCAGGTATGGCGATCTTTTTGCGTGCCTGTGCGTGGCAACCGGGTTGGCGGGCATTTTGTGGGTTTTCGGCCGCAGGTTCATCAAGTGAGGAGTGCGGGTCCGGCGGTTGTGCCGGTCCGTTGTCCATGAAAACGGCCATGTTGGTCGTTCATTATCGTTAAAAGGAGGATTTATGCGGATTTTACTGTCTGTTGTCACCGTAGTCGCCATGCTGTATTGCGTAGCGTCCGGCCCGGCCGGTGCGGCATCTCTCGACACGGAGGGGAAGGGGGTCGCCATAACATGCGGGGCGCCGTTCATGGAGAACCACAGCATCAGCGCCGACGGCAAGAGCAGTTTCAGGTTCCATGGCCAGTGCTCCTACAGCCAGGGGGAAAATGCCTGGAACAGGCACTACATCATAAATGCCACCTGGGATGGCTCTCAGGCGAAGGAAACGGTGACGATCCCGACTGAGAAAAAATCCGGTAGCGTGGTTTCTTCCTGCCCCTCGGACCCATGGCTCAACAAGGTGTCCTGCCAGAAGAAGTTTCTGTCGGGCAAGGCGTTCGAAGACTACCAGATTACCGGCGCAACCTCATATCCGCTGACCGCGAACGTGCTTTCCGACGCCAAGAAAGCCGAACTCCGTGCCGAGCTCGCGGAAAAGAAGAAACAGTCCATGTGCACGATTCCGGTGATCGTTTCGCCTTCGCCGGCAACCGGGCTGACCTTGCATGTCCCTGCCAGCGTCAAGATCGAAATCAAGCACAGCCCGCTGAACCCCCCGAAGGAGTGGGCGATCTACTGGACGCCGCCGACCAAGGCTGGGGAATGGCCGGCAGCTCCACAAAAGCAGAACACGGCGGTCGGCAACCTGAAGACATCCGGAGGGGTCACCTCCGGCACTCTGAACGCCGGCAAAGTCGGGACATGGGAAGTTACGATAAAAACCGCACTGCCCTCCTACTGCAACAAGGGTACGGAAGTGATCCAGAGCATCAGGTTTACCACAAAGGCAAAATCCCAGCAGGAATACATGATGGAAAAGTCGTTGAAGGAAAAGAAATACAAGGCCATTGACGGAAAGATCCCCGCACCCGGCCCCGGACCCGACCCGTCCCTGAAGCAGAAGCAGCTCCAGCAGAAGCCGATGTAGCCCCTTGGCAGGATTCCGGCCTCTCTGCCGGAATCCTGCCCCGCGTCATCTCCGCTTCTTTTCCCCTGCCTTTCGCTCTATGGCGCTCTCACCGCCTTCGGCAGCATCGAGGAGAGATTTCAGAATCCCGCATTCGCTGGCGGGCACGTTTTCCCGGCAGCAGTCGCGCAGGGCCGTCAGCTGGGCCTCCAGAGCATGCATCGTTTCGATCTGCCGATGGATGCGCTCTATCTGGAGATCGATCATCGCACTGATTCCAGCGCACGATGTGGTCGTATCGGTCTGCAGGTCTTTGAGCGCCCTGATCTCGGTCAGGGTCATGCCCAGGGACCGGCAGTGCAGCACGAAATTCAACTGCCCGAGGTGCCGTGCCGTGTAGCGGCGGTAGCCCGATTCGCTTCGTGCCGTCTTTTCCAGCAACCCTTCCTGCTCGTAGTAACGTATCGTTCCCGTTTCGCATCCGGCCTGCTTCGCCAGTTCCCCGATCAGCATGGGACATCTCCCGAAAAATCTGTTGACCTTACAGCAGCTCGAAGGTTGTATAATTTCACTGTACTCCTGATGGGTATGCAGATCAATGGGAAAACATGCTTAAGGACAAGAGGTTACCGATGAATCATTTGCACAGCTTTGACGAGCACAGTGAACCGGACCACGGGGCATGCGCCTGCAGCTGCGGGCACGACGCCTGCCACGACAGCGCGGAGGAACCGGCGGCAGCGGAAGAGGTTGCCCTGCCGGAATCGTTCCGCGTCTCACGCTTCCGTATCGACGACATGGACTGTCCGGTCGAGGAACGGCTGATCCGGAACAGGCTGGTGACCATGCCGGGAATCCTGAAGCTTGAGTTCAATCTTATCGAGCGGGAACTCACGGTCTGCCACACCCTTGGGGACGCTGCGCAGATTGCAACCGCGATTGACGAACTCGGCATGACTTCCGTCGAACTGAACGGGGCGGGGCGGCGCGAACCGGAGAAGGCGATGTATTCCGTTCCGGCCGGAACCTGGTGGCTCCTGGGGATTTCCGGCGCGGCCGCGCTCGGTTCAGAGGCGGTTGCGTGGGTTTCCGGCGTAGAAGGTTCCCCCCTGGTCATCAGCTTGGCGCTGGCATCTCTCGCATGCGGCAGCTACTCCACTCTCAGGAAGGGCTGGGTCGCCCTGAAGAGCCTGACGCTCAATATCAGCTTCCTGATGTCGGTCGCCACGATCGGGGCCATGGCCATCGGCCAGTGGCCGGAAGCGGCCGTGGTCATCTGGCTGTTCACCCTTGCCGAAAAGATCGAGGCGCTTTCCCTGGACCGCGCCCGCAACGCCATCCGCGGGCTGATGGCGGTCGCCCCGGAAACCGCTACGGTCCTCCAGGGCGATGGCCAATGGCAGGAAGTCGAGGCGAGGACGGTCGGGACCGGCCAGACCGTCAGGGTCAAGCCGGGAGAGCGCATCCCCCTGGATGGTGTGGTGGTTGCCGGCTGGTCGAGCGTCAACCAGTCCACCATTACCGGGGAAAGCATGCCCGTGGACAAGGGGGAGGGAGACGCGGTGTTTGCCGGGACCGTCAACGGCAACGGCTCGTTCGAGTTCCGGGTCAGCGGCGACTATGAGCACACCACCCTGTCCCGGATTGTCGCCGCAGTGCAGAAAGCCCAGTCTGAGCGCGCCCCGACCCAGCGCTTCGTCGATGCCTTCGCACGGTACTATACACCTTCGGTGGTGGCCGCAGCCGTTCTGGTTGCCGTCGTCCCTCCGCTCTTCCTGGGCGCTGCCTGGCATGGCTGGATCTACAATGCACTGGTGATGCTGGTGATCTCGTGCCCCTGCGCCCTGGTCATCTCCACCCCCGTGACCGTGGTCAGCGGTCTGGCCGCTGCCGCCCATCACGGCATCCTGATCAAGGGAGGGGTTTACCTGGAAAGCGGTAGGAAGCTGAAATTCCTGGCTTTCGACAAGACCGGCACCCTGACCGTAGGCAAGCCGGCAGTCACCGAAATCATACCGGTCGGGGAATTGGATCGTGGCCAAGGTCTGTACCTGGCCGCCAGCCTGGATGCCCATTCCAGCCACCCAATCGCCCGGTGCATCGTCGCGCAGTGGAAAGACCGGGGGGAGGAGAGGGCGCTGCTGCCGGTGAAGAATTTCAGCAACCTGCCGGGACACGGGGTCAGTGGCGAAATCGGCGGGAAATGCTATTATTTGGGTAACCAGCGGCTGGTGGAGGATCTGGGCTCCGTCACTCCCGTGCTGGAACGTGAACTGCATCGCCTGGAGCAACTGGGCAAAACTGCGGTTGTCCTTGCCGACTCCTCCGGACCCTTGGCCGTGATCGCCGTGTCAGACAAGCTGAGGGAGCATGCCGGGCAGGCCGTTGCGGAGTTGGGTCAACTGGGGGTGAGGGCGGTGATGCTGACCGGAGACAACCCCCTGACCGCCAGGGCAATCGGCCAGGGGGCAGGCATCGAAGACACGCGCGGCAACCTCCTGCCGGAAGAGAAGCTCGATGCCATAGCCGGACTGCAGCGAACCGGCCCGGTGGGCATGGTGGGGGATGGCGTCAATGACGCTCCCGCGCTGGCCAGGGCCGACATCGGATTCGCCATGGGCGCGGCAGGATCTGATACCGCGCTGGAAACCGCCGATGTCGCCCTGATGGATGACGACCTGCGCAAACTGCCCGATTTCATTCGTCTCAGTCAGAAAACCAGGCTGCTGCTGACACAGAATATCGTTTTTGCGCTTACCACCAAAGCGGCGTTTTTCGGTCTTACGCTGGCGGGGGAAGTTACCCTCTGGATGGCGGTGTTCGCCGATATGGGCGTCAGCCTGCTGGTCGTCTTCAACAGCCTGCGGCTGTTGGGCTATTTCAACGGTAAAAAACGGTGAGATAAGTCGCTTGCCTGCGAATCGGCTCATGAGTTGTGTGTGTGCGGCAAAAGGGAAGGGCGTTCCCCCTCCGTAGTTCGGCGGAGGAGGAACGCCCTTCCTGCTGCCATGCAACCGCGGTCATTTCCTGCGGGTATAGGTCATGTCCGCCATTTTCTCTTCCGATCCGCTGTCTCCGGTGGTGAACATCTCGAATTTCAGCGTGTCTCTGTCCACTATGGTGGTCAATGCCCGCCATTTCAACGGACCCCTCACCGGACATACCACGTTGCAGACCTGGGTTATGGATTTGCCGTCCGCGCTCGCGTTCCCTTCAAAGTAGTGGATGCCGGTGCCCATGGAGTCCATCCACGTTGAAACGTATGTCCCTTTCTGGTTGTCGTAACCCATGAAACCGATGCCGGAAAACGGCATTCCCGCCATGTCGCCCTCGAATCTCTGCTCGAGGAAGCGCCCCCCGAGCGTCATCCGCTGCTCGGAAGTTCCGGTGTGTTCGAAGGATTCGCCCCCGGGTTCCATCAGGCACACGCTTTTCACGTCCCAACTGCCCGCAAGGTTTTCAAGGAGTGCATGGGCTGCGCCCGGTGTTGCGAGCTCTTTGTACATTTCCATCATATCCTGCATCTCGGGAGTCTTTCTGGCTGCCGATCCTCTTGCCATGATATACCTCCTCTTCCTCTGTCGTCAGAGGCAGATATGAATTCCCTTCACGGGTAAGACCCAGTATAGCAAAAATGAAAATGAAAATCATTACAAAGGTGCCCATTATGGGGGTTCCTTTTTTCGTTTACTGCCTCTGGTGGGATGGAAACGACAGCATCCGGACCCTGCCGTCCCATCCCTACAGGCATATCCTGCCGCAGGGAGTACCGTTCACGACCGCATCGGAGATCCTTCGGATCTCTTTGCAGTTCTCGCTGCGTGACGCATTGTCCAGTTCATTCCTGAGAGTGTCCGGAATGCCATCCGCATTTACCAGGTAGCCGTAAATCTCGTTACCCTTCCTGATGCACAGGGAACCTGAATAGTCGATCCTCACGCCATCCCCGTA
Organism: Geobacteraceae bacterium; assembly: GCA_036677645.1. GTDB lineage: Bacteria > Desulfobacterota > Desulfuromonadia > Geobacterales > Geobacteraceae > RPRC01. The sequence continues at coordinate 141,625 of JAVBWB010000039.1, read as the reverse complement.
TTCGCACTTCATGTCATCACCCCCTTCATATATGCATATTATTGCATACTTGGAATGAAAAAGCCATTCGGTGCGGCACCTGGTACTCATGATGCCCGGTATAGCGCCGAATGGCTTTCAGGTGATGCCGAGCTGCCGGCTTTTAAGTGCACGAATTATTTCTGGGGGGTGATATCGATTTCGTCCTTGCCGTCCGAGGCATTCTTGAAATTCCTGATGCTTTTGCCGAAGGCGGCGCCGATCTGGGGCAACTTCCCCGCCCCGAAGATCACCAGCACGATTACCAGGAGAATCAGCATTTCGGGTAAACCGAATCCGAACATATTTCCTCCGCATTTCCTTGTGTTGTAAAAGTTTTCACCCCCTGGGGGCGAGTTCCGTCATGAGGCGGAACCGTGGTGGTCCGCCGCATCATTGCCCGTCAGGCAGGGGCAGGGGATATGGAAGCTCTTTTTCCGCCGGAAAAACGCGTTACCCATATGCTCAGCTCGTACATGGAGTAAAGGGGCACCATGATGAAGAACATGGTGACCAGGTCGGCATGGAAAGCTGCCACAACGGCGCTGGCCAGCAGCGCGTATTTCCGGTTCCGCGCCAGGAAGTCGTAGGAAACGATTCCCGTGCGCGCCAGAAGGAGGGAAATCACCGGCAGCTCGAAAATGAGCCCGAACACCAGGATCAACCTCAGGCAGAAGTTTATGTAGGCGCTCAGGTTGAACCAGCTCTGCAGCCCGGTCATTTCATACGACAAGGAGAAGTTGATTATGAAAGGCCAGATGAACGTGAGAAAGAAGCTCGCTCCGGCGCAGAAGCTCAGGGTGCCGACGATGACGAAAGGGGTTACCAGGCGCTTTCCCCTCTGCCCGATCCGGGGCGCGATCAGGCGCCACAGCTGGAAGAATATGAGGGGCAGCGACAGGAACAATCCGGCAAGCAGGGATATCTTGCACTGGATGAAAAACGGTTCCAGCGGGGTGCTGTAGTTCAGGTGGCGGACCTTAGGGGTCGAAACCGGGTCTTTGTCCAGGGCCAGACGGCTGTAGAGCGAGGGATACTTCTCCCTGACCTTCAGGTAGACCGCTTTTTTCATGTCGGTCAGGTAGGTGCTGCCGGTCAGGGGTTTTTCGAGCAAAGTCAACAGGTCAGGGGCGAAGTTCCAGGCCGCTCCCATTCCGATCGTCACGGTGATGGCCGTCACGACCAGTTGCTTTCTCACTGCGGCCATGACCGCGGCCGCGGTATGCAGATTCCATTTTGTCATCGTGTTTCCTTTGCCGGAGCGGTTTGTATCAGGTCAGGCGTAAGCCTTGCTCCCTGCCGAATCCGCCTGTTTTTCCTGTTCACCCGCCTTTGCGGCGGCAGCTTCATCGACAGGGTGTTCTTTTTCCTCGGTTACCCTGGATTCTTCCTCGATGCTGCTCCTCATCTCAGAGGATGCTCGCTTGAATTCAGCCAGCCCCTTGCCCAGCGAACGGGCCATTTCGGGGAGTTTCTTCGGTCCCATAACGATGAGCGCCAGAACCAGGATTATGAGAAGTTCCGGCATTCCTATTCCGAACATGTTGATGATCCTTCCTTTCTATTGCATGAGTTCATTCTTCACGGTTGCCACTATCGCCGGGAGCATCTTTTCAATAGCCGGAGAAAGCTCGGTGCCCCAGTCGATGCGGGCGGGCTCGACGCCGATGATGACGGCTTCCGGCGCCGTTTCCCGCCCGGCAAGGTAGATCGTCCGCGACAGGTCGAACCCGTGAAGCGATGCGATGCATTCCGGTTTGACGCATCCGTCGTACGGCACCCGGTAGACGGTGCCGGGCTCATGACCGCCATGCATGGCATCGACGACGATGATGCGGTCGGCCCGCTCGATTTCCGGCAGCGCTTCGAGAAAAGCGGTGCCGGCCTCGAGAACCGTGACATTGTCCGGCAACGGTTCCTGCCGGAGGGCGCGGGCGACATGCACGCCCACGCCCTCGTCGCCGAGAAGCAGGTTGCCTATTCCCATGACGAGCGTTGCCATGGTTACGGAACCATGCCCGCGTCCACGACCACCACCGGTTTCCCTTCGGGCCGCATCACGTGGACCGCGCAGGAAAGGCAGGGGTCGAAAGAGTGGATGATGCGCAGGACCTCGATCGGCTGGGACGCATTGGCGATCTTTGTCCCGACCAGGGCCTGCTCCATCGGTCCGCGAACGCCCGCGGTATCCATGGGCGAGGCATTCCAGCAGGTGGGCGTTATCACCTGGTAGTTGCCGATGGCTGGGCCGCCTGTCGGAGACTTGACGCCGGTTGAGCCGATGCTCAGCCAGTGGCCCAGCGCGCCGCGGGGGGCTTCGGTCAGGCCCACGCCGGTTTTGCCGTAGGGTATGGTGAATGTGTTGTATACGGACCCGCCCGAGGCGACCTGGTTCAGCCAGTCCAGCATGGCGGTGGCCACTTTCTTGGTTTCCAGCGCCCGGGCCAGGTGGCGGTCCATGACCGAAACGCCGCCGCGATAGTCGCCGTTGACCCACATGCGGGCCAGGGGGCCGCACTCCATGGGTTTGCCGCTGTACCTGGGGGCCTTGAGCCAGGAGTAGGCCTTGGACTTGGTGGCCGGGTCCACCGTTACGGTGGCGCCGCTGGCCGGGTTCTTGTTGTTCGTGCTGTCCGAGTACCAGGAATAGGAGACCTGCTCCGTGATGTTGGTGGTGGAAACGGCCTGCACCGACGTGGCCGCCGAGTTGTAGACGAGTCCGCGTTTCAGCAGCTTGGCCGGGTTGGCAGAGTCATCCAGGTCGAAGACCCCGTAGGCAAGCAGGTTGCCCGATCCTTTGCCGATCTGGCTGTAGTCCGTGTAAACCGATTTGAGCAGTTGCACATCCGGAACGTATTCGTTGTTGATGAACTGGAGCAGCTCGTTCAGGTAGCTGCGGAACGAGCTGATCATGGCCGAGGTCGGCTTGGTGGTGATGCCGCCCGCCTGGATCGCCGCGGGATGGGGCATCCTGGCGCCGAAGATGGAGCCCATCTCGTGGGCCTTGCGGCGCATGGCGACCGCGTTGGTGAAGTTATTGGCGATCTGCTGCAGGTTGGAACTTCTCATCAGGTCCACGTTCCAGAACGGAGTCCAGGGTGCGCTGGCCGGAGGCGTCACGTAGTCCAGGGAGGCCAGGAGGTAGAAATGAAGCAGGTGCGACTGGATGAAGTTGGAACCCAGCACCAGGTTGCGCATGATCCTGGCATTGGCCGGTATGGTAAGACTGGATGCGTTTTCCAGCGCCTTGGTCGCCGCAACGCCGTGGGATACGGGGCAGACGCCGCAGATGCGCTCGGTCAGGTAGGCGGCGTCCTTGGGGTCGCGGCCCTTGAGGATGTTCTCGAAGCCGCGGAACAGCGTGCCGGTGCACTTGGCATCCGTTACCTGCTGCACTCCGCCCACGGTGTCAACGGTCACCTGGACCTTCAAATGCCCTTCGATCCGGGTTACCGGATCAACGATCGTAATTGTAGCCATCAAAATCTCCTCTTATGTGAATCTCTGGGTTCTGAAGTTGTATCGTTGCACAAGATGCTTACGTTCACCCCGTCAGTGGGGAGCGCCATCTTTGTGGCAGGACGTGCAGGTGGTCCTCGGCTGGCTGACCGTTGGGTGGTCACTGAGCGGAATTGCGCCCATGGTGCTGAACAGCGGGGCGTACTTGTCCGGGAAGCCGTTCTGGGTGCAGCCATGGCACAGGGAGTCGGAGGCCACGCACCAGTTTACGCCGTTGTTCCACTTGCGGGTCGGGCAGTCGCCGTAAGTCTGCCTTCCCTTGCAACCCAGGTTGCCCAGACAGAGGCCGGTCTGGCTGAGGGAAGTGGCCCAGGACTGGCTGCGGCGGGTGCACTTGCTGTGGACTGTGGAGCCGAAAAAGGCGGTCGGCCTGCGGTAGGCGTCCAGCGAGGGGGTGGTGCCGGCCAGGAGCTGGGCGATGGTCCCGATGACCCAGTCCGGGTGGACGGGGCATCCGGGGATGTTGATGGTCGACACGTTGCCGGCGGCGCTGACGCTCTTGACTCCGGTCGGGTTGGGGTTGGCGCCGGAAATGCCGCCGTAGCTGGCGCAGGTGCCGATGGATATCACCTTCGATGCCTTCGGCGCAAGCTGCTGCACCGCTGACAGGGCAGTGACGTCAACACCGTTCTGGGTCCACAACGTGGCGGTTTTGCCCCCGTAAAGGGTCGGGATGCCGCCTTCCACCGCCAGGATGAAGCTGCCGGCCTTGGCATTCAACAGCGTCTGCACCGCCAGGTCGCCGGACGCGCCCATGAGGTTGGGGTGATAGGCCAGGTTGATGGTGTTGATCAGCAGGTCGGCAAGGTCAACCGGCGCGCTGCTTGAAAAACGGTTTGCCAGAGAGACGGTGCAGCCGGTGCAGCTGGCTGCCGACAGCCAGATGACGGGCGGACCGCCTCCGGCAGCGAGCGCCTTGGCCAGCTGGCCAAGGCTTGACGACAGGCCCAGCGCGGCTGCCGATGCGGTGCAGTACTTCAGGAATTCACGCCTTGTAACTTTCATTTCTTTTCCTCCTAGAGTTTGGATAAACGAGTCCCGAGGTTCCCGGTTTGCCAGTCCAGGGCGCACGAGGGCCTGGGCGGATAAACCCGGAAAAATTCAGACCATGCTGTCGGGCTGATTTAGATACCTGTTGCGACTGCGCGGATCAAGGAGGAGCGTTGTCAGAGGCTTGCGACAGGCTGAAGCTGTAGCTGACGCCGTATCCGGTATCTGTGTTGGACTTACGCAATAATGGAAGGGTGTTGCACTGGGGCCGGCAATATTATGCGGATTTTTCAGCAATCGGAGTATGCCCGGTATGTTCCCGCTGAGTCGGGATCGATACAATAAAACCGGGACCGCATATCTGGGGAGATACTTCGGCAACCCGGCTGTCTCCTGGAGACCCTTTAGGCTTTCCGCCCCACCCTCGCGGGTGGTTGAGTATTATCGTGCATCCTGTGTATATTAATATTGCGATTGCTGAACGTGTTTTTACGTTACCCGAAAGCGGCTTGGGATGTCAATACGATTTTCGTGACGCATGTTACAGTTGTGTGAATAATCGGGGAGGGTGGCCCCTCCCCGAAGACAGACCGGCGGGTTTAAGGATTCGTGGTGATGGGGAACGGTGTGGCGTTCACCCAGGCGGAAGCAACGAATGCTCCGTTGTTGGCCTGTATGCGGTACCAGTACTGGGTGTTGCGTGACAGGCCGGTCTGCGTGAGGGTAATGACGCCGGGTGCGGCGGTGACTGTGTTAAGGCCTCGTGTGAAGGCGGAGTCCGTCGCTCTCTGGATCGTGAAACCGGTTTCGTTGACGGAATTGTCCATCCACGACAGGATCACGGTTCGGCTGTTGCCCGAGCCATCGGGTCCGTTGACTGCCGTGAAATTGCCCGGAGCGGCCGGGGCTGCCGGAACGAGCACGGGCGGCGCTACGGCATAAGTCGACAATCCCGCTGCGTTGGATGCCGCAACCTGGTAGGTATACGTCATGTCGGTCAAGCCTGCTGTGATCGTGGTGTCCGTATAGGTCACCACACCGGTATTGTTGTGTGGCGGCAAGGTGGCGATCTGGACAAAGGCGCCGCCGTTCGTCGAGCGTTCCACGACAAAGCCCGTCTCGTTCGTGGAGTTGTCGGTGAACGAGAGATTGATCCGCGGCCCGATCTGGAGGGTCGCCGTCAGCCCGGTCGTTGCCGTTGGCGCGGTGCCCACGATCAGCGGAGCGGAGGTCGACGAGACGGTCATGCTCGGGAACTGCCCGCCATAGCCGATGGTGTTCTGAGCCACGACCTGGTACCTGACCGCGGTGCCGAGATAGTATACCGCCGGATCGGTGAAGGTGCGCACTCCCGTGGTATTCGTGTCCGGCAGGGTGAGTGGCGTCTGGATGGTTCCCACGTCGGTCCACGTCGTACCGTCGAGTGTTTTTCGCACGAGGAATGACGTCTCCGTGATGGAGTTGTCGTTCCATGTCAGCACCAGCCTGCGCCTGTTTCCGCTTCCGGTGATCGTAAAAGCGACGCCGTCGGGTTGTTTGGGCGGGATACCCACCGACACCGGCCGCATCATGTCCATCTCCTCGTGGCTCAGGATGTGGCAGTGATACATGTATTCCGCGCCGAAGTTGACCAGCTGGTTGGTGATCGCCGTCGTCGGGTTGCCCTGGATATCGAAGTTGCTGAAGCCCATGGTCGAACCGAGCGGCGTCATGGGGTTCTGCGGCCGGATGCTGTTCGGCATTTCGAAGGGCACTGTCGGGATAACGGGTCTCAAGGCCACGATGGTGTCTTCCAGCGGGCTGAAGCGGACCGTATCCTTCCACCCCAGTTCGTTGGCGTCGGGGGGAATGATGATGTTGTCCCAGGTCACCCGGTTGAGCACCTGCACGTCGTAAAGATGGAAGTGGATCGGGTGGGTGTCGACGCCGTTGTGGGTGACTTTCCAGATCTGGGAGCCGTCCTGCACGGCGATCGGCGTAACCGCGATATCGCCTTTGGGCAGGCTGGTGGCATCGATGAGTTCCGTGACCGGGTTCACGAACGGCAAGAGGGTGACGTTCTGCAGGCCGGGCGTCGCCGGGACCGCCTCGACACCGAGGTTTGCCGTCATCCGGCCGAATTCGTCAAATGCCACCGCGTTCATCTCGTCGTGGATGGCCTTGGGCTGGATCGGAAGCTCGAGTTTGGCCGTCTGGTTCAGGATGGTGTTGAAACCGAACAGGTTGCCGCCCTGGTCGGAAATGCGCGCATAGCCGTCGCAAGCGGTGATGTTGATGCCGGGGATGTTGCACCAGCTGCTCGGGTTGAAGGTCGTGCCGTAGGCCGTGTTGTATGCCGCCTGTCCCACGATGATCGGGTTCTGGCCCGACTCGAACACCCCGGCCGGCAGCCCGGATACCGGGTCGAGCTGGTGGGCGAATGCCGCCTGGAGCGCTCCCAGGTTGAACGTGGAACCGGTTCCGGCGGCGACTTTGACCTGCATGATGGTCCGGGTGTTCGGTCCGTAACCCGGCAGCACGGACGGTGCGCCGACCGGGCTCAAGTCAGGAGCTCCGGTGTAGTAGTCGTAGCTGGGAATCCTGGCCGGGTAGGCTGCCGGCGCGTCGTTGTAAAGGATAAGGGTCTGGCCTGCGTACGCGGAAAAATCGACGATGACGTCAGCCCGTTCCGCCGGCGCAACCACCAGGGAATGCAGGTCAACGTTGCCGAAGTCGAACCGGGTCGGATCGGTGATCCAGGTGATGGGCTGGTTGGGGATCACCGCCGGGGTCGGGAGGAAACCGCCCTCGGAGCCGATCTGGATCCAGCTGGGCCCGGGAGGGCTCAGAAGTGTATCCGGGGTCGGGAACACATTCGGGTTGAGCTGGGCGGCCGCCACTTCGGCGGCTTTCAGCGCCACTTCGGTTCCCGTGGCATCCGCCACGTACCACTGCAGGTTGAAGAAGCGGTCGTTGGCCGCGTTCAGGATCCGCAGCCGGTAAGGCTTGGGATCGACGATGGTCGTCGGGTATGCGGTGCCGTTGACGATGGGCGTGTCGTTGAACTGTTCCATCCCCACCGAAATATTCGGTGTTCCCGGGATCAGCGCCGGTTCGCAGAACGGGTCGACCTGGTACTGCCAGGTGGCGGGATCTGCCAGGTTGCACGGCGTTGCCAGGGGAGTGGTGAAATCATCCAGCGTGCCGGAAATTCCGTCCGGTCCGAGCGGATCCATGTTGTACCGCGGGTTGGGAATGGGCGGATGCATCGGGGTTGCGGGGGGCCAGAACCACGGGCCGAACATCCAGCGGCCATAGGGGCTCATGCCGCTCGGGTCACCGGGGTTCTGTGCGGTCATGTACACGTGGTGATACCAGAGGTCGCCTTCCTTGCCCCACCGCGTATAGTCCCAGGTGGGGTCCAGGGCGGCCATCTGTGCCGTGTTGGGCACGAAGGTCCTGTCCTGGATGATCAGGGGGAGGGTATCCGCTGCGCCGGGAATGACCCCGGTGTTGACCAGCTTTTGCTCCGTGTCGTCGGTGATCAGGTAGCCGGCTGCCTCGCCCGAATAGACATTGAGGCGGGTGATGCCCCACGAGTGGTCGTGATAGAACAGCAGCCGGGCGCTCTGCTGGTTGGTGTAATAGAACGTCATGGCTCCGGGTCCCGGATCGGGCATGTCGGGCACGTTCCTCACGCTCACACCCGTCGGCCACGGCGTTGCTTCACCGGCGGGCGTGATCCACTGGTGTGGTGTGCCGTCGCTGATCCACGGGCTGATGCCCCCGTGCAAGTGGATGGTTGCACGGTTGTCTTTAAAACAGTCTGGGGACTTCGGGGACTGGGAACACATCGGGTTGCGGACCATGTCGGTTACGGTGCCCATGTCCATGGGATCCGCCATGGCCATCGGACCCATTCCGGATCCCATCAACGATGAATCAACGGGGATGAACAGATCGCCGCCCGAACCGGTGGGGAGGAGGTTGCGGAAGAGAATGCGCACCGGTTTGTTTTTCGTAGCGACAATGATCGGGCCGAGGTAGTGGGGCGGAGTCACGCCGGAGTAAGCGGCAATGGGAACTGTGGTGCCGTCGGGCATCGCGTTTGACAGGGCAACCTGTCCCCCGGGCACAACGCTCGTTGAAAGTTGGACATATCCTCGCAGCAGGGTCGGGTTAAGAGCGGTGTGCATTTTTTCCCGGTACTGAACCAGGCCGATTTCGTAGTAATCCGCACCTGGATAGGTGGTGGTGTCCGGTACGGCAACGGGGAGGTACTGTCCCAGGTTGTTTGCTCCGGCAGGCCCCAGCTTCGGCAGACCGTCCACGAATTTCTGGATTCCTCCGGAAGGCACTCCTGCGGTAACGGTCGGCAGCTGGCTCAATGCCCAGTTGGGGTACGGCCCGAAGTAGTGCGGGATCTTGGTTTCATCGATGGCCTGGGCTCCGGGCGGGCCGAATCCCAGGAATGCGATCACCACGAGTGCCAGGCACATGATGATCATAGGTCTTTGCCTGTTCATAACTCCTCCTTCCTGATAGTTGTCATCAGTCAGAATTTCCGGCGCAGAATACCCGCGGTCTCGCTATCTCTGTGCCCGATGTTTTTTCGCTTGAGCCTGCTTCCGCATCTCGCTCACTTTCTTGTCCCTTTCAATCCGGTACTGCATCGCTTTCTTGGCATTCTGCAATCCTAGTGGAGTTTGTGGTGGGGGAGCGCTGGCATTTTTTGCAGGGGCAGCTGCTACCGGCATTGCCAGGGCAGTCAACAGAATTCCGCCGACAGTCAAAACAACGAATCGTCTCATTACGCGGTTCCTCCTTTCCTGAAAAGTTAGGCGCTTGCCGAAGGTCGCTTTACATCGGCATTCCGCCTGCCATGATGTGCCACATGCCCATCATGCCGATATCCTCGTGCTCCAGGATGTGGCAGTGGAACATGGCCATGCCGTCGAAATCCATGACCGGCACCAAAAGGTCCACGCTTCCCCACTTGGGGATGAGCACGGTATCCTTCCATGCCGGTATGGAGGTATAGGTGGATGCGTAACCAGCGTCCCCCCCGGTGACACTCAGCACCTGGGCGGCGTTGACGTGCTGGTGGAAGGGGTGGTCCATGCCGCTCTGGTTGGAGACGGTCCAGATCTCATAGGTGCCGGTTTCAGACATGATGGTGTAGGGGTCGACGTCGAAATCCTGGCCGTTTATGTAGCCGTTCCCCGATCCCATGCTCAGCACGAGAGACCTTCGGGCGGCGATCATCAGTTTGTTGGGGTCGAGGCGCGCCGCGCCCTGCCTGATGGTGGACGGCAGCGACTGGGCCGGGCTGACGCTTCCCTTGTAGGTGACGGTCATGAGGGTTATGGTGTCGCCTCCCGACATGCCCATGCGGGAATAGGGCAGGGACCTGAACTTGAAATTCCCCGTGCTCTGCGTTCCCTTCACCAGGATGTCCACCCGCTCGCCCGGCGCCATGATGATTTCGGATTTGGGGTAGTAGGTATTGAGAAGCCCTCCGTCCGTTCCGATCAGGTTCATGGCATGGCTGTCCAGGGAGAGGCGGTAGAAGCGGGCGCTGCTGGCGTTCAGTATCCGCCACCGTTGCACCTGTCCCCGTTTCAGGTAGAGCCGGGGGTTGACCTGCCCGTTCACCATGATGATGTTTCCTTCCAGCCCGTGCATGTAGTCCATCATCATGTCATGCGGCGCGGGCTCCGAACCGGAGAGGGCGATGTCCTTGAGCACCAGGATGTGGGTTTCGAACCCGGAAAGGGTGGCGATGTCATCTTCCACCACCAGCGGCCCCACCATGCCCCCCCAGTACTGCTCCGCCGAAACCCCGTGCTTGTGGGGATGGTACAGGTTGAGGCAGCCCGGCTCCAGCATGCCCGTGTCATAGGTGTGGCTCTTGGTGTTCCCCGGCATGAGATCGTACATGACGAAGTCCGACGGGTCTTTGGGCGACACGTGCCAGCCGTGGGTGTGCAGGTTGGTTATGTTCCGCTGGTAACCGAGGAGATTCATCTGCGTGGTGAACGGCAACGAGTTCGTCAGGTTGATGTTGACCATCTCGCCTTTCTGCACCCGGATGACCGGACCCGGATATAAGCCGTTATAGGTCATCAGGCTGGCGGTCGTGCCGTTCAGGTTCACCGGGGCGATCCTCGCTTCCAGGTTGAACGCATTGTTCACTTTCTGCAGCTCGGGCAGGACCTTCAGGTCCGCTCCGATCGGCGGGTCGTAGATCGTGCCGCCGCTGCCGCCTCCTCCCATGCCGCCGCCCCCGCTCCTCATCATGGCCGCCTCGACGAGGCCTGACTGGAGCGCCACGTAGGTCCCGGCAACCCCGAGCGACGTCATGGTGATGAACTTCCTGCGCGTGATATTCGATTTCTTCATGATGTCATCCTCCTCCCGCGACGTTTCTACTTCTGGTAGTACCCGTCCGAAAGCGTCTTCAGGAAGGCCACGATCCTGTCTACAAGAGGCCGCGGGAACATGTTCAGCACGGTTCGGTTCTGATCAACTTCCGGCGGCGGGAACATGTTCGCCATGCCACCGCCCATTCCGCCACCCATTCCGCCACCCATTCCGGCATCCATGGCGCCGCGCCAGTGGTAGAAGAAAACGATGTCGTCAAGGGACTTGAAGTAGCCGTTGTGCCCGTAGGCCTTGACGGTATCGGTCGAAGGACGCAGGTCGACGTTTCGGAGCGTCGGCGCCTTGAACTTGCCGAGTTCTGTCCCGTACACTTCCACTCCGAAGCCGGCGTTCTTCAGGTAGCCGCCCAGGCCGTAGTCAACCCATGCCGGGCCGTCCGGGTTCCAGGCCGGCGGCATCGAGTAGAAGGGATTGGCCGGGTTTTTCGGAATCCCCAGGTTGTCGTACCCGAAGTCGGTGAGCAGCGGATAGCCCTGGGGACCGGCGGCCAGCGAGTGACAGGAGGCGCAATTCCCGCGTCCCGGGTCGTTGAAGGCCGCCAACCCCTGGAGTTCGGTGTCGTTCAGCCCCAGGCCGCGGAACGTTGTCCAGCGGTTGGGATCCGTACCATTGCCGCCGCAACCCATCGGCCCGGTGCCGCACCTGATGAGCGTGACATCCCTGCCGGCATCCACGGCATTGTCCCAGAACAGGTCGAATTTCGAGCTGAAGGGATTGACCTCGGCGCTCCTCTCGTAGGCCGCGACGGAGCGACCGATTCGCTCATAGGCACCTGCCACGTCTTTGGCACAATCAAGCGACCCGGCTCCCCACACTTCCTCAAAAAGGCCCGCATAGCCGGACTTCATCACCTTGACGCACAGGACCCGCGCGTTGGGGAGGGCCTGCTCGAGCGGATTCAGGTACGGGCCCTGGGCCTGCTCGGCCAGGGGGTCGCCGAGGACCGCCCCGGTAGCCCGGCCGTCCCAGAACATGCCGCCGAGCCAAGCCCCGCTCCCATCCTGGTGGAGGAGCGGGCTGTCGCCGGCGTACGCCGCTGTCGGCGGCTTCCGGTTGCCGAAATGGAGTGGTAAGGCGCCCTGGTAGACCGCGCCGGCTGCATTCGCGATGCTGTCCGGTCCGACATAGCCGATCTCCGGAGCGTGGCAGCTGGCGCAGGACTGGGTGCCGTTCGCCGAAAGACTTGCATCGAGGAAGAGATGTTTCCCCAGGTTCTCGAGTGGGGAAAGGTCTGACGCGCCCATCACCAGCGGGCAGAGGAAAAGTAGCAGTACTGTCGGGATGTGGTTTGATTTCATGGTCTTCCTCCTTGAGCGGTTTGTCTGGATGTTCGGGTAGAGAGCTGCGGAGCTCCGGAATTGTTCCGTCGAATGGTTGCCATGACGCTACTTTCCGGCTATCTGGTCGTGGCAGTCGTGGCAGCCCACCAGGTCACCCTTGGCATATGTCTTGTTGTATTTTCCCGTGGTGGTGAAAATCCTGTCGGTGAATGCTTTCGAGAGCACCGTCCCGCGATAGTCCTTTCCATGGCAGACCGTACATGCCGCGGGATCGGTTTTTGCCGCCTTCGCATGCGTGTAGACGTATATCTGGCCGATGGTGTGCAGCCCGTGGGGGCCGCCGCGGTCACTCACCGGCATCGCCCTCTGGTGGCATGTCGTGCACTCAGTCAAAGTGCCCGGGTATCCCTGAAGGAGAACGCTCTGGACATTGTCGTTTGCCTCGGTTGAGGTATATTCCGCATGAGTCGAACCGTGGCAAGCTTCGCACTGCATTCCTCCATGCGTCGCTGCCAGCTTGTAAAGCGCTCCGCCCGTGGAGAACATGCTGTCCGCCTGCCTGAAATTTCCCGACGAATCCACTGCGCTCGTATCCCGGACATATGATCCGTCATCGGCCCGGTAGTGGCAGTTCTGGCACTTGGGCAGATCGAGCCACCCCTGCCTGCCGTCACTGCCCACCTTGGCCATGGAGCCGTGGCAGCTCTGGCATTCCAGCTTCAGGGACCCGTCCGGGTTCCTGGCGGTTCCCATGACTCCTCTCAGGCACTGGGTGGTGGAGCCGGGATGGCAGTAATAGCAGCCGGTCCGGTCCATGGTGTCGCCCAGGGGCATTCCCGTGTTGTCGTCCATCGCTTTCACCGCATGCCAGGTGTGAAGTGCCGTGGTCAGCTGTTTTATGCCCGGTATCCCCTGCTTGCCCAAGGCGTTGGAGGCATGGCAATTGGCGCACAGGACCGGTTTCCCCGCATCGGCCGTGGCGAGCAGTCCGTTGGTTTGATAGCCGTTTTGGGCAAGAGCCGAGGCATACAGTTCGGCGTATTGCGGATCCATGTTCCTGTTGTCATGGAGCAGGAGAATGTTTCTCCGCCAGTCCTTGTTCGGGTCCTGGTCGTACACCCAGCCGGGCGAGGGCTGCGCGGCAGGGTCGCCATCGCCGGAAACATGGCAGTGGCTGCACGCCAGCTCGTCGCTGACCGGAAGGACCGTCCTGGTTACGGCCAGGACATTGCCTTTCAGATCTCTGGCGACCACTTTCACCATGGGATAGTAATTGGCGTTGCCGTCGTCATCATAAGGCACGGTCGGAATGCCGTCCGCTTTCCAGTATTTCCCGTTCGTGTCGTACGCCATGCCCGCCGGGGTGTAGCTCTGGACCGGATTCCCGGCCAGGCCCACGTCGGCGGACGGAGACGCTCCGAACAGCTGGAACACCCAGTCCCAGAAATCCGTCTTGGTGCAGCTCACGGTGTTGATCGAACCGCGCGTGTCCGCCGTCGCTTCATAGGTAACGGTGATTCCGGTTTTCACCGGTTTTCCGGTCAGACGGTCGATCAGTTGGGCGCGCAGGTTGTTGTACGGCGGCAGGATGGCGAAAACGGCGTAATGGTTGTCCATGCAGTGCATGCCCAGATCGTTCCACGCGATCAGGACGTATCTGCCGGACGGTGTGTTCTCGGCGATTGCCGGCGAGTCGGCGATCCGGTAGAGCCCATAGCCGAGCGCGGCAAGAATGAAGAGCAACGAGACATAAAGCGCCGGACGGAATGACTTTTTCATGTTTCACTCTCCTGGTGTCAAAAACCGGCCGGCTGCCCGCGGGGGTGCCCGGCTTTCAACGCCGCCTGTTTATTCATTTGTTAGCCGATGCCCTTCCGGAGCAGCCTGTTGACTGCTGCCGGCATCGCGGGGGGGGTCGATATATCGTTCGGGTAAAGATTGACGGCATGAACCGCAGAGGATCCTTTTATAGCCGTTTTCTTTCAACCGGTGATTCCGCGGGGAAATGCGTTCGGGGGTGAAAATTCCCCAATGCCCAAATCTGCCCGCTCTCCTTTTCCCTTGAAGAAAAAGTGAACGCCGGCGCATTCCTGTCTCTTGCCGCTATAAATTCACCGGGTACAATTATAGTTAAGCTGGAAATCAGGTTTATTCTTTGCTGATATTGCTGAATATAAGAGGAATATTGCTCAGTTGCCCGGCTTGCACCAGACCGGGGCGGGAGATTGACGCTTCGCTTCCGTCTGTTAAACTGTAATTAGAATAATGTTTACATAGTGTTACCTAGTTTCCATCCGGAAAGGGTGCTTTTCCGCCCTGGCGGTGTCAATCAGCGGGATTGCTTGTGCGTCATACTGCAGTATGCCTCCGCGCAACCCCTTGATCTCCTTGCCAGGACGAAAAATCCCCTCTTTCCGATCCGGAAACAGCAGAGTGTTTATCTGGAATTCGGATGAACACTACCTAGTTATACCGCTTGCCGGGTGCTCATGCGACATGGATTCAGGATTCGTCGAACAAAGGAGTTTGTGAAGTGGCAGGTGAAAAAATTCTCGTCGTTGAGGATGAGCTTACGATGGTGAAGTGGCTGGAAAGGATCCTGAAGGGTTCGGGATATGGTATTTCAGCCGCTGTCGCTACCGGAGAAGAAGCTGTTGAATTGGCCCGGAACGGGCAGCAGGACCTCATTCTGATGGATATCGAACTTGCCGGCAAGATCGACGGCATGGAGACCGCTGAAGAGATTCGCGCCTTTTCCGATGTCCCCATTGTTTTCCTGACAGGCTACGACGACGAGAACATCATCAGTGATGCTAAGTTTTCGGAACCCTCCGCTTTCCTCCTGAAACCCGTCAAATCCCGGGAATTGCTGGCGAACATCGAGGTGGCCCTGTACAGGCATGCGCTCGAACGGAAACTGAGGGAGCGCGAGCATCGCTACCGGTCTCTCGTGGAATTAACTCCTGAAGCGTTGCTGGTAGGCCTTGACGGCCGTATCGTGTTTGCAAACGAGGCGGCGCAAGTGCTGTTCTCAGCTTCGAGTATCGAAGAAATTGTCGGCAAGAAAATTACGGATATCATCCGAGTTGAGGAAGAATCCGCGCTCGGGGGAGACTGCCTGCCCGGTGTGCCGGGAGCACTGGGGGCCTTCAGGGAAACGGAAATCCGGAGGCTTGACGGCTCTATCGTCAGGGCGGATGTTGCTGCTGCTCAGGTTGAAACGAAAGAGGGTAGTGCAATTCAGTTGATAATGCACCGCACTGCCGATCGCGGACGTGCGGAAGCTGATATCCGGGACGCCAATGCCTCTTCTGAACCGATAAACTTCGTTCTCCCCCGTCATATCCCTGAAAGCGTTGTCCGTTCGATAGCCTTCATTGAAAAAAATCTCGACTTCCCCATGAGCCTGGAACAGATTGCCGGGGAAGCTTCCATGAGCAAGTTCCACTTCTGTCGGATTTTCAAGAAAATCATCGGCAGTACCCCCAAGCAGTACGTCATCAATCTCCGTCTCAGAAGAGCCATGTCCCTTCTCCAGCAAAAAGATCTGAACATCTGCACGGTTGCCTTGCGGGCAGGCTTCAACGACCTCAGCGAATTCAACAAGCAGTTCAAGAAATTCTACGGTTCATCCCCATCCTCCTTCAGAAAGACAGGCAAGGAAACGGAACGGGAAAACGCGTTCTCTTGAATTCTGGGAAGAAAAATGCCTGCCGCTTTCCGAAGGCGCGGATCCTCTGCAATGCAGGGTCTTGATGCTCCATTCGGTTGTGGTATGACGCTGGACTCAGCCCACGGTCAGATCCGCGACCAGGCATTCCAGGTCGATTTCCTCCAGCAGATCGTCGGGTGAATCGAATTGTGCCAGGTACTTTTCGGTACTTTCCCATGCTCCCGGCATGCGGCGGAGTTCTTCCAGGATCAATTCCGCGATCTGTCCGGACTTCAATCCCGGGGGCACTGATTTTCCACGACCGTCGTACAGCCTGCCCACGACCTGCTCCACCGACAGTTTCGTGCCGCCTTCTTCGTGGAGCGCCTGCCAGTCGACCACCAGTATCCTGAGGCTTTCGGTGAGATTCATGTTCATTTCCTTTTCATGCCGGTTTCGTTATGCTGCGGTTCAGCAATACTTCATTACACCAACTCTTGCGGCAAGTACAGTCAGATGAATGCCACTTTGTCGGTGGCGCCGGTAACGACGAACACTTTTTCATTGTTGCTCCCGGGGTCGCAGGGGAACACGATGAACAGGCTCCTGTTGGGCGAATATCCCTGGGTGTAACCCACCAGGGTTTCACCGTCCTTGAAGGAGACCAGAATCTTTTTCCCCAGTCCGACCCTCTCGCTGTCGGTTTTTTCCCGGTACTCCTTGTTTCCCTCGAAGCTTTTCACGAAATAAATCGCTTTCAACTGATTGGTATCGATCTTATGCATGGCGCCGGTGCTGTCTTCACTCAGGTGAAAGAGGGTTTTGTTCGGCACCAGGTCGCTGGTCGTTCCCTTCAGGATCTTGCCGTCAATGAATCTCGCGATTATCTTGTTTATCATGGATGACACTCCATCTGCGGTATTGTTTTCTGATTTCCAAGGTTCATGGGACGGCGTGGAAGGAGCCGTTTGACAAATTTTACCCGTTCAGTGGCAGGAAGCAACCGCCGGCCGGCGTTTTCGGCCCCCTTTCCAAGCATCCTTTCCTGTGCTAGTATCCTTCCCCTTGCCGAACGGGTGAGATGCCCACATCAATTTTACGAGGAGCGATCATGTCTCTGTCCGACATCCAGAATAGCCGCATCCTCGGCTGGATCGCCGAGGAAAGCGGTCTCAAGCACTACCAGATCGAAAATACCGTCGCCCTGCTCAGGGAGGGCGCAACGGTCCCGTTCATCGCCCGCTACCGCAAGGAGCGGACCGGTGAGCTGGACGAAGTGGCCATACGGCTGATGGAGGAGCGGCTTCTCTACTTCACGGAACTGGAGGAGCGCAAGCTCACCGTTCTCACGTCGATCGGGGAGCAGGGGAAGCTGACGCCCGAGCTTTCGTCGAGAATAGAAGCGTCCCGGCTGAAGACCGAACTGGAAGACATCTATCTTCCGTTCAAGCCCAAGCGCCGGACAAAGGCCACCATCGCCCGTGAACGGGGGCTGGAACCCCTTGCCGACCTCATGGCTGCCCAGGAGCTGGCGGACGGTACCGCTGAAGAAGCAGCGTTTCCCTTCGTCGATCCGGAGCGCGAAGTGCCGGACGTGGCGGCCGCGCTTGCGGGTGCGGGCCATATCCTGGCGGAGCGGATTGCCGAAGACGCGGACCTGCGGGCGTTCGTCCGCCGCCTGACCGGCGAACAGGGGGAAATGACGTCGCGGGTGGCGTCGGACAAAAAGGGTTCGGTCACCAAGTTCGAAATGTATTACGACTACCGGGAGCCGCTCCGCGAGATCCCTTCTCACCGGATGCTCGCAATGCGGCGCGGAGAGAAGGAGGAGGTGCTGTTTCTCGCCATCGTGGCGCCAGTCGGGGAGATCCTTTCCGGATTGAAGGCGAGGATCATCAGCGGGAAGAGCATTTTCAGACAGCTGCTGGAAGGAGTGGTGGAGGACGCCTATAAGCGGCTCATGGCGCCATCCATTGAAGTGGAGCTTCGGCTGGAGGCGAAGCAGAAGGCTGACGACGACGCGATCAAGGTGTTTGCCGACAACCTGCGGAACCTGCTGCTGGCGCCGCCTGCCGGCGGGAAGCGGGTGCTGGGCATCGACCCCGGACTGCGCACCGGCTGCAAGCTGGCGGCAGTGGATGAAACCGGTCGCCTGCTGGGGCACGGCGTGATCTACCCCCATACCGGCGAGGGCAAGGCGGAAGCAGCCCGGAAGGAACTGCCCGGGTTCGCCGCCGCCCACGGCAGCGCCATGGTCGCCGTGGGCAACGGCACCGGCGGGCGGGAGACGGAGCGGTTCGTTCGCGAGACCCTGGCCGCGTCCGGAACGGAGATCCAGGTCGTCATGGTGAGCGAGGCCGGGGCCAGCGTCTATTCGGCATCCGAAATCGCCCGTGAGGAGTTCCCCGACCTGGACCTGACGGTGCGGGGAGCCGTTTCCATCGCCCGGCGGCTGCAGGACCCGCTCGCAGAGCTGGTGAAAATCGATCCCAAGAGCATCGGCGTGGGGCAGTACCAGCATGACGTGAACCAGTCCCAGCTGAAGAAAAGCCTGGACGGGGTGGTGGAGTCCTGCGTCAACTTCGTGGGAGTGGACCTGAACACCGCATCCTGTGCGCTCCTCTCCTCTGTCTCGGGGCTCGGGCCTTCTCTTGCCAGGGCAATCGTGCGCCACCGGGACGAGCATGGCCCTTTCCCCGGCCGGGAAGCCCTCATGGCCGTGCCCCGCTTCGGCGCCAAGGCTTTCGAGCAGTCTGCCGGCTTCCTGCGCATCCGGGACGGCGTCCATCCTCTGGACAACACAGCGGTCCACCCGGAACGCTATCCCCTGGTGGAAGCCATGGCCGCGGACCTTTCGGTCTCGCTCCGGGAACTGTCGGCGGAGCCTTCGCTGGCTGAGCGCATCGACCTGTCCCGCTATGTGACCGAATCGGTCGGGCTTCCGACCCTGCGGGATATCCTGGAGGAATTGAGGAAACCGGGCCGGGACCCGCGGCGCAAGTTCCAGGCGGCTGAATTCAGGGACGACGTGCGGGAGTTGTCGGACCTCAGGGAGGGGATGGTGCTCCAGGGGGTGGTGACCAACGTGACCGCCTTCGGAGCTTTTGTCGATGTCGGCGTTCATCAGGACGGCCTGGTGCACGTGAGCCATCTGGCCGACCGGTTCATCAAGGACCCGCACGATGCGGTCAGCACGGGCCAGCTGGTGAAGGTCAAGGTGCTGTCGGTGGACCTGGAGCGGAAGAGGGTCTCCCTCTCCATCCGCGAAGCCGCGGGAGGAGGCGGCCGGCAGGCGAAGGGGGGCAGGCGGGAGGCTGAAGCGAAGAGCGGGAAAGGGAAGGGGCTCGATCTGGAGGGACTGGAAAAGGCCGGTTTCCGCATCAGGAAAAGCTGACCGGTATTTCAAGGGGGGCGGGTTTTCAACCCGCCCCCCTGTTCCGGCCATTACAATACCTCCCGAAGAAGCGCCATACACTGCACGTGATAATCAAACTGTACTGCTTGATTATTGTGAATTGTGATACTGTAATATTGTATACGTTGCGCTTATAATATATTCAATCGTTTCGTGCATCGAATCTTTGCCGGGAGTTCAATTGCCCGATCGCAGTATTTACCCATGACATACTGTGAAAACAGCGGAGAACCCGTTACTGTATGAAAAAAATGGAAGAATGGCCCGGCCGGGCCTTTTTTTTGATCATCGTTATATAGTTGCGACTATTTCGAAAGAGGAGCTGTTCATGAGGAAAGGGACGGGCAAGATCGGAATCGGCAATTTTCGCCTGCCGGACAGGAAACCCAACAAAGCGAGCAGAAGCCTTCTGGTAACGGAGGTCGCTTTGACGGCAATGAAGTCATTCGTTTCACCGCAGGTCATGGCCGTGATGCTCAGGGCTTTGGAAAGGGCAGAGATCTATGACTGCGCGCACCCCTTCTGGAACTCCCTGGCCAGATGCTACGTGAGGATTCCCCTGCGGCGGGATGCATTGTCGGAGGCATTTCCGGGAATAAGCAGGGTTATCCATAACTCGGAAGTCCTGGCGGGGGACATGCTGGTGAGCGACTTCCACACCGGTTTGAATTACGGGTACCTTTTCGGGGGGAAGGAGTCCGTTCAGATCAGAGTGCTGGAGATTGACGGAGACACGGTCAAGGGCGAGGTAATGCGGCCGGGCAAGGAGGGCCCGCGGGAAATCGGCAGTTTCAGGAATGAGCTGTGGTTCTTCGTATCGCACCGGTTCGGCGTTCATAGCGGGACCAAGAGCAGCAAGCACTGGAGTGCGCCGAACACGTCACTGCGTCTGCTCTAGTCACATCTCCCGCAGCTTGCAAACCTCGACTCCGGCGAATACGTTAGGGCATGTAGGGGCACCCCTTGCGGGCGCCCTTCTCACCGGCACCCCTCTGTGGGTGCCCTCGGTTGTTCATCACCCCCATCACACTTTCATCTAGGATTGATTACGGCCTGAATCGCCGTGCCGAGTTCCTGGACGGTGTAGGGTTTTTTGACGACGCCACGGAAACCGTACTCGCGGAACGAGGCGAGGATGGGGTCGTTGTTGTAGCCGCTGGAGACGATTCCCCTGACCTCGGGGTCATCCGCCAGCAGCCGGGCCATCGCTTCCTTCCCCCCCATTCCGCCCGGGATGGTAAGGTCCATGATCACCGCATCGAAACCTTGCCCGGAGCGTTTGGCTCGGGTGTAATGATTGAGCATCTGGACCCCGTCTTCACAGACCGTGATGGAATATCCGAGGGTGGCGAGCATTTCGCCTGCAACCTGCCGGACGATTTCCTCGTCATCCATCAGCAGTATCCTGCCTTTTCCGGTGAACGATGCGCCCTTGTCCGAATTGGCCGGCGGCAACGCCCCTTCTGCCGCCGGAAGGTAAACATGAAAGGTTGAGCCGCTGCCGATGCGGGTATCCACTTCGATCAGCCCGTCGTGGTTCTTTATGATCGAGTACACGGATGCCAGGCCCAGGCCGCTCCCTTTCGTCTTGGTGGAGAAGTAGGGATCGAAGATCCTGGGCAGAATTTCTTCCGGTATCCCGGCGCCGCTGTCGGTTATTGATACCCTGACATAGCTCCTGTCGGAATGGAGGCCTGCCGGTTTCTCATGGGCATTTTCCGCCCGGATCCGAATCAGCCCGCCGCCGGGCATGGCCTGGACCGCGTTGATTACGAGGTTGTGGATCACCTGGCTTATCTGTCCTTCGTCTGCCTCCAGGGGGAGGATTTCGTCGTCAATCGAATACTCGCAGACGACGGTGGACCCCCGGTGCGCGAAATCAGCCGAATCAACGACGATCCGGCCTATTGACGTGACTTTCTTGATGGGGGCGCCACCCTTGGAGAACGTCAATAACTGATAAGTCAGATCCCTGGCACGCTCCGATGCCCGTTCCGCCTCGTCCAGCCTCCGGAATGCGATGCTCTCGTGGGGCGTGGTCATTTTGGCCAGGGATATGTTTCCCAGGATGCCGGTCAAAAGGTTGTTGAAATCGTGGGCGATGCCGCCGGCAAGGACTCCCAGGGATTCCATTTTCTGGTTTTTCAGCACTTCGTGTTCCAGGTGTTTCCGTTCGGTTATGTCTTCCATCATCGGGAGAAAATAGAGCGGTTCACCGGACTGATTTTTCATGAGGCAGACGGAAAGGCGCGCCCAGATTTCCTTGCCGTCCTTGCGCAGATACCGCTTGTCCATCTGGAAACTGTCGATTTCACCCGCAATCAGCCGTTGTTTCATGAGGATGTCGTTTTCCAGGTCGTCAGGGTGGGAGATGTCGGACAGCCTGAGCCCCACCAGTTCCTGCTCAGTGTATGCGGTAATCCTGCACCATTGCCCGTTGACGCGCAGGAATCGGTAGTCAAGGGATACTATGGCCGCGCCTATGGGCGACTGGTCAAAGGTCCTGCGGAAACGCTCCTCGCTTTCCCGCAAAGCTTTTTCCATCCTCTTGCGTTCGGTTATATCCAGGATGACTCCGACAATTCCGCCTACTGAGCTGTCTTTCCTGGTGAACACAGCCTTGTTGAACATCACGTCCTGGCGCCTGCCGTCGGCGTGCTGAGCGGTTGACTCGTAAACCTGGCCCCCGGTGGGCGATTCCAGAAGCTCCCGGTCCGCCGCAGAGTAGATTTCGGCCAACTCCCGGGGATGGATTTCGTAGACGGATCTGCCGACCAGGTCCTTTTTCTTCACCCCGATGAATTCCTCGAACGGCGTGTTGCATCCCAGGTACATGCCGGACGTGTTCTTGAAAAAAACCGGGTTGGGGATGGCGTCCAGCAGCTCCTGGAGAAAGTGCAGCTGTTCCTGCAGGTTGTCTTCCGCCTGTTTTCGGTCCGAGATGTCATTGATGATGCCCAGGGCACACCACCGCCCCCTCAGGCACACGCTGGAAAGGGCAAGCTGGATGGGGAATTCCTCCCCGTCTTTTCTCAAAGCGACAAGTTCCAGGTTTTTGCCGATCACCGGTCCCTGGCCGGTAAGGCGGAATACCGGGAAGGCCTGCCGCGACATCTCGTGGTAGCAGGGGGGCGCGAGGAATTCATGGACATCCTTGCCGATAGCCTCGGATGACGCCCAGCCGAAGATCTTTTCGGCGGCGTCGTTCCAGAAGGTTATCCTGCTGTCGTTATCGATCATGACAATGCCGCTCATAGCGGAGGCCGTCATGCAGCGGAACGTTTCCTCGCTCTGGCGCAGCGCTTCTTCCGCATCCTTCCGCGCGGTTATGTCTTCCAGTGTTTCAACTGCGCCGATGACTTCATCGTGCGAATTGCGCACCAGTGTCGCCGTTACGTAGAGCCACTTGCCCGTGCTCCCCAGCGCGGGGAAAAAGTCGGTCACTTCGAAAGCTCCCTCCACGAGCCGGGAACGCCGGCTCTTGCCCGGGTACCATTCTTCGATGGCTGCGGTATCCCCGCTGATGAGAAGATCCGCCAGGCAGGGCTGGGCCTCCGGATAGAAGGCTCTCCAGTGGTCCCTGGTCCCGGTCATGGCCTCCGAACTGAAGCCGGTGCAGATTTCCAGGGCCTTGTTCCAGTAGAGGATCCTGTGGTCGCCATCGATGACGAACTGGGGTATCGGCGAGCCGTGCAGGATCGATTTCAGGCGCTTTTCGCTTTCCTGGAGCGATGTTTCCGCATGCCTTCGTTCACGCACCAGCAGGATGGCGATGAACGAGAAAATACTGATGAGCACGCCGGCCATGATGAACTGATTGATGGTCAACGCGTCATAGGTGGCAAAAAAATCACCCTTTTTCACGCCAACGTAAAGAGCGCCGATTACCTTGCCTTCGCTGTTCCTGATCGGGTCATACGCGGTGAAATAGGGAACGCCGAGGATGAGCGTCTCACCGCGATACGGCGTTTCCTTGCGAAAAAGCGCATCGTAGGCGGGACCGGACAGCCTGGTCCCCAGTGCGCGTCGCCCGTCCTTCTGCAGCACGTTGGTGGAGATCCGGACGTCGCCCATGAAAATCGTCGCTGTCCCGCCGCATATCTCCTTTACCTTGTCAGGCAGATCGTTGTTGCCGTTGAGTTGATAATCTCCGGCCACCAGTTTGCCGCTGACGATCCGGATATTGTGCCCTTTGCCCAGGATAAGTTCCCAGAAAATCTTCAGGTGGCTTTCCTGCAGGGCGTTGACCTGTCTGGTGGCCTCTGCGTGCATCTGCATGACGGAAAAGAGCGTCGCGCACATGATGGCGATCGAAATCATCGCTGTATAAAGATAGGTGAATTTTGCCGATATTTTCATGGTGGTTGCACCGAAAGCATGGTCCGGGTATTTGCGCGCCGACATCCATTGGGGCTGCATGCCGGTTGGGGCGGCGCTATGGTTTATTGCATCGAGTTACATATCGGCAGACTACGGTGAAAGTCAATTTTTTTTGCAGGGCATGACAGGCGGGCTTTCGACTCCGGGTTTTGACCTGGAGTTCCCGTGATGCTACAATGCGAATGGTTAGGAAAGGAGTTCGCCATGAGCATTCGGATCATTCTTCTTGCGTTGCCGATCCTCATTTCCGCTTCATTCGCATTGGCGGAAACCTCCCCCCGTGATACCGCAGGGGAAATCGGACAGGATTTCAAAAAGGCCGGCAAAGATACCGGAGAAGCCTTCAGAAAGATGGGAAAGGAAACCGGCCAGGCCTTCAGGGAGGGGGGCAAAGAGATTGGCAGAACCTTCAGGGAAGGAGGCAGGCAAACAGGCAAAGACTTCAGGGAGGCAGGCAAGGAGACGGCGAAGGAATCCAGGAAAGCAGGCACGGCCATTGGCGAATGGTTCAGGAACCTTGGCGCGGGCATCAGGAATTTTTTCCGCGGCGGGAAGTGAGGGACCGGCGGAGCGGAAAGCCGTCTCCAGCACGTTCCGCTCCAACCGGTTCAAACGCCCCTGTCACAGCGTGGCCGCCTGCACGTGCATCCAGTCGTAGTTCCGTGATCTGCCCAGGCTCACCCACCCTTCTTCCTCCCAGATGCGCCACCAGGCATCGTACTCGGGTTGTGCGAATGCGGCCCGGTCCCGCCCCCATTTAAGCTGGTTGCGATCGGGGTCGTAATCGATGGCGATTCCCCAGGAGTGCATGGACCAGTTGCTGCCGCCGCGCATCCTGCGCACGTTGAGGCAGCCACCGAACCGGTCGAGATGCAGGTCCCTGATCTGTTCGATCCCATAGTGATCGAACACCTTGGTCAACGCCCGCCTGGCGCTGTCGTGAACCTTGATGTTGCACGAGAATGAATTGACCGCCTGGCGCAGGTCCCAGGCAAGCCGGTGGGGGTAGGGGAGCATCAGGCTGGTCTGGTTTTCCCCTACCCGGCCGAAAAAGGCGTCGAGGTTCGCCTGGTTCTGGTCCGGCCAGTTGTGGGGATTCCTGTCGGACGGTTCATCGTCGCGCCAGGGGCGGGGCATTGCGCCGTTCTTCAGCAGATACGACAGCGTATCGAAGGCATGGTCGGTCTGCTGGCCCCAATAGCCGTCCACGTCGCCCACTTCGATCTTGCGCTCTTTGCAGAGACACTGGAGGTAGGCAACCGTCTTCCGCGAGTTGGACCATTGTTCCCATCCCGCGGGCAGGCCTGCCTGCCGCGCCCGCAGGGCTTCGGCTACCGCTCCGCAGGTGAGGGGCCCGAGCCGGCCGTCGACTTCCCCGGGCGACAGGCCTTCACCGGTGAGACTTTGCTGAATCACTCGAACTGCTGCTGCGATCATCGATTCCCCTCTCTATGATGGAATATACAGCGGTCCCTCCTCCTGGACCCGGTGGTCCTCAATGACCGGAGCCGAAGGCGCCCTCCGCTGCGCCGGGCCGGGCAATCATCCTTTTTACTGGTCGGGGTTGTCGCAAACGGGGCAGAAATAATCTCCGCTTTCAGGGTCGCGTTCCAGTTTCTGCCCGCAGATTTCGCAGTTTCCCGCGGGTATTTTTTTTCCGGTTTTCGCTTCTCCTGCGCGATCTGCCGCAAGCCTTCCGTCTTTCCCGGGTTCCGGCATGGCGTACCTCCGATCCTCTCATCACGATGCCGGCATCCGGGGTTTTCAGCTTCCCGGCCATGCCGGTGTCTCCTGTTCCGCAACCCCGTTGGGCCGGGGTAAGCGAGAATGACGATACATTAAGGTTACTACACAGTTGTCGAGAGGCAAGGCGGTTTGATTCCGGTCGATCAGCCTGCTTTCGCATCGGTCCGGAATGGAATGCGGCCGGCGCGGCGGTAAGTTGTCACGCATGATTTTCAGAAGCGGAGACTACGTGCCGTTGGAAGGGCGTGCTTCATAAAAGATCGAACGGAGTATTTCCTGTAAACCTCGATGTTGGATTTTCGTTTTTAATCCGAAACTGGTATCATGTTCCAGATTCCGTCCATCTGCCTGCCCGGAATCCAGACGCCAAGATTTCGGCATACCAAAAGTCATTGTCACAAGGATTGAAAAATGAAGAAGGAGTATCTGCAAGAACCTGTTGGAGAAAAAAGGTTTTCAGCGAAAAGGTTTCTTTCTGCCGCCATCGCCGGATGGCTGTTCGTCGCATTGGCCGTTTCCGCGGCTTTCGCCAGTGAAAGCTATGTCAGGTATCCGGTTCTGTCTCCCGGCTACTCGTCCATCAAGGTGTTTGACCGGGAGCGGCGATACGTCGGCCGGATTCCCTCGGAGCACAGATACTGGGCTCCCATAAACCATATTCCCGCCTTCCTGCAAAAAGCCGTGGTAGCGGTTGAAGATTCCCGCTTCTACGACCACGGCGGCATCGATGTCAAGGGGATCGCGCGGGCGCTGGTCAAGGACGTGGTCAAGGGTAAAATGGCCGAAGGGGGCTCGACCATCACCCAGCAGCTGATCAAGAACAAGTACCTGTCCGGGGAGAAAACCATCGACAGAAAGCTCAAGGAAGCCCAGTTGGCGATGGACTACGAGCGCAGGTACACCAAGAAGCAGATCCTGGAGATGTATCTGAACGAGATCTATTACGGCAACGGCGCCTACGGCATCGTCCAGGCTGCCCGTCTCTACTTCGACAAGAATCCGGAACAGCTGACCGATGCCGAGTGCAGCCTCCTGGCAGGGGTGCCGAAGAATCCGACCCGCTACAATCCCCTCGGCCCCCCTGATGCCGTGGGCGCGCGCAGGGGAATTGTGCTCCGGCGGATGCTGGAAGTGGGAATGATCTCCCGGCAGCAGGAGCGGAAGCTCAGGAATCAGCGGGCGACCGTCATCAAGTCGGGCCAGGCGCCCGGGTATCTGGCCCACATCAGAAGCCTGCTGAAAGAGCAGTATGGCGAGCATATCGTCGAACAGGGCGGGCTTGAAGTCATTGCCGCCATGGACCTGAAATTGCAGAAGATCGCTGAAAAAACCTTGAGCGAAGGGGTGCGGCGCATTTCTCCCGGCCTGCAGGGCGCCCTGCTGTGCCTGGATCCGTCAAACGGGGATGTGCTGGCGGCAGTTGGTGGAGTGGATCTGAAAAAGAACTCCTACGACCGGGCCTTTAACGCCCGCCGTCAGCCGGGATCGGCCATCAAGCCGTTCATCTATGCGGCCGCGCTGGAAAAGGGATATACCGCCGCGAGTTTCTTCAACGATTCGGCAGTCTCCTACCCGGGAGGAAACGGCAGGGCCTGGCAACCGAGGAATTACGGAAATGAGGTTCTCGGGGAGACCACCCTCCGCCAGGCGCTTGCCCATTCCAACAATGTAATCGCAGTCAAGCTGCTGGAGGCCGTCGGTATCCCCAATTTCACCGAGTTGGCCGGCAACATGGGGCTGCAGCTGCATGGACGCAACGATCTCACGTTGGCTCTCGGAACGGAAGAAGTCACGTTGAGCGATCTGGTCTCCGCTTACGCTCCTTTCGCCAACGGCGGGATGCGGACGAAGCCCAGAACCATCATCGGCATCTATGACCGGAATCGCCATGCCATGACCGACAACCCGCCGTCGGTCACCCCGGCCCTGTCCCCGGCAACCGCTTTCGTGACGACCCAGATGCTCAAGGACGTGCTGGTCTACGGCACGGCAAAAAATCTGAAAAAATTCGGTCAGGAATATCCGTCGGCAGGCAAGACCGGCACCACCGACGATTATCGGGACGCCTGGTTCGTCGGCTACACCCCCCGGCTCGTCACCGGCGTCTGGGTGGGGCATGACAAGCCCCGGCCCGGCGGCAGGGGATTCACCGGCGGGGCGATAAGCGCTCCCATCTGGAGGCAGTTCATGCGCTCGGCCCTGGCCGGAAAGCCGTCTGTCGATTTCCAGAAGCCGGACTTGGTCGTCTCCGCCAGGATCGACCCTTCCACCGGCTACCTCGCCGCCTCCGCCTGCCCCCGGCAGAAAGAGGAATTCTACGTCTCCGGAACCGAGCCGACCGAGTACTGCCCGATTCATGGCGGCAGCGGTGGAACGGGCGGTGGAAGCGATGCCGGCGTCACCGGAGAAACCGTTCCCGAGTAGGGGAGAGGTTACTGCTTTACGGGTTTTTCCAGGGAAAAGGCCGGAAGGGAAGATACCATGACCAGGGTCCCCAGCCTGGCGTTCAGTCCCATGACCGGCGCTGCCACCAGGATGCTGCCGTCTTCCCGCGATGTGGCGGTTATGGTCTCCGCCTTCAGCACATCCGCGGGAAAAGCGTCGGCGGCAGCCGCGCCCTCGCGACGCTTGTCCGTTGCCGCCACGATGCGCCCATCCGGGGCGGCAACGGCCAGCTCCTTCATGTTCGGCTCTTTGACGAACTGGTTGAGGTACTCGCCGACCTGTTCCATGTTGCCCCGCATCATTTCACCCCGCACCGCCCAGACCAGCGGCAGCGCGGCCAACCGCATGTCTGCCCGGGCTTGCTCCCTGATCACCTCCGATGCCGCCGCTTTGGCCCGCTTCACCGCGATGTCTTTCCAGAGGTACGTGCCGGCCGCAAAAAGAACCAGCAGCAACACGCCCACGAGCCGCCAGTTGCGGAATAATGTCCTGATGAACGATTTTTTCCGGGCCGGCTTGCCGGTTCCCGATATCCCGTCACCGGCATTGGCGGAAGTGCTTTCCGCCGATCCCTTTGTTTCCGCTGTCATGATTAACCTCCTGAACTGGATTGGATTGCCGCCAGAGCCCCGGATTTTCATGCTGTGCTGCGATGAGAGGCGTATCGGCAGTGAAAAGGGCGAACCTGTGCAGAATCGCGATCAAAATAGCACAGTGCGGCAGGATTGGAAACAGTTTGCTCGGCTGATATGTGTGCTGCCCCGACACATGCCTTGTCCGTACTGCACGGAGTGTCGGGTCGAAGTGCGGTCACCTGAAATTTCTGCGTCTGCTGAAGAGGCCGGTCGCCCCGCTCGGGTCCGGCGGGCTTTCGGTTTCGATCTGGCGGTTGCCGCTGCCGTCGTAGCAGCGCACGCTGAGGGTGTGTTCGCCCTTCAGGAACGGAAGGTCGTGCCGCCAGACAACCCAGGTAGTGGGGGAGAGGGGCGTGCGGAGCTCTGCCTGATGCCACGCCCCTCCGTCGACTTTCAGCTCCACCCGGGAAATCCCCCGGGCCCCGGCATGGGCGATCCCTCCGATCGGTACGACCGTTTGTCCGGCGGCATTCACCGTGGCGTAATCGACAGCCACCGTGTCGATTACCGAGGTTGCCCTCATCCTGGCATCTTTGTCCCACCCCCGCACCACCCAGTAGCCCGGTTCCCAATGGTCCACCGCCTCGATCGCCTCGATCCATTTGGGCTGCTTCATGCCGTACAGGTCGGGAATATAGATCCTCAGCGGAAATCCATGGGCCGGGAGGAGCGGGATGCCGTCCCAGTCATAGGCAAGCATCACCCGCTCGTCAGACCGGATCACGTCGAGCGATACCAGTTCCCGGAAACCGTCGGTTCCGCGGATCTTGAGATGCGTGGCGTTCTGCTTGAGGCGCAGGTCGGGAAGCAGGCGCCTGAGGCTGACGCCGGTCCAGCGGGTGGTGCCCGTGAGATCACCGCCCACCGGGTTGGAGATGCACGCCAGGGTGATGAACTGGCTCAGCGGCGGGTAGCGGCGCAACTCTTCCAGCGTGAAGGCAAGGGGCTTGTCCACCAGACCGTCGACTTTCAGTTTCCAGTTCCGAACGTCGATTGCCGGTGGCACGGTGTCTATGTCGATGCGGTAGTGCTTTTCAAGGGGCGTGTATTCGGGACGGGTTCCCGGCGCCGGCCCGACCGGGGCGTCCGCATTGGGCAGTGGGTGGGAGTCCGACCATCGCGGCAGGCGGCGGGGAATCCTGGTCCTGCCGCTTTCCTGGCCGGACAACGCGCCGAGAATCGCGCCGCTGACCGTGACGGTCGCGCTTGCGCCTGCCAGCCGGATCAGGAACTGGCGGCGATCGATCTTTTTGACGAAGTTCGGCGGGAGGCGATGTCCATCCTCGATTTTACAGGTGTCGCTGCCTGCAAGCAGTCTTTTGCACGACCAGCCCAGGGCTGCGCCCCAGGACAGGAACACGAGATTGATCCAGAACAGCCCGCTCCATGATGACGCACCCGTCACGTGGCCGAGATGATCGATGATCAGTGAGGTGGCGATGCCGAATGCAGCGCCGGCGGAAATTCCCGAAACGAGAGCATGACCCCTGCCGAGCCGTTGCAGGAGCGGCAGGAGAAAAGCCCCGCAGGCCGTACCGGCGACAAGGACTGCGGCAACTCCCATCGACTGTTCGATGGCTTTGGCGACCTCCGCGGTCGGGCCGAGTCTGAGCAGGCTGATGAGGGCAACCATGCTGCTGATGCCCAGGGAGATGATCCTGCCGGGGAGCATGCGCGCCAGCCAGTCGAACAGTTCGAACGGCACGAAGGGCCATCCGGCCAGCCGCCAGCCTGCAAAGAAGATCCCGATCGCTGCCGGGGTGAGCAACGCCCCTGCAAGCGCGCCGGATAACATGCCGGGTTTGCTTCCAGATTTCATACATGTTTCCCTGGGCAAGTATAAGGAGTCGTCGGTGCGGTTGGTGGATACTTGAATTATTCAATGGAATTCGCTTCTGTCAAACTCAGGGAACAGGAGAGGGCCGGTTCGGGAAAACCTGCACTTGCTATTTTTGCGCTGAATGCATATATATAAATTTGAAGATTCATGGAGTGCACGTGCTGCAGTGCAGCCTCTGTGCCGTTACAATGAAAAGGCGCCGGCGGGGGGACATCATGCGGAATGACGGTCGTAGTCTCCCACGCCGGGGAGAGGGACAAATGATGAAAGATCCGGTCTGCGGAATGGATGTCACGCCGGAAGGCGCTGCCGGGAAATATGAATACCAGGGTGAAACCTATTATTTCTGTTCGGTTCACTGCGTGAACAAATTCAGGGAGAATCCTGAACGATATCTCTCCGGTGACGGTGCTGCTTCCGGAAATATGGCTGCTGCGGCGGGAACGGGCGAATATGTCTGCCCCATGTGCCCGGAGGTCCATGCCGTGAAACCCGGGCCCTGCCCCAAGTGCGGCATGGCGTTGGAATGCTCCGGAGAACCTCAACTTCATCAGAGAACCGAATGGACCTGCCCGATGCATCCCGAGGTGGTGCGGGACAAGCCGGGCGAGTGCCCAAAGTGCGGGATGGCGCTGGAGGCGCGGACGGTGGAAGTGGCGGAAGGGGAGAACCCGGAGCTGGCGGACATGAAAAGGCGCTTCGCCGTGGCTCTTGTTCTGTCGATTCCCGTAGCGGTGAGCGCCATGGGCATGCATTTCCCCGGCCATCCACTGGAAAGGGTCGCACCGCACGCTACCTGGACGTGGCTGGAATTCGCCTTTTCCACGCCGGTCGTGTTCTGGGCCGGCTGGCCGTTCTTCCAGCGGTTCTGGACCTCGCTCGTCCACCGCAGCCTGAACATGTTCACCCTCATCGGGATCGGCGTCGGGGTGGCTTACCTCTACAGCCTGGCGGCGAAGCTGTTCCCGTGGATCTTCCCGGACTCGTTCCGGTCCGGAACGGGAGAGGTGGCTGTCTACTTCGAGGCCGCGGCCATCATCACGACCCTGGTGCTCCTGGGCCAGGTGCTGGAACTCAAGGCCCGCAGCCGGACCGGAGCAGCCATCAGGGCGCTTCTGGGCCTCGCACCCAAATCGGCCAGGAGAATCCGGGAGGATGGCGGCGAGGAAGACGTTCCCCTGGCCGAGGTGTTGCCGGGCGACCGGCTCCGGGTCAGGCCCGGTGAAAAGGTCCCGGTGGATGGACTGGTGCTGGAAGGGTCAAGCCCGGTGGATGAATCCATGATCACCGGCGAGCCGATTCCGGCGGGCAAGGGGCCGGGAGACCGGGTGATCGGCGCTACCGTCAACGGGACCGGCTCCCTGGTGATCCGGGCCGAGAAGGTGGGCGCGGACACCCTGCTGGCCCAGATCGTGCGCATGGTGTCCGAGGCGCAGCGCAGCCGCGCCCCCATCCAGAAACTGGCGGACGTGGTCGCCGGCTGGTTCGTCCCGGCCGTGGTGGCAATCTCTGCCATCACCTTCATCATCTGGGCCGTGGCGGGGCCCGAACCCCGCATGGCCCATGCCATCGTCAACGCCGTTGCCGTACTGATCATTGCCTGCCCCTGCGCGCTCGGGCTGGCCACCCCGGTGTCGATCATGGTGGCCATGGGCAAGGGAGCTTCGTTCGGCGTCCTGTTCCGGGATGCGGAGGCCATCGAGGTCATGCGTCAGGTCGACACGCTGGTGGTGGACAAGACCGGTACCCTGACCGAGGGGAAGCCGAAACTGGTGACGGTTCTGCCTGCTGAAGGCCTGGACGAAAAGATCATGCTCCTCCTTGCCGGGAGCCTGGAACGGGGGAGCGAGCACCCCCTGGCCGCGGCCATTGTCAAGGGAGCGGAAGAGCGGGGCATAGAGCTTGTCAGTTCCGGATCCTTCGAGTATCTGAACGGCAAAGGGGTACGCGGTGCGGTGGACGGCAGAACGGTGATTTTGGGCAACCGGCGCATGCTTGAGGAGGCGGGGGTCTTGCTTGGTGGCATGGAAGACGATGCCGAATCGTTGCGCAGGGAAGGCCAGACGGTCATGTTCCTGGCCGTGGACGGCAAGGCCGCCGGTCTTCTTGGCGTAGCGGACCCGATCAAGGCGACCACCCCCGATGCCATCAGGCAGCTTCACGGCGAGGGTATCCGCATCGTCATGCTCACCGGCGACAACCGTGTGACCGCCGAGGCTGTGGCACGCAGCTTGGGAATCGACGAAGTGGTCCCGGAGGTGCTGCCCGACCAGAAAGCCGATGCGGTGAGGAGGTACCAGGAAGAGGGCAGGGTCGTGGCGATGGCGGGGGACGGGATCAACGACGCGCCGGCCCTGGCCCTGGCCCAGGTGGGGATCGCCATGGGCACCGGTACCGATGTGGCGATGGAGAGCGCGGGCGTCACCCTGGTCAAGGGAGACCTGAGAGGGATAGCCCGTGCCCGGCGGCTGAGCCGCGCCACCATGAGGAATATCAGGCAGAACCTGTTTTTCGCGTTCGTGTACAATTCGCTGGGGATTCCCGTCGCCGCGGGTCTTCTCTATCCCTGGTTCGGCATCCTGCTCAGCCCGATCATTGCCGCGGCCGCCATGAGTTTCAGCTCCGTGTCGGTGATTACCAATGCGCTCCGCTTGAGAAACGAGCGCCTGTGAGATATCGTGACGAGCGGCGCCAGGCTGGAATTACCCGATCATGATTCCGTATTTTTCGACCTGCATTTCGTGCATTTCACACTTGCCGCGCACTGGGCGCAAACGAAGGAGCAGTCATGAGAGATAAACTCGAAACAGCAACCCTGGGCGCCGGGTGCTTCTGGTGCGTGGAGGCGGTTTTCCAGAGCCTGAAAGGTGTGGAAAAAGTGGTGTCCGGCTACGCCGGAGGGCATGTGGCGAACCCACTCTACGAACAGGTCTGCATGGGCAACACCGGCCATGCGGAAGCCGTGCAGATCACCTTCGACCCCGAAGTCATCACCTTCGAGGAGATCCTCTCCGTTTTCTGGCGCACCCACGACCCCACCACCAGGAACCGCCAGGGGCACGATGCCGGCCCCCAGTACCGGTCCGCCATTTTCTATCACGGTGAAGAGCAGAGAACTGCAGCTGAAAAGTCCAGGGCCGAGGCGGACGCGTCGGGCCGCTGGCCCGCTCCCATCGTCACGGAGATCGCGCCGTTCACCAATTTCTACCCCGCCGATTTCCGCCATGAGGATTACTTCTTGAACCACCCCGAGGAGGCGTACTGCCAGGTTGTCATCGAGCCCAAGATCGCCAGGCTTCGGAAGGATTTCCCGGATAAGGTCAAAGAGTAAATCAAATCCGGTTCCGGTCGCCGCGCGGCTTTGATGTGTTATTCCTTCCTGGTTGCAACTATCCGTTTTTCATAATTGTCTTGACAAGATGCACGCCGGGGAAGTAAAAGAATGAACGTTCATTCCATTTTTTGGGGAGAGAGATCATTCGTGGTAAAGCCGGACAAGCGTGAAGAGATTTTGAATGCGGCGCTCGATCTGTTTACCGAACAGGGGTTCCATGGAGCGCCCATGGCCCTGATCGCCATGCGGGCCGGGGTCGGCGCCGGTACCATCTACCGCTATTTCGAAAACAGGGACGTCCTTATCAAGGAGCTTTACCGCGAGCTCGAAGAGATCATAACGCCCTTTATCCTCGAAGGCTACAGCGAAACTGCTCCGTTCAGGGCCCGCTTTCTCCACCTCGGGACGAGACTTCTGCGCTATTTCATCGAATATCCATTGCGTTTCCGTTACATGGAGCAGTTCCACAACTCACCCTACGGCATCGCATTCCGGCGGGCTAAAATGCTCGGCAAGGAAGGACGGAGCGACGTGTTCAGGGAACTGTTCGAACAGGGGGCTTCACAGCAGGTCCTGAAGGATTTACCCTTGGCCATGCTTTTCGACCTGGCGTTCGGCCCGCTTCTTGCCGTGGCGCGGGACCATGTCCTGGGTTTCGTCACTTTGGACGAAGCCATGGCATTCAAAACCATCGAGGCTTGCTGGGATGCGGTGAAACGGTGAATGAACGTTCATTCTATTAACTTGTAGAGGTGCTTATGCTGACCAGTCACAGAGCAATGTCGTTTTTCATGGCGGGTGTTTTAGCCGGCGCGCTGCTGATTGCCGGATGCGGGAAAAAAAATGCAAACATGGCGGCGGCAGGCCCTCCCGAAGTCGGCGTGGTCGTGATCCAGCCCCAGAGCGTGACCCTGACCACCGAGCTTCCGGGCCGGACATCGGCGCACCTGATCGCCGAAGTCAGACCCCAGGTGGGAGGCATCGTACAGAAGCGTCTCTTCACCGAGGGCTCGGACGTGAAGGCGGGGCAGGTGCTCTACCAGATCGATCCGGCGACCTACAAGGCGGCATACGCCAGCGCCAGGGCGGCCCAGTCGCGGGCTGAGGCCAACCTGCTGCCGGCCCGGCTCAAGGAGCAGCGCTTCCGCGACCTGGTGAAGATCAAGGCCGTGAGCCAGCAGGATTATGACGACGCCAACGCGGCGCTCAAGCAGGCCGAGGCTGACCTGGCCTCCAGCAAGGCTGCGGTCGAGACCGCTCGCATCAACCTGGCCTACACCAGGGTGACCGCGCCCATTTCCGGCCGGATCGGCCGCTCGACCGTGACCAACGGCGCGCTGGTTACCGCCAGCCAGGCATCGGCCCTGGCCACGATACAGCAACTGAGCTCCATGTATGTGGATGTGACCCAGTCCAGCGCCGAGATGCTGCGCCTCAAGCAGCACCTGGCCAGCGGACTGCTGAAGGAGAACGGGTCGACCCAGGCGAAAGTGCATTTGAAGCTGGAAGACGGCAGCGCCTATCCGTTGCCCGGCACGCTGAAGTTCTCCGAAGTGACCGTGGACCAGAGCACCGGCTCCATCACGCTGCGGGCGGTTTTCCCCAACCCGAAGCAGGTGCTTTTGCCCGGCATGTTCGTGCGCGCCATTGTCGAAGAAGGTGTGAACGACCAGGCGATCCTGGTTCCCCAGCGGGGAGTCACCCGCAACCAGGCAGGCAATGCAACGGTTCTGATTGTCGGCGCCGATGACAAGGTGGAGCAGAGGACCATCAAGGTCGCGCGAACCGTGGGCGACAGCTGGCTGGTGGGCGAAGGGCTGAAGCCCGGTGACCGGGTCATCCTGGAGGGACTCCAGAAGGCCAAGCCGGAAACCAAGGTCAAGGTCGTGCCGTTCGGATCAAAGCCGGCGGCGGCTCCTGGCGCTGCTCAGCAAGCGCCGGCAGCGAAGAAATAACAAAGGAGCCACTCCATGCCCCGCTTCTTCATAAATCGCCCCATATTCGCCTGGGTCATCGCCATCATGGTCATGCTGGCCGGCCTCCTTGCCATCAAGACGCTGCCGGTCTCCCAGTATCCGCCCATCGCACCGCCCCAAATCACCATCAACGCCGTCTATCCCGGGGCATCCGCCCAGACCGTGCAGGATACGGTCACCCAGGTCATCGAACAGAAGCTGAACGGCATCGACAACCTGATCTACATGTCCTCCACCAGCGACTCGGCCGGCACGGTGGCCATCAACCTGACCTTCAAGGCCGGCACCGACCCGAACATCGCCCAGGTGCAGGTCCAGAACAAGCTGCAGCTCGCTACGCCGCTTCTGCCCCAGATCGTGCAGAAGCAGGGAATCCAGGTGGTCAAATCCACCAGGAACTTCCTGATGATCATCGGCCTGACGTCCGAGGACGGTTCCATGGACCGCGCCGAACTGACCGACTACCTGGTGGCCAACGTCCAGGACACCATCAGCCGGACGGAAGGGGTCGGCGAGGTGACGGTTTTCGGCTCCCAGAACGCCATGCGCATCTGGCTGGACCCCGCCAGGCTGAACAACTACCACCTGACCACCAGCGACGTGATTTCCGCGCTCCAGGCCCAGAATGCCCAGGTCTCGGCCGGCCAGTTCGGCGGCAACCCGGCGCTGCCGGGCCAGCAGTTGAACGCCACCATTACGGCCCGCACCCTGCTGCAGACCCCGGAGCAGTTCGATGCCATCATCCTGCGCACCAACAGCGACGGCTCGACCGTAAAGCTCAAGGATGTGGCTGACTGCAAAATCGGAACGGAGAATTACGACATAGAGGCCCGCTACAAGGGCAAGTCCATGGGCGGGATGGCGCTCAGGCTTGCCGCCGGCGCCAACGCCCTGGACACGGGCAACCGGGTCAAGGCGAAGATGGATGAGATGGCGAAATATTTCCCCGCCGGCATGCAGGTGGTCTATCCCTACGACACCACGCCCTTCATCAAGATCTCCATTGAAGAGGTGGTCCAGACCCTGGTGGAAGCGATCCTGCTGGTCTTCATCATCATGTTCCTGTTCCTGCAGAACATACGCGCCACGCTGATCCCGACCATCGCCGTGCCGGTGGTCCTGCTCGGCACCATGGGCGTTCTGTCGGCCGCCGGGTTTTCCATCAACACCCTGACCATGTTCGCCCTGGTCATCGTCATCGGCCTCCTGGTGGACGACGCCATCGTCGTGGTGGAGAACGTGGAGCGGATCATGACCGAGGAGGGGCTGTCGCCCCATGACGCCACGGTGAAGTCCATGGGCCAGATCACCAGCGCCCTGTGGGGCATCGCCACCGTGCTGACGGCGGTCTTCCTGCCCATGGCCTTCTTCGGCGGCTCCACCGGGGTAATTTACCGCCAGTTCTCCATAACCATCATCTCCGCCATGATCCTGTCGGTGATGACGGCAATGATCCTGACCCCGGCCCTGTGCGCCACCCTGCTCAAACCGGTCGAAAAGGGGCACGAAGCGTGCGAGAGCGGCTGGTTCTGCTCATTCTTCCGCTGGTTCAACAAGTATTTCGACCTGGCCAGGGGAAAATACGAGGGGATCGTCGGCCGCTCCTTCGGCAAACCGGTGCGTTACCTGGTGGTGTACGGCGCCATCGTCGCCGCCATGATGCTTTTCTTCCATCGTCTCCCCACCGCTTTCCTGCCCGATGAGGACCAGGGGTTCATCATCTGCCAGTTGCAGCTGCCGGCCGGCGCCACCCAGGAGCGGACCCTGCAGCTGATACAGCGGATGGAAAAGCATTTCCTGGAGAAGGAAACGAAAACCGTCGAGACCATCATCTCCGTGGCCGGATTCAGCTTTGCCGGACGCGGCCAGAACATGGGGCTGGCATTCGTCAAGCTCAAGGACTGGAAGCTCCGCAAAAGCAAAGATCTGAAGGCGCCCGCCGTGGCGGCCCGGGCCATGCAGGAGTTTTCCCAGTACCGTGACGGCATGGCCTTCGCCTTCTCGCCACCCGCGGTCATCGAGCTGGGCACGGCCAACGGCTTCGACTTCGAGTTGCAGGACCGGGCCGGCCTGGGTCACGACAAGCTCATGGAGGCGCGCAACCAGCTGCTGGGGATGGCCATGAAAAATCCCAGGCTTATCGCGGTGCGCCCGAACGGCCAGGACGATACCCCGCAGTTCAAGCTCGACATCGATGACGTGCGGGCAGGGGCGCTGGGCGTAACCATGTCCAGCATCAACGATGTCCTGGGAACTGCCTGGGGAAGTTCCTACGTCAACGATTTCATCGAAAAGGGCCGGGTGAAGAAGGTCTATCTCCAGTCCGACGCGCGCTACCGGATGCTGCCGGAGGATATCAATACCTGGTATGTCCGCAACCAGGCCGGTGAAATGGTGCCGTTTTCCGCGTTTTCCACCGCGCACTGGCAGTACGGCTCGCCTCGGCTGGAGCGTTATAACGGCATACCGGCGGTAGAGATAATGGGACAGGCAGCGCCCGGCGTGAGCACCGGCGAAGCAATGGCCGAGCTGGAAAAAATGGCAACCGAGCTTCCATCCGGGATCGGTTACGAATGGACCGGCCTGTCGTACGAAGAGAAACAGGCGGGCAAGCAGGCGCCGGCCCTGTACGCCATTTCCCTCCTGGTGGTGTTTCTCAGCGTGGCGGCGTTGTATGAGAGCTGGACCATACCCTTCGTCAACCTGCTGATGCTGCCGCTGGGCCTGGTTGGCGCGGTTACGGCGGTCACGCTGCGGGGACTGCCCAACGACATCTATCTCCAGATAGGTCTTCTCACCACCATCGGGCTTTCAACCAAGAACGCCATCCTGATCATCCAGTTCATCAAGGCACAGCTGCACGAGGGGCACGAGCTGGTCGAAGCCACCCTGACGGCGATCAAGATCAGGCTCCGGCCGGTCATCATGACCTCGCTGGCGTTTTTCTTCGGCACCCTGCCGCTGGCGTTGACCAAGGGCGCGGGAGCCTCGGCCCAGAACGCCATCGGCACCGCAGTCACGGGCGGCCTGCTGTCGGCCACCTTCATCGACCTGATTTTCATTCCGTTCTTCTTTGTCCTGGTTTCGAGGCTCTTTGGCAGGAAAAAGGCGCAGCAGCCTTCTCTGCAATCGACCGCTGCTCCCAGCGCTCCGGAGGTACCCTGATATGAATCGCAAGTGGATTCCGTTGACCGCCCTGGCAATCGGCCTCGCAGGCTGCACCATGGCGCCGAAATACACCAGGCCGGAAGCTCCGGTACCGGCTTCGTGGCCGGAGGGGCCGTCCTACAAGGAGAATGCCGCTGCTGCACAGGACAAGGCGGCCGCGGACATGCCCTGGCAGGAATTCTTCGTTGACGAAAAATTGCGGAAACTGATCGCCCTGGCCCTGGATAACAACAGGGACCTGCGGGTGGCCGCTCTCAATATCGAGAGATCACGGGCCCAGTACCAGATTCAACGTTCCGATCTGATGCCGAAGATAGACGCCGAAGCATCCGCCACTTATCAGCGCCTGGCGGAGGATTTTTCCGGGCTCGGGATTCCCCTGGACATCCACCAGTACAACGTGGGTCTGGGCATGAGCTCCTATGAACTGGACCTGTTCGGCCGGGTGCGCAGCCTCAAGGACCAGGCCCTGGAGCAGTTTTTCGCCACCGCGCAGGCACGGCGCAGCGTGCAGATCAGCCTGGTCGCCCAGGTTGCGGCCGACTACCTGACCCTGGCAGCCGACCACGAGAGGCTGAAGCTTGCCAGGGAAACCCTGCAGAGCCAGGAGGAATCCTTTCGACTGGTAAAGAGCCGCTACGAAGCCGGAGTCTCGTCAGCCCTCGACCTCAACCAGGCCCGGACCAGCGTCGACACGGCGCGGGTGGACATCGCCCGCTACACGACCTTCGTGGCCCAGGACATCAACGCTCTGGACCTGGTGGTCGGTTCCAGGGTCCCGGCCGACCTCCTTCCCTCTGCGCTTTCCGACACCCTCACCGCGCTCAAGGACCTGCGGTCGGGCCTGCCCTCTGACGTCTTGCTGAACCGACCCGACATCCTCCAGGCCGAGCACCTGCTGAAAGGAGCCAACGCCAATATCGGGGCGGCGCGCGCCGCGTTCTTCCCGCGCATCACCCTGGTGTCGTCCGTGGGCTTCGGCAGCGATCAACTGCGGGACCTGTTCGCTTCCGGCTCCTTTGTCTACAGCGTCGCTCCCCGCATCACCCTGCCCATATTCCAGGGAGGGGCCAACCGGGCGAACCTGAAGGCGGCGGAAGTTGACAAGGACATTGCGGTGGCCCAGTACGAGAAAGCCATCCAGACCGCTTTCCGCGAGGTGTCCGACGCCCTGGCCCAGCGCGGGACCATCGACGAGCAGGTCAAGGCGCAGCAGTCCCTTACCGATGCTACTGCCGAAAGCTACCGTCTTTCGCAGGCGCGATACGAGAAAGGGGTCGACAGCTACCTGAACGTCCTCGATTCCCAGCGTTCGATGTACAGTGCGCAGCAGAACCTGATCGGCGTCCGCCTCACGCGCTTGCTCAATCTCGCCACACTCTACAAGGTGCTGGGAGGCGGCAGCTGACGGGCACGACGTGAAGACGAACGGGGATGCCGCCACGCCCTTGCCCGGAAGTCGAAAGAAACCATGGTATAATCTTGTGGTGTTTCTGAATTCCGGCTGCAGGAGGGGCGAACGATGGGAAGCGAAACCGTTTTCAAGGCCATGGTGGTGGAAAAGACACCCGAGAAGCTGTTCGTGCGCGGGATCCGCGAGCGTTCCCTGCCGGAGCCGGCGCCCAATGAGCTGGTCATTCGCGTGCACTATTCCTCCCTCAATTACAAGGATGCCCTTTCGGCCACCGGACATCCCGGCGTGACCAGGCAGTTCCCCCATACCCCGGGAATAGACGCGGCCGGAGAAGTGGTGTCGTGCGGGGACGGGGCGTTCTCTCCCGGCGAACCGGTGCTGGTTACCGGTTACGACCTGGGAATGGAGACCGACGGCGGCTTCGGACAGTATATCTCCATCCCTTCCTCCTGGGCGGTGCCGCTTCCCGCGGGGCTCACGCTGCGCGAGAGCATGGCCCTGGGAACCGCCGGTTTCACGGCGGCCCTCTCTGTCATGAAACTTCAACAGGCCGGGGTGAAGCCCGATGACGGGGACATCCTGGTGACCGGCGCCACCGGAGGAGTGGGAAGCGTTGCGGTGTCCATACTCGCCCAATCCGGCTACCGGGTCACGGCGTCCACCGGCAAGCCGGCCGACGAAAGGTATCTCGTGGATCTGGGCGCCGACACGGTGATATCCCGTGAAGAGGTGACGGCAGGCGCCGAAAAGGCGCTCCTCCCGGAACGCTGGGCCGGCGCCGTGGACGTGGTGGGCGGCGCCACCCTGGCCGCGGTTCTGAAGGGCACGAAGTATGGCGGGGCGGTTGCCTGCTGCGGGCTTGTGGGTTCACCGGATCTGCCGCTGAACGTTTACCCCTTCATTCTGCGCGGTGTCGGCCTGCACGGGGTGGATTCCGTTCAGGCTTCCCGGGAAACCCGTCGGGAGATCTGGGGGCGGCTCGCTTCATCGTGGAAACCGGACCGACTCGGCGGGATGACATCGGAGTGCAACCTTCAGGGCCTGGAAGCGCGCATCCAGGCCATTCTCCACGGCGGTATCAGGGGCCGTGTGGTTGTCAATCTGCTTGACGCGTGAATAAGCGCAAGAAGCCGGTATCTGCGTTTAATATTATAACTAATTAATTGGCGGCAGGCGTTTTCGCACTTGCCGCTTATTATTTCTGCCGGGACCAGATAAAATTATCCACTCAAGAAACACGGCAATTCCCCGATAAATATTCCGTCAGGGATACCCGCCATCATTCCCCCCGACAAAAATATGCCGCAATTGCAAGGCTGAACACCTTTCTACCGCAGATAATTATGCGTTTCCTTGCAGAACTGCACATGATATGTTGTGTCTGGCTTCTTTCTCAAGGCGGCAAT
This sequence comes from Geobacteraceae bacterium, assembly GCA_036677645.1. Classification (GTDB taxonomy): domain Bacteria; phylum Desulfobacterota; class Desulfuromonadia; order Geobacterales; family Geobacteraceae; genus RPRC01. The sequence goes on along the minus strand of JAVBWB010000039.1, from coordinate 99,984 downwards.
CAATTTTGTTAAAAATTGACAATTATTAATTATATGCCTGGCGATATGCGATCAGCGTTAAGAGTTTTGACTGGGCAATCCCATGATTGCATGTCTGGATAACGGAGTTCCAAATGCATGTATGCGCGCTCTGGGTATGTTGCGGAATATTCCGCCCGGCCATGAAGATATCTCAGTTCATCCGGTCCCCGGCACGGAAACGGGCAAATTTTCTTAAAGGCTCCGTCTGTTGCATTGCCTTGGTATTGGCAGGTCTCATCCTTTCATCGGCTGCCGACGCAAACGGAAACAGGAGTGAAGTCAAGAACGTTCTCCTCCTCAACTCCTACCATCAGGGTTTTCAGTGGACCGACGATATCACCCGGGGTGTCGTGTCGGCACTGGCTCCGGTCAGCGGCCGGACCAGGCTCTACATCGAGAACATGAATACGAAGTGGGCGAATGACGGGCGGTATTTCGCCCAGTTGCTCCGACTGATGAAGATCAAGTACGCAAGAACCCGCTTCGAACTCATCATCTGTTCCGATACCGACGCTTTCAATTTTTTGAGGGACAATCGTGACGAACTGTTCGGCAGGGTCCCCGTGGTTTTCTGTGGAGTGAACTATTTCCGTCCGGAAGACCTTCGGGGTAAACAGCAGTTTACCGGCATAAGCGAGACCGCGCCCATGCGGGAAACCCTGGACCTGGCTTACCGGCTGCATCCGGGCACGAAAGAGGTTCTCATCATCAATGATCCCGGAAACGCCGGCAGCAGGATGAGAGAGGAACTGGAAAAGCTGTTCCCGCTCTACCGTAACAAAGTGCGCTTCAGGTTCGAGACGAGCTCCGATCTGGATGCGATCTGCCGGGATGTCGCTGCTCTGCCCAAGGATTCTCTCGTTTTCTACACGTTCTTCTATGGAAGTCCTTCCACCCAGTTCCATGAGAACACCGAAAGCATTTCCCGGATCACCGGGTCTGCCCGGGTCCCGGTTTACGGCGTCTATGGCTTCAATCTCGGCCATGGCATTGTCGGCGGCAAGCTCATCAGCGCTTTCGATCATGGCAAAACGGCCGGGGAAATGGCGCTCGGCATCCTCGGGGGGAAACCTGTAACCGCCGTACCGGTCAGGTACGGCAACCCGTCACGGTACATGTTCGACCATCGGGAACTGGCGCGTTTCCAAATTCCGGGAAATCTGCTGCCCGAGGGGAGCGGGATCATAAACGAACCTGATGCTTTCCGCCAGGTCAGAAAGGAAGTCGTCTGGGGCGCGCTGGGTGGCATGGCTGTCCTCGGGTGCATCGTTTTCACTCTCCTGTATGTGATCCGCATGAGGAAAAAGGCGGAAGCGGTTCTGCGCAAGGCCCATGACGAGCTGGAAATCAAGGTCGAGGAGCGGACCCTTGAACTGACAGTGCTGAATCAACAGCTGTCAGGTCTGAATGATCAGCTTGCGGCGGTAAACGAGGAACTGAACGGTGATATCAGGATCAGGCGGCAAACCGAGGAACAACTCAGGACTTCGCGGAACATACTCAACAAGATCTTCGAGGCCAACCCCGATCACCTGGTCGTAATGGACAGGAACCTGCGGGCCGTACATACCAACTATCGCAGCGATGGGGAGCTACCGCGGGGTATGCGCGACCGCAATCCGTACTGCTTCGAAGGGCTTGGTCCGGAGAGCGGTTCCCCGTGTGAGCCGTGCGCCGCCAGGGATGTGTTCCGGTCCGGCAAGCCGGTATTTGTGGAGAAGTACGATGCCTGCCTCGGCTATCTGGAAATTCGCGCGGTTCCCATCCTCGACGAGAATGGAGACGTGTTCCTGGTCGCCGAGCACATCAGGAACATCACCGAGCACAAGAAAATGGAAGAGGAGATTCTCACGGCCCGGAAACTCGAATCGCTGGGCGTGCTCGCGGGTGGCATCGCCCACGACTTCAACAACGTCCTCACGGCCATCCTCGGCAACATATCCCTGGCAAAGATCTTCCTGGACCCTGCGTCAAAGGCCTGCTTGAGACTGATCGAGGCGGAAAAAGGGTGTGACCGGGCTGTCGGCCTGACGCAGAAGCTCATCACCTTCGCCAAGGGCGGCGCGCCCATCAGGAAGACCGCTGCCATCGGAAGCGTGCTGGTCGGGGCTGCCGACGACGTGCTGAGGGGATCCACGGTCAGGCGCGAATTTTCCCTGCCGGACGGCCTGTGGCCGGTGGAAATCGACAAGGGCCAGATGGGGCAGGTGGCCGGCGCATTGTTCAAGAATGCCGTTCAGGCCATGCCCGACGGTGGTCAGGTCACGGTTCAAGCGGAAAACTTTGTTGTCGGCAGCGGCGAAAACCTTCCTCTGCGGGAGGGCAGATACCTGCGCATATCGATCCGCGACCAGGGTTCAGGCATAGCCGATGAGAACCTGCCGAGGATCTTCGATCCCTATTTCACCACCAGGGGGGACGGCCGCGGGATGGGGCTGGCGACCGCCTATTCCATCATCAGCAAGCACAAGGGGCACCTGGAAGTTGAGACAACCATCGGCGTCGGAACGGTTTTCCATATCTATCTGCCGGCATCCGGGCAGGAGGCGGACCGCGGTACTGACGAGCAGGGATGAGCAGTCCCTGGAAACGATACGCATGCTGTAATGACGCGTGACGCGGAATCGTCCGCATCACGGAAGCCGACTGCCCAAAGGGTCGCCAGGGCAGCTGTCGGCGCGGCCTCCGTTTCGCGGTCAACGCCGGATTCGATCGAGCAGGATACCCCGAAATGCCGGAAGCGCCACGAGGGTAAACAGGGCTGTCGCGGCAATGCCGAAATTTGTCGCCCAGCCTATCGACGCGAGTGCGCGGTAATCTGCGAATGCCAGTGAGCCGAAACCGGCTATGGTGGTCAGTGCCGAGAGGAGCACTCCCCTTCCTGCCTGGATGAAACGCTCTCTTTGCTCTTCCTCCCGTGCGCCACCGATGCGATGGGCGATATGCATTCCATAATCGGAACCCATGCCGATGATAGTTACCAGGACCATTGAATTCATGAAATTCATCCCCATCCCCACTGCCGCCATCAAGCCGAGCATGGTGACCACGCCTGCGACGACCGGATAGAGTGAAAAGAAAACCCCGGAAAAGGAATCGAAATGGGATAGGAGGAGGAAGAGAACCAAACCACCCCCCAGGATGAAAGCGATGGCGAAGCTTTTTTTCACCGATTCGGTCAGTTGCCCGCTTACCAGGTCTACGCTGGTGGCGCGCGCCCGGGGGTCGACTGCGCGCAGCTCCTTCAGGAACCGTTCCTGCCCGAATCCCGCGTCCCGGTAGTTGAGATAGATCAGCTCATGAAAGCCGCTGCCGTTCCGGATCAGGTGCCGGTCCACGATTCCGCGGAACGGGGACTCCCGGAGAGCTTCGATGCCGTCGGCAAGGGGGATGGGCCCGGACGAGGCGATGGCGGCGAGGCCTTTCGTGTACGGGAGAAATTCCCGAGTGGAAAACCCATGATTTTCCAGTGCGGAAGTCGCGGTCCGCGATGCGTCTGCTATTGCGACGTTTCCGTCCAAAGCCTTGAGCACCGCCGCCTGGATATCGGGCCTGTTCAGGACCTGGCCGATCGACGAATAGGAGAGCAGCTCCCCCCCCTCGCGGTAACGCTCCGCCAGCGACTCGATCCGCGCCGAACGTTTCAGCACTTCGTCCAGCCCTTGCCCCTCGACGGCAACCAGCATCTGTTTCGGGCTCACGCTCAAGTGGCGCTCGATCTTCTCCTGAGTCTGGAAGGCCTCCGAATTCCGCGGCTGGAGGTTCTTCAGCTCTCCCTCGAATTGGAGGAAGAACGATGCGCACAAAAATCCCGAGATGACGACGGTCGAGACGCCGATAATGACTCTTCTCTGTTTCCCTGCCAGGTCCCACACCGTTCCGAGGCGGAAGGAAGGCAGCGGCTGGTAATGGGCCGGGGGGAAGCGGTGTTCCATGAACAGGAGCAGCGGCGGCAGCAGGAAGTACGTTGCGTAAAGAGAGAATATCACTCCCAGACCCACCAGGAGCCCCAGCTCGGAGAGCGCGCGGACATCCGCCAGGACCAGCGCCAGAAACGGCAGGGCGGTCGTGGCGGCGGCCGTGAACACGCCGTATCCCGTATCCACCACCGCGAGCCGGAGCGCTTCATCGATCGAGTTCCCGTTGGACCGTTCAAAATAGAACCGGTCGTAGAGATGGATCGAGTAATCGGTCCCCAAGCCGATGATGAGAGCGGTGAAGGCAAAAGAGATGATATGGATCGACGGCAGAAACAGCCCTCCGGCGCCCAGGGCGAGAATTATGCCCGAAAACAGGATTACCGGAATGAGCAGTGTCGGAAGCACGCGCCGGTATGTCAGGAAGAAAAGGGCGAGCACCACGGCCAGCGACGAGAGAATGCACGCGGCGATCTCCTTTTTCATCGCGGCTTCATCGGCAACCGCGCTCAGGTGCGCCCCGGCACAGGTGATCCGGACCGGGGAGCCTTTGCGCGCTTCATCGATGCCGGCCATGAGCTTTCGGGCAAAGTCCATGTTGGTCACCGGCTGGGACGGCTCCGCGATGATGATCAGCAGCTTGCCGTCCCGTGAGAGGAAATAGGGCGACGCGGGGTCCAGGTCCAAGGCCTGGGATTCCTTCTTGAGCCGCGGCAGGATCAGGTTCCTGAGATAGAGGGGGTCCGCTGCGATCAGGTCCGGGACCGCGCCCGGCATGGCCAGTTCCGCTTGGGCTTTTTGCAGGGCACGGGACGCCGCTTCCGGGGTCAGCATCTCCGCGTAGCGCTGCGTGTCCTCAAGCGGGAGGAACAGCTGCGGACGCGTTGCGGCAAAGCCGACGAACCGGGCGAATGGCTTCGCCTCCGACGGGTCGAAGATGCGGTACTGCACCTTTGCGAACGCCGGAACTCCGGCGATCTTCATCTCCTGCAGCTTTGCGGCGAAGGATTCCGCGCTGCCGGCCAGTTTGTCCCGGTCGCCCTCCAGGAGAAAGAACACGTTCCTGGCGCTTCCCGTCCAGTTCAGGGAGTCGAGGAACAGGGCCATCGGCCCCTTGTCGGGGAACAGCCTGAAGATGTCCGATTCGAAGCGGGTCCTGGTGATGGAAAACGCCGAAAGTGCCAGCAACAGGAGAAAAACGGCGAAGATGGTTTTCGGGTGGTTAAGGGTGACGCGGTGGATCCACTGGAGATGCCGGTTGACGAGTTTCTGCGTGGCGCCGGTCATTTTGTCGATAATCCGCATTGGTCTTCTTTCTCTGGAGGAATCTGGTGTTTCCGTTTCCAGTCGTGTCGTCAGGCCGCGTGCTCGAAGAGCGGGGCCGCGGCTGCGAGCTGCTCCGGCGTGCCCATGATGAGGACAATGTCATTTTCGTGCAGCTCCCAGACCGGGTCCGGGTTCGGTATGACGTCGTTGCCGCGCTTTATCATGAGAAGCGTCGCTCCCGACCGGTCACGGAGGATCCCGTCCCGGAGGCTGTGCCCCACGAGGGGGGACGACGGCCCGACACGGAACGTGCCCAGCTCGGCGCCGGTGAGGAACCCGGAGATCCCGACCGCATGGCTGTGCCGGCTGCTCATGGTGCGGAACATTTCGTAGGAGTCTCCCCGAACCTCAGAGACGCATCGCTCTATCTCGTCATGGGACAGAAGGTACTTCCTCAGCACACGGGAGAGGATTTCGATGGAGGTCTCGAATTCCTCGGGGATGACTTCGTTGACGCCCAGCTTGTAGAGCGGCTCCATTTCCAGGATGTAGCGGGTCCTGACGATGACGTGTATCCTGGGATTCATGCGGCGCGCCTGGGCCGCGATGCGCCTGCTTGCCGCGGCATCCGATATGGCGATGACGATGATGCGGGCCCGGTCGATGTTGGCATGGGCAAGGATTTCATTTCCCGAACCGTCGCCGAAGATGATGTGGGTGCCCTTTTTCTTCTCGGTCTTGACCGTGAAAGGGTTGGTCTCTATCACGACGTGGTCGATTTTGAAGTGCTTCAGCACCCGGGAAAGATTCCTGCCGTTCAGTCCGTAGCCCACGATGACCACGTGGTCGGAGGCCGTGATTCTGTGCTCGCGGCGGGCCAGGACACCCTTTCCTCTCGTCAGGGCGGCGGGAAGGAATCCGACGAGACGGTCTGCCACGGGAGCTGCGATCTTCAGGCAGAGCGGGGTGAGCCCCATGGTGGCCACTGACGAGGCGAGAAAGATCTGGTACAGCTCCGGGGTGAAAATGCCGGCCTTGAGGCCGGACTGGCAGAGAACGAAGGAAAACTCGCCGATCTGGGCCAGGGAAAGCCCGGTGATGAGGGCGATCCTCATGGGTATGCCGAGAGACATGGCCGCGCCGGTGGTGATCACGGTCTTGACCAGCAGAATGGTGATGACGAGCGAGGCGATCAGGAGCGGATGTTTCAGCACGGTGGCCGGATCGAGCAGCATGCCGATCGAGATGAAAAAGAGCGATATGAATGCATCCCGGAACGGTATGATGTCACCCAGCGCCTGGTGGCTGTATTCCGACTCCGATATGGCCAGGCCGGCGATAAAGGCGCCCAGTGCCAGCGACAGTCCTACCTGGGCGGTGATCCAGGCGGTGCCGAAGCCGATGAACAGGATGGTGAGCAGAAACAGCTCCCGGCTTCTCGTCCTGACCACCTGGCCGAAAATCCACGGGACCAGGAATCGGGCAGTGTAGTGCGCGATAAGTACCACCGCTGCCGCCTTTGCGGTCACGAGCATGATGCCGTTCAGGCCGTTGCCGGCGCCGGCGAGGAACGGCACGAAGAGCATCAGCGGCACCACGCACAGGTCCTGGAAAATGAGGATTCCCATGGCCATCTTGCCGTGGGGCGCATCCATTTCCCCTGCATCCATGAGCAGTTTCATGAGAATCGCGGTGCTGGAAAGGGCGACCAGGAAACCGAAGAAAATAGACCGCTGGAGGGAAAAGCCGAACCCGATGCCGATGATGGTGGTCGCCAGTATGGTGGTCCCCATCTGCAGCCCGCCCCCCAGCAGCACCAGGCGCTTGATGCGCATCAGCTCCTTCAGCGAAAACTCGATGCCGATGGTGAACAGGAGCAGGACCACGCCGATTTCCGCCATCTGCTCCACCTGATGGGTGTTCTTGATCAGGGCGAATGCGTGGGGACCGGCCAGGATGCCGGCAACGAGGAAGCCGATGATGGACGGAAATCTGAGTTTGCGGAAAAGGATCACGGCGGCGATGGCCAGCCCGAAAAGTATTCCCGTGTCCTGTAAAACGGAATGTTCCATGATCGTACCTTCAACCGGCCAAGCGCTCCTGTCCGGCTTCTGTTCCGGGCCGGAGGTAAAAACTCGACCGGTCGGATTTTTGCCTGTTATACCACATTTCAATGAAGTTGGCGCATGTGTCTGTTGAGGATCGACATGACGGGAAACATCTCTCGCGCGCCTGCCACCACCGAATCGAGGGGCCTGGCCGGTGTGGCGACCGGGATTCCGGTCAACCGTTCCAGGTGCTCGCGCATGCCTCGCAGGAGTGCTCCGCCGCCGCTCAGGCAGATGCCGCTGTCGATGACTTCGCAGGCCAGATCTGGAGAGAGGGATTCCAGAAGGGCACGTACGGCGCCAGTCATTCTATTCAGGACCGGCTCGATCTTCTCGCTCATCTTTTCGCCGGGGATCGATGCGAAGCCTTCGGGGCAGCCGGTAAACAGAATACGGAGAGGTTCTTTTTTTCCGGCAATACCGCTCTCCCGCATGATTCTCTCCGCTTCCGCCTCTGGGATGCGACGCTTCGCAACGGAAGTGGCCGTCTCCAGAACACAGTGGCGCAGGTCCGAGCAACCCGTTCTCACGCTGAATGCTTCGATGATCCTTCCCGACCTGATGACGGCGCACTCGGTAATCCCTTCCCCGATGTCGACTATCATTCCCGCATAATGCGAAGAAACGTCCATGCCTGCGCCGATGGCGGCGGCCAGGATTTCCGGGACAATGACCACCGTGGCTGCGCCGGCTTTGGCGATGCATTCCCGCAGGGTTTCGCGTTCCTCATCGTCAGCGCCAGAAGACGCGCACGCGACGGCATTCGGCCGCAGAACTCCGAACTTTCTCGCTCTGTACAGGAGGGGGCGCAGGAGTTCCACGGCCGCGTCCACGTTCATGATGGCGCCCGACCGCACGACAGGGCGTCCCTCGATTCTTGACGGGACCACCATCCGGTTGAGGTTTCCGGAAGCGATGCGCGTCAGTGCGGTGCCGAGATCTATGGCGATGTTCGGGTCGCGATTTGGCGAGGCGAAGTTCAGTCGCATTTAAAATATCCTTGGTCCCCTACAAGTGGTAATCGCCCGCCGCTTCGGGCTGGTACAGGATCTTGACGATCTTCATCCTTCTCACCCCGGCGGGAGCGTTCCACCTGATCACGTTGCCGACGCGGCTACCGATCATCGCCGTACCGATGGGGGCGAGAATCGAGATCCTGTTCTGCTCGAGGTTGGCTTCGCGGGGAAATACCAGCTTGTACGTCTTGCTTTCGTTGGTATCCATATCGAGAAGCAGCACCTGGGAGTTCATGGTCACGACATTCGCCGGTATCTCCGCGGATTCAACCACTTCAGCTCTCAGCAGTTCACTCGACAGCTCTTCGAGGTGCTTGTTGTCCCTGGTCGTGTTTTCTCCCGCGACTTCCAGCAACTCTTCAAGCCTGGTCATGTCGTTGTCGGTTATGTAGATGGTTTTGCTTCCGGTTTTACTGCTCATGGTAAGTATCCTCTATTGCCTGGGTTGTTATAGTGTGAATGCGGCAGTCCGCCACGACGGATCGATGCGAATGGACGCAATGAGGCGTTGCACTGCCGGAAAAACGGGGCCAGTGTCCCGGGAACAAGTGAAATCAACGGATTGCTATCATTGCCGGGACGATGCAGACGGTCCGCAAAGGTATTTTCGGGTCAATCCTGGTGCTGTTCTTGATTAAATTTGCCGTGTTGTCATGCAAGGGGCGCGGGTGGCGCTCTGGCGGAAATCGCCGCCTGGATCGCGATGGATCTGTCGCCCGACTGGAAATTTTCGAGTGGGGATGCGGTGGAACAGCAGGTGACACAGACCGAGCCGCGCAGCAAGGCGACCTGTTTGCCCGGCTTCTTGATCTGGGACTGTGATGTGGCTCCCTGTTTTTTTATGAGGGGTGCATGGAATTTGGCTTCCGGCAGCAGTGACGAACAGGATGCAGCTATCCCCTGAAAGAAAAAAAGGAATACTACCATCAGGGCCAACGGCTTCAGAAGGCCTTTGTGTTTTCGCACTGTCCGGACCGGTTCCATGGCCATACCATAGCCTAATTCGCAGGAAACGGCAAGCAGGCAAACTCAGCGTGAAAAACAGCGGAAGTTTCGGAACATTTTCTTGACAAGAGCAGCGGAATGCGTCATTGAGTGGAAAGCAATCCCCTTTCAGCAGGGCAAGCACACATCCATGCACCTTCATCTCGTAACCATCCATGCCTTCCGGTCGGCGCAGGCCGTTCCGCTGGCCGCGGCCTGTCTCAAGGCGAGCCTGGACGCACATGCCGGGAGGACCGCCCCTCCGGAAGTCACCTGCGCGGAGTTTTTCTCCGGCGATTCCCTTGAGGAAGCCGCGGACGCAATCCTTGCCGCCGGCGCGGACATGGTGGGGTTCTGCCTTTACGTGTGGAACCGGAGCGCATGCGTTTCACTGGCTGAAAGGCTGAGGAAAGAGTCTCCCGGACTGACCCTGTTCGCCGGCGGACCGGAGGCAACAGCCGACCCGGACGGAGTGCTTGCCGAGTCGCGATTCGATTTCCTGGTGCTGGGCGAAGGAGAGGTCACCCTGCCGGAGGCGGCGGACCGGCTTGCCGTCGGTGCATCACTGCAAGGACTGGCGGGCATCGCCATGCGGGGAGACGAAAACTTCCGGCGCAGGCGCGCACCGGTTGCGGAACTCTCCGGGCTGCCTTCGCCCTATCTGAGCGGTTTGCTGGACGAACACATACCCGGCGGAGTGCTCTGGCAGCTTTCCCGGGGATGCCCGTTTGGCTGCGAATTCTGTTTCGACGGCATGGGCGGGCGTTCGGTTCGCCACCAGCCGCTGGAGCGCCTGGAAAGGGAGCTGGATTACCTTGTTGCAAGGGGCGCGACCCAGGTGGTGGCGCTGGATTCCACCTTCAACCTGGACGGGAAACGGGCTACGACGCTGCTCCGGATGATTCGGCGCAAGGCGCCCGAGGTCCATTTCCATTTCGAGGTACGGGCCGAATTGCTGGACTTGGAGCAGGCCCAGCTGTTCGCCCAGGTGAAATGTTCGCTGCAGATCGGTCTGCAGAGCGCGGACCAGGAAGTGGCGCGCGCCGCGGGGCGGTCCCAGGACAACGGCGTTTTCATCGACAAAATCGGGCTTCTCAACCGGGAAGGCGTTGTGTTCGGCCTGGACCTGATCTACGGTCTCCCGGCCGACAGCCTGCGGCGCTTCAGGAAAACGCTCGATTTCGCTCTTTCGCTGTATCCCAACAGCCTGGCCATATTCCCCCTCGCGGTCCTGCCCGGCACGAAACTGGCGGCCCGTGCCCGTGAGCTCGGGCTGAAGCACCGGCCGGGGCCGCCCTATACGCTCCTGGAGTCGCCGTCGTTTTCCTCTGCCGACATGGCGGAGGCCAAGCGCTTGACCTCCGCCAGCGACATATTCTACAGCCGGGGCAAGGCGGTGGCCTGGTTCAACGGTATAACAGCCGCTCTGGGGATGACGCCTTCCGGGTTCCTGCAGGGTTTCGCGGACTGGCTGACGGAAACGGGGAATGGGAACATTGCGGAAACCGATCTCCGGGACGAGGAGATTTGGCAGCTGCAGCGGCAATGCCTCTCCCACCTGTTCAAAAAACGGAAGGCGGGGAGATTGCTGGCGGCTGCGCTCGATTTCGTGGATTACCACTACCTTTACGCTGCCGCCCTGATGGCGCCCGCCCCAAGCCGCCTGTCAAGGCGGTCCGCGGGCAGGAGCGACCTGCTGCAGCGCCCCCTGGCTCTTGCGGCATCCGCCAGGCTGGCGGTCTTCAGCTACGAGATCATCGATCTGCTGGAATGGGGCGAGCCGGACCTGCCCCTCATCTGCTCGACCCTGCAGCCTGTCGGCTCCTACGCGGTCATCTACCCCGGTTCCGGGCGGGTTGCCACCGAGTCGCTGGCGGAACCCTATTACCGGTTGCTGGAAAACCTCGATGGGAAAACGCCGGCATACCGTATCGCGGACAGGCTTTCCCTTCCTCGGGAGGACGCGCTGGAGTTTTTGCGCTTTGCCGCAGGCGAGGGGATAGTCGTATCGGGCTGAGTGAAATACATCGATAGAAAGAATCGGGAGCCGATGAAAGACGCAAAGAAGGCCATTGACGGCAGGAGAGCCATGAACCCGCTGGAAATCGAGGTCGCCGTTTCCTCGCTCGAGTCGACCGGCGACTTCAGAATCCTCCGCAGGCTCTGCCTGGAAAAGGACAACAGGTTCAGCCGCGGGAAGACCGGGAAAACCTGTGTCGGGCTCTGCATCGACACCGAAACCACCGGTCTCGACTGTACGCGCGACAAGATCATCGAACTCGGCATCGTGGCGTTCGAATATGATCCCGCCAGCGGTGACATCATCAGGCTGGACGGCGGCTATTCCGGATTTGAAGACCCGGGTTTTCCGCTGGCTGCCGAGATTACCGAAATCACCGGAATCACTGACGATATGGTTGCGGGGCAGGCCTTCGACGACGATCGGGTCATTGCCCTGGCCGAACGGGCTTCGCTGGTAATCGCCCACAATGCGGATTTCGACAGGAAGTTCGTCGAGGCGAGGTATCCGGGTTTTTCCCGCCTGCCGTGGGCGTGCACCGTATCACAGGTCGACTGGCAGGCCGAGAGGGTTTCCTCGCGCACCCTGGAATTTCTCATCTACAAGTGCGGAGGGTTTTTCATCGACGCCCACCGTGCGCTGGACGACGCGGAAGGGCTGCTCGGGCTGTTGCTGGCCAGGCTGCCGCTTTCCGGTGCGCCGATCATGAAGTCGCTGCTGGAAAGGGCCGGGGAGGTGTCGTCGAAAATATGCGCTTCGGGAGCTCCCTACGACAAGAAGGACCAGTTGAAGCAGAGGGGATACCGGTGGAACGACGGCTCCAGGGGGGGCGTGAAGGGCTGGTGGATAAGCGTCCCCGGAAACCGTGAGGCTGACGAGCTGGCGTATCTTTCCCGGGAGATTTTCCCCCGGGGCGACACCGGCAGCGTGGTGGTCAGCAGGATCGACGCGTTTTCCAGGTTTTCGGAACGGGAAGGGTGAGCGTGCCGACGCGCCGTCCGGAAAATGGTATTGCTTTTGTATTGAAAATGATTATCATAATAAACAGGATGCACGTTAAGCTTGGACACGAAGGAGGCTCATGGTATGTCAGGCAAAAAGGTGTGCGATATCGATAATATCAGCGAATTGAGAGAAACCGTGATCGCAAGCGGCGACCTGTCGTGCGCGAGGTGCTGCGCACGGTCGAACGACCCGTCGCGCCTCTGTGAACCGGTAGCGTCGACCGATAAGAATCTGTTCTGTGAATGATTCGGGGATAGTGCGGCACGGGGCAAGGGGGGCATTCCTTGCCCCTTTGCCTTAGTGTCTCCTGATGGGAAAACGGTTGCGGCTCAGCTTCTTTGCTTGTGTGTCTGTTGTATCCGCCGATTGCCGTTCAGGTAGTGTGCGAGCGCTTCAACGGTGTCCTCGCTCATTTCCACGAACTCCAGCCCAACGCCGAAGGGGAAATCGATCTTGGAGAGCGCGATGGGATGGTTGATCCAGGCGACCCTGCCCTTGCAGCGTATCCTGATGGTGCTTTCCGGGAGGTCGAAATCGAGGGAGACCAGGGTGTTGAGCGGGAGAGGGGGGCAGGCCTCCAGGAATATGCCGCCAGCGCTGATGTCATAGACTTTGCAGTCGTGGCTGATGCTGTACTGGAGGGAACAGCTGATTTCCGAATGGCTTCTGAATCGCGGATTGAATCTCTTCTCCAGATTGACGAACTTCTTCAGCGACGAAAAAAAATCCGCCCGTTCGACCGGCTTTACCAGTACATCGCTGCATCCGGCTTCAAGGGAGTATTCGCGATCGTGTGCCCGGCCGGAAGAAAGCACCATCACCAGGGGGATGGAGGAAGACGACCTGTCAATTTTCAGCTTTCTGCACAAGGAGTGGCAGGCAAGGTCTTTCAGGGTGTCGGACAGGAAAACCAGGTCGGGTTTCTGGCCCTGTATCGAAGCCAGCGCCTCTTTCCCGCTGTAGCAGGCGACCAGGTGCGTTCCGGTGTTTTTCAGGTAGTCCGAGACTGCGTCATGAAAGTCCAGATCGGCATCGGCCAGCAGTATGGAGAACTCGTTTCTCATTGAAAATACCGGAACCTCGCGCGGCGTTTTCCGCACATGCCGCGACATGTCTTCGCCTGAATACATGATTATTCCTTCATCTCATTAAATGAGAAAAGCCGCTCCGTGTCAAGCGGCATTATTGCTGCCAGGATTTTTTCCGCCGCATCTTCCTTTCAACGGCCTGCTAGAAATTTACATGTCTGAGAACGGCGCCGACCCTCGCCAGCAGTTTCTGCTTCCCAATGTCGTACTCGAAGTCCTTGTAGGCGGTGTTGTCGGCCGTAAACATCGATCTGTTCTTCGCTGAACGATAGCGGCGCACGATCCATGTGTCCCACTTGTTCTTCACCAGCACGATGTCTTCGTTATCGATCGAATCGACCGGGACGAACACCATCAGGTCGTTTGCCTGGATCGTCGGCGCCATGTAGTCGCCGCGCTGATAAAACGCAAAAGCGTTCACCGGAAGCCCGGGCAGCGATACGTAGCCGATGATCTCACCGGAAACGGGCCTGTCCGGGTAGTTGTCCGGAAGTTGGCCGAAAACCGGTATGCCGCAAGCCGGCACCGCGGCGCCCAGGGGTTCCCCGCCCCCGGTGAGGATCCATCCCTCGTTCGTCTTGAATCGATGGCAAATGGCCATGATCAAGGTGTCGGAAGGAGGGTGGCTCCCTTTTTCGATGACGCAAAGATGGCCTTGCGAAATGCCGATGGAAGTCGCGAATTCTTTCTGGGACATTTTCAGCATCTTCCGGAGCGTCTTGATCCGTTTGCACGCGCCGGGGTTGACCGAAGCGCCGGAAACTGCCATGGTGGACCTGTTCATGCAAACGAGTATATTCGATTGTAAATTGATTATCAATATAATTTTTATATTATATTCGTTGACAATTTTATTTGTTCAGTCGATATTGATATCGTAAATTATGGCCAATCTGCAACTTGACGGTTTTGGTTCGGTTTGCACCGACCGGCCATTGAACGGATGGGGCTTTCGGGCCTTCGTGAGTGCATTTTCGTGCAGGCGGATCCGGCAAGTGCGGCTACCTGGTGGAGAAGCGCACAAGGCTCGGGACTTCCCCGGATCGGGACGGGTGCCGGACAGGAGCTGAAATACGATGTCACTGGAAAAAGTTCCATTGATTCTTGTGGTGGATGATGATCCGACAATCAGGTTCTTGGCTTCCGAAGTGCTCGTAGGCGAGGGATTCGCCGTGGTTTGCGTCGACCGGGGTGACAAGGCGATCGAGAGCTTCCTCGACCTCAGGCCGGACATCGTCATGCTCGATGTCGTGATGCCCGGCATGGATGGTTTCCAGGTCTGCGCCGCGATGCGGGAACTGCCCGGGGGCGAGACCACACCGGTGGTCATGATGACCGGAATGAATGACGACGATTCGGTTGGAAGGGCCTATGATGCCGGGGCCACCCAGTTCATCAGCAAACCGATTCACTGGGTCAATCTCAGCCACCAGATGAATTACATCCTTCGTGCGAAAAGGACCTTCGAGAAGCTGCGGGTCAGCGAGGCCCGGCTTGCTGAAGCACAGCGCATAGCCGGCATCGGCAGCTGGGAGCTGGACGTGAGATCCGGGGGGATGCACTGGTCGGAGGAGGTCTACAGGATATTCGGCATGTCGGGTGAGCGCACGGGGGCTGGTTTCGGCGTCTTCAGGGAGTGCCTGGATCCAGGTGACAGAGTGAAGGTGTCGGCAGCCATGCGGCGGGTTTTGTCCGGAGATGATTCCCTGAGCCTGGATTGCCGGATAATCAACCGCACGAACGAGACCCTGGATATTCACGCTGAAGCGCAGGTCCGCAGAGACGGGGCCGGCCGGCCGGTCCAGGTGGTAGGCTATGTCCAGGACGTCACGGAACGGCGCAGGACTGAAGAAAGGATCAGGCGGCTTGCATACTACGACAACCTTACCGGCCTGCCGAACAGGCTGCACTTCACGGATCATTTCGAACAGGCTATCGAGCGCGCGCGGCGCATGAACAGCAAGCTGGCGATACTTTTCGTCGATCTGGACAGGTTCAAGAACATCAATGACCATTACGGCCATTCGGTGGGTGACGAATTGCTGAAACAGGTCGCGCAGCGCCTTTCGTCGAGTGTCAGGACCAGCGACCAGGTCGTGCGGGAGACGGAGAACGGCTCGGACGTCCAGGTATCCCGCCTGGCGGGGGACGAATTCCTGGTCCTCCTGGAGAATCTGGCCGAGTACCGTGACGCCGCCAAGGTGGCGCAACGCATTCTATCATTACTTTCCGCTCCCTATGTTGCGGATGGCCACGAGATACGCATCACTCCGTGCATAGGCATAAGCCTTTACCCTCTGGACGGAACTGACCAGGATGAAATGATCAGGCATGCTGACCTGGCGATGTACAAGATCAAGGCGGCGGGGGGGAACAATTTCCGTTTTTATTCGGAAAATTTCAACGATTGCGCCTAATCCGCAGCGTGCGCGTCGGGCAGGAGCCTTGAAAAGAACCTGAGCCAGTTTTCGCCAAGGACGCCCTCGATGACCCTGTCTGAATAACCGGCGTCAGAGAGCGATTCCGCCACGCGCGGCAATGCGGAGTGGTCCTCCAGGCCGTGGCACATCGTGTCGAAGCCGCCGAAGTCCGATCCGATACCGATTCCTCCCGGACCGTATTTCTGGATCAGCCAATCAAGCTGCCTGAAAAAATCAGTGCTATCCGCTTTGCCTGACGGATCCAGCATTCCGGGATACGCTGCGAGGCCGATCATTCCCTTCCGGTCGAGGATTGCCCTGATCTGGCGGTCGGACAGGTTGCGCGGCGTATCGCAAAACGGCCGGATCCCGGTGTGGGTCGAAACGAGCGGGCCGGCGAAAATCTCCAGCAGATCCCGGAAACTCGGTTCGGACAGGTGCGCGGTATCAACGGCCATGCCGAGCCGGTCGAGCCGGGCAACCAGCGACCGCCCGGCTTTGGTGAGACCGGTGGGGTTTTCGGCGTTGTTGCCGCAGCCGATCCTGTTCCGTTCGGCATGCGTCAATCCGACAACCCTGAATCCCCGTCGCGCAAGGACTTCAGGGTCGAATTCCAGGAGGGGATCCGCGTTTTCGAGCAACGGCAGGGCGCCCGGATTTCCTGATCCTTCGAAACAGGCGGCAAGCTCCTGCCGGGTCCTGATCACCGGCAGTACCTCCAGGTTGGATTCGGCGTACCGCAACAGCGAACGGAGGTTTTCCGCGGCTGTAAGGGGGCCATTGCAGCCATCCTGGCAATAGAAGGCGGAAACGACGATTCTCACGTTACCCGCTGCGAGACGCGGCAGGCCGCACCACGCGTCGGAAACGTCTTCGAGTGGCTTGTCCGGATGATGCCGGACCAGATCGTAGAGCAGGTCGACGTGACCGTCGATTACTCGGAAGCGGCCCGGTGGGGTCATTGCAGTCGATGTCCTTTGGTAAAAGCGGGCGGATCGGCCGCGGCACGGCGATCCGCCCGAAAGGTTGAGGCGCTGTTAGACAGGCGCATGGCATGCGGGTGCATGGCAAGACGGAGCATGGCAAGACGGCGCGTGGCATGCGGGTGCGTGGCACGAAGGCGCGTGGCACCCGGCCGATGACATGGTTCTCTTTTCAACGCTTCTCAGTTTGAGCATGTAATCACCTCCTTTCCTCGTGGCGGGCGGCATTCACCCTCTGGACAATTTCCATGCTTTCCAGCGCTTCGAGGGCGTCCCGGCACTCTTCCCGGAATCCCTCCGTGTCCATCCCCGATCCGTACCGGTTGTAAAGTCCGGCCGCTATCCCGTCCAGGTTTGCGGAACCGTTGCAGCAGGCCAGGAGATCCCGCCCGAACTCGTTCATTTCCACGACCTCCAGGCCGCTCCGCCGGGAGACGAAGACCAGTATGACGGGTTCTCTTTCATATCGGCGCAGGAAAATACCCTCCTTCAGGTCGGCGATGATGGCGGGAATGTTGAAGGGGAATTCTTTCACCGCCGCTTGTCCGCTCCTCTGCGGGGTCCATTCGTCCATCGGGCTGATGACGGCCGTGGCCGCCGCCCGGCAGAGCTGCCCGCCCGTCATTTCGGCGGCCAGTTTCTCGTAGGAGCATACATGGGGCACGTGGTCCCATCCGTTCAGTTGCGCATTTTCGAGTGACTTCCCGACGAATGACGGCAGGTGCTGCAGACAGTCACCCGGGCTCAGGCCGAAAGCGTCTTTCCTCTCCGCGGCAGCGACGTGCCCGGCAAATTTCCGGAAGAGAATGCTGACCGATTCCCGCAGCGCGGTTGCCAGGAGAAGAAACGATTTGGGGAAGAGGTTGACAACAAGGGGGAAGTTGCCCGCAAGTCGGTCCAGTTCGGCCGGCTGCATCCCCGTGCACTCCAGGTTGTGGAAACTGCTGAAGATGATCGGATCGGACTCTATCAGCTCCGTGTCCCCGGCCAGCCGCCTGCCGTGGTCGAATTCCAGGCCGAGGGAAAAATAGGTGTCCGCCGAACGGACCAGGCGGTCCGAGCAGCGCCGGTGGAGCTCCGTGCCGGGCAGCACGGTGGGCAGCTGGATCAGAGGGTTGCTGTTGCCCTGGATCCCGCACTTGAGCGCCAGTTCAAGCGTGTCGTCGACATCCCGGCGCTCCTCTTCAGGAAAGCCGATCACGAAGCTCAGGGTCGGCACCATCCCTTCGTCCGTCGTTTCCCGGACCCGCTGGTACAGGATGCCTCGATCGATGCGCTTGCCGATGAAGCGGAGCGTCCGCTCCGAGCCGGAGTCGATGCCGTAACACATTGATTCACAGCCTGCCTCCCGCATGGTTTTCAGGAGTGGGAGGTCGACCGAGTCGAGCCTTGAGATGCAGTACCAGGGGGTCCCCTCCAAGCCCGCATCCATCACGGCATGACAGAATTCCTCCACGAACCGGCGGTCAGCGGTGAACTGGTCGTATGCAAGGAGGAAGCACTCGGCACCGCAGTTGTCCCTGAGGATGCGCATTTCACCGACTATCCTCCGGATGGAAAATGTCCTCGTCCTGCGGCGCCACATGACCGATTCGGAGCAGTAGACGCAACTGTGGGGGCAGCCCCGGCCCACCTCCAGTATGGCTATGCTGCGGGGGATGGCACAGGCGGAGCGGTAAACGTCGAGGGAAGGGACGAAACCGTAATCCGGGACCGGGATGTCGTCCAGGCAGGAAATCAGGTCACGGTCAGGGTTGCTCGTGATCCTGCCGGCCGAGCGCCAGGTAATGCCGGGGACCGTTTCCGGGTCTTGATCGCGGGCATAAGCAGCGACAAGTTCGGGGAAGGTCGCTTCGCCCTCACCCCTGACGATGGCGTCGATCCAGGGGAACCGTTCCAGAATCCGATCCGCGACGAACGACACGTCGTGCCCTCCAGCCACGATCCTCGCGTTCGGCCGGCTCGTTTTCAACAATTGGGCGATGCGGAGCACCGCCGGAGTCGTCGCACACTGGGCGGAGAATGCCACCAGGTCCGGTTCCCGTTCCAGGATCATGCGGGCGGCGTCCCGGTAGATGGCGGCGCCAGTGGGGAGGTCCCCCGTTCTCACGGCAAGGACGAGATCCAGCACCGAAACCTCGTGCCCTGCGTTTCTGAGTAATGTTGCGAGGTTCAGAAGGCCCAGGGGGGGGAGGTTGTACAGGGACTGGAGAAAGAATGGCGGAAAAACCAGGACTGTTCTCATCGTACGCTACCGATCGGGCTGGGCGCGGGCCTGCAGCCGAAACGTTTCCGGTTGAGCCTGGCGGCACGGGGGCAATTGCCCCTGTCATCACGGCGAATCATACTGTATACTATCACTCCATACTGCCTTTGCAAGCACAGAGGAAGCATTTCGCATCGTACCGGAGGAATTGCCTGATGGATATCCTGGAAGGAATCTACACCCGCAGAAGCGTGAGGGGTTTCACTGCCGAACCGGTTGAGCGGCAGATGGTGGCCGAAATCCTGAAAGCCGGGTCCTGGGCGCCGTCGGGGCTCAACAACCAGCCATGGCGGTTCGTGGCGGTGTTTGACCGCGGCAAGAGAAATGAACTGGCCGGGCTTACCCGTTATGGCCGGATCATCGTGGAAGCGCCGGCTGCGATAGCAGTTTTTCTGGACCGGAGCGCCATGTACAATGAAACCAAGGACCACCAGGCAATCGGCGCCTGCCTGCAGAACATGCTGCTGGCGGCCCATGCCCTGGGCCTCGGGGTGGTATGGCTGGGGGAAATCCTGAAAAACGCCGCCGCCGTGGCCGCTCTGCTTGACGTCCCGAACAACATGGAACTTATGGCAGTCGTGGCGGTGGGCCACCCCGCGTCGCATGACCAGCGTTCGGAGCGGAAGGACCTGGAGAGCTTGATTCTCGGGGAATTCTGATGTGCGGGGGCTTTCAGGAGGTCCGGCCGGCGCCGCCCCCTGCCGGCCTGCCCAGGTGCTCCTTGAGCCTCCTGGCCGAAAGCAGCAGGCTTTCCAGCCGCGTTTCCACCAGTTGGGGGAACGGGTTGCCGTCGCTTTCGATGGCCAGGAAGGGGAGGGGGATTTCGCCCCTGGATTCTGCCCAGAACTTCCTGTTCCTCACGGAGAAATTTTCTTTTTCGTCGTCGAGGCGGTAGGTGGTGATGGCTTCCGCGATGCGGCTCGGCATGCAGCCGAACGGCCCGATGCTGATGACGCCGTGGCAGTCGTCGCCGATTTCGGTCAGGGCCGAGCTGATGGTCAGGATCGCCTCCCCGGTCAGTTGCGGATTCAGAAGGGACGCCCCCCTGGAAACCAGGTGGTCGACCGGGGTCCGGTGGCTGTCGAAGAAACCGGAAACGGACAGATGACAGGCGACCAGCCGCTCGTCCCGGATCATCACCATTTTCTTCAGCTTGAGCTTCAGCCGCCTGGCGATCGACACGGGGCCGCTCAACCCGCTGGCCAGGCAGTAATCGGTGTAGTGGAGCCATTCGGTCGCCGGGGCGGTGCGCAGCAGGACACCTTTGTCAGCCAGCTTTTCCGCCATGTACTGGCGGGCGAAGTCATCGCGCCGGACGAAAATCTCCCCGATGAGGGAGATCCTGGTCGCATCTTCCACCGAACATATCCTGTCGTGCCGGGAGAGTTCCTCCATTTCCCGGCCGAGCCTTTTCATGACCGTTTCATAGCTGTCTTCCGCAACGCTGCGCACGATCCGCTCCCGTGCGCCTTCAAACGCGGCAAGCGCTGCTTCCCGCTCCCGGGCGAGTGCGAGAATGCCCGCCCTGACTTCCTCCAGACCGTCGCCGATGGTCAGCCCAAGCCAGATGCGCCGTGTCAGTTCAGCGGGGATGCCGTCGTAGCTGTTCTCGGACGATAGGGTGAAGAGCGCCACGTCGGGGATCCTGTTCTTGCGGATGTAGTTCTTCATGAACACGTTGTACTGGCCGAAACGGCAGGGGCCGTCGGTCTCCGGCATGAAATAGGCGATGACTTCGCCTTCCTGCCGGGACGTGGAGAGGTAGTTCGCCAGGGAGCCGCTCGTGAGTATGAGCGGCAGGCACTCTTTGCAGGTGGCGTGGCCTTTGCCCAGCGAGAGTTCCCGCCGGCCCGGAGGATCGAGGGCCGTTGCCCGTATGCCGCAGAATCTCATGGCGGCGGCCAGGCATTCCGAGACGCTTTTTCCCATGGACGGAATGAGGAGCCTGACTTCCGGATCCGTCAGGCGATACCGTCTGCCGTTTCCCGTTTCGATGACATGGTTTCCTTCGTGCTTCACCATCCGGGCCGGTTTGAAATCGGGGGTGTCCATCGCGTTCCGGCCGAGTTCCCGGTATCCCTGCGCCACATCCAGGAAAGCCTCGATCCTGGTGTCGATGCCGGCATCCGCGGTGTGAGCGTCGATTTCCAGGGTCAGCGATGGCTTTTGTCCCATGGCGTCGCGGAAGTAGCCGGTTATGAAGGAATCGGGGCCGCAGCTGAAGTTGGTGATGAAGACCCCGAAGAGATTGGGCTGGCGCCGTACGAACGCGGCCGCCTGCATGATGCCCTGTCCCGTGGCCCAGAACATCTGGGACACGGTAGAGCCCCCCAGTTCCTCCAGGGGCAGGAAGTCGTGGGGTATGACGCGGAAGCCGCGGCTGGCGAACTTGTGCGGGACGCCCATGTTGCCGAACCGGCTGAAGGCGTTGTAGGGGCGGCCGAACAGCACGATGGCCGATTCGTCGGGCGCCAGGCCGCGGAGGAATTCCCTTCCCAGGTCGATCATCTCCCTGCGCATGGAACAGAACGCTTCCCTGGCATCTTCGTATGCGGCCGCGGACTTCCTGCGCGAGAATCCGAGCCGCCGGCCGAGAGAAACGAATGCTTCCCGCAGGCGGCCCGGGTTGTCGAATTCGAGCACCGCTGTCAGCAGCCTGGGCTTGAGATTGTCGTGGAACGCTGCCGTGAGGCAGTACGGGTCGGACTGGACGAAAGGGCACGTACAGTTGGTTTCGTCGCTGGTTTCCATTGCCATGGACTTCACGTGGGGGATGAAGATGAAGTCCATGTCCCGTTTGAGCAGTCCCTGGACAAAGGCATGGCTCTGGAGCATGGGAAAGCAGAAGGAAGCGGCCGGGGCTTCCAACCCTTCGGGGTCCGGATCCAGCCCCGGCACGACCCGCAAGCCGAGACGGCTGAAAAAATACGCGTAGAACGGGAAGAGAGTCGTGGTCAGCAGGGATGCCGGAATGCCCACGGAACGGGCCGCCTCATTGCTGACGATGTCCGGAGGGGCGTAGCTGTTGAACACCAGCTCTTCCCGGACCTTCACCAGGTCGCGCCCGGCCGGGTCGATCTTCTCGTTCCTGAACTGGTTGTAGTAGAGATCGCATGCGCCGCCGAACGGGAAGACGGCGCCGTTCACCTCGATCCTGGCAATCGTGCACTTCCTGTCGCACCCTTCCTTGCCGCCGGCGCAGACGAACGGATCCCTGTAGGCGACGTCCCGGTCAGCCAGGTCCCCGAGCCGGTAGGCGCCTTTTTTCATGAGTCCGCCGAGGATCTTGCGGCGCATTTCCAGGGCGACACCGAAGGCGCCCATGAGGCCCGGCTCCGGTGGAACGATTATCTCCTGGCCGCAGAGCACCGCCATTGCGGCGGGGACGGCGCGGTTGTAGCAGACCCCGCCCTGCATGAAGATCTTTTTCCCCACCGGGCGCGCACCCTTCACCCGGTTCAGGTAGTTCTGGCAGACCGAATAGACGAGCCCGGCGAGAATGTCTTCCCTGCCGATCCCCTCCTGGACGGCGGTCTTGACGTCGCTGCCGATGAAAGCCGAGCACTGGTCGCTGAAGTCCGGGGGCGCGGACGAACGGAGGGCCAGGTCTTCGATGTCTTCCATGGCCACGCCGAGCGACTCGCGGCCGGATTCCTCCAGGAAGGAGCCGGTGCCGGCGGAGCAGGCTTCGTTCATGGCGTAGTCGCTGGCGACGCGGTTGGTTATGAAGGTGTACTTGGCGTCCTGCCCGCCGATCTCGAATATGGTTTCCACGCCGGGGTCGAAGTGGACGGCGGCCGCGGCATGGGCGACGATCTCGTTGACGATGCCCGGGGTCTGGGCGTGTAGGCCCGCGATGCGCCGGCCGCTGCCGGTTGCGCCTATGGCGACGACCTTCAGCGACACCCCGGCGGGAACCTGGTCGAGAATGCCGCGGTAACAGCGGCGGCTGGCGCCCACCGGGTCGCCTGACGTCCGCAGGTACACTCCGGCAGTCACTGCGCAGTCTTCCATCCGGAGCAGCACGGCCTTGGTGGTGGTGCTGCCCACGTCCAGGCCCAGGATGTATTCCCCCTCGCGGCATTCCCCCCGTTCCATGGAGGTGAACCTGACGTTCTTCAAGCCTGCCGCAAGCCCGGGCAGAAAGGAGAAGGGACTGAGTCCCCGGGAAAAGATTCCTTCGCATCCTTCAAGGGAAACCGCCTTCGCGTCAGCCCAGAGCATGGCGCCAAGCGCCTCGAAAAAGGGCGATTCGGGGATGGTAGTCGCCTGGGGGTACGAATGGCGCAAAAAATCGAGCACCACTTCATTCCTGCTGACCCCGCCGGTCACCAGGACGCGGGTCGGCTGACCCTTTTTCAGAAGTTCGACGACCTTGACCGCCATCATCTGGCACAGTCCCGCGCTTACCCTCCCTTTCGCCAGTCCCTTGTTGAGCGCATGGGTGCAGTCGGATTTGCAGAACACCGAGCAGCGACCGGCAAGGGGGTACGGTTCCGCCCCCTCCGCGGCTTCTATGGCGGCTTCCAGTTCCAGATCCATGCGCTTTATCTGCTGGAGAAAGAATTCGCCGGTTCCCGACGCGCACTTGTTGCCGGTCTGCACGGAGCGTATCCTGCCGTTTCGGTCGAGGAAATAGGCGATGAAGGTTTCGCCGCCGGCCGAGACGATGCAGTCCACATCGGGGCATCGTTCACGGACATGGGTGTATGCAAGTTCCACCGCTTCGGGCTCTGGAATGGTCGGCAGCGACACCAGGTTGCGGAACGTGCGGCCGGTGATGCCGATCCGCGCCGGGAGCAGTCCGGCCAGGGACTTGCGCAGCACGTCGCCGACCTTGCCGTCGTGCGCGATGCTCTCGAAGGTCACGCTTTCGCCGGTGCGCTTCGCAATGGTTACGGTGCAGGCTCCGAGGCAAAGGCCGACGGCGCCGGGTTCAGCCGCGGAGTCAGTAGTGCCGGACCGAACATTTTCCGGGATTCCGAACGACACATCCGCTTTATCCGACATCGGCATACTCCCGTTTGCGGAAGACGACGCCGAGAGCTTCCGCGAGTATTCTGACCGGCTCGATATCCAGTCCGGGAAGGGTTACCGCCGAAGCGACAACGGTGGGAATGTGCTTTCCCGCATCGCGCAGAAAGCTGCAAACGGCCGGGAAAGCGGCTTCTCCGTACGGAGTGCGGCAAAGGTGCGCATACGTTGCCGCGTCAGCGGCGTTCAGGCTGACCGAGACCGTATCGACGAGCCCTGCCAGCTCCGGCAGGATGTTCCTGCCGTGGACCAGGTTGGCCTGGCCGTCCGTGTTGATCCTGATCCGGCACCCCCTGGCCTTCAGGGCGGTGGCAACCTGGACCACCAGGTCGAGCCGCAGGAGCGGTTCGCCGTAGCCGCAGAAAACGATCTCGTCGTAACCGGACGGGTCTCCCACCGCTTCCATGACCTCGGCGAAGGACGGTTCATGGTCAAGTTTCAGGAAATGCCCCTTGACGAAGAAGTCCGAGAACTTGGCGCAGAATGAGCAGCGGTTGGAGCAGCGGTTGGTGATGTTCAGGTAGAGCGAATCGCGGATGCGATAGGCGATGGCGCCGCTCTGTTCCCGCCTGCCGATGCCGAAGAGCCGTTCTGCATTGAGGGTGGTGATCCGCGCGATGTCCTCAAGCGACAATCCCTTGAGTTCAGCCACCTTTTCGGCCACGAGGCGGAGATGGGCAGGCTCGTTGCGCTTTCCCCGGTAGGGGACCGGCGAAAGATAGGGGCAGTCGGTTTCGAGGAGGATGAAGTCCGAGGATACCCTCCTGACCACGTCGCGCAATTGCTGGTTCGACGGAAAGGTGACCGTGCCGGGTATGGAGATGGAGAACCCCAGGTCGATGCATTCC
Source organism: Geobacteraceae bacterium (assembly GCA_036677645.1). Classification (GTDB taxonomy): domain Bacteria; phylum Desulfobacterota; class Desulfuromonadia; order Geobacterales; family Geobacteraceae; genus RPRC01. The sequence continues at coordinate 75,008 of JAVBWB010000039.1, read as the reverse complement.
CTGGCCATCTCAAGGTCGCCGGAGAAACAGTGCAGCACTCCCCTGATGCCGCGTTTCCTCTCTTCTCTCAGGATTGCGAGGACCCTGTCATGGGCATCCCGGTCATGGATGATCACCGGCAGGTCCAGTTCGGAAGCCAGCAGGAGAAACCGTCTGAAAACCCGTTCCTGGATGTCCCTTGGCGACCGGTCCCGGTAGAAGTCCAGCCCGATCTCGCCGATGGCGACGCATTTCCCGGAGTCCGCGGCCAGCCGGCCCACCACGTCGAAGCATTTGTCCGAGACGTGGACGGCGTCATGGGGATGCACGCCGACCGCGCAGTATATGCTCCCGTAATTCCCTGCCAGCTCCACAGTCTTCCTGCTGGACTCCATGTCACCGGCTACGGCGATCATCCTGGTCACTCCCGCTGCTGCCGCCCGCTCCAGCATGGCGGGAAAATCCGCCTCGAATTCCTTGCCGTCTATGTGCGCATGGGTGTCTATGAGGGATGGGAAATCATTCATTTGTCAGGCCTTTTCTCGAGAAGTTTTTCAATGGCGATCGTTGGGCTGGATCAAAAAATTTTCATCATGGATATATGTATCACACTTTTCCCGGCATGAAAACCTGTAGCGCTCTGCAGGCGAAGGGCTCGCACCACTTGCAAATGTCGGGACGCCATGCTATACGTTCTCAACGTAACATCCCCAAGTACAAGGAAAAAAACGCTTCCGGCGCATGCTGCGAATCGTGAAAGCGGATGCTTCCAAGGAGAATGTGATTTGCGCATCGTTGAACTGTTCGAGCGGGATAAACCGTTCATTTCACTGGAATTTTTCCCCCCGAAGGAGCAGGTTGACTGGCCCGCGTTTTTTCGCAGCGTGGAGCACCTCAGTTCCCTCGAGCCGCTTTTCGTGTCGGTGACCTACGGAGCCGGCGGAAGCACCCAGTCGCATACGCTGGAAATCGTAACCCGCCTGAAGCGCGACCTGTCGTTGGAGCCGATGGCCCATCTCACCTGCGTCGGCGCAACCAAGGCCGGCATCCTGGACTTCCTCGGTGAACTGCGTTCCGCAGGTGTGGACAACATCCTTGCTCTCCGCGGGGATCCGCCGCAGGACCAGCCGGAGCTGATGTCGGGTCACCGGGATTTCGCCTATGCGTCCGACCTGGTCTCGTTTGTCAGGGAACGCTTGCCGGAAATGGGAATCGGGGTCGCCGGCTATCCGGAGGGCCATCCCGAGGCAGCCTGTCCCGAATCCGATCTGGACGCCCTGCGCTTCAAGCTGGACGCAGGCGGCGATTTCGTGGTCACGCAACTCTTTTTCGACAACAATCTCTACTGGGATTTCGTGGAACGGGCCGGGAACGCCGGGATAAGAAAACCCATAATCCCGGGCGTCATGCCGATATTCAGCCTCAAGGTGATACGGAAGGTGCTCTCGCTCTGCGGAGCCACCATACCGGCGGATTTCATGGCTGAACTGGAAGCGGCCAACCAGCGGGGGGGGGCGGATGCGGTCCAGGAGCTGGGCATCGAGTATGCCCGGGGACAGATCAAGGGCCTCCTGGAAAAGGGGGCGCCGGGCATCCATCTCTACACGCTGAACAGGGATGATGCCTGCCTCAGGCTGCTGGAGGGGATTTTCTGAAAAAACGGCTGTCCCGTACAGGTATTGATATGAGAGCGGATCAAGCAAGGAGGAAGTTTTGGAAACGGTCTGGCTGGAGTTGCTGCTGGTTTTTCTCCTCATTCTGGCGAACGGTTTTTTTGCCTGTTCTGAACTGGCCGTCATTTCGGCGCGCAAAAGCAGGATTGCCCAGCTGGTGTCGGAGGGAGACGCGCATGCCAGGATCGTAGAAAGCCTCCAGGACGATCCCCACCGCTTCCTGGCAACCGTGCAGATCGGCGTCACCATTGTGGGGAGCATGGCCTCCGCCGTCGGCGGCGCCGCGGCCATCCAGTACCTGAAACCGTTTTTCCTCGCCGCTCCGTTCGAATTCGCGCGTCACGCCGCCGAACCACTCGCCATAACCATCGTGGTCGTCCTGATTTCGTACTTTTCCCTCATCTTCGGCGAACTCGTCCCCAAAACGATTGCGCTTCAGTATGCCGACACCGTGGCGCTGCACGTTGCCAAGACAATACGCTTCCTGGCCCGTGCCGGGTCGGTTGCGGTCAGCTTTCTCGCCTTTTCCAACCGCGCTGTCCTGAGGGTCCTCGGCATCAAGGCCGAAGGCGGCCAGGCTTTCATCACCCCGGAAGAAGTGCGGCATATCGTCCAGGAGGGCCATGAAACAGGTGTCTTCAGCGCATCGGAGCGGGAATACATCGAAAACATCTTCGACTTCACCCACACCAGCGTCCGGGAGGTCATGGTGCCGCGGACGAGGATCGTGGGGATCGACCTGGAAGCTTCCCGCGATGAGATGCTCAAGACCGTCATGGAGAACATGTACTCGCGCTATCCGGTCTACCGGGGGTCCATCGAGAACATCACCGGATTCATTCACGGAAAGGATTTCCTCGGTCGCATGGTCAAGGAACCGGGGTTCGACGTGGAAACCATCGTCAGACCCCCCTACTACGTGCCGGAGGTGAAAAAGGTCAACGATCTCCTGAAGGAGATGCAGCGCAAGCGCATCCACATGGCACTGGTGGTGGACGAATACGGCGGCATCAGCGGGTTGGCGACCACCGAGGACCTGCTCGAAGAACTGGTCGGAGAGATAGAGGATGAGCATGACGTGGGAGAGCCGCACCGGATCCAGAAGCTGGCTGACGGCAGCATGGTCCTGGATGCGATGATCTCCCTCTCGGACCTGGCCGATGTCCTCGATTTCAAAAAGGAGGAAGACCTGCCCTACGACACCCTGGCCGGCCTGATACTCGATCTTCTGGGGAGGTTTCCCGAACAGGGGGAGAAAGTCAGGTTCGACGGGTTCGTGCTGGTGTGCGAAGAAGTGACCAAAACGGCAATTCTCAAGGTACGGGTGGTGAAGGACGATACGGCAGGAGATGAAACCGCGACGTGAGCCCGGAAGCAGGCAGCATCACGAATCTGCGGGGATGCCTGCTTCCGGCTTGCGTGCCTTGCGGCGGTCAGTGCCGGGTCTTCCGCTTGTTGCCGATGGTGACCGAGGCGGCGATCGAGATGGAGAGCACTCCCACGATAATGCCGAGAGAAAAATAGATCGGGAACTCGTATGCGGACGAGAACAGCATTTTGAGGCCGACAAATGCCAGAATGAAAGAGACGCCGAGCTTCAGGTACACGAACATTTCCATAACATTGCTCAGCAGGTAGTACAGGGAACGAAGTCCCATGATGGCGAAAACATTGGACGTATAGACGATGAACGGATCCCGGGTCACCGCCAGGATCGCGGGGATCGAATCGACGGCGAAAATGACGTCGCTGCTTTCCACCACCACCAGCGCCAGCATGAGGGGGGTCGCCGCCAGCACTCCCTTGCGTCTGATGAAGAAGCGGTCGCCGTAAATGCGTTTTGTAATGGGGACGAATTTCCTGACAATCCTGACCACAAAATTGTTTTCCGGATCGATCTTCTCCTCGCCGCCAAAGGCCATTTTTAAGCCGGTGAAGATCAAAATCCCGCCGAACAGGTAGACCATCCAGTGAAATCGCTCGAACAGCTCGATGCCCAGGAAGATGAATGCCGCCCGCATGACCAGCGCGCCGATTATCCCCCATTTCAGGATTTTTGGCTGATGGGCGCGGGAAACATGGAAATATGAGAAGATCATGATGAAGACAAAGAGGTTGTCCACCGAAAGGGATTCCTCGATCAGGTAGCCGGTGAAAAACTCCAGCGCCTTGGTCGTGCCCATGAAAAAGAGGATGCCGATGTTGAAGGCCATGGCCAGACCCACCCACACCAGCGTCCAGGCCAGCGCTTCGCGGAACGAGATTTCATGGCTCCTTCGGTTGAAGACTCCAAGGTCGAGGATGAACATGACGGTTATGAGGACGGCGAAACCGACCCACAGCATGGTCTGTTGCGGCATGATGCGATCTCCTGGTTCCGGGCGCTGTTCCCGGGATGTCTGACGATGAGAGCGACCGGCTATATGGCTGGCGGTGATGAACCGGCAAGATAGTCTAATCGGCATTTTTTGTCAATTCTCACTGCCCGGGTCCTTGCCGGGTGGCGATTCGGGCAGTATAAAGTTAAGAGGATAGCCGGACGATCGAACTCAAGGGAGTGGCGCATGTGGCAACCTGTTTGGAAACCGTTACTGGCAATGCTGGCTCTCGTCGTACTCTTCAATCTCGTCTACACGGCGATGATCGGAGGGAAACCGGGGGATACCGCCGAGATTCCCTACAGCCGCTTCAAGGAAGAACTGGCTAAGGACAATGTCAAGGAGATCACTCTCCGGGGGAACTCCCTGAAAGGGGAACTCCGGCAGAAGGTCCCGGTGAGCGTGCCGCCGGACGGAAAGGGCGCCACCAGGAGCGTGGGGAAGTTCACCGCGATCATGCCCGCGATCCAGGATCCCGCATTGATGACTGAGTTGGAAGCGAAGAAAGTGCAGGTGACCGCTGTTTCCCAGGAAACGTCGCCGATAGTTTCCGGGCTGATCTATATCCTTCCGTGGTTGCTCATCATCGGCGTCTGGATCCTCTTTTCGCGCGGGGTCAAGTCACAGGGGCCGGGCGCCATGATGGGCGGGTTCGCCAAGTCGGGCGCAAAAGTCTACGAATCCCGGAAGACTCCGGTCACGTTCGCCGATGTGGCGGGCATGGAAGAGGCCAAACAGGAGCTCCGCGAAGTGGTCGAGTATCTCAGGGACCCCAAGAAGTTTTCGCGCATCGGCGGCAAGGTGCCGAAGGGCGTGCTGCTGGTCGGGCCTCCCGGGACCGGCAAAACCCTCCTGGCGCGGGCGGTCGCGGGCGAGGCGGGAGTGACGTTCTTCAGCATTTCGGCGTCCCAGTTCATTGAAATGTTCGTCGGCGTCGGGGCCAGCAGGGTGAGGGACCTGTTTTCCAATGCACGGAAAGTGGCGCCGAGCATCATTTTCATCGATGAGCTGGATGCCGTGGGGCGCAGCAGGGGAGCCGGTTTCGGCGGCGGGCATGACGAGCGGGAACAGACCCTCAATCAGCTGCTCTCGGAGATGGACGGCTTCGATCCCCACGAGGAGATAATCGTGATGGCTGCCACCAACCGCCCGGACGTCCTGGACCCGGCGCTGCTCCGCCCGGGCCGCTTCGACCGGCGCGTGGTCATAGAAAGGCCGGACTGGCGGGACCGGGAGAGCATCCTGAAAGTCCACACCCGCTTGAAACCACTGGCGGCAGATGTTGACCTGGCCGTCATCGCCAAGGGTACGCCGGGGATGACCGGAGCGGACCTGGAAAACCTGGTGAACGAGGCTGCCATACTGGCGGCCCGTGAAAATTCGGTATTGGTGGGGATGAAGCACATGGAGTTGGCCAAGGACAAGATCCTGATGGGCGGCGAGCGCAAAATGTACATCTCTGAGGACGAGAAACGGATTACGGCGTACCATGAATCCGGCCATACGCTGGTGGCCAAGCTGCTTCCCGGCACCGATCCGATCCACAAGGTCACCATCATCCCCCGCGGCATGGCGCTGGGAGTGACGCAGCAACTCCCCGAGGACGACCGCTATCACTTTCCCAAGGCCTATCTCATGAACCGGATCGCCGTGATACTGGGGGGCAGAATTGCCGAGCGCCTCGTGTTCGGCGACATTTCCACCGGGGCCCAGAACGACCTCAAGGTAGTCACCGAACTGGCGGAGAAAATGGTTTGCCAGTGGGGCATGAGCGACAAAATCGGACCGGTTACTTTCTCCCGCGGCGAAGAGCACCCTTTTCTCGGCATGAAGCTGGCACAGGAGAAGACCTTTTCCGAAGCGATGGCCTGGCGCATCGACCAGGAAATCTCGGCCATAATCCTGGATGCCGAGACGGCTGCCCAGGGATTGCTGGAAGCGAACCGCTGCAAGCTGGATGCGCTGGCAGCGGCCCTGCTGGAAGAAGAAACCCTTGACGGCAGGCGGATCGACGAAGTTCTCGCAACATGCGCTTAGGGCAAAAAGCAAAAGGTGCAGGGAAAAGGCGGCATTAAGAACTCAGGAGCCGGGATTCGGAAGGTAGCAGCCAGACCCTGAAACCAAAAACTTACTACCTAGACCCTTTCCAGGAGAATCAGGCATGGCCGGGACCAGAAAAAGCGGCATACTCCTCCATCCGACTTCGCTTCCCGGTCCGGGCGGGATCGGTTCACTCGGCGCTGAGGCGATGGCATTCGCTGATTTTCTCCGGGATGCGGGGCAAGCCATCTGGCAGATCCTGCCGCTGGGGCCCACCGCATTCGGCAATTCGCCGTACATGTGCTATTCGGCCTTTGCGGGCAATCCTCTGCTGATAGACCTGCGCCTGCTCGTCGAAGAAGGGGACCTGAGGCCTGACGACCTGCCGGATGCGGGTTCCCCGGAGCGGGTCGATTATGAAAATGCCGGAGAAAGCAAGTCTTCCGCGCTGGGCAAAGCCGCGGCGAACTTCTTCGCTTCCGCAGGCCGGTCCAGGCTGGAAGCATTCTGGCAGTTCTGCGACTCGACTCCATGGCTCCATGACTATGCCCTCTTCATGGCCCTCAAGCTTCGGCACCGGGGGCAGAAATGGTGTGATTGGCCGGAGCGCCTTGCGCTGCGTGACGGAGCGGCGCTGGAGGAAGCCTCCCGGGTTCTCGGCCCGGAAATCGGGGTCCTGAAGTACGGCCAGTGGCAGTTTTTCCGCCAGTGGCGCAGCCTGAAAGCTTATGCCAACCAGATGGGAATCGGGATTTTCGGAGATGTCCCGATTTTCGTGGCTTTCGACTCGGCGGAGGTGTGGGCGAATCCGCGGTTTTTCCAGCTGGATGGCAGAGGCCGGCCCAGGGTGATAGCGGGTGTTCCTCCCGATTACTTCAGCAAAACCGGACAGTTGTGGGGGAATCCGCTCTATGCGTGGGAGGAGATGGCGCGTTGCGGCTACTGCTGGTGGAAGGATCGCTTCAGGTCGGCGCTCATGCTGCACGACCTCGTGCGTATCGACCATTTCCGTGGTTTTGAGGCGTGCTGGGAAGTTCCCGCGGGCGAGAGGACGGCCGAACGGGGCACCTGGGTCAAGGGGCCGGGAGAGGCCTTCTTCCATGCTCTGCGCGGGGAGTTCGGAGAACTTCCCGTCGTCGCCGAGGACCTGGGAGTGATCACGCCCGAGGTCGAGCATCTGCGGGACACCTTTGCGTTTCCCGGCATGAAAATCCTGCAGTTCGCTTTTGATTCGGGACCTGACAATCCCTATCTTCCCCATAACCATGTCAGGAATTCGGTTGTCTATACCGGAACCCACGACAATGACACCACAGCCGGATGGTTCGACTCGCTTTCAGCCGGTGCGCGGAAAAGGGTCTTGCGCTATCTCGGCGCGGACGGAAAGGACTTCGTGTGGGATCTCATGCGGGCCGCGCTTGCCTCGGTGGCCGATACCGCCATAATCCCCCTTCAGGACGTACTCGGTCTGCCCGGCTCCTGCAGGATGAACCTGCCCGGCTCAAAAACGGGCAACTGGAGCTGGCGGTTCCGACTGGATGACCTTTCCCCCGGGTTGGCGGACAGGCTGGCTGATCTGGCGCAACTTTACGGACGGGCGCACAGGGGGCCTTCCGGGGGAGTGGGGGGCGATTTGCGTTGACAAATCCCGATCACTCGAGTATCTTTTTCAAAAATCGAATGAAAAGACCTTCTTAACCCCTTTTCGCGCGCCCGGAAGGGGTTTTTTCATTCCAAATATCACCAGAGGGGGAACGAACATGCCAGAAACGAAATTGAGCCTTGACACCCTGGCGCTCCACGCCGGGCAGACACCGGATGCAGCCACGCTTTCCAGGGCAGTGCCGATTTACCAGACCAGTTCCTATTGCTTCCTGGACTCGGACCACGCAGCGCGTCTCTTCGCCCTTGAGGAGCCGGGGAACATCTATACGCGGATCATGAATCCCACCACCGATGTGTTGGAAAAGAGGATGGCGGAACTGGACGGCGGCGTCGGGGCGGTGGCGGTCGCCTCCGGCCAGGCGGCGATCAGCTATGCCGTGCTCAATATCGCGCAATGCGGGCAGAATATCGTTTCCACGAATTACCTGTACGGCGGAACCTATAACCTGTTCCACTACACCCTGCCGAAAATGGGGATCTCGGTGAAGTTCGTCGATACGTCCGACCCGGAGAACGTCCGCGCGGCGATCGATGAAAACACCAGGCTGGTCTATTCCGAATCGGTGGGAAACCCGAAAAACAACGTAGACGACTTCGAGGTCCTGGCACAGGTTGCCCACGCCGCGGGTATTCCCTTCGTGGTGGACAACACCGTCACCACTCCGTACCTGTTCCGTCCCCTCGATCACGGCGCGGACATCGTCGTCTATTCCCTGACCAAGTTCATAGCGGGCCATGGAACCTCGATCGGCGGCTGCGTGGTGGACGGCGGCGGGTTTCCCTGGAACAACGGGAAATTTCCCGAATTCACCGAGCCGGACCCGTCCTATCACGGCATCAGGTTCTGGGACGTGCTGGGAAATTCCTCCTATATCGTCAAGCTGCGGGTCGAATTGCTCCGCGACCTGGGCGCTCCCCTGTCTCCGTTCAACTCCTTCCTCATCCTCCAGGGACTGGAAACCCTGCACGTGCGCATGCCGCGACACGTGGAGAATGCCCAGCGGGTGGCGGAATGGCTGGAAAGTCATCCGAGCGTGAGCTGGGTCAATTATCCCGGACTTGCGAGCCACAGAGATCATGAACGCGCCGCGAGGTATCTTCCCCGGGGGACGGGCGCCATCATCGGCTTCGGCATCAAGGGAGGGGTGGCGGCCGGAAGGAAATTCATCGACAATGTCAAACTTCTGTCCCACCTGGCGAACATCGGCGATGCCAAGACGCTGGTCATTCACCCGGCTTCGACCACGCACCAGCAGTTGACCGCTGAAGAGCAGGAGGCAAGTGGTGTGACCGCAGATTTCATCCGGCTCTCGGTGGGTATCGAAGATGTGAGGGACATCATTGCGGACATGGACCAGGCATTGAAGGCTTCGCAAACGTGATTTGAAGACGGCGTCGATGCTGAAAAAGGGCGGCCCCCCTGGGGGGCCGCCCTTTTTCGTTACAGGATTCGACCGTTTTATGCTCCGCCTGATTATTGCCATTCAATCAGCAAAAAAACAACTCAAGTTTTGCCGATGCCCGACGAACTAATTTCATGAGAAGCCAGTACGACTCGATTTTTGAAACATGAGATTCTTGCTCGCTCCTGTACGAAAATGCGGGAAAGGAAGCCGATCGTTTCGAATGACAAGCTGCAAGGAGAGAAACTAATGGTTTTTGCAAAGATGAAAATCGGGCCGAAAATGGGGTTGGTGTTTGGGTTCATCCTGTTCATGCTGGTGCTTGCGCTGTTCCTCGGCATCAGCAGCACGGTGAAAGTAAAGAACTCGATGGAGGGAATAGTCAAGGGAGGGTATGCAAAAACCACGTATGCGTTCGGCGCCGTTGAATCGGTCAACGATCTCTGGTCGTCTGTCCAGAGGATCGTCCTTCTCAATGATCGCGGCGCGGTCCTGCAGCAGAAGAAGGCGATCGAGAACGCCCGCGCCGCATACCTGGAAAACCTGAAGAAACTTGGCGACGCCGAAAAGGACCCGAAAGGCATGCAACTCCTGGAGGATTCCAGAGCGCAGAGCGCGTTATCCGCCCAGGCGAACGAACGGGTCGTGGAACTCGTACTGGCCGGCAAGAACCAGGAGGCGGTCGCGGTTCTACTGAAAGATGCTCATCCCGCGATGCAGCGAGTAGAGAAAACGTTCGCCGCCCTGGTGAAATACCAGGATGATAATGTCGCTGCAGCTTACCGGAGCGGGGTTGAACGCTATGAAAAGCAGCGCCTGTTAATGATTGCCTGTGGGGCGTTGGCACTCATCTTCGGGATTTGGGGCGCCGTATACCTCACCCATAATTTCGTCACCAGGATCAACAGGGTGGCCGAGGCGATGAGCCGTGTCGCTGACGGCGATCTCTCCACGAAGATCCGGATATTTGCCAGGGATGAAATCGGGGACCTGGGCCGCGCCATCAACCGGATGCTGGAAGCGATGCATGATATGGTTTCGTCGATCAGGGATACTGCAGCGCAGGTCGCATCCGCGTCCGTCCAGCTGTATGCGGCTTCGGAACAGATTGCCACGGGAGCTGAAGAAGTTGCGGCTCAGGCCGGAACCGTCGCCACGGCCAGCGAAGAGATGGCCTGTACCAGTTCCGAAATCGCCAAGAGTTGCCTGATGGCGGTGGAGAGTTCGAAAATGGCCGGCGATTCGGCTTCAACCGGCGCCGCCGTCGTACAGGATACGGTCCAGGAGATGAACCGCATCGCCGACCGCGTGAAGGAATCCGCACAGACGGTTGAGAGTCTTGGCGCGCGCTCCGACCAGATCGGCGAAATCGTCGGAACAATCGAGGACATCGCCGATCAGACCAACCTTCTTGCCCTGAATGCGGCGATCGAGGCTGCCCGTGCCGGCGAACAGGGGCGGGGATTCGCGGTCGTGGCCGACGAGGTCCGGGCGCTTGCCGAGCGGACCACCAAGGCGACCAAGGAAATCGGGTCCATGATCAAGGCGATCCAGATGGAAACCAAGGGGGCGGTCGCATCCATGGAGGAAGGGGTGAGGGAAGTGGAGAAGGGAACGGTGGACGCCGCCAAGTCGGGCCAGGCTCTCCAGGAGATCCTGGAACAGGCCAACTCGGTCACGATGCAGATCAACCAGATCGCCACCGCTGCCGAGCAGCAGACCGCCACTACCAATGAAATAACCAGCAACATCCAGCAGATCACCGATGTTGTGCAGGAGAGCGCGAAAGGCTCACAGGAGTCGGCATCGGCAGCCAACCAGCTTTCGCAGCTGGCGGAACAGCTGCAGCAGCTGGTTGACAGGTTCAGTCTGGCTGTATAGAGGCGGGCAAAGGCACACGGCAAAAGCAAAGGGAAAAAAACGCAATGCACAAGCAAAAGGGCATCTGTCATGACCAGCCCTTCGCCTTTTGAGTTGGGAAATACAATGCCCTACTGAACGTGCCAAGTTTAGTAGGGCATTTCGTTTGTTTAATCAATGTGTTGCAATTTTGTGCTCGGGGTCAGGTTATCTATAACCGAATTAAAGTCTGGCAAGATATCTTCCCAGCACATATACCGAGCTTGGGACTAGCAATATGATCCGTGTTTGCCTCAATAAGGGGCGAGTAGACCTGGTGCGGTTCCACCCAAAATCATATTTCTCTGAACGAACTCTCCTACGGTTTATTCAGGTATTTTTTCGCAAGTTCTCGTTTTGTTTCTGTATGCGAAAGCTCAAATGACCAGTCAACAAAGTCCTCTAGTTCTTTCGCTAGGTTTTCTGGTATCGATTTTGTGCCGACACAGAAGGCTTCCACATCTGCGATATCGATTCTGAGCATTTTTGACATACGCAAATTATCGTAGCCGAGCTGTTCACGTAAATGGATGAATCGCGTGCTATCCATTTTTTATCTCCTTGATACACAAAATACAAACAAGTGTTTGAATCATATGTATCAAACAAATGTTTGAATTGCAACACCACAAATCTTAAAGAGGCTCATTGCTGGTTTAAAAAGGTGCGGATACGATTTCGAGCATCTCTAAAGGTCGTCATAAGAAAACCTCCTATAAACTTGAGTTCAATGGGAGGTTTAATTAATTACTAACTCATAGGGCAAAGGGCTGACTGTCATGAACGCCCTTTTGCTTTTTGGGGAAGGGGCGGGTTCAAACGGATCGAGTCGAGAGGAAATCTTCCAGCTCGCGGGCTGCCGACTCGAAATCTTCCAGGGAGATGACACGGTCTTCCACCCAGTCGCGGGTCTTGTAGTAAACCCGGTCATAGTAGGAAACGAGCAGCTCCGACATGAAGGTCCTCAGATCCCATTTCTCCAGTGATTCCCGAATCTCCTCGTATTTTCCCCCCCCCAGCCTCTTCCTGATCCGGAGCAGCGCCTGGGACATCCCTTCACGGTATTCCTCCCTGCCGTATTCGTCGATCAGGCGGTCGACCCTGGTTTCAAGAGATGCCTCGCACCAAATCTTGATGCTCTCGCGCATGACCTCGTAGAGGTTGCCCGGCAGGGAAATCCTGCCGATCCTGCGGCTTTCCCCTTCGAGGATGACCGGTTTGCCCGGAGGTGATTTCCTCAGCTGGTTCCAGAGCAGGCTCTCGAATTGTTTCTGGGTGATGTCCTGCCGCAAGCCCAGTTCGCCGAAGGCGGAGCCCCGATGCCGGGCGAGACCTTCCAGGTCCACCACCGTGTACCGCTCTCTGTCGAGCAGCGTAAGAAAGGTCGTCTTGCCGATGCCGGTCAGCCCGTGCATCACCACGAGCGGACCCGATGGCCTGAACGGTGAGAAGAACGAGGTCAGCCATGTGCGCCAGGCCTTGTAGCCGCCTTCCAGCTGGCTGACCTGGAATCCGGTCAGTTCCAGTATGGACGCCACGGTTTTGCTTCGCAGGCCGCCGCGCCAGCAGTAGACCAGGATCGGGCGGCCGGAAGCTGACTCCGCTATTTCCTCCACGATGCCGGGAAAGCGGGAAGCCGTCACTTCCAGACCCCTTATCCGCGCGCCGTGGGGGCCGGTTCTCTTGTAGAGGGTGCCGATTTCAACCCGCTCCTCATTGCTGAGGAGCGGCACGTTTATGGCTTCCGGAATGTGGTCTTCCTGGTATTCCAAGGGTGTGCGGACGTCCACCAGCAGGTGGCTGCCCAGTAAGGTTTCGCTGAAGGGTACAACTGGGAACATGGTTTTCTCCGTAACTTTGCCCCGAGTAGTGTCCGTTCGGAAGCTCCGGACAAAAACTGCACGGTTTCCAGATCGGAAAGTGGTGAATATTCATCCTGGCAAGGAAATCAAGGGGTTGCGCGGAGGCATACTTTGGTATGTCGCACAAGCAACTCCGCAGATTGACACAGCCAGGGAGGAACTGCACCCTTTCCGGATGGAAACTGAGTATACCCGAGGCGGGGCGGATAGTGCAAGCTGATCCCGGTTCCGGCCGTTGTCCGGGTCGAATCAGGTTGTCCCGCCAGCGCCTTGAGTTTTCCCAACCCCTGTGATATACATGAAAAAAATGAAATGTTGCCACGGATCGTCCGGCGCGTTGTCCGGAGCGGCTGGTGCGTGCTTTCCCCATTTGACCGGTGGCGTTTCCCCGCCGCTTTCAGTAAAAGGAGGTTTGAAATGTGTACGAAATCTTTCGGCTATTCCGCTGATTTCCTGAAAGCCGTGGAAGTCGGCAGGCCGCCGAACGTGGCCCGGCTGTTTCCCAATTCCAAGGCACTCCTGGTGAGCGGCAAGGTCATCGACCGCGCCATGCTCGCCAAGGGACGGGCCATTGCGATGGCCGCCAACGGCAGGAACTCCTTCGTGATCCGGGGCGTGCTGCGGGCGGCCCAGAAGGCCAACGCCGCCGTGATCATCGAGATCGCGAAGTCGGAAGGCGGCGCCAAGGCCTATTGCCCCGTCAACTACTGGAACATGGCCATGATGGTCGACGCATTCTGCAACGAGATGGGGATAACCGTGCCGGTTGCCATCCATGCCGACCATTATGGCATCAAGTCGGCCAAGGACGTTGAATCGGCAAAGATCGAGATTCCGTCCATGTTTGACGCGGGAATCACCTCGATAGCCATAGACGCCTCACATTTGCCGGATGCGGAAAACCTGCGGGCAAGCCTGGCACTGAATCCTTTCGTCCCCGGCTGGGCGGGCCTGGAGACCGAGGTGGGTGAGATCAAGGGCTCGGCGGGCCTTTCCACCGTGGAGGATGCCCTGTTCCTGATCCAGGGGCTCAACGCCCATTCGGTCTTCCCTGACTGGATCGCTCTCAACAACGGCACGACCCACGGCATCGAGGCCAATGCCCAGGGCATTCAGGTGGACCTCACCGCGTCCATCCATTCCGCCCTGGCGAAATACAAGGTCTCGGGAGCCCAGCACGGGACCTCCGGAAACAGTTCCGACCGGCTGCGGGATATCGCTTCCCGGACCAGCACCACCAAGGCGAATGTCGCCACTGCCCTGCAGATGGTCTCCTGGGGCCTGGAAGTCAACGATTACGGAAACGCCATTCTGGACGAGAACGGCCGTTTCATAAAGAAGAGCGACCGGGGCATGACGGATGAGCTGTGGAACGACGTGGTGGCCTACGCGGATTCCAAGAACTACAAGCCGGGGGACTACAAGAACCTCAATTTACCCTTCGAGAACCGGCTGCTGTCCCAACCGCGGGAAATTCGCGAGCGCATGGTGGACGGAGTCGAGGCGTTCGCCTACGGCATGATGAAAGATGTTCTCAATTCCGGCGATTCGGATCTGTTTGCCATAGAGGCTATCCTGAAGGCGGGCACGTATGATTTGGGCTCCAAGTCGGGAAGGATTGAAGATCCGGCAGCATGGTCCGAATCCAATATTACTGAAAAAGCGGCTCTGCTCAACCCCGACAAGGGGCCGGCCGGCCATTTCGACGATTAGTGTCCATCCGGACTTTCCGGATGATCACTTGCTTCCGGTGAAAGGTGCCTGAAAGCTTGCGAGTCCTGATTATCAAGATGAGCGCCCTGGGCGACATCATCCATGCGCTGCCGGTGCTGGATTACCTGCACAAGGCCGCCCCCGGCATAGAGATCGACTGGGTCGTCGAGGAACCGTTCCTGGACATCCTGCGGGGCAATCCGCTGATCAGCATGCTGCATACGGTCCGTACCAAGGTGTGGCGCCGGAAACCCTTCGCTCGTGCTACCCGGGAGGAGATCGGGCGGGTCAAAAGCGCCCTGAGATCGCGCGGCTACGACCTGGTGTTCGATATCCAGGGCAATCTGAAAAGCGGGCTGGTGTGCTGGCTCAGCGGCGCGCCCACCCGGATCGGTTTCACCCGCGAGAACCTTCAGGAATCCGTGAACCTGTTTTTCACGACCAGGCAGATCCCGGTCCGGCGCCAGGATTACCACATAACCGACCAGTACCTTCGCCTGGTGAGCGTGCCCTTCGGAAAAGATTTCAGCACCATGAAACTCGCATCGGACATCGCCACTTCGGCGGAGGACGACGCGGCGGCCCGGACGCTGCTGGCGACCCTTTCCGACGGCCTGGTCTTCCTCTTCCACTACGGGACCACCTGGCAGGCCAAGTTCTGGTACGAGGAGGGATGGGCCGAGCTGGGGAGGGCGCTGCTGGCGCGGCACCCGGACTCGACCATTCTGATGTCCTGGGGCAACGAGAAGGAACGGACGGCGGTGACCAGGATTGCCGCGGCCATCGGCACCGGAGCCAGGGTCCTGGACCGTTACCCGCTCAAGGGGTTCGCGGCATTGCTGAAGAAAGTGGATCTGGTGGTGGCGGGGGATACCGGGCCGGTTCACATCGCCGCCGCGGTCGGGACGCCGACGGTTTCTCTCTACCGTGCCAGCAACGGCAGGAGGAGCGGCCCCCGCGGCCCGGGCAACGTCATCGTCCAGTCACCCCTCGACTGTTCTCCCTGCTTTCGTACCGAATGCGACCGGAACGAAGCGTGCAGCCGCAGCATCACGGTGGATGCCATGGTCCGGGCCGTTGAAACGGCCCTTGCCGGCTGATTTGACCGTTTCTCCACCGGCTCGGACATGGTGTTGGTTTCCCGCCCCTTAGTATTGTCTTGACTTGTCACGCATGCTGTGTTAAGTCATAAAATCCTTTTAAATCAACCAGTTAATAAATTTTCACCTGCTTTGCCCCCGGCTTGTCTCCTTGGGTTGCCGGATCATTCGGGAAGTCTGATGTTCGTGTTGCCAGACGTTTGCCCGGTTGCGCGCGTTCGGAAGTGCCGAAAGCGGGCGCTTCCGGTGGATCAGCTGATCATCATGATATGAATGGGGAGGTCTAATGTCGAAGAATCTCGAGATTACCATTGGCGGATTGCTGGACCAGATGGCGGAGCGCTTTCCGGGCAATGACGCTCTGGTTTACGTGGATCGCGGCCTGCGCTACTCGTACTCAGAGTTCAACGAGGTGTGCCGCCGGGTTGCGAAAGGGCTGTTGCGGCTGGGAGTGAAAAAAGGCGATCACGTCTCGATCTGGGCTACCAATGTCCCCGAGTGGGTCATCCTTTCGTTCGCCACGGCCAAAATCGGCGCGGTTCTGGTAACCGTCAACACCAGCTATCGTACTACAGAGCTCGAATACATCCTCAAGCAGTCGGATTCGGGCTACCTGTTCCTGGTCAAGGGTTTCAAGGACATCGATTACATGGAGACCCTTTACGAAGTGGTCCCCGAGGTGCGGAACTCGACGCCCGGGACGCTGCACAGCGAACTGCTTCCCTGCCTGAAGCAGGTTGTCTACATCGGCGAGGAAACGCCTGCCGGAACCATCAATTTCAACGATCTTTATGGGATGGCGGATTCCGTGTCCGACGAGGCGCTCGGGGAGATCGAGCGGAGTCTCGACCTACACGATGTCATCCAGATGCAGTATACGTCAGGGACGACCGGCTTCCCGAAAGGGGTCATGCTGACCCACTACAACCTGACGAACAACGGCTTCTATATCGGCGAGTGCATGAAGTTCACGGAAAAGGACCGGCTGTGCATCCCCGTACCGTTTTTCCACTGCTTCGGCAGCGTGCTCGCGGTCATGGCCAGCGTCACCCATGGCTGCGCCATGGTCCCGATCGTCACCTTCAACGCGCTGCAGGTGCTCCAGGCGATCGAACAGGAGCGCTGCACCGCGGTCCATGGCGTGCCGACCATGTTCATCGCCGAACTCGAGCATCCCGATTTCGACACGTTCGATCTCACCAGCCTTCGCACCGGCATCATGGCCGGTTCGGTGTGCCCGATCGAAGTGATGAAGCGGGCGGTCAACGACATGCACATGACCGAGATCACCAGCGTCTACGGGCAGACCGAGTCCTCTCCCGGCATCACCCAGACCCGCACCGAGGATTCGATCGAGCTGCGTGTCTCCACTGTCGGCCGGGCGCTCCCGGGCGCGGAGGTCAAGATCGTCGACATCGAGACCGGCGCCACGCTTCCGCCGGGCAAGCAGGGCGAGTTGTGCGGTCGCGGCTACATGGTGATGAAAGGCTATTACAAGATGCCGGAAGAGACCGCGAAGGTGATCGACGCCGACGGTTGGCTCCACACCGGAGACCTGGCAGTGATGGACGAGAACGGCTACTGCAAGATTACCGGACGGATCAAGAACATGATCATCCGTGGCGGCGAAAATATCTACCCGAAGGAGATCGAGGAATTCCTCTATACCCATCCGAAGGTTTCCGATGTCCAGGTGTACGGCGTCCCTGATCGGAAATTCGGCGAGCAGGTCATGGCGGCGATCGTGGTGAAAAAGGGCATGGAGATGACCGAGGATGAAGTGAAGGATTTCTGTCGCGGCAAGATCGCCAGTTACAAGATACCCAGATACGTGAAGTTCGTCGATTCCTATCCGATGACCGCTTCGGGCAAGATCCAGAAATTCAAGCTGCGCGAAATGGCCATCCTTGAACTGCAGCTTGAGGATGCAGGGGAGGCAACCTGACCATGGGCATGCGACTGACACCAAAAAGCGAACTGGACGCCAGGCTGGGCAAGCTGCAGGGACTCATGGCCTCAGAGGGACTGGATGCGGCAATAATCCTCCAGAATGCGGACTTGTTCTATTTCACGGGCACCATTCAATCCGGTTGCATGTATGTCCCGGTACAGGGAACGCCGGTCTACATGGTGCGCAGGGATATTCGGCGCGCCATGTCTGAATCGGCGCTTTCCGAAGTAGTTCCCTTTTCGTCCATGCGCGAGGTTCCGGGGATCATTTCGGGGCACGGCCTGCCGGAGCCGAAACGGATCGGCATGGAGCTGGATGTCCTGCCGGTCAGCTTCTACGAGCGCTACCGGAAAGTCTTTCCCGGCGCGGCCATTTCGGACGCGACGCCACTGATCCGCAGGGTGCGCATGATCAAGTCGGATTTCGAGCTGGAGATCATGCGCCGAGCCGCCATCCAGGTGGACCGGGTCTGCCGGAGAGCCCGCGAGGTCATCAGGGAGGGAATGACCGACCTGGACCTTGCCGCCGAACTGGAGTACACCGCCCGTCTTGACGGCCATCTCGGGCATATCAGGATGCGGGTCTTCAACGGGGAGATGATTTTCGGCCATGCTTTCTCCGGCGCTGACGGCGCGGTGCCTGCCTATACCGATACGCCGCTCGGCGGTGTCGGCATGAGCCCGAGTTTCGGACAGGGATGCTCCGGGACCAGACTAGCGCCGCAACAGCCCATCGTCGTCGATTTCGCCGGCAGCCGCGACGGGTACCTCGTTGACCAGACACGGGTGTTCGCGCTGGGCGGATTGCCGGAATACCTGCTTGCCGGACACCGCGACATGCTTGCGGTCCAGGATAAAATGATTGAACTGGCTCTTCCCGGTACTTCGTGGGGGGATGTCTACGATGCCTGCCTGGCTCTTGCCGCCGAACAGGGCCATGCCGACTACTTCATGGGCTTCAAGGGGTCCCAGGTTTCCTTCGTGGGGCACGGGGTGGGCATAGAGATCGACGAGTACCCGTTCCTTGCCAGAGGGTTCAACGACGTGCCCCTTGAGACCGGCATGGTCTTCGCATTCGAGCCGAAACTGGTCTTTCCCGGTGTCGGAGCGGTCGGCATTGAGAATACGTTTCATATTTCCGGGAACGGCCTGGAAAAACTGACGTTTTCGATGGAGCAGATAACGTTCCTGTAAGATCGCCGGTATCAGGGATAAACGGCAGCCGCGCAGAAAGAAGGAGAGTTCCCTGCATGATGACGCTGAAGGAAAAGCTTCTGGAGAAAATACGGATCCAACGGGCCCGGACCTCGGAACTGCTGAAAAACCACCGCGACGTGGTGATCGACAAGGTTACCATCGGGCAGTGTATCGGCGGCATCCGCGACGTCAAGTGCCTGGTGACGGACATTTCCTCCCTTGATCCCTACGAAGGAATCCGCTTCAGGGGCAAGACGATACAGGAAACCTTCGACGGCCTGCCCAACGTCCCGGGGTGCGAATACCCCTATGTTGAGGGATTCTGGCATTTCCTGCTGACGGGCGACATCCCCACCATGGAGGAGACGCTTGCTGTGGTCGAGGATTTCAGCTTGCGCTCCCAGGTCCCGCAGTACGTGTTCGACGTCCTGCGGGCCATGCCCAGGGATACCCACCCGATGACCATGTTCTCCACCGCAATCCTGTCGATGCAGCGGGAATCCATCTTTGCCAGGAAGTACACGGAGGGTATGAAGAAAGCGGACTACTGGGATCCGATGTACGAAGACTGCTGCAACATTCTGGCCCGCCTGCCGGCGATCGCCGCTTACATCTTCCGGATGAAGTACAAGTCGGACACCTTCATCCCACCCGGGAGATACCTGGACATTGGGGGCAATTTCGCCCACATGATGGGCATACCGAGGCCGTACGACGATGCCGCGCGCATGACGTTCATTCTGCATTCCGACCATGAGTCGGGCAATGTCTCGTCCCATACCACCCACCTGGTCGCCTCGGCGCTGGCGGACGCCTATTACAGCCTGTCGGCGGGCATCAACGGCCTTGCCGGCCCGCTCCACGGCCTTGCGAATCAGGAGGTGCTGCGCTGGATCCAGGACGTGCTGCATCGCCTGGGAGGCGGGGTGCCTACCGAAGAGGACCTCGGAAAGTTCCTTTGGGACACCCTGAACGGCGGCCAGGTGATTCCCGGATACGGTCATGCGGTCCTGCGCAAGACCGATCCGCGCTATACCGCGCTCAAGGAGTTCTGCGAGAAGTTCCTGCCCGACTATGAGCTTTTCAGGGTGGTGAACATGATCTACAAGGTGGCGCCGCCCATTCTCATGGAACACGGCAAGGCCAAGGATCCCTGGCCGAACCTGGATGCCCAGTCAGGTGTCATTCACTGGTATTACGGCATTACCGACTACGATTTCTACACCGTACTCTTCGGTGTGGGAAGGGCTATCGGGGTGCTGGCCAACATCATCTGGGACCGGGCGCTCGGCTACCCCATAGAGCGCCCCAAGTCGGTAACGACGGACATGCTTGAAGGCTGGGTCGATAAACAGGTTTGAATCGCCCCCATACGAGCCGTTCCCGATATCCTTGACGGCGTATGCGGGGGGAGGGTGGGTCGTGGATCAGTCCTCTCCGAATACCTGGGCGCTGAAGATGTAGATGTCGGCCTCGCTCTGCCAGGCCCCCTTGTCGAGGCCCGCCTTGAGGCAGGTCTGTTCCAGGAAGGACGTCCGGTCCCACCCCTGCTCCACCGCCACCTGGGGCAGCAGAACACCGTGAAAGAGGTTTTTCTCGATATACAGGCCATGGACGCCTACCTGGATTTCTTCGATGGATTCTATCTTCTTCAAGGGGGAAAGGACGGAGATTTCCAGTTTGAGGCGCTCGATTTCATCGCTGGTCACCGGGTAAAACCTCGGGTCACGTGTCGCTGCGGCGGCCGCCATTTCCCGCACTGCGGACCAGAGTGGTTTTTCCGCCGAAAACGTGCCGATGCATCCCCGCAACTTGCCGTTGAGATGCAGGGTTACGAAGCACCCCCTCTTGAGGAGGAGGTTGCCGCTTGCGGAAGATTTGGTCCGGCCCGTACTGCCGGTGACGGCATCGATTATGGATTCTCTCGATATTCCAAGCAACAGTGACTGTTCTTCTGGCGACAAGGTTTTTTCCACAATGCCCTCCTCTGTAATACCGGTATTAGTACCGTATACTATATTTGCCCCGATGAGACAATACTTGCCGTTTTTTTTACCGCTTTTTCCTCTGCCGGATGATAGGCCGGCGGCTGCTTTCATTTTAATTGCCCGTATTGACATGAATTATTTAGTCATGTTCAAAAAAATCTTGACTTTTATCTCGAAGATAGTATATTCGCGTTTTGTTTGGGTCTGAAAAACCACGCGCCTTGCGCGAATCTGGTAATCAAAAAAGAAAAGAGGTGATTATGTCAATGAAAAAACTGCTCTCGTTAGCTCTGTGCCTGGTTATCGCTCTGGCTTTTGCCGCTGGTTGCAAGAAAAAAGAGGAAGCTCCGGCAACTCCGGCTCCTGAAGCCGCCGCTCCGGCACCGCAGGCTCCGATGTCTTCTGCTGCTCCTGCAGCCGCTAAGTAATCACTTTCTTTACTCGATGCGAAGAAAAGCCCGCGGAGATTTCCGCGGGCTTTTCGCGTTCCGGCCTGGAAATTCCTTGACAATTCTCTCCCTAAATGGTAGTAAGAACAGTCATTTATCCTTGTTGCGCACGTTCTGCCGTTTCGGTCCGCAGGCGCCTCCGGCTGGTTGCCGATTGCTGTCGGCTTGCCACTTGCTACTGGAGGGAGTGCCGTTGGCTGCAGAAAACCGGCCGTGTCGAGTATTTGTCATGCCGGACAGGGATCAGCGATATTACACCCGAGATTGGAGATTCACATGGAACGCACCTTTGCAATCATCAAGCCCGACGCTGTGCAACGCAACATTGCCGGGAAAATCCTGGAGCGCATAGAAGCGAACGGCTTCACCGTGATCGGCATGAAACGCCTCCTGCTCACCATGGAGCAGGCGATGGGTTTCTATTACGTCCACAGGGAACGCCCCTTTTTCAAGGACCTCTGCTCCTACATGGCGAGCGGCCCGGTGATCGTGCTGGCGCTGGAAAAGGATGGAGCGATCGCGGAATGGCGCAGGCTGATGGGGGCCACCAACCCCGAGGCGGCGGAGGCCGGCACCATCAGGAAGGATTTCGGCGTGAGCCTGGAGAAGAACTCGGTTCATGGTTCGGACTCTCCCGAGTCGGCTGCGTTCGAAATTCCGTATTTCTTCAACGCACTGGAACTTGCTTAGGCTTTCAGGACGGACATGACGAAGGCCCTTCCGGATGAAGGGCCTTTTCTCGTTAGGAACTATGGACAGTGTTGTCGACATAAAAGATTTCTGTCTGGAGGAGCTGGAATCCTTCCTGAGCGGGTTGGGAAAGGAAGGATACCGTGCGAAACAGATCTTCAAGTGGTTATACCAGAAAGGCGCCGATTCGTTCGACGAAATGACCAACCTTTCCAAGGATTTCCGCAGGGAACTGGCCGACCGGGCAACAATCGGGGTGCTGGAGCCGGAGCGGGTGGAAGTTTCCTCCGACGGCACGAAAAAATTCCTCTTCCGGCTCGAAGACGGGGCCCACGTCGAATCGGTGCTCATTCCCGACGAGGGGAGGGCGACGCTCTGCGTCTCTTCCCAGGTGGGGTGCGCCATGGGGTGCCGGTTCTGCCTGACCGGGACCTTCAAGCTGGAGAGGAACCTGCGTTGCGCCGAGATCGTCGGGCAGGTGTGCGCTGTCAGGAAGACGGATCCGGTTACCAACATCGTGATGATGGGCATGGGCGAACCCCTGGCCAACCTCGACAACGTGGTGCGGGCCTTGAGGATCATGACCTGTGCCGACGGGTTCCAGATTTCCAACCGGCGGGTTACCGTATCCACTTCCGGCCTGGTCCCGGAAATGGAACTGCTGGGAAAGGCGGTAACCGTGAACCTCGCGGTTTCCCTGAATGCCACGACCAACGCGCAGCGCGATCTGTTGATGCCGGTTAACCGGAAATACCCGCTGGAGAGCCTCCTGGCCGCCTGCAGGGTGTTTCCTCTGCCCAACCGGCGCATGATCACCGTCGAATACGTGATGATCAGGGATGTGAATGACTCCATGGAAGATGCAAAGCGCCTGGTACGGCTGTTGCGGGGCATTCCGGTAAAAGTCAACCTGATCCCTTTCAACGAATATGAAGGCTGCCTCTTCCGTAGTCCGGAACAGGAGGCTATCGACAGGATTCACAAATATCTGCTGGACAAGAACATCACGGTGATAACCCGCGCCAGCAGGGGGGCGGACATTTCGGCCGCCTGCGGCCAGTTGCGCGCAAGGCTGGAGCGGGGCGCCGCTGCCTGAAATCTGTAACTGCGCATGGCATGATGCCCCGGGAGGGGACACGGAGAACTGGATCAATGGAACAGCAAGAAGACGTGCTTGGCGTCATAGGAGGCAGCGGCCTTTATGAAATGGAAGGGCTGTCCGATGTGGAGAGTGTCGTCCTGGAAACCCCGTTCGGCAACCCTTCGGATGCCTACGTTACCGGCAGGCTTGACGGGGTTAAAGTCGCCTTCCTGCCGCGCCACGGCCGGGGGCACCGCCTCCTGCCGTCGGAAGTCAACTACCGGGCGAACATCTACGGCATGAAAAAACTGGGCGTGACCCGCTTGATATCCGTTTCCGCGGTCGGCAGCATGAAAGAGGAAATCGAACCGGGCCACATCGTCATACCGGACCAGTTCATAGACCGTACGAACGGAACCCGCGCCAACACCTTTTTCGGCAATGGCGTCGTGGCCCACGTCCAGTTCGCTGACCCGGTATGCCCGTGCCTGTCATCCGCCATCGCCGATGCCGCCGTGAAGGCGGGCGCCAGAGTGCACCGTGGGGGCACGTATCTCTGCATGGAGGGACCGGCGTTTTCGACCCGCGCGGAATCCCTCATGTACCGGTCATTCGGGGTTTCGGTCATCGGCATGACCAACATTCCCGAGGCAAAACTGGCGCGCGAAGCGGAACTCTGCTACGGTGTCATTGCACTGGCGACAGATTATGATTGCTGGCACGTTTCCCACGATGACGTGTCGGTGGACGCGATTCTGAAGATCATCGCCCAGAATGCGGCAACGGCAAAGACGATCATCAGGAACTCGATATCCGCGGTCAAGGGAGGCAGGAACTGCGGGTGTGCCGACGCCCTTCGTTACGCCGTGATTACGGACAGGTCCGTCATCCCTGACCAGACCAGGCGCGACCTGGAACTGATAGCGGGCAGGTATTTGAAATGAAATAATTTTTTGCAGGAGATCGGACTGATGGGTATACTGGTTGTTGGTTCTGTAGCGTTCGATTCGGTTGAAACGCCGTTCGGGAAAGTCGACAAGGTCCTTGGCGGTTCGGCAACCTATTTTTCAACATCGGCAAGTTTCTTCACCGATGTGAGCCTCGTGGCAGTGGTCGGTGATGATTTCCCGCGCGAACACACGGAATTTCTCATGTCACGCAACATCGACCTGCGCGGACTGTCTCGCAACAGGGGGGAGACTTTTTCCTGGACGGGGCGCTACGGTTACGACCTCAACGATGCCCAGACGCTGGAGACACGTCTGAATGTCTTTGAAACGTTCAAACCCAGCATCCCCCCCGAATACGAGCACGCCGAATACCTTTTCCTGGCGAATATCGACCCCGAGTTGCAGATGGAGGTGCTGCGCCAGGTGAGAAAGCCGCGCATCATTGCCAGCGATACGATGAACTTCTGGATATCATCCAAGAGCGAGGCGCTGAAAAAAGTCATCGGCATGGTGGATATTCTCATCATCAACGACGCGGAGGCCCGTCAGCTGTCCCAAGAGCCGAACCTGGTCAAGTCGGCGCGCAAGATACTGTCGCTCGGGGTCAAGACACTGATCGTGAAGAGGGGAGAATATGGAGTCCTGATGTTCACCGATTCGACCATATTCGCCGCTCCGGCCTATCCGCTGGAGAAAGTGTTCGATCCGACGGGCGCAGGCGATACCTTCGCCGGAGGCTTCATGGGCTATCTGGCCAATACCGGGAACCTGTCCGAGGCAGGTATCCGCCAGGCGATCATTATCGGCAGCGTGATGGCTTCCTTCACCGTTGAGGATTTCAGCCTGGAGCGCTTGAAGGTCCTCACCTACCCGGAAATCGAGGACCGTTACCGGAGCTTCAAAGCAATGACCCATTTCGAGGGACTGCCCGGGGAGGAGTGAGGCCGTTCCGACGCTGATGCCGCATGTTGACAACGATTCTTTGCAAAGGTGGTTGCCATGAAAAACAAGATCGTCCAAGCATTGGTTCTCGCCGCTTTCCTCTGCGGGGGATGCGCCGTCATGGAGGAATCGCAGAAGAAAGCAACCTATCACCACCAGATGGGGCAATCCTATTTGGCCGAGAGAAACTATACCAAGGCCCTGGTGGAGCTGACTGAAGCCGAGAAGATCACCCCCGACGATCCCGACCTCCTGAACCGGCTCGGCCTGGCTTACTTTTTCAAGGGAAAGTTCGAAATTGCGGAAAAGAAGTACCTGAAGGCACTGGAACTGCGGCCTGTCTTCTCTGATGCGAGAAACAACCTGGGCGTCGATTACATGGAGATGAAGCGCTGGGACGATGCCATCAGGCAGTTCAAGATGGTTACGGATGACCTCTTTTTCCAAAACCACGACGAGGCCTGCATGAACCTGGCGCTGGCCTATCACGGCAAGGGTGAGAATGCGACAGCCCTTTCGCTGCTCCGTCCGGTGGTTGCCAGGAATCCGAAGAATGCCGCCGCGCATCTCAACCTCGGAAGGATCTACAACGCCGACGAGAGGACTGAACTTGCCGTCGCGGAGTTCAGAAAGGCCGTGGAGCTCAATCGGGATTACGCAACGGCCCATTACCATCTGGGTTTGGCCTATCTCAAGGAAAAGAACATCACACTGGCTCTGAAAGCATTCCAGGAAGTCGTCAGAATTGCCCCTGACGCGGAAATCGGTCAAATGTCGAAGGAATATGTCGACATGCTGAAGTGAGACGACCATGACTGAAACCACGATGCACGGAAGCGGAGAGCAGACAGCCGGTCGCCGTCTGCGGGAAGCCCGTGAGCAGCAGGGCCTGACACTCGATGATGCGGCGGGGGTGACCCGCGTATCCAAGGCATACCTGGCCGCCATCGAGGAAGACCGGTTCGACAGAATGCCGAGCGAGGCATATGCGCGGGGTTTCCTGCGCGTCTACGCACGTTATCTCGGTTTCGGGGAAAACGAGACGGAGGAGCTCTGCGCCGGCGCTGCGCCCGTGCAGGTGCGGGAACCGGAGGAAGAGCCGCCTCTTCACGAAACAGTCCAACGGCAGCCGCTGCCGCGAATCGTACCCTGGAAATGGCTCGTTCCATCGCTTGTTGCCGCCGTTGCGGTAGCACTGCTGCTCTATGCCGGCTTCAGGCCGGATCGGGAGCGCGCTGCAACACCGGGGATCGTACCCGGCCCGCAACCGGCTTTTTCGTCCACACCGGTGCAGGGGGCTATCAGCAGCCATGTCCCCAGCCTGGTGCCGCCTGACCTGGAGAAAAAAAGCGAAAAACCCTTCAGGAGCGAACGTTCCCGCGAGCGGGGGGCAATCCTCAAACTCAAGGCTCTTGAAGATGGCGCCCTCGATATGGAAATAGACGATATGGGGTCGCATCACTACGAGTTGAAGGCGGGAGACCAGTTTGAATGGAAAGGGGAGAAGGTCTTCATTCTCGATCTTGAGAACGCCGGAGGGGTCGAAGTCGAATTGAACGGCAAGGTTCTCGAGCCCCTCGGACAGCAGGGTGAGGCGGCGCATGTCGTTCTCAAGGCGGACACCACTCCGACTGAATCGGCTCCCTGAGCGGCTTTCTGGCCTTGACAGCGGTCTGCCCCATGGTAGACTGCACACCATGGCCGCAAAAATCGGGGAAAGTTCAGGCGTATGCAAAAAAACCAGAATCCTCATCGTAGAGGATGAGGACAATACCAGGCAGGCACTTGCCAAGCTGCTGGCGCGCGAAGGTTTTGTCGTAGACGCCGTTGCCAACGGCAGGGACGCCCTCAATTTCCTCCGGCAGCAACCGGTCAACCTCATAGTCACCGATCTGAAGATGCCCCAGATGGACGGCATCACTTTCCTGCGCGAGTTGAAAAAACATTTCCCGAAGAGCAATGTCATCATGATCACGGCATACGGAGGAGTGGAGTCGTACCTTGAAGCCATGAATCTCGGCGCTTTCGAATACATCAACAAGCCGGTCCAGATCGATGAACTGAAGATGGTCATGAAGAAGATCCTCAGCGATAAGCCGAGGGAAAACTGCTGAGCGGAGAGGTGTTCCATGGTGAATTTTCCAACAGTCCTTTTTGCCACCGATTTTTCTGAGATTTCGGAACATGCGTTTGATTATGCCCTGTCGATGGCCAGAAAATTCGACAGCAGGCTGATCGTAATGCATATAATCAACGAGCCGGTCGATCTGCGCGGATTTTACGTCCCGCACATTTCGTTCGATTCTCTGGAGCATGAGATAGCAGAGGCTGCTGAGAAAATGATGGAGAAGTTCTGCTCCGGCAAGCTTCAAGGCATCTCCAGCCACGAAACCGTCATAGCGACGGGGATTCCCTACGAGGAGATCCTGAAGAAGATCGAAGAGGAAAAGGTGTCTCTTGTGGTGCTGGGGACGCATGGCAGGGCGGGAATCGACCATCTTCTGTTCGGGAGCACGGCTGAAAGAGTCGTCCGCAGAGCACGTTGCGCCGTGATGACGGTCAGGCCGCCTGCAAAGTAAATCTGACAGGCGCCTGCGACAGATGCAATCACGCGAAAAGGCAGCCCGGGCTGCCTTTTCTGATTCCAAAGCAGCGCGAGAAACACGGATCCCATGACTGATCTCCCCCGCGTCACCGAAAAGGTTCAGAGCGGTGAACCGGCCGCTGAACGGAAGATCCTCCTTGTCGACGACGAGAAGGTGAATCTGGAGCTGACATCCGTGATCTTCCGCAACAGGGGATTTTCGGTTCTGACCGCATCCAATGCTGCGGACGCCGTGGAACTCGTCGGCAAGGAAAGGCCGGACATCGTCATCCTGGACTACATGATGCCCGGCATGGACGGTTTCGATGCCCTGAAGGCGATCAAGCACAATTTCCCCGACACTCCGGTTATCATACTGACGGGCAGGGGGAGTGAACAGATCGCGGTTGAACTGATGAGGGGGGGGGCTGCGGATTATATCCGCAAGCCCTTCCTCAACCAGGATCTGCTGGAGAGGGTTGAAAGGGTGCTGGCCGTCAGGGCTGTCGAGCTGAAAAACCGGGACCTGCTCCAGGAACGAGAAAGGCTGTTGGCCGAGATCGCGTCCTGGAACAGGGAACTGGAGCGGCGTATCAGGGAGAAAACCGAGGAGCTGCAGTTCGCCCAGGCTGAGATTATCCAGTCGGAAAAGATGTCGACCCTGGGCCACCTGGCTGCCGGAATGGCCCATGAGATCCGCAATCCCCTCAACTCCATCGCATTGAACATCCAGCTGATCAAGACCGGGCTGGATTATGACGAGCGGCTCGAATGCGTCGGGAGAATCGAATCCGAGGTCAGGAGAATCGATGCCATCGTGCGGAAACTCATGGACTCGGTACGGCGACCCCGGTTCCATCCGATGAAGATCTTCCTCGACAAGGTGATGGATGCTACCCTGGAAACATTCCGCTCGAGCCTGGAGATGAAAGGCATCACGCTCCAGAAGGATTATCGCGCCGCGCTGCCCGCCATCCATGCCGACCCTGAAGAAATCAACCAGGTCTTTTCCAACCTGATCGTAAACGCCATTGAGGAAATGCACTCGGGAGGCATTCTGGGAGTCCTCCTCGATGTGTGCGGTGAATCCATCGTTATCAGGATCTCCGATACCGGGGGCGGCATGAGCGGGGAATCGCTGTCGAAGATATTCGAACCGTTCTTTACCACCAAGAATTCCGGTACGGGGCTCGGCCTTTCAGTGGTTTTGCGTATCGTGCGAAGCTATGAAGGCAGGATAGAGGTCGCAAGCGAACTGGGCAAAGGAAGCGCCTTTACGGTGTTTCTGCCCCTGCCCTCCCCGTGACGACGGCCGGACGGGCCGTGGTTCCGGAACCTTTCGCCGGGCATGGCATTGCGGCTTTCCTTTTCCCCGGGTTTGTTGTAGAATTGCCCAATCCTGAGGCATCCGCCGAGGTTTCGATGCAAGCTCCCCGTGCAAAAATTCTCCTGATCGACGACGATCGACTGTTCCTGCAAATCCTCTCGGACGTCTTCCGTGAATACGGTTTTACGGTGGTTACCGCCAATGACGGGTTGAAGGGGATTCGGGCGTACCTGGACGAAGCTCCTGACGTGGTGATCGTGGACCTGGTGATGCCCAACATGGGCGGCGTGAGCACATGCCTGGAAATCGGCAGGCTCGGCCGCGACGCTGATCCCGTCATAATCCTGCTCACCTCCATGTTCAAAGGGGCTCCCCACGAGCATGCCGAAGCCGAAATGGGCGCCCGCATTCACATCCCGAAATCGACCAGTCCCCTGGACATCGTCATTATCGTCGAGCAGTTGCTGGATCGAAGGCGCTATCGGCAGAACACCATGCAAGGTTGAGACGTGCCCCTAATCGTGCGAAATGTTGCCGTCGATTTCCGGGTCGAAAAAGACGGACTTCTTGAACATCTTCTCCGGCGCTTATCCGTCCGGAGGGACCAGGTGCTTGATTGGCGGATTGAGCGCAAGGCGCTCGATGCGCGGAAGAAATCGTCGATCAGGTATGTCTATACGTTCCTGGTGACCCTGCGCGATGAGCATGCGTGTATGCGGAAGCTTGACGGCGACCCGGACGTGGAGATTGCCGGCAGCCGTTTCCCTCCCCCGTTTCCCCTTGTCAGGACGGAAAAGAGGATCGTGATCGCCGGCATGGGACCGGCCGGGATGTTCGCCGGCCTGCGTCTCGCTGAGTACGGCCTGCGGCCTGTGATTGTCGACCGCGGCAGGACGGTGGAAGAGCGGGTCCGTGACGTGGAGACGTTCTGGAGAAGCGGCCGGCTCGACCCTGACAGCAATGTGCAGTTCGGAGAGGGGGGAGCCGGAACCTTTTCCGACGGCAAGCTCACCACGCGCATCAGGGAAGACAGCCTCCGCTACATCCTGGAGACGCTGGTCAGGTTCGGTGCGCCCGGCGAACTGCTGACGCTGGCCAAGCCCCATATCGGAACCGACAGGTTGCGACGCGTGGTGCGGGAAATAAGACGCCATCTGCTGGACAAGGGGGCGGAAATCGGTTTTTCCCGAAAACTGAGCGACGTGGTTGCGCGCAATGGCCGCGTCGCGGGTGTGGTGCTGAACGACACCGAAGAAACCGCTTGCGACTATCTCATCCTCGCGACGGGGCACAGCGCGCGCGACACGTACGAGATGCTCAGACGCCGCTCGGTCACCCTTGAGCAGAAATCTTTCGCCATCGGGGTGCGGGTGGAGCATCCCCAGGACCTGATAAATCGCATCCAGTACGGGATCCCCGGCCATCCCCGCCTGCCCCAGGCCGAGTACGCCCTCTCGTTCCGCGACCCGGACACGGGCCGGCCGGTCTACACGTTCTGCATGTGTCCCGGAGGGGTTGTCCTGGCGGCTGCTTCCGAGGAAGGATGCCTGGTGACCAACGGCATGAGCAATTTCCTCAGGGATTCGGGCATGGCCAACAGCGCCGTTATCGTCGGCGTCGGCCCGCCGGATTTCAACGGCAGCGACCCCCTTGCCGGTGTCGAGTTCCAGCGGGCATGGGAAAGAAAGGCTTTCTCGGCGGGAAGGGGTGCCTATTTCGCGCCGGCGCAGAACCTGATGGATTTCGTGGCGGGCCGGGGCGCCGGCGGGATCCGCTCCAGCTACCGTCCCGGCACGGTCGAGACCGCGCTCGCCGATATGCTGCCGGCAGAGGTGTCACGGGCGCTGAAAGCCGGGTTCAGGCATTTCGAGCGCAAGATGCGCGGGTTCCTCACGGCGGACGCGACCCTGACCGGCGTCGAGACCCGCACTTCCTCGCCGGTACGCATCACCAGGGGGGAAGACCTCCAGTCGGTAAGCCTTGCCGGACTTTATCCGGCCGGCGAAGGAGCCGGTTATGCTGGCGGAATCATGAGTGCGGCGGCCGACGGCATCCGGATCGCCGATGCAATAGCCCTGGAATTGAACAGGGAATCAAGGAGCAGCGCGTGAACAAGTTATTCGTCAACGAGATACGGGACCGGTCCCGGGTGGAATCGGCATTCCTGGTCAAGGAGAAGATCGAATCGCTGGCCAGGAACGGCAAGCCGTACCTCACCCTCCACCTGATGGACAAGAGCGGCGAAATCGAGGGCAGGGTGTGGGAAAACGTGGAAGCCCTCGGCGCCCGTTTCGAAAAGAACGATTTCATATTCATTGCCGCAAAGGCCACGGTATACCTGGGCAAGATGCAGCTGATCATTTCCGATCTTTCCCGCATTCCCGACAACGAGGTGAATCTTGCGGAATTCCTGCCGGCCGGGGAGCGCAATCGCTGCGACATGCTGGACGAACTGGCCTCGGTCGTGGGATCGTGCGCAAATCTCCACCTGCGGCAGCTCCTGGAGGCATTCTTCGCCGATGCCGATTTTGTCGACCTTTACAGTACCGCGCCGGCAGCCAAGGGCATGCACCATGTCCATCTGGGCGGGTTGCTGGAACATTCGCTGGATGTTGCCCGGCTGGTCGATCTCATCGCTCCGGTTTACCCGGGCCTGGACCGGGACCTCCTGGTGGCCGGTGCGCTGCTGCACGACGTGGGCAAGGTCAGGGAGATGACCTACCTCCGTTCTTTCGATTATACGGATGAAGGGAAGCTGTTGGGCCACATCTCGATCGGCGTGGAGATGGTGCATGAAAGAATTTCCCGGATCCGGGACTTTCCCGACGAACTTGCCATGCTCCTCAAGCACATGATTCTGGCGCATCATGGCCAGTATGAATACGGCTCGCCGAAGAGACCCAAGACGATCGAGGCTACCGTGCTCAATTATCTGGATGATCTGGATTCCAAGATCAACGGGATACGGACCCACATGCGCAAGGAAACAGCGAGCCAGAACCGCTGGACCGCTTACCACCGGCTCTATGACAGGTATTTCTACAAGGATGCCCGATGCGTGGATGCTCCGCAAGCATCCGAAGAGGGGGCACGCGGGGAGATGCCCGCCGCGGATCCCTGCGGCGCCGGGCCGGAGCGCGAGAAAAAGGGATTCAGGAACAATCCGTTCGAAAGCCTGCAGGGAAGGAACCTGGATCTTTCGTGACATGAACGGCAGGCGTAAAGCGCCGAAACAGGCCGCTTTCCGTCAACGACAGGGGGGAGCAATGCTGCGGGAAAAGACAATCGTACTCGGAGTCTCGGGCGGGATCGCCGCATACAAGGCAGCTGAGCTGGTGCGGCTTCTGGTCAAGCAGGGGGCCGGGGTGCACGTGATCATGACCAAAGCGGCCATCGAGTTCGTTGCCCCGCTCACGTTCCAGACCCTGTCCTCCAACCCGGTGCATACGGAACTCTTCAACCTCGTCGAAGAGCGCGAAATCGGCCACATCTCCCTGGCGGACCGCGCCGACCTGTTCATCGTGGCCCCGGCGACGGCCAACCTGATCGGCAAGATAGCCGCGGGCATTGCCGATGACCTGCTCACCACCACCATCATGGCGACAAAAGCGCCGGTTCTCCTTGCCCCTGCCATGAACACCAATATGTATCTGAACCCGGTTTACCGCGAGAACGAAGCAAAACTGCGCAGGCACGGGTACCTGTTTGCCGACCCCGCTTCCGGCCAGTTGGCCTGCGGCTGGGAAGGTGACGGCAGGCTGCAGGACCCGGCGGTCATCCTGGAAGAGGCGCGGTGCGCCCTCAGCCCCAAAGACCTGGCGGGCGAGCGTATCCTGGTCACCGCCGGCCCGACCCGGGAGGAACTGGACCCGGTGAGATACCTGAGCAACCATTCCAGCGGCAAGATGGGGTATGCCATCGCGCGCGCGGCGCGGCGGCGTGGCGCCGCTGTCACCCTGGTTTCCGGGCCGGTTTGCCTGCAGGAGCCATACGGGGTCGAGACCGTGCCGGTGGTTTCGGCTTCGGAGATGCGGGAGGCGGTTCTGAACCGGTTCGACACTGCCACCATCGTCATCAAGGCCGCGGCAGTGGCCGATTACCGGCCGGAATCCCGATCGGGGAGCAAGATCAAGAAAGCCGGCGGGGAAATGGCGGTGAATTTCGCCAAAACCGTCGATATCCTGGCGGAGATCGGACGGCTCAAGACCGGCCAGTTCATTGCGGGGTTCGCGGCCGAGACCGAAGATCTCGCCGGAAACGCGGTGAAAAAGATGCAGGAAAAGAACCTGGACATGATCGTCGCCAACGACGTTACCAGGGAGGGCGCCGGTTTTGCCGTCGACACCAACATCGTCAAGCTGATTTCAGCTGACGGCCGCAGGGAGGACCTGCCGCTCATGTCCAAGGAATCGCTGGCGGACATCATCCTGGACCGGGTGGCGGAAGCGATGCGTCAGAGGCGCAAACCGGCAAGCGGGTAGCGCTTCTTCCGCAGGGAAGGGTATATCTGGTGCAGCAGCGACGGGGAGCAGATGGAGGCGTTGAGCTTCACTTTCAGATCTTCCAGTTGCCCGAAAGCCTCTTCCCGACTGATCTTGCCGCTTCCGTACAGGATGCGCAGGTTTCTCCGCACCATCTGGGCCGTGGCCAACGCTTTTTCCCCGGTCGGGTCCGCCTGGAAATATTTCGAGTTTTCCATGTTGTTGAGGAAGTCGAAGACCGCTTCTTCGGTGAGGGAAGCATATTCATGCCGGTCCATCGGTTCCAGGGTGTAGCGTGACAGGTCCGAGACGGTCTTGAGCATGGATTGCCACTTCTCCAGCCTGCTCAGCAGGAGGATGGAATTGAAGATCCGCTTGTTGGTGGCGAAGGAGAAGATCGTGTCCGACAGGACCTCCCGCAACATGGCGTCATTTACCTGGTAGTGCTCCAGGGAGACCCGTCTGCCTGTTTCCCATACGTCCTTGTCCACGAAGCTTTCGAAACGCATTTCCCAGTACGCATGTTTGTGGGTGAGAGTCGAGAAGCTGCGCATGATCTTGAAGGGCACGAAATAATTGTGGGCGACGATGTCGGCGGCAAGGTGGGCGAGGTATCCCACGGCGCAGGCCAGCTGCGGCCTGCTGCGGGCGCTGGACAGGATTTTGAGGCCGATCGGCCAGCGGTGGCAATGCAGGAGGTAATGGGTGAACTTCTTGCCGATGGTGATGTCGGCTGCGATGCAGCCATAGAGGAAGTCGTAGGGATACTCGCTGAGAAGGGCCGCCATGGCAGGCTGCAGGGAGGACAGGTTCCGGAGCACCGAGGAGCCGATCTGCAGGTGGAAACCGGCTCCCCAGGCAAACGCTTGAGCCGGGACCAGAAGCAGCAATAAAACCGCTAAGATGATAACCATGACATTCAGCATAGTGAATGCGGCGTGCAATGTAAAGGGGTATTAGATGGATGACAATGGAGAATACCGGTTCCTGCTCTCCGCCCTTCGGGGATACCTTGCGGATTTGAAGGAAACCGGGGTCGAAGGGCTCCCCTACGAAGGTGAATCGAGGAACGTCGCCCGGGAAAAGCCGGAAGCGGTCCGGCCGGAATGTGGGGCGGCAAGCGGACCTTCCCCCGGGGAGACACTGGAAGACATCCGCACGGACCTGGGTGACTGCCGGCGCTGTTCCCTCGGCGGCGCCAGGACCAATCTGGTGTTCGGCGTGGGGAATCCCCGCGCCCGGCTGGTTTTCGTCGGGGAAGCGCCGGGCAGGGATGAGGATGCCCAGGGTGAGCCTTTCGTGGGAGAGGCGGGGCAGTTGCTGACGAAAATCATCGAGGCGATGGGGTTTTCGCGCAGGGACGTCTACATCTGCAATGTCATCAAATGCAGGCCTCCCGGCAACCGGAACCCGTCTCCGCAGGAGGTCGAGTCGTGTCACCCGTTCCTGCTCCGGCAGATTCGGGCGGTATCGCCGGAGATCATCGTGGCCCTCGGCACCTTCGCCGCCCAGACGCTGCTGCGGACGCGGGAGCCGATCTCCCGCCTGAGGGGACGCTTCCACGATTACCACGGCATTCTGCTCATGCCCACCTTTCACCCGGCATACCTGTTGCGGAACCCTGCCATGAAACGGGAAGTATGGGAAGACATGAAGAACGTCATGCGGAAATTCGGCGTTGAACCGCCGACGCCGAAGCAGGGCTCCGATAAAAACTGAAAGTTTCCCCTCAGGAGACGCCGAGTATGATGTCGCTTGCCTTGCAGATGGCGCAGACCCGGTCTCCTTCGCGGAGCAGCAGCTGTTCGGCGCTGGCGTTGGTGATTATGGCGCTGATGGTGTTGCCCCCCGCCAGTTCCAGAATAACTTCCGTGTTGACCGCTCCTTCCAGCAGCTTGATCACCTTTCCCTGGAGAATGTTGCTGGTGCTGAGTTTGGATATCTCAACGTCTTTTCCGATCAGGATCGAGCTTGCCTTGATGATCGCGTAAGCTTCCGCCCCTTCCCGGAGCGCCAGGTTCTCGACGCTTTCGTTGGTGACGATCGCCACCAGTGAATCGCCCCCCTTCAGGGAAAGGACGACTTCGGAATTCACCGCTCCTTCGGTCAGCCTGGTCACGTTGCCTGCGAAAATATTGCGTGCGCTTACCTTCATTGAAATCCTCTTGATGAATTTGTAGAGTTCGTTTGCCGACCCGATCCGCTTGGTGATGTTGCCGAGAAACTTGTCGTGCTCTTCCTGGATGACGCGATACTTCCTGATCACTTCCCTCCCTTCGTCGGTCAGGCGGGTGCCGCCTCCGGATTTGCCCCCGGCCATCCGGACGAAGAGCGGCTTTTCGGAAAGGTTGTTGATTGCGTCGATGGTGTCCCAGGCTGTCTTGTAGCTGATGCCGACCGCCTTGGCCGCCTTTGTGATGGACCCGTGCTCATCGATCATTTCCAGCAGGCGGATCCTGTCTTCGCCCAGGTATTCCATGTCTTCCTTGCAGAGAGCAAGCGACCCGGAAACTGCCATCTTCTTCTTGTTGCTGCTCATTATTCGAGTTCTCCTTTTCAAGTCCTGAGAATTTTCGGCGTTACATCCGCGGCAGGTCGAACGTCTTTCTGGAGCGATCCATTTCCGCCCTGATCGCGGCAGAGCTTTCCAGTCCGAGAATCCTCCGGGCGAACGAATGCGCATCCCGGTGCGAAACTTTCAGGAAAGTTTGTTTGATCAACGGTATATAGGGCGCTGACAGGCTGAACTCCCTGATGCCCAACCCGAGCAGGAGCAGCGCATGCAACGGGTCTGAAGCCATTTCCCCGCACAGGGACACGGGTTTGCCCGCTTCCGCGCCCACGTCCGCCACATTTTTGATGGCATGGATGACCGCCGGGTGCAGCGGATCGTAGTATTTGCGGATCCGGGCGTTGTTGCGGTCCGCCGCGAGCATGTATTGTATCAGATCGTTCGTCCCGATGCTGAAAAAATCCGCCTGGCGCACCAGGAATCCGGCAGCCTGAACCGCGGCAGGGACCTCGATCATGATTCCGATGGGGATCCGTTCGGCCACGATCCGCCCCTCCTGGCGCAACTCAGTGCGTATCTCGTCGACGAGGTTCCTCAATGCCGCTACTTCCTCGACCGAGGATACGAGGGGGAACATGAGCTTCATGGAGCCGTGGGGCGAGGCCATGAGCGCTCCCGCGATCTGTTCCCGGAGGATTTCCGGGCTTTCCATGGAAAGCCTGATGGACCTCAGCCCCATGAAGGGGTTCTCTTCGCGGGGATGGGGGAAATACGACAGGGTCTTGTCCCCGCCGATGTCCAGCGTGCGGATGGTCACGGGGAGGGGGGCGAACCCTTCGAGCATTTTCCGGTAGAGGCGGGCCAGATCGTGCCTGGTCGGAAAAGTCGTACGCGACATGTACGGAAATTCGGAACGGTACAGCCCCACCCCTTCAGCGCCGTTGGCAATGGCAACCTTGACGTCGTTCAGCAATGCAACATTGGAACGGAGATATATGCGCACTCCGTCCGTGGTCATGGTCGGAATGTCCCTCAGTTCGTCAAGTTCGCGCCTTTTGATGCCGTAGTCGTTACTGAGACGTTCATATTCTTCCCTGACCTTCCGGTCAGGGTTCACGTAAATGCATCCGGTGTTGCCGTCGACAATAACCTCGCATTTGCCGGTTACGGACCTGATCTCGTCCCATGACGCGACCACCGCCGGAATGCCCAGCGATTTGGCAATTATGGATGTATGCGACCCGGAGTCGCCACTGGCAGTTATTATTCCCAGGATTTTGCCGTGGTCCAGGGCAGCCAGTTCGGAAGGATACAATTCCCTGGCGACCAGGATCTTTTTCCCGCGGATGGCGGACGGTTCCCTGCTGCCACCGGTGAGAAAGCCGACCAGCCTGCGGCCGATATCCTTCATGTCGGCGGATCTTTCCCTCAGATACGGGTCTTCCATGCGGGAGAAGGCGGCAACGTAGGAATCCACGACGTCTTCCACGGCGCAGACCGCTCCGCATCCGGTCCCGATGCGTTCCACGACCCGGGTAGTGAAAGCCCGGTCTTCCAGGATCATCAGGTGGGTATGGAAGATGGCCGCATCTTCGGCCGACAGAGTCTCCGCGATGCGCTTTTCCAGGTAGATGGTCTGAATCCTCGCTTTCTGGACCGCAACCAGGAATTTTTTCTTTTCCTCGGCGACCGGACCCGTGGCGACTTCCCGTCGCGGGCCGGGATCAGCCGAATGGCCGATGATCGCTGCTTTCCCCCAGGAAAATCCCGGCGACACCGGAATGCCGCGGATCATCCGGCGGGCAGCCGGCGCGGCCGCGCGCAAAGCCCCGCTGTCTCCGGGGCCGGTTTCCGCGCCCTGGAGCTTGAGAAGCTCCCGCTCGAAGAAGGCCCGCTCTTCTTCCTTCATTCTCACGGATTCGAGAAGCCTTGCACTGATGATGATGCTGCTTATCTGGTTGGCAATGGTGGTCAGCGTGCTGACCTCAGTCTGGGTGAAGGACCTGGGTTCCCTGGTCTGGACCACGATGACGCCGGCCGGGCTGCGGTGTTCGAACAGGGGCAGGCCCAGGAAGGAATGGAACCGCTCTTCCTTGGTTTCGCGGAAATATTTGTACCTGGGGTGGGAGGGAGCGTTTTCTATGGCTACGACGCCGCGCTGTTCGACCACGAGGCCGGTCAGGCCCTCCGAGGTGTTCATCCGGACCTTGCCGACCGAACTTCGCGAAAGGCCCTTGGTTGCATAGAGCGTGAGGGTTTCGCCGTCCTTTTCCAGGAGGTAGATGGAGCAGACGTCGGATTGCATGCGCCTGGCGACCAGGTTCACGATATTCCGCAGGGTTTCCCGCAGATCATGGGAATGGAGGATGAGCTCGCTGATGTCCTCGATGGTGCGAAGACCGAGTCCTTCGCTGCTTTCATTGTTCATGGCGGCGTTATTCCTGTCGATTTATGCCGAAAGTATACGGGATTACCACCTGAATGGAAAGGGTTTTTCCGCCAGGCGGCCGGCCGATGAGTTCTGGAAAACGGGCTGTCTTTCTGCTATAGTAGGCCGAAATTCATTCTTGATCAGAGGGGAGGGGGGAACGATGGGCGCAAACTATGAGGAACACATGAACGAGGGCATTGCCCTGATGGAGTCGGGTGACGTCACCTCAGCGGCCGACAGGTTCAGCAGGTGTGCCGAGATGAAACCGGATACTGCCGAGCCTTTTTTCAGGCTCGGCAGCGCGCTGGCGGAACTGGGCAAGCTTGCGGAAGCCCTGGAGGCATACAAGAAGGGCATCTTGGTTGATCCCCGGGATCCGGAAGCATTTACCGCCGTAGGGGACATTCACTTCGAGGAAGGGCGCTACCAGGAGGCCATAGCCGCCTACCGGAAGGTGGTGGAACTGTCGCCCCACGACCCGGACGGCCATGTCAGCATCGGCCTGGTCTACAACTGCATGGAGAAACCCGACGAGGCCATCAGTTCCTACGAGACTGCGCTGAAGATGGACCCGGACAACGTGTTCGCGCTCAATGCCCTGGGTGACGCATATTACGCCCTCGGGGAGCAGGAAAAAGCCGTGGCGGCCTACCGGAAAGGCGTTTCCATAGATCCTGACGATGCCGCTGCCCACTTCAACCTGGGTGAATTGTACTACGACATGGAAAAACTGGATGAGGCCGAACGTGAATGCCTGGAAGCGATACGCCTGGACCCGGCATTTCCGCTTCCCTATCTGACTATGGGAAGCATCTGCCTGGACCAGGAGCGGGTCGGGGAAGCGGTCGGCTATTTCCAGACCTATCTCAGCAAAGAGAAATCACCCCGTGCCGAAGAGACGGTCCGGGAAGTTGAGGCCGTGCTCGAATCGTTGAAAGCGGAGGTCTGAGGGGGATCCGGCTTTCGGCAGGGCAGGTGCAGCGCCGGTCTGCCTCCTGAAGGGCGGAGGGCGCGTCAGCCCTCCACCATGGTGCGCCGGCAGCCTAGCCGAAGAATTTGGACAGCCGGGCCCGCTGCTTCTCCAGCTTTTCATGGCCGTGTTCAATGGCTTTCAGGATTTCCCTCCTGGCATCCACGGCCAGGTCCGCGCCGCGTTCGAGAATGTCAGAGGCCCTTTCACCGACCGTATCCACCATTTTGGATACGCTGTCCGTGAATTCATCGACAACATCTTCGCCCCTGCGCCGTGCCTTCCGGGCGTAGCGGCAGATGTCCTTCCGCGTTGCCCTGCCCGACTGGGGAGCGAAGAGCAGGGCAATGCCCGCCCCGACCAGGCCACCGGCAACCAGCATCAATGCACCTGCCTTATAAGTGCTGTTTCTGTCAGACATAAGCGCCTCCTTGTCGTTCTTTCATGTATGCAGATCAAGTCTACCACTATTTAAAGAGTTGGTAAACCGGGGCACGAGAGCAAACCGCACCAGGGGAGATGCGCAACAAAGACAATTGACACATGGTGAGATTACCGGTAAAAAGGTCGGATGGCGTCGATGGACAGCGTACAGCGAATAGCGATTAGCGTATAGTGAATAGCGATTAGTAGAGTTGAATTGAAGCGGATAGAGAATTTAACTGGTGTCCGTCCGGAAACTCTTGAATATGGCTGATAAGGCCAGGAGCAGGGCTTTCAAGGAGATCGTGATACGGCTTCACTGCAAGATCTCGAAAACCGGGAAAGCGCGTGAAGCCAGTAAAAACTCTGATCAGCGAGTCATGAGTTGGCAGATTATCACGAACGACGAGGAAGTTCCGCTCCGGACCCAGAGAGACTTTCCGGATGGAAACCATCCGGTGCGGCGATGGTTTACGGAATAGGAGTCGACATAACCGACATAACCCGCTTCGAGCGCTTTCTCGAAGAGGGCAAGGATGCGCTCATCAGGAGGGTTTTCACTTCCGGCGAGATCAGCTATTGCAGCTGCAAGAAACGGAGCGCTCAGCACTATGCGCTGCGCTTCGCCGCCAAGGAGGCTTTCTTCAAGGCTCTGGGCCTGGGCCTCCGGGAAGGCATGTCCTGGCACGATGTGGAAGTGGTCAGGGACGAACTGGGGAAACCGGACCTTCTTCTGCGCGGGAGGGCCGCTGAAATTTTCGCTGACAAGGGGTTGACCAGGAGCCTGACTT
This sequence comes from Geobacteraceae bacterium, assembly GCA_036677645.1. Classification (GTDB taxonomy): domain Bacteria; phylum Desulfobacterota; class Desulfuromonadia; order Geobacterales; family Geobacteraceae; genus RPRC01. Next base: position 34,530 of record JAVBWB010000039.1, on the reverse strand, counting down.
CTCTGTCCCACGACGGCGCCTATGCGGTGGCCATGGTTGTACTGGAGCGGTAATCATGCGTATTGTCAGCGCGGACACCATGAGAAGCGCGGAACAGGCGGCCATCGACAGGTACGGCATCCCCGGCCGGGTACTGATGGAGACAGCCGGACGCGCCTGTGCGGAAGCGGTTCACGAAACCTTCGGTCGAACCGGGAGGAAAAAGGTCCTTGTTCTCGCCGGCAAAGGCAACAACGGCGGAGACGGCTATGTCATTGCCCGCTACCTTTTGGGGCGGGGATGGGAGGCGTCTGTTTGTGTCGTTGGCCGGAAGGAAGAGGTGACCGGCGACGCGGCAACAAACCTGGAGCTTCTCGATCCGGACATCGTCCGGTTCTGCCCCGACGCGGAGAGCCTCGATGCCTGCTCCTCCCTTTTCCCGAACTCCGACGTGCTTGTGGATGCCCTGTTCGGCATCGGCTTGAAGAAGGATATCGCCGGCGTCCATGCGGAAGCCGTCCGGATGATCAATGCCGCGGAACGGCCGATCGTTGCAGTGGATGTCCCCTCCGGGGTCGAAGCCACCACCGGGGCGATCCTGGGAGTGGCTGTCCAGGCGGATCTCACCGTGACATTCGGCTATGCCAAGATGGGCCATGTGCTCCATCCGGGGCGGTCCATGACCGGGAAGCTGGTCGTGGCCGACATCGGCCTGCCCGAGGCGGCGGCTGCGCCCGGGGACATCCACCATTTTTTCGACGCCGAAGCTGCTTCTTTCCTGGTGCGTCCCCGCGACCGCAAGGGCCACAAGGGGAGCTACGGCCATTGCCTCATCGTGGCGGGATCCACCGGTAAGACCGGCGCCGCGGCCCTGGCGGCGAACAGCGCGGTGCGGACAGGATCGGGACTGGTGACCCTGGCCGTTCCGGAGAGCCTGAACCCGGTGCTCGAGATCAAGACGACCGAGGCCATGACCCTGCCGTTTGCCGACAACGGCCAGGGCTTCTTCAGACCTGAAAACGGCGACGCCATAAGTGAAGCCTTCACGGGCAGGGATGCGGTCGCCATCGGACCGGGGATCTCCCGGCGACCGGCAACCGCGGCGCTGGTGAGGAGACTGGTTGCGGAATGCCCTCTCCCCCTGGTGGTGGACGCTGACGGGCTGAACGCCCTTGCCGAGGATGTATCGATTCTGGAGCACAGGAAATCGCCGGCGGTGGTGCTTACTCCCCATCCGGGCGAGATGTCCAGGCTGTGCGGCCTTGCGGTCAACCGGATCGAGGCTGACCGGGTTGGCGCGGCCCGTGACTTCGCGGTCCGCCACGGCGTGTACCTTGTGCTCAAGGGCGCGGGGACGGTTGTGGCAACACCGGACGGGGAGATCTGCATCAACGGCAGCGGCAATCCGGGCATGGCATCGGGCGGCATGGGGGATGTGCTTACCGGCGTGATCGTGTCCCTCCTCGGCCAGGGCTATTCATACCGGGATGCGTGTGTTCTGGGGGTTTTCCTTCACGGGCATGCTGCGGATCTGGTGGCTGAGCGCCAGGGTGAAGTCGGCATGACGGCATCGGATGTCCAGGAGAGCCTGCCTTTGGCCTGTAACAGCCTGACGAGTGGCGGACGGCGAAAGAATGGGCGGAAACAGAAACGGTAATCCGCAGCCCGCGGGTATGTATTCGGAAAACGAAACGGATCGAAGGAGAATTGCCATATGCTGAAGGCCGTCGACATCATGACGAAGGAAGTAATAACGGTTACCGAGGGGACTTCAGTCCGCGACCTTGCCCGGCTACTGACCGAGCATCACATAGGGAGCGTCCCGGTGGTGGCTGCCGACGGGACGCTCATCGGCATCGTCACCGAGTCCGATCTCATCGAACAGGACAAGAATTTTCACATTCCGACCGTCATCTCGCTTTTCGACTGGATCATCTACCTGGAGAGCGAGAAGAGATTCGAACGGGAGCTGAAGCGGATGACGGGCCGGACGGTGGGGGACATATACACCAGGGAAGTGGTCACGATCAAACCCTCAACCCCGATCAGCGAAATCGCCGATACCATGACCAGCCGCAAGATCCATGCTTTGCCGGTCGTGGATGGAGACAGGCTGGTGGGGATCGTGGCGCGCATCGACCTCATCAGGAGCATGGCCGGCGCGTGAGGATGCACACCGTTCTCAGCAGGAATACCCGGGAAACCATGGAGCTGGGCGAGCGCCTGGGAAAGCTCCTTCTCCCGGGCGACTTCGTGGCCCTGGTCGGCGATCTGGGGGCCGGCAAGACCCATTTCGTGCAGGGGATCGCGCTGGGCGCGGGAGTGCCTGCCGATGTGTGCGTTTCGAGCCCCTCGTATACGCTGCTCAACGAGTACGCCGGGCGTCTGCCCCTGTACCACTTCGATCTGTACCGCCTCCATGGCGACGCCGATATCGCCGAACTGGGATTCGAAGAATATTTCTACGGGCGGGGCGCGTGCGTGGTTGAATGGGCTGACCGGCTGGTTTCGGAACTGCCCGAAGACCATCTCCTGATCACGTTCGCCTATGAAGGTGATACGCAGCGCGGCATCACTTTCCACCCCGGCGGTTCCCGCTACCGGGCGCTGTTGCGCGAGCTTTTCCCCGGATCGGAAGAAAATATATGACCGCCACGGCGCGTTTTTGGTGTGAACGACCGGCGCCGTGCCGGTAGTGCAGCAATAATACATCACTATTCAGGACAGGAGACTGGAAATGGCTCTTGTAGTTCAGAAGTACGGGGGCACCTCGGTGGGCAGCATCGACCGGATCCGCAATGTCGCCTCACGGGTCGCCCGGGTCTATGACGAGGGCAACTCCCTCGTGGTCGTGGTTTCAGCCATGTCGGGTGAAACGAACAAGCTGGTGGCGCTGGCCAACGAAATCTGCGAGTTTCCGGACACCCGCGAATACGACGTGCTGGTGTCATCGGGCGAGCAGGTCACGGTCGCTCTGCTGGCCATGTGTCTCAAATCCATGGGGTACAAGGCCAAATCCTACCTGGGCCACCAGGTGCCGATCATCACCGACAGCGCCTACAGCAAGGCCAGGATCGAGAAGATCAGCGACAAGAAGATGCGCAAGGATCTGGAAGAGGGGACGATAATCATTGCCGCGGGTTTCCAGGGCGTGGATGCGGCCGGCAACATAACGACCCTCGGCCGGGGCGGTTCCGACACTTCGGCAGTGGCTCTGGCCGCGGCGCTCAAGGCGGATGTCTGCGATATTTTCACCGACGTGGACGGGGTCTATACCACCGATCCCAATCTCTGCTCCGACGCCAGGAAAATCGAGCGGATTTCCTATGACGAGATGCTGGAACTGGCCAGCCTGGGCGCAAAGGTCCTGCAGATCCGCTCCGTGCAGTTCGCGAAGAAATTCAATGTGAACGTTCATGTACGTTCGAGCTTCAACGACAATCCGGGAACCCTGGTTACCAAGGAGGATAAGAACATGGAGTCGATTCTCGTCTCTGGAATTACCTATGCCAAGGATGAAACGAAGATAGCCGTGAGGAGGGTGCCGGACAAGCCCGGGATCGCGGCAGGCATCCTCCTTCCCCTTTCCGATGCCAACATATCGGTGGACATGATCGTTCAGAATATCAGCGAGGACGGTTCAACCGATTTTACCTTCACCGTCAGCAAGGCCGACTTCAAGAAAGCCCTGATGATAACCAGGGAGGTCGCGGAAACGATCAATGCCCGGGAGATCCAGACCGACGAGAACATCTCGAAAGTTTCCATCGTGGGCCTGGGTATGAGGAGCCATGCCGGAGTCGCGACCACCATGTTCCAGACCCTGGCCAAAGAGGGGATCAACATCCAGATGATTTCCACTTCCGAGATCAAAATATCCGTGATTATCGATGCCAAGTACACCGAGCTGGCCGTCAGGGTGTTGCATGATGTTTTCGGCCTGGCCAACAAGGACGTGAAGGCCGAGTAACATCCGGTCCGCTTGCGGCGGCAGGTTTGCGCTGATGCTGCCGGTAATACTGGGAAGGTGAACCATGAGCCTGATAAAACTGTACGACACGACACTCCGGGACGGGACACAGTCCGAGGACATATCTCTCCTGGTAGAAGACAAGATCCGCATCGCCCACAAGCTGGACGAGATGGGCATTGACTACATCGAAGGCGGGTGGCCCGGAAGCAATCCCAAGGATGTGACATTCTTCAAGGACATCAGGAAAGAGAAACTGCGCCATGCCCGGATTGCCGCCTTCGGCTCCACGAGAAGGGCCAAGACCACGCCGGACAAGGACCAGAATATTCGCACCCTGATCCAGGCCGAATCCGATGTGATCACCATTTTCGGCAAGACCTGGGATTTCCAGGTACGGGAGGCGTTGCGCATCTCCCTCCAGGAAAACCTGGACCTGATTTTCGATTCCCTCGAATACCTTAAGGCGCACGCGGATGAGGTGATTTACGACGCGGAGCATTTTTTCGACGGCTACAAGGCCAACCCCGAATATGCCCTAAAGACCCTCATGGCGGCGCAGGAGGCGAACGTCGATTGCATCGTGCTGTGCGACACCAATGGCGGGTCCATGCCGTTCGAGGTGGCAGCAATCGTGGAAGAGGTGTGCAAGCGAATCTCGACTCCGCTTGGCGTCCATACCCACAACGATTCCGAATGTGCGGTGGCCAATGCCTTGTGCGCCGTGAACAGCGGAGTTGTGCATGTGCAGGGGACTATCAACGGATTCGGCGAACGGTGCGGAAACGCCAACCTGTGCTCGATCATACCCTCGCTGGTGCTGAAGATGGGACATGACTGCGCGAGCCGTGAACAGCTCAGGAAGCTTTCGGAGCTTTCGCGTTTCGTCTACGAACTGGCCAATCTCCCCCCGGACAAGCATGCGCCCTATGTCGGCAAATCCGCATTCGCCCACAAGGGCGGCGTTCATGTGAGCGCCATTCAGCGCCACCCGGAAACTTACGAGCACATCAGGCCGGAATTGGTGGGGAACGCCACCAGGGTGCTCGTGTCCGATCTGTCGGGCCGGTCCAACATCCTGGCCAAAGCCGAGGAATTCAACATCGACCTGGACAGCAAGGACCCCCTGACCATGGAGATCCTGGACAACATCAAGGATCTGGAGAACCGCGGCTACCAGTTCGAAGGGGCCGAGGCTTCCTTCGAGCTCCTCATGAAACGGGCGCTCGGAACGCATCGCAAGTTCTTCACCGTCCTGGGTTTCCGGGTTATCGACGAAAAACGCCATGAAGACAACAAGCCCGTCACTGAAGCCACCATCATGGTCAAAGTCGGCGGAAAGATTGAGCACACCGCAGCTGACGGCAACGGACCGGTCAACGCTCTCGACAACGCACTGCGGAAAGCCCTTGAGAAATTCTACCCCCGGCTCAAGGAAGTCAGGCTGCATGACTACAAGGTCAGGGTGCTTCCCGCGGGGCAGGGCACCGCATCGGTAACCAGGGTACTGATAGAATCCGGAGACCGGGAAAGCCGGTGGGGAACCGTCGGCGTCTCCGACAACATCATCGATGCTTCCTACCAGGCCCTGATAGACAGCATCGAGTACAAGCTGGGCAAGGGCGAGGAGGCCGAATCGGGCAAAAAGTGATCGAACGCGGCAGACGTTTCATAATCTGGCTGGCCATGGCGGCTTTTTCCGTTGCCATGCTGTTTGACGGACCCGGCGCTTTCCCCGGTGGAGGCGCCGTGTCCTTTTTGGGGGAAGCGGGTCCGGACCCTTCGCGGGTAACGGTCCGGCTAAGCGGAAACGTCGAAAAACCGGGTGTTTATTATTTCCCTGCGGGCAGTGATGCCGAAACCGTCACAATAATGACGCTCACGGGAAAGACGGCGACAAATGCCGCAGCGCACCACGCGCCTTCCCCGCTGCGAAGCGGCGAGGTTTTCGAAATTTTTGAAAAAGATGGCAAACTACTCGAAATTACAAGGAAAGAAATGGGCGCGGAGGAAAAGGTGCTCCTGGGAATTCCTCTCGATCTGAACCGTATGAGCCGGTCCGACTGGGAATACCTCCCGGGTATCGGGGGAACGATCGCGAAAAAGCTGGTGGAATACCGTCAAATAAATGGCGATTTTGCCTCTCCGGACGATCTGAAACGGGTCCCTGGAATCGGCGCCGCACGCCTCAGGAAGATTGAAGGTTTTTTCCGCGCTCTATAACTGATCGTAATATCGATCGTTTGTTTCCGGGACACTGTAACGGCGGCAGGGTGCCGCACCCATGACGTCATGTTGGCATGCATGATGAATTATCTTGTCCATGTGTATTTCAAATCCACTTGGGGAGGGATCGTCATGCAATGTCCGAAATGCAGAGGGCTGATGTTTTCAGAAAAGTATTATGATTACGTACGATCTTTTTATGCATGGAAATGCACCGGGTGCGGTGAGCTGCTCGATCCGACAATCCTGTCCAACAGGGCGAGGAGGCACAATTTCCTCATAGGGTAGTTTCCGGCGCTACCCCTATCAAGCGCGGAAACCTTTAGCGATTTCAGAGAAGAACCGGCGCGCGGCGCGCGGTCTGGTCTGGTGGCGTCAGGAAACTGACGATTATGGATCCGGACCAATTACGCCTTCGCCGGTTTTTCTTTTTCCTGCCGCCAGGCGCGCATCTCAGCCGCCCGAAGAAAACGCATCGCCAAATCACACCCTGTCCGCCAGCAGATAAAATCACTGACTAATCCAGGTACTCTGCTATACTTCCCGATTGAGGAGCCTGCCATGAAAATTCCAGAATACCCCGACTCCAGGCCGGTCGTCCTGGAGGACAGGCAGCTGCTTCATCCCCTGTTCGGGCGGTTGCAGCCGGATATTTCCGAGTTCACTTTCGCAAATATTTATCTCTTCCGCCACGCGCACGTATACCGGATCTGCACGCTCGGGGCGTCACTCGTCATTCTGGGCCGGGGTTATGACGGCTCCGACTATTTTCTCCCCCCGCTCGAAGGGAACGTGTCATCGGCCGCCGGTGACCTGCTTCGGGAAGGTCTTACGCTTTTCGGGGCGGACCGGGCGTTCCTCGATCGCAGCCTGCCGCTTTCGGAACATCTGGAGGTCACGGAGGACAGGGATTCCCATGACTACCTCTACCTGCGACGCGAACTGGCCGAGTTGCCGGGGAACCGTTTTCACAAGAAGAAGAACCGGATCAGCTATTTTGCTTCACGCCAGTCTTACCTGGTCGAGCCCTATTCATCCAGGCGTCTGAAAGGAGCGCTCGAACTTCTGGACATCTGGAGCAACGCCCGCCCGGTGGCGGCCGGCGGTTCGCTGCAGCATGAGGTCAGGGCAACGGCCGAGGGTCTGGAAATGGCGGAAGAGCTCGGTCTTTCCGGGGTGGTCGTGATGGTGGGGGAGGAAGTGAAGGCATTCGCTCTGGGTGAACGGCTGAACTCAATGACTTCGGTTGTGCATTTCGAAAAGGGTGACCCCTTCCTGGAAGGAGTGTCGCAGCTGGTGGACAGGGAATTCAACACAGCCTGTTTCACGGATTGTCAATATGTCAACCGGGAGCAGGATCTGGGCGAGCCCAACCTGCGGAGGGCGAAACTTTCCTACCATCCGGTCGGACTGGTGGAGAAATTCCGCGTGAGATACCTGCGGGAGCGGCAGTGATCCGACTGGAAGCTTATTCGCCGATTATCTTCACCAGGACCCGTTTTTTCCTCTTGCCGTCGAAATCGCCATAGAAGATCTGTTCCCACGGGCCGAGGTCCAGGTCGTAATCAGTGATCGCCACCACGACCTCGCGGCCCATGATGGTCCTTTTCAAATGGGCGTCGGCGTTGTCTTCGCATCCGTTGTGGTGATACTGGGAATAGGGCTTTTCAGGCGCCAGCATTTCCAGCCATTCTTCGAAATCCATGTGCAGCCCCGGTTCGTCGTCGTTGATGAAGACGCTTGCGGTGATGTGCATTGCGTTGCACAGCAGCAGGCCGTTCCCGATTTCGCTTTCCTGGACACATTCGCGGACCTGCTGGGTAATGTTTATGAAATCCCGCCTTTTGCTGATTTCGAACCAGAGTTCCTTTCGATAGTGCTTCATAAAGGCTCCTTCCCATAAGACGTTCAATCAATGTTTTTCATGAAATAGAGCGACAGGGTGTCCAGATCAAGGGCTGCCAGGGTGCCGAGTCCGGGCTGTTCCCGGTAGACGCAACCGTTGTCCAGCAGGATGTGCCCTGTGGCCAGGCTTTCCCTTATCGCCTCTCTTGAAACCGGCGTATGGCCGGAGATGATGGTTTTCCCCCTGGTGCGCCGGGGATCGGTTGTGCTTGAGCGGTTCCAGAGCATTGCTTCCGTGTCGGCGAAAGGGTCGTCGGCAAGTAGGTTCAAGCCGGCGTGGACCAGGATGAACTTGTCCAGTTCGATGAAATAGGGAAGCCTGGCAAAGAAATGGCGATACGACGGGGGGATCTCGCACGGATCTTCCACGCCGAAGCTTTCCAGGGTCGTCCTGCCGCCGTTGAGCAGCCAGACCCGGAGGTAGTCCAGGCTGCCGCATGCCCGGATGAGCATGTCGTCATGATTCCCGCGCAGGGTATGCACGGCCTGCCCTTTTCGCTTGAGGCCCATTATTATGTCGATCACTTCTTTGCTTCTCGGCCCCCGGTCGGTGTAATCGCCCAGGAGGTAGAGCACATCCCGCGGCCTCAGGTTGAGCACTTTATCCAGGAGCGCGGAAAAGGTGCGGGCACAGCCATGAATGTCGGGTACCACGAAGCGGCGCGCTGACATGAAGACCTCAAGGCACGGTAACTTTCGAGCCGCGGCGGGGGCAGGCGCCGCTGCCTGGAATCTCACAGTATCTCAATTTTCTTTCTTTGAAAAGAATGTAAACAGTATATTGGCATATATGTCGGGAAAGACCCCGCAGCCGGCGTCTCCCCGGCCTGAAGGCGTTTGGATTAGGGTTCATTGTCAACAGAACCTCCTGACATGCGTTATGTAGAGCCGAAACGCGAATTTTCCAGCGGTTATCGGGTTGACAAGCGGAACATATTGTGTGCAATTGATCATGCGGGGCCTTCGGAAGGCTCTCGCACGGGAATTCTGTTTTTACATTATCGAGGTAAGACATGAAACGTTATCTTGTTGCAGGTGTTGTTGCGGTTGCCATCCTGGTTACAGGCATTTTCCTGTATGTCAGGAGTACTCCCAAAACTACTTTTCGCACGGCAAAAGTGGAGCGGGGAACAATTTTGTCTACCGTTACCGCCACGGGCAACCTGAATGCGGTCATAACCGTCCAGGTGGGTACACAGGTGTCGGGAACGATTCAGAAACTTTTCGTCGATTACAATTCAGTGGTGAAAAAAGGCCAGACCATAGCCCAGATCGACCCTTCCATCTTCAATTCGCAGGTGGAGCAGAGCGGAGGCGGCTACCAGGCAGCGGTGGCCAATCTCGCCAAGGCCAGGGCCGACCTGGTCGACACGAGGAGAACCATGGAACGAAACCGGCAGCTGGTCAGGGACGGCGTGGTTTCCCAGGCGGATTTCGACAGCGCCGAAACCAAGTACAAGGAGGCGCTGGCATCGGTCAGGTCCTCCCAGGGGAGCGTGGGCCAGACGCGCGGAGCGTACCGGCAGGCGCAGACGAATCTCCGGTACGCCACGATAAAATCGCCGGTTGACGGCATCGTGGTGTCCCGGAACGTGGATGTGGGGCAGACGGTTGCCGCTTCTTTCCAGACCCCGACGCTGTTTACCATCGCCCAGGACCTGACCAAGATGCAGATCGACACCAACATCGACGAGGCCGATATCGGCAAGATAAAGGTGGGCCAACCCGTGAAATTCTCCGTGGACGCGTACCCGGAAACGGAATTTGCGGGCGTGGTGGCACAGATCAGGAGCGCCCCGATAATCACCCAGAATGTCGTAACCTATGACGTCGTAGTGACGGTGGACAACAAGGAACTGAAGCTGAAGCCGGGCATGACCGCCAACGTGGGCATCGAGGTCTTGAAAAAGGAAAACGTCCTGAAGGTCCCGAGCGCGGCCCTCAGGTTCAAGCCGAGGAAAGCCGGCGAGGAAGGTGTCGCGAAGGGGAACGGAACAAGCGGCAGGGCGGCCCGTCCGGCAGGGCAGCGGGTCTTTACCTTGAAAGACGGAAAACCCGTGCCTGTTCAGGTAAAGACCGGGGCGTCCGACGATTCGTTTGTCGAACTGGTATCGGGAGATTTGCGCGAGGGGCAGTCGCTCATCATCGAACAGATGCAGGCGAAGAAAAAACCCGCCCAAACCGGCGGCGGCATGGGCCCGAGGTTCTAAATGGAAGACGTTGTCCGCGTTCATGAGCTGACCAAGGTTTACGCAATGGGGGAAATGCGCGTGCAAGCCCTCAAAGGGGTTTCACTTGCAGTCGCGAACGGCGATTTCGTCGCCATAATGGGGGCTTCGGGTAGCGGTAAATCGACCTTCATGAACATACTCGGCTGCCTCGATTCCGCCACCTCCGGGGACTACTGGCTGGGAGGGGAGTACGTCAGGGGCCTGTCGCGCGATGCTCTCGCCGATATCCGCAACAGGAAGATCGGGTTCGTGTTCCAGGGATTCAACCTGCTGGCAAGAACGTCGGCGCTGGAAAATGTCCAGTTGCCCATGGTCTACGGCAGAACACCGGCGGCGAGACAGCAGGAGCGGGCCATGGAAGCGCTGGCGCTGGTGGGTCTCGCCGAACGGGCCGATCATTCCAGCAACCAGCTTTCCGGGGGGCAGCAGCAGCGCGTGGCCATCGCCCGCGCACTGGTCAACGACCCGGCCATAATCCTCGCCGACGAGCCCACCGGAAACCTGGATTCGGCGACCAGCGTGGAGATCATGGCCATATTCCAGAAACTGAACCGGCAGGGGATCACCATAATCATGGTTACGCACGAACCTGATGTGGCAGCCTTCACCAAGCGCAACATCGTGTTCCGCGACGGGAGCGTCATTTCGGACCTCAAGGTTTCCGAACCCCTGGATGCGGAAGCGCTGAGGGGGAAACCGTGAACGAGCTCATGTTGAGTCTCCGCATTGCGGTCAGGGCTCTCAGGATCAACAAGATGAGGTCTTTCCTGACCATGCTCGGCATCATAATCGGGATCGCCGCGGTGATCGCAATGGTCGCGATCGGTTCGGGCGCCAGCAAGGTGATCTCGGAACAGATTTCCAGCATCGGCAGCAACATGCTGCTCGTGCTGCCCGGTTCGCTGACCAGCGGGGGAATCCGCCTCGGTTCCGGCAGCACGCCCAGCCTCACCTATGACGATGCGCGCGCCATCCAGGCCGAGTGCCCGGCGGTCGCTTTCGCAGCGCCGTCCGTCCGCGGGGGCGCGCAGATCGTTTACGGGAACATGAACTGGTCCACCGCTGTTCTCGGGATCACGCCCGAATATCTGCAGGTAAGGGAATGGCCTGTTGCGGAAGGCCGAAACCTGATCCAGTCCGATGTGGACAGCGCAATGAAGAATTGCCTCCTGGGCCAGACCGTGGCTGAAAACCTGTTCGGGTCGGAAGACCCCCTGGGAAAGGTCGTCCGCATCAAGAAGGTGCCCTTCAAGGTGGTGGGCATACTGGACCGCAAGGGGCAGTCGCCCCAGGGGTCCGACCAGGACGATATCGTCTACGTGCCCCTGACGGCGGCGCAGCGCAAACTGCTCGGCAGCCAGTTTCCCAACTCGGTCGGGTCCATCATGGTCCAGGCGAAGAGCGAGGAAGACCTGAATCGTGCGGAAACGCAGATCAATGACCTTCTCACCCAGCGCCACCGCATCGGACCGGGCCGCGATGCGGATTTCACCGTCAGGAACCTGACCGAGATCCTCAGCGTGCGGGAGGAATCTTCGAAGGCCATGTCCCTGCTGCTGGGCGCCGTGGCGTCAATTTCGCTCATCGTCGGCGGCATCGGCATCATGAACATCATGCTGGTTTCCGTCACCGAGCGGACCAGGGAAATCGGTATCCGCATGGCGATCGGCGCCAGGCAGCGCGACATACTCATGCAGTTCCTGACCGAGGCGGTATTGCTGACCTTCATCGGCGGGATTCTCGGCATGCTGCTCGGCGTGGCAGGGGCAAAACTGGTTTCCGCGTTCTTCGACTGGCCCACGCTCATTTCATTCCAGGCGATTGCCATGGCCATCGGATTCTCCGGCGCGGTCGGCATTTTCTTCGGTTATTACCCGGCAAAAAAAGCCGCGTCTTTGAACCCCATCGAAGCGCTGCGTTATGAATGAACAGTCTGCTCACGAACAAGAAGCATGATGCCTTCGGGAAACAAGAGAGATCGCGTCCATATAGTGGAAAGGATTTGCCCCATGATCACATCAGCTCGATTCAAGAAAGTCTGCGTCATCCTGTCAGCGTTCTTTGCCGCCGGAATATCCGGCAATCTGCATGCCCAGGATAACGGCGTCAGCTTATCCCTGCAACAGGCGATCCGGATGGCAGTGGAGAAAAACCTCGACCTCAAGGCAGAGCTTTACAATCCGGCCACGGCCGAGGCGGAACTGCGCAAGAGCAAGGGGATCTACGATCCGCTGCTGAACCTTCTTCTCAATTACCAGGAAGCCAATACGCAGGCGGCAAGCGCTTATACCAGCGGTACGCCCATCAGCCGCCAGCGGATCTTCGAGTACAGTGCGGGGATCTCGCAGCTGATCCCCCTGGGCGGGACAGTCGGACTCTCGTTCAACAACACCTGGTATCGCAACAATTCCGATCCGACCCGCTTTCTCACCGACTACTACAATTCGGATCTGAGCGTGAACTTCGCTCAGCCGCTGCTGAAGAACTTCGGCAGGGAGGCGACCGAACTGAACATCCAGGTGGCCAAGTTCGGCAAGGAAGGAGCCCTCGAGCAGTTCCGGGCTAAGATCACCGATATCGTCGTCCAGGTGAGGAACCAGTATTTCCAGCTCTACAGCCTTCGCGAAGACCTCGAGGTGAAAAAGACCTCCCTGGCGCTGGCGGAAAGGATCCTCAGCGACACGCGCGCCCAGGTAAAGGCCGGAGTGCTCCCTGCCATGGAGATCCTCAGCGCCGAATTCGGAGTCGCCACGATGCAGAAGAACCTGATCGATGCCGAACGGGCACTGAAGGACCAGGAAGATTCGTTGCGCGTGCTGCTCCAACTTCCCGTGGCAGCGGAAATCGTGCCGCTGGACACGCCATTTCATGAACAGTATCCGGTGGACCAGGATGCGGCAATCAGGAAAGCGCTTGTTGACAGGCCGGAGTTGAAGCAGTTGAGGATTACGCAGAAAACCGGCGAACTGCAGAGCAGGGTGGCACGAAACCAGACCCTCCCCGATCTGTCACTGGTGCTCAACGCCAGCCTGACCGGGCTGGGACAGGAATACAACCGCGCCCTGGACAGGGTCGGAACGGGAAGGTACCCCATTTGGGGCGGAGGCCTGCAGTTGACCTATCCGTTGGGAAACCGCGCCGCGGAAAACGAATACATCAAGAGCAAGCTCAGAGTGGAACAGACTGCGGCCCAGATCAAAAGCCTCGAAGACTCGGTCGCGAACGATGTGCGCAATTCCATCCGGGCGCTGCAGGCGGGTTACAAGCAGCTGGACGTGACCGAGCGGGGCAGCGCCTACGCCGAGGAGCGCCTGAACGCTTACATCAAGAAAAACAAGGTGGGTCTGGCAACGGTCAAGGATGTCCTGGACGTTCAGAACGACATGGTGGCTGCCAAGGGGAACCGGATCCGCGCGATGGCCGATTACAACAATGCCGTAACCGCTCTCTGGAAAGCGAGCGGGGAGCTTCTGGAGAAAGAGGGCATAGTGGTGACGGAAAAGGAAGGTGATGCATTATACGAGAAAAACAGGTAGTATCCCGGATGCGTGATCTCACCTGTCTCCCGGTATTAGGGAGAAATGTCATGAGTTCCGTGCGGATCCGCCCTTCGTCAGCCCTGGGCGGGTACCCCTGTTATCCGGAGAGAAAACGATGAGACGCTCCCCCCCCAGTCCTGGCAAAATTGCGGTTTCGTCCTTCACCATCTTCGCTTGCGCCTGCATGCTGTTCAGCGTGCTGTGCCTGCCTGCCTGCACCCGGAAGGAAAAAAGCAAGCCCAAACCCGCAGTGCCGGTAAAGGTGGCCACGGTAGTGCGGAAACCGGTCCCGGTCCAGATTCGCGTCATCGGCAATGTGGAGGCGTATGCGACCGTTTCGGTCAAGTCTCAGATAAACGGCATGCTGGCAAAAGTGCAGTTTTCGGAAGGCCAGGATGTAAGGAAAGGACAGCCGCTGTTCGAGATCGAAAGCGCCCCCTTCACCGCGGCGTTGCGGCAGGCCCGAGCAGTACTCGCCCGCGATGCCGCCCAGGAAAGATATGCGCGTGAGCAGGCCCGTCGCTATGGCGAGCTTCTCAGGGACGGCATAGTCACCCAGGATCAGTTCGAACAGTTGCGAGCCAATGCAGATGCGCTGGGCGAGACGCTGCGGGCGGACCGGGCGGCGGTGGACTCGGCAGCCGTCCAGCTGGGCTATTGCTCCATCCGTTCCCCCATCAACGGGCGGACCGGGAACCTGCAGGTCAAGCAGGGGAACCTGGTCAAGGCCAACGATGTTCCCGTGCTGGTGACCATCAACCAGATCAATCCAATTTTCGTGACTTTCTCCGTGCCTGAGAAGGAACTGTCGCAACTCGTGAAGTACCGTTCCGCCGGTTCGCTCAAGGTCGGGGCGGAAATCCCCAATGCACCGGGTCCGGTCGAGCAGGGAGAGCTGAGTTTTATCGACAACGGTGTCGATACGGCCACCGGAACCATCAAGATCAAGGGGACTTTCGCCAACACCTCCAGGCGGCTGTGGCCGGGGCAGTTCGTCAACGTCATCCTCACCCTCACGACCCTTCCCGATGCCGTGGTCGTGCCGACTCACGCGGTGCAGACCGGTCAGTCAGGACAGTACGTATTCGTCGTGAAACAGGACCGGAAAGTCGAGCTGAGGCCGGTGGTCCCCGGTCAGGCCTATAACGGCGAAACGGTCATTGAAAAGGGCCTCAGTCCCGGAGAAGCGGTGGTGGTCGACGGCCAGATGAGCCTGGTGCCCGGCGCCGGGGTGGACATAAAGACGGACGGCCCGGCCCGGAAGGTCCGCCAGCCATGAATATCGCGGCGCTTTTCATCGGCCGCCCGATCATGACCACGCTGGTCATGGCGTCGATCCTCATCTTCGGACTGTTTGCCTACAACACCCTGCCGGTGAACGACCTCCCCAACGTGGACTTTCCCACCATCCAGGTGACCGCCAACCTGCCCGGGGCCAATCCCGACACCATGGCATCGGCGGTTGCGACGCCGCTTGAGCGCCAGTTCTCAACCATCGCCGGAATCGATTCCATGACTTCGACCAACGGAATCGGGACGACACGCATCACCATCCAGTTCAATCTCTCCCGGGATATAGACGCGGCTGCCCAGGATGTCCAATCCGCCATATCGCGCGCCACCCGCCAATTGCCCGAGGACATGCCGACCCCGCCCTCCTTCCGGAAGGTCAACCCTGCCGATCAGCCGGTAATATATCTGGCGCTGAGCTCTCCGACTCTACCGCTCTATACGGTGAATGAATACGCCGACACTTTCATCGCCCAGCGAATCTCCATGATCAGCGGAGTGGCCCAGGTGCAGGTGTACGGCTCGCAGAAGTATGCAGTGCGCGCCCAGGTGGACCCCAAAGCCCTGGCAACCCGCCAGATCGGTATCGATGAAGTTTCCAACGCCATGGCGCACGGCAACGTGAACCTGCCCACCGGCACCTTGGACGGCGCCCATCAGGCATACACGATCCAGGCGGCCGGTCAGCTGTACAACGCAGCAGCGTATCGCCCCCTGATCGTTGCCTACAGGAACGGCTCTCCGGTGCGACTCCAGGAGCTGGGCACGGTCCTGGACGATGTGGAAGAAAACAAGGTGGCCAGCTGGTTCAATAGTTCCGGCAACAGTTCGCGGGCAATTGTCCTTGCCGTGCAGCGACAGCCGGGTACCAACACCATAGAGGTGGTTGACGGCATCAAGGAGCTTCTCCCGGTTTTCCGGGCTCAGATGCCGGCATCCGTGGACCTCAACATCCTGTACGACCGCACCACTTCCATCCGAGAATCCGTGGCGGATGTAAAATTCACCCTCGTCCTGACGATCTGCCTGGTGGTGATGGTGATCTTCCTGTTCCTGCGCAACGCCTCCGCCACCATAATACCGAGCCTCGCGCTGCCCTTTTCCCTGATCGGAACCTTTGCGGCAATGGCACTCATGGGTTTCAGCATCGACAACATATCCCTGATGGCCCTGACGCTTTCGGTGGGTTTCGTCGTGGACGACGCCATTGTCATGCTGGAAAATATCGTGCGCCACATGGAACAGGGAGAAGGTGCGATGGAGGCCGCCTTCAAGGGGTCGCGGGAAATCGGGTTCACGATCCTGTCGATGACCCTGTCGCTGGTGGCGGTTTTCATCCCGGTCCTTTTCATGGGCGGTATCATGGGGCGCCTCCTCCACGAGTTCGCCGTCACCATCAGCATGGCGATCCTCATCTCCGGGTTCGTGTCCCTGACCCTGACCCCCATGCTCTGCAGCAGATTCCTCCGGCCTCCCGCTTCGGAAAAGCACGGTCGCTTCTACATGGCCATGGAGCGCTTCTTCGCGGGAATGCTGAAGCTCTATGAACGCACCCTGCATATGGTACTGAAGCACCGCCAGGCGACCCTGGCGCTGGTAGGTGCGCTGACACTGGTGACCGGGCTGCTGTTCAAAATCATGCCCATGGGATTCCTTCCTGTCGAGGATACCGGCCAGATCCTTGCCATCACCGAGGCTGCCCAGGGAATTTCCTTCGAGGATATGAAGAAAAAACAGCAGCAATTGTCGGCGATCGTGGCACGGGACCCCAACGTGGCAGCGTTCATGTCTTCGGTGGGCTCCGGGGGTACCGGTTCCTCCAATTCCGGCCGGATCATGATGCGACTCAAGCCCCGGGACGAAAGAGGCTTTTCGGCCGATGAAGTAATCCAGGATCTGCGCCCCAAGGTGGCGCAGGTCCCGGGCATCAGGATGTTCATGCAGAACATTCCGGCCATCCGAATCGGCGGCCAGCTCACCAAGAGCCAGTATCAGTACACCCTGCAGAGTCCGGACAAGGGATCGCTTTACGGTTATGCTTCCCAGCTGGAAGACCGGATGAAGGCGCTTCCCCAGCTTCAGGACGTGACCAGCGATCTGCAGATCAGCAATCCGCAGGTGAATGTCGATATAGACCGGGATAAGGCGTCCGCAATGGGCCTTACCATGCAGCAGATCGAAGAAGCACTGTACTATTCGTACGGTTCGCGGCAGGTATCGAGCATCTTTGCGCCCAACAACCAGTACCAGGTGATCCTGGAACTGGAAGACAAGTACCAGCTGGATCCTTCCTCGTTATCCATGCTCTATATCCGTTCCTCGACCGGGCAGACCATACCGCTCAGCACTGTTGCCAATCTGAGGAAAGATTTGGGTCCCCTGACAGTGAATCACCTCGGCCAGCTGCCGTCAGTGACCATCTCCTTCAACACCAGACCGGGAATCGCCCTGGGGGAGGCAATGCCTCTGGTGGAAGACCTGGCCCGGGAAATACTGCCGCCCGGCGTCACGACCAGTTTCCAGGGGACGGCGCAGGCTTTCCAGTCATCGTTCAAGGGACTCTGGCTGCTGCTGCTCATGGCGGTGCTGGTCATTTACATCGTTCTCGGCATTCTCTACGAGAGCTTCATCCACCCGCTCACCATACTTTCCGGGCTCCCGGCAGCCGGTTTCGGCGCTTTGATCACGCTGCTCCTGTTCGGCAAGGAGCTGAACATATACGCGTTGGTTGGGATCATCATGCTCATTGGGATCGTGAAGAAAAACGCCATCATGATGATCGATTTCGCCCTTGAAGCGCAGCGCACGGAAGGGAAGAAACCCATCGACGCCATCTGCCAGGGCGCACTGGTCCGTTTCCGGCCGATCATGATGACCACCATGGCGGCCCTCATGGGGACTTTGCCGATCGCCCTCGGTTTCGGAGCCGGAGCCGAAGCGCGCCGCCCCCTGGGCCTGGCTGTTGTGGGCGGACTCGTGGTGTCCCAGCTCCTGACCCTGTATATTACGCCGGTTGTCTATTATTATATGGATGCGGTGCAGAGCCGGCTGCGAGGGAAAATAACGGGCAAAAGGCAGATGGCAGATGGTACAGGGTAGCAGCAGAGACAAGAACCCCACGGCCGAATCGTGCCCGTGAAGTGCTGAGAGAGGATCCGCATGAGCTTCTTCCTTTTGATATTTTTGTTTTTGTACGGGGGAATGCATTTTTATGCGTACCGCAAGATAACGGCTGCGGTCATGCCTGCCCCATGGGTGAGCGTCTGCCTGATCCTGTTCATGGCCGCGATGGTTCTGGCGCCGGTCATCGTACGATTGATGGAAAGGTCGGGATTCGAAGCTCCGGCAATGGCCCTGGCCTATGCCGGGTATGTCTGGATGGGGCTGCTCTTTCTCTTTTTCTGCACATCCGCGGCGATCGATCTCTACCGGCTGCTGCTCCACCTGGCGGGGCTCCTGTCGGGACGGGATTTTTCTCCGCTGGACCTTTCGGGCCGCAGCCATTTCCTGGCAGCGGTGTCGTGCTCAGTTATCGTTTCCATATATGGTTATTTCGAGGCGCTGAACGTCCGTACCGAAAGGATTGTCGTGGAATCCGAAAGGATACCTGCCGGGATGGGGCGCATCACTGTGGCCCAGATTTCCGATGTCCACCTTGGGTTGATCGTCGGGCAGGAACGCCTGAGCCGGATTCTGCGGGAGATAAAACGGGCAGACCCCGACATTCTGGTCTCGACCGGAGACCTGGTCGACAGCCAGATTGACGGTCTTGCGCCAATGGCTGACGACTTCCGGGAGATCAAGCCGAGATACGGCATGTTTGCCGTAACCGGGAATCACGAGTACTACGCCGGAATCGAGCAGGCATTGGATTTTACCCGTAAAGCCGGTTTTGTCGTTTTAAGCGGGGATGCTCGTGATGTGGCGGGTATCAGGATTGCCGGTGTGGACGACCCGGTTGCCCTCAGTATGGGAGCCGGCCGTCCCGGTGAGGAGGCAAGAACGCTTGGGAACAACGATTCCGGCAAGTTTACGATGCTGCTCAAGCATCGTCCGAGCATTGGAAAAGACAGCCCGGTCCGGTTTGACCTGCAACTGTCGGGTCATGTCCACCAGGGGCAGATATTTCCCTTCAGCCTCGTCACCAGGCTGTTTTATCCGGTGGCAAGCGGCCTGACGCATCTCGCCGGCGGAGGTTCCCTGTACCTCAGCAGGGGGACCGGAACCTGGGGACCGCCCATCAGGTTCCTCGCCCCCCCTGAGATTACGGTCATCGAGCTGGTCCACGCGGGCACTCCCGGAACCGGTCAGCAGGCAGTGATCGGCAGGTAACAGCCGACAGGGCTTAATGCCCGTCTCAACGACAGTCGTCGCGCCAGAGGCAGCCCGCCTGGCCGCACGAGTCGGCCGAGCCGGTATTGTAGCAGTCGTTGTTGCCCTCGGCGCGCTGGATGCTTCGAATCAGGTCGGCCTTTTTCATCTTGGCGATCTTGATGCCGTGCGCCTGGGCTAATTTTTTCAACTCTTCGACTTTCATGGGGTTCTCCTCCGGGAGGTATCGGGCGTCGGTCCGGAAAATCATGTACAACTATAGCAGAGCACTTTGCGAGCGCAAGCTTTGACGCCTTACCGTGTACTTCACGACTCAACGTTCCGAGAGATCACCCTCGCCTGAGAAAATTCCTTTTACAAATTCCGATCGGTGTGGTACTCCCTTTATGTCAACCAATTGTATTGTGAGGGTTGACGAATGAACGTCGCACCAGAGGAGCAACAGGGGTTTCGGATGCCGGGAATATTCATGAGAGAGCTTGAGCGTTTGAGGGAGCAGGGGTTGTACCGCTGCCTGCGCACCATATCGGGCAGCCAGGGCGCACATGTCAGTCTTGAAGGGCGTGATGTGCTCCTTCTCTGCTCCAACAATTACCTGGGGCTTGCCGATCATCCGTACCTGAAGGAAACGGCGATGCGGGCGATTGAACGTTACGGCGCCGGTACCGGGGCCTCCCGGCTGGTTTCCGGTACGATGGAGCTTCACGAAGAACTGGAACATCGCATCGCATATTTCAAGGGCACCAGGGGAGCGCTGGTGTTCAATTCCGGGTATGCCGCGAACACGGGCGTGGTTCCGGCGCTCGTCGGCAGGGGCGACCTGATTTTCAGCGACCGGCTGAACCATGCCAGCATCGTTGACGGCTGTCTTCTGTCCCGGGCGCGGATGCTGCGCTATCCCCATCGCGACATGGAAGCGCTTCGGCGCCTGCTCGAGGAAAACCGGCCATGTGAAGGGCGGAAACTGATTTTGACGGATGGCATTTTCAGCATGGACGGAGACCTGGCGCACCTGCCGGAACTGGTGGCGCTGAAGAGGGAATACAACGCGCTACTCATGGTGGACGATGCCCACGGGACAGGGGTCCTCGGTGCTTGCGGGAGGGGGGCAGCCGAACAGTGCGGAGTGGAAGCGGGAATAGACGTCCACATGGGAACCCTGGGCAAGGCCCTGGGGGGATTCGGCGCCTACGTGGCGGCTTCACGGGAGATCATCGAGCTGTTGGTCAACAAGGCCCGCAGCTTCATCTTCTCGACGTCGCTCCCCCCGTCGGTCCTGGCAACGGCGCTCGCGGCGCTTGACATCGTGGAGTCGGCAGAGGGGAGTGCATTGCGGCAAAGGCTGATGAAACACGCCGGCCAGGT
The DNA here is from genome assembly GCA_036677645.1 of Geobacteraceae bacterium. Taxonomy (GTDB): domain Bacteria; phylum Desulfobacterota; class Desulfuromonadia; order Geobacterales; family Geobacteraceae; genus RPRC01. The sequence continues at coordinate 13,693 of JAVBWB010000039.1, read as the reverse complement.
GCGAAGCTTCCTGGCCGCCGCCGGTTTCGATACCCTGGGCAGCAGTACGCAGATCATTCCGTTGCATGTGGGAGGGGCAGCCGAAACCATGGCGTTCTCGCGGCAACTCCTGGACAGCGGCGTTTTCGTCCAAGGGATCCGGCCGCCCACTGTACCCCGCGGAAGCAGCAGGCTCCGTCTGACCGTAATGGCGTCCCACAGTGAACCGGACCTGGCACGCGCTATGGAGCTCATCGGCACAACGGGCAAACGGTTGGGTATTGTATGAGCAAGGCGAACGCACTGGTGCCTCGACATCCGGCAACAACTTAAACCTGGACTTGAGGTTTGTGAATTCAACTGCCCTGGCAAACTTGTGTTTGTGGGGAATTTCGGTATACCGAAATTGGCGGTAAGAATAATGATGCGGTTATGGCGATGTCGTACTTTCTGAGCAGTGATTCAACATCCATCCATTTCGAAGACGTTGGGGCGGGACCGCCATTGGTGTTTCTGCATGGCTGGTCCCAGTCGGCCAGTGCATGGCGGTCCATTGTCCGTTTCCTGTCGGGCCGTTACCGTTGTGTTGTCATGGACCTGCGGGGGCATGGCCGGTCTGCCGCGCCTGATGATGGGTATGCTATGGAGTACCTGGTGTCCGACCTGACCGGGCTCCTGGATCACCTGTCATTGCAGAGGCCGACTGTCATCGGTTGGTCGCTGGGGGCAATGGTAGCCGTTGCCGCTTTTCCTGCCCTTCGGGAGAAGTTGTCGTCCCTCGTGCTCGTTGCCGGGACCCCGAAATTTTCTTCAACAACGGACTATCCCGCTGCCCTTTCACCCAAGGAGCCCAGAGTGCTGGGGCTCCGCCTGAAAAGGGATCCCGAAAGGACCTGGCAAGAATTTTTCCGCGGCATGTTCACTACTGAAGAGCGCTCGTCGTGCAATTTCGAGACCATGGAAAAGGAATTCCTGGCTGAAGCCCCGAGGCCTTCCCGCCACGGGGCGGCCCGGTCACTCGAAACGCTGGCCACGGCCGATCTGAGGGGCGTTTTGGATGCGGTCGATGTGCCGGTGCTGCTCGTGCACGGTTCAGGCGATCCCATCTGCCCGGTGGGTGCATCACGCTTCATGGCGGAGAGGATTCCGGGTGCGGTGCTGCACGAATTGGACGGTGCCGGGCACGCGCCCATGCTGAGCAGGGCAGTGGCATTAAGCTCGATTCTGGACAAGTTTCTTGAAGGAGTTTATGAAGGCGATAGATAAGACGCGAGTGCGCAGGTCGTTCGACCGGCAAGCGAATTTCTACGAAGAGACGGTGGACGTACAGAAGCGCGTGGTTGAGCAGCTTGCGGCACGACTCCGTGAAGAATCAGGAGGAGGCATGCCCGGCCGGGTCCTCGACATCGGTGCGGGAACGGGCATGCTGATTCGCCAGATACGGCCGCTCTACGCAGACGCGCTGCTGGTCGGGCTTGACCAGGCTGCCGGAATGGGAAGTCGCGCCATGGCCGGTTTCCGGGGAACGGGAAGGACGGCGAGGGTGACTGGAGACGGGGAATCCCTACCTTTTGCCGACCGTTCCTTCGACTTGGTCCTGTCCACCTCCACATTCCAATGGCTGAACAATCTCGACACTGCTTTCCGTGAGATAGAGCGGGTGCTGGTGCCCGGGGGGGATCTCCGCTTCGCCTTTTTCGGCGGCAGGACCATGTTCGAGCTCAAAAACTGCTATCGCAGGGCGCTGGAAGAGGTGGGGCGGATCGATGCAGACCGGAGCCACAGCTTTTTCTCCGTTGACGAGGTGGAAACATCTCTGTGCCGGGCCGGCTTCCGCCAGAACTGCGCCCATGCTGCGCTTGAAACAGAATATTATGATTCCGTTCAATCCCTGTTGCTGGCACTGCGGCGGATAGGCGCCGGGAACGCGTCGGCCGGGGGCAGGCAGGGGCTGCAGAGCCGCAGGGTGATGCGGAGAATGAATGAGATCTACCAGGAGGAATTCGGCGATGAACGAGGAATACCTGTCACTTACGAGGTGATCTGGGGGGCAGGGAAAAAAGCCTGCCGTTGCTGCCATGGGTAAACCTGCCACATACCTCAACCCTCAGTTCAAGATAAAACGAACCACCGTGATTATGTCAACGGCTGAACTGGCCGGAGTTAATCAGCAAGTCTTGGGAGACAAAGTCTGCTCCCTCAAGGAGCACAGGACCGAAATCATTTCAGCGTTGGACTTCTTGTTTACCGGTTTCTGATACGGAAATGCCGGCCGCTTGACCATTGGACCCTCAGAGTTGATTTAATGGAATCATCTGGCAGGATGCTACGGGGCTGTTTCTGAAGAGCGAAGTCAGGAAAGTGACGGTCCTTCTCTTACGGCTCCCGCCTTTCTTCCCTTCTTCTTGGCCTGGAACCGGTTCGTCTCCGCCACGACCACTCCTGACAGCGCAAGCAGAGCGATCAGGTTGGGGACCGCCATCAGTCCGTTCATGATGTCGGCGAAGTTCCAGACCAGGTCGAGTTTCACGCTCGCGCCCACAAACACGAAGGCTGAGTAGAGCAGGCGGTAGGGGAAGAGGGCCTTTACTCCCAGCAGGTATTCCGTACACTTCTCGCCGTAGTAGGCCCAGCCGATGATGGTGGAGTAGGCGAAAAAGATAATGCCGAAAGTGACGATGAATCCCCCCCAGTTGCCGGGCAACCCGATGTCGAAAGCCGACTTGGTGAGCGCCGAGACCTCGGTCCCTGCATGCCACGCCCCGGTGACTATCAACACCAGACCAGTCATGGTGCAGACGATGATCGTGTCGATGAAGGTGCCGGTCATGGAGACAAGGGCCTGCTCGCACGGTTCGTTGGTCTTGGCCGCCGCCGCAGCGATGGGGGCGCTCCCCATTCCCGATTCGTTTGAGAAGACTCCGCGCGAGACCCCCTTCTGGATGGCCAGCATAACCGCGGAGCCGATGAATCCGCCGGTGGCCGCCGTACCGGTGAAGGCGTCGTGGAACACCTGTGCGAGGGCGCCGGGAACGGCATCGGCATAGCGAAACAGGATGGCCAGGCAGCCCGTCACGTAGACAACGGCCATCACCGGCACCATCACCGCAGAAACGCGGCCTATGTTTTTTATCCCTCCCAGAATGACCAGGCCGGTGATGAAGGCCAGTGCCACACCGGTGATCAGCGGGCTTACGCCAAAGGTCTCTTTCAGGTTGCCGGCGACTGCGTTTGCCTGGACCGTGTTACCGATGCCGAAAGCCGCCACCGAGCCGAACAGTGCGAAAAGCAAGCCGAGCCACTTCTTTCCAAGCCCCCGCTCGATGTAGTACATGGGCCCGCCCGCCATCTCGCCTCTGTCGTCCACGATCCGGTACTTTACCGCCAGCACCCCTTCGGCATACTTGGTTGCCATCCCGAACGCGGCCGTGATCCACATCCAGAGCAGGGCTCCCGGTCCTCCGACGGAGATGGCCGTGGCCACACCGATGATGTTACCGGTGCCGATGGTGGCGGCCAAGGCCACCATCAGTGCCTGGAAGTGGCTGATGTCGCCGCGCTCGTTGGATTTCGGTTTGACGAAGGTCTCATACAGGGCGAGGGGAAGCATGAAGAGCTGGAGGAGACGGAGGCGGACTGTCAGCAGGACTCCGGTTCCCACCAGGAGCACCAGCAGCGGCGCCCCCCAGACATAGCCGCTCAACATGCCGAAGAAAGCGTTCAGTTCGTTCATCGGTAAACCTCGTGTTATCTGCATCATCGTTCCGGAATCGGCCGCAAGCTCCGGACGGAACGGCGAAGTTTAATGTAGTTGGCCTTTGCGGCGGTGTCAATGAAGTTCTTTGAGGAAACATAGTGGATAAGGCATGTCGTCTGTGGAGCGTTTCCCCTGGGAGATGGGGTGGCGTCCCTTCCACCGCCGAACCGTGATCTTCTGTGGGAAGAGCATATGAGGCATATTCCCTTCTTTTGTTGAGGCTGAAATATTGTCATAACACTCGAAGTTGAATTAATGGAATTATCTGGTAGGATGCATCGGGGCAGTTTCTGGATGACGAGGTCAAGAAAGTGGCGGCCCTTCCGGGCAGAGGCCTGCCGTGCATATGGCCGGGCTGGGCAAGGGCGCGTAACCAACGAGAAAGGAGCATGAAGATGCCGGTAATCACCATCGATATCAGCACCATGAGTACGGAGAAGAAGGCGGAGCTCGTGAAAGGGCTGTCTGCCAAAGCCAGCGAGGTCACGCAGATCCCGGAGGAGAAATTCATCGTCCTGATAAATGAGTTGCCGCGTGAAAATATCGGAATCGGCGGCAGGCTGCTGTCGGATCTCATGAAATAACGCGCGAGCGATTACCGTAAAACCTGAAGGCTTGCCGTACCGTGAAAGCAGGGGAGCGTGCGCAACACGCTCCCCCTCCTTTTTAACGACCATGAAAGCTATTTGTTAGCGGTCAAATCAGATGAGAACTTTCCAAGTGCCGCGCGAAGAGCGTCGGCATGATGGTTCCTGACGGAATGCCTGACGAGGATGTCTCTGGGCCCGACTGCCTTGCCGTAATACGACTCGTTGAGCGAATCACGAACCGCCAGTACCGCACCTTCCAGGTTCAGTCCGGCATAGAGCCCCTTGGCCTTGGTGAACGAAACGAAATCAGCCGTCACCGCGGGCACTGTTACCGCTCCCTTGGCTCCACCGCCTACCGGGCCGACTGCGATGGAGCCGTCCGCGCCCAGTTTTACCGATGATGTCAGTAACGAGTCGATTGCCTTCCTGTTCATTGCCAGCATCACGACTTCAGCCGCTTCTCCGCCGATCTGCAGTCCGAACGTCACGGAACCGAGCGTATAGAATGCCGGATTGCTCCACGTACCGTTGGCCCTGTTCCTTACCATCAACACTCCCGTGCCGCCGGAACCGCCAAGAAAAAAGCCTCCCTTCAGAACCTGTGGAAATATGATCACTCCGTCGGCATCCTTTATGTACTTGTGCATCCAGGAAAAATTGCTGTCGCCCATCAGGTCGTTCAGTGTCCCTTTTGCCTTTTCGACTAAGGATCGGGCCTGTTCGCTGTCGCTTGCGAACGAGGTCGATAGTGCTCCACCGACCAGGATGAACGCAAGGATGAAGGCCAGTAATCTCATACCCCCGCGCAAAGCCTTTTCGAACTTCGCTGTCATGGTGCTCTCCTTTCGACCAAATGTATTCAGAAACTCAGATATTCCGTTTCTTGAATCAATTATAGCACCATTGGTTGCCTCGACCGCAAGAAAAGAAGTTCGTCATGAATCGAGTGAATGGAAAGTGCGGCAGGGGGAGCTTCGGCGGCAATTCGGCAGGGCGGGCCATGGAGCAGTTGTACGGATAGGGTTCAGGCGATATGCGTGTCGGTTCCTATCGTTCCGGCAGGCGGGATCAACTGGCTGAAATAATGAATCGACATGAAACGGCTCGAAGCGGCGGGCGGAATGGAGGAACTGGAGCGGCTCACGTAGACGAGATAGCGGATTCCGTAAGCTTGTGCCGTTTCCAGATTGGTTTCGCTGTCTTCGCCCAGCATGGTCCGTGACGGCTCATAATCGACTTTTTTTCTCAATTTCCCCCAGAATGCGGGATCTTCTTTCGGCAACCCCAGGTCATGTGCCGAGATGATATGGTCGAAAAAGGGGCCGAGCCGCGTCTTGCGCAGTTTGAGGTCGAGGGTCTTGGCGTGGGCGTTGGTCACCAGGTGGATCGCCTTGTCGTTTCTTTTCAGAAAGAGCAGGAAATCGGTCACATGGGGATGGACGGCGATCAGGTGGTCCACGTCCCTTTTCAGGAGCGGGATGTCGAGTTCCAGGCGGGCGGACCAGTAGTCGAGGTCGGTCCAGTTAAGGGTATTTTCCTGCGAGCGGAACAGTGCGTATAGTTTTTCCTTGGCGGCTTCCAGTAACAGGCCGTGCTTGCGGGCGAAGATGCGCGGGACGTGCTCCAGCCAGAAATGGTCGTCGAAATGGCGGTCCAGGAGCGTTCCGTCCATGTCCAGGAGCACGGTATCGATGGCATGCCAGTCAAGTTTCATGTGATGCACGTCTGGTGAGGAACGCCGCATGCTTAAATTGCGTTCAGCTCTATGAACTTCCTTACTTCGGCAAGGTCGGCATCCAGGACCTTGCAGCGCGTGGGGAGATTCTCTATGCCCTTCAGGGATTCGGGCCGCTCCGGTTCGCGGCCGGTAGCGATTATGACGGCTTCGTCGAACTTGGCCGGGTGTGCCGTTGCCAGGCAGATCAAAGGCGAGCCGCAGTCGAGATGATCGAGAGCAGCTTTTACGCCGACTGCCGTATGGGGGTCCAGAAGGTAGCCGTTTTGGTTGAAAAAAGTCGCGATGGTTTCAAGTGTTTGCTCGCGGTTCACCGTCTGTGAGAGGAAGTCGCCTGCGACCGTTTTCTTTTCGTCATCAGTGAATTCCATCCGGCCCGATTCGGCGAATCCCGAGAACGTTTCCCGCACCCTGGCCGGGTTTTCGCCGAACAGGTAATAGAGGTAGCGTTCGAAGTTTGAGGCGACCTGGATATCCATGGAGGGCGAGAGCGTCGAGACCACAGCCCCCAGGGAATAATCGCCGTCATTGACGAACCTGGTCAGGATGTTGTTTTCATTGGTGGCCAGCATGAGCCGCCGAATCGGAAGTCCCATCCGCTTGGCTACGTAACCGGCGAATATGTCGCCGAAGTTGCCGGTGGGAACCGAAAAGATCACTTCATCCCCGACTTCCCCGGTCACATGGAAATACGCATGGAAATAATAGACCACTTGCGCCAGAACCCTGGCCCAGTTGATGGAGTTGACCGCGCCGAGGGAATGCTTCTCCTTGAACGAGAGATCGTTGAACATGGCCTTCACCATGTTCTGGCAGTCGTCGAAGGTCCCGTTGACTGCGATGTTATGGACGTTTTCGTCCATGACCGTGGTCATCTGCAGGGCCTGAACCGGCGATGTCTTGCCATGGGGGTGAAGGATGAAAATCGCGATGTTCTTCCTTCCCCGGACTCCGCTTATGGCGGCGCTTCCCGTGTCGCCGGAGGTGGCGCCCACGATGTTCATTTTGCGACCGCTTTCCTGGAGCAGGTATTCGAACAGGTTTCCCAGCAACTGGAGGGCAACGTCCTTGAATGCCAGGGTCGGCCCGTGGAACAACTCAAGGATGTGCACTCCGCCCACATGAACAGTCGGCGTGACATCCGGGTGCTGGAACGAATCGTACGCCTGGTCGATCAGCCGTTTCAGGTCGTGTGCGGGTATGTCGTCGCTGAAGAGGGAAATGACGCGGAACGCCAGCTCACGGTAAGGCAGGCTGCGCCATTCTTCCAGGGTTTGCCGGTCGACATGGGGAATCCTTTGCGGCAACAGAAGTCCGCCATCCGTCGCCAGGCCCATCATGACCGCTTCCTTGAACGATACCGGCTCGATCCCGCCCCTTGTGCTGATGTATTTCATTTCTTCGCTCTGTCCCCTTGGTCACGATTTTTAAAAACGTTTCAATATAACAGCAATTCCTTCAAATGGAAAGACTGATTCCTGGTAATGCTGCGCAAGGAAGCAGTTGACTTTGGAAACGCCGGATGATATATGGTGAATTCAAATTAAGTTAGTATAATAAAAATATACAGAGCGAGGCTTTCATGCTGAACATCAATATAAAAAATCTTCTCCACCGTCTCAACCCCCTTTGCACCCGTGCATTGGAAGGGGCCGCGGGCATGTGCGTATCGCGCAGCCATTACGAGGTCACTGTGGAACATTTCCTCGCCAGGCTCCTGGAGGAACCGGGGAGCGATCTGGAACTGATCCTTCGCTGCTTCCGGGTTGAGCGGGCAGGGGTGGCGCGGGCGCTGGAACGCTCCATCGAGCAGCTGCGGAGCGGCAATACGGGCAAACCGGTATTCTCGCCAACGGTCATGCAGTGGTGCCAGGATGCCTGGCTGGTCTCGTCCATTGACCTCGCGCAGGGACGTACCCGATCCGGCGCCTTGCTGGCCGCCCTGCTGGCCAGGCCGCTCCATCTGGCCCAGGGGGATTACGTTGAGCTGTTGAACCCGATCGCGCGCGGTGATCTGTTGGCACGATTTCCGGGTATCGTGCAGGGTTCGACGGAGGATTCGTCTGGAGAGGGGAAAACTGATCGGGAGGAGACCGCACCGGCTTCGACAACGGCGCTGGCCAGATTTTGCACCGATTTTACCGAGAATGCGAGAAAAGGTGAGATCGACCCGGTGTTCGGCAGGGACCGGGAAATCGCACGGATGATCGAGATCCTGGCCAGGCGGAGGAAGAACAACCCGATCGTGGTCGGTGAAGCGGGCGTGGGCAAGACCGCGGTCGTGGAGGGGCTCGCGCTGCGGATTGCCGAGGGTGAGGTGCCCGGATTCCTCAACGATGTGTCGATTCTGGGCCTTGACCTGGGACTGCTGCAGGCAGGAGCCGGAGTGCGGGGAGAATTCGAGAACCGGCTGAAGTCGGTAATCGCCGAGGTCAAGGCATCTCCCAAGCCGGTCGTGCTGTTTATCGACGAGGCGCACGTGCTGATCGGGGCGGGCGGACAGGCTGGGGGCGGTGATGCCGCCAATCTCCTCAAGCCTGTGCTGGCCCGTGGCGAGCTGCGCACCATTGCCGCCACCACCTGGTCGGAATACAAGAAATATTTCGAAAAGGATGCCGCCCTGGCGCGGCGGTTCCAGCCGGTCAAGCTGGACGAGCCGACGGTGGAAACTGCCGCGCTCATACTGCGCGGGCTCAAAGGCAGGTACGAGCGTGCCCATGGCGTGACGGTCCGTGATGACGCGATCACGGCTGCCGCGGAGCTGGCCGGGCGCTACATTTCGGGACGGCAGCTCCCGGACAAGGCGGTCGATCTGCTGGACACCAGCGCTGCGCGGGTGAAGATCATGCTCACTGCCAAGCCCGACCAGTTGTCGGACAGGGAAAGGTCGATTACGGCGCTGGAGCGTGAAGTGAACGCGCTTGAAAGGGACCGGCTGCATGGGATCGGGGGCGACGCCGGCCGGCGGGAGGAGCTTGATGCCCGTATTGCCGCTCTGGGGACCGAACTGTCCGAAATCTCCGCCCGATGGGAAAAGGAGCGGGAGCTGGCTGGGCGCCTGGTAGAGCTGCGGCAGGAGCTGGCAGTCATGACTGATGAAGAAAATACGACCGATTCCCGGGCGGAGAGAGGTGCAAAGCTCGGAGAGTTGGCGGATGAGCTGGCCCTGCTGCAGGATGGCTCACCGCTGGTTCGCGTGGAGGTTGACCCGGACGTCGTGGCACAAGTGGTTTCGGACTGGACCGGCATTCCCCTGGGCAAGGTGCTGCGGGACCAGGCCCGCGACGTCATGGGTCTCAAGGCTGCCCTGCGCAGGCGGATCAAGGGGCAGGACGACGCGCTGGACATCATCTGCGAGACGCTGAAGGCCGCGAAAGCGGGGTTGAGCGAGCCCGCCAGGCCCCAGGGGATATTCCTGCTCGTCGGTCCGTCCGGTGTGGGCAAGACCGAAACCGCCCTTGCGGTGGCCGACCTGTTGTTTGGCGGCGAGCGCTTTGTCACCACTGTCAACATGAGCGAATTCCAGGAGGCGCATACGGTGAGCCGCCTCATCGGTTCACCCCCGGGCTATGTGGGCTTCGGCGAGGGGGGCGTTCTCACCGAGGCAGTGCGGCGTCAGCCCTATTCGGTCGTGCTCATGGACGAGGTGGAAAAGGCCCACCTGGACGTGGTGAATCTCTTCTACCAGGTGTTCGACAAGGGGATTCTTGCTGACGGGGAAGGGCGGGAGATAGATTTCAGGAACACGGTGCTGTTCCTCACCAGCAATCTGGCTTCGGACATCATATCCGGCATGTGTGCCGGCCCGTTAAGGCCCGGGCCGAGCGATCTGGCCGAGGCCATCAGGCCTCTACTCTCCCGCCATTTCAAGCCTGCCCTCCTGGCGCGCATGACCATCGTGACGTTCCGGCGGCTGGATGCCGCAGTCATGAAGGATATCGCGGCCCAGCGGCTGGCAAAACTCGCTGACCGCTTGCAGGAGAGCCACAGAATCCGCCTGACCTGCGCAAAAGAAGTGGTAGAGCGGATCGCGGAACGCTGCACCGAGGTGGAGACCGGCGCGCGAAACATCGACCACATCATGCGCGGGACCATTCTGCCTCAACTTGCGGCAAAGATCCTCGAGCGCATGGGCGCCGGGGCGATGCCATCTTCAGTTCGTCTGGGGACGGGAAAGGATGGAGGGTTCTCGGTCAGTTTCAGGGGGTGATCTGCCTGCTCGGGCAGGCATCGACAGGTGCTGTGATCGATTCGTCCCGACAGTCTCCGGCTGAGCGTCGCGGGATATGAAAAGCGCAAGCGTGCTTTAGGTATTTGACATGTATAATAATCACATGTTAATAAAGTATAACCTTAATCAATCTTCATGTCCCATAGGGGACCGGAAGGTATTCAGGAGGTGAAAGAAAACAAATGAACATAGCGAAACCGTTGTTCTGGCACCAGGGGATTTTCCTGCAACCGCAGCATTTTCAGCTTCTCGACCGTGCCTGCCAGGGGCTTTTCGAGCCGTACCGTCACTATCTGGTCCCCGATTTCTGGGGGGTGGGGAGCATGGAAATTCTGGAGGGCGCCCTGGCCGCGGGATCTTTTGCCCTCCAGAAAGGGGACTTCCTGTTCGGAGACGGGACGCACGTGTCCCTGCCGGGGAACGCCCTGATCGACGCACGCGCCTTCGACCAGTCCTGGGTGAAAGACGGAAAGCCCTTTACCGTATACCTCGGCCTTAAGAACTGGACCGAGGGGGGAGAGAATGTCACGGTGCTGCCGACGCTGAAAAGCGTGGAAACGGTGCAAACCCGGTTCGCGGCATCCCCGGATGGCGAAGCTACCGGAGACCTGCACGAGAAAGGCCCGGAAGCCCATGTCAGACGGCTCTCGTTTGCGCTGAAAATTTTCTGGGAAACGGAAACCGGCGAGCTGGGGGATTATCAGCTCATCCCCCTGGCCCAACTGGAAAAATTCGGCGCTGAAATCAGGCTGTCCGGCGATTTCATCCCTCCCTGCATCGCCCTGTCCGCGTCTACCTCCCTCCAGAAGCTCGGCGAGGAAATCCGCGATCAGGTCACTGCCAGAGCCTATCAGTTGGAGGAGCACAAGAGCAGACGCGGGGTGCAGACCGCGGAATTCGGCTCCAGGGATATGGTCTACTTCCTGGCGTTGAGGTCCATCAACCGCTACGTCCCGCTCCTTTTCCACTGCACTGCGGCGGAACGCACCCACCCGTGGCACCTGTACGGCATCCTGCGGCAGTTGGCCGGCGAACTCACCACCTTTTCCGAGCAGGTGAGCGTCCTGGGAGAGTTGCCGAACGGAGATGTCAAAATCCCTGACTACAATCACCGGGACCTGTGGAACTGCTTTTCCTCGGCACAGGACATGATCACGCACCTCCTTGACGAAATAACCGCCGGTCCCGAATACGTCATACGCTTGGTAAGCGACGGCGCCTACTTTGCCGCCGAACTGAAACCCTCCATTTTCGAGGGGCGCAACCGCTATTACCTGGCGGTCAGGACCGATGCCGATCCGAAAAGCGTGCTGCAGTCCCTCGAAGACCTGGCCAAGCTGAGCTCAAGAGACTTGATGCACATGCTCGTCACCCAGGCCCTGCCCGGGATCACCCTGGAATACCTGCAGGTCCCGCCGCAGGAGTTGCCGCGGCGTGCCCACACCGCATATTTCAGGATAGACCATCACGGCGAGCAGTGGGCCTCGGTGGCCAAGACCCGCGCCATAGCCCTTTACTGGCACAGCGCGCCGGAAGATGCTGAGATCGAATTCATGGTAGTGGGGAGATAGGCGCAGCGTTATGGGAAAAACCTCCTTCGGCACCGAGCTGATCAGAATGAGAAGTCTGGCGCGCGAATTCGCGGAAGCCATCCCCGCTCTGGCCCCGCTGCTTGGAGGTCTGGGGGGAGACCCGGACGTGGAGCGGCTGCTGGAGGCAGCTGCCTTCCAGAACGGACTGCTTGGCCGGCGGCTCGGGAGCGACTTCCCCGAACTTGTCCTGAGCCTTGCCGGCCTCCTTCTTCCCCATTATCTGAGGCCGTACCCCGCTTCGACCATTGTCAGGTTCGCTGTCGTTGAAAATCAGGAAGCGCCTGTCCTCATACCCTCCGGAACGGTGCTGGCCTCCAATCCCGTTGACGGCGCCCCGTGCCGCTTTGCAACGACCGGTGACCTGGAAGTCCATCCTCTTGAAATCAGTGATACCGACATCAATCGTGGATCTGCCGGTGCTTCCCGGATACAGCTGTCAGTCGCGCTGCACGGGATCCCACTTTCCAGGTGGCAACCACAATGCCTGAGGTTTTTTCTGGCCGGTGACCACGCGTCTGCAACCGACATGTTTCAAACTCTCATGCAGAACGTAAAACGGATTGTCGTAGCACCCGCTGCGGGCGGTTCCGGGATGACCTTGCCTCCCGATTCGCTGAGGCCGGCCGGATTTGAACAAAGAGAGTGCCTGATCCCTTATCCACCCCATGCATTTCCCGCGTACCGATTGCTCCAGGAATATTTCAACGTTCCGGAAAAGTTTCTCTTCTTCGAACTTGCCGGTTGGGAGCGCTGGCAGGATCGGGGAGAAGGGAGACGGTTCACCATCAACATCGAACTGGACGGCCATGCCGGCGAAGAATCCGGAATGGGGCGCGTCGCGTTCGTACCGAACGCGGTGCCGGCAGTCAACCTGTTTGCCCGCAATGCCGATCCGGTACGCATCGATCACCGCGCCGGGCGCTATCTGGTCAGACCAAACGGACCCGACCGGAACCATTACCGGGTGTTTTCCGTCGACAGGGTGACCGGGCATTCGAACATGACAGGTCGGCAAAGAGACTACGCGGCGCTCGAGTTGTTCGGTCCCGCCGCATCATCGGAGCCGGCATACCAAACCCTCCTGGAAAGATCTCCTTTAAGTGGCGGATACGATGCGTACCTGAGACTCGCATTCCCCGAAGGAGCTGCATTCCTGGAGGATGAAATCCTGTCCCTGGAACTTGCCTGCACCAACGGGACCCTTCCGGAAAGCCTGCGCATCGGCGACATCCGCTTTCCGGAACCCGGCATGCCGCCTGGTGTTGCCTTCAGCAACCTTACCCCGGTCAATCCGGGTGTGCCGCCACCCTTGGGGCCGGGGCTCCTGCGGCGGCTCGCAATCCATCTCCGCCTTAACCTGGTTACACTCGGCACGGCCGAAAACCTGCGTGCCCTGCTGCGGTTGTATCTCCATCAGGACAGCGCACCCGACAGAGCTCCCGCCGCCAACTTGAAACGGCTCGATGGCATTGAAGGCGTCGAGATAATGCAGAGCGAGTCCATGGTGGAAGGAATTCCCATAAGGGGCAGCGCCATCAGGCTGAAGCTCCGGGAGGATCATTTCGCCGGGCCGGGGGACCTGTACCTGTTCGGCTGTGTCCTCGACCGCTTCTTGGCCGAATACGCCTCCATCAATTGTTTCACGAGGCTGACAGTGGATGAGCTTCTGAAGGGAGATCGTCGCCAGTGGCCCTTGCGACAGGAATGACAATACTGATCGATGAACTGCTGGAAAGAGGCCATGAATTCACCTTCGCCCAGGTCATGCGCCTGGCCCGCCGGTACCTCGACCCTGGCGGCGAAGGGGGT
>JAVBWB010000038.1:0-86545 GCA_036677645.1 Geobacteraceae bacterium | reverse complement strand
GACCATGCCGATCAGGGACTGGAAATCAGCCTTGAACCAGTTCACCATCATCTTTGAAAACAGAATGCCCGACCTTTAACCGAAATGGCATTTACACAAAATCCTTTACAGGTCCGAAAGTGGCCCTTAATCTTGTTTTTTTTGCTTGTTTTCTTTAAACGTTGTCATTCCCAGCCGTCTTTATTGATAAGTGGTGTTAATGATGGAATGGGCGTTTTTTCTCAATTCCTTAGCACAGGACTCCGCCGCCCACCCGGCATCTCCCAGACCTGAAGACTCTTTCTGAATTTCGGCTTTCTCTTTGGATACGCACATGTAAAAAAGCTGTTTGCTGCATTGAGTGACTGATAAGTTATTGGCCACGCAACCCGCATTTTTCATGTCTTCTAAGGTGTAAGCCTTATTTTTGCATTCGTTCGCCTTGTTTCGATAGTCTGAGATGCTCTTATGCAGCATCAAATAATGGTGAGATATGTCTTCGCTATTCTCTTTTATGCATTCTTTTGCCCTATACGCGCTTTGCATATTGCTGTCGATTAAAACTGCGTTCATATTGATGTCAGACGAGTTAATTTTTAGCACAGGCGGAAGATTGACAGCCCTTTTTGAAGTGACCGGTGGAGTTGCTGCGGTAGGCATCTTCCGCGAATCCTGTGTGCCTGTTGGGGCATTGGCGGCAAAAAGAGTCTGTGAAAACACAAATGCTAAAAAAATTGCATTTGATAAAACGGTGGATACCTTCATGATTGTCCTCCTCTTGAATTGATAGATAAGACGTTGCCTTTATGAATGCGACACTATAAAAGATTCTCCTTGCGCATGTCAACCAAGGCATGTTTAACAGAATCTGTCAGACTAACTCCCCTTTCACCTTTGTTTGGGGGATAGAGCCGAAAATTTATAAACACCAAGCCCCGACGGCTGGCGATTTGACGCCTCTCCTTTTTTTTGTCTTGAAAAAGGAATGAGGTTCGGTTATTACTCTCTATATTGGAAAATGGTCTAATTAATTATTGCCATAAACCGGAAGATGTCATGTCAGTTGCACCTGAGCGGGAGAACCGGCAGGAAAATAGCGATGGGAGGGAAACTATGGAAGCGAACAAAATCGATTTTGCGGCAATTCCCCAGACAGCGATCAGGGTCATCACCCAGCCGGCGGTTTTTTTCCGCGAAATGCCGAAGACCGGCGGTCTGGTCGAACCGCTTGTTTTCATGGTCGTCATGGGTGTGGTCAGCGGCTTGATCGGTGGCCTGTTGACGGCGGTTTTCAGCATGCTGGGACTGCATTTGGGAGCGGGGATGGTCACCGGTTTCATGGCGATATTCATGATGCCTTTTTTTTATGCCATTTTCAGTGCCATCGGCGGATTCATAGCCGCTGCCATTCTTTTCGTCATCTGGAAGATAATGGGGTCCAACGAGGAGTATGAAACCGCGTATCGTTGCACCGCATATATGGCGGCAGTTTCTCCCATTACCACCGTCCTGCAGATGATACCCTACATCGGCGTCGTGCTCGCTATAGTCATATCTCTGTATTACCTGGTAAACGCCAGTGTGGAAACCCATGGGATACCTTCCCGAAAAGCCTGGACAGTGTTTGGCGTATTAGCCGCCATTTTCATCATCATCGGCGTTTCAGGGCAGATCGCTGCGCGCAGGGCCATGAGCAACATGGAGGAAATGACGGAAAACTGGAAGAAGACATCCGAGCAGATGCAGAAGTCCGCTGAGGACATGCAGAAACAGATGCAGAAGGAAATGGAAAGAAACCAGCAGCAGTAGCAATTTCTTATCAGCCTGAACACCGACCCGGCATCGTGGTTGGAACGACGGCAGGGAAGGTTTCGATGGACAACATTCTTGTAACCGGGGGTGCAGGTTATATCGGTGGGCACGTGGTCCGCCAGCTCACCGAGGCGGGTTATCGCGTGGTGGTTTACGACAACCTGTCCACAGGCTTCGAAGAGACGCTGGTAAACGGTGAGACGCTGGTAAGGGCCGAACTTGCCGATGAGGAAACACTCGAGAGCACCTTGCGCGACTTCAAGGTAACGACCGTCCTCCATTTCGCCGCATCCATCATCGCGCCGGAATCAGTGGGCAAGCCGCTCGATTACTACGGCAACAACACCGGCAACACCATGCGTCTCCTCAAGGCGTGCGTCAGGACCGGCGTCGAGAAGTTCGTGTTCTCCAGCACTGCGGCGGTTTACGGAATGCCCGAGTCGGGAATTGCCGCTGAGGACTCTCCGACGGTTCCCATAAATCCCTACGGCACTTCCAAGCTCATGAGCGAATGGATGCTTCGCGATACGGCGTACGCCCACGGCCTTCGTTACGTTGCTCTCCGCTATTTCAACGTCGCCGGCGCCGATCCGGTTGCCAGGATGGGCCAGCGGATAGAGGCGGCGACTCACCTGATCAAGGTCTGTTGCCAGGCGGCACTCGGCAAGAGGGAGTCAGTCTCGATTTTCGGTACTGACTACGCAACGCCGGACGGAACCGGCATACGGGACTACATTCACATCGAGGACCTCGCCGCCGCCCATCTTTCCGCCCTCCGGTATCTCGAGGGGGGTGGATCTCCGGTAACGCTCAATGTGGGATACGGAACCGGAAGCAGTGTCCGGGAGGTAATCGAGGTGGTCCGACGGGTGAGCGGCGTACCGTTCGAGGTCCGGGAGGCGCCCCGACGGCCCGGAGACCCGGCCATGCTGGTCGCCCGCTCCCAGCGCATCCGCCAGGTCCTCGACTGGCAGCCGCGCTACGACGACCTGGAAAAAATCGTCACCGATGCCTGGCATTGGGAAAGGAAACTGGCGGGCTGCTAGCTTTTGCCGCCTTTCTTCCTCAGCATATCCATCCTTTCGCAGATATATTTTTCATACCCGTGGCCTGCCGGGCGGTAGTATTTCTTGCCCGCCAACCGTTCCGGCAGGTGTTCCTGCCCGCCATATCCCCCCGCATAATCATGGTCGTAGCGGTATCCCTTGTGATAACCGAGTTCCTTCATGAGCCTGGTCGGTGCATTTCTCACCTGGAGCGGAACCGGGAGGGCGCCGCTCTTGCGCACTTCCGCCAGGGCTTCGTCTATTCCCACGTATGAAGCGTTGGACTTGGGGGCTGTTGCCAGGTAGGTAACCGCCTGGGCAATGACGATCCTTCCTTCCGGCAGACCCACCAGCTGGAAGCCCTGGAGCGCCGCAACCGCAACCTGGAGCGCCCTGGGATCGGCATTGCCGATGTCTTCCGAGGCGAGAATGACCATGCGGCGGAGAATGAAGAGCGGGTCTTCCCCCGATTCCAGCATGCGCGCAAGCCAGTAGAGGGCGGCATCGGGATCGCTTCCGCGCATGGATTTTATGAATGCGGAGATCACGTTGTAATGTTCTTCCCCGCCTTTGTCATAGAGAAGGGGTTTTTTCTGCACCGCCTCGCGCGCCGTCTCAAGGTCGATGTCGCTTCCTGCCGCAAGTCTTGACGCGGTTTCAAGGGTGTTCAGCGCGATCCTTGCATCGCCTTCTGACTGTTCGGCGATGAAAGACAGGGCGTCGCCGTTCAGCTTCAGCTCCAGAGCGCCCAGGCCCCGCTCCCGGTCCCGGACGGCGTGCTCCAGCACCCGCTCTATTTCCTCTTTGCGCAATGGATTGAGCACGAGCACCTTGCACCTTGAAAGCAGGGGGGCGATGACCTCGAATGAGGGGTTTTCCGTAGTGGCGCCCACGACGGTCAAGGTGCCGTTTTCGACATAGGGGAGAAATGCATCCTGCTGAGACTTGTTGAAGCGATGGATTTCATCGACGAACAGGATGGTCTTCCTGCCGTTGAGCGCCTGATCTTCCTCCGCTTCCCTGACGATCTGGCGGATATCCTTGACTCCGGAGAGGATTGCGGAGAAAAAGACGAAACGGGACCTGGTCGCATTGGCTATGATGCGGGCCAGAGTGGTTTTGCCCGCTCCGGGCGGTCCCCAGAGGATGAGAGATGAAAGATTGTCCGATTCTATGAGCCTGCGGAGCATCTTGCCCGGCCCTACAAGGTGTTCCTGGCCGAGAAATTCCTCCAGGTTCCTTGGTCGCATTCTTTCAGCCAGCGGCGCATTTTCCCGGTCTTCAGGGTTTCTTCCCGGACCGGTCTTCAACGGGTTTCCGTCATTGTTGGCGATTTCGTTCATTCAGACTTGTTCCTTTGGCGGGATGATAAAGGCATCGGGCAGTTTGCAGGCGAGTCCGTCGACATCCGTATTTTTTCTCATCCGGTCCGGTGAGACCGGGAGTGCTCCCCAGATGTCCCGCGCATATTCGGCAATGGCGCGGTCGCTGGAAAATCTTCCCATTCCTGCCGCGGACAGGATGGACCTGCGGGTCCATTCTGACTGGTCGCGGTAAACTTTTTCCACGTCGGCCTGGCAGCGGAGATAATCTTCGTAATCAGCCAGGACCAGGTAAGGGTCTCCCTGGTTGAGGAGTGACGCTACGAGCGGCCTGAACATGTCGGGGCTTTCGGGAGAAAAAAAGCCGCCGGCAATCATGTCCAGCGCCTGTTGGAGCTCGGGCAAGCGGTTGCAGATTTCACGCGGGTTGTAGCCGCTTGCCCGCAGACCGGCGATCCCGTTCGCATCCAACCCGAAAAGGAAGAAATTCTCGCTTCCTATGGACTCCATTATCTCGATGTTCGCCCCGTCCATGGTTCCGATCGTCAGCGCGCCGTTAAGGGCGAATTTCATGTTTCCGGTTCCGGAAGCTTCAGTCCCGGCGGTCGAGATCTGCTCCGAGAGGTCGGCTGCGGGAATTATCCGTTCCGCCAACGTCACCCCGTAATTGGGCAGAAAGACGACCCTGAGCTGCTGCTTGACCTGTCTGTCGTCCTCAACTGTACGGCTGACAGCGTTGATCAGGGCGATTACCAGTTTGGCGAGCAGGTAGGATGGCGCTGCTTTGCCGCTGAAAATGAAGGTCCTGGGAACGGTGATCGCCGAGGGCGAAACTCTGGCCCGGTTATAGAGGGTGATTGCATGCAGGATGTTGAGCACCTGCCGCTTGTATTCGTGAAAACGCTTGATCTGGCAGTCGAACAGGGAATCCGATGCTACGAAGCCGCATTTTTTATCCTCCATGTGGCGTGCCAAGCGGGACTTGTTTTCTTTTTTGACCGCCTGCCAGAGCGCGGTGAATTCCGCGTCGTCTGCAAGAGGGCGGAGTTTCTCCAGTTCCCTCAGGTCCAGGAGCCACCGATCGCCGATGAACCTCGTGATCAGGCCGCTCAGCCCGGGGTTGGCCTTTTTCAGCCACCGGCGCTGGGTTATGCCGTTGGTGACGCTGAAGAATCTGTCCGGATACATTTCATGGAAATTCGGGAAGACCTCATTCTTGAGGATAGCCGTGTGCAGACGTGAAACACCGTTCACCGCATGGCTGCCGACGATGCACAGGTGCGCCATCCGGATCTTTTTTTCCGCCCCTTCCTCGATGATCGACATGCGTTTCACCCGTGGTTCATCGTCGGGAAAGCGGCGCTTTACCTCTTCGAGGAAGAGATCGTTTATCCGGTATATTATCTCCAGATGGTGGGGCAGTATCCTGCCGATCATCCACACCGGCCAGGCTTCGAGCGCTTCGGGAAGAATGGTATGGTTGGTGTAGGAGAATGTCCGGACCGTGATGTCCCATGCGGTATCCCAGTCCATCCGCTCGTGGGTCGTCAGGATGCGCATCAGCTCCGGAATGGCCAGCGAAGGATGCGTATCGTTGAGCTGTATCGAAACCTTGTCGGGAAGTAGCCTCAAGTCGGAGTACTTCTTGCGGAACCGGTAAAGTATGTCCTGAACGGTTGCCGAGGCCAGAAAATACTCCTGCTTGATGCGCAGTTCCTTCCCTTCCGTCACCTTGTCCGCGGGATAGAGAACCTTCGAGATGTTCTCGGTAAGCATCTTCTTCTCCACGGCTTCCACATACTTCCCTTCGCTGAAGAAATGGAGATCGAATTCGCGGGTCGACTTGGCGCTCCACAGGCGCATGGTGTTCACCACTTCGTTGCCGTAGCCGGGAACGGGAATGTCATAAGCCAGCGCCATGACGTCTTCCGTATCGACCCAGAAGCGGATTTCGTTCCCGTCCTCGTCCTGACGAGTCACCACGTTGCCGTAGAACTTTACGGGATGCAGGTGTTCGTTGCGGCAAAACTCCCAGGGATTGCCGTAACGCAGCCAGTTGTCGGGGAGCTCGACCTGGACGCCGTCCACGATTTTCTGGAAGAAGATACCGTACTCGTAGCGGATGCCGTAACCGTATGCGGGAATGGACATGGTTGCGAGCGAGTCGAGAAAGCAGGCGGCCAGCCGGCCGAGGCCGCCGTTCCCGAGGCCGGCCTCCCATTCAAGGTCTTCCATGCATTCCAGATCCAGATTCAGTTCACTGAGCACATCTTTCCAAACCTCGGTCAGTCCGAGGTTGATGATGCTGTTGATGAGCGAGCGGCCGATCATGAATTCCATCGACAGGTAATACACTCTCTTGGCGTCCTGGTCATAATAGGACTGCTGGGTGTCGCGCCATCTTTCAACGAGCAGGTCCCTGACGGAAAAGGCCAGGGCCAGGAAAAGATCGTTCCTGGTGATGGAAAAGTTGTCTTTGCCCAGCGTATATTCGAGATGCTTGAGAAACATCCGGCGAAGGTTGGCGGGGGTGAGCGGCTCCCTTTTCCGGTTTTCCAGCAGATAGCGATGATTGTTGTTGGACATGGCGGACTCCTTGCCGCTGGAAACGTTCCGGCGCCGTCAGGGAAGTATATAGCGAATGCGGGAGCAACGCAACAGGCCGTTACCATTGGACATGGACGGAATTTCATGTTACTAATGGACGAGTTTGGGGAGAGGGGATGTAATGAAGAGCGTGGGGATATACGCCAAGGTTCAGGATCCGCGATGCCGTGAGGTCGCCGGCGAACTGATCGACTGGTTGAAAAAGCGGGAATTCAGCCCGGTTGTCGAAGAATGTCTTGCCCGTTACCTGGAATGGGATGACGGAGTGGATGCCGACGAGCTTCCAGCCCTGGTGGACCTGGTCGTGGTCCTCGGGGGGGACGGAACGCTCATTTCGGCGGCGCGCAAGATAGGCGTTCGGGAAGTGCCCATCCTGGGGATCAATCTCGGCAGCCTGGGTTTCCTCACCGAGATACCGGTGAGCGGCATGTATGCCGCGCTCGATTCATATCTGTCAGGCAACTGCACTATCTCCGACAGGATGATGCTGACGGTCTCTCTTGAAAGGGGAGGGGAGGAAATCGGCGTCTACGAGGCGCTCAACGACGCGGTCATCAACAAGGGCGCGCCGGCAAAGATCATCAGCCTGGACACCTCCGTGGACGGCTCCTTTCTTGCCACATTCAAGGCCGATGGTCTTATCCTGGCCAGTCCCACGGGCTCCACGGGATATTCCCTCTCCGCTTTCGGCCCCATTATCGATCCTGCGCTTGATTGTCTCCTGATCACACCGATCTGTGCCCATACCCTGACCAACCGCCCCCTTGTGGTGAGCGCCGAAACCGAAATCAACATCATCCTCGATTCCAACATGGAAAACGTCATGCTGACCCTGGACGGCCAGGTCGGCGTGCCGCTTCGCTACCGCGACTTGATCCGGGTGAAAAAGGCCGGATATCGCACGCACCTCATACTTTCCGGGGAAACCGACTACTTCGAGGTTCTTCGCAACAAACTGAAGTGGGGAGAGAGATAGCTCCCCCCTCTGTCCGTTCCCCGATGCCGCAACTGTCTCGAAGATTACATTTGACAAGGTGAACACACTATCAGGATGTTAACAGACCTCGTAATCAAGAATGTTGCAATTATCGAAGAGCTTCATGTTGCCTTTCTCCAGGGTCTGAACATACTGACCGGCGAAACCGGCGCCGGCAAATCCATCATCATCGACGCCATCAACCTGGTCATGGGCGGAAGGGCATCAGCCGACTCGATACGCACCGGTGAAGATGAAGCGACCGTCGAATGTGTATTCGATATCGACGGAAATGACGAAGTGCGCGGCATTCTGGTTCGGGCCGGGTTCGAAGCCGGCCGGGAACTGCTGGTTAAACGGACCATTTCCCGCTCGGGGAGAAACAGGGTTTTCTTGAACGGCAGCCTTGCGACCACGTCCCTGCTTTCCGAAGTGACCCCCCGGCTGGTGAACATCTATGGCCAGCATGAGTCGCAGACCCTGCTGAAGCCGGAGAATCATGTCTTTCTGCTGGACGGTTTCGGCGCACTGCCACCGGTGCGGCAGCGTTTCATGGAACTTCACCGTGAATTCCGTTCCGTGGCTGAAAAACTGCGCAACATGGAAAAAGCCGAAGCTGATGTGTCCCGGCGCGTGGATCTGCTGCGCTTCCAGGTCGGTGAAATAGCAGCAGCCGGGCTCAGGGCGGGTGAGGATGCCGATCTTGCGGAGGAGAGGCAGCGGCTTCTGCATATCGAACAGCTGCTCCGGGCAAGCCGGGGAGTTTACCAGAACCTGTATGATGGCGACAACGCCGTCCTGGGAAGCCTGCGTGCCCTGATCCATGACGTGGAGGAGGGCGGAAAGTTCGATGGCGAACTGTCACGAGTCGCGAACCGGCTGAACGAAGCCTATCTGCAAATAGAGGACGGTGCGCTGTGCCTGCGCGATTACGGTTCCCGGCTGGAGGCCGACCCGGGCCGACTGCAGGAGCTGGACGACCGGCTCGACCTGATAAACCGCCTGAAGAAAAAGTATGGACCTGCGGTGGAGGACGTCATTTCGTTCGGCAGGTCCGCGGAGGAAGAGCTGGCAGGGCTGGAGACCGGTTCTGAAAACCGCGGGCAGCTCCAAAAGAGGCTGGAGGAACTCGGGAAGACTCTTGCCGAGGAAGGAATGCGCCTGTCGCAATTGCGCAGGGAAACTGCCGAAAAACTGGAAAGATCCATGGAGCAGGAGCTGGCTGAGCTGGCCATGAAAAACGCCAGGTTCCGGGTCGGTTTCACTGTGCTGGAGGAACCGCGCGCAACCGGCATGGACCGGGTGGAGTTCCTTTTCTCACCCAACCCCGGAGAGGAACCACGACCCTTGGCGCGCATCGCCTCCGGAGGCGAGCTTTCCCGCCTCATGCTGGCGCTGAAGCAGGTCCTCCCCGAGAGCGACGTGCCGACGCTGATCTTCGACGAAGTCGACAGCGGGATCGGCGGTGCGGTGTCGGCCAAGGTCGGGAGGAAGCTGAAACAGGTCTCGCTCCGGCAGCAGGTTCTCTGCATTACCCACCTGCCGCAGGTCGCGGCCTGTGCCGACCATCATTTCAAGGTCGAGAAAACATCCCGGTCGGGGCGCACGACCACCGGCATTGCCCTCCTTTCACGGGAGGCCAGGGTCGGCGAGATGGCCAGGATGCTGGGCGGCGCGAAAATCACCGAAAAGACCCTTGAACATGCCCGGGAAATGTTGGAAGATAGTGCATGACGAGACGGGGAACCTACGCCTGTCCATAGAAAGGAGAAAAGTATGTTGCGCAAAGCCAGGTTGAGAGATGTCAAGGACATACAGAAACTCCTTACCCACTACGCCAGTCGCGGCGACATGCTGTCGCGATCCCTGTCCGAGCTTTACGAGTCGGTGCGCGATTTCTACGTCTTCGAGGAAGAGGGGAAGCTTATTGGCGCCTGTGCCCTCCACATCATGTGGGACGACCTTGCCGAGTTGCGCTCGGTTGCGGTCATGGAGGGATCGACCCGGCACGGCATCGGCACCAGGCTGGTGCAGGCATGTCTTGAGGAAGCGCGCGAACTGGGCATCAGACGGGTCTTCTGCCTCACCTACAAACCCGAGTTTTTCGGCCTGTTCGGTTTCCGGGTCGTGGACAAGGCGGAACTGCCGCAGAAAGTCTGGAAAGACTGCATCAACTGCGTGAAATTCCCCGATTGCGACGAAATAGCGATGCTGTTGGATTTGTAGACCGATCATGCGAGAAAGGCCTGTAACCGGAAAACGCACATGAAGAATGATTGTATAGCAGATACGATCCTGAAACTCCTCAAGGGAAGATCCCCTGACGGGTACGAGATCACCATCGGAAGCTCGCGGAATCTTTCCCTGGAAGTCAAGGAGGGAAAGGTGGATACCTTCAAATGCTCTGCACCGCTCGGCGTGAGCATACGGGTGCTCATGTCGGGCGGGATGGGTTTTTCCTATTCCACGAGCCTGGCGGAAAGCGATCTGGAGCGGATGATCGACAATGCGGTCGTCTCGGCTGTCAATCAGACGCCTGACATCTGGCAGGGTTTTCCCGGGCCGAAGCCCTATCCCGGACTGACCGGGTTGTTCGACCAGGGTCTGGCGGACGTGGAGGAAGAGCGGAAAATCGGTTGTGCGCTGGAACTGGAGCGGTTGACGCTCGAAGCGGATCCCAGGATCAAGCGTGTCCGGAAAGCGGGTTACGGCGAGTCGGAATATCTATTCTATATTCGAAATTCTCTTGGAGTGGAAGGGACACTGCGTGGCACAACAGTGTCTGCCAGTGTGTCCGCAGTCGCCGAGGAAAACGGGGATTCCCAGATGGGTTGGGATTTCGGCTTCGGCAATTTCTTTTCGGACCTCCATGCCGACCGGATCGCGGCAGCGGCGGCTTCACGCGCTGTAGGCCTTCTGGGCGCCCGCAAGATTCCGACCATGCGCTGTCCCGTTGTCCTGGACAATCATGTCGCGGCAGACATCCTGGAAGTGCTGGCTCCTTCTTTTCTCGCCGAAAACGTGCTCAAGGGCAAGTCCATGCTCGCCGGTCGCACCGGGCAGCGTCTCTTCTCCCGGGAGATGACGGTCAGGGACAACGGCCTGCTCCGGGGAGGCATGGCAACCGCGCCCTTCGACGCGGAAGGGGTCCCGCATGCGGATACCCTGCTCGTGGATCAGGGAACGTTGAATGCCTTTCTGTATGACAGTTACTGGGCACGCAGGGATGGAGCCGAATCTACGGGCAATTCCACCCGGGGCGGCATGAAAGGGCCTCCGTTCCTGGGTGTGACCAACTTCTACATCGAAAACGGAGCCGTGCCCGCCGGGGTACTTCTCGCCGGCATTGAAACTGGTGTCCTGATCACGGATGTGATGGGGATGCACACGGCAAACCCCATTTCCGGTGATTTTTCCGTTGGCGCAAGCGGATTTCTGGTGAAACACGGGGCAGTTGCGCACCCGGTAAAGGAGATCGCCCTGTCGGGAAACATCGTCGAACTTTTTGCGTCTGTCGAAGAGGTGGGAAGCGATCTCCGCTTTTTCGGAAGTGTCGGTTCGCCGTCGCTGCTGATTAGCGCCCTCGATGTGAGCGGAAGCTGAAAAAGGCAGGCTCACGGCAAAGGGCACGAGGCGCACGGTAATCGACAATCTTTCATGTGTGCTATACCTGCTGCCTTCCGTATGGTGTCCTGTGACTTATTTCAAACGGAGTACTCTAAATGATTGAAGAATATTTGGGAAGCGTGGCGGAACGGAAGGAGCTGGGCATACCGCCGCTTCCTCTTGATTCATGTCAGACCAGGGCTCTTTGCCAACTGCTGCAGGATCCTCCTGAAGGTAGAGAAGCCTTGCTCCTGTACCTGCTCAAAGAGCGCGTTTCTCCAGGGGTTGACCCGGCTGCGCAGGTCAAGGCCGATTTTCTCGGCCACATTCTCTCCGGCGAGGTGAAATCACCCCTCGTTTCCCCTCTTGAAGCAGTACGCATCCTCGGAGACATGCTCGGAGGGTACAACATCAGGCCGCTGATCGACGCGCTGCGGAACCGGGACCTGGAAGAGGCGGCAGTATCCGCTTTGTCCCGAACCATCCTGGTGTATGATGCCTTCGACGAGGTGGCGGCTCTGGCCGGGACGGTCCCGGGCGCGGCCAGGGTTCTCAGGTCCTGGGCCGAGGCCGAATGGTTCACCGGACGACCGCCGCTGCCCGATGCGATCCGAGTGAAGATTTTCAAGGTCGACGGCGAAACAAACACCGACGATTTCTCTCCGGCCGGCGATGCCTGGAGCAGGCCCGACATACCCCTGCATGCATTGTCCATGGGCAGGAAGAGGTTTCCCGGCGGCAACGCGACCATTGCCGAATACCGGAAAGAGGGGTTCGAGGTGGCGTTCGCCGGCGACGTGGTTGGGACCGGCTCGTCGAGAAAATCGGCCTGCAACAGCCTGCTGTGGCACATAGGCGAGGACATTCCCGCCGTCCCGAACAAGAGGCGAGGAGGGATGATACTGGGAAGCGCCATTGCCCCGATTTTCTTCAACACCGCCCAGGATTCCGGCGCGCTGCCGATCCGCTGCGATGTTACCTCGCTCAAGAGCGGCGACATCGTGACCATTGACACCGTCAACGGCAGGATAATGGCGGAAGATGGCTCGGTTCTCACCACCTTTGCCCTGAAACCCGCTACCCTCCCGGACGAGTTCAGGGCCGGTGGACGGATTCCGCTCATCATCGGGCGAGCTCTTACCGATCGTGCAAGAAAGGCGCTCGGGCTCGGCGCGGCAACGATATTCGCTCCGGTCGAAAATCCCGTTCCCGCTCCGGACCAGCGCTACACTCTTGCGCAGAAAATAGTCGGCCGCTCCTGCGGTCTGCCGGGCGTGCTGCCGGGCACGGCCTGCGAACCGCGCATGACCACCGTCGGGTCCCAGGATACAACCGGACCCATGACTGCCGACGAGCTGAAAGAGCTTGCCTGTCTTCGTTTCCAGGCGCCCATGTTCATGCAATCCTTCTGCCATACCGCGGCCTATCCCAAACCGTCGGACGTCGCCATGCACCGGACGCTTCCCGATTTCGTGGCGGAACGGGGAGGGGTCGCTCTCCGTCCGGGCGACGGCATCATACACAACTGGCTGAACCGCCTCATTCTGCCCGATACGGTCGGCACGGGCGGGGATTCCCACACCCGTTTTCCCATCGGCATCTCATTTCCTGCAGGTTCCGGTCTGGTGGCCTTTGCCGGAGCGCTGGGCTTCATGCCCCTGGACATGCCGGAGAGCGTGCTCGTGCGCTTTTCAGGGAAGGTGAATCCGGGAATAACCATTCGTGATCTGGTGAACGCCATTCCCCTTGCGGCAATTCGCCAGGGGCATCTGACCGTGCCCAAGAAGAACAAGGTGAATGTGTTCAATGGCCGTATCATGGAGATCGAGGGACTTCCGGACCTGCCGGTGGACGAGGCGTTCGAGCTGGCCAACTCGGCCGCTGAGCGGAGCGCGGCAGCCGCCTGCATCAGGCTTTCCCGGAAGAGCGTGGCCGAACATCTCCGCTCCAATGCTGCGTTGATGAACAGGATGATCGAAGAAGGATACCAGGATGCCGATGCCTTGAGACGGCGCATCGAGGCCGTGGAGGAGTGGCTGGCCAACCCGGTGCTCCTGGAGCCGGACGAGGGCGCTGCATATGCAGCGATCATCGAGGTTGACCTGGCCGCCATAACGGAACCGGTCGTTGCGTGCCCGAACGACCCGGACGATGTCCGCCGGCTTTCGGAAATTGCCGGCGCCAGAATTGATGACGTCTTCATCGGGTCCTGCATGACGAGCATCGGACATTTCCGGGCCAGCGCGGAAATATGGAAAAGCGGAAAATTCAATCCGGCCGTGCGTACCTGGATCTGCCCGCCGACGCGGATGGATGGCGCCCGCCTGCGCGAGGAGGGGCTGTATTCCGTTTTCGGCGCCATGGGCGCCCGTATCGAGGTTCCGGGCTGCTCGCTGTGCATGGGGAACCAGGCCAGGGTCCCTGACGGTGTTACTGTTTTCTCCACATCGACACGGAACTTCGACAACCGAATGGGGGATGGCGCACGCGTCTACCTCGGATCCGCGGAACTGGCAGCCATTGTTTCGCTGCTCGGACGCATCCCGACCGCGGAAGAATATCTCGAGATTTATCGCCAGCGCATCGAACCCGCAAAGGACAAAATCTATCGAGTCCTTTCTTTTCAGGAAATGACCGGCTATGGTGAAAAAAAGTGTTGACTCCGTAAGCACTGTTTGGTATAAATCAAAAGCTCTCGATGAGCGGGAATAACTCAGTGGTAGAGTGCAACCTTGCCAAGGTTGAAGTCGCGGGTTCAAATCCCGTTTCCCGCTCCAAACAAACTCAGGGACCAGGTATAATGCTTGGTCCCTTTTTGTTTGCCTGCATATTCCGGTTTAAACCTTTACAAAAATAATTGCTGTCATGTCTGCTCGTATGGATGCTTCCCTGAATCTGTCAAAAAAATATTTCTGTCGTGAATGTTCATTCTGAAGACATTCATTTGTTCCGGAAGAGGTTTTTCAGAGTGATTTTAAGAATCTAAAAGGTGACAGCTTTTTTTTTACGGAAAGGGAACTTTTTCTTGATCGGTTTTGTCTGATTGATTAAAGCCTGAAAGAAATGACTGTTACGCCAGGGCACATCACAAGTGAAATAAACTCAATCTCGGAAATGGAGGCTGCAATGAAGAAATCTTTCATCGGTAAGAGTGTTATCCTGTTGGGCGCAATCGCCCTGTTCAGCACGGTCGGCATGTCGTATGCCGTGGCCGCGGATGCACCGGCAAAAAAAGAAAAAGGTCCTGCCCTCCTGGAACTCGAAGCTGCGGCAGGGAAAAGAATAGAAGACGTCAAGGTTCCTGAAGTTTCCAAACCTGCGCCGGCACAGGGTAACTACGAGGTGAACAAGTCGACTTCATCGTATGACGTGAACTCTTCGTCATCCACATCCACCGGGAGCAAGAAGTAGGCGCACGTAAGAGAAACCGATGCTTCTGAATCAGCAGCAATCAGATCGCTGCCGGTCGTTCGATTCATCAACCGGAACATACAGAGCTTGCCTGAATGACCGGCAAGCTCTGTTCCTGATGGACGCAGTTTCCACTTTTCCAGGCACTGGCTAATTCTGAACCGACAGCTCCATTTCCTTTTCAAGCTCCACATCTCCCAGGAAATGCCTCTTGACCGAAAACCGCAGAACGGCCGTGCCGGGATGCATGCCCGTGACTTCCCAGAGGCGGGTAGTGGGGTTGATGAGCCAGCCATCTTTATCCAGGGAAAAGAATGACGTGTCCTGCGTCTTGATTCCGGTGACCTTCACCGACCCATCGGTTGAAATCACCTGGTAGAAGGGGCCGCTCCGGCTGCCTTCATGGCCATATTGAAGGGTAATCCGTTCTCCGACGGACAATCCTGACCCTGCGAGGAATTGATAGTCGGGGCTGACAGGGGTGGTTTGGGAAGAGGGACGGGCTGAAGGTTTCACCTCGGAAAGATGCACGAAGCTGAACTCTTTTTTGATAAGGTCGCCTTTTCTTCCGGTTGCCTCAATGGTGACCTTATTGACTCCGGGTTTCCATTGCGGTGTTGCGGCGAATATGTCGCCTTTCGCATCAGGCTCTTTCTTTGTCGCAACAGGTGTGCCGTTTATCGTTATCCTGGGATCGGCCGCATCGAAAAGAAAAAAGCGGATCGGGGACTGATCGAAAACGGCTTCCCTGTCACCGGCGTGGTCCAGCAGAACCACCATCTCCGGCATATCGAGGTAGCGTTTCGCACGGACGCGCTTGATCTCCCCATTGATCAACGCACTGATCTCGACCGTTCTGAGCCCGGCGCCGCCAACGGAGACCTCCAGCGACTTCGTTCGTGCTCCTTCTGAAGACCCGGTGGAAGCGGTTCGCGACAAGGCCGCCTTGCCGTCGACGGTTGCGGTGAAACCCGGATCACCCCAGCTGGCCGGGTATTCGATGTCGACCAGGACAGAGGGGAAACCGTCGAATGGGTGCAGGTTTGACAGTTTCAGTGTGTCTTCGCTTTCACACAACTGCCTGCATTCTTCCTCGGTGTCAAAGGGTACCGTTCCTCCACAGCCTCCGTAGAACGATCCTTCGCATCTGTTCGTATCCCGGTTGAAAAAATACACGGTGAACAAAGCCTTGCATTCACCGCGGGCCGGCGGTTCGATGCGGCATCGCTCGGGAAGCTTGACCGTTGCAGTGCCGGAACTTTCCGCTCCTGGTGAAGACTTCACCGTAAACAGCAGCGACAGGATGATCAGCAAAACAGGGAAGAAACACAGTTTTCTCAGGTGGCACCTCATGATCGGCACTCCTTGCTAAGGATTTGCCTCAAGTGATAGGATGAAAGAGGCGTTTTTGTCAAGCGGATACTATGAAGTGCCAGGTAAAAGTGTTCAGGTTGTTGTTGAATCTCGGGTGGTATGCCTGTAGGATGATTGACCGACCATGACGGTTCGCAATTCAGCCGCAAAGGCTCTGGAATGTCAAAAGATACGAAAATGAAACCCGGCGTTTTGCCGCTTAAACGCGATCATTCTCTTTCCAGACTGGAATCGGTGATCGGATACCGGTTCAGGGACCGGCGTCTCCTCTATCAGGCCCTTACCCATCGCTCTTATGTTTGCCGGGGCAGAAGACCGGGGGTGCTCGACAATGAACGGATGGAATTTTACGGAGACGCGGTGCTGTGCTTCCTGGTCAGCAAGAAGCTTCTCGGGAGCTTCCCGGACAGTGACGAAGGAACTCTTTCCCGCGCAAGGGCCTCCATCGTGAACACGGAAACCATTGCCGGACTGGCGGAACGCATCGGATTGGGAAAATTCCTGTTCCTGGGCTCAAGTGAAGAGAAATCCGGCGGCAGGACCAAGAAATCGGTTCTCGCGAATTCATTCGAGGCGCTGGCTGCCGCGATATGTATCGATGGCGGTATAGCCGGTGCGGAACTGTTCGTGGACAGATTCATCGGTCCCCTGCTTGCGCCGGACGGTCCCGCTGACGAGGGGAAGGACTATAAGACGCAGCTTCAGGAACTTACGCATGCCATGGGCTGCAATCCGCCTGTTTACCTCGTGGACGACGTGAGCGGGCCTGACCACGATCTCCAGTTCAGGGTGACGGTGATCGTGGGCGACGATTGTTTCGGCAGGGGGGCCGGGAAGACCAGGAAGGAAGCCGAACAGGTCGCGGCCATGGAAGGGCTGATGCTGCTGCGGGATGATCTGCGGCGACTATCCTGATGTTGCGATCGCCACGTAGTATCCGGAGAATTTGACCGCGGTCCGGTTGTCGCAGTTGATGCTTGCATTCAGAAGGATTTTGCCGCGAGCCCTGGTCCTGACATCCTGGATGAAGCGTCCGATTGACTGCGCGTCCGGCAGTTCACAGCATGCGGTCAGTGCAGCTTTCACCGGGAGCGTGTAGGTGATCTCACCCTTGTGGATCATTACCTCCGCCGGGATGCCTTCTTCCTTGAGTTTGAGGTGAAGCAGTCCCCATCCCGACAGTACGAGCAGGGAGAAAATGCTTCCTCCGAATGCTGTGCCCTTGTCGTTGACGTTCGGTTCGAGAGGGGCGTTGAGAACAAGGGACTTCCCGTCGTATGCGCCCACCCCGATCCGCATGCCCCCGGTTATGGGTATATCGGCATGGAATAATTTTTCCAGATAGCTTTCGTAATCGACTCGATTCATCTCATTTCTCACAAGAGCAGTGAAACGGCATGCAGCACCAGGCCGATAAGCCCGCCGACCAGCGTCCCGTTCATCCTGATGAATTGAAGGTCGGAACCGATGCTCAGCTCGATCTCGTTGACGAAATCGTTCTCTTCCCACTGCTTTATGGTACCTGATACATGCTTTGAGAACCCGGATCTCAAGTCTTCGGCATACTTTCCGACCGCTGTTTCCAGGTGCTGATTGATGGAATCCTTCAGATCCGCGTTTTTCGAAAGGGTGTTCCCAAGCCCGACCGCGGCTGCTGAAAGGTGCTCGCGGATTCGTGACTGGGGGTGGTCAAGGTCGCTGCGCAGCCACGACTCGAGGTCCGCGCAGAGATTCCTTATGTAGTCGGAAAGCTGCAAGTTGTTTATCAGACCCTGTTTCATCGACTCAACGTCGGACCGCAACGCTTCGTCATGCTTCAACCTGGCGGAAAAGTCCGACAGCATGGCGTCGAAATGGCCCCGGAGTTCATGCGCAGGATCGTCGCTCACCTTCCGGATGAAGCAGTTGATCCTCTTCGCGATCTTTTCCCCGGCGCCCTTGGCGAACTGTTCCCGGTTGGGAATGAATTTGACCAGGAGCGGGTACTCGGCGGTGCACCAATCATCGATTGCCCGGGCGATCTTGTCCTGTGAATCCGGGAGCGCCAGCCACTCGGACAGGCGCTTCAGAAGCTCGTCGAGAACGGTTTGGTGACGATTGTCCCTTCTCAGGATGTCCAGCACCGTCCCAAGGGATGAGGGCAGGTCAATTTTCCCGATGCGGTTGTTTATGGCTGCAAGCAGGATGGATCTGACCCGCTCGTCATCGAGGAAATCCAGCGATCCGGAGATTACCCGGGATACCCCGCGTGCCAGGCCCGCGGCGTTTTTCTCCGACATGAGGTAGGATGCGAGCCGCCCGGCGGGGTTGAGCTTCCTGACTTTCGCCACCAGTGCTTCAGTGGCCAGGAACTTGTCCCTGATGAATTCGGCAAGGCTGTCGGCTATCGCGTCTTTTTTACCGGGTATTATGGCCGTATGGGGAATGGGGATCCCGAGGGGATGCCTGAAAAGCGCGACTACGGCGAACCAGTCCGCCAATGCGCCGATCATGGCCGCTTCCGAAAAGGCGCCGATCCATTGCCATACGCCGTGGCCCTGCTGATACCGTGCGATTATGAACAGAACACCGGCGCAGAGCATCATACCCAGCGCCAACGCCTTGTTTTTGCGCAAGGCTCGAACCTTCTGATCCATCATGACTCCTTGAAGGGTGGGATTTAGGTGAAAATCGCGACAAGTGAGTGTATTTATCAGGAAGATCGATCAAAGGCAACAGCCATTTTCTTCGTGACGGAAAAAACATCGGCTCACTATCGTTCGGTTGCTTGGCCGCATGCCGGAATGTTGCAGCGGAGGCATCAGGGCATTATCTCCGCAGCGACTGTTCCGTTCCCCAGTGAAAGAAGGGCGTACGATCCCGGCCCCTGGCCGGCCTTCATGCATCCGGGGTTGACGAAAAGGATTCCGTTGAGGTTCTCAATCGAGGCGACATGGGTATGGCCATAGAGAACTACCCGGGCTTTGGCCGCTTCCGCCCGGCGCAGCAGTCGCCCGAGTCCCGACTTCACCTGGAAGTGGTCTCCATGGGTAATGAAAAACGTGGTTCCTGCAATGTCTGTCAAGAGTTCCCTCGGCGCGACGCCGGACGGGTCGCAATTTCCCGAGACACTGAGAACCGGGATGCCGAGCGCAATTCCGATGCAGACCGCATCATCGTGGTTGTCGCCGAGGTGGATCAATGTCGACAGGTCCGGGTGGCGCGACAATGCCTGGACCGCGCTTGGATAATTGCCGTGAGTGTCGGACAGTACCGCAATTCTCATAGTCGAATGCCGAAGTTGCCGCGCCTGAGCCCCGGCGGCATGCAGGGGGTCGCTAGGGGAGAGCGCCCGGCGCAGGCTACTGCAATTGCTGCCAGTCGATCCCCAGCCGGCGCATCTTTTCGACCAGGGTCGTCCGGTTGAGCCCCAGCATGGAAGCTGCCTTGGCCTTGACCCCCTTGGCCAGTGCAAGGGCGTCGCAGATCATTTTCCGCTCTATTTCGTTCACGGTCTTGACCAGGTCGATACCCTGTTCGCTGACCGTGGTCAGAACTTCGTCCCTAATGTTGGCCGGGATATCGGAAAGCATGATGCGCTCGTCTTCGGAAAGGGCAACGATCCTCTCGACCATGTTTTCCAATTGCCTGACGTTGCCCGGCCAGGAATAGGATTCCAGAATGTGGAGGGCCTCGTTGGAGATGGTCATCTTCGGGCGTTTCATTTCCGTGCAGTTCTTTTCAATGAAATGGCTGATGAGGTGGAGGATGTCCTCCTTCCGTTCCCGCAGGGGCGGGAGAACCACCGGAATGACATTCAGCCGGTAAAAAAGGTCTTCCCTGAAGGCGCCCTTCTTGACTTCTGCCTCCAGATCGAGATTGGTGGCGGACACCACGCGCACATCCAGCTTGATGGAGCGGGTGGAACCGATCCTCTCGATTTCCTGTTCCTGCAGCACCCGCAGGAGCTTGGTCTGCAGGTGCATGGGCATGGTGCCGATCTCGTCGAGGAAAATGGTGCCGCCGTTGGCAGCCTCGAACTTGCCGATCTTGTCGCGTATCGCGCCGGTGAATGCACCCTTCACATGCCCGAACAGCTCTCCTTCCAGGAGGCTTTCCGGAATTGCGGCGCAATTGACGGGAATAAACGGCCTGTCCTTGCGGTGACCGTTGAAGTGGATCGCTCGCGCAACGAGTTCTTTGCCGGTGCCGGATTCCCCGAGCACCAGTATCGTCGAGTCGGTCCCCGCAACTTTCTTCAGACGGGCGAACAGTTTCTGCATGGGCGGAGATGTCCCGATTATGTTGGCGAAATCATATTTGTTGTGCAGCTGCTGTTTCAGGTAGACGTTTTCAGAGCGAAGCTGGCGTTTTTCCAGGGCATTGACAATGAGGATCGAGAGCTCGTCGAAGTTGAGCGGTTTGGTGACGTAATCGAAAGCCCCTTCTTTCATCGCCCTCACCGCGGTTTCCGCCGAAGCATGCCCGGTAATGAGGATGACCTCGGTCGATGGGGAAACGTCTTTTGCCTGCTTGAGGATGTCGATTCCGTTGATGTCAGGCAGCAAAAGGTCGGTTATAATGATATCGAACAGTTCGTGGTCGAGGAATGAAAGCCCGATCTTGCCGGATGCGGCTCCCTTCACGGTATAACCGGACATTTTCAGCAACCGGGACAGGGTGTCCCTGCTGATGTCGTCATCTTCGACCAGTAGAATTTTCGCCCGCTCTTTCATGTCGGCCTCGCAGAAATGATGCATTGATACATACCATTAATTTAAGGCGCCTTGCAAGACCGCAGTTCAACAATCCAGAGCCAAGGCGCTGTCAAGGCTCGTGGAGGTTTGCATGAGATGCTTGATCCTGTCGCTGTTGCTGATGCTCATCTGCCCTTCTTACGGAGCGGGAACTCCAGGAAAGATTACGCTGGTGAAAATCAACGGGCCGATCAGCCCCGCGACCACCGGATATAT
This sequence comes from Geobacteraceae bacterium, assembly GCA_036677645.1. Classification (GTDB taxonomy): domain Bacteria; phylum Desulfobacterota; class Desulfuromonadia; order Geobacterales; family Geobacteraceae; genus RPRC01. Next base: position 65,460 of record JAVBWB010000038.1, on the reverse strand, counting down.
TCATCGGAATTTGTCGGAATCCGCCAGTCGCAAGGACCCTCTTTTTCTCATCCAGATGGATTCACCGGGAGGGCTGGACAGTTCGATGCGCGACATCGTGAAGGAAATACTTTCCAGCCCGGTTCCCGTTGCAGTCTATATCGCACCGTCGGGCGCACGGGCTGCTTCCGCCGGCGCCATCATTTCACTGGCTGCCGATATCTGCGCCATGGCGCCGGGAACGAACATCGGAGCTGCCCATCCGGTATCCTTGGGCCAGCAGCCCGACAAAATCATGCAGACCAAGATCCTGAACGATTCAGCGGCTTATGTGGCGGGAATTGCCGCCTTCAGGGGAAGGAACGCTGAAATGATCACGAGGATGGTCAGGTCCAGCGAGTCGTTGACAGCGGAAAAGGCACTGGAAGCGAACGTGATCGACCTGATGGCGAGTGACCGGAACGAGTTGCTGCGCAAGATAAACGGCCGGGCAGTACGGAGAGGGGAAGCGATGCGGACCATTGAAATATCCGGGGCCATGGTCGAACAGCATGACATGGGCTCAAGGGAGCGGATACTGGCTGTGCTGGGCGATCCCAACGTCGCGTATGTCCTGATGATGATCGGTTTCCTCGGATTGTTCTTCGAGCTTTCCACGCCGGGCGCCATACTTCCGGGTGTGCTCGGCGGGATTTCACTGCTTCTTTCATTCTTCTCCTTCCAAACCTTGCCGGTCAATTATGCCGGGGTGCTGTTGATTCTGCTTGCGATGGTTCTTTTCATAGCCGAGATCAAGGTCGTTTCCCATGGCATGCTCACGGTCGGAGGGGTGGTTTCACTGGCGTTCGGCTCGCTGCTGCTGGTGGATTCCGGGGAATCAGGGCTCCGGATCAGTTGGGGACTGATTGCGACGACCATAGCGGTGATCACCGGCCTGGCGGTCATTGTGATCCGCAAGGCCGTGCGGGCGCAGATGAAAACACCCGTTTCCGGCAGGGAAGGGTTGTTCGGGGAAAAAGGCGTGGCTGATTCCGAGATAGGCGAAAACGGCACGGTGCTTGTCCGGGGGGAGTATTGGAATGCCTGGAGTGACGAGAGGATCGAACGCGGAGAAAAAATCGAGGTGATCGAACTGGAAGGCTTGAGGCTGAAGGTGAGAAAATTGGCGGCTGGCGAAAGGAGGAGTTGAATGGATTCCGTTTATGGGTATTTTACGTATCTGCCGATGATTTTCGTTTTTATCGTGTTTCTCATGGTGGCGGCAAGCGCGATCAGGGTGCTCCCGGAGTACGAGCGGGGGGTCCTCTTCCGCCTGGGACGGTTTGCCGGTACGCGGGGACCCGGCCTGTTCTTCATCATCCCGGGTGTCGACCGCCTGGTCCGCGTATCACTGCGGACCGTGGCGTTCGACGTGCCGCCTCAGGATGTCATAACCCATGACAACGTCACCATCAAGGTCTCCGCGGTGATCTACTTCCGCGTCATAGCTCCGGAGCAGGCGATAATCGAGGTGGAAAACTACCTGTATGCCACCAGCCAACTGTCGCAGACCACTCTGCGCAGCGTGTTGGGGCAGGTCGAGCTGGACGAACTGTTGGCCAACCGTGAAAAGATCAACCATGAGTTGCAGGAAATTCTGGACCGGCATACCGGTCCATGGGGAGTGAAGGTTTCCAATGTGGAAGTGAAAAACATCGACCTCCCCCAGGAAATGATGCGGGCAATTGCCAAGCAGGCAGAGGCCGAGCGAGAGCGCCGCGCAAAGGTCATACATGCCGAGGGCGAGTTGCAGGCTTCGGAAAAACTGGCCATGGCGGCCAATGTGCTGGCCGCGGAACCCATGTCCCTGCAATTGAGATTTCTGCAGACACTGACCGAGATTGCGGCGGAGAAAAACTCGACTACCATTTTTCCGGTTCCCATAGATCTGCTGAAGATGTTCATGGATAAGAAAACATCGTGAGAATTGTTGTGCCGGTGGTTTTGCCTGAAAGAGCCGTTCTTCCTAGTGGAGAGCTGCGGTCAAAGTGACACCATAGAGGTTAGCCGGTATTCGACATGAAAAAGGACGGCCGGTGTTCCGGCCGTCCTTTTTCATGCATGCGTTCCAGTGCCTGGCTTACCGTTTCATGGTCTCGATTTTTGCTTCCTTTTTCAGGTTCTCGATCAGCGAGCTGATACCCTGCTGGATTTTGTTGGATTTGAGGTAATCGCTTATCATCTGCTTCGACTCCGCAAACGTTACCGTGCCGGCCGGCTTTTTGTCGATCTGTTTTATTATGTGGTAGCCGAATTTGGTTTCCACTACTCCGCTTATTTCACCGGGTTTCAGATCGAAGGCGGCCTTTTCGAATTCCGGGACCATCTGGCCCCTGGCGAAATATCCCAGGTCTCCACCCTGTGGCGCGCTGGGGCAGGTGGATTCCTTCCTGGCGATCTCGGCAAAATCCTCCCCGGCCTTGACCCTTTTGAGAAGGGCTTCCGCTTTTGCCTTTGCCTTTGCCTTGTCTGCGGCAGTGGCGTTTGCGCTTACTCCGACCAGAATATGGCTTGCCTTCACGGTTTCCGGATTCTTGAACTTATCCGGGTTCTCATCGTAGAATTTCTTGGCTTCGGCGTCAGTGACGGTTGCCTTCGGTACGATGTCCTTTTCGACGAGGTTGTTGATATACAGTTCCTTGCGGGCGAATTCTTTCAAATCCTTGTCGGTCAGGCCGTTATCGTTCATCCATTTTTCCAGGTCCTTCGGGTTGGAGAATTTGGCCTTTCTCTGGGCGACCAGGCTGTCTATCTGTTTCTCGACATCCTTGATTTCATGTTTTTTCCCTGCCTGATAGAGCAGTTCGGCGGAAATGAGCTGGTTGGTAAGAGCGCTTTCCAGGTTTTGTTTCTGCTCATCGGTGAGCGGGGTGGTCTGGCGGTTCTGGGCAAGCATTATCCGAACCGAGCGGTCAAGTTCACCCCTGGTGATGATAGTGCCGTTCACCTTGGCGATGGGGGTGGTGGCGGTTGCTGCAGAGGCCGTGGATTTGGCCGGCTTCGCCTTCTTCTCCGCGGCCTGGAGCGCACCGTTTTGTAGAAGCAGAAATGTAAGACAGAGCAGGAAAACCCTGAAAGTGATTCCCTTGAGGTTCGGCATCCGATTCTTCTCCTTTGACGATTTTTTGGTCTGCGCTGGAATTCTATCACGTGGGCGTGGTTAAGCAAAGTGTAATGTTCGCCGGCGCACCTCCGGATTCACTCCGCTCCTTGTGCATGCAATTATGCCGGGGCCTTGTCGAAGCGCATATGTTGTTGACATTTCAAGAACAATCTGGTTTCATATTTAACTTGCACCTTTGTGCCTGGTTCGCGTTAGGCTTTCTCCGGAAACTGTGCGAATGCTCTCGGCCGATGTGATGACTTGAATTGATTTGTCATGGAATCCATATTTTTCTAGTAACAGGGAGCTGCTAATGGAAAAGAGAAAATTCAAGAAAGTGATGGCCGCCAACCGCGGCGAGATTGCAATCCGTATTTTCAGGGCCTGCAGTGAACTGGGCATAGGCACGGTAGCCATCTATTCGCAGGAAGACAAGCTGTCTCTTTACCGTTACAAGGCTGATGAGGCTTACCTCATCGGGAAGGGGAAGAAACCGGTCGATGCCTATCTTGGTATAGATGAAATCATCGACCTTGCGTTCAAAAAAGGGGTTGATGCCATTCACCCTGGCTATGGTTTCCTTTCGGAGAATCCCGAGTTCGCTGAAAAGTGCGAAGCGGCAGGCATCGTTTTCATCGGGCCAACTGCCCAGATGCAGCGGATGGTCGGCGACAAGATAGCTGCGCGGAAAGTTGCTATCGCCGCGTCAGTGCCGGTGATACCCGGGACGACCGAACCGGTCACGGAGGAGGGCGATGCCCTGAGGTTCGTCGAGCAGGCGGGTTATCCGGTTATCATAAAGGCTGCGGCCGGCGGTGGAGGGCGCGGGATGCGTGTGGCCCGGAACCAGAGGGAGTTGCTGGAGGGGCTCGCCAGCGCCCGGAGCGAGGCCAAGGCAGCGTTCGGCAATGAAGCGGTGTTCCTGGAAAGATTCATCGAGCATCCCAAGCATATCGAGGTGCAGGTGCTCGGCGACAACTACGGCAATCTCGTTCATTTTTTTGAACGCGACTGTTCCATCCAGCGGCGGCACCAGAAGGTCGTCGAGTTCGCGCCTTCGAATCTTTCCCCGGAAAAACGGGAAGAGCTGTGCCAGGCGGCCCTGAGGGTTACCAGTTACGTCAAGTACCGCAATGCGGGCACCGTTGAATTCCTCCTCGACCAGGAGGGGAATCACTACTTCATCGAGATGAATCCGCGCATCCAGGTCGAGCATACCGTCACCGAGATGATCACCGGCAGGAACCTGGTCCAGGCGCAGATTCTGGTTGCCGAAGGCCTGCGCCTCTCTGATCCGGAGATCGGCATACCGGGCCAGGAGGCGATCACCATGTGGGGGAACGCCATTCAATGCCGTATCACGACCGAGGACCCGAAAAACAATTTCGCCCCCGACTTCGGCGTCCTGAAGGCATACCGGTCGCCGGGCGGCTTCGGAGTGCGGCTCGATGCAGGCAACGCTTTCACCGGCGCCCACATAACTCCCCATTATGATTCTCTCCTGGTCAAGATCAGCACCTGGGGGCTGAACCTGAAGGAAGCTGCGCGGGTGATGAACCGTTCCCTGCAGGAATTCAGGATCAGGGGCGTGAACACGAACATCCCGTTCCTGGAAAACGTGGTCACCCATCCCATTTTCCTGGCGGGGAAATGCGATACCTCCTTCATCGACAAGCATCCGGAACTCATGAGCATGCGCGAGAAGAAAGACCGCGCCACCAAGATCCTCAGCTTCCTTGCCGACGTCATCGTCAACGGCTCTCCCGGAATTGCGAAGCCGCTGCGTTCACTCGATATGATCGAACCCCGCGTGCCTGAAGTTGACCTTTCGGCCGGGCGTTCGGGTGGGACGACCGAAATACTGCGGGAGCAGGGTCCCGAAGGGCTTTCAAAGTGGATCCTGGAACAGAAAAAGATCCTCATTACCGACACGACCATGCGGGATGCTCACCAGTCCCTTTTGGCGACCCGCGTGCGAACCTTCGATCTGCTCCGCGTCGCCGAACCCACGTCGATCCTCGGCGACGGCCTGTTTTCACTCGAAATGTGGGGCGGCGCGACGTTCGACGTCGCAATGAGGTTCCTGAAGGAATGTCCCTGGCAGCGTCTCCACAAACTGAGGGAGGCGATTCCCAACATCCTTTTCCAGATGCTGCTGCGCGGCTCCAATGCGGTCGGCTACACGAACTATCCCGACAACGTGGTCCAGCGGTTCGTGGAAGAGGCCGCTGAAAGCGGAATAGACATTTTCCGTGTCTTCGATTCGCTCAACTGGACTACGGGAATGAGAGTGGCCATGGAGGCCGTCCGCAAGTCCGGCAAGGTATGCGAGGCCTCGATCTGCTATACCGGCGACATTTCCGATCCGAAGAGGGACAAGTACCCTCTGGGCTATTATGTCTCCCTGGCAAAGGAACTTGAAAAGATGGGCGCTCACATCCTTGCCATCAAGGACATGGCCGGGCTCCTCAAGCCCTTTGCCGCCCACAAACTGGTCAAAGCCCTGAAAGAGGAAATCGGGATTCCGGTCCATCTGCACACCCACGACACCTCCGGAAACGGTGAAGCCGCAATTCTCATGGCCTGCCAGGCAGGAGTGGACATCGTGGACGCTGCCCTTTCATCCATCTCGGGTCTGACGGCCCAGCCGAACCTGAATGCGGTAATCGCCGCCCTCCGCGGCAGCGAGTGGGATCCGAGGCTCAACGAGGCCGGGCTGCAGAAACTGGCCAACTATTGGGAAACGGTGCGGGATTATTACATACCATTCGAATCGGGGTTGAAGAGCGGGACGGCAGAGGTCTACCATCACGAAATTCCCGGCGGCCAGTACTCCAACTACAAGCCGCAGGTGGCGGCTTTGGGCCTCCTCGATCGATGGGACGAGTGCAAGGAAATGTACCACAAGGTCAATCTCCTGTTCGGCGACGTCATCAAGGTCACACCGTCTTCTAAGGTTGTGGGGGACATGGCCATATTCCTGGTGAAGAACAACATGGACGTGAAGGATGTCTTTACCAAGGGTGATGACCTCACGTTCCCTGAATCAGTGGTCGGTTTCTTCAAGGGCATGATCGGCCAGCCCTACGGCGGATTCCCGGAAGAAGTCCAGAAGATCGTGCTCAAGGACGAAAAACCGATCACCTGCAGGCCCGGGGAGCTTCTGCCAGACGTACGGTTCGATGAGGTCCGGGCCAGTGTTGAAGAAAAAGTCGGGCATGCTGTCGACGACAAGGCGCTGCTTTCCCACGTTCTCTATCCCAACGTATACCCGGAATTCGACTGTCATCGCCAGGACTTTTCCGACACATCCGTCATTCCGACGCCGGTCTTCTTCTATGGCCTCGAACCGGGCCAGGAAACGTCGGTGGAGATCGATCCCGGCAAGACCCTGATCATCAAGCTCAACGCCATCGGCGCAGTGCACCCGGACGGAACCCGCCAGGTTTATTTTGAGCTGAACGGCCTTGCCCGCTCGGTATCGGTCAGGGACCTGTCCGTGTCGACCGAAGAGAAGGAAAGGGTCAAGGCGGACAAGCACAATTCCTGTCATGTCGGCGCCCCCATGCCGGGGAAGATCCTCAAGGTCCATGTCAAGGTCGGTGACGAAGTCAAAGCCGGCGACATACTCATGGTGACCGAGGCCATGAAACTTGAGACCAACATCAAGGCCAAGGCGGGCGGCAAGATTGCCGAGGTCAAGTTCGAGGAAGGCGATAAGGTGGAAAAAGAGGACCTGATAATTGTCATGGCTTAGGACAATGCGGCTTCCCAGTCGCAGAACATGCACTCTTGAGTCAAGTATTCCACGGTAGAGAGAAAGGCCGGTCAACGAGGATGACCGGCCTTTCTCGTATCTAAATATATATGAATAAAAGCATCTTATGTGCCAATATTTCTACCGGAACATTAGGGAAAAGTATACTTCAGGCAATGGTGGACCCGTGACCGCATCAGGTTTCGCAAGGCGGTGGAAAATATATTCAGGATTTCATGAGGAGGACTCGCATGGAAGAACGCACCCATTCATGGATCGCGATTCGTGCGCTGGCGCTGCTGGAAGATCTCGGAACGGAAAGGCCGCTGGTCGACATGTTGAAACCCCACGTCGGGAAGTCGTCGGTCGGGTGCTGGATACCTGACCAGGTCGATGCCAAGCGGGGCGGCGCCGGAAGCGCCACCGAAAACCACGTTCTCAAGATGGAGCCCTACACCAGGAAGCCATCGGAAAGGTTCGTCCTCAGGAAAAAGGACCTTTTGAAGCAGACCGGCCCCCATCGCATGATAACCACCTTCCTTGCTGAAGATTCTTCGCTCGGCAGTGACTGGTGGGGCATGCCATTCAAAGGGGATGTGACGAAAGCGGGCCACCACCTGCCGAACCGCATCATGGCGCTTGCCACCATGATGAAGGACCTGCTGCTGCTGGGCGACCAGAGAATTGATTCCCTGATACCCGGCGAAGTGCGCTTCGCCAGGTATATGAAACCGGAATTGCGCACGAAAGAGGAAGCGGCGGCCATGTACTTTTTCATGATTAGCCACTTCGTGGCCGACGCGAGCATGCCGTGCCATTGCGACGGGAGAAAGTTGTCCGCTTATTCGGAAGGCCTGCACAAGGAACTGGAGAGTCACTGGTCGAAAAAGGTCGGCCCGGCTTTCGAGAGGAAGAATCTGCTCGAGGAAGGCAGCGTGCCCTCTGGTATTCTTCAGCGCGCCCGCGATAAAGACGGGTGTTTCTCGGTGAAATGGAACTGTTCTGCAGTGCCCGATTTGAGTGAAGGGAATGACATCTGGCTGGAATTCATTTACTTGTGCCGTGCCTCGTTTGCCTTGGCGAGCATTGTGGCGCCGTACAGGAATTATACTTACGGGAGTGACGGCAAAGCGCCATTTTCGGTACTGTTCGATGCGGGAAGTGAAAAACTTCTGGGAGATGTCGACAGGACCGTGCTCCATGATGCGGTATTGAATACCGCCATTGTATGGAAGCACGTCTGGGGAAAGGTGTCACATCGTTAGTTTTAATATCCCTCAGTTACTGGTGTCCTTCAGAGCAAGCAGTTTTTCCAAGCCCATGTCCGCTATTGACGGGGCAAGCAGTTTCAAAAGATCCTTATCATCGACCGATTCCAGGTGGGGGAGCTCTCCAAGGAGCGGCACGGGAGATAGCTCGGATATCAGGCGTGCCGCGTAACCTTCCGCGCCGGATGTGCTTCCGGTCTGGCCGTTGATGACGATGCCCAGGGTTCTGATGTCGCGGGCAAGAGCGCATTCGCAGGTCATGAGAGTATGATTGACGGTCCCCAGCGCGGGGCGGGCGACGATCAGCAGCGGCAGCCCCAGGCGGATCGGCAGATCCGCGATCTGCAACCCGGGTGCGAGCGGGACGAGGAGGCCGCCGGCGCCTTCGACGATCACCAGGTCGTGGTCGGATGCGAGATGCTCATAGGCTCGGCGGATCGACTCGAACCTGATTTCTATCCCTTCGCGCAGCGCGGCTTCCGATGGCGCGATAGGCTCGCGAAGGGCATAAGGAGCGATGACCCGTTCCGGCGCCGTGCATCCCGAAGCCCAGCGGAGCAGACCAGCGTCTTCCGAGACCGGCAGGCCGTTTCTGTCCACTGCGCCGCTGGTAACCGGCTTCAACACGCCGACAGCGTATCCCCTCAGAGTCAGGTGGCGGGCGATTGCAGCTGCCACCATAGTTTTGCCGACTCCGGTGTCGGTGCCTGTTATGAACAGTCCCCTGGCTTTGATATCACTTCTCCTCATCGCGTCATTGTCGGGAGGCGCATTGTTCTATGGTCATTCCCAGATCCCGGAGCATCTGCAGGTCCTGTTCTTCACCCCTGCCGGTAGTGGTGAGATAGTTTCCGATCATCATGCCGTTGGCGCCGGCCAGGAATATCCAGGACTGGAGATCCCGGAGGTTCTTCTCCCGGCCCCCGCAGACGGTGATCCTCTTATCCCGTAGGATCAGTCGATATACTGCTATGATTGCGAGGCATGTCAGGGGAGTGAGAAAATCGGCCTTTTCCAGCCTCGTCCCGGGCACCGGATTGAGAAAATTGATCGGCACCGAGTCTACGTCCAGGTCCCGGAGGGTCATGGCAAGCTCGATCCGCTGCTCCATGCTCTCTCCCAAACCGAAAATCCCTCCGCAACAGACCCGGAGCCCGGCTTTTTTCGCGTTTCTGACGGTCTCGATATCATCGTCGTAGGAATGCGTCGTGCAGATTGAAGGAAAGAACGAGCGTGATGCTTCCAGGTTGTGGTGATAGGTTTCCGCTCCAGACTCCTTAAGGCGAACAGCCGTTTCCAGGTCGATGATACCCAGTGAGCAAGAAGGCGATATCCCGGTGCGGCAACGGATGGAGCGGAGCGCATCGCAGACCACATCAAGCTCTTTGCCTGCGCTGATCGATGATCCGCTCGTGACGATGCCGAAACAGGCCGATCCGGATTCCTCGGCTTTCAATGCTCTGGAAACAATCTCCGCTGCATCGAGCAGTGGATAAACGGGAGCATCTGTTTCATGGTGCGCGGATTGGGAGCAAAAGGCGCAGTTTTCAGGACAGCGCCCGGATTTGGCGTTGACTATCGAACAAAGATGCACGCTGTTTCCGCTGTATTTTTCCCTGATCCTGGCGGCTGCTGACAGCAGTTCGATGAAATCGTCTCCGGATGCCTTCTCAATGAGGGAGGATTCCTGGGCGGAAAGAGATTCCCCGTTGAGCAGACGTCCGATAATAGCATGTAATATTGGCATATTGTCGATCCTCGCTTAACGGGTACCATACAGACGCTGCAATGTCAACCCTTTCGGTGTCAATGGTTGACGATTGAGTGTGCGACAGATAGTCACTTGGATAGCGGTCTGCCGGAGGAAGGGGTGGCGTGGGGAGTTTTCAGGAACAGTTCCACTGCGCGGTTATGCTCGGCCAGCGATGCGGAGAACTGATGGGTACCGTCATTTTTGGCCACGAAATAGAGATATCCTGTCTTGGCCGGAGAAAGAACCGCTTCCACCGCGCCTTCTCCGGGATTGCCGATGGGGCCGGGCGGCAGCCCTGAAATCAAGTAGGTGTTGTAGGGGGTTTTGCGCATGATATCCTGCCGTGACACTTTGCCGGCAAAGGCGCGAAGACCGTAAACCGCGGTCGGATCGCTCTGCAGCGGCATTCTGCGCTTCAGACGGTTTAGAAATACCGATGCGATGAGAGGACGCTCCCGCGGCGCTCTGGCTTCCTTTTCGATGAGAGAAGCGAGCGTCAGGAGTTTGTGCAGGCTCATTCCCTGGTTTGCAGCCTGCTTGGCATAACCGTTCGTGTAAACAGATCTGAACTTGTTGACCATTGTCCTGATCAGTGCAGTTTCATTCATATTGGGTGGTATTTCGTAAGTGCAGGGAAAGAGATATCCTTCCGCGCTTTGTCCCCTTATACCCAGTTCTGCAAGCAGTGATGCGTCGAAACAGCGGGCAAGAAAAGAGTCTTTCTTGAAAATCCCCCGCTTGTCGAGCAGTTCGGCGATCTGGTAGATGGAATAGCCTTCAGGGACCGAAAAGCGGTGTGCATAAACGTCACCGGCAACCAGCTTCTTCAGTATCTCGCGCGGTGACATACCGTCGGTGAATCGATAGGTACCGGCTTTGATCTTCGAGTCGGATCCTTCAAGTCGTGCATGAACTGTGAAAAAAAAGCTATTGGTAATGATATGGTTTTTGGAAAGATCCGATGATATCCTGTTCAGTGAAACACCGGGAGGAAAGTCCAGTATCACCGAATTTTTGCCGTCAGAAGGCCTTGAATCGAGAAACTGGAGATAGAACATGAGCGCGGCAACGGGGATAAGCAGTAAAGATACCGCCGCAGAGAGCCATACTTTCGGATTGCGTTGGTAATAATCGTGGAAAAAATGCAAACGGTCCTTGAAGGCAAGTATAAGTTTCATTGCAGGGTATTTTGTAGGATATATCAGTTCGAGTGTCAAGCCGCATTACATGCAGGGACTTTACCACTTGACGACTGTATCCACATTTGGCTATAATCCGCCCACGAAATGCCGAAGTGGCGAAATTGGTAGACGCAGCAGACTCAAAATCTGCCGCCCGCAAGGGCATGCCGGTTCGATTCCGGCCTTCGGTACCAGGTTGAAGTCCAGAGAGTTCTTATAGCAAACAAAAGACCCGCAAATACAGCGGGTTTTTTGTTGCCAGTAGTTTTATGTGGCGCTGACCAGGTTTTCGCGTTAGTCCTTCCTGATTTCTATTCCCAGTTCCTGAATTTTTTTCCGCAGGGTATTCCTGTTTATCCCCAGAATGTCGGCAGCTTTCACCTGGTTGCCGCGAGTTTTTTCCAATACGAAACGGATCAGCGGGCGTTCTATCTGCTCAAGCACCATGCCGTACAAATCGCCGGATTCCATCTTGTCCAGACTGCCGAGGCAGGAACGCAGCTTCTGGTCAACGAGTGATTCGAGGGAAATGTCGTCGTTGCGTGAGGAAGTTCCCCCTCTTCGCAAAGAAGAGAAATCATCAGCGGTAAGGAGATTGTCCGAAGCCAGGATGACAGTTCTCTTTATCGTGTTTTCCAGCTCCCGGACGTTTCCGGGCCATTCATATCCTGTCAGGAGATCTATGGCGTCTCTGGTGCAATTCTTAAGAGGAATCCGCATTTCAGTGCATGTCTTTGCCAGGAAATATTCGATCAGCAGGGGTATGTCTTCCTTCCGTTCCCTGAGAGGGACGAGACTGATCGGAACTACATTGAGCCGATAGAACAGGTCTTCGCGGAAAGTTTTGTCCCTTACCTTGTCTTCAAGGTCCTGATTCGTTGCCGCGACTATGCGCGTGTCCACGGGGATGCTCTGATTTCCGCCCGTTCTGGTGATTTCCTTTTCCTGCAGTACCCTGAGTATTTTAGCCTGGAGGTCCAGCGGCATGTCGCCTATTTCATCGAGGAAGATAGTGCCGCCGGCCGCCTGTTCGAATTTGCCGAGTTTTCTTTCAACCGCTCCGGTGAAGGCCCCCTTTTCAAAACCGAACAGTTCGCTTTCAAGGAGTTCTTTGGGAATAGCTGCACAGTTTATCGCAATGAAAGGCTTCCCCAGCCTTCGAGAGTTGAAGTGGATCGCCCGGGCTATCAGTTCCTTGCCGGTGCCCGATTCCCCCTGGACCAGGACGGTCATGTCGCTTGGAGCGACCTTGCCGATGGTCTTGTATATTTCCCTCATTGCCGGAGAATTGCCGATTATGGTTTTCTCAAGCTGGTAGCGCTCTTTAAGTTCCTCTTTCAGAAGCGATACCTGGGTAGTCATCTCCCGCGCTTTTTCGATTTTCTCGATTATCGCATCTATTACATCCAGGTCGAACGGTTTCGTGATGTAGTCGTAAGCGCCGCGTTTCATGGCTTCAACAGCATTCTTCATGCTCGCTTCCGCAGTCATGATCACAAAGAGCAGGTCATGCCTTATCTCCTTGGCTTTTTCCAGCAAATCAAGTCCGGAAATGCCCGGCATCTTGATATCCAGGATGGCAAGATCATAGGCGCCACGCTGAATCATGGACAGCGCCTCATCTCCATCCTTTGCAAGATCGACAGCGATTCCTTTTCTTTTCAGGGCCTTGGAAAGGACCCATCTCATGCTTTCTTCGTCATCTGCAACGAGTATTCGGTTAATTGACATGTAGCGCTCTCTTTTGTTCCGGGCTCATTCTGCGGGCAGGGGAATGAACCCTGATTCGAATAGTACGGACTTATTGCACCAGCGGCAACAGTACGATAAATGTTGTCCCTTTTCCTGGTTCGGATTCAACCTTGATCATGCCGCGATGCTCGGAGACGATCTTGTGGCAAATGGCGAGCCCGAGTCCGGTGCCCTTCGTCTTGGTGGTGAAAAAAGGAGTGAATATCTTTTCGATCTGCTCCCGGGACATTCCTGCGCCATTGTCGGCAATTTCAACGGCAACCATTCGCGATAATCGTTCACCCTTTTTGGTCATGCCGTAATCGGACACCACGCGCGTTGAAATATGGATCAGCCCGCTGGATACGACTGCTTCGATCGCATTGGTTACAAGGTTCAGGAAGAGCTGGGTGAGCAGTGCTCCATCGGCAATGACAGGAGGAATGCTCAGATCAAAATGCTGCTGAAACATGACCGATTTGCTTCTGGGGTCATTTTTCTGCAGCATGATTATTTCGCCCAGGATCCGGTGAAGATTAACGTGGCCCAGTTCGAGTTTTCGTGGTGACGAGAGGCTCAGGAGCTCCTCGACTATTCTGTTTACCCTGCCTACTTCCTTCAGAATGATGGAAGTGTAATCATGGAGTTCGCTGCTACCCGAGATTTCCCTCTCAAGCAGCTGGGCGGCTCCCTTGATACCGCCGAGCGGGTTTTTGATTTCGTGCGCAAGGCCTGCGGCAAGTGTTCCGAGCGTGGATAGCCTGTCGGCATGCCTGACCGCGTCCTCAAGATCGCGTATGTTCGATATGTCGCGCAATACCAGCACGGTACCGATCTGCTCGCCGTCGGCAAGTATCAATGGTGACGTGGTGACGTTGACCGGGGTCAGATGAGAACCCTTTTTCAAAACGATATTTTCATGGTCCGAAATGGTCATGCCATTGGCGGTCGTTTTGGCTACCATTTCGGCCAGGGCTGCATCTTTGCCGAAGAGCATCGAGAAATCCGAACCTTCCGCCTGGCTTACGGAAACCCCGGTAATTTCTTCGGCAGCAGGGTTCATCAGAGTGATCCTGTGTTCCATGTCGAGCACGATAACACCGTCGCCGACACTGTTGATTACGTTAGCATAATATTCCCTGATGCTGTCGTCAGCACTATTCAAGGGCCGCCCCTGCAAAGAAGTCGTTGATCTGATCCACGAGGGAATCGTAGTGGCACATTACATTGATTTTCGAGCGGAAACGCGCAGCGCCGGTCATACCCTTGACGTACCAGGAAAGATGCTTTCTCATTTCCTTCACGGCAATGTCCTCACCGTAAAGCTCGCGAAGAAACCTGAGATGCCGGAGCGCCATCCGGTTCTTTTCTTCGGCAGTGGGTGATAATGGAATACTGCCGGAATCGTATGTTCTGTACTGACTGAAGATCCAGGGATTACCGAGCACACCCCGGGCTATCATCACACCATCGCACCCGGTTTCCCGGAACATGTCCCTCACATCGGTCCATGCAAAAATGTCGCCACTGCCAATTACCGGGATACTCAGCGTATCTTTCAGTTCACCGATCCTGCTCCAGTCCGAATGGTCCGAAAACATCTGGGCACGAGAGCGCGGGTGGAGGGTAACGGCGTCACATCCTTCCGCTTCGGCAATGCGGGCAAGTTCCCTGAACGTGGCTTGGGATTCCGTCCAGCCCGTGCGGATCTTGATCGTCAAGGGAACGGAGATTGCCTTTCTCACCGCTTCAACTATCTTTCCCGCCTTGACGGGATCCTTCATCAGCGCGCTACCCGCGCCTCCGGAAACCACTTTCTTTACCGGGCAGCCCATATTGATATCTATAATGTCGCAGATATCTTCTATCTTTCGTGCGGCCTCGGCCAAAACCGCGGGTTCGTCGCCGAAGAGCTGCACTCCGAGAGGGCGGTCGGAGGAGCTGCTGCGGAGCAGCGGCAAGGTGTTTTTCCCATCGCGTATCAACCCTTGTGCGCTGATCATTTCCGTGAAGCAGAGCGGTGCGCCCTGTTCTCTTGCCAGAGAGCGCAGTGCCAGGTCGGTTAGTCCTGCCATCGGCGCCAATATGAGGGGAGGGGTGACGGTCAATCCGCCGATGACGAGACTATTGCTCATTGCTACCTGTGGCGATGATCTGGGCATATGCCTAAATTTTAGGCATAATAGCACAGCCCGGGAAAAAGGCAAGCGCTATTTTCACGAGTGCTTGACACGGTATGTTCGCTTGATGTCGCCAAGACCCGTGATTTAAGGTCTCTGCCTGATGCATCTCCTGTGAAAGAGGGAAGGGCAGTTGCATTAAACGAGATTTTCCACTATTATCCCTCCATGCTGGATTCAGATTGAATTTTGGAGGGTGCAAATGGGACTTCTCGAGGGTAAAAAGGCAGTCATTTTCGGGATAGCAAACGAAAAAAGCATTGCCTGGGCGATAGCCAAGGAGTTCAAGGAACAGGGCGCGGAACTCGCTTTCACCTATGCAAACGACGCTATTGCAAAGCGGATATTTCCTCTCGCGGAAAGCATCGGCGTTACGCAGGTTCTGAACTGCGACGTGACGAAAGACGAGGACATTCATGAAGTTTTTGACCGATTGGGAAAGGTTTGGGACGGGCTGGACATCCTGATCCATTCGGTTGCTTTTGCGAATCGAGATGAGCTGAAGGGTTCCTTTCTGAACACGTCGAGGGCGGGATTTTCCCTGGCCATGGACGTCAGCGCCTATTCGCTGGTCGCGATGCTCAAGGAAGCTTACCCCCTCATGAAAGTGAGAGGAGGAAGCGTTCTCGCCATGACCTATTATGCATCGGAAAAAGTATTTCCAAATTACAACGTTATGGGTGTGGCAAAGGCTGCCCTTGAAGCGAATGTACGCTACCTTGCCGAGGCTGTCGGTCCCGACGGCATCAGGGTCAACGCAATTTCAGCCGGCCCGCTCAAAACCCTCGCTGCTTCCGGCGTCGGCGGCTTTCACCAGATTGCCTCGCATGTAGAGGCAAAAACCCCCTTGCGCACCAATATCGAACAGAAGGATGTCGCCGATGCGGCGTTGTTCCTGTGCAGCGATCTTTCGCGAAGGATTACCGGCGGTATCCATTTCGTCGACAGTGGCTACAACATCATGGGGATGTAGCGGAAACTGACCGGGTTCAGCCAACGGGAATGAAAGGAATCAGGAGATAAAACAGCTTTACGGAAATTTTTCCGGTTTGAAAAAGAGCCAGCTGAACGGCCTTGAACGTCTTTACCGGCGCCGGATACCACCCGGTGAAATAGTGACCCTTGAGCTCGCCGGAAGACTGGCGGAACTGTCGTTGGAAATCGGCCGTCAGGTAGGTGTGCTCGTCAACAGGATCGGCCTTGTTGAATATGTGATAGTAGGTGACGAGCGAAAAATCGTCATCCCTGAATTGCGCGACTATCCTCTCGGGAAGAAAAGACTCAGGGGATTGCGGTTTTGTCATACCCACCTGAAGGGAGAAGAGATATCCGAGGATGATCTCACCGATCTCGCGCTTTTGCGGCTGGATCTCCTCATGGCGCTGCTCCTGTCGCCTGAAAATAGGCCTTTGTCGACACAGATTGCCTACCTGTCCGCAACGGATCACGGGGAAGCCCCGGTCCATGTCGATCCACCTTGCCACCTGGACCGGCTTGCGATTAACGCGGATGATTTTATTGCGTCGCTGGAAAGCTCGCTGGAAAAATCAGTATCCGCAAGCGGCGAAGTACGGGGCGTCCAGGAACGCGCCATTCTGATATCGGTTACCGCTTCCTCCAGGGCCGAAGCTGAAGACTCGATGGATGAACTCAAGGAGCTGGCGAGGACAGCGGGAGTTGCCGTCTTTGATGCATTCATCCAGCAGCGCCGTGATCTCAATCCCCGCTACCTCATGGGCGAGGGAAAAATGCAGGAGGTTATCATAAGGGCTCTCCAGCTTGGCGCCTCGATGCTCATTTTCGACCAGGAGCTCTCCCCGGCGCAGATCCGCTCCATTTCAGAGATGACCGAATTGAAGGTTATAGATCGGAGCCAGCTCATTCTGGATATCTTTGCCAGAAGGGCCGAGAGCCAGGACGGCAAAGTTCAGGTTGAACTGGCGCAATTGAAATACATACTGCCGCGCTTGACCGGCAGGGGCGTGCAGATGTCGCGGCTGATGGGGGGCATTGGCGGACGGGGCCCCGGTGAGACGAAGCTTGAAATTGACCGGAGACGCATCCGAGACAGGATCACGCGGCTTGAGAAGGAATTGAAGGATCTTTCCAGGGGCAGATACGAGCGGCGCAGGCGAAGGGTAAAATCCGGGATCCCCATCGTTTCCATAGTCGGTTACACAAACGCGGGGAAATCCACCCTCCTTAATGCTTTGACGAGAAGTGAAGTATTTACCGAAGACCTGTTGTTTGCCACACTCGATACTTCGACCCGCAGACTCAGGTTCCCCCGGGAACGTGAGGTCATCATAACCGATACCGTCGGCTTCATCCGTTCTCTACCTAAATCACTCATGGGCGCCTTCAAGGCGACCCTCGAGGAATTGCGCGATGCGGACCTGCTGCTTCACATCGTGGACCTTTCCAACAACCGGTTTGAGGACCAGATCCGTCAGGTAGAGGATATTCTCGATGAGCTGGAGTTGTCGGAAAAACCGCGGCTGCTGGTGTTCAACAAGTGCGACCTGTTGCCCGGCCTGAAGAAAAGCGATCCTCTGGCATTTATCAGGACAAGGCAGGCGATCAGGACATATGGCGCCATAGCCATTTCGGCGACCGACCCCTCCAGCCTCACCCCGTTGCTCGACGACATGGAAAAGAGGTTCTGGCCGGATGAGCGTTGACTTGCAACAACCCGGTATGAAATAGAAAAATAATCCTTAGCCGCCCCTGGTTTCAGGGCGGCTTCCACCATTCATTGACAGTTGTCAATTTCTTTTCTATACTTTTTTATTCGATCAGGCTTGCCACTGTACCGTGAGGAGCAAGCGAGGAGCGATAAATTCAATGAAATCATTTACCTTTTTGCTGTTCATTGTGATTGGTTTGTCATGCCCATCATACGGCTCGGAGTATGACAACGGTCCATCGGAGAGAATACTGCTGAGCGCTTCTACACAAACGCAGCGCAACAGCGGAAATTCCTACAAATCGTCCCGGAGAGCCGGACACCGCGATTCACTCGATGATGCAGCCAGCCTCAGCCGCGCACTGGAACTGCCTTCATCGGACTTCGCCGCACCGGAGGAAGTTCCCGACGGCTTTGATCAATTCGAACTGAAAATCCCCGAATATGAATTGCCGGCGTCAGATATCCCGCTGACCATCAATCGGAAAGTCGAGTATTTCATTTCCTATTTCCAGACTTCAGGACGGAAATGGTTCGAGAAGTGGCTTTCACGATCGGAAAGATACCTTCCGATGATGAAGCAAGTCCTGAAGAAAGAAGGTTTGCCCGAGGACCTGGTTTATCTGGCCATGATAGAGAGCGGTTTTTCAACCCATGCCTGCTCGCGTGCGAGCGCCGTCGGGCCATGGCAGTTCATTGCCGGGACAGGAAAGCGGTACTCGCTGAGGATCGATCCATGGATCGATGAAAGGCGTGATCCGCTCAAATCGACAGTTGCCGCTGCCATGTACCTGAAGGAACTCTATGGCCTGTTCAATAAAGACTGGTATCTTGCAGCCGCGGGATACAATGCCGGAGAAAACAAGATCCTCAGGGCAATCGATATGTATAACACCAGGGATTTCTGGCAGATATCCGAAGGCGGCTATCTGAAAAGAGAGACTAAGGATTATGTGCCCAAACTGCTCGCCGCTGCCATAATCGCCAAAGATCCGGCAAAATACGGGTTTGTCGATGTGGCATATCTGTCTCCGGTCGAGTTTGATTCTGTTCGAATATCATCGCGTACGGATCTCGAAGTTGTGGCTCGCATAATCGATGTACCGATAGACAGTGTGCGTGAGTTGAACCCGGAACTGAGGAAAGGTTGTACCCCCCCTGATGTATCTTCCTATGAACTTAAGATTCCCAAGGGGAAAAGAGAAGTGTTCCAGCGGGAGTTCGCCCGGATTCCCGAAAACCAGCGATTCAAGTCAGAACCGGAATATGCCCGCTATCGGGCCAGGAAAGGTGACAGCATGGCCTCGATTGCGCGCCGTTTCGGCGTGAGCGCCGAAGAATTGGCGTCAGCGAACAGTGTTTCCAGTCACCACAGCCTCAGTGGAAGAGTTTTGAGGATACCTGCAGCGTCCACGGGCAGCATATCCGCAACAGCCGTTGAGACCAAGGTTCAAAAGATAATTCCTGTTAAGGTCGAGGAAAAGAAGAGTTTTGTCAAATACTACACCGTCAAGCACGGAGACACGCTGAAATCGGTTGCCCAACGATTCAATGTCTCGGCGAAGATTATCGCGGCATGGAACAATTTGCGGGGGAAAATTGCTCTGAAACCGGGGAAACGGATCATTGTGGCAAAATTTGTGGAGAAAAAAGGGCAGATGGTCATCAATGCCGAGGAAAACAGTTGATTCGGCCGCCCGAACGGCTTTGGAAAGGATCGAAACTGGATGTATAATCTCATAATTTCTCTGGGTTCTGGTATTATCCTCTTTATTCTTTGTTTTTTTGTTTTCAAAATCCCCTTGTGGATTTCGTTTCTCGCGGCAATCCTGCTTTTTTCTGCAGCTTATGTCCTCATTGCACGATATGTCATGAAAAAAGTCAGCGCAATCATGGAAGGCGCCGGCAGGGATCTTCAGGGCCAGCGGATCGAAAAAGCTGTCAGGTCGCTTCAGGATGCGCTCCGCTTGGGGCCATGGCAATTTTCCATTGCCGGACAGATCCACTCCCAGATCGGGATGATTTACTACATGAAGCGTGATTTTTCCAATGCTTTCGAACATCTGGAAAAGAGCTTCGCCAGGAACTGGATTGCAATGGGCATGCTCGCCATAAGCTATATGAAGCGGAACAAGAAGGAAAAAATGCTGTCGACGTTTGAAAAGGCTGTCCAGTGGAGTTCAAAGGAATCTCTCCTCTGGAATCTTTATGCTTATTGCCTGAATGAAACAGGCGATACCGATAAAGCCATTAAGGTTCTGGAAAAGGGCAGGAAAAAACTTCCCGGTGATGAACGGTTGCAGGGTAACCTGGACGCACTCAAGTCAGGGAAGAAAATGAAGATGAAAAGTTATGGCGACATGTGGCTTCAGTTCCACCTGGAACGGCAAAGTGTGATCATGAAGCAGCAGGCTGCAGCTCTCGGGGGAATGGCAAGACGACGAATCATTCGAAAGTGATCGATTGCAGGCCAGTGAGAAAGGACCTTTGGCGGGTCCTTTTTTACTGGCCTTTTGAACAGACGCTTTCTGCCTCGGGAGGGGCAGAAGCCCGATGGAAACTATTTTACGTTTTCCGGCGAACCGGGTGCGGGACTTTTGTCGTGGGCCAGAGGACTTATTGCCGTGTAGGCATCATTTATTATGAGAAATGACAGTTTCTTCATGTTTGCACTCATTGCTTTGACCAGGCTGTCTACGGTCTTTTCTCCCAGCGGCTCGGATGAATGGTATTTTTTCTGGTAAATCAATCTGCCGGGCATACCGGAACGGGAAAGGTCCAGCAGCGCAACGCTCATGGTGAGTGATGCACTGCGAACGTTGCTTTCATCGGTTTCAAGTATTTCCTCAAGACTCCCTTCAAGTATGAAACGCCCCTCTTCATAATCACGATAGGAGAAAATACCGCTGAACAGCCCTGAATTTCTCAGGTCCCTCACCAGGAAATCGCATACCATGAATCCGGGGTTCACGATCCAGCTGTGATTGGAGTAGGCGTCCAACTTGTATGGGTCCGGTCTATAGACGATCGACTGGGTGTTGAAGGCTTTTGCCACACTGAATCTTTCGACCTTTACGGTCTGATCAAGCCGTGGCCTGCTTTCGAAGAACGGAGATGGATATTCAAGAGTATAGTTCTCCATCATCGGCGCGTTGCGGCCTCTCTCAATACATCCTCCAAGTAGGGCCATTCCAGATAGAAAGAAACATATCAACACGCTACAGCGTTTCGATAATGGAAATTTGCTTGCAAGCAATTGATGCTGTAAAGCCGGTTGCATTGATCCCTCCCATGATCCTTTACTGCCGCCGGACTGGCGGTGGTGAGCTGAAAATCAGGTCAGACGGCGACTTGTTGAGCCGGTCGATGAGTTTCTGTAAGGCTTCGGAAGAATTCTGCAGGTTTTCACTTGTATTCCGGAGCTCTGTTGTAATGGCGTTGCTTCTCCTGTCGATGCTGTCAACCATCTGGTTGGCTTTGGTGGCTGTATCAGCCAGCTTCATCGAACGTAATTCTTCCCGAATGCCGGCAATGAGTTTCTGAGTTTCCACCATCGATTTCTGCGCCTCTGTCAGGACATTGTCAACCTTGCCCTCAGCAATGATGGCGTCTATACGACCGACTGCCCTGTCGAGACTTTTCGATGTGGATTCAAGGTTGCTCATGATATTGTTCATCTTTTTGCCGGCAAGAACGTTTTCCGTCGCTTTTCCGACAGATTTGAACTGGCTGGAGAGCCCCTTGAAATCGATCTGTTTTATATTCTGAATGACATCGTCTACTCCGGACAGTATCATTCTGAGTTCCGACGGGCGTGAGGGAATAACGGGATATTCCGGCAGGAAATTGATTGCAGGGGCGCGGTGCGGATCATCCGGTCGCTTTCGGTCGAGCTCTATGAACACGATTCCTGTCAGGCCGGCTGTTTTCAACTGCGCCACCGTATTCTGCTGCAGGTCTCCTTCCAACTCGACTTTCATGACAACTTCAACAAGCTTGTAGTCAGGAGCGACCAGGATTCGCTCAACCCTTCCGACATCAACGCCGCGGTATTTCACACTCGAATCGACCTGGAGCCCCTGTACCGACTCATCAAAGAAAGTGACGTAAGTGGAACCTTTTTGGAAAAATTTGGAAGCGCCTATCCAGATGATTATGGCTACTCCGATGAGTGTTCCTGCAATAACGAAGAGTCCGATGAAAAATTTTTGTGATTTGCCGACCATGGAGCATAACTCCTCTGATTATTTGCTTTCAGGGTTTCTCGAAAAAAAGTTCTTGACCCGCGGGTCAGGGGATGAATCATGCAGCATCCGCGGATCACCGGTCGCTATGATGGATTTCGCTTCCTTGTCAAGCATTACCACCCGGTCTGCAATTGAATATATGGAATCCAGTTCATGGGTGACAACTACCATGGTGGTGCCCAGTCCCTTGTTGATCTTTTTCATGAGATTGTCAAGTCCGGCCGAGGTTATAGGGTCCAGACCTGCTGACGGCTCGTCGAAGAAGAGGACCGTGGGATCGAGTGCCATCGCCCTGGCCAGGCCGGCCCTCTTTTTCATGCCGCCTGAGAGCTCGGAGGGGAGATAGTTTTCGTACCCGGCCAGGCCGACCAGGGAGAGTTTCATCCGGACGATACGCTCAATCATGGGTAAGGGAAGATCCGTATAGGTTTCGAGAGGAAGCGATACGTTTTCCGCAAGCGTCATGGATCCGAAAAGCGCGCCCGACTGGAAAAGAACCCCTATGTTTCTGCGCAGATGCGCAAGTTCGGTTTCATCATTGGTGGCAACATCGACCCCGTTGAGGAGAACCCTGCCTGAAGCCGGTTTGTAGAGGCCGAACATATGTTTCAGAAGCGTGGACTTGCCGCAACCGCTTCCGCCGAGAATGACAAGTATCTCGCCTTTGAAAACGCTGAAACTCACATCGCGGAAAATTACGTTCTCGCCATATTGCGCCGCAAGGTTTTCCACATCGATTATTGTCGGGGATTCATGTTCCATAGCTCGCGTTTGAGACAGCCGGTTACTGGTCTCCATCGGAAAGGGTACTTCTTGAACTGGAAACGGCAAAGTGTTGATGCGGAGTTTCCAGGCTCTCGCAAGAAATTTGCCCGGTTGATTCAATGTACATAGTACAGAATAATGGCAAACAAAGAGTCGGCAATAATAATCAGGAATAAACCTGCCACAACTGCCGAGGTAGTATACAGGCCGACGGATTCCGCGCCTCCCCTGACGCGGAATCCTCTCTGGCAGCCGATACCTGCGATAAGAACAGCAAAAACAACCGATTTCACAAGACTGGAAATAATATCGAAAATATCGATACTCTTCGCGGTCTGTTGAAGGTAGGTATAAGCTGTAAGGTCGAAACCCATCACACCAACCATCAATCCGCCCAGAATGCCGAAGACGTCGGCATAGATAGTAAGAATCGGCACTACGAGCATTGCTGCCAGAACTTTGGGGAGCGCAAGAAAACGAGTCGGATTGAAACCCATTGTTACCAGGGCATCCACTTCTTCATTCACCTTCATCGTGCCGATTTCTGCCGCAAACGCGGATCCCGAGCGCCCGGCGATGATAATTGCCGTCAGGATCGGTCCCAATTCCCGGACCATCCCGAAGCCGACCAGTGCCGCTACGTAGATGTTGGCGCCGAACTGCTTCAATTGAAGCGAAGACATGAAGGCGATGATCAGGCCGAGGAGAAAGCTGAGAAGCGCCACGATGGGCAAACCGTCCGCTCCCGCTCTTTTCACGTAGAAAAAGAAATCTTTCCATCTGATCGTTGAAGGATGGATCACTGCCTGGAAAAGAGCGACAAGCAATTCACCGAGGAAGGTGGTTATGCTGCTCAAGTCTTCAAGGATTCTGAGACTGACCTCGCCGATCTGCTCAACTGGTCCCGATTCTTTTTTGACAAGCTCTGTCGAGGTGTTGAAAACCGCTGTGCGGTCGATGATGTCAAGAATGTTTCTTGCTTCGGAACTTGCGTTTATGAAGGAGACATTGATTGATCTGGTGGAGGCGTCCTGTTCCAGTTCCAGCAATGCAAGCGCGCCTGCGCAGTCAATATAGGAAAGACCGGAAAGATCAACCGTTATTCCTGAAGGGCTCTTTTCGGGCATCAGGTCCCTGAGACGAGACTTCACTGACAAGAGGTTCTGAAGAGAAAGACTGCCCGCTATAGACAGCAGGATACCTTTTTCCTCATTATCCCTGAAGGAAACCTGACAGTCATCGTTGGATTTATTGTGTTTCATGTCCTGGCGCCTGTCGGCCTCTCACCCACTGCTGGGCCCTGTTGCTGAAGACAATCCCGTGTGCCTGTTTCAGAAAAATCGCATCACCGCTATCCGTCTTTCCGATTGGGCAGGAAAGGGGAAAGACGGACAGCGCCGGAAAAAGATCAGATGATCTTGTTGAGCGGATATTCGATGATGCCTTCAGCTCCCGACCTGATCAGCTCGGGGATGATGTTCCTGACTTCCTTCTCATTCAGAACGCTTTCGATGGAAACCCATTCGGTGTTGTAAAGGCTTGAAACCGTAGGGAAGTTCAGGCTCGGCAAAACCTTCATGATTTCGTCGATTCTTCCTTTCGGGGCATTCATCTTAATGCCGACCATGTTCTCTGCTTTCAATGCGGACTGCAGAAGTGTGGAAATCTGCTCGATCTTGCTTCGTTTCCAGGGATCATTCCAGGAGTCCCTGTTCGCGATGATGATAGGTGTTGATGTCATCAGCGTTTCCACAATCCTGAGACCGTTGGCTCGGATGGTGGAGCCCGTTTCAGTTACTTCGACTATCGCATCACATAAGCCTTCCACTACTTTTGCTTCTGTGGCGCCCCAAGAAAACTCCACATTTACCGGGATGTTCCGCTCAGAGAAGTATCGCTTCGTGAAACCGACCAGTTCAGTCGATATGGTTTTACCGCTCAGATCCGCCGCACTCCTGACCTGCGAATCCTGGGTAACCACCAGGACCCATTTCGCGGGGCGTCGGGAAACCTTGGAGTAGAGAAGATCACAGACCTCCACCACATCGGAGTCATTTTCCATGACCCAGTCCCGGCCGGCGATCCCGACGTCGATGGTGCCCCTTTCTACATACTTGCTCATCTCTTGCGTACGTATGAGGCTGCATTTCAGATCGTCATCGTCGACAGCAGGAAAGTAACTGCGTGAGGACAGCGTGATGTTCCAGCCGGCCTTGCGGAAAAGTTCTATGGTGGCATTTTCAAGGCTTCCTTTCGGGATGCCGAATTTGAGCGGATTTGTCATTTCTTGTACACCTCGTCAGGATTGAAAAGTGGATTCGAATGTTCTACCCATTGATCGTTCTCACGTTTTACGTAGAAGCAGGATCTGTTACCGGTGTGGCAGGCGGCGCCACCGTGCTGCTTGACTTTTATGAGTACCGAGTCGGCGTCGCAATCCGTGTATACTTCGATGACTTCCTGAACGTTTCCGGATTGCTCGCCCTTCATCCAGTACTTGTTCCTGCTGCGACTGAAGAACCATGTTTTTCCGGTTTCCAGGGTTAGATCCAGAGTTTTTTCGTCCATGAAGGCGAGCATCAATACGTCGCCCGTCTCATGATCCTGAATGATTGCAGGGATCAGGCCACCCATTTTCTTGAAGTCAAGAGAAATCATTCCCAAACCTTTCCTTGAGGCATTTTTGTAGAGCTCATTCTTACTTACACTGTACCAAAGCGTTCTGTCAATGCTAAGTGACGCTTTCATCCGTAGATAGTTTCCATCCGGAAAGGGCGCTTTTGTACCCTGGCTGTATTGCTTGTGCGACTTTCGAGAGTATGCCTCCGCGCAATCCCTTGATTTTGCCGGCCTCCGCTGTCAACTTTCGAGGGCAAAAGTTTCTTGCCGGGACGCACAATCCCCTCTTTCCGATCGGGAAGCAGCAAAGTGGCTTATCCGGAGTTTCCGGATGGGCACAAGGTAGCGGGATTCACCCGCATTTCCTCGCGCTTGTGTCCCCTGACGCCGGTAGACCGAAGTGATCCGGAAGGGTCTTGGATGCGATGTGTCGTTTCGGCAGGCGCAGCGTCCGGCGTAACTTGCCCGGATTTTGCCGCCGGCTGAAGAAAATGAACCATACATGGAAAAAAATGCTTGCATAATCCACGTTTCACATGGTAGAAAGTAAGCACAAATCAACGTTCACTACTAAAAAGTGGGCTCTTAAGGCTCGCTTTTTTTGTTTTCTGCGGATCGAAAGTCATGAATACTGATGTAGTCAAACAAGTTGAGCATTTCGCAAAGCCGCTCGTCTCCTCGCTTGGCATGGAACTTGTCGAGATTGAATTCAAGCGGGAAGGCCGTACCATGGTTTTGCGTCTCTATATAGATCGGGAAGGCGGGGTAAGCCTTGACGATTGTGCTGCGGTCAGCCGTGAATTGTCGGCGGTACTCGACGTGGAAGAGACCGTGCCGGGAAAATACACGCTGGAAGTCTCTTCACCAGGTTTGAACCGTCCCCTCAAGACCCTGGAAGATTACCAGCGCTACACCGGTCGGCTGATCAAGATCAAGACGCGGGAACCTCTTGCGGATGATCAGGGAAACCTGCGCAAGACATTTCTCGGTGAACTTGAGGGAATTGAAGGGGACTTTGTCAGGATGCGCCTGCGGGAAGGTCAGAAGGCCAGGATACCACTCGACAGCGTTGCAAAGGCCAATCTGGAATTCGAATTCTGATGTGACGATGCGACACCTGGAAGAAATTTTCGCGCTGGACCGTTTCCCCCTACAAATCATTAAATTTTGAGGAGAGTTGGAAGTGGATACTACCTTTAACCTTAAAAATACTATCGATCAGATCGTAAAGGAAAAGGGAATCGACAAGTCGATTATTCTGGAAGCCCTTGAGCAGGCCGTGCTTTCAGCGGCCAACAAGAAGTACAGGAACACCCGCGACCTCGAAGCCCACTATAACGAAGAGATCGGCGAAGTGGAACTCTTTGAGTTTGTCACTGTTGTTGATGAGGTGCAGGATTCCTACAAGGAAATCGACTTGGAGGAAGCCAGGGAGGTAGACCCTGATGTTGAGATCGGCGACTCCCTGGGCATGAAGATGGACGCCAGTGATTTTACCCGCATCGCAGCGCAGACTGCCAAGCAGGTGATAATACAGAAAGTTCGTGAAGCCGAGCGCGAGACCATCTTCAACGAGTTCATCGGCAGGAAAGGCGAACTGGTTAACGGAATCGTGCGGCGATACGAAAAGGGAGAACTGATCGTGGATCTGGGGAGAGCGGAAGCAATCCTCCCGCAGAACGAGCAGGCGCCGCGTGAGGTATATCGGCAAGGTGACAGGATCAAGGCGCTGATCACGCGAATCGACATGACGGGAAAAGGCCCGCAGATTTTTCTTTCGCGTGCGAACCCCGGAGTCCTGGCAAAGCTGTTTGAGTCAGAAGTGCCGGAGATAGCTGAAGGAATTGTCGAGATCAAAGGCGTGGTGCGTGAACCGGGTAGCCGTTCCAAAATTGCGGTGTATTCACACGACTCGAACGTGGATCCGGTGGGCGCCTGTGTCGGGATGCGCGGAGCGCGCGTGCAGAATGTCGTTTCGGAACTGCGGGGTGAAAAAATAGATATCATACCCTGGTCCGAGGATGTTGCGCGGTTTGCCTGCAATGCCCTTGCTCCGGCTGTTGTTTCGAAGATATACATCGATGATGACGGCAAAGCGATGGAAATTGTCGTTGCCGATGACCAGCTGTCCCTCGCCATCGGCAAAAGAGGCCAGAATGTCCGGCTTGCGGCACGCTTGACAGGTTGGCGGATCGACATAAAGAGCGAGTCGCGTGCAGCTGAAGCAGAGATGCTCCAGTATTCCTCCTTTGACGGAAACGATGAAAAGGAAGTTACTGAGGAGGCTCCGAACGAGATGGAAGATGCCGTGGCCTCCGAAGGCTCCGGTCAGGCTGACGATGCTCCGGAGACAACGGAAGAAGATTAACCCATGCCAAGGGAAGCTCCGCAAAGAACCTGCATAAGCTGCCGCAAGTCGCAGGACAAATCTGGGCTGATTCGGTATGTTCTTGCGCCGGACGGCACACTCGTTTCGGATGTGGCGCACAAACTCCCGGGCAGAGGCGTCTATACCTGCGTCGACATCGCCTGCGTCAAGAGGGCAGCTGAGAAGGACCTGTTCTCGAGATCGCTGAAACGGCCGGTTAAAGCACCGATTGCCGACCAGCTGTGTGCCGAAATAGCAAGATGCATGGAAGAGAGGATTTCATCTTACGTTGCCCTTGCCAACAAGGCAGGCAAAATCGTGGCCGGCAGCGACATGGTCATGGAAAACCTCCGGAAGAGGACATCGCGGGACAGGCTGGTTCTGTTGGCGCTTGACATGTCTGAGGATATCGGATTGAAAATAAAGCATCTTGCTGATGTCTCCGGGATTGCATACTATTCTTTTTTTGACAGGATCAGATTGGGCGAGCTTCTCGGGAAGGGGCTTCGTAGTGCGATCGTGGTTCAGGGAGAAGGATTCGTGGGATCGCTAATAAGGGAAATTGAAAGATACAGGAGCTTTGTGAGGGGGGAGGGATGCTCACTATGAACAAAACCAGGGTACATGAGCTGGCTCAACGGATGGGGATCGACAACAAGGAGCTCATCGCCAGACTTAAGGAAGTGGGCGTTGACGTCAAAAGCCATATGGCCATCGTCAGCGACGAAGACATCTTGAAGCTGACTCCCTCCGAACAGCCTGTGAAGGAATTGTCGCAGGAAGAGGTGCGGGTAAAGCCCACCGTGATCCGTCGTCGTCCGAAAGCCGCTCCCGAGGCACCTCCTGCTGACGTTGTTGCTGAAGAAGCTGCGCCGCAAACGGAAACTGAAGAGGTCACGAAAGTTCAGAAAACTGAACATGCCCCGGAGGAAGCCGCTGCTGAGCCGCCAGTCAAGAAGGAAAAGGCTGCCGAGGCCCCTGCTCCTGAAATTGAAAAACCTGTCGAACAGCCCAAGCCGGAGAAGCCGGTAGAGCCGCATGTTCCCGGGCGGGCGCGCATTATCGGCCGCGTCGAAATACCTTTGCCGCAGCAAAAACCGGTTTCAAGGCCCCACGAGCGGCAGTCCGTCCAGAGACAGGCGCCGGCGGCTGCCGCAAGACCGCAGGGGGTCCCCGTGCAGGCACCGCCTGTTGCAGCCGATGACCGGAAAAAAGGCCGGAAGGGCAAGGAAGCTAACGGTGGTGACGGGGATCGGGGGGCGAAAAAAGGCCCAGCAACTCAAGGGAAGAAAAAAGATGGTTTCAAGAAAGTGGAAATCATCGAAAAGCGTGAACGGGTGTTTGAACCTGGATACCGCTCCGGCAAAGGGAAGAAGAGAGAGAAGGACGAGAGCAGGAAAACCGAGATCACCGTACCGAAGGCGATCAAGCGGATAATCAAGATATCCGAAAGCATCACGGTGGGTGAAATGGCCAAACGCATGGGCGCCAAGGCCAACGATCTCATAAGGTCTTTGATGAAGATGGGGCTTATGGCAACGATCAACCATCCGCTTGATTTCGAGACTGCCTCCATAATTGCGTCTGATTTCGGCTATGAAGTTGAAAATGTCGCAATAGACATGGACGAGATTCTCGAAGCGGCGCCGGACAGTCCGGAGGATCTTGTGAAACGGCCGCCTGTCGTCACGATCATGGGCCATGTCGACCATGGCAAGACCTCTCTGCTGGATGCGATCAGGGCCACAAATGTCATTGCCGGCGAAGCCGGCGGCATAACCCAGCATATCGGGGCCTACGACGTGGAGTTGAACGGCCGGAAAATCACTTTCCTGGACACGCCCGGCCACGAAGCGTTTACCGCGATGAGGGCCCGTGGTGCAAAGGTGACCGATATCGTCATCCTCGTCGTTGCCGCTGATGATGGCGTGATGCCCCAGACCAGGGAAGCCGTCAACCATTCCAAAGCCGCCGGCGTACCCATCATTGTCGCCGTCAACAAGATAGACAAGCCGGAGGCCAAGCCGGAAAGAGTGAAGCAGGAATTGATGGAATTCGGCCTTGTCCCTGAGGAATGGGGTGGAGACACAATTTTCGTGGAGGTGTCTGCCAAGAAAAAGGTCAATCTTCCGGAGTTGCTCGAAATGGTTCTGCTCCAGGCCGATGTCCTCGAGTTGCGGTCTAATCCCGAAAAGTCCGCCCGCGGCACGATCATCGAGGCAAAGCTGGACCGGGGGCGTGGGCCGGTGGCAACGGTGCTCGTTCAGGAAGGGAGCCTGAAGGTCGGCGATTATTTCGTGACCGGGGTTCATTACGGAAGGGTCCGCGCGATGCAGAACGATCGCGGGGAAAAGGTCCAGACTGCAGGGCCATCGATGCCGGTGGAAGTTATCGGTCTTACCGGAGTGCCTGATGCAGGAGACCTGTTCGTGGTATTAAGCGATGAGCGGCAGGCTAAAGACATCGCCATGCACCGGCAGCAGAAGATCCGGGAAACCGAGTTGGCCAAAACCAGCAAGCTGTCACTGGAGCAATTGTACGAACAGATCCAGAAGGGCGAAGTCAAGGAGCTCAATGTTGTAGTCAAGGGTGACGTACAGGGATCGGTTGAAGCAGTATCCGAGTCTCTGCGCAAACTGTCTACCGATGCCATCCGTCTGCGTGTAATAAACTCCTCTGTAGGCGCCATAACGGAAACTGACGTCAACCTCGCGACTGCAAGCAACGCCATAGTTCTCGGGTTCAACGTCCGCCCTGAAGTCAAGGCGCACGCTCTTGCTGAAAAGGAAGGTGTGGACATCCGCCTCTACAACATCATTTACGATGCGGTAGACGATATCAAGAAGGCTATGGAAGGGCTTCTTGAACCCACGCTCAAGGAGAAGCACCTTGGTCGCGCAGAAATAAGGGAGGTTTTCTCAGTGCCAAAGCATGGAAATGTTGCGGGCTGCTATGTACTGGATGGGAAAATGCTCAGGAATTCGCAAGTGCGGCTGTTGCGGGACAATATCGTCATCTATGAAGGAAAAATGGCAAGCCTCAGGCGTTTCAAGGATGACGTCAAGGAAGTCGCGTCAGGCTATGAATGCGGGATTTCACTGGAAAACTACAACGACATCAAGCCGGGAGACATTATCGAGTCCTTTGAAATCGAGAAAGTCGCGGCGACACTGTAAGCTGCATGGAGTTCCATGCTGATGATTCTTTCACGAAAAATTCGATTTTTCGGCCCGGTTGCTAGGTGAAATCTGATGACAGTAAAACGTTCTGAAAAAATCGCGGAAGCCATACACGAAATCGTCTCCGCACTCCTTCTCAAGGGTGTGAAAGACCCGCGGATCGGCTTCACGACCATAACAGGGGTTAAGGTTTCCGATGATCTTCACTTCGCAACGATCTATTTCAGCGTAATAGGCAGTGACGCCGAGAAAAAGTCGACAGGCAGCGGATTGAACAGCGCCAAGGGATTCATCAGGAGAGAACTGGGAAAAAGTCTGCGCATGCGGTACGTTCCGGAAATTTTCTTCAGGTATGATGAGTCCGTCGAATACGGACAAAGAATAGATTCTCTACTCGACGAGCTCCACACAACGGAAAACGATAATGATACCGAGCATTCTCAGTGAGATAGAAAACAACAGTTCGTTTCTTATTACAACTCATGAGAATCCTGACGGCGATGCAGTGGGATCGACCCTGGCCCTGGGGTGTTTTCTCAAATCCCTGGGGAGGGATGTGGAAATCTATTATCGCGACCCGATACCGGATACGTACAGATATCTGCCATTGGCGGGTACCGTCCTCAATGAAATCCCCGATCGCGATTTCGATGTATGTTTCATCCTGGACGCCGGTGATGCGGATCGTGTCTGTAAAGGGTTTTCATCCCTGGTGAAATGCGGAAAGCTGGTCAATATTGATCATCACCCTTACGGAGAAAAGTTCGGTTCCATAAATTATGTCGATCCGACGGCTTCGGCAACCGGCGCCATGATCTACCGGATCATAAAAGCCTCCGGCCGCCAACCGGACATTGATGCTGCATTGTGCATCTATACCGCCATAGTGGCCGATACGGGATCTTTTCGCTATTCAAATGCCAACAAGGAAGCATTCTTCATATCCGGTGAACTGGTCGACCAGGGGATCAATCCCTGGAAAGTGGCTGAGCGGTTGTATGAAAGCCAGCCGAGAAAGAGGCTTGATCTTCTTGCGCTTGCCCTCGCTACCCTGACCCTGTCGGATAAAGGTGATTTCGCGTCTTTGACGGTGACCCTCGACATGTTCGAAAAGACCGGGGCCGGTCCGGACCTGACAGACGGTTTTGTCAATTACCCCCGCTCTATCCACGGGGTGGAAGTGGCAATTCTGTTCAGGCAAGTTTCCGAGCGGGTCTACAAGGTTGGTTTCCGTTCAAAGGGAAAGGTCAATGTCGCACGGTTGGCCGGACTGCTTGGTGGCGGAGGCCACCACAATGCCGCAGGGTGCACGGTCACCGGTTCTTCCGAAGAAGTCAAGAAGACCGTATTCTCAGCCCTCGAAAAGGCTCTCTGAGTTGATGGACGGATTCTTTGTCATTGACAAGCCGGAGGGCTTGACGTCGCACGACGTGGTATCCTTTGCGAGAAGAATCTTGCGAACGAAAAAGGTGGGCCACACGGGGACCCTTGATCCTTTTGCCACAGGCGTCCTGCCCGTCGCGGTGGGCCGCGGGACAAAGGCTATCCCTTTCCTTGACGAGTCCGTGAAAGAGTACCGGGCAACAATGCGGCTCGGCGTGGCGACGGATACGCAGGATCTCACCGGAAATGTTCTGTCCGAGAACGATTTCAGTAAGGTATCCGAAGATTCTCTGCTCCAAACGTTCAGCAGGTTCCGCGGCAGAATCAGCCAGACTCCGCCAATGTTCTCCGCGGTAAAGATTTGCGGTGTGCCACTGTATAAACATGCCCGAAAAGGAACTGAAATCAGCCGGCCTTCCCGTGAAATTGACATTCGGTCCCTGTTTCTGGATTCTTTTGAGCTCCCATTTGCCACCTTTACCGTAAGCTGTTCCAGGGGAACCTATGTTCGCACACTGGCACACGATATCGGTGAAGTGCTGGGGTGCGGAGCTCACCTTGTCCGGTTGCGGCGTATCAGGAGCGGCAGGTTTACGGAAGCGGAGGCGATGAATCTCGTTGAGTTCGAGGAAAAGGCCGCAAGAAACGACCTCGACAAAGTTCTTGTTTCCCCCTACAATGCCTTGTCCGAACTGAAGGACCTGCAACTCGACGAAGCCGGAGAGAAAAGGGTGATGAACGGTGTGCTCCCGGAAGTGTGCAATATCATGGAACCGGCCGGTGAGGTTCTGCTCCAGGGGGAGAAATTTCGCCTTTCCCGCGGAACAAGACTTCTCGCCATAGCGGAACGGACGGGGGAACAGATGCCGTGGGTTCCGCAAAATGCCCGTCTTTTAAGGGTGTTCAGCTAGGTTTCACTTTACATGGAAAGGTATTTGTGGTAGATAATATAACCTTCGTCAAAGTAAAAAACCTGTTATAAAGTACGATTTCTCAGTGGAAAGGGGGTGTGTCACATGCTGGTAACGGAAAAAAAGCAGGAAATCATCAAGACTCATAAACGTCATGAGGCTGATACCGGTTCTCCTGAGGTTCAGATAGCGATTCTTACCGAGAGGATCACCTATTTGACTGAACATTTCAAGGTCCATAAAAAGGATCATCACAGTCGCAGGGGTCTTCTGAAGATCGTCGGACAGAGAAGAAGACTGCTAGATTATCTGAAAAACAAAGATGTCGAGAGATATCGAGCCATAATCGAGAAACTTGGTATCAGGAGATAAGAAAAGGCAGTATATCTCTTGAAGTTCGGGGATATATTGCCTTTATTTTTTTGGGGACGGGCGTCAAGCCCGTTCGTTTTTTGTTGGGGGCGCGGGTAGAACAACCAATCCTCGAATCAGCAGGCGATGAATTGGTTTTTTTATCGACGGCCCCAACAGACAACATTAGTATGCTTGGAGGCAATAATTTAATGAAAAAAACTGTGCAGGCAGAATGCAACGGGAAGATCATATCCATTGAAACCGGCTGGATGGCCAAACAGGCTAGCGGAGCGGTTGTCGTCAGAAGCGGTGACTCCATGGTGCTTGTCACCGCCGTATCGGCAAAATCTGCCAAGGAAGGGCAGGATTTCTTCCCCCTCACCGTAAACTACCAGGAAAAGACCTATGCCGGAGGCAAGATACCCGGGGGCTTCTTCAAGCGTGAAGCGAGACCATCCGAAAGTGAGACCCTGACTTCCCGTCTCATTGACAGGCCGATAAGACCCCTCTTTCCTGAGAATTTCCTGAATGAAACTCAGATCATGGCAACAGTGATTTCTGCTGACAAGGACCATGATCCGGGTATTCTCTCCATGATTGGCGCATCGGCTGCACTCCACGTTTCCGACATCCCCTTTCTCGGACCGATCGCAGGCGTGAGGGTCGGTCGGGTTGATGGTTCTTTCATCAGTAACCCATCTGCTGAGGAGCAGGAAAGAAGCGATCTGGATATCGTGGTCGCCGGCAGCAGGGACGCAGTGATGATGGTTGAAGGCGGCGCTGATATCGTGAGTGAACAAGTGTTGCTGGATGCCATCTTCTTCGGTCATAGTGCGATTCAGTCCCTACTGGATGCCCAGGACGAGTTGCGCAAACTCGCGGGAATTCCCAAGCGTGAGGTTGCGACTCCCGTGGTGGACGAAGAGCTGAGGAAAAGGGTGAGCGATCTTGCTTTCGCAGATGTGAATGAAGCAGTGCGCATCAAGGCGAAAACCGAACGCCACGACCGTCTCGCAGAGATAGAGGAAAATGTGATAGCTTCACTTGGGAGCGAATTCGAGGGCAGGGAAGGGGAGATAAGAGGCTTCCTCGGTGACCTCGAATACCGCCTCGTGCGCGAGCACATCGTCAAGGATGGCGAACGGATAGACGGACGCGACACCAAGACAGTCAGAAAAATCACCCCGGAGGTGGGACTGTTGCCGAGGGCGCACGGTTCCGCGCTGTTCACGCGCGGTGAGACCCAGGCGCTTGTTGCCGCCACTCTCGGAACTTCACAGGATGAGCAGAGAATCGATTCTCTGTATGGCGAATCCAAGAAGCGTTTCCTTCTCCACTACAATTTCCCGCCGTATTCCGTCGGTGAGACAAGCATGAGGCTGGCTCCGGGCCGAAGGGAAATCGGCCATGGCGCCCTTGCCGAAAGAGCTTTGCTGAGAGTTATCCCGAAGTTTGACGATTTTCCTTATACCATCAGGATAGTATCCGAGATTCTTGAAAGCAACGGTTCCTCCTCAATGGCAACTGTATGCGGCGGTTCGCTTTCACTCATGGATGCGGGAATACCTATAAAGGCTCCAGTCGCAGGCATTGCAATGGGTCTGATCAAGGAAGGTGACGACATCACCATTCTTACCGATATCCTGGGTGATGAAGATCATCTCGGCGACATGGATTTCAAGGTCGCGGGTACTTCAGAAGGGGTTACCGCACTGCAGATGGACATCAAGATAACCGGTGTCACCCGAGAAATCATGAAGACCGCTTTGGAGCAGGCCCGTGAGGGGAGGCTGCATATTCTCGGTAAAATGTCGGAGGCGATCACCGAGCCCCGCCAGGAAATGTCCCCTTACGCGCCGCGAATCACTACGATTTACGTGAAGACCGACAAGATCCGCGACGTTATCGGTACAGGAGGCAAGAACGTTCGCGGAATAACAGAGGCAACCGGTGTGACGATAGATATAGAGGATACCGGGAAGATCAATATTGCCAGCCATGATATGGCAGCCTGTGAAAAGGCTATCAAAATGATCAGAGACCTTACCGCCGAGGCAGAGGAAGGCAAGCTCTACATGGGAACCGTCAAGAAGGTGATGGATTTCGGCGCCTTTGTAGAGATATTCCCCGGGACGGATGGCCTGGTGCACATTTCAGAACTTGATACTGAAAGAGTGAAGAATGTCAGCGATGTTCTGCGCGAGGGTGACAAGGTTCTGGTAAAATGTATAGGTATCGACAAACAGGGCAAAATCAAGCTCTCCCGCAAGGAAGCACTCGGTTCATCCCTGCCGGAGTAATGCCGCCCTGTAGATGCAAGTTCACGGACCCAGGGAATACGTGTCTTAATGATAGTCAAATCGCAATTGAACAATGGAATCCGCGTCATCACCGAGAACATTCCCCATGCCCATTCCGTATCCATAGGCATCTGGGTTACCAATGGATCGCGACATGATCGCAGGGAACAGAACGGTGTAGCTCATTTCATTGAACATCTGCTGTTCAAGGGAACGGCGAAACGTACCGCATTGGACATCGCCCGCGAGATCGACTCCGTGGGCGGTGTCCTGAATGCATTCACCTGCCGCGAATACCTGTGCTTTTATGCAAAAGTACTTAGTGACGCTCTACCGAAGGCTGTTGAGCTTCTGGCTGACATTTTTCTGAACTCATCATTCGAGGCTTCTGAGGTAGAAAAGGAACGAAAGGTAATACTTCAGGAGATCCGGATGCTTAAGGACAGCCCGGATAACTATATACACGAACTCTTCTGCCAGAGTTTCTGGAAGAGCCACCCGCTGGGAATGTCCATAGTCGGCACGGAAGAAAGCGTTTCCGGAATGTCCAGGGATTCGTTGCTCAGTACCCGGCATGAACGGTTCAAGTCTGAAGATATCATCATTTCCGCGGCAGGCAATCTCAAGCATGCCGAGATTGTCTCCATCCTGGGCGGGCTTTTCAAAAATGTGCTGCCCGGATCCTATGCATGCGCATCCAATCCGCCCATTTATGCAAAACAAGTCAGGATGCTGGAAAAGGATTTGGAGCAGGTACACCTCTGCCTGGGAACCAGGGCTTTGCCCCAGAACAGTCCGTTTCGCTATGCCGGTTACGTGTTGAATACTATTCTGGGCGGAAGCATCAGTTCCCGTCTTTTCCAGGAAGTCAGGGAGAAGCAGGGTCTGGCTTATTCGGTCTATTCATACGTTCTTTCCCATTCGGACGCCGGCACAATGGTCGTATATGCCGGCACAAAACCGGACAAACTTACGGAAGTGATCGAAATTGTACTCAATGCGCTGAGAACTCTGAAAAACGAACCGATTTCACCGTCAGAGATGGCATTCGCCAAGGAGCACCTTAAGGGGAATCTGCTGCTTTCACTTGAAAACAACGACAACCGGATGACAAAACTGGCAAAAAACGAAATATATTTCGGTCGCCAGGTGCCGATCAAAGAAATTCTCGATGGGTTGAAGCGTGTGTCAGCCGAAGACGTCATGGAGCTTGCATCAGAGATTTTTCAAGGGGATTGTCTGACCCTGGAGATGCTGGGGAAAATGGACGGTATGTCAATAACGCCCGATTCCCTGTGCATTTGAGACCCGGATGGAAAGCAATCATACGGTAAAAATAAGACGTCTGCACAAGTCCAGCGAAAATCCGCTGCCTTGTTACATGACGGAGCACTCAGCCGGTATGGATCTCTATGCAGATTTGCCAGGGGACATTATCCTCGCGCCGGGGGAAAGGACACGCATTCCCACAGGTGTTGCAATCGAGCTTTCCGATGGTTACGAAGCACAGATACGCCCGCGCAGCGGGCTGGCTCTTCGTCACGGGATAACCCTGGTTAATTCGCCCGGAACGATCGATCCTGATTATCGAGGTGAAATTGCGATCATTCTGATCAATCATGGTCATGAGCATTTTACGGTGAAAAGCGGCGACAGGATTGCACAGATGGTCTTCAGCCGTTTTGTCAGGGTCGATCTGCATGAGGTGGACGGCCTCGGCGAAACGGCCAGGGGTGAAAACGGTTTCGGTCATACCGGAATTTCCTGATACTTTCGTAACGGTCTTCACTTGGCACTTGATGACTATGTCCCGGATCGAATATGCTTCTGGAAATAAACCCATCAAATCCTCAGAATCGTCTCGTCACAAGGGTTGTGGAAATTCTTGAAAAGGGTGGCGTGATCGCTTATCCGACCGATACCACATACGGAATCGGTTGCAGCATCTTCAATAAGAAAGGCATCGAGAGGATATACTCCATCAAACAGAGAGAGCGGAAAAAGCCATTCTCTTTCATCTGCAGTGATCTCTCCGACATAGCCCGGTATGCAAAAGTCAGTAATTACCAGTACAAGGTGATGAAACGCCTTCTTCCGGGTCCCTACACTTTTGTTCTGCCCGCGGCCAGCATAGTCCCCGACCTCCTGGTGACAAAACAGAAAACGGTCGGTATCAGAATTCCTGAAAACAATATTTGCCTTTCCATAGTCAGGGCACTGGGGCACCCTATCATCACAACGAGCGCCAATCGTTCAGGTGAAGAACCGATAGGCGACCCTGCTGAAGTTGAACGACATATGGGACGGCAACTCGATCTCGTGGTTGACGGGGGCTATCTTTCCACTGCTGTCAGTTCGGTAGTCAGTTTGATCAATGACTTTCCTGAAGTCCTCCGCAAGGGAATCGGCGACGTTTCCTGGTGTGAATAACAACACGAATTGCACGCTATGACTGCTTGAAATAATGGATCTACTGAAAAAAGGATATGATATGGCGGTTATTTTCGATTTTGACGGTATCATCGTTGATACTGAACCGATTCATTACCGGGCTTTCCAGGAGGTGCTCAACCCGCTGGGCATAAGCTATTCCTGGGACGATTACATGGAAAAATATATCGGCTTCGATGATCGTGATGCGTTTCGTGAAGCATTTCGCGCAGCGGGAAAGAAATTGGACCAGGAATGTCTCGGCGCTCTCATGAGCCGCAAGGCTTCGTTATTTGTCGAAATTGTCGAAAATGGCGTGCCCGCTTACCCGGGAGTCATTTCCCTGATCACCAAGCTGAAAGGAAATGTTCCTCTCGCGGTATGCAGCGGCGCTCTTAGAAGCGATATTCTTCCCATTCTCGAAGCATTAAATCTCCGGAATGCTTTTGACATCCTTGTGACTGCAGAGGATGTCAAGGAAAGCAAGCCGGACCCTCAGAGTTACATCCTTGCCGTAACACGATTGGCCGAAAGGTTCCCGGACAGGGAAATAACCGCTGACCGCTGCATAGCAATCGAGGACACTCCGGCGGGAATCAGGTCCGCAATACAAGCCGGAGTTAGTGTCCTCGCGGTGACAAACAGTTATAGTGCGGAGCGTCTCGAAGGAGCGGTTCATGTGACGAATTCGCTGGAAAACGTTACCGTGGATTTGCTGGCAAATTTGGCGGGGAAATAAACTTTTTTGGCACGCCGCACGTACGGCGGCGTCATGGGTGATAGAGGGGCAGATTGGTCAGCAATATGGTGCCGTCATCCATGACCACTTTTCGCACTGTGTAAGTTTTGACTTTTCTGATGTGCACAATTGGTAACCTGCGTGTTCCCCATGACTCCGGCAGGTAGAGCGGCGTCACGTTTTCTCCCATGCGCCAAGCCTCGAAATGGAGGTGAGGGCCGGTGGATCTGCCGGTTGAACCCGTAAGTGCCAGGACAGTGTTCAATCCGACCTTTTCGCCGGTTGAAACCATGTTTTGGCTGTTGTGGGCGTACAGGCTCACTACCCCGTCTTCATGGTCGACGATGACCAAGTTTCCATAACCGCTTCTGAAGCCGCTATAGGTGACGCAACCGGGATACACAGGCCTGATGCGGGTGCCGGTGGGCACGGCAATGTCGATTCCGTTATGGTTTCTCATTTGTCCGGTGAAAGGGTCCGATCTAAGACCGGGAGGTGACGTGATCATGCCGTTGACAGGGAGCACTGTCAACTTAGGCAGTGAGTTTCCTGGACGGGAATGGGCCGCTCTGCCGGAGGAGA
Organism: Geobacteraceae bacterium; assembly: GCA_036677645.1. Lineage (GTDB taxonomy): Bacteria > Desulfobacterota > Desulfuromonadia > Geobacterales > Geobacteraceae > RPRC01. Next base: position 25,906 of record JAVBWB010000038.1, on the reverse strand, counting down.
TCAAGGATTTACCGAGCGCCGATGAACCGGGACGGCTTTTTTTCTTGGAAGAAGGCGTATCCCTGAGGTAGAGAACGGCATTTTTCCCCTTGGGATCGTCGGTAAATCCGACAGATCCATCCTTGGATGTATAGCGGTAGAGATCGGCGCCGGATTTGTTGGCAGATATCGATAACACACCGATTAAGATGATGATTTGCGTTATCCTTATCATTCGTCTTATATATATTCAAACAGGCAATAAAGCAACTGCTAAGTCCATCTGGTTTGCCGGATAGGCACTAATGGGTTTACGTTGGGGTCCATTTCGTTTCATGAGTGATTCCACAAGACCGATCCTGGAAGGAGATTATGACGATGCGAATTGCTGTTGTAGGCGCCGGAGCACTGGGGCTTTATTATGGCGCAATGCTGCAAAAAGCCGGAAATGACGTACACTTTCTCCTGAGGCGTGATTTCGATGCGATCACCGCTAAGGGGCTAATGATATATTCGGTGAATGGAGATTTCCATTTATCGAAAGTAAAAGGGTACAGGACAGCGTCTGAAGTTGGCGAGGTCGATCTGGTGCTGATCGGCCTGAAAACATTCGCCAATCACACGTACGGTGAGTTGATTGCGCCGCTTCTTGGTGAAAATACTGCCATTCTTACTCTGCAGAACGGACTCGGAAATGAGGAGGCTCTTGCCGCTCTGTTCGGCGGAGACAGAATACTCGGAGGCGTCGCGTTTTTGTGTTCAAACCGTGGAGTGCCGGGAGTTGTTCACCATCTGGGAGAGGGGCGGATCATACTGGGAGAGTATGAAAGAAAGGGAACTGCCAGAGCGGATGAAATTACCGCCATGTTCGTTGCAGCAGGGGTGGAGTGTAAGGCGGTGGCAGACCTCAAGCGCGCTCGATGGGAAAAGCTTGTGTGGAACATTCCCTTCAATGGACTCTGCGCCCTGATGATGAAACCGGTTGACGAACTGCTTTCTTTGCCTGCCACGAGAAAACTGATCATGGATATGATGGGCGAGGTTATTGCCGGTGGTAACGCACAAGGGCTGATGAAAGATATGGCAGGTTCCCTTGCTGAAAAAATGGTCATTTTTTCCGAAAATCTCGGCGCATACAAGCCGTCAATGATGATCGACAGGATCGAAGGACGTCCCCTCGAACTGGAGGCGATTTTCGGCGTGCCGCTTGTGGCTGCTGCATCCCGGGACGTCTCCATGCCGCGAGTGGAAGAACTGCACGCACTTTTGCAGCTGGTAGAAAGGAAATAGTGGTCTTTTACCGCATCGTTGCGGAGCATCGAGTGCTGGTTCAGCATGAAGCTTTTCTGTAGGTGCAGAGAATAATTTAATCATGACTGCTCGTGTTTTGCATAAACGGAAGATGAAGTGATGCACTTTTAAGCAACCAGGTGATTTGCTGCCTGAAATTTAAGCTGCCAAATTGCATCCTGACAAGAATGGCATGACAAGTATTTGATATTATTATAAGAAAAAAAATATAAATCGGCCGGCACGCATATTGCTTTCAATACTCGCAAATTCAGTATGCACCGGCAAGCGATACGATCCGATCTGGTTGTAAAAATTTTCCGAGGGGGTGATCTGAGTGAAAAAAGTCGAAGCTATCATAAAACCGTTTAAACTGGATGAGGTCAAGGAGGCTCTCAATGAAATCGGCATCCAGGGGATAACGGTCAGTGAGGTAAAAGGGTTCGGCAGACAGAAGGGCCATACGGAATTATATCGCGGTGCCGAGTATGTTGTTGATTTTATTCCAAAGATCAAGATGGAGATCATCATCGGTGACGAGTTAGTGTCTAAAGTTATCGAAACCATCGAAAGTGCAGCCAAAACCGGCCGCATAGGGGATGGCAAGATATTTGTCACCAATGTGGAAGAAGTCGTTCGCATTCGGACAGGCGAGCGTGGCCAAGACGCTATCTAGTCTCAACATCTAACCCGCATGAAGGAGATATGAAATGACCCCTACGGAAGTGGTAAAATTTGCGCAGGAAAACGGCGCCCTCATGGTAGACTTCAAGTTCATGGATTTCGTGGGCATCTGGCAGCACTTTACCGTACCCATCAGCGAATTCGACGCAGACACCTTCGAGGACGGCCTCGGGTTTGACGGCTCATCAATTCGCGGTTGGCAGCCGATACACGCCTCGGACATGATCATCCTGCCCGATCCGGCCACCGCCAAGATGGACCCTTTCACGGCAATACCTACGCTGAGCCTTATCTGCAATATTTTCGACCCGATTACCAAGGAAGCATACACCCGCGATCCGCGCAACATCGCCAGGAAGGCCGAAGCATACCTTAAGTCCACCGGCCTTGGTGATACCGCGTACTTCGGGCCGGAAGCCGAATTCTTCATTTTTGACGACGTACGCTTCGACTCAAGCTCCAACCAGTCATTTTACGTCGTTGATTCTTCCGAAGGCATCTGGAACTCCGGCCGTGAAGAGTTCCCCAACCTGGGTTACAAGCCGCGCCACAAGGAAGGATACTTCCCGGTTCCCCCGACCGACTCCCAGAACGACCTGAGAAACGAAATGGTGCTGGAAATGCAGAAAGTCGGCATCAGGGTCGAGGCGCAGCATCATGAAGTGGCAACCGGCGGCCAGGCCGAAATCGACATGCGTTTCGATGCGATGGTGGTAATGGCCGACAAGCTGCAGTGGTTCAAATACATCATCAAAAACGTCGCCCAGCGCAACGGCAAGACCGTTACCTTTATGCCGAAGCCTCTCTTCGGTGACAACGGTTCCGGTATGCATACCCATGTCTCCATCTGGAAAGACGGCGCCAACCTTTTTGCCGGCGACAAGTACGGTGGACTGTCCCAGATGGCGCTCTATTTCATCGGCGGCATCATCAAGCATGCTAAAGCGTTGAGCGGTTTCTGCAACCCGACCACCAACTCCTACAAGCGTCTGGTTCCCGGCTTCGAGGCTCCCGTCAACATGGCCTATTCGAGCCGTAACCGCTCCGCTGCCATCAGGATACCCATGTTCTCCACCAATCCCAAGGCCAAGAGGGTCGAGTACCGCACGCCGGACCCTTCCTGCAACGGTTATCTGGCTTTTGCCGCCATCCTCATGGCAGGTCTGGACGGAATCGAGAACAAGATCGATCCTGGTCAGCCTCTGGATAAGGATATCTACGGCCTTACCCCGGAAGAGCTTGCAGACATTCCTTCAGCTCCGGGAAGCCTCGAAGAAGCCCTCAAGGCTCTCAAGGACGATCATGAGTTCCTGCTCAAGGGTGATGTGTTTACCCAGGATGTAATCGACAAGTGGATCGAGTATAAGACCGATGCGGAGGTGAATGTAGTACGCATGCGTCCCGTGCCGATGGAGTTCGCTCTCTATTTCGACATCTAGTCGCACGGCAGTGCCGAATCAAAGAGGCGGGTTTCGACCCGCCTCTTTTTTTATTTCTTGCCTTCGACCCCATACACGGCATAGGATGAACACTACCTGCATTGACTTTCAGACCCGTATTTGTTAAATAATCTTGTTTCCGAGCCAAATCTACCTACCAGGATACAAATGGAAGACATCATTCTCAAAATTTCTATAATGCTTGTTCCTGCGCTCTTCGCGATCACCTGCCACGAAGTGTCCCATGGATACGTGGCATACCGGTTCGGGGATCCTACTGCCAGTTCACTTGGCAGGTTGACTCTCAATCCGCTAAAACATCTGGATATCATAGGCACGCTGATGGTATTCCTGGTGGGGATCGGTTGGGCAAAGCCGGTCCCGGTCAATTTTTCCAACCTTCGCAACCCGAAGCGGGACATGATCTGGGTAGCGGCGGCAGGCCCGGCGACAAACTTCATATTAGCCGTTCTGTCGGCTTTTGCGCTGCGCCTTGTCGCGGCCCTGCCAATCGGCGGCAGCGACTTGTTTTCCCTCGCTCTCATACTGAGACCGTTGTCCTTGATGCTGGCGTTTTCAGTGTATATAAATCTCCTGCTGGCTCTCTTCAATCTTATTCCCGTGCCTCCTCTCGATGGTGGACGCGTTGTCGTGGGTCTGCTCCCCTATCGTCAGGCGATCGCATATTCACGGATAGAGCCCTACGGGATGATAATCATAATCGTTCTGGTATTCTTCACCAATCTTTTCGGCTACGTGATTGCGCCATTACTTGAAATTGGCGTGAACATCCTCGCCGGCCCGCAAAGAGTGTTGGTGCACACTGTGACAACTTTCCTGATGAGATGATAGGCGCTCAATCATTGCACTGACCAGGGGGTACAATTAAATGACCTTCCTTGCAGATGCTGTTTCTGCTGTGTTACCGGACAGATATAATTCAAATTATAATGTAAAACTTGAACAGTTTGAGGGCCCGCTCGACCTTCTTCTCTACCTGATTAAGAAGAATGAACTGGATATCTGCGACATTCCCATTGCACTTATCACCAGGCAGTACCTAGAGTATATAAACTTGATGAAGGAACTCAATCTTGAAGTCGCCGGCGAGTTTCTGGTCATGGCTTCGACGCTGATTCAGATCAAATCCAGCATGCTGCTGCCCAGTCAGGCGGAGAATGATGAGGAGGAGGTGTTCGAAGACCCCCGCGCAGAGTTGATCAAAAGGCTGCTTGAATACAGCAGGTACAAGGATGCGGCAGTTCAGTTGAATGAGCGCACGCAGCTCGGCCGCGATCATTTTGCACGAAACTTTCCTTCTTCTGAAATCCAGCAGGCGGGGGATCTTGACCAGCCTCTTGAGTTAGAGCTGTTCGATCTGATAGAGGCTTTTCGAAAGATAATCATCAAGGCCCCGAAAAAGAGCTTTCATGAGGTGAGTGCCGAATCAATCAGTATTTCCGAAAGGATAAATGAAATACTTTCACTGTTGCAGGAGCGTGATATCCTGCCCTTCGAAGATCTTTTCGCAGACTGCAGGGATGTCGATTACCTGGTGGCAACATTCCTCGCGATTCTGGAGCTTTGCAAGCTGAAAATGATCAGGGTCAGCCAGAACGAACAGTTTGGAAAAATATGGGTACGACCGGCGGTAATGGACGACGATACGGCCCGGTTGAACATGGACGAAAATGCTTTCGACTAGCTCTCGACTCAAATCTGTTGTGGAAAGTCTGATATTCGTATCGGAAGAACCGGTATCATTGGACAAACTTTGCGATATTCTTGAAGAAAGTAGTCGTGAAGACATCAGGAACGCTCTTGGCGAGCTGCAACGGGACTATGATGCCCCCGAAAGGGGCGTGTTTCTGGCGGAAGTCGCCAAGGGCTGGCAGATCAGGACCCGCGAAGAAAACAGTGATTACGTCAGGCGTCTGGTCAAGACAAAGATCTCTCGTTTCAGCCAGTCAGCCCTTGAAACACTGGCCATTGTTGCCTACAGCCAACCCATTACGAGGGCTGAGATCGAATATTTCAGAGGTGTGGATTCCGGTGGCGTTCTAAAGACGCTGCTGGAAAAAAAGCTGGTAAAGATACTCGGGAAGAAAGACATTCCCGGCAGACCCCTGATCTATGGCACAACCCGCGAATTTCTCGAGGTATTCGGCTTGAAGGACCTGAAATCCCTGCCGTCTCTGCGGGAGATCGAGGAACTTGCGCTGGAAGAGACCTTCGAACAGCAGGAAGAACTGCCTCTGGTCAGCCCTGATGGAAACGATGGCGCTGCACGGGTGAGAATGGAGGGGGAAGAGGAGGGGAAACCGGCCCCGGAAAGGACAGGTGAGCAGGCATGAACCGTCAGCCAGCCGTGGCAGGTCAGTTTTATCCTGCCGACAGATCCCAACTGAAATCGGAAATGACTTCCCTGATTGTTGAACGGAGGAAAAAAATCAAGGCGTTGGGTCTCATGGTGCCTCATGCCGGCTATATGTATTCCGGAGCTGTTGCCGGCGCGGTTTTCGGTGCGGTAGAGATCCCGGAAACAGTGATCATCATGGGCCCCAACCATCATGGAATTGGTGGGCCGGCATCACTCTATCCTGCGGCTGGTGAGTGGCTGACGCCTCTCGGGAGCGTTCCACAAGAAACCGGCCTTTCGAATCTGATCCTCGGAAACTGCCCTATCATCGCTTACGACAGCTCTGCTCACCGCTTTGAACATTCCCTTGAAGTTCAGATTCCGTTTCTGCAGATTCTGCGGCCCGGGGTAAAAATTGTCCCGCTGTGCCTGAGTTTCGTGGATTATGCGACATGCCGCGAATTGGGCGAAGCGCTGGCACGGAGCATAATTGAATTCGGAAAAGACGTCTTGATTGTTGCGAGCACAGACATGACTCATTATGAGCCGGACGATGCGGCCAGGAAGAAAGATGGCATGGCTCTCAAAGAGGTGCTGGAACTGGACCCGGAAGGGCTCTATCGCGTTGTGCGCAGTATGGGGATAAGTATGTGCGGGATTATCCCATCTACCGTCATGTTAGTCGCAGCTCTTGCACTTGGAGCGGCCAGTTGTGAACTGGTGCGCTATGCAACAAGTGGTGATGTGTCTGGGGACAGGCAACAAGTTGTGGGGTATGCCGGGGTTGCGGTTTCCTGATGCTATTCCTGCGGTTCGTCCTTGGCGATCCTTATTACCTGCAGGATTCCGGGAAATGATTCGAGCATTTTCGTGTCAAGGGAGTCGGTGTCGCCGATGACCCCGATAATAGTTCTGTTTGCGCCTGTTGACTGATGTATATCGAAATGGCGCTCGATCAGATATTCCTTGATATTGTCCAGGGCGGCTTCATCAGCGTTTTTTTTCATGATGATAAGCATGGTCACTCCACCGGCAGAGGATTTATTCACAATTCTCGGTCATAATTCTTTCCAGTCGCCTGGATTCGTCGATCACCCTTTCGAACAACCTGACGATTGCCTGCTCGTCGAGCGGTCCGGGATTGTCTGCCTTCATGCGTTGAAAAATTTTTTTCTCCCGCGAGGGATCGAACACGGGCAGCCCCGCGGTTTTTTTCAGGTGGCCTATCTGAAGCGCAAGCGCAGCCCTCCGGTTGAATATCTTCAGTAATTGGGTATCCAGTCGGTCGATTTCGGCTCTCAGTTCGTCGATGGTCATAGATCCTCAGAACAACTGCTTCTGGACGAGGGTATCCCTTTTCCAGTTAATGTCATCTCTTTCAGGGTAGTCGATATTGTAGTGAAGTCCGCGTGATTCCTTGCGCTGCATCGCGCACAGTATTATCAGTTCGGCAACGGTTGCAACGTTGCGCAGTTCGATGAGGTCGGATGTAACCTTGAAGTCCCAGTAATACTCGGCGATTTCTTCCTGGGTGAGCTTGATCCTGTTCAAAGCCCTCTGCAATCTCTTGTTGGATCGGACGATGCCCACATAGTTCCACATGAAGCGTCTCACTTCATCCCAGTTCTGGGAAACCACAACCATTTCATCGCTGTCGATGGCGGTACCGGCGTCCCATTCGGGTATTTCAGGGATCTCAAATTTTACGCTTTCGAGTTGAGCAGTTGCATGACGGTATGACCTCCCTGCAAAAACCGCCGCCTCCAACAATGAGTTGCTGGCAAGCCTGTTTGCGCCATGAAGGCCCGTGAAGGCTACTTCTCCGATTGCGAACAGGTGCCTGATGTCACTCTCCCCGTTAAGGTCGGAGACCACGCCTCCGCAAAGATAGTGCGCCGCGGGAACCACGGGCAGTGGATCTTTCGTCATGTCGAGCGAGAACTTGAGGCACGTTCGGTAGATGTTGGGGAAACGGGTCTTTATATAGTCCGCGTCCCTGTGTGTAATATCGAGAAAGACACAGTCGTCGCCATAGGTTTTCATTTCATTGTCGATGGCGCGGGCAACCACGTCACGTGGGGCGAGGTCTTTCAGATGGTGGTATTTCTCCATGAACGGCGTGCCGTCGCGACGACGGAGAATGGCACCTTCTCCCCTGACTGATTCGGATATGAGGAAAGACTTGGCCTGGGGGTGATAGAGAGTCGTGGGGTGAAACTGCATGAATTCCATGTTGGCGATCTTGGCGCCGGCCCGGTATGCCATGGCGACGCCATCGCCGGAGGCAACGTCTGGATTGCAGGTGTAGAGATAGACTTTACCCGCGCCCCCTGACGCCAAGAGGGTGATTTTTGCCGGGAAAGTCCTCACCCGGTTGTTTTCCACGTCGAGAACATAGGCGCCGAAGCAGCGATTCCTTTCCAGCGGCCGCTTGAGGATCTTTGATTCGACAATGAGATCGATTGCGGTATGGTTTTCATAAACTTCTATGTTGGGATGCTCGAATACGGCAGTTACGAGCGCCCGTTCGATTTCCCGTCCGGTCAGGTCGTCAGCGTGCAGAATTCTCCTCTTGCTGTGTCCTCCTTCTCTCGTCAGGTCGTAGGTATTGCCGCTCGTGGTGAACTTGACCCCCCATTCGATAAGGGTGCGTATGACGCCGGGACCTTCCTCCACAACCATTTTCACCACGTCTTCATGGCAGATGCCCGCGCCTGCTACCATGGTGTCTTCCATGTGGGACTCGAAAGTGTCCTCCTCGGAAAAAACCGACGCAATGCCTCCCTGAGCGTAATTCGTAGCGGATTCGGTAATTTCCCTCTTGGTGACGAGGGCTACCGTTCCATGACTAGCCGCCTGTAAAGCAAAGGACAATCCTGCAATACCGCTTCCGATTACCAGAAAATCACTAGCACTCTGCATTAATTCCCCCAAAAACCCATTTTACAAGGGCTGAAATGGCTCGATTATCCATCTACCCCATCACGATGTCAAATTTATTTTCGGGAAAGCGACTGTGTACTCACTTAACCTGCAATTCGTAAGTCAGAGCTGGAGATTGTGATACATTTCAAATGGCGGGAGGGAAGGGGGGGGGCAAAATGCCCTTGCGTGCAATCACTAACGCGTCAGGAGCTTGAAAAAACGGGCAAGATAGTCAATTCCCGACCATACGGTTATGATAGTCGCAATCCAGAGGAAAAAGATGCCCACGTTATGCATATTGACACAGAGAAAGGGGTTTTCGATACCCAAGAACCAGTAATAGTCATAATGCAGCAACAGGCCCAGTATGGCGACGATTTGGAAAATGGTCTTGTACTTGCCGAGATGACTCGCAGAGATGACTATACCTTCAGTTGATGCGATCCCGCGAAGTCCTGTAATGATGATTTCCCTCCCGATGATTATCAACACCATCCAAGCCGGGGCTCGACCCAGTGGCAGGATCATGATGAGAGCTGCTGTTACCATCAACTTGTCGGCTATGGGATCAAGGAATTTGCCCATTACGGTGACGATTTCCATGCGCCTTGCCAAGTAGCCGTCGAGCCAATCTGTTATGGAGGCAATAGCGAAGAGAGCAGCGGCTATGAATGCAGCGGTCCTTGTTGGTATGGTAAGTATAACCACCATAGGAGGGATGATCACGATACGAAACATGGTAAGGACATTGGGAAGGTTTTTCAGAATCCGATTGCTGCCAGTAGTCATGGGAATGCCCTAGTTGTTCTGGTAGGTTCTCTGGTAATTCAGAACCTTGGAAATATAATTGCGGGTTTCTTCGAAAGGAGGAACTCCTCCATATTGCGATACCCTTGAAAGTCCGGCATTGTAGGCTGCCAGAGTCAGCGTAACATCCCCCTTGAACGTGTCAAGAAGAAAACGGAGATACTTGATCCCACCCCGTATGTTGTCTTTAGGATCAAAGGAATTGCCGACTTTTAGCCCTTGTGCTGTCTTGGGCATCAATTGCATCAGTCCTTTCGCGCCCTTAGGTGAAACGGCATTGGGATTGTAACCGGATTCGGCATGAATTACCGCCTTGACCAGGCTGCGGTCTACACCGTATTCCGAACACAGGCTTGAAATTATCGGGTCGAACTCCGCCGGATTGCGGCAGAGGGTGGAAAACCTGAAGCTGGTGCGAAGTTTACGGTCCTTTTGCAAGTCACGCATGAAGATCTTGAACTTGCGATCAGTCGGAGTATCGGTAAAATGCACCACTCCTTCATTATCTTCATATTTGTATATGTCCGCCCGGACAGGACCAGCCAGCGCGAAGAGAAAGAGACAAACAACTAATAGGATACATGGCCGGTGAATTTCGTATAACATTAAATCCCCCTTATTTGGGTCATAACAATGCACAATGATTCAAAATATAGACCAAAAACGCAATTACTTCAACAAATATGGCATGTTTGCCGAAAAGAACCTTAATGTGGCGATTTTTCAGGCAGATTTGCATCCTGACTTGAAATGAATAAACTGTTCATAATTTTACTTTCCGACTGATTCCATGATACTATGTGCCCAAATATGTCGTTGCTGGCCCTGCTGATTACGAAAAACGTCAACTTTTCATGTAAAGGAACATTATGTATCGATTAAAAATATGCACTTCATTCTCCTCCGCACATAACCTCATCAATTACCAAGGAGACTGTGAAAACCTCCATGGACACAATTGGAAAGTCGAGGTGTCGGTAACAGCGACCGAACTGGACAAATCAGGGCTTGGAATCGATTTCAAGATACTCAAGTCAGAGACGAACACACTTCTGAAATCCCTTGACCACAAATATCTGAATGAACTGGAGCCGTTCAGGAGCATTTCTCCTTCATCTGAAAACATCGCTCGCTATCTATACCATGAACTCTCCGCCAGGCTCAATAACGGCAATGTCAAAGTCGACTGCGTGACGGTATGGGAATCCGACGCGGCAAGCGCTACTTACTATGAATAATGACGGAGCCGCACTGATAGAGGTTTTCTCATCCATCCAAGGGGAGGGTTTGCTGGTTGGGGCACGCCAGATATTCATCCGTTTCCATGGCTGTCAATTGTCATGCGAATACTGTGACTCCCGGGTGAGTCGAATTGACGAGCCACCGGTTGTGTGCCGGGTGGAAAAACGGCCGGGTCACGGCGAATTCATGACCGTTCCCAATCCAGTAACTAGCGCCGGTATAAAGGGTATTCTTGAGAAATGGACATCCCTGTGCGATTCCGCACACCATTCGATAAGTCTCACTGGCGGGGAGCCACTCTGTCAACTGGCTTCATGTATAGAATATCTGCCAATGATGAAAAGTTTTTTGCCTCTCTATCTTGAAACAAATGGCGTTGACTATGTAGGACTCGAAAAATGCATCAATTACCTGGATCACGTATCCATGGACATGAAACTTCCATCTTCCACCGGGATGAAAGAGTTCTGGGAAGAGCATGCAAAGTTCCTCAAGATCGCAGCACAGCGGAATGTCTTCGTTAAAATCGTTGTGAGCGACCAGACGCCACGGAACGAAATACGTAGGGTCTGCGATATAATCCGTTCGGTTGACGACAGGATTCCCCTTGTACTGCAGCCGCTGACTACCCAAGATGGAAGGTTGGGGATTTCGGGCATGAAGCTGATTGATTTACAGGAAGAAGCAAGCTGTTACATCAGGGAAACGAGGGTGATCCCCCAGACGCACAAGTTTTTGGGAATGCCATAATACTTCGCCAGCTATTCGGTGGGAAAATTGTAATGATAATCGAGTATCTTACCATGCCAGAATTCGAGTATGGGTTGAATGTTACCCGTTGTGTTGTCATTCCGGTCGGCTCGACCGAAGAGCATGGTAGCCATCTGCCGCTATCCACCGACACCATGCAGGCATACGAAGTTGCCAAATCTGCATCAAGGCTGGTCCCAGTGTTTGTTGCTCCACCCATTCATTACGGGTGCTGTCGCTCCACTTCGAAGCACCCTGGCACGATATCAATTTCTACCGATACACTTAAAGCGTTGTTGAAGGACATCATTACTTCACTGCGTGAACAGGGGCTGCGACAGTTCGTTGTTTTGACGGGGCATGCCGGATCTACCCATAAGATGGCGTTGATCGATGCGGGAGAAGAACTTATCCGCAAGTTTCATGACATCTCCATTGCCGTCCTGACTGAGTACGATCTTGCTTATGAAGAAGGAAAAGGATTGATCGAAACTCCTGGAGACTCCCATGCCGGGGAGATCGAGACATCTCGGATAATGCACTTATTTCCCGAACTGGTGAAAGGTTGCGGCCAGAGGGAGTTTCCGTCTTTTCCCAGAGGGATGCTTGTCCGTAATAAAAGGGAGTACTGGAAAGATGGCGTTTGGGGCGATCCAACCAGGGCTTCCAGGGAAAAAGGCGAACGGATCCATGACCTCGTGGTGAAAAACCTGATCGAGTATGTTCAATTCATCGAAAAGTTCAAAGAGACCTAGCGCAGGATATTTCTCACCGCTGCATTTTACCGCAACCCTCAACTTGACATAATATATCTTATCGGACGTAAATAGGAAGAGCGGGGGGAGTTTCAGAAACTTCCTTTCAAGGGGAAGCTGTGTCTTTTCAGGCATGGTCTCCCCTTTTTGTGTTTCAGGCGAAAGCCCCCGGTTAGTAACACGGGAACACGGGGGCAGATATTACAAAAGTTATCAGCTTGAAACAGATTGAAATAACGTGATACAAGAAATGCAAAACGGACAGTTTCCGGCCTGTTGGGTTTATTACCTGTCCGTAATGTCTCACAAAACTGGGTACAAAAATGAGGGAAAAAACAGATTGACATTATGTGAGACAGTTTGATACATGATGGTACAAAAACATGGGGGTTTCAGGGTATGTCCAGGAAAAGCAGACTTCAGCAGAAAATACAGGTGGCAAAGAATTCCGCTCCTGATCTGAGTAATGTCATTCAGCCGATAGCGCCTCAGGTCGAACCGGAAGCTTCGGAGAAAAAGAAAGTTTCACCTTCTGCCCCTGCTTCAACCGTTCAACCTCTGTTGCTTACCCTGGCTGACGTGTGCGCCCTTCTGAACATCTCAAGGGCTACCTTCTACCGGCTGGAAAAGGATTCACCGCTTCCAGGACGGGTCAACCTGGGCGGCAAGGTCATGTATCACCGGCAGATTATCGAAGAGTGGTTGTTACATCTGGCTAAGGGGGAATAATGATGCAGCTTGACAGGAAAATCACTCTGCGGCTTGATGAGGATCTCGTTACTGAGCTGCAAGACTATGCCCGAAAGGAACGTGTTTCCGTCTCCTTCGTTCTCCGTCACTTGGTGCTCCGGTTCCTGGAGGATCGGCGACGTTATGGCAAGGTGATCCAATGAGCAGACGCAAGACGGCAAGGCATGATGTCCAGGTGATCGGCGCTGAGTCTGTCCGGGCGTCCGTCCATCTTGGAGGGGGGGCCGGGCAGACTGCGCCGGTGCCCTTCCCTGTCGATATCGACCGGATGCTTGGAAGTCTCAACAGTGCGTTTAATCCACTGCATCCTGGCTGCCAGCTTGATTTCCATGTCTCAGGAGCCAAAGACGGTTATGTGTGCGTTTCCGTTGCGCTTCCTGAAGGCATGACCAGGGCATTCGTCACCCTGCTTGAATCGATGCATGGGTTTTTCAGGTGCGTTGATATCAAGGCGCGGTCTGCCGTTGCCGAACTGAAGGCGGACGATCCATCTTTCAGGGCTGAAGTTGAAAAGCTGCAATCTGATTACCGGGAAAAATGCTGCGGTCTGTTCGACGGCTTCCGCAAGCAGGGTCATGACAAGATTGAAGCTCTCAAGCTGACTAACAGGGCATTGAAGGAAAAAGGCCATCCCTGGGCAACCTATGAGATGGTAATGACAGCCTTGAGGTCTGCCGGCCGCCTTCGCAAGTAGCAAGGCTGTGCACAGGGGGGTGCGCTTTGAGGCCCGGAGCGGCGGTCCCCCCGCGCAGGCGAGGGCCTCAACCACCCTGTGTGCGGGCAGGGAAAACGTTGCAATCCGGCAGACAAGAGGGATAATCTGTCCGACACGGCATGTAAGACGGTCGGGATTGGGGAAATTGTATGATGCAACCTATTAATAACACAAAGGAATATATCTTATCGGACGTAAATAGTCTGGCAAGGTGAAGGGTCATTCCATCCTGTAAAGGGAACTTTACGCCAGAAGCGTAATGCGTGCACAGCCAATTTATAGTGTCAGACTGTACACGCACTAAAGTATGCTGGTTATTTCAGAATGCTTTGTCTTTGAGGCAATTTTTAGAACACGTAAAATGGGCGTTTCAAGACTGTGAAATTGCTGAAAGCTTCCATGCCCCCGTTCCCACCGGTCGCGAGAAAGTCCAGTATTCCTCGAATTTTACCGGTTCCGTACGGTTGCCATCCACCAGCGTTCCTGTTTCGTCTGTAGTGTAGTCCAGCAAATTTGCGTAGAATCTGACCGTTATGAAGTCCTGGCCCGACTCCTGCCACGCCTCCACCAGATCCGTAGCTCTGACTGCAATATTTTCCAGCCGATTGATTTTCTTGTCTCGCAGAAGCCGGTCCACATCTTCCTGCAGAATATGTCGCATTTCGTCGCTAAGATACCCGGTCACCGGTGACAGATCACGATTCATCCAGGCACCCTGGATTTTAAAAAAGATATCCATCGACTGATCCCGAAAACGTTTTTCGTCAAATGAAGCGTCCATTTGGCTTATGTGGGCCAGGCCGGAGGAAAGATCGGCGTTACCTGCGGGATACTGTGAGGTTCCAGATTGATCGTAGGAATACGCATTCATGTGGTAGTCTGGGGGTGGAGGAGCCTGCCTGGCATAGGATTCCTGCCGTCTTTTCTTTATCATCCGGTAGATCAGGTAACCGATGCCGCACATAAGGAGAATCTCGAACAGGCCGATCCCTCCCCCTCCCAGTCCTCCGGCACCGAAACCGAGACTGCGAAAAAGCATGCCGCCCAGAAAGCCGCCCAGAATCCCCCCGCCCATGCTCCTCAGGAAGCCGCCGGGTTGCCGGGGTTGCTGAGAGGACTGGTAGGGAGTTTGGCCAGGGGAATACTGCTGTCGTGATGGCGAGGGCTGCTGGTAGGATCTTGCAGGTAGCGAGTAACTCCTTGAGCCGCGGCTGCCAAAAGACCTGCCGCCTCCTACCCTTGCAAAGGAAGACGTTTCAAAAATTGTAGTAGTGGCAAGCAGCATAGCCAGGATGATGGTTAAGAATTTAAGGAGGCGAATGTTCATATGATCCCTTTCTTGAACTTGATCAAAAACAAAGGGGTCAGCTTTGACAGCTGACCCCTTTGTTTTTGAAGATGGTCGGGGCGACTGGATTCGAACCAGCGACCACTAGACCCCCAGTCTAGTGCGCTACCAGGCTGCGCTACGCCCCGAAAACTGATTTTTTATCGTTGCAGTGCATCACGCAATTGCAACAGGTCTTCGCGTATCTCTTTTAAAATTCTTCGTTCTTTTTCGTAACTGATCTTCTGCTTCCAAGGAGCGTCTTCGAAACCGGATTTTTTGCAGAGTCGATTCCTTGCTCCTGCTATGGTCATTTTCTCGCTGTAGAGAAGACGCTTGATCGAGAAGACCAATGCCAGATCATTCTTGGTGTAGAGCCTCTGTCCTGTACGGCTTTTCTGGGGGCTCAGGCTTTCGAATTCGGACTCCCAGAAGCGGAGAACCGATGCATTTACCCCGGCCAGTCTGGCGACTTCACCTATCTTGTAGTACTGCTTATCGGGAACCTCAGATTTCATGGCCCCTTCCGCAGACAGGTTACTTGGCGTTAATGGATGCCTTGAGCACCTGACTCGGTTTGAAGGTCAGTATCTTGCGGGCGGAAATTACTATTTCCTCGCCGGTCTGCGGATTGCGACCGCGTCTGTCGGCCTTATCCTTCACGACAAAATTCCCGAAACCAGCTATCTTTATCTTCTCACCGGTTTCAAGTGTGGTTTTAATGATGTCAAAAACCATTTCAACCAGTTCTGCTGATTCCTTCTTGGAAAAGCCGATCTTTTCGTATATTTTTTCGACCATATCGGATTTTGTCATGATATCCCTCAATTAACAAATAATATTAAATGGTTAGAAGATGGCCGTACACGTGTGACGCGTTTGGTTTTATAGCATAGGAGGCAAATATTATCAACCCATTTTTACCTGACGACTACATTTATTTTCTTTTTCAGATTATCAATGACCTTCTGGTGGAGCCGATTGACCTCATCATCGGTAAGTGTCCGTTCCCCTGAACGGTACCTGATCCGCACGGCAATGCTCTTTTGTCCTTCAGGGACATGTGAGCCTGTGTAAACATCGAACAAATCGACGCTTGCAAGTTCTTTTATCCTGTTAGCCCTGAGGCAATCAAGGACAGTCCCGGTTTCCATTTCCTTGTCGATAAGCATGGCAGTATCGCGGTATGTGTCCGGATAGCGCGGTGGTGCAACGACAGATGCAGTGTCGGCATAAAGAGTGACCAGTTTTTCCAGATCGATTTCAAAATAATACAGGGGCTGTTCGAATCCGTAGGTTTCCTGAACAGCCGGATGCAATTCACCCATGGAACCGAACTGGGTATTTCCAGCAAATATGCCGCAGGACTTGCCGGGATGGTAAAAATTCTCGGTAACCGAGGCGTTGTAAGAAATTCCCGGTATATGCAAAGCCGCTACGATATTTTCAATGATTCCCTTGACATCATAGAAATCCACCGACTCCCTTCCCCGATTCCATCCCGTCTTTTCACGGGCGCCGGTAAGGAGGCCTGCGACATGGAGAGGCTCGTCGGGTAGTTCCGAACCTGCTGATTCAAGGTAGATCCTGCGCATTTCGAAAAGCTGAAGGTCCAAGAGCCTGAAGCTGGCATTCCTGCAGGCAACGTCGAGCAGGCCGGGCAGCAGACTGGTCCTCATCACCGATTGCTCTTCTGTAAGCGGATTGAGAATGGGCACCATTTTCCTTCTGACATCATTCTCATCCAGCAGAACCTTATCGATGGCGCTTGGGTTAATAAAGCTGTAATTCACGATTTCCGAAAGTCCGTTGCCCACCAGCAGATCGCGGACTTTGATTTCCAGCGACCTGCGGCGAGACGGACGATCGGAGCAGATCCTAATCCGCGGCATTGTCGCAGGAATGTTTTCATAACCTCTCAATCTGGCGATTTCTTCGATCAGATCGATCTCCCGTTCAATGTCTACCCGGAAAGTCGGTACCGTGACGTTGAATAGGCCCTCACCGGTTGCAGACACCTCGAATTCGAGGTTCGTCAGGATCTTTTCCACTTCGGCTGAGGAAAGGTAAAGGCCGAGAATCTGGTTGACGCGCTCCAGTCTCAGCGAAATGTTTTGTAGGGGGGCTGGCTGGGGGTAGACATCGATCATTCCCCTTGAAACCCTGCCCCCTGCCAATTCCGACATCAAGGCAGCTGCACGGTCAAGAGCGCGTGGCAGGTTGCCGATATCCGCGCCCCGCTCGAAGCGATGGGACGATTCAGTATGAATCCCCAGCCGCTTTGAGGTCCTTCGCACCATTGTCGGTTCGAAGCACGCGCTTTCGATGAGAATATCGGTTGTCGCATCGTTGATTTCGGAATTTTGGCCTCCCATGATGCCAGCCAGCGCCACTGCTTTTTCTCCGTCGCAAATGGTCAGATCCTCTGATGAAAGAATCCTGTGCTGGCCGTCAAGCGTGGTGAAGATGTCACCCTCCCCTGCCCGTTTGACCACGATCTTTCCGCCTTCTAGCAGCTTGAAATCAAACGCGTGCAAGGGGTGACCGTATTCCAACAGAACATAGTTGGTTATGTCAACCACGTTGTTGATGGAACGCATTCCTACCGCTGCGAGGCGATTCACCATCCAGGCGGGAGATGGCCCGATGGCGCACCCGGAGACAAATCTCGCCGTGTACCTGGGGCATCCCTGGGCATCATCGACTTGAACCGTTGCGGTTTCCGCCACCGGATTTCCCTCCTCGGGAACGCCGTGGTCGGGATACCGAACGCTGGTTCCGAGCTTTGCCCCTATTTCCCGGGCAATCCCGATGACACTCAGGCAGTCGGCGCGATTAGGCGTCAGCCCTATTTCGAATACGGTGTCCTTGAGGCCAAGGGAATCGAATAGAGGAACACCAATCGGTGATTGAGGGTCGAGGATCATGATCCCGGCAGATTCTGCCGACAAGCCGAGTTCACGCTCTGAGCAGAGCATGCCGCAGGACTCTTCGCCGCGTATTTTGGATTTCTTGATGCGGAAGTCTCCCGGCAGCACAGCCCCGACCTGGGCCAGCGCCACTTTGTCGCCGGCCTTGAAATTCTGGGCTCCGCATACGACGGATATGATTTCCCGGCCGTTGTTCACCTTGCACAGTGACAACTTGTCGGCATTGGGATGCTGGGCTTTTTCCTCCACCTGGGCAACGATTACATCGTCCATGTCGCTGCCGATGGTTCTCATGCCTTCGACTTCCAGACCCAGCATGGTCAGGAGATTCGCCAGTTGTTCGGGAGAAAGATCGAAGTCAACGTATTCCTTGAGCCAATTGTATGTAACGATCATAATATCACACTGTTCAAATTGTTGGAGGTTATGGTTTAAAGTATAACTTTAAAGAAATGGTCAAAACTGGGATAAAAACCTGATATCGTTCTCAAAGAGAAGTCTCATGTCGCTGATTCCGTACCGCAGCATGGCGAGCCTCTCGATTCCCATGCCGAATGCAAATCCTGACACGTTTTCGGCGTCGTAGGAAACATGCCGGAAGACTTCGGGATCCACCATTCCCGCACCGAGTACCTCAAGCCAGCCCGTGTTCTTGCAGATTCTGCATCCCTTGCCCTTGCACATTACGCAGGCAATGTCGACTTCAGCGCTGGGTTCGGTAAAGGGAAAGAAGCTCGGCCTGAGGCGGACGCCGGTGCCGGAACCGAAATACTGGTTGACAAAGTTCGTCAGAATACCCTTGAGGTCGCCAAAAGTGATGCCGTTGTCAACCAGAAGCCCCTCGATCTGGTGAAACATCGGGGAATGGGTTGCATCAGAATCGCAACGGTAAACCGTCCCGGGAGCAATGATGCGCACCGGCGGCTGCTGGCGCAGCATGGTCCTCACCTGGACCGGCGAGGTATGTGTCCTCAGGACTACGGAATCACTGATAAAGAACGTGTCCTGCATGTCTCGGGCCGGATGGTCCCTGGGAATGTTCAAAGCCTCGAAATTGTAGTAATCCAATTCTATTTCCGGCCCCTCTTCCACCTGGAATCCCAGACCTGCGAAAATATCGACTATTTCTTCAATCACCAGGGTAATGGGATGCTTTGTTCCCAATGGTCTCCGGCGTCCGGGGAGCGAGACATCGATTCTTTCGGTTTTCAGCCGCTCATCCTTGCGCGCCTGTTTCAGGTCAGTCAGGATCGTGTCCAACTGGGCTTCGATCCTTTCCTTGACCGTGTTGGCCTGCTGTCCGACCAGTGGTCGCTCATCGGCAGGCAAAGCGCCGAGACCTTTCATTACCTGGGTCAGGAGGCCTTTTTTACCAAGGTATTTGACCCGTACTTCATGGAGTCCTTCCTCGGAACCGGCTCCGGCAAGTTCGGTCATGGCGTTCTTCAACAGTTTTTCCAAGTTTTCCTTCATGGATGTCAACCTTCCAAAAAAAAAGAAACGGGATAACCGGTATCCCATTTCTTCTTTCTTCTCATCATTGAATGGTTTATAGCTTTGACTTCGCCAGTGCTGCTATCTCGCTGAATGCGTTCGGATCTGATACCGCAAGATCAGCGAGCACCTTTCTGTCAATCTGCACGTCTGCCTGTTTCAGGCCATAAATGAACTTGCTGTAAGCAAGCCCGCTCAACCTGGAAGCTGCATTGATGCGGGTTATCCAGAGTGCCCGGAAATCTCTTTTTCTGACTTTCCTGTCCCGATATGCATACTTGAGGGCTCTGTCGACCGCCTCGGTCGCGCTCCGGAACAACTTGCTCCGTGCGCCCCGGTATCCTTTTGCCAGCTTCAGAACCTTGTTTCTTCTCTGTCTCGCTTTGAATCCACGTTTTACTCTTGGCATCTTCTACTCCTTTTTTTCGTATTTCGCCGGATCCGCAAGGGGAGACGTTTCCTCACGGTTCGCGGACTTGCGCACAGCCCCAGCTTCATGCACTTTAAAGATAAGGAATCAGCTTGGCGATGTTTTTTGCGTCAACCGGTGCTACCAGCGCACTCTGCCTGAGGTTGCGCTTCCTTTTCCTCGTCTTCGAAGTAAGGATATGGCTGGTGAAGCCATGGCTTCTCTTGATCTTGCCGGTGCCGGTCTTTTTGAACCTCTTAGCCGCACCCCGGTTTGTCTTGATCTTGGGCATCTTCTTCTCCTTTGGCTCTCTATTAAAACGACAGCGTGCTATTTCTTCGGCGCAATGATTATGAACATGCTCCGGCCTTCCATCTTCGGGCGCACTTCCACGTTGCTGATATCCTGCAGCTCGGTGACAAAACGGTCCAAGGCCTGTTGGCCAAGTTCCATGTGCGTAATTTCCCGGCCTCTGAAAACCACGGTAACCTTCGCCTTGTTTCCTTCCTCGATGAAGCGTCGGGCATGTTTGATCTTGAACAGCAAATCATGCTCATCTGTTTTCGGCCTGAGCTTGATTTCCTTCAACTGGATCTGGATCTGCTTCTTTCTGGCCTCCTGGAGCTTCTTGCTCTGCTGGTACTTGAATTTGCCGTAGTCCATGATACGGCAAACCGGCGGTACCGCAGTCGGTGAGACTTCGACAAGATCCAGGTGCTGGCCCTCCGCCAGCGACAAAGCTTCGGAAAGGGGAAGAATGCCCAGTTGCTCGCTGTTCGCGCCAACTACCCTGACTTCCCGGGCTCTGATGGCCTGATTGATATTCACCGTCGGTTTCGCTATGGTGACACCTCCTATTTGAAACTTTTTACTTCTCGTCCAAGGAAGTCGACAAGTTCGGTCACCTTCATGGCTGGCAGATTGCTTCCGTCGCGGAAACGCGCGGTAACCGTTCCGGTCTCCACCTCTTTATCGCCGATGACGAACATATATGGTATTCTCTGCAACTGGGCTTCCCTGATCTTGAATCCCAGCTTCTCATTCCTAAAGTCGCTCTGAACACGCAGGCCAGCCTCCCGCAATTCACCGTAGACGGTCTTTGCATAGGGAACCTGGTTGTCTGTTACCGTAAGCACCAGACCTTGCACCGGCGCCAGCCAGAGCGGGAAATTGCCGGCATGGTGCTCTATCAGGACACCGATGAAGCGCTCGATTGCGCCGAGTATTACCCGGTGAACCATAACCGGCCGCTTCTTTTCACCATCGGCGGCGACATAGGTGAGGTCAAATCGCTCCGGGAGCGTAAAATCGCACTGGATTGTAGCACATTGCCATTTCCTGTCAAGGGCGTCACGCAGCTTGATGTCTATTTTCGGGCCATAAAACGCGCCATCACCCTCGTTGATATCAAACGGTCGTCCCGAATCTTCGAGAGCGGAGCGGAGCGCATTGGTCGCCCGGTCCCAGTCTTCATCCGATCCAATGGATTTTTCAGGCCTGGTGGACAGTTCCATCTCGTAATCGAATCCGAAGATGCCCATGACGTCGCTTACGAACGAGATTACCCCTTTGATTTCCGCATCCAGCTGTTCCGGCATGCAGATGATGTGGGCATCGTCCTGGGTAAAACCGCGGACGCGCAAAAGTCCGTGAAGAACGCCGGCACGCTCATGGCGGTGAACGGTTCCGAGTTCGAAGTAGCGAAGCGGCAGGTCACGATAGCTGCGAAGCTGAGATTTGTAGATCATCATGTGAGAAAGGCAGTTCATCGGCTTGATGCCGTAGCTCTGGCCGTCGATCTCTGTGAAATACATGTTCTCCCGGTAGTTTTCGTAATGCCCGGAACGCTGCCAGAGCTCCTTTTTCAGGATCTGGGGCCCCAGTACGATATCGTATCCCCTCTTCAGATGTTCCTTTCGCTCGAAATCTTCCAGGATGGTGCGCAGCATGGCGCCCTTCGGGTGCCAGATTACGAGTCCCGCCCCGACTTCGTCGGAGAACGAGTAAAGATCCAGTTCCTTGCCGATCCTGCGGTGGTCGCGGCGTTTCGCCTCCTCCAGGCGGGCGAGATAGGCATCGAGTTCTTTCTTGTCGGTAAACGCGGTCCCGTAAATGCGCTGAAGCATCTTGCGGTTTTCATCTCCGCGCCAGTAAGCGCCGGCAATGCTGGTCAACTTGAATGCTTTGCAGAATGCGGTGGACGGCAGATGCGGACCGCGGCAGAGATCGACGAAGTCGCCCTGGCGGTACAGCGACACCTTGTCAGCATCAAGATCTTCGATCAGCTCGACCTTGTAGGACTCACCCATGTCACGGAAAAGCCGGATCGCTTCATCCCGGGAAAGCACCTCCCGGCTCAAGGGAAGGGACGCCTTGGCCAGTTCCCGCATCTTCGCCTCGATTTTGTCCAGGTCATCGGGGCTGAAGGGCGCATCGACGTCAAAATCGTAGTAGAAGCCGTTTTCGATGGCAGGCCCGATGGTCACCTTGGCCTGGGGAAACAGCGCTTTTACTGCCTGAGCCATGAGATGGGATGTTGAATGGCGCACTATTTCGAGCGCCTCGGGACTTTTCTCGGTTATGATCTCAACGTGATCACCATCTCCAAGTTCTGCGGAGAGGTCCGTCAGGCCGCCATTGATCTTGCCTGCTATGGCATTTCGAGCCAGTCCGGCCCCGATCGACTTGGCAAGGTCCAGGACCGATGCGCCAGACTGAAGCGTCTTTTTCGAACCGTCCGGTAGCGTTACTCCGATTTCTTTCATAGCAGGCCCCTTAACAGAAAAAGGCATCGAACCTCGATGCCTCTCTGAGTAGCGGTAGTACGTCGGCAATTTCATGGTAGGCGCGGGCGGTTTCGAACCGCCGACCCCTAGCGTGTCGAGCTAGTGCTCTACCCCTGAGCTACGCGCCTTCGTGAAAAGCATAACGTATTTAGCAGGTAACGCCGTTTATGTCAAGAATTTTGTTGGTATCGATGATTTTAGGCATTCGGGCTCAGCGATCTCCTGCCGTAATACGCCGCCTTTATGCAACCGATTGTCATTCATCTGCTGTATACTTTTGATAGGTAACGTATCAAAAACAAGCCGAACGGTACATGTTTGTTCCGAAATGAAAGGAGTGATTATCCATGTCCGTTCCTCCTTCTTTGAAGCAAATAACGGATGTGCTCTGGGAACTCCCGGTCTCGTTCAAGAAGGGCATGCTGGTTCCCGCACGGATTTACGCCACGGCAAAATTACTGCGGCAGATGGATGACGGGGTCTTTGAACAGATATCCAATGTCGCTTGTCTCCCCGGTATCGTGAACTACGCGTTCTGCATGCCTGACGGTCATTGGGGCTACGGCTTTCCCATCGGCGGAATGGCTGCCATGGACCCGAAAACCGGGGTGATTTCTCCCGGGGGAATCGGTTTCGATATCAATTGCGGTATGCGCCTGGTCCAGACCAATCTGACCGATGAGGAAGTCCGACCGGTTCTGAAAACCCTGGTTGACAGACTGTTCTCACGGATTCCGGCCGGCGTCGGCTGTACGGGCTTTGTCAGGTTGTCCCGGGAGGAATTCCTGAGCGTGGCCGAAACGGGGTCGCCATGGTGCCAGCACAGGGGATTCGCCTGGCGCGAGGACCTGGAACTTACTGAGGAAGGTGGTTGTTTCCCCGGCGCTGATGCTTCAAAAGTCAGTGAAAAAGCAATCGATCGGGGATACGACCAGATCGGCACCCTGGGGTCGGGCAACCATTACCTGGAAATACAGGTCGCACGACCGGAGAATATTTTTGACAAAGAGCTCGCCCAAGCTTTCGGTTTCACCAGGCCAAACCAGGTTTCAGTCATGTTTCACTGCGGCAGCAGGGGATTTGGCCACCAGATCGCCACTGACTACCTCAAACTGTTCCTGGGCGTCACGGAAAAGAAATACGGGTTCAGGGTCAGCGACAGGGAACTGTCGTGTGCTCCCTTCATGTCAAGCGAGGGTCAGGACTATTTCGCCGCTATGAAGTGCGCTGTCAACATGGCATTTGCAAATCGGCAGGTCATACTGCATCGTATCAGAGAGGTGTTCTCCGACATTTTCCATCGTTCCCCGGAAGAACTGGGCATGCACATGGTGTATGACGTGGCCCACAACACGGCAAAACTGGAAAAGCACATAGTCGATGGAAAAACCAGGGAATTGCTCGTGCACCGCAAGGGGGCGACGAGGGCGTTCGGCCCCGGCATGAAGGGAATACCCGATTGCTACCGGAAAACCGGGCAACCGATTATCATCGGCGGGAGCATGGAAACCGGATCATACCTGCTCAGCGGCATGAAAACCGGTGAGGCGGCATTCTTCACCACGGCTCACGGGAGCGGACGGGCGATGAGCCGCCACCAGGCAAAAAAACTGTTCAGGGGACAGACGCTGCAGCGCGAGATGGAGGAACGGGGGATCTATGTCCGAACTGCCTCCTGGGGCGGATTGGCTGAAGAGGCAGGCGCCGCCTACAAGAATATTGACGACGTCGTCGAAGCGACCGAACTGGCGGGATTGAGCCGGCGGGTCGTGCGTCTCGTACCCATCGGCAATGTCAAAGGATGAAGTCATCATGCCTTTTCGATATCTTGCAGACCTGGCCACGGCTGATGCGGCATTTGAAGCATACGGCGAGACGATGGAGGAAATGTTTATCGCTGCTGCCGAGGCGACCCTTGGCGTCATGATCGAGGATCCCGGATCCTTCGCATGTTCGGAAGAAATCTCGTTTCAGCTGGATGAGGATAATCTGGAGCTGCTGCTGTTCGAGTTCCTCCAGGAACTGATTTACAGAAAGGATGCAAACCGGGTGCTGCTAAGTGTGAACGATGTCAGCGTTTCGAGCGGGCCGTCCGGTTTTGCGATGAATGCCAAAGCATGGTGCATACCATTGGATCAGGTTTGCCATCTGCTGACAATAGACGTGAAAGCGGTAACACTTCACAAATTTGCAGTCGAGCACATCGGCGGCCAATGGAAAGCGACCGTGGTTCTGGATGTGTGAGGCCGGGCAGGTGAAGGTTCAGTCTGCCAATGATTCAACTGCCTGCCGGGCACGTGCCACTATTTCGTCCGGTTTCTCATCCGGAAGGGACAAGGGCGCTCCGAAAGTGACCGTTACATCCCCCCGCCTCGGCCATGAGGCGCCCCTGGGCAGTACCCTTACCATTCCTGAAATTCTCACGGGCACCACGGGGACGCCAAGTTCAGAGGCCATCACACCGATCCCCTGTTGAAACGGCAGCATCCTGCCGTCTGGCGACCTGGCGCCTTCAGGGAAAACGAGAATATTTATCCCCTTGTCCACGAGCTTTCCCATGAATGCCAGGGATCTGCGAAAACCGGATTCCTGCGAAAGGGGAAAGAGGTTCAGGAGAAGGGTTCCATATTCATAGGTGAACCTTTTCCACGATCTTCCCGGCAGGGACCGGAAATTGCGGAAAAAGAATTCCTCCCAAGCAGCCGTTGCTGTCCGGTATCTCCATTCGGCGGGAAGTGAAAACATGACCGCGGGCTGATCGAGGTAGCTCGTGTGGTTGGCGATGAACAGAACCGGCGGGGTGAGTCCCTGGAGATGTTCGACACCGCGGGTTTCAAGAGACACAACCAAATGAAACAGCGGACTATGGAAGGCCAGGTCGGCCACTCGTCGCAGCAAGCGTACCGGTAGCCGATTCGTCCAGAGCCTCAGTTTTCTTCCCGGAGGCCGGGGTTCCCTGCCGGCAATGATCTTCCTCAAGCTGCCGACCGTAGTACCCTCCCCGATTAACGATTCATCGAGGTCAAGGTGATATTCCTGCTCCAGGGTGCTGATCAACTCAAGCCTGCCGATCGATGTGAGCCCCAGATCGTTGACGAGAGTGGAATTCTCTCCTATTCCGGCAGGTTGAGTACCGGTAACCGAAGCTATTGTACCGTTTGGTTAGTTCTTTCCAGTAATTTCTGTACTTTGTTTTGCTCTTTGAACAGACTCGATTATTGCTGCCGCACTCTTGGTCCACTTGAACGGCTTAGCACTGGTTGCG
>JAVBWB010000037.1:0-149303 GCA_036677645.1 Geobacteraceae bacterium | reverse complement strand
ACCTCCGTGGTAATCATCGGCATCCCTCCCTTCTTGAGAGAGGGATACCACAGGGTCCCAGGGTGGTACACTTTTCATTACCGAATTTGGGTCATTATTGCATTACCAGTGACAGTATGGCCCGGGGAAAGGAATGGAGGGTAAGGGGCGCCTCCTCGTTCATGGCCGGTACTGGCGGATGACGGCCCGGACCACCAAGTCGATCTTCAGCTCCTCCCGAGGGACGATGGTGCGGTAGTTCCTGTTTGCGGGTTCCAGGTAGACATGTTTCCCCTTGCGGCGGAAATACTTGATGGTCCACTCGCCGTCGATGTTGGCCACCACAATGTCTCCGGGCTTTATGTCCGTAGTACGCTCAACCAGCACCAGGTCGCCATGCTTGATGCCTTCGTCCACCATGCTGTCGCCGGTTACCCTGAGGAGAAAGGTTGCCTGCGGGTTCTTGATCAAGAGCTGGTCGAGTGTCATGACATCTGCCAGTTCCTCCTCCGCAGGAGAGGGAAAGCCGGCAGCGATGGAACCGAGGAGGCGGATCCCTGTGGCGCGGGGGCCAGGAACCAGCTTGCCTGCCTCATCTTTCAAGAGCCAACCTTCTTTGATCAGCCGTGTGGCCACATCGTAGGCGGAGCTCTTGGAGCTTAATCCGGTGATGCGGGAGATTTCGGCGTAGCTCGGCATGCGCCGGTGCTCGTGGAAGAATTCCAGGATAGTTTCATGGTACGGGGTCTTCATGAAAATAATGATAGCCGAACGAACGTTCGGTGTCAAGGCGGAGTTTTATCCTTGGAGAGGCCTGATGCAGTCGGGAGAATCATTACGCGGGCTGTTGACGAGAGTCGAAACCGGGTACATCTCCATGATGTTGGACGGATAGGGACGGTAGAGGGGCTTCAGCTTCTCCGGGTCGGTGGTCGACGGGCCCAGCCAAAGATCGTACGTGTCGGGCGAAAGGATTACCGGCATCCGGTCGTGCAGGGGTTGGATCAGTTCGTTGGAGGAGGTGGTGAGGATGGAGCAGGTCTCGATAATATGCCCCTCCGGGTCCTTCCAGTGGTCCCAGATGCCGGCAAAGGCCATAAGAGCGTCGTCTTTTAGCCGAACATAGAGTGGGTGTTTCTTGCCACCTTCCTCCCGCCACTCGTAAAACCCTCTAGCCGGAATGATGCAGCGCCGGTATCGGATGGCGTGACGGAAGGCCGGCTTCTCGTGGACCGATTCGCAGCGTGCGTTGATCATCCTGCTGCCGATGGAGGAATCCTTGGCCCAGGAGGGGATGAGCCCCCAGCGGAGGAAGGCTGCCTGTCTTCCCTCATCCGTCGTCCGAACGGCGAGGACCTGCTGGGTGGGCGCAATGTTGAAGCGTTGCGGGAGGTCGACCAGGATGGTGACGCCGAAGATTTCGGCCAGAAGTTCAGGGGATATGGCAAATGTGAATCGCCCGCACATAAGCGTTACTTTCGCACATGATCTTCAGACGGTTTGGGGTCCGGTACCGGTTGTCAGTCTGACGCCCAGCTCGAATGCCTTCAGGCAATCTTCGGGAAAGACTGTCCTGCGCCGCTCTTTGCGTTCCTCAGGGTCGAAATAGTTGAAAACGACCTTGTCATAGTCCTCAAACTGAAGTGTTTCAAAGCAGCAGAGGGTTTCCGATGATCCGAAAAACCTTGCCAGATAATTCTGGTTCACCCCGATATGAACGGTATACTGATATTCCTTCATGATCTCTTCCGAAACGTTCATGGTGTAGATGAATGCCGTCGGGACTTTTCTGCCGAAGAGTGATCCGGGAGGGTTGGTATATTCCAGATACTGGAAAAGGAGACGCTCCATGAATGACCGCATCTCACCGGTCACCGTCCCGAAGTAGATCGGTGAACCGAGGATGAAGGCGTCTGCATGCATGAGATTCTCAAGCAGAGGGGTCAGGCCGTCTCTCATGGCGCATTTCCCGTAACTCGAACCGCCTTTCAGCTTGCACGAGAAACAGCTGGTGCATCCTTTGAAATCAAGGTCATAGAGATGGACGAGCTCCGTATCCGCCCCCTTCGATGCCGCTCCTTCGAGAGCATGTTCCAGCAGCATCGCAGTATTCCATTTTTTCCTCGGACTTCCGTTGACTGCTATTACTTTCATCTAAGCTGCTTCCTTGATTGCGGCACTGTGGCGTACTCAATCCCCAGGCGGTCAAAATCGGACTTGATCCCATGGTCTACCCATGTGAAACAGACATCGTCATTGGCCCAGAGTGTCAGGATGTCTTGCCCTGGTTGATGTCGTTCTTCAGGACGGCGCTCGGCTTGAAGGTCAGGACGCTCCGGGCCGCGATGGTTATCGCTTCCCCGGTCTGCGGGTTGCGTCCAAGACGGTCTTGCTTCCGCTTTACCTCGAAATTGCCGAAGCCGGAGATTTTGAGGTTCTCTCCCTGCTCAAGAGTGCTCTTCATGATGGAGAACACCGTCTCCAGCAGTTCTGCTGATTCGTTTTTGCTTATACCCAGCCGGGTATAAATTCTCTCAACAATATCAACCTTAGTCATGCGTCCTCCTTGTTCTCAATCTCATTTCTCATGGGACTTCTTGCCATGTACCCGTTCGTAGGCTTGGCAGAAGGGGCAGATATCTCCCTCGATACGATTGACGAATTTGTACAACATCCCTCGTTGATGGTGCCGGGCATGCAGGCAAACCGGGCAGAATTCGCAAACTTTCGCCAGTGCCTTCTCTAGGGCGTTCCTGAGTCGTGATTTCATATAAATCGTTTCAACATGAACAAGCCGATCATGGCTATGCCAATGGCGAATCTACCTGCCAATCCGATTGTCAGTCCAACCATTGTGCCGACCCTGCCCGGCTAGCCTCATCCAGACTGCGCTGGCTATATTCACCTATGCGGTCGAGTTCGCCGCATCCGCTCTGGGAATGAAGAAATATGGCGGCTCAAAGCGTGCCATGTCTGGCGTTGTTTTGGGCGGCATCGTGGGGCTCTTTCTGGGAATCCCCTGCATCCTGCTCGGCCCCTTTGCCGGGGCGGTCATCGGTGAGCTGTCCCTGCAGTGTTAATTCTTGCCATGTGTCCACTCGTTGAGACCACCATGCTGGAGAATTTTGCACTATCCAACAATATACCGGCTTTTCGGTCCTGAACGACAAAAAAATCATCGTCTTCGCCAATGAGCTTTTCTACCGTCTTTCTATGATCCCCATGGGCGACTACGTCAAGCTAGTCGAGGCAGCCAGTCTCACTGGGACTGAGAGGCGTCATTTGATGTCGTACAAGACGGTCTGGCAGCGGGCGCTGATCGTTGCTGGCGGACCGCTCATCAACCTGATCACAGCCTATCTCATCCTTGTCGGAATTCCCGGCACTTCCACTAAGGTCGTAGATGTCCTCCCCAGGTCTCAGGGGCGAGAGCCGGGTGGTAATCCCTGATCCGACTGTTCGACGGTTTGTCCGTTAATCCTCTATATAAAACTCTTTCGCATCGTCGCTGCATCGCCATTCGTCCCAGAGCGAATTGGTGTCCGATAAAACATTCTCTATCTTCTGCGCCATCCTGACACCATACATATCATAGTCATCGTCAAGTCCTTCAATGAACACGTTGAGGGCGCAAAAACCGGGTTCGTCCCAAACTGAGATATCAATATCTACTGCAAAGCCAGTATCTTCATATTCCGACAAGTCTTTCGTCCATCTTTCTTTCTGGAACTCTGCCAATGCTTTAGCAGCCTCGTAGTTGTCTGCCCATAAATCGCCCCAAATTATCGCTGTGAATCGTTGCTTTTACGGTTATCTTTTTCATTTGAATATCCTTTCACAGCGTTGGACGCCACCCGGAACTCTATCTTATGTAAATCAGTTAACACTACATGGCGTAATTTGTTATGCTACAAGAACGTCAATGCCAAAAAAATGTAGCATGTTGTTATCCCGTTTACAATACTCTAAATACTTAAAATTATTATATGTTGTTTGTGTTTTGAATGACCTAGTGTCAACACATTTGCTGTTTCAAGCGGGGCTTCACCGTTCGAACAGGATCTCGAACAGCTTATCGCCGTCGTCATCGCCGTCGGCGTTTTCTATTCTCGCCATCACGGCTTCGGTCACAGCATCAACATCATCTATCGGGAAGAAAAGGGCTAAGAGGGCTAGGCTCATGCCGGATTGGAGAAGATACGCTGTGAGAGCCCGATAAGTGACCACTTCCATATCCCGAAACAGCCGCTTCGAGAAGACGTTCTTGTTCAGAAGCAGAATCGCATCAATTGCCTGTTAAAACGGCTAATCCTTCCTTTGCAACGCCCTGGTAGCAGCTTCCTCCGCTCTGAGCTGCTCGTCTGGGGAGAGGACGTATCGCCCATACTCGGTGCGCAGCGCTCTGGTGCGCTCGCAAACGTTCCTATGTCGGCGTTCGTCAGAGAGCAGACGCAGGTTTACTCGGTTCCGCAGTCCGGGCACCTTATCTTCCCTTCACGTATTGACCAAGATGAAGATCCTTGTCGATGATTCCGATGAATGGCTTACTTTTGACATTGTGCAGGAGGTCGAACCGTCGAACCCGAAAGTTGAAATTGAAGTAACGAATGTGCAACTATAGTAGCGTTTTGTTAACTTGAGTATCAAAGGCGGCCATAAAAACGGTCGCTTTTTTTCATGCCCAAGCCCATAGCTGTCAAAACAAGACAACAAAGTCTTGCCCACTCGTCGGACATTGAGCCCTCCTCGTGGTTCCGTTCCCGCTGGAAACCGAAAGCCTCGAACCGGGTCTGGTCAAGGCGGGTTTCGATAAGGACCTCGCTGAATCCCTTCTTTCGTTCCCGCTCGTTTGGTTGCCGTCTTCGAAGAAGGACACCGACATGTGGCGTGGAACGGACGGTGCAGGCTTCGGAGACATCACGGCCACGCCGGTTGGCAGGCCGGTTTGGTCTTATCAC
Source organism: Geobacteraceae bacterium (assembly GCA_036677645.1). Taxonomy (GTDB): domain Bacteria; phylum Desulfobacterota; class Desulfuromonadia; order Geobacterales; family Geobacteraceae; genus RPRC01. Next base: position 144,366 of record JAVBWB010000037.1, on the reverse strand, counting down.
CGGTTTTTATCACCGGGTTACACTAACCCAGTGATAAACCAAAACCTCTCTTTCCTCTCTCTTTATCCTGTCCTGTTTCGACAGGGACCATGAAACGACAATTATCCGAGCCGAAACTTATCGTTTCGTTCTCTCCTGAGCGAAATAAGCAGTTGAGAAGCTGAGCGAGACATGATATCAACGTCTTTCCGCCAAGTGACGGATAGTTCGCTTTGAAACAATAGAGGGGAAAAATGGGTAGAAAAGTAATCGATTTTAAAAAGGAATTCGCATTGAGACGGGGACAGGCTTCCGCACTGGACGACGATATTGACCCTCTTGACAAGTTGTTTGCCAAGCTGGAGCAGGTACTGTCTGATGAAGAGTACGAATTGCTTACAACAATACTGTACGTTCTGAACGATGATGATGAACCAGATGCTGCGCCCAAGAGCGAACCGAAGCCGGCCACTACCAAGTCGGCAACTAAAAAAAAGACGAGCAAAAAGGAAGATTCTAAGAAGAAAGTTTCTCCCCGGTCCAAACGATAAGTAACTTTGCTTTAAACCCACCTGATCCCCGCTTGGATTGGTCAAAGAGCGCATTGGGAAGGGACGGAAAGGAACCCTTTCAGACCTTCTTGATACGCTCTTTGAACGGTCTCGTTCTCTCCTCATTTGGTCTTCAACCTACCTTGTTTTGATATTGAAAGAGGGCATGGAGGAGCGCTTCGATGAAAGAGCTGCATGGAACCTTGCGGGCTTTCTTCCATCCGGTAGTGAGACCCTCTTAAACCGTTCTGGTTTTGACAATGGAACGGCAAAACGAGCTGTATTTCGTTTCAAGATCAAAAAAAGGCGGTGGAAGTAACTTTGGTGTGAATAGAAGACTGCAGAAAGTCACTTTCCCGTTTTGATATTTAGGCGGAAGTAAAGTGAGATGAAAAGACGGGGCGGGGGACACTCCCCGGAAGGCGGGGGGGATTGCATGCGGAAATAGCATCGAAACTTGCGGTCAGCATCACGTTCGCACGCTCTGGTCAAGTGTTTACGAGTTATCATACAGTTTTTAGTTTGTATGATAACTGGCTTGGTATTTGTTAATTTTGGTATTGTTCAGGAGAGGCGGTATGCACTAAGGATCGAGTTTCCTTGCGTCTATTTTTTGTTTCAACGGAAGGCATCGAACTGCGGCGTAGAACTGGCATTGGCGGATTGCGTTCGACAACTCGGCCACGCCGTTGGGAGGCGTTCTAAAGAGGGTGGTCTGGTTTGCGTGCGAAACGGACACAGATCTCCGTGGAAGCATCTCTGAAACATGCTAATTTTCGTGGACAGGCACTGACTTTTAATGGTTTTGGCATTGGTCCAGAATTTGGACATATACCCCAGACATAATAGACTGCGTCTATTACCACGGACAGCAGGGGCGAAACCCCCATATAATCCCCAAAATATCCAATTTGGACACGCCCCCCACGTATAAAGAACTTCGTTCTATACAGCGTACAGAACATGTTTTTCTTGTCGTCGTAACAAGACGTGGTGAATCGGAGTAAAAAAAAGCGATGAAGCTTCGTCGGGATAGCGGGGATTTATGAACCATGCGAATTTGACGAAAACCGGGATATACGTAAAGACCGCATCCGTGTCAAAAGTGAAACTAAGACGTTCGGGAGTGGAAGGCATACTATCCCCTGTCTTCTTCTTAAAAGCCGTCAAATGGCCCCGTGGCGTTCGTTCTGGCGGTATTGATGATTCGTGTCCGTGCTGCCGTTTCGCAGGGGGGTACACTCCACACAAATGGTGTATTGCAGGGCAATGTCAAAGCGAAGGGTTTAGTAAGTTTCCTAAGTAGGGCACCCGTGAAATTGGAATATTAAGAGATTTCGAATGACGTTAGCGACCCTTGCGACGCCGAGACGCACGTTTTCGGGAGTTTTTCATTTGCTGCTCAATTTCGTAGCGTAAAAACAGGTCGTCTGGTGGAGCCAATACGTGGTTGAGGTCACCCAAGTGGCCGAGGATATCGAGCGCGTTAACCCACAATCCGAATTGCACGGTAGGGTCGCCCCGCTCCATTTTGAGGAGCGTTGGGATGCTCGCCCCGATGCGTCCGGCGAAAATGCGCTGCGATTCGTTGCGGCGAAGCCGCTCGATTCGCAGGCGGTCGCCGAGAGTTTTCATTGCCTCTTCGCAATCGCCAGGGAGAAACACTTTTGCCTCCATTAAAACAAAATATATTTTGTATAATCGTCAAAAACAAGAAATAATGCAAAAAATACTTTGTGTTAAATACCAATGTTAAAATGAGAGAAAGCTTTTTGATTCATCCTGAAATTTAGGCATATACCGATAACATTAAATACCGCGTATTTATATAACTCCGGAATAGACATCGTCCTTCATACCTCAGTTATCTTGGTCAAGGAGGAAGAGGAGGTCAAATCGTTTGGACATAGCATAGCTCTGCAGCAGGATGTTTCGAGGTGGGAGGATGTGCTGAAATATTTTCTTCAACTTTCCGAGATGGTCGGCCGGCTGGCACAGCGCTACGGCGTGGCCGGCAAGACGGTGACCCCATATGTCCGCTACGCCGATTTTTACAGTAGTTTCGGCAAACAGGATACGCTGCCCTGCCACATCAACCTCAGCGAAGACATCTACCATGCCGCGGTCAGCATCCTGGACACGGTCGTACTTGAACAACCGGTGAGACTCCTTGGGGTCCGGCTGTCAAATTTGCGGTACCATGGCGAGCAACTCTCCCTTTTTCCAGAGGAGCGGAGAAAAGCACTTTTGGTCAAAGCCATGGACTCCGTGAACAACCAGTACGGGGACTTTTCAGTGACGTTTGCCAGTCTGCTCGATACGGAGGAAAAGGGGTCTCACGTCATCTCACCGGCATGACACCCAGAGGGGATACAGAACGTGGATGTAAAGTGAACTCAACTTGTAAGGATTCAGCGTTGCTTGTTCGATTGCGATAGTATGGAAGCGGCAAGGGTTTTTGTGCCATCACTGTACTTGTCGCTTTGCAGCACTTTGGAGGCCTTGCTTTCCATATCGGCGCCGGTTTGTTTACCTGTATGCGTTTGAGAGACTACGGAGCCAGCAAGACTTTTGGCGATTTTCGAGGCATTTTTGTCGTTGAGCGTGGCAGCGGCGAGAGCAGCAACTTTAGGTGTAGATTGTTTGGTGTTTTTGCTCATTGTAATTCTCCTTGGTTATCTGGTTTTTTTCTTCGCCCTTTCCCTCAAAAAGTTAATATTCGCAACGATATTATTCCGGTCATTTGGCCCAAGCTCTTTAAATGCCTTGAACGCCATAGTTACCGCCTCGTCCAGGAAAATATCTTCTTCACCACTCACCCCCAGCAGGTAATCCGAACTAACCCCCAAGGTTTTTGCTAGGCTGATAATTTTCTCTGACGAAGGGACCTTGTCGCCCTTTTCGTATTGGTTTATCGCCGACGGGGTCACTTCAATTCTTTCGGCGAGCTCTTTCTGGCTCAGTTTCAGCTGCTGTCTTTTTTCCTTTATCCTATCGCCAATTACCTTCGGGTCTAGTCCCACTTTCACACCTCCATGTTGATGATGGAATCATACCGTATTAGTTACCGGTAGTCAAGAAAAAATAACCGTGGGTAAATTTTTTGTCTTGACTTTAGATTTACCAGTGGTTAATATGTAATTAACTAAATTTACAAAGGAGCCCCACAATGGAACACAGCGACAATGCACCGCAGAACGGCAACACCACAACAAGGGAGGATTCCAACATGGACCAGCACGAAGGCAACGGCATCACGAAAGAGGACATTTTGGAGGAAGCAATCGAGCACCTGGAGGATGCTTTGATTGAGCTGGAAGAGTATGCAAAACAGGACAAGGTTCCGCCGAAGAGCAAAAGATACCTAATCCGCATCGACAAGACCAAATACGAGGTGAACGTTACTGAAATGACCGGCAGACAGTTACTGGAGCTGGCCGGGAAAAAACCTCCGGAGAATTTCCTGCTGACGCAGAAATTCCGCGGCGGAGCAACCAAGAAAATCGAATTGGTCGATATAGTCGACTTTACCACTCCGGGAATCGAACGGTTCATGACGTTGCCGCTCGACCAGACGGAGGGTTAATCCGATGAGGCGCCATTTCCAGCTTCCTGCAGAGGATACAGAGTATCTTGAAAATTGCGGGCTTCAGTGGGAAACGGTGACCGAGAATAAGGACAGGAGAGTCGTAATTTACGCCTCTCCTGTCCCACCCGGTTACAATGTATCCACGGTGGATATCAACCTCCGCATCGTTGACGGATACCCTGACACACAAATTGACATGGCATATTTCTGTCCACCCCTGGCGCGGTCGGATGGCAAGGGGATTAGAGCTGTCGTGACTTGCAACTTCGACGGCAAGGTATGGCAGCAATGGTCACGACATCGGACTGGCGCCAACCCATGGCGGCCAGGATTGGATAACATAGAATCTCATCTCTTAGTCGTTGAAGACTGGCTTAAACGAGAGTTTAAGAAAGGATAAGGCCATGAAATACGAACTCAGTGTGTCCGGCAAGCATCATAAGAAGATATATGACCAGTTATTCGGCAACAATGACAGCAGCAATTATGTGCTGGCTCTCTGTGGAAGTTATTCCGGCGGCAAGATGCAGCGTCTGCTCATACGCGAAATAATGCTCTGCCAAGGTTCCGGTGAGGGTCTTCCTGAGCAGAACAGCAGAATAGCAGCTATGCATGAGAAAGCTGTCAGGCAGGCCAACTATGTCGTGCGCATCACTGCTGAAGGCGGGGCTAAAAACGGAGCAGAGACTGAAGGCAGGGCAATACTTCAGGCGGCCTTGCAAATGAGAGCAGACGGCTCTCTCCATGGCAGCGTCCTGCACAATGGGAAAAAGGTGACCATAACAACCGTTAAGCTGGTCGGCAATGACCTGTGCTTCTGGCCTGCGGAAGACCCCGTTGACATGACTACTCTACCCGAATTTGCCGTACGTCATATCCAGCTCTTTGGTCAGGGCACCTATAAAAAGCTCCGCAACATGTCGGCGGCAGTCATTGGAGGCTCGGGGACAGGAAGCCCGACAATCGAACAACTGGCCAGACTGGGCATCGGTCGGTTGGTACTGGTCGACCCGGACTATGTTGAAGAAAAGAATGTCAACCGGATTATCAACTCCAGCATCAAAGACGCAAAACGCCGAGTCGCTAAGGTAGACATGCTCGCAAAGGCAGTGATAAAAATGGGCTTGGGAATAAAGGTGGAGGTGTACCATAAGGATATTTCCCACCCCAACGTAGTGCGGGCGATTGCAGGGTGTGATGTGGTTTTCGGCTGCATGGATAGTGTGGACGGGCGGCACCTGTTGAACCGAATCGCGACATTTTACCTGCTGCCTTATTTCGATATCGGCATCAAGCTTATTGCCGACGGTAAAGGGGGAATAGAACAGGTCTGTGGCACGATTCACTATCTGCAGCCTGGCGGCTCAAGCCTGCTAAGCAGGCGCGTTTACACCATGGAACAGCTTTTCGCAGCAAACCTGAAACGAACCGATATCGATGAGTACAACGAGCGCATCAAGTCAAAGTACATCGATGGTATCGACGAAGACCGGCCGGCTGTCATCAGCGTCAACATGCTGTTTTCGGCTTTTGCAGTGAACGAATTCCTGGCTCGTATCCATCCATTCAAAGAAGACCCGAATGAGGAATACTCGACCATCAGATTTAGCTTGACGCAGGGGCAGTTCTATAAGGAGAAGGAGTCGGAGCCGTGCCAGGCCCTGCTGAAATACGTGGGTCGAGGAGATGTGTCGCCTCTGCTGGATATGCCACAGTTAAGCGAGGAGGTGGTGAAATGAAATGGTTCACGATCTTCTGGAATTGGCTGATAAGCCTATTTAGAAGAGAACAAAAGTTCCGCTATGCAAAAATGGAAGAGCTGCCTGACGGTCTTGAGGCATACAAAATCTACTTGCTTGGCGAAGCAGAATATTTGTGGAGCGCGGTGATGGTCTGCCCCTGCGGATGCAATGCGACGCTCCATATGAATCTGCTCTCAGATACTAAACCACAATGGTCAGCAATCGAGCATCGCGACGGAACCATTACGTTGCATCCTTCAGTGTGGCGTAAGGTTGGCTGCCGCAGCCACTTCTTCGTCCGAAAAGGTCGAATCATATGGGTTGATGATACAGAATAACTATTCTTTCCCTAACACACTATTTTCTCAAACGTTGTATTTTTTCTTGAAATTTTGCCAGGTTTTGCTATAAATTGGTTAATTTACAGTTAACCTGAAGTTGCGACAGGTTACAGCAGGCGCCTTGCTCTCCGGTAGTTAAGGCTTTTTGCGTTTCTGGCCTTTCCTACCATGACGCATCTGACCTATGGCAAATTAACTTAATTGCACCCTGGAATGGTCCCGCATGATAAACTACGAGATTCTGGAAATAAACCGACTCGAAGACTACGACAGATTGCTTGCCATCATCGATAATCCTGTCTATATAAATTCGGACATCGTCAACGAATTCAAAGCGAGAATCGGCCTCAAATGTAAACGGATAGTCATCGAATCGCTTTACCGGGACTTCGACTTCAGCAGCATATACAGCAGTTTTTACTCAAAGAAGCACAAGTTCTTGCCTAAAGAATGTTTCAGGATTCATTTTTTTACCGATGTTGATTTGTCTCCTGCTGGCTATGGTGGTTTTATGGTTTTACGGCCATCGGCTATTGGAGACAACAGAGGTCGCTCGCATATAAAGCCTGAACTACTTGTGGAAGCGGACAAGTCTTTCATTATGTGGGCGCCGTCAAGGTCACATATACTTGGCGTTAAGCATAACGTGAAGGCTTTCCCATGGATGGCACAAGAGACCGATATCTCAAGGTGCGCCCATAGTGCTGCCTGGTCAATCATACGTTATTTTTCAGACAAATACGCGCACTACAAGCAGAGGTCCATTAACGACATCGTTGAGATGACCCCCCTTTATTTGAACCGGAAGACTCCTTCCGAGGGGTTAACTCTTGTGCAGCTATCGGAAATTTTTGCTGCCGCTGGTTTCCATCCACTGATTCTGAGAAAAGGGGCTAAACCTGAAAGCAAAGAAAGATTTTACTCCAGCATCTTTGCCTACATAGAATCTGGGATTCCTATTATCGCTGCAATGCCAAAACGAGAACATGCAATTTCTATTATCGGGCATGGTGAAATCAACCAGCAAAAAGTCGATAGCTATAAAGCTACGTCGCCCACCTTGTCCCATTATTTCATCGACTCGTTGATAGCGGTTGACGATAATTTCCTGCCTTACAGGGTAGTTACGCAAACTGCCACGGCAACGACAACATATGGAATTGAAGATATAGAGTACGCCTTAATTCCATTATACGAGAAGATGTTTTTACCGGCTGATATTGTAATTAAGTACGTTAAGGACTTCTTGGAAACAAAACAAATAGCAGTACCAGATAATGTAATAATAAGGCCTTACATAACTTCATCTCGTTCATTGAAGTACAGAACCAATTTGAACGTCGCTATAAATGACGATTTGAAGGAAATAATACTCAAAACACCGATGCCGCAATTTATTTGGTGCGTTGATATTTCAACCATTGAAGAATATAAGCAACATAAGAACTCAGCCCGTCTCATAATAGATGTTACAGCTGCTACTGACGACATAAATCCTTGGATTCTGGTTCATGACACCAACACTGTCTTCTATTACGACCTTCAAGAGGGCTGGATACAGGAAGATTTCGCTATAGCGCCTTACGATATGTACAAGAATAATTTAGAGGAGGTTAGTTTATGAACATGGAAGAGTTACTGAAAAGCAAACGCAGTACAGGGCGTAAGGTAACAACTCCAACCAATGAGGCCTACGTTGAGCTTTGCAATCAGAAGGGAAAAGAAGAAACAAAAGAAATCATGAAAGACTACGCCTTGGCATTGAAAGAAGCCAGTAGTATTTATATTCGCTAACAAGCAGAGTCAGTCATGTTCCAACACAAAGATTGCTAAATAGTAGGCATGTGTATCTATCTCAGATTACTTATCGTCGACTACGGTTCCAAATTGCTTCAACAGGCAGCTCCGCCGACCCGCAGACCTTGAGCTGATACGGTTCTACCCCACGGATTACCAGACAAGGGCGGCTCGTGTACTTGCGGGCCGAAGTTACGACTTTCGCCAAATTTTCGCAGAAATAACCGTCTAAATACCCATTTTTTTGACGTTGTGCGGACTGAGGCCAACCGGAAAACAAGGATAACTAGTTGTTATTTAAAAGTAATTTTATTGCAGGAGATTTTTGACGTTTTCCATCGTTACGGGTTCGATGCCCATGCGCCACGTAAACTTTTCTATTTCACACACCTTTGAACAATCCTTTCGTAACTCACGATAAAGGATAAAGGCAAAGGCTGGCGCTAACACTTTTGAAACGAACAAGCCGAGCGCCAGCCTTCAAATTTATTCCTGGCTGATATCGACAGAATCCTTATCTTTCTTTGGCATCCTCGGAAATTTGCACGGTGACTGGAGTTTGGCTTTCAAGACATCAATATCGATCCCGTAGTCGATATTATCGAAAACCTCACTCATAACCGCAACTGAATGTGGCTTTCCGTACCTGGCGTTCCCTTCCCCCTTGTTCTTATGGCCGAGAATGTCGTTTCTCAATGCTTCTTCGACCCTGTGGCTTTTCATCATATCTTCCATATTGTGCCGAAAAGAGTGAAACACTTTTTTCTTGTCTTTGGTTATGAAATAACGGTTGATTACCTGGTACCATTTACCGAAATCCTTTCCATACCCGCCTTTTTTGCACCACTTCAAGTTTTCCCAAAGTCTCACCTTCCCCTGTTTTCGCAAGTTTTCTACGTGATCGAGAAAACCTAATTCTAAAATGAGAGGGTGAATCGGAATACACCTTTTGCTTTGCGGCGTTTTAAGATTTTTGTCCAGTTCGTCGTTTATATCGAAGAAGGGGATTCCACTTTCGTCACATTTGATGTCAGCCAGATAAAGCTGACAGCCTTCGTCGAGGCGCAAACCACTGTGAAGACCGATGAGAGGCACCCAAAACCTTTCGGGCCGTTTGGGATCATAGCACAAGGTACTGACCAACCTATCGATGTCTTCTTTGTCGTAAGGAAACCGCTCGTCGCTGTCATTGTTGACGTTGTTCTTCGGAGATTTTAAACCTTGTGCGCGATTTTTAGTCGTGTAATCATTTTCCGATGCCCATTTGAACAGGATTTTTATCCAGTCAATTCGCTTCTTTAGCGTATTATCTGCGATAGTCTCCTCAATTTCCATCGCGAGGATTTCGTCGATGGTCTTTTCTCGGTATTTTGGATTCTTGTTCATGTTAGGAGGGAGCTTCGCCACTACTTTCACGAAATTCTGTAAATCCGTGCTGGTGTAGTCTTCCATCGGCTTGTCACCGCAGATTTTCGGTAACAGGGCGAAAATGCTTTTTATGTCTGCTTCAGTGTTTACATCCCAAGTTTTTACAACAGTCACCTGGTAATCGACATAATTGTCGATAACGACGCTCGCCAAAGTTTGGTAGGTCTTTGAAATCCCCGGACTCTGGTTTGGGTGCTGGGATGTCCGCTCAAAAAGTTTTTCAAAGAACCTGTCGTGGTCATTATTATAGTTGCCCTTCTCCCGCTCCTCTTCGATCCTGTCTATTTCCACGTCCGCCATCAGCAGCGAACGGCAAAGCATTTTGTATTCCCTGCTTTCCTTGTCAAGCGTGATAGCCTTCTCTTGCAGAATGTTGTCGAGGTGGTGCGCTTTTGCAAGATAATCGCGATTCTCAAGATAGATTTGAGCCATAGTGGCGGAAAGCTTCCGGCTTGTCTGCGAAATTTCCAGGATGTCGAGCGTATTGTCTTGAGGTTTCGGGATATCGAGGCGTAGTGTGTCAAGCGCATTCAGGCTCGTGGTGAGGTACTCGCGAACGATGTCCTGCATGGATTCTTCAGTCACTTCTCTGCTCCTTATGCTTGTGAAGATGGCGTGCAACTTTCCCGCGAGAACTTTGCAGAGCGTTTTGGCGCTCCGGTAGTCGTCCGTTTTGAGGGAAACCTTAAATATAGCGCGGCCAAGGTGGTTTTGTAAATCCTTTGGGATGCGGATCCTGAAATAATATATCTTGTTGATTTTATGGAGGTAAGAAACAGGCATGGGGTTTTCTTGTGTACCAATTTGTGTACCAAACAAGAAAACCCCACGTATGAGGAGCGTAACCCGTTGATGGGAAACGGGTTACCAAATTATTGGTGGAGATGAACGGGATCGAACCGTCGACCTATGCGTTGCGAACGCATCGCTCTCCCAGCTGAGCTACATCCCCTAAACTTTAATCGTGAATGATGAGTTTTTCTTTCTATCACAATCGGGAGAAAAATGCGACTGGAAAATTCCGGCTTCCGTCCCGTAGCGTTTTTATCCATGGTTAGTGTGTTGTAAACCTTCTTTCAATCAAGATCATAGAATCTTGAATATCATATTGAATTCACGACCCGTATCGGAAAACGCCCTTTCCGGGCTGAAACTACGCGTCGTAGCAGAGCCGCCCCTTTTTCTTCACCACGTTTCGCGTGTCCACCACCGGTATCCCCAGGGATGCAAAATCGATGGAGCGGTATTCATCGTGGGGCGTGGAAATGAGGATTAGATCAAAGTCCCGGCTCACCGGCATCGATTTCCGACCCGCGTAGCGAGCGTACTCTCTGGAGGGGCGTATTACCGGAATGAAGGGGTCGTTGTAGCTGACGTCGGCGCCGAGGGCTTCCAGTTTTTCCATGAGCCGGTAGGATGGGGATTCGCGGTCATCGTCCACGTTGGCCTTGTAGGCCAGGCCCATTATGAGGATGCGGGCTCCGCGCACGGCTTTGCCGGAATCGTTGAGCGCAGTCATCACTTTCATCACCACATAGTCCGGCATGCCGGTGTTGATTTCACCTGCCAGTTCGATGAAGCGGGTGTGGAACTCGTATTCACGCGCTTTCCAGGTGAGGTAGAAGGGGTCGATGGGGATGCAGTGCCCGCCGAGCCCCGGGCCGGGATAGAAGGCCTGGAAGCCGAACGGCTTGGTCTTTGCCGCGTCGATCACCTCCCAGACGCTGATGCCCATCCGGTCGAACAGCATCTTCAGCTCGTTGACCAGGGCGATGTTGACCGAACGGTAGATGTTTTCCAGCAGCTTGGACGCTTCTGCCACCCTGGTGGAAGAGACGGGGATGGTCTTCTCGACGATCGAGCCGTAGAGCGCGCAGGCCAGTTCCAGGCAGGCCGGGGTGTAGCCGCCCACTACCTTGGGGACGGTGCGGATGCCGAAGTCGGCCCTGCCCGGATCCTCGCGCTCAGGAGAGAAGGCCAAATTGAAATCTTTGCCTGCCTCGAGTCCCGATTGCTCGAGTATCCGGCGCATATCGATGTCGGTTGTGCCGGGGTAAGTGGTTGATTCGAGGACGACCAGCTGTCCCGGCCGGAGAAAGCCGGATATGGTGGCTCCGGTGTTGAAGACATAAGTCATGTCCGGCTCCCGGTTATGGTTGAGGGGCGTGGGAACGCAGACGATGATGCAGTCCATTTCACTGAGGCGGGAAAAGTCGTCGGTAGCGGCGAGGGGTGAAGCTCCGTTGTCGGTGATGGATGACAGGTCGATGTGGCGAATGTAGCTCTTTCCTTCGTTCAGCATCGCCACCTTGGATGGGTCGCGGTCGAAGCCGGTTACGGCGAAACCTGCCCGGCAAAACTCCATTGCCAGGGGGAGGCCGACATAGCCCATTCCTATTATGCCGACAGTAGCGGTTCTGCCGGTGATTCTTTCAAGTGCGGTCATATGTGCGTTCTCCTCTGGGCGGGCTGGGGTGCGGGGGGCACTCATTTTCATTTCCCACGGCCTGCAATCGGCATTGAAATAATGCAGAAGCCAGAAATATAATACTTTTTCCCGGCAAATGCCAACAGCTTTCAATTAAATGGCTCGCAGGCGGAAATCGGCTGTCAATATTTGACCTCCTCATGGATTCTTGAGCGGCGCAATGCCGGTTTTTTGTTGCATATCGCTATATGATGAAGTATATAGATTCATCGAATCTGGCGCACGGGCAAGGCAACACGAATGGAATCAGCTGCTTGGCGCTTATGATTTCCCATTACCAGTGATTTCGCCGTAAGGAGGGAACCATAATGAAATACAAGCAAAGAGAGCGTCAGTCATTGTTCCGCTGTGGCCTTACCATTGCAGCCGTCTTATCCCTTGCAGGGGTTTCGTTGTCTGCTCCCGTGGATAACCCGCCAGAGGCGTTCAGCCTGGGCGAGGTTGTCGTCACCGCCAAGGGAGGCGGGGTGGAAGCAACCCAGACGGTCCACGAAGTAACGGCCGCGGATATCAAGGCGCGCAATGCCAGGACCCTGAACGAAGCCATTGAGCTCCTTCCCGGCCTCAACGTGAGAAGCGGAGGGGAAGGGGTGCCGCGGATCGACATCCGGGGTCTCAGGACCCGCCACGTCGTGCTCCTGCTGGACGGCATCCCCATGAATTCGGCTCTGGACCAGCAGTTCAACCCCGTCGCCATTCCGGTGGAGAATATCGCCAAGATCAAGCTGACCGTCGGCCCGAGCTCAGTTCTTTACGGTCAGGGTGGTCTTGCCGGTGTCATCAATATCATCACCAAGAAAGGCGTTCCGGGAGTCAAGGGCAGCATCGCCATGGAAGTCGGCGATCACCAGGCCTATCTCGGACGCGCTACCATGTCGGCCAGCAAGGACAAACTGGATTTCTTCCTGAGCGGCAGCATCTATGATCAGGACAGCTTCCCCCTTTCCGGTGACTTCAACCGGACATCTCTCCAGGGAAAGGACTACCGGGCCAACAGCGACATAACGCGCAAGAACGTCTTCGCCAGCGCCGGTTACCAGGCCACACCGGACCTGAACCTGGCCTTGACCCTGAATTACCTCAATGGGGGGTTCGGCAAGCCGTCCAGCGTCATCAGCAATGTCTGGAGCAACAGCAACCCCGGGGGCGACGTGTTCGCCTCAAATCCGAAATTCGAGCGTGTGGAAGACTACGAGAGCTTCTCGCTGCAACTGGCCGGAGATTACGCGCCGAAAGGGCCGTTCAGCCTCAGGACCTGGGCGTTCATCAACAGGATGGACGAGCACAGCAAGGGTTTCGACAACAACAGCTACACAACCATAACCCGAAATAATTCTTATGATGTCACAGCCAGGTCGGACATCAAGGGAATCACCATGCAGCCGCGTTACGACTTCGGCCGCGGCGGCATCCTGACAGCCGGTTTCTCGGTTGAGGGGGACAGCTGGGACAACAGAGGGTTTACGATCGGCCGGGTGGGTACCCGGAACAACCAGAGAATCAACGCCAACTTCGAGCATGATTTCAACATCTACTCCCTTACCGCCCAATACGAACTGGAGCCGGTCGAGAACCTCGGTCTGGTGGTGGGCTACGGCCATTTCCTGCAGGACAGGGATGAGATGTCCGATGACGACTTCAGCGTGCAGGCGGGCATCCACTATGATTTTCCCACCGGGACCAGGGCCAAGGCCGCCTTCCAGAGGAACATCCGCTTTCCATCCCTCCAGCAGCTCTATGATGTGAGTGGCGGCAATTCCAACCTGCAGACTGAACGGTCATACCAATATGAGATCGGCGTGGAACAGAAGCTTCCCGGCAACTGCCTCGTTACCCTGACCGGGTTCAGGACCGATGCCAAGAACTTCATCGAAAAGGATTCCAACAGCGTTTACCAGAACTTCCAGAAGTACCGTTTCTACGGCTTCGAGGTCGCGGCAGAGACCCGGTTCTTCAAAGACCTGGTCCTGCGCGCGAGCTACAGCTATCTGGATTCCAAGGACAAGTCGGCAAACGCTACGAAAGACGAACTGCAGTACCGGCCGAAAAACAAGGTGGGCTTCGAAGGGTGGTATGATTTCGCTTTCGGCCTGACCCCGTATGTATCGGTGCAGTATATTGCCGACCAGGTCACTTATGACCGTCCCACCGAATCCGTAACGTACAGAATGAAGGATTACACCCTCGTAAACGTCAAACTGAGCCAGAAGGTCATCAAGAACTACCTGGATGTCTATATCGGGGTAAACAACATCTTCGACGAGAATTACGAGACGAGTTACGGATTCCCGCAGGCGGGCAGGTTCATCTACGGCGGTATCCAGGTGAACCTCTGATCCGTTGCTGCTTTATGGTTGATTCCGCAATCGAGAAAGGCGAAGATACTCGGATCTTCGCCTTTCCTGCTGTTATGGCAAGGCGTGTCCTTGAGGGGAATCATGCTTACCGTCAGAAACTATTCCTATACGTATGATGGACAGGATCTGCCGGCCCTTTCGGGCATTTCCCTCAATGTCGGTTCCGGCGAATGCATCTGCGTAACCGGACATTCCGGATGCGGGAAGAGCACTCTTTTGCTTTCCTTGAAGCGTTTGCTGCACCAGGGGGTGTCATCGGGGGAAATCTCCTGGAAAGGGCGATGGCCGAACGGTGAAGCTGCGGTGGCACGGCTCGGCCTGGTCTTCCAGAATGCCGAATCCCAGATCCTCTGCGCCACTGCCTATGACGAAGTCGCCTTCGGCCCGGAGAATATCTGCCTGCCTGTCCCTGAGATGACCACACGGGTTGCCGACGCTCTCGCCGCGGTCCGCCTGCTGGAATTCGGCAACCGGAACGTGGAACGTTTCTCCGCCGGGCAGAAACAGCGGCTGTCCATTGCATCTATCCTTTCCATGGGCCCGGAATGCATCCTGCTCGACGAGCCGACCTCGCAGCTCGACCGTGCCGGGAAAGAGGACCTGTGCAGAATCCTCCAAAAACTGAAGAGCCTGGGAATTGCCATCATTATCGCCGAGCACAATATCGAGCCTTTTGTCGGACTGGTCGACCGTTACTACATGATGACGAGCGGGAAGATCGATAAAGTTCTCGAACATCCGCCAATGCTGCGTTTCGACGGAGTTGCGCGGAGAGTTGCTATGCCGTGTTCCGGCAGGGGAGCCGGTAGCCCGGGGAAATCCCTGTCAATCGAAGGGTTGGAGATCTCCTACCCGGAAACAGGTCCAGTGCTCCACGACATAACCTTTTCCGTCACGCCAGGGGAATTGGTGCATCTCTACGGGGAAAACGGCTGTGGGAAATCCTCACTGCTGAAGGCGATGGCAGGAGCCATAGAGCCCGAATCGGGGCAGGTTCTGATTGACGGCAGACCGGTTTTTTCCACTCGGGCCACTGCACCGGACATCGTCACCCTGCTCTTCCAGAATCCACAGCGCCAGCTTTTCGAGGACACCGTTTTCGATGAAGTCGCTTTCAGTCTCAAGCGCCTCAAGCTGCAGGAGGACGAGATCGCAAAACGCGTAGCTGCGGCACTGGAGCTGTGCGAAGCAGACCATCTGGCAGCGCGTCTGCCATTGACACTCAGCTATGGCGAGCAACACCGTGTCGCACTGGCCAGCGTGATTGCTCCGGAACCCGGTATCCTGCTGCTGGACGAACCTTTTGCCGGCCTTGATCCTGCCCAGCGGCTTCGTCTGTTGAAAATACTCTCGTCCCTGCGGGCAGACAGGGGGATCTCCATTGTCATTGCTTCCCACGATCCTCTGCCCGACCCGGCCTGGGCCGACCGCGTCGTCTGCATCGAGGCGGGGAGGATCGTGAACGATGGAACGGTGTCGCCATGAAAAAGCCGAAGATGGGCCGCAGCGATTACGCCTGCCAGTACCGGCCGGGGAACTCCCTCGTTCACCGGCTCCCTTCCGGATTCAAGCTGGTCCTGGGCAGCTGCTTGTGCATTTTCGCGCTGGCGGTGAGGGAGCCGCTGACATTGCTGCTGGCGACGATTCTCTGCCTGATTTACTACTTTCTGGCCCGGTTGACCCTGTCCGACCTCTGGCGCGACATCCGCTTCTTTCTGGTCCAGATGGTCATTCTGGTGGCGCTGTTTCTCTATCAATACGGTTACCCGACCGGACTGTGGATGGGAGTGAGGACTTCACTCCAGATCCTGCTGTTTTTCATCCCCGGCATGGTATTCATTCGGACGACGCAGGCATCGAACATGATGAAGGGTTTGCGGAAGGTCGTCCCGTTCAGGGTCCTGTTCCTGTTCTTCACGTCTCTCAGGTTTGTCCCGCTATTCGCCCGCGAGCTCCGGGAGATCGCCATGGCCCAGAAGTTGCGGGGGGCGGAACTTTCGCCACGGAGGATACTGTCGCCATGCTTCTGGCATGATATTTTTTTCTGCATATTCATACCATTGATCGTCCGTGCGTTGACGATTGCGGACGAGGCTGCCCTGTCGGCGCAGGCGCGTGGAATGGGCGCATTTCCGGAGAGGACCTTTTATGATGAACGCGCTCTCGAGAAACACATTGCGCTGCTGATGGAGGAAAAGCGTTTGCCGGCATCGCAATCGGATCAGCGGGGTCATGAAGGTTGACAACCTTTGCGGAAGGGGGAACTTGAAAGGATGAAAAGCGAAGTGCCGTTCCTGTGGAGCCGTTTTACGATGAGAGAAGCCTTGTTGCTCGGTTTCTGCGCGACCTTCATTGTCGTCACCAAGGCAACATTGCGCATGAAGCTCGGGATTTCGGGCCACTCCATGTTCTTCATGATTTTTTTTCTGCTCCTGAGCCGCGGCTGTGTCCAGAAGACCGGCGCCGCGACCCTCGTCGGCCTCCTGGCCGGTGCGCTCAGCCTGGCTCTTGGGATGGGCGGAAAGGGGCCGCTCAAGATGCTGAATTTCATGTTGCCGGCCCTGGTGATAGACTTCGTCGGGGTTTTCCTGCCACGCCTGCCCTTCGTCTATCCCCTGTGCATCCTGGTCGCGGGCATAGCCGGCGCCACAAAGGGAATCCACTCCGCGGTTCTCGAATACCTGGCGGGCGTCCCGGCCGGGATCGTTGTTCAGAAAGCGGCTCTGGAAAGCCTGTTCGGCGGGCTTTTCGGCGTCCTTGGGTCACTGCCGGTGCCCGCCGTCCTGCGAAAGCTCTGTACGAACCGGCTTATCAAGTTTCCGTATGACCGGAACACGAACACGTAAGACCTGTTCAATCCCTTCCCCGGGGAGGTTCCACCGGCAGCAGCATGCGTATCTCCGCCCCCACTCCGGCCCGGTTGACTGCCTGAATCCGTCCGCCGTGGTTGGTTATTATCCGGTGAACGATGGGCAATCCCAGCCCTGTTCCCTGTTCCTTGGTGGTAAAGAACGGATCGAAGATTCTGGACAGTATTTCCAGCGGTATGCCGCCACCGGTATCGCGCACTTTGAGGGAGACGGCGCGTGCGCCGCCCAGCCGGGCAGCGGCCGCGGAAACCGACAGGATGCCGCCATCCTTCATCGCATCGGCGGCATTGGTGAACAGGTTGATGAACACCTGTTTCAGCTGCTGATAATCACCGAGGAAATCGGGCGTGGCAGTTGCGAACCGCTGCTTAATCTTCACATTCTTCTCTTCGAGCGTCCCGCTCAACACGGCGAGTGAATCCTCGATGATGGCACGCGCTGAGCAGGTGGTGTAGCAGATGGTGGTCCGGCGCGAGAAGAACAGGATTTCCGTGATCATCTTTTCCAGGCGCTCGGCCTCCATGCTGATGGTCCGGGCGTAATGCCACTCACGCGAGCCGGGCGGTTCCTTTCGCGACAGGCGCCTGGCCAGGCCGCCCATCGACACCAGCGGGCCTTTCAGTTCGTGGGCCACGATCGCGGCTGTTTCGCCCAGGGTTGCAAGACGCTCGCCCTCCAGGAGGCGCTCGCGGATATCGACTGCTTCCCGGTTGGCGTTTTCCACCCTGTTGTAGAGTATGGAGTTGTCGATGGCCATGCCGGCCTGGTTGGCGAACAGCTGGAGCAGGCGCAGGTCGTCTTCGGAGATTTCCTTGCCGGTCAGGGGGTTGTCGACGATCACGACGCCGATCGCCTCATGTTTGGCCATAAGGGGAACCGCGGCGAACGAGGACAACTGGAACCGGCTGATGAAATCCATCCCCCTGGACTTACCCCGTTCCCTGCCGCCGACCAGCACGAGCCTCTTTTCCAGCACGGCCCGGGAAGGCAGGTTCATAGTCCGGTCGAGGGGCAAGCGGGTCGACATCACCGTCCGGTTGAACTCGGAGCTCTCCTGGCGGCGCATGTCGGGTTCCGCTAAGTCCCATTTGCTGAAAAGGGTTCCATTTCCCTCCTGGTGCGAATCAAGGGGGGTGAATGCCGGATCGTACGTCACGCCCAGCATCCCCTGCATGAAGCCGGAGCGACGGTTTGCCAGAAACAGCATGGCCCGCTCGAAAAGGTGCGGGGACCCCGAGACCAGGGCTGCCAGGTTCAGGTGAATCAGGCGGTTGATCATGGTCGTCGAATGCATGGCATTGCTGACGCGGTAGAGCAGGGAGAGTTCCTTCAGCTTCCGGTCGTTTTCCGCCGCCAGGAGCGAAAGCCGGTAGTTGTTCTCTCCCGCCGCCAGCGCCGTTGCGGCCAGGTTGGCAATGCCTTCGAAAAATTCGCGGTCCTCTTCGTCGAAGTTGCGCCTGACGCCCAGCCGGCCGCACTTGCCGAAAATCGTCAGGGTGCCGATAAGCCGCTTTTCGCCGCGCAGGGGGACGCAGATGCAGGACGGGGGAAGCTCTTCGTCTGCCACGACATCGATTGCCAGGTATGGTGTGCCGCTCGACTGGACACGTTTGGCGCAGCGCTCCTCGATCTCGAGGAGGGAGCGACGCTGCGGTCGGCTGCGCCTGCCGCACTGGATGATGAACTGTTCCTCCCGGAAGGTGTTCCTGCCGATGCGCAGCATGCTGCAGCAGGCATTGGCGAAGCCGTGGCACATGCGGGAAATAGCTGCGGGAAGGTCGGGATAGGGGACGGGACGGGCAAGTGCCATGCCCAGTTCGTTCAAAGCCATGAGATGCTGTATGCGGCGGTCGGAGCGCTCAGTGATTTCCATGGTGCTGATCAGGCCCGCCGTTTCGGCCAGGATATCGTCGAGCACCGCTTCGGCCCAGGATGGACGGGGGGATCCCGGCGTACTTTCCATGGAGAGCACTCCCGTGAGCCTGGAGTTGTGGCATATGGGGAGGCAGGTTATGGCGGCATCGGGCGCCGCCGTGGTTTCATCCCGGTGCAGGTGTTCCCGGCCTGAGGAAAGGGGGAGTCTGGTGGCGGCGCAGCGGCCCGCGGCTCCTTCACCGGCCGGAACGGCGCAGATTTGCAGTTTGGCCGGGCCGGAGCTGCAGACCTTGCGGGACAGCATTCTTTGTTCCGTGTCGAGAATGTATATGGTTGCGGATTCCAGGAGCAGGGTCTTCCTGATCAGGCGGGTCAGGGAAGCGAATCTGGCAGCGTAGGAAAGGGTTGCGGAGTTTGCCGTCCGCACGGCTGAGCTCAAGAATGTAGTGGTTTTCTGACAGACCATTGATTCCGGTTGAACGGCCTCCGCGGGACCGCACGGCAGGTGACGATGGAACCGTCCTACATTTTTTCCTGTTTTTCCTGCTCGATCTTGCAGTCGATGCACAGCGTGGTGACCGGCCGCGCTTTGAGACGGGCTTCACTGATCGGCTCTCCGCACATTTCGCAGATGCCGAAGGTGCCGTCGTCGATTCTTTCCAGCGCTTCACGGATCTTGTTGAGCAGGCGCCGTTCACGGTCTCGGATGCGCAGCTCGAACGTGCGGTCCGATTCCTGGGTGGCGCGATCATTGGGGTCCGGGAAGGTGGTGGTGTCCGCGGTCATCTCGGACACGGTTTTTCCCGCCTCTTCAAGGAGCGATCTCATTTCCTCCTGGAGGATGCAGCGAAAATACTCTCTTTTCTCAAAATCCATGACTTCACTCCTGTTTGGGTAAATCTTTGATATTCTAGGAAAAAAGTTGGCTCAAGTAAAGCAAAATCTCGCATGTCTCAATTTGCGTCGAACAGATGTTCCAGGGCTTCGGCCACCGAAGTCACTCCGATCAGCTCCACATCACCGACGCGCACATGTTTCCGGCTGCCTGCCGGCAGTATGCAGCGGCGGAAACCGAGCTTCGCCGCTTCCCTGACCCTGATTTCGGGCTGGGTGACGGCGCGGACTTCTCCGGCCAGGCCGACTTCTCCCACGACCATGGTATGGGGCGCGATGCTCCGGTCCAGGTGACTGGAGGCGACTGCGGCGATCATTGCCAGGTCCGCGGCGGGTTCCGAGAGCTTGACGCCACCCACGACATTGAGAAAAATGTCCTGGCCGGTCATGACCAGCCCGACCTTTTTTTCCAGCACCGCCACCAGCAGGGCAAGGCGGTTGTGGTCCACGCCGATGGTGGTGCGGCGCGGGACTCCGTACGAGGATGCGGTGACCAGCGCCTGCAGCTCCACCAGCAGCGGCCTGCTCCCTTCGATGGTAGCGGCCACCACCGAGCCGGAGACGCCCAGCGGGCGTTCCGAAAGGAACAGCTCCGACGGGTTGTCCACCTGGGCCAGACCTTTTTCCCCCATCTCGAACACGCCGATTTCATTGGTGGAACCATAACGGTTCTTGATGGCGCGCAGAATCCGGTAGGGGTGACCGCTGTCGCCTTCGAAGTAGAGGACCGTGTCCACCATGTGCTCCAGGACCCTGGGGCCGGCAATGGAACCGTCCTTGGTGACGTGGCCGATGAGGAACACGGGGATTCCGCTCCCCTTGGCCAGCAGCATCAGCTTACCCGCGGTTTCGCGGACCTGGCTGACGGTTCCGGGCGCCGATTCCAGGGTCCTGGTGAAGACTGTCTGGATGGAGTCCACCACCAGCACGGACGGTTTGAGCCGCGTGACATGGCCGAGTATCTTTTCCAGCGAGTTCTCTGCCAGGATGTAGAGTTCGGCGGCCTCGACCCCCAGTCGTTCCCCCCTCATCCTGGTCTGGCGGGCGGATTCCTCGCCCGAAACATAGAGGGTTTTCCCCTTGCGCTGTGACAGGCGATCGGTTGCCTGCAGCATCAGGGTCGATTTGCCGATGCCCGGATCTCCGCCGATCAGCACCAGCGAGCCGGCCACCACTCCGCCACCCAGCACCCGGTCCAGTTCTTCCATGCCGCACGAGAACCGGTCCTCTGCTTCGCCTTCCACCTGGCCGATGGGAAGAGGTACTGTTTCAGCGTTGCCGTCTCCGGCCTGGCCGCGGCCGCCCATGACCACTTCCTCGACCAGGGTGTTCCAGGAATTGCAGTCCGGGCACTTGCCCAGCCACTTCGGCGACTGGTAGCCGCACTTCTGGCAGGAATAGAGGGTTTTCGTCTTCACGGGCGCTTCCTTGGTCTTGGAATGTACCGATACTAGTCGCAATCGCGGGAAGTGTCAACACGATGGGAGAACGGAGGTTTGTTTGTAGTGGCAAAGAGGGGAGAGATATGCGATAATTTGAATGTGTAAAGGAGGTGTCGGAAATGGCATACAAATACGACGATGGAACGGTTGTCGACTATTCCGGATCGCTCCGCATAACCAGGGGGGATTCGGTGAACGTCTATTTGGCCGAGGATTTTGTCCCCAGGAGGATCAGGGATGACCTGGCCAAAGCGACGAGGGACAACGATCTCGATAAAATAAGGGAAATAGCCAGAGTGGTCACTGAAAGCGTCGGATCCAAAGCGTGCATGGACCATATGGACAGCGAAGTGTGCGGATATTGATTACGTTTTCATCGATGAGATCGGAAAGAGCCGGAGAATGCGCCATCCGGCTTTTTTTTACGGGAGTGCCCGCAGCTTCCTGACGAGGAAAGAGGCTGCAAAAAACATGAAGCCGATGAAGATGATCGTCGCCCCGGTCGGGAGATTGAGCAGGAAGGAAACGAAGATGCCCCCTGCCACCGATACGACGCCGAGGACCACGGCCAGCAGCATGGCGGTCCTGAAGCCGCGGGCCAGCTGCAGGGCTGATGCGGCCGGCAGGATCAGCAGGGCGGAGATGAGCATGATCCCGACCACTTTCATGGCAAGGACCACGGTCAGTGCGGTCATGAAGACGAGCACAGTGTTGATCCGCTCCACTTTTATGCCCGATACGGCAGCCAGTTCTTCATCGAATGTTATGGCCAGGAGGTCATGGTAAAACATTGCGATCACCAGGAGCACCGTGACGGAGAGTATGGCGGTTACCAGGAGCTCTTCGCGGCTTATGGCAAGAATGTTGCCGAACAGATAGCTGAAGAGGTCGACATTGAACCCCCCGGCAAGGCTTGCCAGCATGATACCCGTCGCGATGCCGAGTGATGAGACGATACCGATGGCCGCGTCACCGTAGATGCGCGCCTTCTCGGCTATCTTGAGGATTCCGAAGGCAGACAGGAGCACGCAGGGAATGGCGGCTATGGATGTATATACGGACTGGAATCGAAGCAGCAGAGCGAGCGCCACACTGCCGAAGGTGACGTGTGCCAGTCCGTCGCCGATGAGGGAAAGCCTGCGCAGCACCAGGAACACCCCCAGGCATGAGCAGAGCGCCGCAATCATGGTCCCGGCCAGGAGCGCACGCTGTATGAACGCATATTGCATTATGTCAGCGAATACCAAAGTGTATGTCTTTCCTTTCAGTGTCTCCGGCAGATGAGGTGCTGCCCCTGAAGGCCGAAGAAACCCGTCATTTCCGATGATTCGCAGAATTCCCTGAAGTCGCCGTAAAATACGACCTTCTTGTCCAGGTAGAGGAGCCGGGTGGCGTAGAGGCCGATGGTCGAGGAGTCATGGGTGACCAGCAGCACGGTGGTGCCGCGGTTGTCGTTCAGATCCTTCAGGGTGGCGTAGAAGCTTTCCCTGGTGTCCGGGTCCAGAGCGGTGGTCGGCTCATCCAGGATCAGCAGTTCAGGCTCGTTCACGAGTGCCCGTGCGAGCAGGGTCCGCTGCCTGAGGCCGCCGGACAGCTCTCCGATGAGCCGGTCTCCGATGTCCGATATGGACATCAGTTCCAGCGCCTTTTCCACGGCCAGCGCATCATCACGGTCGAAGCGTTTCGGAAAGCGTTTCGCCGACAGCCTGCCCAGCCTGACTATCTCACGGACCGTGGCGGGGAAGCTGGGATTGAGCATCTGCAGGCCCTGGGGGAGGTAGCCGATCCTGTGCCACCCGGTGAACGATTCCAGCCGGACGCCCAGCAGGTCGATGCTGCCGGCGCCGGGCCTGTTGAGGCCCAGGATGCAGCGCACCAGGGTGCTCTTGCCGGAGCCGTTGGGCCCGACGATACCAAGGTAGTCGCCGGCAGCTATGTCGCAGGTGATGTCTTTGAGCACGTCGTTGCCGTGGTAGGCGAACGACAGCCCCTTTATGGAAACCGCGTTTACCTGCATCGAAGTCCGGTCCTGAGGTTGATCAGATTCTGCTCCATGAGGGAGAGGAAGGTTGCGCCGTTCTTGAGCTCGTCCCGGCCGATGTTGTGGGCGCCGTGCAGCTTGAGGATCTTCGCCCCGGTTTCCTGGGATATGATCCGCGCCACCCGCGGTTCCATGAGCTCTTCCGTGAAGATGCAGTCGATGCCGTTGGCTTTCATCTGAACTATCATGGCCGCGATCCTGGCGGGTGTCGGCTCCGAGTCGGCGCTGACGGCGTAGGCCGACTCGTACCTCAGCCCGTAACGGTTCGCCAGGTACCCCAGGGCGAAATGGCCGCCGTGAAAGATGATCTTCTTGTCGCAGGAGGCCAGCCCTATCCGGTAGCTCCGGTCAAGTTCGGCAAGTTTTGCCTTGTATGCCGAGGCGTTGGCTGTGTAATAGCCTCGATTCCCCGGGTCTTTGGCGACGATTGCGGCAAGGATATTGTCGACCATCCGCTGCGCATTGCCGAAATCCATCCAGATGTGGGGATCCATCCTCTCGGCGTGATGGTGTCCGGCGCTCTCGTGGCCTTGTTCTTCGCCCGTGAGCGATTGCCGGAAAGTGACCCCGCGGCTCGCATCGACCACCAGGATCTTTTTCGAATCCAGGCCGTTGATGATGTCTCCGGCCCAGGGTTCCATGTAACGGTTGGTGAAGATGAACAGGTCGGACTTGTTGATCCTGATGATGTCGTCGGGCTTGGGTTCGAAGCTGTGTGACTCCATGCCCGGGGGAAGGAGCAGGAACACCTCGGCCTTTGTGCCGGCTACTGCGCGGGTGAAATCATAGAGGGGGAAGAGTGTCGTTACGATGCGCAGGCGCGCGGGGCCGGCATCTTCCCGTCTGCCGCTGCACGACAGGCAGAGGATGAGGGCGGACAGGCAGATGAAGAGAAAGCGTTTGCTGATCAAGGATTTCCTCTCCGACGGGGTGCTTCCGCTCCGCTGGGGGATGCGGTCGGCAAGTTCCCGAAATTCAACGTAAGCATAATGCCGGAAATATTTATGTCAAGGTTTTTTGGCCGCGGGTGCGGATGCCTTCGGGATAAAACCGTTGTAAGATCAGTTGTGAAGTGCTAAAAAGAAAAGTTGGGTTTTTCCAGTGGAAAATCATTGTTTTCTGAAATGAATCGGTGAGACGGCGCTGGGGCATGGACGGCGACATGACGGCAAATAGTGAGAAAACGGGGTCGGACATGGAGTGCGCAGCTGGCCGCGACGGCTTTTTCGGCGCTATCAGGACATTTCTGGAGACGATAAAATTTTCACATACCGTGTTTGCGCTTCCCTTCGCCTTGACCGGCGCGCTGCTGGCGGCCCGCGGCATCCCGGACACGGTTTCCCTGCTCTGGATCGTTGCGGCAATGGTAGGCTCAAGAACCATGGCCATGGGGCTCAACCGTCTCATCGACGCGGAAATCGACGCCGCCAACCCCCGCACCCGCTCCAGGGCAATACCGTCGGGAAAACTGGGCAAAGGGACGGTCGCGGTCTGCATCGGTTTTGCGGCCGCTCTGTTCCTCGCGGCGGCGCATCAGCTGAACCCCCTGTGCTTCCGGCTGGCCCCGGCAGCGCTTTTAGTCCTGACACTCTATTCCTACTGCAAGCGCTTTACCGCAATGAGCCACCTTGTCCTGGGATTATGCCTCGCCGGAGCCCCGCTCGGCGCATGGATCGCCATCAGGGGAAGCGTGGGGCCGGTTCCGCTGGTCCTCGGCCTTGCGGTCCTGTTGTGGGTTGCCGGGTTCGATATCCTCTATGCGCTGCAGGACCTGGAATTCGACCGCGCCCGCGGGCTTCACTCCATACCCGCGCGGCTCGGCGTGCGGGGTTCGCTCCGGATCGCCCGGCTGTTCCACCTTGCGGCGCTTGCGCTGCTGGCGTATGTTTCCGTTCCCGCCGTACTCGGCGTGACGTATCTGGCCGGCGTTGCCGTGGCCGGAGCGCTGATGGCATACGAGCACTGGCTGGTGAGAGACGGCGACCTGACCCGGCTCGATGCGGCCTTCTTCACCATGAACGGCTATATCAGCATGGTGGTGTTCGTGTTTACACTTTTAGAGATAGGCACGGGACGCTAGGGAGAAAAGAAAAGGGGAAGGCATCTTCATGCGCATCATCGTGGCCATAACCGGCGCTTCCGGTGCGGTATACGGCTTGCGGCTCTGCGAGGAGCTCCTGGCCGGAGGGCAGGAGCTGGACCTGCTCATCAGCAGTGCCGGCTTCACCGTGTTGCAGACCGAGATGGGTCTCGACTGGGGGGGGAGCGAGTGCCGGATCGGGGAACTGCTGCGTGATCATTTCCGCGTACCCCGGGCGCGGCTCCGCTTCTTTGCCGAAAGCAACCTGTCGGCGCCCGTTGCCAGCGGCTCTTCCGCGGCGGATGCCCTGGTGGTCTGTCCCTGTTCCATGGGAACGGTCGCCAGGATCGCCGGGGGGATTTCGGGAAACCTGCTGGAGAGGTGCGCCGACGTGATGCTCAAGGAACGGCGTCCGCTGGTGCTGGTGCCGCGTGAGACGCCGCTGTCGGAGATCCACCTGGAAAACATGCTCCGCCTGGCACGGATGGGAGTCCGGGTGGTGGCGGCGATGCCGGCGTTCTACCATGGGCCCCGATCGGTAGACGACCTGGTTGATTTCGTGGTCGGCAAGGCGCTTGATGCCCTGGGGCTGGAAAACCATCTCTATCGGCGCTGGGGAGAGACGGAGAAGGAATGATCTCACTTGACTCCATTGCCCGCAAGGTGCGCTCCGGGGAGCGGTTGAGCGATGCCGACGCCCGGTTCCTCTTTCGGTCCGACGAACTGGCAGCCATAGGGGGCCTGGCAGCAGAGAGAAATGCGCGCAGCAATGGCCGCCGGGTTTTCTTCAACGTCAACCGCCACATCAACTATACCAACATCTGCCGCAACCGTTGCCGCTTCTGCGCCTTCCGGCGGGACCCGGACGATCCCGGGGCCTACCTGCTGGACATTGAGCGGATCTGCGGCCTTGCCGCCGATGCCGTTGCCCGTGGCGCAACGGAGATCCACCTTGTCGGCGGAATACACCCCGGCCTTCCATTCGAGGCCTACCTGGAGATGCTCAGGGGGCTGAAGGCCGTATCGCCCGGACTGCACCTGAAGGCATTCACGGCGGTCGAAATCGACCATCTTTGCTCCCTCAGCGGTTTACCCCTCCCCGCACTGCTGGAAACGCTGAGACGCGCGGGTCTTGACTCCCTTCCGGGCGGGGGCGCGGAAATTTTCGCCGAACCGGTCAGGTCCCGGCTGTGCAGCGACAAGATTTCCGGCGAACGCTGGCTCGAGATCATGGAACAGGCTCACCGCCTCGGTCTCCGCTCCACTGCGACCATGCTGTACGGACATATCGAGACCTGGGAGGACAGAGTCGATCACATGTCGCGGCTCAGGGAACTCCAGGACCGGACCGGTGGATTCCAGGCGTTCATCCCCCTCCTCTTCCAGCCGGAGAATTCTTCCCTGGCGCTCGACGTGCCGGAGGGGCGGGGTGGGGCGGACGATCTGAAAACCATCGCGGTCGCCAGGCTCTACCTGGACAATTTCGCCAACATAAAAGCTTACTGGATCATGCTTGGGGAGCGGATCGCCCAGGCGGCGCTCACTTTCGGCGCCAATGACCTGGATGGGACGGTGGTGGAGGAAAAGATCGGCCACGAGGCCGGAGCCACGTCTCCGCGCGGCATGGGCCGGGACGAGATCGAACGCCTGATCAGGCTGGCAGGCAGGGAGCCCGTGGAAAGGGATTCGCTGTATCGCTTTCTCCAGTGAGGGGGCAGGTGGCCCGGGGAGACGCATGAGGGCAGCGCACAAAGGCTGCCATGAACAGAATACATGATCGACGGCATAGGTGAAAAAATACGCTATGGAGAGGCGATTTGCCGCGGCGAGGCATTGACGCTGCTCGTGCGGGCGGAACTGACCATGCTGGGGAATCTGGCGGACGGCATAAGGCGGCGGCTCCACCCCGGAAACACGGTCACCTTCGTGGTGGACCGGAACGTGAACTACACCAACGTCTGCGTGTCCCGCTGCCGCTTCTGCGCCTTCTATCGCGATGCAGGCGCTGAAGATGCCTACCTGCTGTCGCGCGAGGATATTTTCCGCAAGATAGGCGAGCTCCGGGACCAGGGGGGGACGCAACTCCTCATGCAGGGCGGGCTGCACCCGGGGTTGGACATCGTTTTCTTCGAGGACCTTTTCAGGGCTATCAGGGAGCGCTTCCCGGGAATTACCATCCATTCCCTGTCTCCGGCGGAAATAGTCCATATCTCAACCAGGTCCGGTTTGACCACGGCTGAGACGCTGCGGCGACTGAAAGCCGCGGGGCTTGATTCTCTTCCCGGCGGCGGGGCGGAAATCCTCGTCGACCGGGTACGCAGGGAGATATCCCCGGCCAAGATCGGCTGGGGGGAATGGGCCGAGGTGATGGCTGAAGCGGCCCGGCTGGGCCTGCCGACCACCGCCACCATGATGTTCGGCAGCCTGGAGGAACCGGAGGATATCGTTGAGCACCTGTTCCGCATCAGGGAATTGCAGGCTGGCGGCGGCAGCTTCACCGCCTTCATTCCGTGGTCGTATCAGCCGGGGAACACCGAGCTGGGAGGCGTTGCCGCCACCGGGGTCGAATACCTGAAAGTCCTGGCGCTGTCCCGCATCGTTCTGGACAACATTGCCAACGTCCAGGCCAGCTGGGTCACCCAGGGGGCGAAACTCGCCCAGGTGGCCCTGTTTTTCGGCGCCAACGACCTTGGCGGCACCATGCTGGAAGAAAACGTGGTCGCTGCCGCGGGCTGTTCGTTCCGCATGGACCTGCAGCACATGGTTCGACTGGTTGCATCCGCCGGATTCGTGCCGGCGCAGCGGACAACCGGTTACGAGATAGTGAAATATTACTGAAACGCGCCGTGCAACCGGAGGGGGACACTTTCTTCCCCCGTGAAGCACGGCGGGAAAGGGCGCTATGGGCTCCCATGTAACAAGACGGCCTGTCATGGTCGATTCTCCGGCAGGATTGTCCAAACTTGCCCGGCGCATCGGGGAATCCCCGGTGATCGCCTTTGACCTCGAGGCCGATTCGCTGCACCATTACCGGGAAAAAGTCTGCCTGGTCCAGATTGCGGTTTCCAGGGATGTGTTCCTGGTCGATCCGCTTGCGGTTCCCGACCTCTCCCCGCTGGGCGAGGTGCTGGCGGATCCCGCCATTCGCAAGGTTTTTCACGGCGCCGACTATGACATCCGCTCCCTCTACCGGGATTTCTCCCTTGAGGTGCGCAACTTGTTCGATACCATGTTCGCCTGCCAGTTCCTGGGAGAAAAGGAAGTGGGCCTGGCAGCGGTGCTGAAAAAGCGGTTCGGCGTCGAACTGGACAAGCGCTACCAGAAGGCTGACTGGAGCAAAAGACCGCTGGACGAGGGGATGATCGCCTATGCCGCGGCAGACACGTCCTTCCTGGTCGAGCTTTACCGGGTGCTGTTCGCGGATCTGGAGGCGTTCGGAAGGCTTTCCTGGGCCGAAGAGGAGTCTGCGCTGCTGTCTCTGGTCAGGGCGGCGGATCGGGAAGGAGAGCCGTTATACAGCCGCTTCAAGGGCGCAAACAGGATGAATCCCAGAACGCTGGCCGTTCTCGAGGGGCTCCTCAATTTCAGGGACGGCAAGGCGCGCAGTTCGGACCGTCCTCCATTCAAGATACTGTCCAACGAAACGCTCCGGCTGCTGGCGGAGAAAAAACCGGCAAAGGCGCAGGACCTCGCCGGAATAACCGGTCTGACGCCACGGCTGGTGGATCGGTACGGGAGCGAGATACTGAAAACCGTCCAGGAGGGATGCGATGTCCCTGAGGACCGTTTGCCGGCGATCCGCAGGCATTCGCGGCCGGAGCGGGATCCGGACCGGGAGGAGCGGCTGAAAAAGCTGAAACGATGGCGCGAAACCAAGTCCAGGTCACTGGGCATCGACGCCGGAGTTATGGCGAACAATGCGCTCCTGGAGAACCTGGCCCAGGAAGTGCCGCGGAGCATGGACGCCCTGGATGCGATTCCGGCCATGCGCCAATGGCAGAAACGGGAATTCGGCGCCGAATTGATCGCCCTGCTGGCCTGAACTGCAACTGGTTTCCGCTATTTGCTTTCTTCCATCGTTTCTTCGAAGGCGAAGATTTCCTTGAACTCCTTGTCGAAATCATCCAGGCCCGCGGCGGGCTTCTGTTCCTGCGGCTTCCCTGGAGCGGGTATCTCTTCGAAGGCAAAAAGTTCGTCTTCTGCCGCGGCTGCCGGCGCAGCCTCCCGCGGTTGTTCCGCTTCCAGCGAGGAAAAATCGAATTCGTTCAGAACCGCATTTTCTCCCTCTTTATCTGCTTCGGCAGACAGGCTGAGGGGGTCGAGCAGGTCTTCTCCGTAGCCTCCCGCTTCCGCCATCTGGCCGTTGCCGGTTTCTGCCGCTGACAGGTCAAGGGGCGAATCGTCAAAGGAGAATTCATCGCGGAACGCATCGCCGAAGCCCGGCGCTTGTTCGGCAATTGCCGGTTCCGGCTGTTCATCGAAAGAAAAATTGATGGATGCACTGTCTCCCGCGGGTTCCGCATCGGCAGGTTCCGTCAAGGAGAAGTCGAAGGCGTCATCCTGATCCATGCCGCTTTGCGGAGCAGGCGTTTCTTCCGGCGCGCTCCAGGAAAAGCCGGCATCTTCCCGCACCGTTTCTGCGGCTTCCGCCGCGGCGGAAGCCGGGATCACGTCCGCTGCCGGAGCCGCTGCTGGAACAGCGCCCGGGCGCAGGATCACCGGGTTTATGCCGTGAGACTGCTTGAATGATCCGAATTCAGCACCGCATTTTTTACATGATTCAAGGAATTCAAAACTGTTGAAGCCGCATTTCGGGCATTTCATGCCTCTTTCCTCCTTTGTTCCTTTTCAACCCATGTCTCCCCAGTAGAACTGCAGTATGGCGAGTATGGCAAGTCCTGCGGTCTCGGTCCTGAGAATCCTGGAACCGAGGGTTATGGGCAGGAAGCCCGCTGCCATGGCTGAAGCTGCCTCGTCCCTGGTCAGCCCCCCCTCGGGGCCCACCATGACGGACACGCTGTCGGGCATGGGGAGCGATCCCAGCACCGAACGCAGCCGGTTCGATTTTTCTTCCTCCCAGAGCAGCAGTTTGACCGTCTGGTCAGACCTCGAGAGAAGAACGGAAAAGTCCGCCACCGCCTCCAGTTGGGGAAGCGCGGTACGGTTTGACTGGCGGGCAGCTTCGCGTACGATCCTCTGCCACCGCTCCATGCGCTGGCTCTCCCGGGCGGCGGTCAGGCGGACGTCCGAACGGGTTGCCGCGAACGGCGCCAGCACGTCGACTCCCAGTTCGGTACATTTCTGCAAGATGAATTCCAACTTGCTGCCCTTCGGCAGTCCCTGGTAGAGGGTCATCAGCGGACCTGCCGGCCTGGCGGGCTCGGAAGAGCTTTCTTCGATGCGGATATTCAGGTTTTCCCTGCCGATCTGCTCGATGTATCCCACGTGCCTCCTGCCGATTCCGTCGGACAGGATGACCCTGGTGCCGATTTTCAGCCGCAAAACGCGGGCCATATGACAAAAAAGGTTACCGCTTATGGTTGCCGTTCCGTCGGATATCGCGTTTTCATCGACGAAAAAACGCCTCATGTCGTCAATCCCTCCGGTAGACCATGCAGCTCCATTCATCTTCCCGCAGCACTTCGACGGGCGCCGTGAGGAAGCCGGCATACCGCTCGGCAACGATAGGCTCCTTTTCCGTCAGGATGCCGGACAAAACCAGGAATCCGCCCGGGGCGAGACGTCTGGTCAGTTCGGGAGCCAGCCGCGCCAGGTCTTCAGCCAGGATGTTGGCGAGTATGACGTCGAATCCGCTGCCGATCGCATCCAGGGGAGTGCCCGAGACCTGCATGATTGCCGAGACGCCGTTCTTGGCGCTGTTTTCGGTCGCGGCCCTGACGGCGTCCGCATCAAGATCGATGGCAATGACTTCTTCGGCGCCAAGCTTGGCCGCGGCTATTCCGAGTATGCCGGAACCCGTTCCCACATCGAGCACGCTGCGCGCCTTCCGGCCCGCATGCCCTTCCGCGCCCTCCTTGCCGGACATGATGCGTTCCAGTACGGTCAGGCACAGCCTGGTCGTGGCGTGGGTTCCCGTGCCGAAGGCCATTCCCGGGTCGAGGTCGATGACGATGTCCGCGTCACCGGCAGCATACTCCTCCCAGGTGGGTCTGATCACCAGGCGTTCGCCGATCCGCAGCGGTTTGAAGTTTTCCTTCCAGCTGCTGCTCCAGTCTTCCTCGGCGATCCTGGCGAGCACGGGTTCGGAATAAGTGTAGCCGGGGAATGCGGGGCCGTTTGCTGCCAGGTACTCTTTTATCGTGCTCAGCATTTCCCCGACCGGGCCGTCGGCGGGAAAATAGGCCGTCACCGCGACGAACGGGGATTCCTCGACGGCGTCGAGGGAGAAGGTGTCCAGGACGCGATTCTCGATGGTGACACCCGCGGATGACAGTTCGACCAGGTATTCCGCAATCGTATCGGCCATTGCGGCCGGCACTTCGCAGGAGATCTGCACCCATTCCCTGTTCGTCATGGCTGCCTCGGGTTCGCAATGTTCGAACATCGCGGTGGGAAAATGATAATTTGCACCGGAATTCCTCGTGGGGGAACGAAACGGACGGCGATACCGTACAACCGGATCGCACTTCGTTCGGAGTTTTCTGTCCGGGCGGGACGGCGTGTGCTGCTCGATGGCGCCGGCGCCGGCGTGCCGCGGCCCTCGACCCGAAACTGCATTAAACATAGCAAAGGTAGGGTGTTTTTACAATTAAAACCTTGACAAATCGTGACAATGAGTTTTATTTCTAATTAGAAATACCTGCTTTCCCCGGACATCCCCGTCTGTTATCCGTCGTTTTTTCGGGAATCGCCGGAATGTTAATAAAATGTTTTTACTTATTGCTATTTTATCGTCATGTGGTATAACAATCCTCATGAGATTTTTTCCAAGTAGGCGATGGGGATGGGCAGGAAGGTGTGCAGTACTCTTTTCAATCATCGCGGTCTCTCCATAATTGGCCGATTCCGTGGTTGAAAATGGTATCCGGTCGTAACGTTGCGGGATACCTTGACATGAGTAATAAATCCACATTGCGAGGTGATGATTATGAAGATTCTGGTGGTGGAAGATGAAAAGAAGGTCGCTGGTTTCATCAAACGGGGTCTCGAAGAGGAGAAGTTCGAAGTCGAAGTAGCCTACGACGGAGAGGACGGTTTCCAGAAGGCTGCCGAAGGGGCCTACTCCCTGATTGTTCTCGATGTCATGCTGCCGAAAAAGGACGGCCTGACGATTGTGAAGGATTTGCGGGCGAAAAAGGTTCTGACGCCGGTCCTGATGCTTACGGCAAAGGATACCGTTGAAGACATCGTTGCCGGACTCAATTCGGGATCGGATGATTACCTGGCGAAACCTTTCGCCTTTGCTGAACTTCT
This sequence comes from Geobacteraceae bacterium, assembly GCA_036677645.1. GTDB lineage: Bacteria > Desulfobacterota > Desulfuromonadia > Geobacterales > Geobacteraceae > RPRC01. Next base: position 111,458 of record JAVBWB010000037.1, on the reverse strand, counting down.
CGCCCGCGTAAGGGCGCTTCTGAGGAGATCCGAGCAGGAACGCGGCGCTGAGATCCGCTTTGCCGATCTTCGTCTCGACCCGGTTACCCACAAGGTCTGGCGCAAGGACAAGGAGATCGACCTGACGGCAAAGGAATACTCGCTGCTGGAATTCTTCATGCGCAATCCCAACCAGGTCCTGACACGCACCACCATCGCGGAAAATGTCTGGGACTATATTTTCGACAGTTTCACGAACATCATCGATGTCTATGTGAACTATCTCCGCAAGAAGATCGACCGGGATGCCGACAAGAAACTCATCCACACTGTTCGCGGAGTCGGCTATATCCTGAAGGAGGAAGACTGATCACGCATCCGGTCCCGACCCGGGAGGACCCGTCAGGAACAATGGACATGGTCCTCCCGCCCGCCTTTCCCGCGACTTCCGCTGCCGGCAGTTCCTTCCCGTTTTCCGACGTTGCCTCAGGTTGACAAAAAAATTCAACCCCATTACAGTATACAGCGTGTAATCGGTTTCCCCGCGGCAGGGCATTTTTTCGCCCAAGCCGTGTCAACCCGCAGGTTGCTGGTGCGATAGTTTTCTTCGTCCACGTGGCCGCTTTCGGCAGTCTTCCCCCGATGATGCCCACCCTGGCTGCCGTTCCGATACGCAGAGTCTTTACGGAGCTTCCCGGAAGGGAGCCCGGCAAATGCCCGACAAAACAGCTGGAGGTACGAAATGAAAAGGAATGTCTTGAGTTTTCTCATGCTTGCGCTTGTCGCCGTGCTCCCTTTCACGGCCCTGGAAGGAACGGCCGCGGCCAGGGTCATGGCGCCTGATTTCGTCGAGCTGGCCAAGAAGCTGAAACCGTCAGTGGTCAACATCACCACGTCCAAGGTAGTAGGTTCACAACAATCGCGCCGACCCCAGGCGGATCAATTCGGCAACGACCCGTTCAAGGATTTCTTCGAGAGGTTTTTTCAGGACATGCCTCAGCGTCCCCACAAGGAGAGAGGGCAGGGTTCCGGCTTCATCATCAGCGACGAGGGGTATATCTTCACCAATAACCACGTCGTTGCGGGGGCCGACGAGATCAAGGTGAAACTTTCCGATGGCAGGGAGTTCAAGGGGACGCTCAAGGGCGCAGACGAGAAGCTGGACCTGGCGCTGATCAAGATCAACACCAAAGAGCACCTTCCCCTAGCTCCGCTGGGTGACAGCGACGCCATCGAGGTAGGTGAATGGGTTATGGCTATCGGTAACCCGTTCGGTCTGGCCCAGACGGTAACCGCGGGAATCGTCAGCGCCAAGGGGAGATGGATCGGAAGCGGCCCCTATGACGATTTCATCCAGACCGACGCCTCCATCAACCCCGGCAATTCCGGGGGGCCCCTGTTCAACATGAAGGGTGAGGTCATCGGGATCAACGCGGCCATCATCCAGGGCGGCCAGGGCATCGGATTTGCCATACCGATCAACATGGCCAAGTCAGTGCTGACCCAGTTGAAGGAAACCGGCAAGGTGACACGGGGGTGGCTCGGTGTTTCGGTTCAGCCGGTGACCCCTGAGCTGGCCCAATCGTTCGGTCTCCAGGCTGAGAAGGGCGCCCTGATTTCCGAAGTCATAAAGAACAGCCCAGCTGAAAAAGCGGGATTTCAGGTCGGGGACATCATTCTGGAGTTCGACGGAAAGCAGATCAATGAAATGAACGAACTGCCGAGGCTTGCGGCAGTCATGCCGGTGGGCAAGAAGGCCAAAGTCAAACTGCTCCACAAGGGAAAAGTCATCGAAAAGACCGTTACCATTGAGAAGATGCTTGAAACCGCCGCCGCGGCCGGCCCGTCCAAGGCTTCCGCGCAGAGTGAAAAACTGGGCCTGAGAGTTACCGATCTCACCAAGGAGCTTGCGGCCCGGCTCGGCGCCAAGGAAACCAAAGGTGTCGTGGTGACCGAGGTGAAGCCGGGAAGCGAGGCCGAAGACAAGGGCATCATGCAGGGTGATATCATCAAGGAGATCAATTACTCCCCGGTAAACAACACCGCGGATTATGAAAAGGCGGTCGGCGCGGCGAAGAAAGGGAGCTTTATCCGTCTCCTCATGCAACGCGGCAGCGGATCGATATTCGTAGCGCTCAAAGTGGAGTAATTCCTGACTGGTTCCCCGTGCGCGGGAATGCGCCGGATTGCCGGACCGGCAACAGGGGGAGGCGCCGTCAAGCGGCGGCCTCCCTTTTTTAGTGCCGTTAAGGTGAGCAGACGCCTCGCGGGCGACAATCCGGGGACCAGCTGGTATACTGGAACCATCATTGCTCCCGGATAGTGCCGGGCGGAATCGGGGGTGCCATGGAAGAGCTGAAAAAAACCCCGCTCGTGCAGCAGCATGAGCGGCTTGGTGCGCAAATGGCCCCATTCGGCGGCTGGTTGATGCCGATCCAGTATGGGGGAATCCTGGCGGAGCACCGCTGGTGCAGGGAATCTGCCGCCCTGTTCGATACATCCCACATGGGTGAGCTGCTGTTCAGCGGCGACTGCGTGGACAGCGGCTTGGAATCCCTGTTCACGTTCGGTGTCGGCTCCATCGCCATCGGCCGCTGCCGTTACGGTTTCCTGCTGAACGACGCCGGAGGGGTGGTGGACGATCTGACCGTCTATCGCCTGTCCGGCGACGAAGCGATGATCGTGGTCAATGCCGGGCCGGCGGACAAGGATTTTTCCGTCATCGGCGGAGCGCTTTCCGGAAAGGGCATGCTGGAAAATGCGACCGGCAGAACGGGCAAGCTGGACCTGCAGGGGCCCCGCTCCCGCGAGGTGCTGGCAGAGCTGGCCGGCCCGGGAATCGGCGAAATCCCCTTTTTCGGCTTCCGTAACATGAACGTCCTGGGGGAGCCGGTCCTGGTCAGCCGCACCGGTTACACCGGGGAACTGGGCTACGAGCTCTATCTCGGGGCGGACCGGCTGCCGGAACTCTGGCAACGGCTGCTGGAGGACGACAGGGTCAGGCCGGCAGGGCTGGGCGCCAGGGACCTGTTGCGACTGGAAATGGGGTACAGCCTCTACGGCAACGACTTGAATGAATCCACCACGCCACTGGAGGCGGGACTGGAGCGGTTCGTTGATTTCAGCCGCCGGTTCATCGGCCGGGAGGCGCTCATCGCGCAGCGGGCAGAGGGGCCGTCAAGGGTCAGGGCGGCGTTCCGGGTCTCCTCGCGGCGCACCCCGCGCCATGGTTACCGGATATTCCATCAGGATGAACCGGTGGGCGAAGTGACGAGCGGCGCGTTTTCCCCCATGCTCGGTTGCGGAATCGGTCTGGGCTTTGTCACGCCGTCCGCTGCCGGTTGCGGCACCCTGCTGGAAATCCGCCACGAGACGGTGACGATGGAAGCGACCGTGGTGGCGTTGCCGTTCTACCGGGGCGGATCTTTGCGGGCGTAGGGGGCAGGAGAGGGCGGCGCTTTGCGCCGGGTGAAGGGTGAAATAAATGATGATCAATGCTCAAGGGAGGCAAGATGGAAACCTACTTCACCAGGGAGCACGAATGGATCCGCGTCGAGGGCGCTGTCGGTACGGTGGGTATAACAGCGTACGCAGTGGAGCAGCTCGGCGACATCACGTTCGTCGAGCTTCCGGCCGTCGGCAGGGCGGTTAGCCAGTCCGGGATGCTCTGCACGATCGAATCGGTCAAAGCGGCGAGCGACATATATGCCCCCCTCACCGGCAAGGTGGTCGAAGTCAACGGCGCCCTGGAAACAGCTCCGGAAATCGTCAACCGGAGTCCCGAAGGGGAAGGGTGGATCGCCAGGCTGGAGGTGGAAGACCTGTCAGGGGTATCGAACCTCATGAGCCGCACGGAATATGACCAGTATGTCCGGGAGCTGGCATGAGCCGCTCGGGCTACTCTCCCCATACCCCGGAGGAGATCGGGGAAATGCTCGATGTCATAGGCGCTGGCGGGGTTGAGGATCTTTTCGCCGCCATCCCATCCGGGCTCCGTGCCCGCTCCTTCGACCTGCCCGCAGGGATGTCCGAGTTCGAGATGCTGGACTGCCTGGAGGCCCTGGCCGCCAGGGACCGGCGTGATATCGTCTCCTTCCTCGGGGGCGGATGCTACGAGCATCTCATCCCGGCAGTCGTCGACCACCTCGCTGGCAGGTCCGAATTTTCCACGGCGTATACCCCCTACCAGCCCGAATGTTCCCAGGGCACCCTGCAGGCGCTCTACGAGTACCAGACCGCCATCTGCCGCCTGACCGGCATGGAAGCGAGCAACGCGTCCCTCTACGATGGCGGGACCGCACTGGCTGAGGCGGCCCTGATGGCTCTGCGCATCACCGGCAGGAAGAAGCTCTTGATGGACGGCGCCGTGAACCCGTTCTGGAGGCGGATTGTCAGCACATACCTGGCCAATCTGGATGCCGAACTGGTCGAAATCGCGCCGGTGCACGGGGTCCTGGATCGCGGCGCGGCACTCGCGTGCCTTGACGACCGGGTCGCCGGGGTGATGGTGCAGAATCCCAATTTTTTCGGCTCCATCGAGGATTTCAGCGACCTGGCGTCGGCAGCGCACCGGCATGGCGCGCTCCTGATCAACGCTGTTTACCCGGTTTCCCTGGGTTTGGTGAAGAGCCCCGGCAGCATGGGAGCGGACATTGCCCTTGGCGACGGACAGAGCCTGGGCAACCCTCCCGCTTTCGGCGGGCCGTCCTTCGGCTTCATGGCAGTGCGCAAGGAGCATATCCGCAACCTGCCGGGGAGGATCGTCGGCGAGACGCTGGACCGGGAGGGGAGACGCGGTTTCGTTCTCACCCTGCAGGCCCGCGAACAGCATATCCGGCGGCACCGGGCCACTTCCAACATCTGCAGCAACCAGAGCCTGTGCGCCCTGCGCGGCCTGGTGTTCCTGTCGGCGCTGGGGAAGGAGGGCATGGCGGAGCTGGCCAGGCTGAACCGGGACAAGGCGGAGTACGCCAAGGGAGTTCTTCTGGGGATCCGCGGTGTCGCGGCGGCCAACGATGCCCCGACCTTCAACGAGTTCACGCTCCGGCTGCCCGTGGGGGCGGACTCCCTGGTGGAGCGGCTGCTGGACAGGGGAATGGCGGCGGGCATGCCCCTGGGCCGCCATTACTCCGGCATGGAGAACTGTCTGGTGGTGACGGTGACGGAAAAGCGGAGCAGGCGCCAGATCGACCTGCTTGCTGCGGCTCTCGAGGAGGTCCTGTGGAGTTGATCTTCGAAAAATCGGTTCCGGGCCGCAGGTCCGCACGGCTGCCCATGTCCGATGTGCCGAAGGCCGGCGATCTGCCGGAAAGCCTTTCCCGGGAGGAAGCGCCCGGACTTCCGGAGGTGAGCGAACTGGAACTCGTGCGGCACTTTACCGCGCTTTCGCGCAGGAATTACTCGGTCGACACCACCTTCTACCCCCTCGGCTCCTGCACCATGAAGTACAATCCGAAGGCGCTGGAAGAGACGGTCCGGCCCTTTGCCCGCGCGCACCCGCTCCTTCCCTTCCTTCCCTCTGGCGCACGGTTCGTCCAGGGCTCCCTGGGGCTCATCCACGGGCTGTCCCTGCTGCTGGCAGAGATCACGGGGATGGACGAATTTTCCTGCCAGCCTCTGGCCGGCGCCCACGGCGAGATGGCGGGCATGATGATGATCGCGGCCTATCACCGTTCGCGGGGCGACCGCCGGCGATACGTCGTGGTGCCCGATTCGTCCCACGGCACCAACCCGGCGACCGCGGCCATGGTGGGCTACGAGGTCGTCACGGTCCCCACCGCCCCCTACGGCGACATGGACCTGGATGCCTTCCGGAAGGCGATGAGCCCGGAAGTGGCCGCGGTGATGATGACCTGCCCCAATACCCTGGGACTGTTCAATCCCCATGTGGCCGAGATCTGCGACATCGCTCACCGCAGCGGCGCCCTGGTCTACTGCGACGGCGCCAACCTCAACGCGGTCCTGGGCAAGGTACGCCCCGGAGACATCGGTTTCGACGCCATCCACGTGAACCTGCACAAGACCTTTGCCACGCCCCACGGCGGCGGAGGGCCGGGGAGCGGCCCGGTGGGGGTGAAGGAGCGCCTCGCGCCCTTTCTTCCCTCGCCTCGCATCGTGCGCGGAGCGGACGGCAGGTACGGCATCGCGGAAGGAGGAGCAGCCAGTATCGGCCGGCTGGCCAATTTCTTCGGCAATTTCGGCATCCTGGCCAGGGCCTACGCCTATATTACCATGCTCGGTCGGGAAGGCCTGATCGAGGTGAGCGAACGGGCGGTACTCAACGCCAACTATGTCATGGCCCGCCTGCGGGAATGGTACGATCTCCCCTTCGCCGGTCCCTGCATGCACGAGTGCGTATTTTCCGCTTCACGTCAGATGAAGCAGGAAATCCATGCCATCGACATCGCCAAATACCTCATCGACCGCGGTTTCCATCCGCCGACGGTCTACTTTCCGCTGATCGTGCGCGAGGCGCTCATGATCGAGCCCACCGAGACCGAAACCAGGGCGACCCTGGATGCCTTCATCGACGCGATGATCGAGGCTGCCGAGCTGGCCGGGACCGATCCCGATTCCCTGCGCCGCGCGCCCAGGACCACGCCGGTAACCCGCCTGGACGAGGCGAAGGCAGCCAGGGAGATAGCGGTCTGCCATATGCCGGGATGAACTGCCATGACTGAAAATGCTCCAACGTGGCGGCTCATAGATACGGGCGCTCTCGATGGCCCGGAGAACATGGCGGTGGACGAAGCGCTCCTGAACAGCTTCGATCCCGAGAAGTCGCGGCCGGTGCTGCGGCTCTACGGCTGGACGCCCCCGGCCTTCTCCATCGGCAGGTTCCAGCGCCCGGAGGATGCCGTGGACACCCGGAGGTGCGCGGAGGCCGGCATCCCCGTTGTCCGGCGGCTCACGGGCGGCGGCTGCATCTACCACGGTTCCGAGGTGACCTACGGCATAGTCTGCGCCGCGCGGCACCTGGACGGCTCGGACGGAGTCAAGGAGTCGTACCGCCGGTTGTGCGGCTTCCTGCTCAGAACCTACCGGAAACTCGGCCTTTCCCCTTCGTACGCCATTGACGCTCTGCCCGCCGGGTCCGGTCTGGGGAGAAGAACGCCGCTGTGCTACGCGGGAAAAGAGGAGTACGATATCCTGGTCGGAGAACGCAAGCTGGGAGGCAACGCCCAGCGCCGCAGCCGCGGGGTGGTTTTCCAGCACGGTTCCATTCCCCTTGCGCCGACCCTGCACGAGGCAAGTCCGTTCCTCCGTGCGGAAACAGGGCGATGGTCCGTTTCCCTCCTGGAGGCGGGCGCGGCGACCGGCGCGGAAGAGTTGAAGCAGTTCCTGACGGACTCGTTCCGGGAGAACCTGGCCGTATCCCTGGAAAAAGACAGGCTGAGCGCGGAAGAGTGGCAGGCCGCCGGCTGGCTCTTGGAGAACAAGTACCTGCGCGACACCTGGAACAGGGAGGGAATCGCACCGTGACAGTTTCCCGCCGTCCCCCCTGGCTGCAGAAGAAGGTTTCACCGGCGCTCCATGGCGAAATGGAGCGGCTCCTGGCAGGCCTCGACCTCAATACGGTGTGCCGTGAAGCCCACTGCCCCAACATCTCCGAATGCTATGCCTGCAAACGGGCCACGTTCCTGATCCTCGGCACTGCCTGCACCCGTCTCTGCTCCTTCTGCAACGTGACGAAAAAACTGCCGCTGCCGCCGGACCACGAAGAGCCCGCTCGTGTCGCACGGGCGGTGAAACTCCTCGGCCTTGCCCACGTGGTTGTGACCAGCCCGAACCGGGACGACCTTGCCGATGGCGGCGCCGCCCTGTACGCAGCCACCGTGCATGAGATCCGCGCCACTTATCCCGCCGCCGCAATCGAACTCCTCGTTCCCGATTTCCTGGGCCTGCGGGAGAACCTGGAGGCGGTCGTTGCCAGCGGGCCGGACATCATTGGCCATAACGTGGAGACGGTCCCGCGCCTCTACGCCATTCGCGCCGGGGCCGATTACCGCCGTTCGCTGCAGGTATTGAGGATGATCGGCGAACTTGACCCGGACATGCTGACCAAGTCCGGGATCATGCTGGGCATGGGTGAGAGCGGCGAAGAGGTGAGGGGAGTGCTTGAAGACCTGCGCAGCGTGGGATGCCGCTACCTGAGCATCGGCCAGTACCTTGCGCCCAGCAAAGCCCATTACCCGGTAAAGGAGTTTGTCCCGCCCGAAACGTTCGAACGCTATCGTCAGCTTGCCCTTTCCCTGGGCTTCCTCCACGTGGAGAGCGGCCCCTACGTCAGAAGCTCTTACCTGGCCGAGCGCTACGGCAAGAAAGATTCAGGTCTCTTGCAGAGCCCGCAGAGATTGCAGAGAAAGGCTTGAAGCATGTGAGGGCGGGTTGAAAACCCGCCCTTGTTTTGTTTTGCAGGTAAAAATTCGCGGCTACTAATAGGACTTGCGAATTCTCGCAAGTCCCCGTCCGGATTCGGTTGCAGTGCCCTCTTTTGAACAATCCCCGAAATTTCCCGGAACCTTTCCGATTTTCTCCTTGTCTAAAAGGGCAAAAGGGGCGTTCAGCCCATCAGGACGAGGAGGGTACCATGAGAATACTGGCATTGGCGGCAATGATCCTGGGAATGGCGGCGTCGGTGTCCGCCGGAACTATCGGCGACAGCGTGGAGATCGAGGTGCGGTCGGACAACGGCGGTGCCCTGTCCCTGTATCCGGTCGCTGCGGGGCATGGGATCAGGAAAGCCTACGCGGAAGCGGTCAAAGGGGAAAATTATCGAATCGTCGTGCGCAACAGGCTGAACCGGCGCATCGGCGTGGTGGTGGCGGTCGACGGACGCAACATCATTTCCGGCAAGAAGTCGTGGTTGCGGAACAGCGAGCGGATGTACATCCTGGAACCGTACGGGATGGGAGAGTTCAGCGGCTGGAGGACCGGCGCCGACCGGATCAACCGCTTCTACTTCACCAGCGTGGGGGATTCCTATGCCGCTTCGTTCGGCGACAAATCCGCGATGGGTGTCGTTGCCGTTGCAGTGTATCCCGAGGTGCGGCGCTATGAGCCCTGGCTGAACGAATCTCAAAGGGACCTTTACAAGGGCGGATCTGCAGCCCGGCCGTCCGCGCCGTCGGCAAGGTCGAAGGCAGAGGCGGAGAGCGCCGGGACGGGTTACGGCAGGGAAGAGTATTCGCCGTCAAGGGTTGTGGCGTTCGAACCGGAAACCTCCCCGGTCGAGAAAATCTTCCTCAAATACGAATGGAGATCGACCCTGTGCCGGAAGGGGGTAGTCAGCTGCGGCGGCGCATGGGAACCCCGCAACCGCATGTGGGATGACAGCGACGGCTATGCGCCTCCTCCGGGCGGGTATTCCTGGAAGCACTGATGGCAAACAAAAGACCTGCCGGGTTTCCAAAACCTGGCAGGTCTCTCTCTTCCTGTCCGTTTCCATGACGTCTTTTATTTCGCCGCTTCCACCCTCACACCTCCGGGCGTGAAGCGGAAAACCTGCCGGTCCTTGACCACCAGGTTATAGGCGAGATAGGAAAAGCGCGCTTCGTTTACTGGTGTGTCCGGCTTGATGGTGGTCGCCGGCCAGACGGCTGGACGAATGCTCCTGCCGGTGACGGTAAGGATGGGCCATGATGCCGCGGACTGCGGAGCGGCCTTTCCTGTGAGGCAGAGAAAGAATTTTTCCGATTTTCCCGGGAGCAGCTCCTTGATGTTGATGCCTGCTCCCATCCCTTCGGCCGCTTCGCCGAAACCGTCCGACTTGGTGAGCCGTGACGATTCCACGTTGGGCGAGGAGCAGATCCGGTCGAGCTCCAGCATGGTGATTTCCCGGTCCTTGAGCAGCTGCCGGAGCGGGACGAATATGCCGATTCCCAGGTCCTGCACCGGTTCAGCGGTCCGGTTGGTGATCTCGAAGCTAAGTGACAGTACTGTTTTGTCCGGGGCCGGTTTTTCGACGCGGTAATCGGTTTTCACGCCTAAGCCCAGGAAATCGAAACCGTCGTCCCGCCAGTAGAGGCCGGCCTCACCGAAGTAGTTGTCATATTGCGCCACTACGCTTTCACCCGGTGGAAGTGGAACGTTACGCCACACATAGGAGGGCTTGCCGGTAGTGCCTGCCGCTTCGGGTTTCGCCAGGTACGAAGTCTTCTTCGGCGCCACCTCCAGGGGCGAAAAGAGCGGGTCGGCCAGCAGGGATTCTTCCAGGAACGCCGGGTAGCCGTCCCCCTTCCGGCTCATTCCTGCCGGAATCTTCGAGATGAGTTCCAGTTTTACCGGCTTTTCCCCCAGGTTCACAACCATGGTCTGATGGTTGATGATCGGAACGTAGTTGCGCGTCTGGAGAGTGTCCCGCTCGATGACATAGAGCGCCACCGGCTCTTTGCCTGCAGCTGAGGCGGGTGGGACGGAAACCAGGGACATGGCCAGGATCAGAATAGCGCAAAATGGCAGTCGATAAACCATAGGTAGTCTCTTTTCCTGAGGTGGATCATGGCTGACGAAGTACATTTACTCATTCGCCTGCACGAATAAAGGGCACCCACAGGGGGGTGCCCCTACTAGTATGCTTTTTCCGGATGGAAACTACTTGCGGTAGTACTGCATCGGGGCGTTAGGCCTGCCGACGAAGCACTGCTTGTTGAAGCCGTAGAACTTGATGACGTCGACTGCTATCCTGGCCTCGGCTTCCTTCTGGTCGAAATCCAGCAGCCATTTGCCGCCGTCCACGACTTTCCAGCGGTTTTGGATCCGCGATGCCGCGATGTTCGACGGGTTGAAGGAAATGCAGTCTTCACCCGGCGCTGCGCCCTGCGGAGATTTGCCATTGACGGTGTAGTACTGCATGGGCGCATTGGGCCTGCCCACGAAGCACTGCTTGTTCATCCCGTACTGCCTGATGATCTGGACCGCCTTTTCTGCTCCGGCCTTGTTGCTGCCGAAATCCATCATCCACATGTTGCCCTGGACCACCTTCCACCGCCCCTGCACCTGCGCCGCCGTTACGTTGCCGGGGGTGAAGGGGATGCAGTCCTCGGTGAACTTGCCCGCTTCCACGGCGGCGAACTTGCCGTTATAGCCGGCGAGGCAGAAATAACCCAGCAGGTTCTTCTTCTTCTGCGCCTCGTTCAGCGACCAGGCCATGGTCTGGTTCTGGAGCAGGGAATAGTCCCAGAAGATCTTGTCCACCTCTTCGGAAGCGCCGATGGGGAGTCCCTTGCTGCCCGCGATGTAGGTGCGGGGGTTGTGCTTCATGATCCCGTTCTTCAGGCTGTAGGGCGAGGCGCAGGTGTCGCAGGAGTTGAGCAGGACAACGGAATTGTAGATCCCCTGGAAGGGGACGGTGGTGTTGAAGTCGGCGGAAGAGATCGTCTCGCCGTTCCACTGCACGATAAGGTCGGGGTTGCCGTGGCCGATGTTGTTCCACGCCACCAGGTTGGTGCCCTTCTGCAGCACGTCCATGAGGGCCGTCTTGGTGCTCTGGCTGCCGATCAGCTTGTTCGCGGAGCCGAAGGCCTGGGTAAAGATGCCGTGCACCTGGTTGGTGAAGGATACCGCGGTGGTGATGTTGTCGCAGGGTGTGTTGGCAATCGCCCGGGGGCCGTATGCCTGGGGCAGCGACAGTTTCAGGTTTTTCAGGATGTCCGCCTTCAGTTTCACGGTGGCGGGGCTGACGATGCCGGGGTGCTGGATCGCCGCTATGGGCGGAGTGTAGTTGTCGATCCTCCGCGTTACGGTTACCTGGTCGCCGTCCTGTTCGTAGTCGATCTTGGAGAGCGTTGCCGAATAGATGTTCTTGTCGAGGAACACGTACAGGGCTTCGGCCTGGATGCGGTTGCCGGTTTTGCCCAGGATCGTCACCCGGGGGGTGATCGTGGCGCTCCTGGCAATCAGGGGCCCGAAATTCTGGTTGAGGAGAAATTTGGCCGAATTGCCGATTCTCTGCCGGTCCACGGCGGCCAAGGCACCGATCCGGGACGAGATTGCAATGTTTTTCATGGCCGGCGGCGCCTGCACCGTCGGGGGAACCCTGAGCGCGGCGACGCCCGGTTTTACCGTGGCGCCAAGACCGCCGGATGCTGTCGCGAGGACCAGCGCCATCGAGATTGCCAACAGTCTGCTACTCTTCATCTTCTACCTCCTTGCTCATTGAATTGACCGCCAAATCCGCATTATTTCCCCCCATCAACGGAAACGACCGCATAGCCGCTCCCGGTCAGGGTGAAAAGCACTTTGTGAGTTACCGCCGTGTAGGTTTCACGGTAGAGGAACAGTGCGTCCAGTTCGAAGACCGCCGTCTTGCCCGCTGCTTTGGCACGAGACACTTTCCCCCGTATCTGTGCACTTCTTGCGTAGTCCTGGGGAAACAGCCGTTCAAGGATTTCCCTGGCGGACCCTTCCACTTTTTCCCGGGTGACCGCTTTTCCCTGGTTTGCAAACGGTTCCACGGTAACGGCCACATCCGCCGCGGGTCCTGTCAAGTCTCTCCCCATGGCATAACCTCCGGCGTCGAAAACGACGAGAAGAATCGCCGCCACCAGGGAAACAAGCAACAACCGCATGGCTTCCCCGGTCACGAATCTGGTTGACGTTTTTTTCATGGACAAAATGCTCGCAACCGGTGTTAATTGACATGCTACATTAGCACAGTTTCAGCATCGTAACAACTGGTATCGGGAACATCACTATTTCCGGTTCCGGCGAAATCCCCTCAGGTACGGCTTTTGCTTGGATTATCGGGATTACCCTCAAAGTCAGTAAAAAATGCAGAGCGATTTTCAGTGCGGTTACCGCACAGCGCGGGAGGAAACACCATGCAGTGCCCGAATTGTCTGAAAGAGCAGTCTTCGGATGTTCAGTGCGACTATTGCGGCATCGTCTTTGAAAAGTACCGGCTGCGAACTGAAGGACATGGACCGCAAATCCCGCCCCCCGCGAAGGGCGAGGATGCGGCGGGCAACCGGAGGATCATGCTGGGCGCCCTTGCCGTCCTGGTCGTTCTGGTCTCCATAGTAGCGGTCATTTATTTCGTGACTGCTCCGAATAAGCGGGGGCGTCTGTCCCTGCCCTCTGCGGAGTCCGCTGTAGCGCGCGAGGAACATGCCGTCGGCAGCGGGGATTCCGCGAGCATCAGGGCCAGGCTGTCTGCCGCCCTGCCGCCGAAGAACAGCATCGAAAGCGCCCGCAATGCCACGGTTTACATCGAGACCGGGTGGAAGGCGTCCGGATCGGGCTTCTTCATCGACGGCAACTGCCACATAGTCACCAATGCGCACGTGGTGAAAGTCCCGGAAAAGGAGCTCAGGGAAGTGGCCGCGTTCAGGGACCGGTTGAAGGTTGTCATAGATGCGGAAAGGAATTACCTGGCAAGGATGAAGGAACGCCCGGAGTATTCCTCCCATGCCGGCTTCCGGGAAGCGGTGAACGAGCGGGAGCGGCAGCTTGAATCCCAGGTGGAAAAATACGGGCGACTGGAAGAGATGATCGACAAAGCCGGGTCCGCCTCCACGACCTCGCTGAAAGTCATCCTGGCCGACGGCACCGAGCTGCCGGTCCAGAGCGTCAGGTTGAGCGAAAAGTACGACCTGGCGTTGCTGACGGTGCAGGGCTCGGATTCGCCCCACATCCCCCGGGCTGATTCGTTGCGGCTTGCCCAGAGCCAGAAGCTCTACACGGTCGGCAATCCGCAGGGGTTGAAATTCTCGGTGACCAGCGGCATTTTCTCGGGCTGGCAGAATGTGAACGGCGTCAGGTTCCTGCAGACCGACGCGCCGATCAACCCCGGCAACAGTGGCGGGCCGCTTTTGAACGAAAACGGCAGCGTGGTGGGGGTCAATACCGCGATACTCGCCGCCAGCCAGGGCATCGGCTTTGCCCTGCCCATCGAACTGGTCTTCGCCGAGTTTTCAAGCTACCTTCAGTAATGATTCCCGGAACGGAAGCTGCTTCACGACCCTGTCGGCAAGCTTTCCCCCAGGATACGGGGGAAGGTTTATGGTTTCATGAAGAACAAGAGGAGCAGCTGGGCGAGGATGATCTTGGCGATGGTCGCTACCGGGTAGACCGAAGCGTAACCCACGGTGGGCAGGTCGTTGCGTGTCTGCTCCATGGCGAATCCCAATACCGCCGACTGGGTCTGGAGCCCGGCAAGCATGCCGATGAGCAGGCTCATGGGGATTTTCAGCAGCCGGTAGCCGATCCAGAGCATGGCCATGGCGGTGGAGCAGGTGATGGCGGCTCCCGCGGCGAAGAGCAGCAGGCCTCCCTCGCCGGCAAACGTGGTGGCGAAGCCGTACCCTGCGCGGGTGCCTACTCCGGCGAGGAACAGGATCAGGCCGATCTGGCGCAGGGTCCGATTCGCGCCGTAGGGGAGGCTCCAGACCATGGGCCCGGTCCGCCCCAGGGTTCCGAGGATCAGTGCGGTGAGCAGCGGTCCCCCGGCAAACCCGAGCTTGAGTTCGGCGTTGCCCGGCAGGGGGATCGGCACGGTGCCGACGAACAGCCCGACGGCAAGACCGAGGCTGAACGTGAGGATGTCCACTTCACTGACCGCCCGGTAGGAATCGCCGAAAAAGGCGCTCACTTCGTCCATTCTCTCCCGGTCGGAGATGACCCGTACCCGGTCGCCCAGTTCCAGGACCGTGTCGCCATGGGGAAGGATGTCGTTGTCCCCGCGCCGGATGCGGCTGACGATGGCGCCGTATTTCTCCTTGAGCCGCAGGTCGCGAAGCCGGCGGCCGGCCAGCCCGGGATTGGAGACGAAAATCCTCCTGAAGTCGAACTCTCTCCGGTCGAGATCGATTTCTTCAGCGCTCTGTTCGCCCAGGAAACCCGCGATCCGCTCCAGTTCGTCCGAAGCGCCCACAGCCGTCACCAGGTCTCCCGGCGAGAAGCAGTACAGGGGGTCCGGCAGGGAAATGGCGCCGCCGTGCCGCATCCGGCCGAATATTACGTCCCAGTTGTTGTCCTTCCGCAGTTTTTCAATGGATACGCCGGTCGCCTCCGGCCTGTTGACGAGAATGGTGATGTTCCGGAGCGGCTCGCCGGAAGCTCCGTAGCCGCGCAGTTCCCTCGCTTCTTTGCCGTAATCGATCTTCCATAGCTTCTGCGCCAGGCTGACGGCCAGAATCGTCCCGATGACGCCCATGGGATAGGTTATGGAATAACCCACGACCGGATCGGAGAGCATCCTGCCGACCATCTCCCGGGGCGCGCCATGCTTGATGGTGTCCAGTATGGCGGCCAGGGCCGGCGTGCAGGTGAGGCTGCCGGAGAACATGCCTGCAGTCAGGGCCGGCTTGAGACGGAACAGCCAATGTGCCGCCAGGGTCAGGGAGACGCCGAACAGGAGGATGCCGGCCACCAGGAGATTGTCCCGGAATCCGGCCCGCCTGAGCGACGCGACGAACGCAGGACCGTTTGCCAGGCCGATGGTGTAGACGAAAAGGGCGACCCCCAGCATGTAGACGATCTCCGGAAGCTTCAGGTCGGGATGGAGCGAGCCGATGGCCAGTCCGGTGAAAAGGACCGAGGCGACTCCCAGCCTGCTGCCGCGGATACTGATCCTGCCCAGCGGATAGCCGACGGCGGCAACCAGGAACAAAAGAAGCAGCGGGTTTTCGATCAGAATCTTCAGCATGCATCCTGTCCGTTCAGCTGTTTCCGGACCGGAAACGCGATTGGTGTGGCGTGAGCGTCGCCGGGGGCATGTGACACACTATACCAGAAACCGCCTGGAAGAAAATAAGGGACGCTTTCTGGAGCGGCCTGTTGTGGAACCGTTCCGGCTCTGCTACATTTATTCCTGGACGTCCCGGCAGCGCCGCGACGCTGGGGCCGGAATCAAGCACTGAGGAGGAGTCGCATGGAAGCACCGGAAAAAATCGACATGTTTTTCGACGCAGCCGCATACGGAGTAGTGGGAGCATCCGCGAACCGGGACAAGTACGGCAATATGGTGTTGCGCTGCTATTTGCAGAACGGATACCGTGTCATCCCCGTGAACCCGAAGGAGCTGGAAATCGAGGGGATTCCATGTGTGGCAACGGTAGCGGAGCTTCCTGGCGAGGTGCAGTCGATTTCGGTGGTCACCCCGCCGGCAGTCACCGAGCAGGTGGTGGAGCAGGCCATACAAAAGGGCATAAGGCACATCTGGATGCAGCCCGGTTCGGAGAGCGCCGCGGCTGTGGCGCGGTGCGAACAGAGCGGCGTCAACGTGATAGCCGACGGCAGCTGCCTGCTGGTCGTGCTGGGCTGCCACGGGAGCTGATACAGCCGCGTTTCAGCCGATGGCTATGTCCGCCTCCACGGCGAAGCGCTTGATCTTGCGGGTGGTGGTCTTGGGAAATTCATCTTCCCGTATGGTGAATTTTTTGACCCTCTTGTAGTCGGCCAGGTTGTTCGATGCCTGTCGCACTTCGCCGCGTATCAGTTCCTCCACGTCCGCCTCGCTCATGGGGCCTGACCGGGTCGTGCGCTGGTGGTCGTCGAGCGCATCCTGGTTGGGGAATATGATGGCGTGCACCTCTTCCGAGACCGTGTCGATCCTGTGGCCGTAGACCATCACCTCGGCGATGAACCGGCTTTTCAGGAGTTCGTTTTCCACTTCCTCCGGGTAGACGTTTTTTCCGTTCGGGGTGACGATCAGGTTCTTCACCCGGCCGCAGACATGGAGAAATCCCTCCCGGTCCAGCCGCCCCAGGTCGCCGGTATGGTACCAGCCCCCTGCCAGAGCTTCGGCGGTCGCCTGGGGATTCTTGAAGTATCCCTGCATGACGTTGGGCCCTCGTACCAGGATCTCTCCCACTCCATTGCTGTCAACCCCTTCGATGCGCACCTCGACGCCTTCCAGGAGCGGACCGACCGACCCCAGCCGCGTTTTCCCCCGGCATTCCGCCGAAATGACCGGCGAGGTTTCCGTGACACCGTAACCCTGGTAGAGGGTGAACCCGAAACGCAGCAGCCCTGCCGCGATCGCAGGGTCAAGCGCTGCGCCGCCGCTGATGAAGACCGTGTCTCCGGCGAAGCTTTTCCTGATCTTGGCCGTCACCAGCCGGCGGGCGATGGGGAGCGAAAAGAGCAGGTTCGAAAGGGTCCCGGTGCGGATCTTTTTCAGGATGCGGTCATGGAAGAGGCGGTAGACGGCCGGAACCCCGGTGAAGAACGTGGGCCTCACTTCGACCAGGTTCTCACCCAGCTTCTTGAGGGATTCGGCAAAGGACACCGTTCCCCCCAGCGAAAGGGGGAGGAATACCCCGCACACCTGTTCGAAGACATGGTTTATGGGAAGGAACGAAAGGGTGTGCATGGTGTTGTCGAGCATGAAATGGGTGGCTGCGGCGCGGATGTTGGACACGATGTTGCCGTGGCTCAAAAGAGCGCCCTTGGAGCGGCCGGTAGTCCCCGAGGTATAGAGGATGAGCGCGGTGTCGTCGGATTTGTGGCTGGAAGGGGGCGTGGGGGACTCCCGCATGAACTCGTCCAGCGCCAGAAGCCTGCCGCTGCGCAACAGCTCCTTCTTGACCGCTTCGTTGGGTGACAGGGGATCGTCGATTTCGTTCATGTCCCCTGAACTCCATGACGCCCCGTCGAGGCACCCGGAAACCCTCCAGGCGAGATCCCGCAGTTTCGAGTCCTGTTCAGGGCTCAGCGGCAGGATTTCCAGCAGCAGTTTCAGCTCTTCCTCCACGTCGCGCAGGAGCGCCAGTTCCTGTGACAGGTATTCTCCCGCATCGGAACGTGACAGAAGCAGCACGATCCTCTTCACCGGTGAGAGCTCCGCCGCTATCTCGAGCAGCGTTTCCAGGTACTCGGGAGCCACAAATATGACCCGTGCCTCGCAATCGGTCAGGACGTGCCTGAGTTCCGAACTCTTGAGTTCCCTGTCCACCGGCACGACGATGCCGCCGAGGCGGAGAATTCCCACGTAGGCTGAAATCCAGTCGGCTGAAGAGGGGCCGATTATCGCGGCGCGGTCCCCTCTGCCGAAGCCCGAGTGGAAAAGGCCTGCTGAAACCCTTTCGCACCGGGAATGGAGTTCGCCGTATGTGACGCCGTGCCAGGCGCCGCCTTCCTTGCGACGGAGGGCCGTCTTTCCGGCGTGACGCGCGAAACTCTCCTGTAACATGGCATCTATGGTCGTCATGTTTCGCTCACCTTGTTTCATTGATTTGTTTCAATAGGGGAACCCGCTTGCGCCTTTCCGGAGTTTCCGGACGGGCACTAATGGCGTTCGGAGCTCCCGGGTGGACAAACAGCTGATTGGGAGCCCATAGTACTGCAACCGTGAGCTTCATGCATCATTTTTTTCCTTCCGTGCTGTCAACTATTGCCGTGTCCCTGGTCGCACACCCATTCCGCGTGGGCTGCGGAAACCGGAGCAAAAGTCTCTTGCTGCAATTCCTCGCCTGCTGTTGTAAACTGAATCAATGATTATGCCGCTGTCGACCGGACTCGATAGGTTCCCTCATTTCTTGGGTAGGTGGCGGTTCAAGCCAATGGAGACTGGAAAATGACCTGTACCTTCGCTGAAATAGTGGATTTAGAAGAACTCCAGTCCTTCTGCGACCAGTTTACCAAGCTGACCGGGTTTGGGACCGCTATCCTGGATATGGAGGGGAATGTGCTGGTGGCGACCGGATGGCGGGAGATCTGCACCCGTTTTCACCGTGTCGCTCCGGACACGGTGCTGCGATGCCGCGAAAGCGATACGATTCTGGCCGGTCGGCTGCAGGAAGGTGAGGATTTCTGCATGTACCGCTGCGGCAACGGCCTCATTGATGTCGCCGTGCCCATCGTGATCGAAGGCGAGCAGGTTGGGCGTCTGTATTCCGGGCAGTTCCTGTTCGAACCACCTGATAGGGACTTTTTCCGGCGGCAGGCGGAAGAATTCGGTTTCGATGAGCTGGCATACCTCGGTGCTTTGAGAAAAGTACCGGTCGTTACCGAGGAACGGGTCCGCCTGGTCATGGGTTTCCTGTGCCGTTTGGCTGAAATGATCGGCGAGACCGGACTGGCGAACAGGAGGGCCTGGGATACCGGACTGATAGCCGAAGAGAGCCCTGCGGTGCTCTTCCGCTGGAAGGCTGCCGAGGGTTGGCCGGTTGCCTACGTATCCAGGAACGTCATTCAGTTCGGCTATTTGTCCGAGGAGCTCATGTCGGGAGATATTCCATTCCCGGCACTGGTCCATCCCGAGGACATGGGGCGGATCATTCTGGAGTCGCGGGAATATGCCTCCCACAGCGTTGACCGTTTTCAGCTGGAATACCGGATCGTCTCCAGGGGGGGAGATGTACGGTGGGTGAACGATCGCATGGTGGCTGAACGGGATGCGGAGGGATCGATTGCCCACTATCGGGGTGTCGTGCTCGACGTCACCGAGCGCAAACGGGTAGAGGAAAAACTGCGCTTCACCCAGTTCGCCGTTGACAACACCTTGTCCCAGGCTTTCTGGACAACCCCGGAAGGCCGCATCTTCTATGTCAACGATGCCGCCTGCAACTCCTTGGGGTACACACGGGAGGAACTCCTGGGGATGACGATTTCCGACATCGGCCCGAGCTTTCCTCCCGAAGTGTTTGCCGAGCATTGGCGCGAACTCCGGGAAAAGGGTTCCCTGATCCTGGAATCCTCCCATCGTACCAAAGACGGCCGTGTCTACCCGGTCGAGGTCAACGCCAACCATGTGGTCTTCGACGGCAAGGAATACAATTGCGCCTTTGCTTCGGATATCTCGGAGCGCAAGCGGGTGGAGGAGGAACTCCGCATCTCGCTTGCCGAAAAGACCCTCCTCCTGCAGGAGATCCATCACCGGGTGAAGAACAACATGCAGATCGTCAGCACTCTCCTTGACCTTCAATCCGATTCCATCAACGATGCCCGGGTCAAATCATATTTCAGGGAATGCCAGAATCGCATCAGCTCCCTGGCCCTGGTGCATGAGCAGCTCTACCAGTCGGGGGATTTCGCTTCCGTTGATTTTGCCGACTATGTTCACAACCTTGCCACGCGTCTTTTCAACTCCTTTGCCGAGAATCCGGAGCGAGTCACCTTGAAAATCGAAACGGACAGCGTATCGTTGAACATCGACCAGTCCATTCCCTGCGGCCTGATCGTCAACGAGCTCATCTCGAACTCCTTGAAGTATGCATTTCCCGACAATCGCACGGGAGGGATTTACGTCAGGCTGAACTCCGGCCCTGGTGACTGGATTACTCTGACGGTTGCCGACGATGGCGTTGGTTTGCCGGCAGACGTGGACTTCAGGAATACACAGTCGATGGGATTGCAGATCGTATGCATGCTGGTCAGGCAGCTGCAGGGTGAACTGGAACTGCGAAATGGTGCAGGCGCGGCATACACCGCCAGATTCAGGAGAAAGGCTGAAGATGGGGAAAGCGTCCGGAGACACCCCTGTTTACTGGGCGGATGAGTCTTTTCCCGACATTGTGGTACACTTGTGAATCAGGCAGGAAAAATATTCTACAAGTTGCCGGGAGGTGCACGATGTCGGAAAGAAAAGGAGTCATAACTTTTCAGGGCAACCCGCTTACGCTGGTTGGCCCGGAACTCAAAGTCGGCGACAAGGCGCCCGATTTCCGGGTGGTTAACAATGGCCTGGCGCCGGTAACCCTGGCCGAGTACCAGGGGAAAATAAAGGTTTTGAGCGCGGTGCCGTCGCTTGACACCCCGGTTTGCGATACGGAAACGCGCAGGTTCAACAAAGAGGCTGCCGCTCTGCCGGAAAACGTGTCGGTCCTGACCATCAGCATGGATCTCCCCTTTGCCCAGGCCCGCTGGTGCGGGGCCGCGGGGATCGACCGCGTGGTAACCCTGTCGGATTACCAGGACCGATCATTTGCCGCGGCATACGGAGTGCTGATCGGCGAGTTGAAGCTCCTGGCCAGGGCCATATTCGTGGTCGATGCAGCAGATAGTATCCGCCATATCCAGATCGTTCCGGAAATCACCGACGAACCGGACTATGACGCGGTTCTAGCGGCGGTGAAAGCGCTGCTGTAAAGAAAATCGCGGAAGCGACCCGGTTGCCGCAGCCTGGTTGTATCTAGTAAAGGGGCAGTTGGGAGAGAAAGGGGTATGGAAGGGAAAGCTCGGTAGCAAAATCCCCCTGAGCGCCCCCAGTCAACAGGGGGGGAGACTTTTGGGGACGATCAGAGGAACTTGCTTGCCTGGCCTGCGGCGGAATGCCGCGGGCCAGGTTTTTTTACGCCTTCTAGGTCGCTTTCGATGTGGACATCTCCTGCTGGAAGGACCAGAAATAGACCGCGCCGATAAAGAAGAACCCACCCACGATGTTGCCCAGCGTCGCCGGGATCAGGTTCCACTGGATGAACTGCATCCAGGTGACCTTTGCGCCCAGCATGATGCCTGTGGGAACGAAATACATGTTGGCGACGCAGTGCTCCATGCCCAGGGCGACGAACGCCATGATGGGGAACCAGATGCCGAAGAACTTGCCGACCATGGCCTTGGATGAGAAGCCGAGCAGCAATGCCACGTTAACCAGCAGGTTGCAGGCAATGGCCTTCAGGAAGCAGGACCAGAGACCCCAGGCGCCATGCGCAATGTAAGGGAGTGTCTTTGCTTCCGCAACAGCGATGGCGCTCTGGCCGAATACCGTCAATTCAGCGCCGCCGCCTTTGCAGAACGGACCGTAAACCATGATGTACGCCCAGAAAAGGGAGCCGACGAAGTTTCCGATATAGACCCAGAACCAGCAGTTCCATACCTTGCCCCAGGTGGTCTTTTTCTGCCAGACGGCCATGGGAATCAGCATCGTATCGCCGGTAAAGAGCGACATGCCCGTAAGTACGATGGCGATGAGGCCGATGGGGAAGACCGCCCCTCCGATCAGGGCTTTGAACCCGGGGCCCATGAATTTGTCCAGGCCGGTGCCGGCGACGGTACAGAGAGCAGCTCCCACCGCGATAAAAAGGCCTGCCATGAAACTGCGCACCAGCCAATTGGGAATGCCGAGATTGGCTTTGTACATCCCCGCATTGCCACACGCCTCAACGACTTCTACCGGTTTCTGCGCCATTGCTACCTCCAAATAATGATTGATAGAAACTGCAATAAATTTTAGCGATACTATAAAAACGGTGGATCGCTGTGTCAAGTAAAATATTGTTTTGAAAGTTTAGAGCTTTAAATTTTTAATGATATAACGAATGCGAAATTCCGGCGTAAATGTAATTAAGGTAATAATTTTAAAGATATTTATCTGTTGGTAAAAGAGGTGATAATGGTAAATGTGTATATGTATTAATTATAGATTCGTGTAGCACGTAAGCAATAGGACAAACTACTGTTTAATCTTGATAAAATTGCTATGAGACCCATTGATTTGTGTTCATCCCGGCCCTTTTGCCTGCGCGCCCAAGTTCGCCGGCAAGTGGTTGGAAGAAAAGAGAAAGCCTCCTCCTTTACACTATGCCGAGTGGTGTTACCATTCAGGAAGGTGCCATGAAATAAATCTAAAGGGGGACGCCATGCACTACGGAGAAGACAGGGTATACAAGAAAATCGAGGTGATCGGCGTTTCGAAGAAGGGGATCGAGGAAGCGATCCAGGCTGCCCTGATCAAGGCGCACAAGACCCTGGAGCGGGTTTCCTGGTTCGAGGTGGAGGAGATCCACGGCCACGTGGGTGATGACGGGATCATCAGCGAGTACCAGGTCATTCTGAAAGTGTGCTTCGCCCTCAAGTAGGGGCAGGCACGGGGGCCTGCCCTCTTCGTTGATTAGTGTTCATCCGGGAACTCCGGACTAAAACTTTGTTGTTTCCGGATGGAAACTAATGAGCAGCGCTGAAGCGGCTGGAGGTGATGGCTTTCTTTCGCTCCATCACGACACCGTGGTCGGGGTTGGCTGAAGCATGGAGCAGCACGCGGAAAACGGTTTCCGCCGCCTGGGGCGTGCCCAGGACCTTGGCGATCTCTTCGGCCGTCATGGGCCGTCCGGGATGGTTGCGGAGCGTTTCAAGGATCCTGCCCTGCATGTCCAGCACCGATCCCGCGGCCCGCTTTCCCGCCTCCACGCCGGGCTGGTGATAGGCGTTTACGTCCACGAGGGAGGCATAGAAGCCGACTGTCCGCTCGAAGAGGGCTATGAGCGCACCCAGGGAGCGGGCATCGAGGCGTTCGAGCGTTATGGTGAGGGATTCCCGGCCATTTTCCCTCAGGGCCTGCCGTGTGCCCTGGAGGAAGCCGCTCAGATAATCGCCGCTGGTGACGTCGGTGTCCACCTGGAGCGAGGCGCCTTCCCGGTCCTGCAGAATCTCGATGAAGGTGACGAAGAAGTTGTTTTTCCCTTCCCTGAGCTGCTGGACGAAAGCGTGCTGGTCGGTTGAGCCTTTGTTGCCGTAGACGGATATGCCCTGGTGCACGATGTTTCCGCTCCGGTCCCGCTCCTTGCCCAGCGATTCCATCACCAGCTGCTGGAGGTAGCGGGAAAAGAGGACCAGCCGGTCCCGGTAGGGGAGGACCACCATGTCCCGCTCCCCGCTGCCGCCGGTGGCGTGGCGCCACATCAGCGCCAGCCGCGCGGCAGGATTGGTGCGGTTGTTGGGCATGCGGGTGTCGGCGTCGCACAGGGCGGCGCCTTCCAGGAAGGCGTCGATGTCGATCCCCTGAAGGGCTGCCGGCAGGAGGCCCACGGCTGAGGTCACCGAAGTGCGGCCGCCGACCCAGTCCCACATGGGGAAGCGGGCCAGCCAGCCTTCCTCCCGGGCCAGCAGGTCCAGCGCGCTCCCCTCGCCGGTGACTGCGACGGCATGGCGGGCGAAGCCGAGACCGGCGGTTTCGTAAGCCCGCCGGGTCTCCAGCATGGCGTTGCGGGTCTCCCTGGTGCCGCCGCTCTTGGATATCACCAGGGTCAGGGTCCGGGGGAGGTCGCTGCCGATTGCGGAAAGCACCCGGTCAAAACCGTCCGGATCGGTATTGTCCATGAAACACGGCTGCATGGGATCATCCGCACCGCCGAGGGCATCGGCCAGGAGCTGGGGGCCGAGCGCTGAGCCGCCGATGCCGATGACGAGGAACCGGGTGAATCGTCCGCCTTTTTCAGGCGCGAGCTCGCCCTGGTGTACCCTGTCGCGGAAAGCCTTTACGTCAGCGAGTGCCGTGGTGATCTTGCTCTCGATATCCTTGTCCGGCGCCAGGTAGGGGGTGCGGAGCCAGTAGTGCCCCACCATGCGCCCCTCGTCCGGATTGGCCTGAGCGCCGCTTTCCAGTTCGGCCATTTCCCGGTACGCGCGCACCAGGAACGGTGCCATGACATCGAAGTAATCATCGGGAAAGTCCATGCAGCTGATGTCCAGCAGGAGACCGGTTTCAGGGCAGCAGCTCAGGTGATCCTTGTAACGTTCCCATTGTTCGTGGTTGTCCATGGATACCTCACGTCTTATTCAGTTCGGACCTGCCAGGTTTTCGAAACCTGGCAGGTCTTGTCTGTGGATTATGTGCCACGGATTCAGGTTTTAGCCGATTGTTAAAACCCGGCAGATTTTTTTCTCATTCAGAGCAGACGCGCCGCTTCCCGGTCAAGGAGCCAGGTGACGGTGCCCGAGGGCAGGGCCACGAGTGATGCGGGAATTCTGGCGTCGGCGCTCCGTTCGAGAATCTTGGTCACCACTTCGGCTTTCGCCGTGCCGGTGGCGATGAAGAAGACGTGGCGCGCGCTGTTGATCGCCGGCAGGGTCAGGGTGACCCGGCAGCACGGCAGGCTGTCGACGCGGACCGCGATTGCCGGATGGCCGGAAGATCCCTCCTGGCCGATGCCCGGAAACAGGGAGGCGGTATGGCCGTCTTCGCCCACGCCGAGCCAGACCTGATCGAATCGGGGCAGGGGGGCGGACGGGAAAAACGTCCGGAGGTCTTCACGGTATGCTTTCGCTCCGTCCTCCGGCGGCAGTTCGCCCTGTATCCGGTGGATGGCCGCGCCGGGAGAGGGCAGCCTGGACAGCAGCAGCTCCTGCGCCAGGCGGAAATTGCTGTCGGGATGGTCCGGCGGAACGCAGCGCTCGTCGGACCAGAAGATGTGGACCCTGGCCCAGTCGACGCCGGAAGACGCGGACTGGCCCGCGATCCTCCGGAACAGCGGAGCCGGGGAATTGCCGCCGGAGATAGCAACCGAGAACCGTCCTTCGTGCTCGATGGCGCGCCGGGCGGCGGAGAAAAAGAGTTCGGCTGCCCGTGCTGCCAGAAGTTCCGGGGAATCGAATATTTCCACTCTGCAGCGTGCGTTCATAGCGCCCTCCACTTCCTGCCGTCTTTAGCCGGCAGGGAATCGGCCGCGGCAGGGCCGGCGCTTCCTGCCGGGTATACCTTCAACTCGGCCCGTCCGCCGGCCTCCAGGGAGTTGATTGCGGGTGCCAGGATTTTCCAGCTCAGATCGACGCCGTCATCGCGGACGAAGAGCATCTGGTCACCTTCCATGCAGTCCAGCAGCACCCGTTCATATGCGGTCAGCGTAACTTTCCTCGGATAGGAGAAATCCAGGTCGACCGGCATGAGGCACATGCGGGAACCGGGGTTTTTCGCCTGAACCCGCATGGTGATGCCCTCGTCGGGCTGGACCCGCAGGATCAGGGTGTTGGGCGATATGCCGCCACCCAGCGACTGGGCGAACATCATGTGGGGCACCGGTTTGAAGCAGATGGCGATTTCGGTCACCTGACGGGCGAGGCGCTTGCCGGAACGGAGGTAGAAAGGAACCCCCTGCCAGCGCCAGTTGTCGACCCAGACTTTCATGGCGGCAAATGTGGGAACGCCGGAGCCTGCTGCCACGCCGCTCTCTTCCCGGTATCCACGGACTGCTGCCCCGTCCACCGTGCCGGGGCCGTATTGCCCGGTGACGATATGGTCGTCAAGCCGGTCCAGGGGAAAGGAGCGGACCGACTGCAGGACCTTGGCCTTCTCGTCCCTGACCATCGCTGCGTTGAACAGCGGCGGGGGCTCCATGGCGGTCAGGGTAAGGAGCTGGAACATGTGGTTCTGGAACATGTCCCGCAGGACACCCGCGCCTTCGTAATAACCGGCCCGCTGCTCGATGCCGATGGTCTCGGCCGCGGTGATCTGCACATGGTCGATGTAGCGCCGGTTCCAGAGCGGCTCGAACAGGGAGTTGGCGAACCGGAACATGAGAATGTTCTGCACCGTCTCTTTTGCCAGGTAGTGGTCGATCCGAAAGATCTGCTCTTCGCGGAATGCGCCCGCCAGAACCCGGCTCAACACGCGGGCCGTTTCCCGATCGCTGCCGAACGGTTTTTCGATGACGATCCTGGTGCGCGCGCCATTCCCGTCAGCCAGCCCGGAGGCATGCAGGGAGCTGATGACGTCTTCATAGACCGATGGCGGGGTGGCGAGGTAAAAGATCCGGTTGCCGCCCGTACCGTTCTCTTCCTCCAGGGGGGGAAGCGCTTCCGCAACGCTGGTGCGGTAACTGTCGGCGTCGGAGTAGTCGATGACGCGGTAATGGATACGCCGGGCGAATTGCCGCCAGCACCCTTCGTCGCAGTCGTCCGGCAGCTCCCGTCGGACCATATCCCGGAACCGGTCGGAGTCCATTCCGGTGCGGGCCGCTCCGAGGAGGAAAAATCCATGCGGCAGCAGCCGCTGGCGATAGAGCAGGTAGAGCGCCGGTATCAGCTTGCGCCTGGTCAGGTCGCCCGAAGCGCCGAAAATGACCAGGCAGCAGTTTTCCGGCGGATCGATCCGGCAGGCCGGAGCGACCGGGTCGCCGACGAAATTTTCGGGAGCCGGGCCGATTGCCATTGCCTGTTCCTTATGCTCCGGACTTCTTCTCGGCGGCTGCCGGCCGTATGCCGCCCGCACCCGCGCCGTCCGATTTCACTTGGTCCCCTGTGCGAAGCACTGCGTGGCCGCCGAATTCGTTGCGCAGCGCAGCCAGCACTTTGTCGCTGAAACTGTCGTCGACCCGGGAGCGGAAACGCTGGAACAGGGATGCGGCGATGACCGGCGCCGGCACGCCGGTGTCGATGGCCTGCTGCACGGTCCAGCGACCTTCTCCCGAATCCTCCACGTACCCCTGGATTTCCGACAGCTCCGGGTCCCTGGCAAAGGCGGCTTCGGCCAGCTCCAGCAGCCAGGAACGCACCACGCTTCCCCTGTTCCACAGTCCGGAAACTTTGGCAAGATCGAGGCCATTGCCATAGGGGGAGGCCTTGAGGATGGAGAATCCCTCGCCGTAAGCCGCCATCATGCCGTACTCGATGCCGTTGTGGACCATCTTGACGAAATGGCCGGCGCCGGTCCCGCCGCAGTGGAGGAAGCCGCCTGCCGGCGCCAGTGCGGCGAACAGGGGTTCCCGGCGCAGGTATTCCTCCCGGTCGCCGCCCACCATGAGGCAGTACCCCTCGGCAAGGCCCCAGACGCCGCCGCTCACTCCCACGTCCAGGTAATGGATACCCCGTGGCTCCAGCAGGTCACGCCGCCTGATATCGTCGCGATAGAAGGTGTTTCCTCCTTCCAGGATACAGTCGCCCGGCGACAGGAGGTTCGCCAGCCGGTCTACGACGACATCGGTCACTGCTCCGGCCGGCAGCATCAGCCATATGGCCCGCGGGGGTGCCGTCAATGCCACTGCCTCTTCGAGGGAATCCGCTCCCCGCGCGCCTTCCGCTGCGATCTCCTCCACCCTGGCGGCGGTCCGGTTCCAGGCGACCACCTGGTGGCCTCCGCGAAGGAGCCTCCTGGCCATGTTCATGCCCATGCGGCCGAGACCGAGAATGGCGACCTGCATTTTTCCCTCCGCTGAAAACCGCTACCCTTAAATTCGTGTCCGGCGTCGGAGCTGACGCGACCTGAATTGTATCACGGAAAGAGAGTCTGGCAACAGGGAATCAATGCCCCCGGAAGAGCTTCTTGTGAAAAAACCCTTGGATGTGCTATGCTGACCGATTCGAGGTGGAAACAGCATCAAACGTCGCCGCTTCAGCGGACGGGAACGTTTCCACCCATCAAACAGAGCGGGGAAACTACATGTCATCGAGTCGTTTCGTCATAACGGTCATCGGCCAGGACCGGGTGGGAATAGTTGCCGGAATAAGCCGGGTCATGGCCGAGCACAGCGTCAATATCGCAGACATCAGGCAGAGCATCATGAATCATTTGTTCACCATGATCATGCTGGCCGAGGTGAAGACCGAGAACTTCGACCTGGCCGCCTTCCAGGAAGCCATGTCGGCCATCGGCAGGGAACTCGGCGTTCAGGTCATAGTGCAGCATGAAGACGTTTTCCGCTTCATGCACCGGATCTAGGAGGCCCTGACATGCCGATACAACCGGAGGAGATTCTCGAGACCATCAAGATGGTGACCAACGAGAACCTGGATATCAGGACGGTCACCATGGGCATCAACCTGCGCGGCTGCAGCCATCCCGACATCAGGGTCTTCAACGAGCAGGTTTACGACCGGATCCTGCGCTGCGCCGAAAACCTGGTCCGGATCACCGAGGACATCCAGGGACTTTACGGTATTCCCATCATCAACCGGCGGATCTCGGTCACGCCGGTTGCCATCGTGGCGGAGAGCTGCCGGGCCGACGACCTGGTTTCCGTCGCCGAGACCCTGGACCGGGCCGCGCACGAGGCGGGCATCGACTTCATCGGCGGCTTCAGCGCCCTGGTGCAGAAGGGCATGACTCCCGGTGACCTCAGGCTTATCGCCTCGATCCCCCGGGCTCTGGCCGGGACGAAAAAAGTCTGCTCCTCGGTCAACGTGGCGACCACCAAGGCAGGCATCAACATGGATGCGGTGGCGCTGATGGGGCGCATCGTCAAGGAAACCGCCGACCTGACCCGGGATGCGGGCGGAATCGGCTGCGCGAAGCTGGTCGTCTTTGCCAACGCTCCCGAGGACAATCCTTTCATGGCCGGCGCTTTCCACGGCATCGGCGAACCGGACTGCGTGATCAACGTGGGCGTCAGCGGCCCCGGCGTGGTCAATTCCGCGGTTCGCGCGCTGCAGGACCCGAGCCTGGGGGAGATCGCGGAATGCATCAAGAAGACGGCCTTCAAGATCACCCGAATGGGCGAGATGGTGGGCAGGGAGGTTGCGGAGAGGCTCAACGCCCAGTTCGGCGTGCTCGACCTTTCCCTGGCGCCCACGCCGGCCGTCGGCGACAGCGTTGCCGCCATCCTGGAGGCCATGGGCCTGGAAAGCTGCGGGACTCACGGCACCACCGCGGCCCTTGCCCTGCTCAATGATGCTGTCAAAAAAGGGGGCGCAATGGCGTCGTCATCCGTGGGCGGCTTGAGCGGGGCGTTCATCCCGGTGAGCGAGGATGCGGGCATGATCCGCGCCGTCCAGCGGGGTTCCCTGTCCCTGGACAAGCTGGAAGCCATGACCTGTGTCTGCTCGGTCGGATTGGACATGATCGCCGTTCCCGGCGATACGTCGCCTGCCACCATCTCCGCCATCATTGCCGACGAGATGGCCATCGGCATGATCAACCGGAAAACCACGGCGGTGCGCATCATCCCTGCGCCCGGCAAGAGGGTGGGGGACATGGTTGAGTTCGGCGGCCTGCTGGGGAGCGCTCCGGTCATGCCGGTGCACGGTTTCAGCTCCGAGGCCTTCATTTCCCGGGGCGGCAGGATTCCCGCACCCATCCAGTCGCTGACCAACTGACAGGCTGCGGTGTACGGAAAAAGCGGAAAGACGGCCGCTCCGTTTCCTACAAATTCGTTGAAGATGCATGGAAAACAGGGTGATGATGACCGGACAGAGGAGAGGCAAAGCACATGGAAAAACTTTCCGACATGCATGAAACGTGCGGGCAATGCGGCTTCGGTTATGCGCGCATCGATACGGAAGGATGGCCGAACAACAGCGCCCGGCGCGTCATGTGTCCGGTCTGCGGCTGGACCAGGCTCGAGGAACACTGCTGGGCCGACGGCAGCGCGCGGTTGCTGAAGCGGAGCGAACGCCGCGGGTACGGCGCTTACCGGCTGGTGCCTCCCGGGGGCTATTCCGGCTACAACGCTTTTCATGACTTTCCGGATGCCACCCTGATCCGGACAATAAGGGTTCTGCTGGAGGTCAGGGGATGGAAGGGCTATCTCACCCTGTGGGATGAAACAGCCGGCCGCGCCAGGCTGGTGGCCGGAAGCCCTTTGCAGAAATTCGAATCCGTCGACAAGGGGTGACGCCGCGGGGTGAGGTGACGGGCGCGGAAAGCCTACTGCCGTCCGAACACCCTCTTTCCCGCCCTCAGCCAGTCCATCAGATTGACCCGCTCCCTCTTGCCGTCGCCGGCGCCCCTTCTCCGCTCCCCTGCCTCGGGGATGGAAAGTTTCATACCCGCCAGCAGAGATGATGATGCGAATTCGTCTTCCCACGTCGCCGTATCGTCGTTGTGGATGCTTCCTGTCGCCTTTTCACGTGGCATTGCCTTCGACCCGGATCTGCTGAACACTCCGGCGCGGATTCTTTCCAGGGGGAACGCCGGCCCCGGGTCGGACTTGCGTCCGGGGGCGATGTCGTCATGACCCACGACTCCCCTCAGGTTGTAGGCGTTGACGAGGATGCCGGCAAGCTCCGTGGCGCGCTCCAGCTGTGCCTCGGTATAGGCATGCCAGTATGAGTGAATATTCTCGAACTTGTGTTCCAACTCAACGATTTCTTCTTCCGGGTATTCCGCATTGAACCATGACAGGTACCGGTTGCCGGATTTCGACAGCCTGCCGGCGTTCACCATCTCTATTCCGATCGAGCATTGATTGAGCCCGCTCACTCCTTCCCAGTGGCTCCTGCCCGCGTGCCACGTCCTGACATTGAAGGGGGCGAGCTGGATGACGCTCCCGTCACGATCTATGACCAGGTGGGCTGATGCCTTGGAATCCGGGTTGCAGAACCAGTCGACCGCACTCCGGATGCTCTCTCCCGCGGTAAAGTGGAACACGAGGTACCAAGGTTCGATGATTCCGCCCCTGTTGGGGGTATCGCGCTGAGGCACATTCGTCAACTGGTGATTATGTCTGTTGATTCGCATGCCTCCCCCTGTTTTTGCGATTGATCAGATGCAGCGAGAAATGCATTTCTTTTCAGCCTCAGGGCCATCGGCCCGGGGCTTCAAAACCGTCAAAACAGCAGTTTTGAATCATGAACCAATATCATAATGTTGGTTCATGAGCAACATATAAATGGAGCTGAAGCGTTGCCGCATGGTAATGTGGATCTGCTAATGCTGCTGTTTGCGGGAGTCTTTCGCAGCAGGAAAGATGATCTCTCCTCTTAACTGGTTTCCATCCGGAAACACCGGTCAATGGCTGCCCTTGTCCCGGGGGGCTCGTTAAAACAGCCCGATTTTGTTCATCAAAACCAGAGCTACGAGGATGGGGGATATGTATTTTATGAGGAAATGCCAGATGGGATAGAGGTGGAAACGGACGGCCCCTTTTTCTATCTCCCCCCGTGCCAGGCGGGTGGTCAGTACCCAGCCGGTGAAAATTGAAATGAGCAGTCCTCCCAGGGGGAGAATGTAATTGGTGGCCAGAAGATCGATGGAATCCAGGAAATTGCGCCCGCCGATGAAATGGAAGTCTTTCAGGAGATTGTTGGACAGCGACGACGGGACGCCGAGCAGGAAGATGAGGAAGCCCATGACAAGGGTGGCCTTTTTTCGGCTCCATTTCCTCTCGTCGCAATAGTAGGCTACCACGACTTCCAGGAGGGATATGCTGGAGGTCAGGGCGGCGAATACCAGCAGAAGGAAGAACAGGATAGCGAAAATGGTCCCGCCCGGCATCTGACTGAATATTATGGGCAGCGTCTTGAATACCAGTCCCGGCCCGGCTGCCGGCTGCATGCCGTAGGTGAAAACTATGGGAAAGATGGCCATGCCGGAAAGGAGCGCCACCAGGGTGTCCATCATCGAGACGGTGACGGCGACACCGGGCAGGTTGGTTTTTTCGTCGGCATAGCTCCCGTAGGTGAGCATGGCCCCCATTCCGAGGCTCAGGCTGAAAAAGGCGTGTCCCATGGCTTCCTGCATCCCTGCCGGGTCCAGCTTCGACCAGTCGGCGGAGAAGAGAAAATGGAATGCGGCGCTCCCACCGGGAGAAAGGATGCCGTAAACAGCCAGAATGATGAGGATGGTGAAGAGGACCGGCATCATAATCTTGTTGGCGCGTTCCAGCCCGCTGCTCACTCCGCCGATGACGATAGAGACGGTCATACCCATGAATAGTGCCTGCCAGAAAAGCTGCGCCTGATCATTACCCAGAAGGCCCCAAAAAAGCTGCGGAACTACGGAGGCATGCTGGCCGCCAAATGTTCCCCGCAGGGAAAGCCATAGATAATCCACTGTCCAGCCGGCAACGACGCAGTAGTAGGAAAGGATTACGAAGCCCGCAATGACTCCGAGCCAGCCGGCTGCGGTCCAGACTCCGCCCCTGAGCGATTTGAAAGCTCCCACCGGGTTCTTGTGGGCATGTCTGCCGATGACCATCTCGGCGATCATGATGGGTATCCCGACGGTCATGATGCAGAAGATGAAAAAGAGAACGAAGGCTCCCCCGCCGTGCATGCCGGTGATGTAGGGGAATTTCCAGATGTTGCCCAGACCGACGGCAGAGCCTGCCGAGGCCATGATGAAGCCGAGTCGGCTCGCCCAGAGTCCCCGCTTAAGGGGGGCTGAGTGATTGCGGGTCATCTTTCCTCCGGATGTGGAAAAATGCGGCAGATGCCATGGCAAAAAGCGGACCTACTGTACCAGAGGAAAGGTGTTTCTTAAAGGGAAATATCTTCGGGGAGAAAGGTAACCGTGGCCGCTTCCGTCGTGTGTTTCCGGTTGCCGCGCAGTTGCGGGAAGTCACCCGGAAAGTTTTCTGGCAAGGTAGAGTGAGCAGGCGGACAAAGCGAGGGTTTCGGCGATCACCGTGCCTCGCGCGCCGATTTCCAGCGCCAGATATCCCGTTATCAGGCTGCCGAACGGCGCCATGCCGAGAAAGGCCGTGTTGACGAGGCCCATGACCCTGCCCCTCTTGTTCTCGTCCACATCCAGCTGAATTGCCGCATTGCCGCCGGCGACCTGGCATACGACAGCGAACCCTGACAGGAAGAGGCATGCCAGCGACAGCCACAGGGTTTGCGAGAGGGCGAAAGCCGCCATGGAGGCCGGGAAAAGCATGAAGGCGCCGCCGATGACCCTGCGCAATTGCGCTGGGTTCTTCCGTGATGCGAGGAAGATGGTTGCGGCGAAGGCCCCGATTCCGGAAGAGGTCAGGAGTGCTCCGAGGGTTCCGGGGCCCGCATGCAGATAGTCCCTGGCGAAGACCGGCATGAGGATGGTATGGGGCATGCCCAACAGGCCGGCCAGGGCAATGAGCAGTATTATCGGGTTCATCCGGGGATGGTGTTTCACATAGGCGACTGATTCCATGAAGTCTTCCAGGATCGGCCGGCGGGTGGTGGTCAACAGGCAGTATTTCGGGCGTATGGCCGCGAGGGCGATGATGACTGCCAGGAAACTGGCTGCGTTGAGAGAAAAGCAGATGCTTTCATCTGTCCACCTGATGAGGAGGCCGGCCGCTGCCGGGCCGACGAGACGTGCGCCGTGGAAAATGGATGCGTTGAGCGCTACCGCATTGACGAGGTCTTCCCGGTCATCGACCAGGTCGGCTACGAACGAGTGTCGCGAAGGGGCGTCGAGCGAGGTGACAATCCCGAGAAAACTGCTCAAGGCGACAATCTGCCAGACTCTGATGGAGCCGTCATAAACCAGCAAGGCAAGGATGGCGGCTTGAAGTGCGGCCAGGGACTGGGTCCAGAGGAGGAGGCGGCGGCGGTCGAGCCTGTCCGCCAGGACACCGCCGAACGGTGCCAGCAGGAAGGAGAATATCTGCCCGGAAAAGCCCACGGCTCCCAGCAGGAGCGCCGAGCCCGTCAGGCGGTAGACAAGCCAGCCCATTGCGGTATGCTGCATCCAGGTTCCTACCAGGGACAGGCTCTGGCCGCCCGCGTACCAACGGTAGTTCCGGTAGCGAAGGGCGCGCAGGGTCAGTCTCGCGAACGCTCCCCATCTCGGGGCAAGTGCGGTGATTTCCATTCGGGAATGCCTTCCGGTTCGGAGGGGAGCCGTTCAGGGTCTGTCGGGAGGGTTTCTCCTCCCCCGCCTTTCCGGTCCGCGATACTCTATCTTCCGGACCGGATCTTCGCCGATCCGCACCCAGCCGCTGGAACGCTTGAACGCCTTTATCCTGTCATTCCGTATGAGTTCATTGAGAACTATGTCTTCCACCAGGTCATAGGAATCATCTTTGTAGATAACCGGAATCAGCACGTCAGAACCTCCGCAGACGAAACTATTATAGCAACAATATATTTTTTTCGGGGTTTTGACAAAAAAATCCTGAGGGTGCACGTTTGCGGGCTGCTGGATTGGTGAGTTGACTGAAGGGGGAAAAGTGGTATTAGTTAAAAAAGCATGAATAATTATTGTTTATTGAGAGTCTGGTGGGAAACGGCGTCGCCGAAGGGTTGTGCGGATGGGAGTGTCCGGATAATCGGGGAATGGGCGCCGGGTTCGCCCGGCCTTTTCTTTTTCGAGGGGGAACGGGTTGGCCGGCAGCAGGGATAAAATGGTTCCGGCACTTAGAGGAACCGGATTTCGGCACGAAATGTCATGTCGGGAAACAGATGTCTGGGTTAGGAAGGTAGGCGAATCGATACAATTCCTGTTGAGCCGGAATGGGAGAAGATCGCACTCATGATCAGTCTGATGTGATGTGTTGTTACATTATAATAAATTAAGTTGACTATTGTGGTGGATAGTTTGTATGTAGTTGGCGTATAATTGCAGGCAAAAACAATAAAGACTATCTGTTGTACTGTGACGAAATTGAGACGGAATTCTGCCACGTGCCAATGAAGTGATGAAGGAGCGGCATATGGGACATGAGTTGCTGGATTTTTTCAGCAAGGAAAATATCGAGGTTGCGGTCGGGTTGAGCAGCGAGCAGGACTGCCTTCCTACTCCCCGCTATGAGGTAAAGCTCAGGAAAGGTGTTCGGGAAGAGTCCTTCGTTATCCTGGGAGATCCCGAATCCGAACAACGGTTGATGCCTGAAGATGCCTTCAGGGCGCTCCTCATCAGGATCCAGATGCACGAGAACATTGCGTGCCTGTCCTCGCCGATGACCCTTCTGTATCGCGAAACCGCTTCACGGCTGAAGGATCTGCTGGGGAACAACGGCTATTACGATTTCCTGAACATGCCGAGCATCCGGCGGGCGAGCAGGAAGGCAAGCCTTTCGCGGTGAGCATGACGGAACCGCGGTAAGAGTGGCGGAACGAAACCCGTCCCCGAGGTTCCTTCCCGGCCTGTTTTTCCATCCGAACTTCCTGCAGTGACATCCGATCTTGCCGGTCCTGCGCGGACCCGCGGTTGACGCAACGGCCGCTCTCCAATTATGGGGAGCGGCCGTTTGTCTGTGTGCGCCAACATGATCCGTGTTCCATCGCTCTGACGAGAAACCGCCAGCGACGGTGCTTCCCGGTTGCCGGATGAACCCCGACCTGCAAAACCTTGTTGGATTCGTAACGCTCTGTACTATAATGAATTTATCGGAACCGACTGAAGTTTGTGGTCATGCCGCTCATTGCCGGATGAAGCACGGTCCCGACAGGTGCCCGGGGGGGGGGCGTGCGGCGGCTCGAACGGCGCATGCGGGGAGGTGTCAAATGAAAGGTATCGTGACGGTGCTGCTGTTGTCGACATTCATTACGGGGTGTGCCCATGTGATCAGCGATGAATCGAGAAACCTGGTTGATCCCGCAATCACATTTTCTCAGCTCCGCGCAGCTCCCGATTCATTTAAGGGCAGGTACGTCATGCTGGGTGGCGTGATAGCGTCACTGGTGAATGAAAAGTCTTCCTCGAAGCTGCTGGTTGTCCAGTCGCCCCTTGACAGCTTTGGCGTGCCGGGAGAGGCGGACGCCTCCTCCGGGGGCCGATTCATGGCGGTCACCACGACTTTCCTGGACCCGATGATCTTCAAGTCAGGCAGAAAAGTGTCGATCGTGGGGCAGGTGGAGGGGCAGCAGCTCCTTCCCGTGGGCGACAGCAGCTATGCGTATCCTGTGCTGCGGATTCGGGAAATCTACCTCGTGCCTAAAGCGGAGCCCCGACCGGCGTATTATTATCCGCCATACGGCTACTATGATCCTTTCTGGTGGGGGCCTCCCTATTGGCACTACCGCTACTACCGCCCGTGGTGGTGAGAGGGGAGGGCGGCGGTTTCGTCGTACCTCCTGCATGAAGGGGAATACGCGAGAAAAGGCCGGCTCTGAAGAGTCGGCTTTTTCTTTTGAGATTGCCGACCATCCGGTTGCATGAATATCAAATGCAGACAGATCATTGTGGCTGCGACTGAAATTATCGAAGCGTTATGTGTGCTGATAGGTTTGTGTTATCAACGTGCGTTATGTAAATACTATATAGCGCCGACATCGATTGTAGTTAGACTGCATGAACAATGCACCTGTTTGCTGTTGCTTCGTTTTGTGCCTATATGTCATACATTTAAAAAAAATAATATTGGCAATAATGTTTGGTTGCGTGATCTTTGTTGATGCATGAAAAATAAAGAGTAAAATTGTAACAAACATTGGTTCAGGTGTTCCTTTTGATTCAGTTGTTATGAGCAGTGTTGCTGTGCTGGTTTCAGCGGAACGGTGGAAACCCAAGGGCAACAGGTTGTGTCTGAGGATGCAGCCAAAGGGGAAACCGGGGGTGTGCTATGGGATATGCGGCGAATGCAAGGATATGGGAGTCGATCCAGTCGATGGCAAGGACCAGGCGATATGAGTTCCCCCTGGCTTCGGCTCTGCGCGCGCAGCACCTGGGAGAGGTGATCGGTACGAGTGCGTGCATGAGCAGAGAGCTGGAGGTGGAATACGTGGAACTCGACCTGGACCTCTACCGGCTGGATGCCGGGATCGAGACTGCCAGGCTGGTGCTGGAGACTGCCGGCGCGCCTGCAGGGTCCGAATTCCGGGTAAAGCGCGACAGTGGCGAACAGGTGATCCGTTTCGGCAGGCAGGAGGGGTTGGCAGTATACCTGGACGGCATCAACCTGCCTGATGAAGTCTACGACACCTGCACCTGTGACGGGCTCGCGGTTCTGATATCCGGAGAGCTGGCATCGGTGGGCGGAGAAATAAGGGGATCGTGGGTGGGGCGCTCGGAAACCTCGATCTACCTGTACGGTCCCGATGCCGAACAGATGTTTGCGGCGATAGAGCCGATTCTGACCGTCTATCCCCTGTGCCGGAATGCGCGGGTCGTGATCAGGCACGGCAATCCGGCGCTGGATCCGCGCACGGTGATACTTGCCGGCAACAAGGGAAGTGATGTTGCCCGGGTGCTCTTCAAGGCCGGACAGCACGGCACCGGGTAGCCCCCCACCGGCCCTGATCGGTTCCCACCGTGTACCCTTCCTTTTTGTCGACGTCTTCCAGCTGACAAAAAATGCGGTATAGTTGTATACAAGTGGGGATATGGCGCACCGCGACGTTGTTCCCTGCCCCGGACTTCGCTCGTTTGAGGGGTGCATCTTGGAGATCAGGACTTACAGCGCGGCTGAACTGCCGCTGAGAAACGGCAGAGTCTACCATCTGGACCTTGTTCCGGAAGAACTCGCTTCCGATGTCATGCTGGTCGGCGATCCGGACCGGGTACCCTATCTTGCCGGCGAATTCCTGTCAAGCCGGGAAACGGACAGATGCCACCGCGGTTTTCGCACTATTACCGGCCAGGTGAAGGAGACGGGCCGCCGGGTCACCATCACCACTTCCGGCATCGGAACTGCGTCAGCAGAAATAGTGCTCAACGAGCTGGTCGCGCTTAATGAGTTCGACCTGGTGAAGCGCAGGCGGAAGAAATCCTTCGAGCCCCTGACGATCGTGCGGGTCGGCACCTGCGGCGGCCTCCAGCCCGAGACGGACCTGGGGACGATCATCGTCTCCGACTATGGCGTCGGCCTCGATAGTACGGGGCTTTTTTACGACGCGCCGCTTCCCGATACCGAATGCGGGCTGCTGGAAAGAAGGGTCAGGAGCAGGCTGGAGGATGCGGTTGCCGCTGATGCCCGATTCCGTGGAAGATTCAATCCCTATGCCGCCCGTGCTGACGTGCGGGTCAGGGTTGCGCTGGAACGGGAGGCGCTCCATCTCGGTATTCCCTGCAAAAGGGGGATTACGGTGACCAGCCCCGGTTTCTTTGCGGAGCAGGGTCGGCCCATCGGCCGGGTTTCGCCGACGATTCTTGATCTCGCTGACGTATTGGCGGCGGTAGACACCGGCATCGCCGGCCTCAAGATCGAGAACGTCGAGATGGAAACGAGCATTCTGCTTCATTTCTGCGGCGCTATGGGATATCATGCAGGAGCGGTATGCGCCGTCATAGACAAACGGCAGGAAGGGGTGTTCCTGACGGAATACAGTGATGCCGTCAGAGGTGCGGCGCGGGTGGCCCTGAGGGCTTTCAACGCCCTTCGCCACGTCCAGTTCTGAAATCCCGTGTTTCATGCTGCCCCGGAGATTGGCTTCATATGACAAACGAAGATCTCATCAGGATACGTTCCTGGTTTGCGGGATATTGCCGGACCTTCGACTCCGCTGGCGAGGAGGAGCGGAAGAACCTGCTCCTCAAGGAAGAGCATACCCATCAGGTGTGCGCAAACGCCATCCGTATCGGGGAGGAAGAAGGCCTTTCGGGCGGAGATCTCTCCCTCGCCGAAGCGGCGGCGTTGCTGCACGACGTGGGGAGGTTCGAGCAGTACCGCCAGTATCGGACTTTCCGTGACGGCATTTCCGTGGATCACGGCGCATTCGGGGTCGAAATACTGCTGGACAGCGATATCCTTGCGGGTTTCGATCCTCGCGACAGGCGCATCGTCCTCGCCTGTGTCGGCAGCCACAACTGCTTCAGGCTGCGCAAGAGGATCACGGGCGAAGTGCTGGCTTTCCTGCGCCTGGTGAGGGATGCGGATAAGCTCGATATCTGGAGGATATTCGCCGACTATTACCGGAAACCGGCCGATGAGCGCTCTCCGGCGATCGGGCAGGATCTGCCCGACAGGGTCCGATGCTCGCTCCACATCTGCGAAAAAGTCATGCGACGGGAGCCGGTCCGGCTCTCGTGTGCGCGCACCCTGAACGACTTCAAGCTGGTGCAGCTTTCATGGGTTTTCGACCTGGCTTACCCTTCGTCGTTCCGGCTGCTGCGGGAGAGGGGCTCCATCGACGGCATCGCCGCCGCGCTTCCGGCTGGTCAAGCGGTGGCAGCAGCGGTCGATGAAGTCAGGAAATTCGCCGGGGAACGGGCCTCGGGGAATTTCCCGGAGGTTCCCGGATTCGGGAATTGACACTGCTTGATCGTTGCATTGACTTTCGCTTGCCATTGTATATATACTGCCACCGTCTCGCTTCTATAAGGGAGGACATTAATTAATGAAAATCAGCCATCTGCTCCTACTTTCCACCCTTGTCGCTCTTGCGGGCTGCGCCACGGCCGGCAGCGTAGCGAAACCCGGATTCGAAATGGGCAACTGCAAGAGGATCGCGGTCGCCGGTTTCAGGAACTCCTCTCCAGGCGGGGGAACGGAAATCGGCGATCTCCTGGCCCTGGGTCTCGTGAAGCACGGTTACGTGGTGGTCGATTCCAGCAGCCTCTCGCCGGTAATCAGCCGGGACGAGCTTTTCGAATCCGGCCTGACACCCGAGATCAAGGGAAAACTCAAGGAACTCGGGATCGATGCCCTGGTTCTGGGAACGATCGTGGATGCAGGCTGTTCCATGGCCGGCGGCGGCGCCGCGGCGCTTGCTCCTTACAGAAAAAACCGCTGTACCTCGACGGTGCTGGTGAAGATGATCGATCCGTCCAGCGGCGAGCTTCTGTGGGGGGCGACCGCCAGAGAAACCGGTGAAGCTGTCGGCATGACGGAAGACAGTGCCTCGATGATGGCTGTGGAATCGATCGACGCCGCGATTCCTGCGCGGTGCACCGAACCCCAATGCAAGAAGTGACCTCGCCGCAGGTCCGGCTCCGGATAGTGCCCGGTCATTACGAAAAATAGACGGGGACGGCCGCACGCTCTCTTCGGTTCGGAGCGCCATGTGCCGGGGCCCCGTGCGGTTGGACCCGTTTTTTTCGATCTCCTTGGGAATTGGTCAAAATTTTATTGACAAAAAAGCCCGGAGCGGTTTATATGTTTCCATTCCCCGTTTATCGCCCGTGAATTTACCCCGTTTGTACCCCCGAACACGTTGTCTTGCGCTGCACCAGGATGACAGCGTACCTTGATTGCAAATTGTGCCGGTATTCCATGAACAATAAATTGCGAGCACGTCTAATCTGTACCGCCCGGGGATAGCCCTTCTGGTTCCTTCCAGTCAGGGTGATGGAGGTTCATTTCCTTTTTGCGCCTTTTTTCTTCAGAAAGAGCATTCATATGCCGAATATTCCCCTCAGGATTCTTTCCACTTATGATGCCGGGGCCGCTTGCGGACTGATAACGAAGGAAACAGTTGATACTTATTGAATTTGACCCGCCTGGCGAATCGACCGGACCTGCGTCTGCGCCGGGAGGTGTGGACCATGACTATTGGAGCGTGCATAAGGGCATGCAGGAGCACAAATGAATTTACAAGAACTTAAAAGCAAGAAAATCAATGAGTTGACCGCAATAGCCAAGGGGCTCAACATCGAAGGCGCGTCAAACCTTCGAAAGCAGGACCTGATTTTCGCCATTCTCAACGCCCAGACGGAAAAGAACGGGATGATTTTCGGCGAAGGGGTCCTGGAGACCCTGCCGGACGGGTTCGGCTTCCTCCGGGCGCCCGACTACAATTACCTGCCCGGTCCCGACGACATATACGTTTCCCCCAGCCAGATCCGCCGGTTCAACCTGCAGACCGGCGACACCGTGTCCGGCCAGATCCGGCCCCCCAAGGAGGGCGAGCGGTACTTCGCCCTGCTCAAGGTGGAGACGGTCAACTTCGAGCCGCTGGAAGGAATCCGGGACAAGGTTCTGTTCGACAACCTGACGCCGCTGTACCCCATGGAGAAGCTGAGGATCGAGACCACCCCGGACAACATGTCCACCAGGGTGATGGACCTCATCGCCCCCATCGGCAAAGGCCAGCGCGGGCTCATCGTGGCGCCGCCCCGCACCGGCAAGACGATGCTCATCCAGAACATCGCCAACTCCATCGCCACGAATCACCCGGAAGTCTATCTGATCGTGCTGCTGATCGACGAGCGGCCCGAGGAAGTCACCGACATGCAGCGCTCCGTGAACGGCGAAGTCGTGTCGTCCACCTTCGACGAACCTGCCGCCCGTCACATCCAGGTGGCCGAAATGGTCATTGAAAAGGCCAAGCGCCTGGTGGAGCACAAGCGCGACGTGGTAATCCTCCTGGATTCAATCACCAGGCTCGCCCGCGCGTACAACACCGTCATTCCCCCTTCCGGGAAGGTGCTGTCCGGCGGGGTGGATTCCAATGCCCTGCACAAACCGAAGCGCTTCTTCGGCGCGGCCCGCAACATCGAGGAGGGCGGTTCCCTCACCATCATCGCGACCGCGCTGGTGGACACGGGCAGCAAGATGGACGAGGTGATTTTCGAAGAGTTCAAGGGAACGGGCAACATGGAACTGCACCTGGACCGCAAGCTGGTGGAAAAGAGGGTGTTCCCGGCCATCGACATGAACAAGTCCGGCACCAGGAAAGAAGAGCTCCTGATCGACAAGACGTCCCTGAACCGCATCTGGATCCTGCGCAAGGTTCTCCACCCCATGAACGTGGTGGACAGCATGGAATTCCTCCTGGACAAGCTCTCGGAAACCAAGAGCAACCGGGATTTCCTGGATTCCATGAACAGGTGAAAAAACACTTGATAAATTCGGACGGAGATGCTAACGTTCTAAACTTCTGAAGACGCTGTCGAGATGTCCGGTAGTGCGCTGTGCTCAAGGAGGAAGCAATGAAAGAGGGAGTCCACCCGAAATATTCCGAGGTAACGGTCAAGTGCATGTGCGGCAATACGTTCACCACCCGTTCCACCAAGTCCGAGATTACGACGGAGATCTGCTCCGCCTGCCACCCTTTCTTTACCGGTAAGCAGAAGCTTATCGACACCGCAGGCCGCGTCGAGAGGTTCAAGAAAAGATACGGCATGTAACCGGCTTGAGGCCCGCGGATGCAAAGAAAGGGGATTTTGTCCATGGCGAAATCCCCTTCTCTGTTTCCGCTTCCGCCTGATCGAATCCCGTCACCTTTCTGAAGGACGTCAATGAAGGTCACCCTCATCCATCACACTCCCAACCCGGAGCAGGCGGTCGCCCTGGCAGCACGTCTGTGCTATTCCCCGGTTTCCATCGAAGACCTGCAGGAACGCCTTTCCGGTAGCGATATTGACGGCTTCCTGGGGAAAATCCTGCGTCTCGGGCATCTGTCGGTGCTGGAGCACGCCTCGTTCACCTTCGGGGTCGAGGGCGTTTCCCGCGTGACCACGCACCAGCTGGTGCGGCACCGGATAGCATCCTTTTCCCAGCAGTCCCAGCGATATGTCTCCCATAAGGAGATGTTCGACGTGGTCGTTCCCCCGACAATAGCCGCCAATACCCCCATTGCGGAGCGGTTCCTGGCCCAGGTACGGGAGATCCACCGGCTGTACGGGGACATGGTCGAAGCGGGTGTCCCGGCGGAAGATGCCAGGTACATCCTTCCCAATGCAACCGAGACCAAGATCATCGTCACCATGAATGCCCGGGAGCTGCTCCATTTCTTCCAGCTGCGCTGCTGCGAGAGGGCCCAGTGGGAAATACGCGAAATGGCCATAGGGATGCTCCGGCTGGCGCGGCGCGCGGCGCCGGCGATTTTCAGGGCCGCGGGGCCGGGCTGCCTCGGCGGAACCTGCCCGGAAGGGAGCATGACCTGCGGCAAAATGGCCGAAGTGAGGGAATTTTTCGAGGCGATGCCGTAGACCGCCAGGGTTTTCGAACCCGGCAATACAAGAGGAGCGCATGGAAAAGATCAACATCGGCGGGCAGGCGGTCATAGAAGGGGTCATGATGCGGGCGCCCCGCTCCATGGCCATTGCGGTGCGCCGTCCCAGCGGTGAAATCGTGGTGAAACGGGACCGTGTTGTCCCTTTATCCGAACGTTTCCCGCTGCTGAGGCTTCCCGTCATCCGCGGTGCGGTGGCGTTGTTTTCGTCCCTGCTCATCGGCCTGAAAGCCCTGAGCTTTTCCGCCAACGAAGCAGCGGCCGAAGGGGAAGAGAAAGAGGAAATCAGCGCCCTGGCCATGGGCGGGACCATGGCCGTCGCCCTTCTCTTCGGCATCCTGCTCTTTTTTATCCTCCCGCTCTACATGACCAAGCTTCTGGTCCCGGTCATCGGCGACTCAAACCTGGTGTTCAACCTGGTGGACGGCCTGATCCGGGTGCTCGTGTTCCTGCTGTACATTTACTCCATCTCCCGCATGAAAGACATCCAGCGGGTTTTCCAGTACCACGGCGCGGAGCACAAGTCGATTTTCGCATTCGAGGCGGGTGACGAACTGACGGTGGAAAACGTCAAGGCATACAGCAGGCTCCATCCCCGCTGCGGCACCAGTTTCCTGCTGATCGTCATGCTGGTCAGCATCCTGGTCTTTTCCCTGGTTCCGAAGCTCTGGCCGTTTTACCTGAAAGCAGGTTCGCGGGTCGTGCTGCTTCCCCTCATAGCGGGCATTTCCTATGAATGCCTCAAATGGAGCGCGAAGCACGAGAATTCCCGGCTGGTGCGGCTGCTCATCGCGCCCGGACTGGCGCTCCAGCGGCTGACGACCCGGGAGCCGGACGAAGGGCAGCTGGAGGTGGCTATCCGTTCAATGGAAGAGGCGCTGGAGGAAAACGGCGGGCACAAGGACGACAGGCTCGTGGTCTGAGAATAAAGGTAAGGTTTGGCTATGCTGGAAAAAATAGAAGAACTTGAACGGCGTTACCAGGAGCTGGAATCTCTGCTTTCCGACCCGTCGGTGCTGGGCAACCAGGCGGAATTCCGCCGTCTGAGCAAGGAGCACTACGACCTGTCGGCCCTGGTGGCTGCCTACCGCGACTACAGGAAAATCGTAACGGAGATGGATGACAACCGGCTCCTTTTGGAGGAATCGGACCCGGAGATCCGGGAAATGGCCGAGACGGAGCTGAAGGAGCAGGAGGCGCGGAAAGAACAGCTCGAAGAAGAGATCAAGTTCCTGCTCCTGCCCAAGGACCCTAACGACGACCGGAGCGTAGTCCTGGAAATCAGGGCCGGGACCGGCGGCGACGAGGCGGCCCTGTTCGCGGGAGACCTGTTCAGGATGTACTGCAGGTTTGCGGAGGCCAATCGCTGGAAGGTGGAGATCATATCCGCTTCCGAGTCGGACATGGGGGGCTTCAAGGAAGTTATAGCGCTGGTTGAGGGGCAGGGGGTCTATGCCCGGCTCAAGTACGAATCCGGCGCACACCGGGTCCAGCGGGTTCCCGACACCGAGGCCCAGGGACGGATTCACACCAGCGCCTGCACCGTTGCGGTGCTGCCGGAAGCCGAGGATATCGATATCGACATCAATCCGGCGGACCTGAAGATCGATGTCTACCGTTCTTCCGGAGCCGGCGGCCAGCACGTCAACACGACCGATTCCGCCGTGCGCATCACCCATTTGCCGACCGGGATCGTGGTGGCGTGCCAGG
Source organism: Geobacteraceae bacterium (assembly GCA_036677645.1). Lineage (GTDB taxonomy): Bacteria > Desulfobacterota > Desulfuromonadia > Geobacterales > Geobacteraceae > RPRC01. The sequence goes on along the minus strand of JAVBWB010000037.1, from coordinate 66,704 downwards.
AAGAGCGGAGCCAGATCAAGAACCGCGCCAAAGCCATGAAGGTCCTGAAGTCGCGCATGCTGGACATCATGCGGAGCGAGCAGGACGCCAAAATGGCAGCGGACCGCAAGCAGCAGGTGGGGAGCGGCGACCGGAGCGAGCGCATCCGGACCTACAATTTCCCCCAGGGGCGGATGACCGACCACCGCATCGGGCTGACCCTGTACCGCCTGGATGCCATCATGGCCGGCGACATCGGCGAGATCGTCGATTCCCTGCGCGCCCATTACCAGATGGAAGCGCTCAAGTCCCAGAGCGAGGCGGCTTGACCGAAACCTGGACGACATTGAAGGTCCTGAACTGGACCAAGAGTTATCTTGCCGAGAAGGGGGTGGAAAACGCCCGTCTCGAGGCGGAGTGGCTGTTGTGCGCCGCCCTTGGCATGGACCGTGTCGGCCTGTATGTGAATTTCGAAAAGCCGCTGACGGCTGCGGAGCTGGCCGCGTGCCGGTCGCTGGTTGCCCGGCGCGCCCGGCGCGAGCCGCTCCAGTACATCCTGGGCAGCCAGGATTTTTACGGGCTCGACTTCGAGGTGGCGCCCGGCGTTCTGATCCCCCGCCACGATACGGAAACTCTGGTGCAGGAGGCTGTGGTCCGATGCCCGCCGCGGGGAAAGGTGCTGGATATCGGGGTGGGCAGCGGCTGCATCGCCATAGCCCTGGCTAAAGCGCTTCCCGGTGTCGCAATGACGGGCTGCGACGCCTCGGATGCGGCTCTGGATCTGGCGGCGCGGAACGCGGCGCGCCACGGCGTGCAGCTGGAGCTCGCGCACGGCTCGCTGTTCGCGCCGTTCACGGGACGGACCTTCGACCTGGTCGTTTCCAATCCGCCCTACATCCCCACGGCCGATCTGGACACGCTCCAGCCGGAAGTGCGGGATCACGAGCCGCGGCAGGCCCTGGACGGCGGAAGCGACGGCCTTGATTTCTATCGCCGGATAGTTCCCGAATCCCTGTGCCATCTCGATACCGGCGGCTGGCTGCTGGTTGAAATCGGCATCGGTCAGGCAGCCGGCGTAATCGGACTGTTCGAAGCGGCCGGCGGATTCGCGGGAATCTTTTCCGCGCGGGACCCGGGCGGCATCGAACGTGTCATCGGCGGAAGGAAAATTTGACGAACCCATACGTTGTTTCCGGATCGGCAAGCGCCCTTTCCGGACGGAAACTGAAGAGGTAATGCATTGGACAAACTGATCATAAAGGGAGGGAAGCGACTGGCCGGTGAAGTGACGGTCAGCGGTTCGAAGAATGCCTCGCTTCCCATATTCATAGCCACCATCCTGGCGCCCGGCGCCTACGAGATCCGCAACGTTCCGTTCCTCAGGGACATCAACACCACGATAAAAGTCCTGGAAAGCCTGGGTTCGACCGTCGAAGGAAACGGCAATGTCGTCAGGATAGACACGTCGGGCCTGAACCGCTTTGAGGCGACGTATGACCTGGTGAAGACCATGCGGGCTTCGGTTCTGGTCCTGGGGCCCCTCCTGGCGCGCTTCGGCAAAGCCAGGGTATCGCTTCCGGGCGGTTGCGCCATTGGCGCGCGCCCCATCAATCTCCATCTCAAGGGCCTGGAAGCGCTTGGCGCCGAGATCACCCTCGAACACGGTTACGTGGAAGCGAAGGCGCGCAGGCTCAAGGGGGCGCGGATCAATTTCGATATTTCCACTGTTGGCGGAACCGAGCAGCTGATGATGGCCGCGGCGACCGCCAAGGGTGAGACCATCCTGGAGAACGCTGCGCGCGAGCCTGAAATCACCGACCTGGCGGAAATGCTCATCGCCATGGGCGCCCGGATCGACGGCGCCGGGACCGACACCATCCGCATCAACGGCGTGAGCGAACTGCAGCCGGTGGTTCACACGGTCATGCCCGACAGGATCGAAGCCGGCACGTTCCTGACCGCCGCCGCCATCACCGGCGGGGACATCCGCATCCACGGCATGCGGCCGGATCACCTGGACGCGCTGATATTCAAGCTTTTGGACGCGGGGGTGGAAATCAGCCACAAGGACAAGGTCGTCCGGGTGAAGGGACCGCGCAAGATCAGGAGCGTCAACATCAAGACCAGGCCCTATCCCGGATTCCCCACCGACATGCAGGCCCAGATGATGGCCCTGATGACGGTGGCCGACGGTACCAGCATGATCAGCGAGAACATCTTCGAGAACAGGTTTATGCATGTTTCCGAGCTGCTCCGCTTCGGGGCAGACATCTTCATCGAGGGGAACAGTGCCGTGGTGAAGGGAGTGCGCAAGCTTTCCGGCGCTCCGGTCATGGCCACCGACCTCAGGGCGTCGGCCTCGCTGATCCTCGCCGGGCTTGCCGCGGACAACACCACCGAGATTTCCCGCATCTACCACCTGGACCGCGGTTACGAGGCGATCGAGAAGAAGCTGTCCGGGCTGGGCGCGGACATTGTGAGGGTGAAGGAAGGATAGCGGCCTGCATTAAAGGTTTCCCTATGAGCGATTACATTACCATTGCCATACCCAAGGGCCGGATCCTCCAGGATTCCGTGGCCCTGTTCAAGAAGATCGGCATCAACTGCGAGGAGCTCCTTTCCGATACCCGCAAGCTGGTGTTCGAAGACCCGGTCCAGAAGATGCGCTACATGATCGTCCGCGCGACGGATGTTCCGACCTACGTGGAATACGGCTGCGCCGACCTGGGCATCGTGGGCAAGGACACCCTGATGGAGCAGGGGAAGGACCTCTACGAGCCGCTCGACCTGAAGTTCGGCTACTGCCGGCTGGTGGTGGCCGAGCCCGCGGAGCTTTCGCGCGTCGACGATCCGGCGAGCTGGGCCAATATCCGCATCGCCACCAAGTATCCCAACGTGACCGAGAAATATTTCGCCGGCAAAGGCGTGCAGGTTGAGATCATCAAGCTCTACGGCTCCATCGAGCTGGCGCCGCTGGTGGGCCTGTCGGAACGGATCGTGGACCTGGTATCCACCGGGGAGACCCTGCGCCAGAACGGCCTGGTGGAGGTGGACACCATTTCGGAGATCACCTGCCGCCTGATCGTGAACCGCGCCAGCCTGAAGACCAGGCACGAGAGGATTACCGGAATTCTGAACGGACTGGAAAAGGCCCTTTTGCCGGAGCGATAATTTTCAAGGTGGCGGGTCCGTGCGACCTGCACCCGGAACGGATAGTCGATGAAATTTCTTGATATGCGGGACCCCGGATTCGACGAGCAATTCGACGGGATACTTTCCCGCGGTGAACAGGTGGGCAAGGAGGTGGAGGCCGCGGTCCTCGAGATCATCGCCGATGTCCGCACCCGTGGCGATGCCGCTCTCCTCGACTATACCAGGCGCTTCGACCGTCTTGAAACGGATGCCGGAGGGCTGCTCGTCACCGACGCGGAAATCGACCGCGCCTTTGCCGAAGCGGGCGAGGATGATATCGCGACGCTCAGGCTCGCCGTGGAACGGGTGACCCGCTTCCACGAGAAACAGAAGCAGAAGAGCTGGCTCGACGCCGCAGAGGACGGCATCCTCCTGGGTCAGAAGGTCACTCCCCTCGAGCGGGTCGGCATCTACGTGCCGGGCGGCAAGGCGAGCTATCCCAGCAGCGTGATCATGAATGCCGTGCCGGCGCGGGTTGCCGGGGTGTCGGAGATCGTCATGGTCGTCCCTATGCCGGGCGGCGAGGTAAATCCCCATGTCCTGGTCGCTGCCCGTCTTTCCGGCGTGGACCGGATTTTCCGCATCGGCGGCGCCCAGGCGGTGGCTGCGCTGGCATACGGCACCGAAACGGTTCCCCGGGTGGACAAGATCACCGGCCCCGGGAACATCTACGTGGCCACCGCCAAGAAGCTGGTGTTCGGCCAGGTGGGGATCGACATGATCGCCGGACCCAGCGAGATCCTGGTCATCAGCGACGGCAGCGGCTCGCCGGTCCACGTGGCGGCCGACCTCCTGTCCCAGGCGGAGCACGACGAACTGGCCGCGGCCATGCTGATCACCACCGACCGCGAATTCGGCGAACGGGTCGCGGCGGAGGTTGAGCGCCAGCTGGCCCTGCTCAAGCGCGGGGAGATCGCCCGCCAGTCCTGGAACGATTACGGGGTTGTCATGGTGGCGGATTCCCTCAGGGATGCCATCGACTTTTCCAACCGCCTGGCTCCCGAGCACCTGGAGCTGGCGGTCACCGACCCGTTCGAGATCCTGCCCGCCATCCGCAACGCCGGCGCCATTTTTCTCGGCCATTTCACTCCCGAAGCCGCCGGAGATTACCTGGCAGGCCCGAACCACACGCTTCCCACCGGCGGCACCGCCCGGTTTTTCTCACCCCTGTCGGTGGACGATTTCGTCAAGAAATCGTCGCTCATCTATTTTTCCCAAGGGGCTCTGGGCAGGCTGGGTGACGACATCGTCCGCCTGGCCGGGCTCGAGGGACTGGATGCCCACGGCCGCTCGGTCAGCGTCAGAATGACAGACAGGAAGGAACCATGAACCCTCTGCGCCCGAATATCGCAACCATGGCGGGATATGTGCCCGGCTTCCAGCCGCCCGACGGGGAAGCCTTCATCAAGTTGAATTCCAACGAAAACCCCTATCCGCCGTCGCCGGCAGTGGTGACGGCGATCCTGGACGAACTGGGAAAGGACGGGGCATCCCTGCGCAAGTATCCCTGCGCTTCCAGCCGGAAGCTGCGCGAGATTGCCGGGATCCTGTACGGCTTCGACCCCTCCTGGGTCATCATGGCCAACGGCTCGGACGAAGTGCTCAACAACCTGATCCGGGCCTGCGCGGACGAAGGCGACGAAATAGCCTACGTCCATCCGTCCTATTCCTATTATTCGACCCTGGCCGAGATACAGGGCGTGCGGGTCAGGACCTTCGGCCTGACGGAAGATTTCCGGATCGCCGGATTCCCGGAAAGGTACGAAGGGAAGATTTTTTTTCTTACCACACCCAACGCGCCGCTCGGTTTCGCTTTTTCCCTGGACTATATCGATGAGCTTGCGCGGCGCTGTGCCGGCATCCTGGTGGTCGATGAGGCGTATGCCGATTTCGCGGACCAGAACGCCCTTGATCTTCTGAAAAAACATGAGAACATGGTGGTGACCAGGACCCTTTCCAAGAGCTATTCCCTTGCGGGAATGCGGCTCGGGCTCGCTCTTGCCCGGCCCGAACTGATCCGGGCGCTTGACAAGATCCGCGACCACTACAACCTGGACCGGCTTGCCCAGGCGGCATGCGGCGCCGCCCTCCTGGACCAGGACTATTTCCGCCATTGCGTCGGCAAGGTCCGCGAGACCAGGGAGTGGTTCTCGGACCAGCTGCGGGGACTCGGCTTCAATGTGCTGCCGTCCCAGGGCAACTACGTTTTTGCCGCGCCCCCGGACCGGGATGCCGAACGCGTCTATGAAGGCCTGTTCCAGCGCCGCGTGCTGGTGCGCCATTTCACCGATCCGCTCCTTGCCCACGGCCTCCGCATCACCATCGGCACGCGGGAGGAGATGGAGCAGACCGTTTCCGCAATCAGGGAAATCGGCTGACCGCACAAGGAGGATTCCATGCCAAGAACCGCCGTTGTGGAAAGAGTGACCAGAGAAACCCGCATCAGGCTCTCCCTCGGGCTTGACGGCACCGGTGAGTCCAAGGTCTGCACCTCGGTGCCGTTCCTGGATCACATGCTGGACCTGTTTGCCAGGCACGGCCTGTTCGATCTCCAGGTGGAGGCCCAGGGTGACATCGACATCGACTTCCACCACACCGTGGAGGATATCGGCATCGTTCTCGGTGAAGCGGTGAAACGGGCTCTCGGCGGGAAAGAGGGTATCTGCCGCTACGGCCAGGCCACGGTGCCCATGGACGAAACCCTCGCTTCCGTGGCCGTCGACCTGTCCGGCCGCCCTTACCTGTGCTTCAACGTGCCCCTTCCCAAGGTGAAGATCGGGGAGTTCGACGTTGAGCTGGTGCGGGAATTCTTCCAGGCGTTTGCCAATACGTGCGGACTGAACCTTCACCTGAACCTGAAATACGGCGAGAATGTGCACCACATAGTCGAAGCGTGCTTCAAGGCGTTCGCTAGGGCGCTCGGCGCCGCCACCCGCATGGATCCGAGGATATCGGGCGTGCTCTCAACCAAAGGGCAACTGTAGCAGGCGGAAATCACATTGCAGAGGCTTTAATGATAGCGATAATCGATTACGGCATGGGCAATCTGCGCTCGGTGCAGAAAGCCTTTGAGAAGGTCGGCTTCGAGGCGCTGGTAACTTCCGATCCGAAGGTGGTGCTGGAAGCGGAACGGATTGTCCTTCCGGGTGTCGGCGCATTCCGGGACTGCATCAGGAACCTGGAGGAGGGGGGCTTCATCGACCCGATCCTGCGGGTGATCCGGGAAGGCCGTCCTTTTCTCGGCATCTGCCTGGGCCTTCAGCTGCTCTTCACCGAAAGCGAGGAATTCGGCTTCCACCGCGGGTTGAATGTCATCCCGGGCAGGGTGGTCCGTTTTCCCGACGGCATGAGGGAAGGGGACGAAGAGCTCAAAGTTCCCCACATGGGCTGGAACCAGATTGCCATCGAGCGCCGTCCGGCGGCCCTTGCCGGGATTCCGGACGGGTCGAATTTCTATTTCGTGCATTCCTATTACGTCAAACCGGATGATCCCTCCGTGGTGGCGACCACGACGGATTACGGCGGCGGGTTCTGCTCTTCCGTATGGAAAGAGAACATCTTCGCCACCCAGTTCCACCCGGAGAAATCCCAGGAAAAGGGGTTGGCCATTCTGAAAAACTTCGGAGATATGAAATGATTGTCATACCGGCCATAGACTTGAAGGACGGCCGCTGCGTCCGCCTGGAGCAGGGACTCATGGAGCGCGACACGGTTTTCTGCGACAGCCCTGCCGGGCAGGCGCGCGCCTGGCAGGACCAGGGAGCGGAGCTGCTCCACATCGTCGATCTCAACGGCGCCTTCGCCGGCGAGCCCAGGAACCGTTCCTCCATCGAGGAAATCGTCCGGGCGGTAAACATTCCTACCCAGTTGGGCGGGGGAATCCGGGACGTTGCAACAATTGAAGCGTACCTTTCCCTCGGCATCGGCAGGGTGATCCTGGGCACCGCCGCCCAGAGGAACCCCGCGCTGGTGGAGGACGCCTGCCGCCGTTTCCCCGGACGGATCGTCGTGGGCATCGACGCGAAAAACGGCATGGTTGCCGTGCAGGGATGGGCCGAGGTGACCGGCGTAACCGCCAGGGAGCTTGCCTCCCGGTTCGAGGGGTACGGGGTCGCTGCAATCATTTATACGGATATCGCCCGGGACGGCATGCTGAGCGGCCCCAACATCGATGCCACCAGGGAGCTTGCCGAAGCCATTTCCATCCCGGTAATCGCTTCGGGAGGGGTATCCACCCTGGCGGATATCGAAAAACTGATGGCTGTCGAGGCGAGCGGAGTGACCGGGGTCATAACCGGCAAGGCCCTGTATACCGGGGCGTTCACGCTGGCCGACGCCATTGCGCTCACGAGAAGATGACTGATTGAGAAGTTGACGGAGAGAATCGATGCTGACCAAGCGAATAATCCCCTGCCTCGACGTGAAAGGGGGGAGGGTGGTGAAGGGGGTCCAGTTCCTGGAGCTGCGCGATGCCGGAGACCCCGTGGAAATCGCCGAAATCTACGACCGCCAGGGCGCCGACGAGCTGACCTTCCTGGATATAACGGCGTCATCCGACCAGCGCGACATCATCATCGACGTTGTGCGCCGGACCGCGGAGCGGGTCTTCATGCCGCTGACCGTGGGCGGGGGGGTGCGCACGGTCGAGGATATCAGACGACTGCTGAATGCGGGGGCTGACAAGGTTTCCATCAATACCGCGGCTGTTCATCGCCCCGAGTTCGTGAAGGAGGCCGCGGAGCGGTTCGGCTCCCAGTGCACGGTGGTGGCCATCGATGCCAGGCGGGTGCCGGGTGAAGACCGCTGGGAAGTCTATACCCACGGCGGAAGGAATGCGACCGGCATCGATGCCGTTGAATGGGCGCAGCGGATGGAGGAGTTCGGCGCGGGCGAGATACTCCTTACCAGCATGGACTGCGACGGCACCAAGGACGGCTACGACCTCCCCCTGACACGCACCGTGGTCGACGCGGTTGCCATACCCGTGATCGCTTCGGGCGGCGTGGGGAACCTGGAGCACCTGTACGAGGGGTTCACCGACGGGGGGGCCAGCGCCTGTCTTGCCGCATCCATCTTCCACTATCGTGAGTACACCATCGGCGAAGCGAAGCAGTATCTGAGAGAGAAAGGCGTGGCGGTGAGGATATGACGACAACTGGCATGAACGGAACAGGTCCTTGCGGCGCGGAACACGTACTGGACGCCCTCTACGGGGTGATCCGGGATCGGAAGGCGAATCCTTCCGATTCGTCCTATACCGTTTCCCTCCTGCGCAGGGGTATCGATACCATACTCAAGAAGCTGGGCGAAGAGGCGGTGGAGGTGGTGATCGCCGGCAAGGGCGGGAAACGGGACGAAATCGTCTACGAAACCGCAGATCTCCTGTATCATCTGCTGGTATTGCTGGGCCACTACGATATCGAACCGGAGGAAATATACGCGGAGCTGCGCCGGCGTTTCGGCATGTCCGGGATTCGGGAAAAGGAATCCAGGAATAAGTGAATTTTAGCGGGACAGCAAAAAAAGCGGATATTTTTCTTGACAGGAAAAAATCCGATGTTATTATGACTTTTCTTTACACTACCATCCCCTGTCCGCAGTTTGCAGAGACAATATAAGCACAAAATTCAAATATAGGAGGGAGGGGAATATGAATGCCGGGAGTAAGGGTAAAGGAAACGGAGTCGTTTGAGCTTGCGCTGAAGCGTTTCAAGAAGCAATGCGAAAAGGCCGGAATTCTTTCTGAAGTCCGGAAGCGCGAACATTACGAGAAGCCGAGCATCAAGAAGAAGAAAAAGGCCATTGCCGCCCGTAAGCGGGCTTTGAAGAAACAGCGGAAGATCATGGATTAGGATTTTCCGGTGTCGCTGTAACAAACCGTTCGCGAGAGTGCGGGGTTGTTCCGGGAATCGACGGAACAGTTCTTTCGCGACAGTCTTTCAAATACGCAGCTGGAAGGTGGGGGCAATCTGATGATCTGCCCCTTCTTTCACTTTATGGCTTTTCAGAGAGAGCGGAATGAACCTCGTTGATATCCTGATCTGGGTTGTTTTACTGGGCTTTGCGGTAAAAGGATTCATGAAAGGGTTGGTCAAGGAGGTTTGCTCTCTTCTGGGACTTGTCGTGGGCGGCTGGGTTGCCTTTGCCTGCTACGGGTCCGTCGCGGCGGCGCTCGGTCCCCATCTGCACCTCCCCCGAATCCTGCTGTCCGTTCTCTCCTTCGGGCTGATCTTCGCGGCGCTCGGTTTGTCCTTCTTCCTTGTCGGGCATGTGCTGACCACATTCTTCAAGATAATCCTTCTCGGTACCGTCAATCGCATTGCCGGCCTGTTCCTCGGACTGCTGGAGGGGGCTCTCGTGGTGAGCATCGTGCTGGGTCTTGCCGCTTCCGGACCTGCGTCGGAGAAATTGAGACGGCACATAGCCGGGGCTGCCTCGGCCAAACCTTTTGTCGCTTGCGGCAGTGAGCTGATCCTGTGGTGGAAGTCGCCCGGGGCAGAGCGGCAGGAAATGCCGCCCCGTTCGAAACGGCCGGTCCGGGGCAACCGGCATCATGGCCCGGCCATGGTTTCATGACGGTGGCATGAGATGATACCTGACGATAAAGTGCGCGAAGTCCGTGAACGGGCATCAATCCTGGAAGTCATATCCGAATACGTCGGTTTGAAAAAGTCCGGTGTCAACTACCTGGGGCTTTGTCCGTTTCATTCGGAGAAAACACCTTCGTTCAACGTGAACCCGCCAAAGGGGATTTACCACTGTTTCGGCTGCGGCGTGGGAGGCGATGTCGTCAGCTTCATCATGCGGATCGAGGGCATGGCTTTTCCAGAAGCGGTTCGCTTCCTGGCACGCAGGGTGGGGGTCGAAATCCCCGAGCGGCCGCTGACTCCGGTGGAAAAATCCCGTGCCGACGAACGCGACCGCCTTTTCGAGCTGCACGAAATCGCCGTAAGCTATTACGAGAAGGTCCTGCTGGAGGAGAAGGCCGGAGAGGCAGGACGCCGTTACCTGCAGGGCAGGGGCGTTGACCGGGAGATCGCACGGGCCTATCGGCTCGGTTTCGCGCCCGACTCCTGGGACAGTTTGGCACGATATTTGGAAAGAAAAAAAGTCTCCCTGGAGGATGCGGAGAAAATCGGCCTCCTGCGGAAAAGGGAGCGGGGCGGATTCTACGACGGTTTCAGGAACCGGCTGCTGTTCCCCATTACGGACCTGCACGGGCGCCCCATCGGTTTCGGCGGCAGGGTGCTGGACGATTCGCTGCCCAAGTACCTGAACTCGCCCGAATCGCCGATTTATCGCAAGAGCGAGGTGCTGTTCGGCCTGGGAACGGCGAAACACGCCATCAGGGAGAAGGGGGAAGCCTTCATCGTCGAGGGTTACTTCGACCATCTCGCCCTGTTCCGCGCCGGTTACCGCAATGCGGTCGCTACGTGCGGAACCGCGCTTACCGAGAGTCATCTCAAACTCTTGAAGCGCTTTGCGGGAAAGGCCCTGCTCCTGTTCGATGCCGACAAGGCCGGCAAAAATGCCACTTTCAGGGCAATGGACCTGTTCCTGGAGGGAGAGATTCCGGCATCGGTGGTCGGGATGCCGCCCGGTGAAGATCCGGACACCTTTCTGCAGCGGTTCGGTGCGGAGGCCTTCGCCAAAGCGGTAGGTGATGCGAAGCCGGTGTTGGAGTTCTTCTTCCGCGACCTGTGCCGGTTGCATGAACTGGGCAGCGTTGAAGGCAAGATGGCGATCCTGTCCGAGACGGCCCCGCGCCTGGCAAAGATTGCCGACCTGGTTGAACGGGACCTTTACGTGAGAGAGATAGCGCGGGTGCTGGCCATCGAGGAAAGCGACGTCAGAAGAAAGATGGGCAGAACGGCGGTTCCCGTGTCTCCCGGAAGGGAACGGGTGAAGCGGGGCGTCGGCGCAGAGGAAATGCTGCTGTCCCTGATGGGGAAATATACCGAAATCGTCCACCTGATAGCCGATTTCGGACCGGAGCGCATTTTCAGCTCTTCCCTGCTGCCGATGGCGGAAGACATCGTGTCCCGTGTCGTTGCCGGGACCGCTATTGACTGGTCGGAAATCCTCGATAGAGTGGTATCGGGTGAAGAGCGCAGCCGGCTTGCCGCACTCCTGGTGGAGGAGGATCACCTGGAAGAGATGGACGTGCGCAAGGCGTTCGACCAGTGCTGTCAGACATTGGAGAAGATCGCCCTGAAGGAGATCAGGGCGTTGCGGATGAGGCTGGCACAGACGGATCCCGACAGCGACGAATTCCAGGAGCTGTTGAAGAGGATCGATTCCCTGCGTGCCAGGAAGTCCCGCATTGCATGATTGCACTATACAAAGATTCGATTGCAGCGATAACGAGGTGAACCGGATGGCGAAAAAGAGCATGGACGAAGTAAAACATCTGATCGATCTGGGAAAAGAGAAGGGCTTCCTGACCTATGACGAGGTCAACGACCTGCTCCCTCCTGATATTGTGTCCTCGGACCAGATCGACGATGTGATGAGCATGTTCGGCGAGATGGACATAGAGGTGGTGGACTCGGCCCAGAAGGTCAAGATTCCCAAGGTCAAGCTCGATCTGGACGAAGAGGAGGAGCTTGAGGGCGAGCAGGACGAGATGGAGTTCGAGCCGGGCGTGCTGGGGCGGACCAGCGATCCGGTGAGGATGTATCTTCGCGAGATGGGTTCCGTGTCCCTCCTCACCCGCGAGGGGGAAGTGGAGATAGCGAAACGCATCGAAGAGGGCGACCGGGATGTGGCGCGGGTCATTTACACCACGCCGATCACGGTGAAGGAGGTTGTCGCCCTGGGCGACATGCTGGAGAAGTTCCAGATGTCGGCGGCGGATATCAGCAAAGAGGTTGAAGAGGAGGAGCTGGAGGAGGACGAGGAGGATCTGCAGAAGAGTCGTCTGCTCGGCGTCATCAGCGACATCCGCGATTGCGATGCCAGGATCGAGGAGCTCAGGGCTGCGATGACTGATTCCACGCTTTCGCCAGCCGAACAGGACAAGGCAGACCTCGAGATGGCCGAAGTGAAAGCGCGGACCGGCGAACTGCTGAAATCCCTGCGTCTCAAGGACCGGCATATCGAAAGGGTTGCCCAGCGCCTCAAGGAGCTGGCGGGAAAGGTGGAGCTTCTCTTGCACGAGATCGACGACCTGGCCCGTACCGCCCGATTTTCCCACGAGGAGCTTGCGGAGCTGTGCCGGGCCATCAGGGAGAACGGCGAGGTGAGCAAGGACCTGCTGGGGAGGCTCCACAGCTCGCCGGAAGAGGCTGCCAAAAGGGAAAAAAGGCTCAGGTCGGTGCTCAGGAAGCTGGAACGGATCGAGCATGAGTCCGGGTTCCAGGCCATTGAGCTGTCAAAGGAAATCAGGGCCATCGAAGAGGGAGAGCGCAAGGCCAAGGAGGCCAAGTCGGAGTTGGTGGAGGCAAACCTCCGCCTGGTGGTCTCTATTGCCAAGAAATACACCAACCGCGGTCTCCAGTTCCTGGACCTGATCCAGGAGGGGAACATCGGCCTGATGAAGGCGGTAGACAAGTTCGAATACCAGCGCGGCTACAAGTTTTCCACCTATGCCACCTGGTGGATACGCCAGGCCATTACCCGGGCCATTGCCGACCAGGCGCGGACGATCCGCATCCCGGTGCACATGATCGAGACCATAAACAAGCTGATCCGCACCAGCCGCCAGCTGGTCCAGGAGATAGGCCGCGAGCCGTCGCCCGAGGAAATTGCCGAACGGATGAGCCTGCCGCTGGACAAGGTGCGCAAGGTCCTGAAAATAGCCAAGGAGCCCATTTCGCTGGAAACTCCCATCGGGGAGGAGGAAGATTCCCATCTTGGCGATTTCATTGAGGACAAGGGCGTGGTTTCGCCGCTGGAGGCGGTTATCAAGGCCAACCTTTCGGAACAGACCGCCCGGGTCCTTTCCAGCTTGACCCCCCGCGAGGAAAAGGTCCTGAGAATGCGCTTCGGCATCGGCGAGAAGAGCGACCATACCCTGGAGGAAGTGGGGCAGAATTTCGAGGTTACGCGCGAGCGCATCAGGCAGATCGAAGCCAAGGCGCTGCGCAAGCTGCGGCACCCGAGCCGCAGCAAGAAGCTGAAGAGCTTCGTGGAGTAGGGTCAACCCCCTCCCCCGGCGTTTCACTGTACCCTCGCCTTCAAGGGAGAGGGTGGCCGCAGGCCGGGTGAGGGGGTGCAAATTGCCGGGCATTTTTTCTGGGCCGCACCGGAGATATTTGGTGCGGCCTTTTTTGAATCTGAAAGTATTGGTATCCGGAGGCAGCATGGAATTCTTTGCCACAGCGGCGAAAGGTCTGGAAGAGATAGTCGCCGGTGAGCTGGTGCGGCTGGGCATGACGGCGCCCATTGTCGAGAAGGGCGGCGTGCGCTTTTCCGGCGACTTCACGGACTGTTACCGGGCTAATCTTTGGCTTCGCACTGCCCAGAGGATCCTGCTGCCTTTAGCGGAGTTCCAGTGCGATACGCAACAGCTCCTGTATGACAGGGTGCGTGAACTTCCCTGGATGGATTACCTGAACCCCGATATGACTCTGGCAGTCAGTTGCAACCTGCGCGATTCAGCCCTGAAGCATTCCGGCTTTGTCGCCCTCAAGACCAAGGATGCCATCGTCGACGCCGTGCGCGACCGCTGCGGCCGCAGGCCCAGCGTGGATACCCACGACCCGGACCTTCTGGTCAACGTCCACCTGGCACACAACCGCTGCACCATAAGCCTGGATACGTCCGGCGCGAGCCTGGACAAAAGGGGGTACCGCCTGGACCGGAAAGAGGCCCCTCTCAGGGAAACTCTTGCCGCTGCCATTGTCGAGCTGTCAGGTTGGGACGGAAGCGTCCCCCTGGTCGATCCCATGTGCGGATCAGGCACCATTCCCATCGAGGCGGCGCTCAAGGCTTCATGCCGCCCGCCCGGGCTCACGCGAGCGGGTTTCGGTTTCCAGCGCTGGCCCGGCTTCGATCCCGCTGCCTGGCAGGGTCTGCTCGGAGATGCCGGGAGCCGGCGCCGGGAATCGCTTTCCGCGCCGGTCATCGGCAGCGATGCCTCGGCAAGCGCCATCCGCAGTGCCTGCCGCAACGGCGTCAGGGCTGGGGTGGGCGAGCTGATCCGTTTCCGCGTCGGGGAACTGAAAACGTGCCCCCCTCCGGAGCAGAAGGGTGTCCTGGTCTTCAACCCGCCTTACGGCGTCAGGCTCGGCGAGGAGGAAACCCTCAGAATCCTCTACCGGGAAATCGGCGACGTCATGAAACGCCGGTTTTGCGGCTATACCGCCTATCTCCTGACCGGAAACCCGGAGCTGGCCAAGCATGTGGGCCTCAAGGCATCCCGCAGGATCGTGCTGTTCAACGGCCCCATCGAATGCCGCCTGCTGCGTTACGAACTATATTAGGCGCGACATCCTCTCCCCATTATCACCCCCCGCACCAAGACGCTGTCCTGCAATGCCAATATTGCCACATCAACTGTTCTATAATAGAAATATGTTCTGAAAAATAACATAGCTTTGAAGAGTGCATTTTCTCCTGCCGCTCCGAGATATTTCGTCGGGCTGGAAAAAACGTCCCTAAATTGAACATCGCTTTAGCCGGACTGCCGTCATCCGCCTGCAGAATAAGTTAAATTATATTGGCACCCTAATTGCTATATATCAAAACAATGTTTTGTCCTGTCTGGGTGGCTGGAAGAGGTTTGCCGGCCGATGGACCTCCCGGATTCGATGGTTTGTAAAAATATTTCGCGAAAGGGGGTATTCCGTACCAAAGACATGCAATGAGATGGTAGAGCCGTAGTGGTATTTTTAGATTTAACGAAGTGAGTTTGCGGGTCAATTTATTTTTTTGAGGGAGGAAAAAAGGATGACGTTAGTAATGTTGATAGCGATTACGATGATGTGGTTTCCGCTCGGACTGTTTTTCCTTGGTACCGGTGATGCGAAGACTTGCGGTGCGATGACTCTCTTTGTAGGGATCATCGTTACACTTGGCGGTATCCTTCAGGGAGCGATTCCCCCGGGCAATCTGTGGGATGCGACCATCCTCATTGCCTTTGGACTTCTGTATCTCGTCATAGCTCATGCGTTGCTCTGGGGCGTGGAGAACATGAAGTCGGTCGCCAACGCGAGTCTCATGCTGGCGGTCCTCTGTGCGATCTACTGTATTGCAAACCTCAACGGTTATCCCAACGGTCTCGCGAAAGTCGCAGCCACTCCCTATCTCGCCTTCATGTTCGCCACCTTTACCATCCTGCTGGTGGTAGTGTGGGCGAATGGCTATGGAAAGGTTTCCGGCAAGGTCGTCGGCTGGCTGCTTCTCATTCTGAACTTCATCTGCCTTGTGCTGCCCGTATTCGACCTGTTCCTGTTCGGCAAGCTGCCCTTCTGATGCCTCCATGGTGAGGGAGTTTGGAAGCCGCCTGACCCGGCCCGGGTCGGGCGGCTTTTTTTGTCGCCGGAACAGTATGTTTCGGGTCTGTCGCATGGAGTGATGATTTTCCAGTTGAGGGCGGTTTCTAATTAGAAATAGAGGTTTGCATTTGTGGCGCGTGTTGGTACAATTATGCTTCAATGAAACCCCAGGGGGGTTCAATATTTCGAAGGGAAGGGAGTACGACGATGCCTAAGTACGTAATCGAGAGAGAAATACCGGGTGCGGGGAACATCGGCGCCGAGGACATGAAAGCGATTTCCCAGAAGTCGTGTAGCGTTCTGAACGAACTTGGCCCCTCTGTCCAGTGGGTCCAGAGCTATGTGACCGAAGACAAGATCTACTGCGTCTACATCGCCCCCAACAAGGAAATGGTGCTGGAACACGCCCAAAGGGGCGGTTTCCCGGCAAACAGCGTTTCCGAAGTCAAGAGAATGATTGATCCGACCACGGCTGAATAGTCTGTTCCGGAGTTTGTATGTTTATGATGCCCTGTTCGGTTGTTTCCGGGCCCGCATGGAACATGCGGGCCTTTCTTCATGACGGTGGATATGGAGTCCGGGCGCCCGGCCTGTCTGAGGGGGAAAGGCGCCGGTCGTGACGGGCGCGTCCGTTGGCAACGGTCAGGGATGCCTGCCGGCCCGGCCCGGGTTCTGTCTTGATTCGCTGCTGCTCTGGGCCCGCGGGAAGGGGGGCATTCTCATCGTCATTCACGACCATCCGGACCCGGACTCCCTTGCTTCCGCCATGGCCCTGAGGCACCTGTTCACCATGAAGCTCGCCAGGGTCGCCGACATCGCCTTTTCCGGATTGATCCACCGGCGGGAGAACAGCGTCATGGCGAAGGAGCTCCAGATTCCCCTGATTCCCATGGCGTCCGTCAGGCTCCGGGATTACAGCATGGTCTGCATGCTGGATACCCAACCCGGCACCGGCAACAATTCCCTGCCGCCCGGTGCCCGGGTCGACCTGGTGATCGATCACCATCCCGTGCGGGACGCCACGAAAGGATGCCGGTGGGTGGACGTCAGGGAAGACTATGGCGCGACAGCTACCATCCTCTACGAGTATCTGGTGTCTCAGGATATCCCCTTCGGGACGAAGCTTGCGACGGCCCTGTTTTATGCTATAAAATCGGAAACCCAGGATTTGGGGCGCGAAGCGGGAAAACACGACCGGGAAGCGTATCTCCGCCTGTTCCCGCTCACCAACAAGCGCCTGCTCTTTGAAATAACCCATCCCAAGCTTCCCCTGGAGCATTTCCGGGTGGTCTTCAACGCGGTCCGCAATGGGCGGATTTACGGAAACGCGCTGGTGATCACCCTTGGCGTCATCGCTTTTCCCGAGGCGGTGGCGGAGGTCGCCGATTATCTGGTTCGCCTCGAGGGAATCGGAACCGTCCTGTGCATGGGGGTCTGCGAAGATGCCGTGATCCTGTCCATGCGTACCGAGAACCATGACCTGAACGCCGGGGAGGTCATGATCCGCCTGGTGGCGGGAGAGGGGAGCGCCGGAGGGCACGGCATGTCGGCCGGCGGCCGGATCGTCAGTGCTTCGTCGGACTCGGAGGCCGCCGGGAAAGTCCAGGAACGGCTCACACAGCGATTCATCGCCGAGATGGGCTTGCAGGAGCAGGAGCCCCGTTGTCTTGTCGGTACCGGCTGAAGGAATGTGTTCCATCTTGTTTCCGGTCCTTTCGCGGTTTGATCGAGCGTTCCCTATTGACAAACGGAGAGCATATGAGCTAGCTTTTCATCCATATCACAACAATCTTGACAAGGAGAATGGATGCGCAAGCCGGGCTTCGGGGCCGAGAGCCTCAGGGATGTGAGGATCACCCGCAACTATACCAAGCATGCCGAGGGTTCCGCACTGGTGGAATTCGGCGATACCAGGGTGATATGCACCGCTTCAGTTGAGGATGGCGTGCCCCCCTTTCTGCGCGGCAAGGGGAGCGGATGGCTCACCGCCGAATACTCCATGCTGCCACGGGCGACCCAGACCCGCTCACCGCGGGAATCGTCCAGGGGGAGGATCGGCGGGCGCACCCACGAGATACAGCGTCTGATCGGCCGGTCCCTGCGGGCGGTAACGGACTTGACGCTCCTCGGCGAGCGGACCATTTTCATTGACTGCGATGTCATCCAGGCCGATGGCGGAACCCGCACCGCATCCATCACCGGCGCTTTTGTCGCCCTTTCCGATGCCGTGCGCAAGCTGCTCTCGGTCGGGGGGCTGAAACGCGATCCGATCCTGGAAGCGGTCGCCGCGGTCAGCGTGGGCATTGTTGACGGGGTGATACTGCTGGACCTGAATTACGAGGAGGATTCGTCCGCCGAGGTGGACATGAATTTCGTCATGACGGCGTCCAACCGCTTCGTCGAAGTCCAGGGAACCGCCGAATCCAAGCCTTTCGGTATCGAGGAAATGGATGCCATGCGCAACCTGGCCATCTCCGGCATCACCCGGCTGTTTGAAATCCAGAGAAAGGTGCTCGCCCAGTGAGGGAACTTCTGGTCGCCAGCGGCAACAAGGGAAAGGTCCTTGAAATCGGCCGGGCGCTGGACGGATTCGTGAGCAGAATTTTCTCCGCTGCCGATTACCCCGATCTTCCCCATGTTGACGAGGACGGGACAACATTCGAGGCCAATGCGCGCAAGAAGGCTCTGAGCGCAGCGCTTGCCTCGGGTATTCCTGCGCTGGCCGACGATTCGGGCCTCGTCGTCGATGCGCTCGGCGGGCGGCCCGGGGTATTCTCGGCACGCTTTGCAGGTGAAGGTGCCGGCGACGCGGAGAACAACGAGAAACTGCTCCTGGAACTGGACGGCATCGCGTCTGACCGGAGACAGGCCTCGTTCCACTGCGTCGTGGCTCTCTGCCTTCCCGACGGGGCCTGCACCACTTTTGCCGGGGAACTGCACGGGTTCATCCTCGAAGAGCCCCGGGGGAGCGGGGGGTTCGGCTATGATCCGCTGTTCCTGGTTCCCGGTTACGGGAAGACCCTGGCGGAGCTGCCGCTGGACATCAAGAACGGAATAAGCCACCGGGGAAAGGCACTGGAAAAGGTTCGGAAACATCTGTCGCAGGTCTGATCCGTCCCGAAGTGGAAAAAGTCCTTGCGCTGCGTCTCGTGACGTGATATATATATGCTCTTTTCTGCGGGGTGTAGCGCAGCCTGGCTAGCGCACCTGCCTTGGGAGCAGGGGGTCGGAGGTTCGAATCCTCTCACCCCGACCAGTAAGCGCCTGTAGCTCAGTTGGATAGAGCAACGGACTTCTAATCCGTAGGTCAGAGGTTCGAATCCTCTCAGGCGTGCCAGTTCTAACACGATATGGTGGCTGTGGTGAAGCGGTTAACACTAACGACTGTGACTCGTTCATCCGTGGGTTCGAATCCCATCAGCCACCCCATTTACCTAGAGCCCCGTGAATGCGGGGCTTAGTCATATTAGAGGCAATTGATCTGCGAGAGTGGCGGAACTGGCAGACGCACTGGACTTAGGATCCAGCGGGCAACCGTGGGGGTTCAACTCCCCCCTCTCGCACCAGCCGCCGCCAGCCTGCCCGTGGTAGAGCCATCCGGAAGCGCCTCTGATTCTCCCGAAACTATGCCGTGATTCCGAATACATTACGAAGAGAGGTCAGTTCATGCTTGTAAATGTCGAGAATATCAGCCCGATAAAAAAGAAGCTCTCATTTGAGGTCCCCTCCGACAGAGTGTCCCGTGAAATCGAGAAGGTTTACGGGCAGATCAGGAAGAGCGCTTCCATAAAGGGTTTCAGAAAAGGAAAGGTTCCGCAGCCGATCATTGAGAAGTATTACAGCGGCGCGATGGAATCCGACGTCATGAAGAACCTGGTGAATGAGACCTACGCCAAGGCTCTCGTGGACGAGAAGATCATTCCGGTTTCAACGCCCGATTTCGAAAGCGGGGACATCAAGCCCGGGGAAGTCTTCAGTTACACGGTCACGTTCGAGACGGCTCCTGAAATCGATGTGAAGGACTACAACGGGCTCCAGCTTGAGAAGCGCCGGTTCGTCTCCAACCAGGAAGTGGTGGACGGCCGCCTCAACGAACTCAGGGAAGGCATGGCCCAGCTCAAGGTGGTGGACGAAGAGCGTCCCGCTGCTGACGGGGATTTCGTCATGATCGATTTCAAGGGTTTCCTCGACGGCGTGCCCTTCGAGCGGGGGGAAGCGGTCGATTATATGCTGCAGCTGGGCTCGAAGCATTTCATTCCCGGATTCGAGGAGCAGGTCGTGGGAATGGCCGTGGGTGACAGCAAGGAAATCGGGGTTACCTTCCCGGCCGAATACGGGGTCCCCGACCTGGCCGGAAAGCCGGTGACCTTCCAGGTCACGCTCAAGGAAATCAAGGCCAAGGAATTGCCCCCCCTCGACGACGACTTCGCCCGCCAGTTCGGTCCCTACGAGACCATGGAGCAGCTGAGGGAGAAGATCAGCGAAGTTTTCGAAAAGGAAGAGTTGCAGAAGATCGAAAACGAGCTGAAGGACGCGGCGGTGAAGGCGCTCATAGCAAAGCACGAATTCGAAGTGCCGGAAGCGATGGTGGAGAAGCAGCAAACCGTTCTCATCGAGAACATGAGGAGCAACCTGGCGTCGCGGAACCTGGATTTCGCGAAGATCGGCACCAGCGAAGAGACCATCAGGAGCCAGTCGCGGGAGGTGGCGGTCAGCCAGGTGAAAGGATCTTTACTTCTCGCCGCCGTTGCCGAAAAGGAAGGAATCAGGATCGAGGACTCCGAGCTGGAAGAGAAGATACGGGATTTTGCGGCACAGGCGAACAAGGATTTCGAAGAGATCAACGCCATCTACGCTGCAAACCCCTATGCAAAGGACACTCTTGTCATGCAGCTCAGAGAGGACAAGGTGATCGACTACCTGCTCAAGAATGCGAATGTCGTCGAAGTCGATAAAGTCGATGCCATTCCGGAAGACCACTAACGTAACTGGAGGCGGTATGCTGGTACCAATTGTTGTCGAACAAAGCGGCAGAGGCGAACGGTCCTACGATATCTATTCCCGGCTTCTGAAGGACAGGATCGTGTTCCTCGGCGGTTCCATAGACGACCATGTCGCCAATCTCATCATCGCCCAACTCCTCTTCCTGGAAGCCGAAGACCCGGACAAGGACATCCATCTGTACATCAACTCGCCCGGCGGCGTCGTTACCTCGGGGATGGCGATCTACGATACCATGAGGTACATAAAGGCTCCGGTTTCAACCATCTGCGTGGGGCAGGCGGCATCCATGGCAGCCCTTCTGCTCGCCGCGGGCGAAAACGGCAAACGCTACAGCCTGGTCAATTCCAGGATCATGATCCACCAGCCCTTGGGCGGTTTCCAGGGCCAGGCAACGGACATCCATATCCATGCCCAGGAAATACTGCGCATGAAGGAAACCCTGAACCGCATGCTTGCCGAACATTCGGGACAGTCCTACGAAAAGGTGTCGGCGGATACCGAGCGGGATTACTTTATGTCTGGTGAAGAAGCGAAATCTTATGGTATCATCGACGATATAGTGTCGAGGAATGTCGTGACAGGAGGTTCCCGATGAATCGGCGTGATGACAGAACCAACAACCTGACCTGCTCGTTCTGCGGCAAGAGCCAGGATGAAGTCAAGAAGCTCATCGCCGGCCCCACGGTCTACATATGCGACGAGTGCATCGAACTCTGCAATGACATCATTGCAGAGGAAACCAAGCTCGAAGAGGCGATGGCCCCCGACGTCCGCAAGCTTCCCAAGCCCAAGGAGATCAGGGAAGTGCTGGACGAGTACGTGATCGGCCAGGAGCGGGCCAAGAAGATTCTCGCGGTAGCCGTGTACAATCACTACAAGCGCATCGAAATGGTGAAGAAGCCGGGTGACGTGGAGATGCAGAAGAGCAACATCCTGCTTCTCGGTCCCACGGGTTCCGGCAAGACCCTTCTCGCCCAGACCCTGGCCAGGATCCTCAAGGTTCCGTTCGCCATGGCCGATGCCACCAACCTGACTGAGGCGGGATACGTGGGAGAGGATGTGGAGAACATCATCCTCAATCTTCTCCAGGCCGCGGACTATGATGTGGAAAAGGCCCAAAAGGGCATCATCTACATCGACGAGATCGACAAGATAGCCCGCAAATCCGATTCCCCCTCCATAACCAGGGACGTGTCCGGCGAGGGGGTGCAGCAGGCGCTGCTGAAAATTATCGAGGGGACTGTCGCGAGCGTTCCGCCCAAGGGGGGGCGCAAGCATCCGCAGCAGGAGTTTCTCAAGGTGGATACCACCGATATCCTGTTCGTCTGCGGTGGCGCTTTTTCCGGGCTGGACAACATTATCCAGCAGCGGATCGGCGTGAAAACGCTCGGTTTCGGCGCTGATGTGAAGAAAAAGGAAGAAAAGCGCGCCGGTGAGCTGCTTTCCGAGGTCACTCCCGAGGACCTCCTCAGGTTCGGCTTCATCCCTGAGTTCATAGGCCGCCTGCCGGTCCTGGCGACGTTGAGCGAGCTGGACGAGGAAGCCATGGTCCAGATACTCAAGGAGCCGAAGAACGCATTGATCAAGCAGTACCAGAAGCTGTTCGAAATGGAGCACGTGAAACTCAAGTTCACCGACGGCTCTCTCGTGGCGATAGCCCAGGAGGCGCTGAAACGGAAAACCGGAGCCCGAGGACTGCGTTCCATCCTGGAAAACGCAATGCTCGACGTGATGTACGACATCCCGTCCCAGTCACTGGTGAAAGAGGTCGTGATCCACGAGGATGTCATCAACAGCAAGGAAAAGCCGATCATCGTCTACGAAAATGTCGCGGAATCGGCATGAGGCTCGGATAGGGGACATGGGCAAAACCACACCTGAAGCTGATGTACAGAGAGGGAATCTCGCCAGATTCCCTCTTTTGCCATTACGGGACATATCGGTTTTCCCCCACATGGTCGTGCCGCTCTTCGTGGGCAGGGAGAAGTCCATCCACGCCCTCCAGGCTGCCATGGACGGCAGCAGGCATATCTTCCTGGCCGCGCAGAAGAGCGCGCAGACGGATGACCCCGGACAGGACGACATCCACGTCAGCGGGACTGTGTGCCGTATCATCCAGCTCCTGAACCTGCCGGACCGTACCGTTAAGGTCCTGGTTGAGGGAAAGCGACGGGGGGTCATACAGCGATTCCTCCCCGGTGAATCATTCTTCGTGGTGGAGGTGGCGGAAGTCCGCGAATCCGTCGCGGTCGACGCCGAACTCGAAGCGATGATGCGGCGGGTGAAGACGACCTTCGAAACCTATGCGACCCTCACCAAGAAGATTCCGCAGGAAACGGTGAGCACGGTCGGCGACATCGAGGAGCCTTCCCGCCTGGCAGACACCGCCGCCTCGAATCTCGCGCTCAAGATGGACGACAAGCAGGAACTCCTGTCCATCGCTTCGCCTGCGGCCAGGCTGGAACGGTTGCTGGTCCTGATGGAATCCGAGATCGAGATTCTGCAGATCGAGAAGAAGATCCATAACCGCGTGAAGCGGCAGATGGAGAAGACCCAGAAGGAATACTACCTCAATGAGCAGATGAGGGCGATCCAGAAGGAGCTGGGCGGCAAGGACGATTTCAGGCAGGATCTCCTCGAGCTGGAGGAAAGGATAAGCAGGGGCGGGCTTTCCGATGAGGCGAAAAACAAGGCGCTGTCCGAGCTGAAGAAGCTCAAGCTCATGTCTCCCACGTCGGCGGAGGCAGCGGTTGTCAGAAATTATATCGATTGGCTGGTTTCCCTGCCTTGGGGATCGTTTGCCGAGGAAAAGGCGGACATCGCCGAGGCGGAGTCGATTCTGGACGCCGATCATTTTGGCCTGGAAAAGGTGAAAGAGCGCATACTGGAGTACCTTTCCGTGGCGACGCTCCTCAAGAGGCTGAAAGGCCCGATAATTTGCCTGGTTGGCCCTCCGGGCGTCGGCAAGACGTCGCTTGCCCGCTCCATAGCACGGGCAACGGGGCGTTCTTTCGTGAAAATGTCTCTCGGCGGACTGCGGGACGAGGCGGAAATCAGGGGGCACCGCAGGACCTATGTGGGCGCCATGCCGGGCAAGATCATCCACAACCTGAAAAAGGCCGGCTCCGGCAACCCCCTGTTCCTGTTGGACGAACTGGACAAGATGAGCTCGGACTTTCGCGGGGACCCGGCGTCGGCGCTTCTCGAGGTGCTGGATCCGGAGCAGAACCACGCCTTCAACGATCATTTCCTGGATGTGGACTATGATCTGTCACGGGTCATGTTCATTACCACGGCCAATTCTCTCCATACCGTACCCCGTCCGCTTCTGGACCGGCTGGAGGTGATCCGCATCGAAGGCTACACGGAGATGGAGAAACTGGCGATTGCTGAACGCTATCTGGTGCCGAAGCAGATCGAAGGTCACGGTCTGTCGCCGGCCAAGGTTGCCTTTTCCGGGCAGGCGCTGACGGAGCTCATCCGCTATTACACCCGGGAGGCCGGCGTGCGCAACCTGGAGCGGGAGATAGCCGGTCTGTGCAGGAAAATCGCCCACAGGACGGTGAAGGGAACGGTGCGCAAGATCGTTCTGCGCCCCTCCCATGTCCACGATATGATCGGGCCGCAGCGCTTCAGCCACGGCTGCGCCGATGAAAAGGACGCGGTCGGGGTGGTTTCCGGGCTGGCCTGGACCGAAACCGGTGGTGAACTGCTGAATATCGAGGTGACCGTTCTGCCGGGGAAGGGAAAGCTCACCGTCACCGGAAAGCTGGGCGAGGTGATGCAGGAATCCGCACAGGCGGCCTTGACCTACGTGCGTTCCCGGGCCGTCGGCCTTGGTCTGGACCGTGACTTTTTCCAGAACGTCGAGATTCACATCCATGTGCCGGAAGGCGCCATTCCCAAGGATGGCCCCTCGGCCGGCATAACCATGGCCACCGCCCTGACATCGGCCCTGACCGGCCGCGCTGTCCGGCGGGATTGCGCCATGACCGGCGAGGTCACCCTGCGTGGCACGGTGCTCCCCATCGGTGGGCTGAAGGAGAAGATCCTCGCTGCCAGGAGGGGTAGCATGAAAGCGGTCATAATCCCCGGCTCCAACCGGAAGGACCTGGAGGAAATTCCGCGTGAGGTGCTGACCGGCATTCGCATCCACCTGGTGAAGCACATGGACGAGGTCCTGGACAGGGCGTTGACCGGGAAGCCCGGAATGCCGGAGTTTCTGCGTCCGCGGGAAGAAACGGCCGCATTTCACGAAGCATCCGCGACTGCCCACTGAGAACGGGTTTTTACCGCCTGTAGCGACCAAAAATCGCTTGACACCTGCACTACCCACTGATATAACTAGGCCTCTGTTTGCGGTGATACAAAAACTGGATTGCCTTGGGGAGGTAGCAAGTGACGAAAGCGGATTTGATTGCTGCTGTTGCGGATGGAGCCGGGCTGACGAAAGTGGAAGCCGACAAGGTTTTGAAATCTCTGCTGGAAAACGTGGCTGCCTGCCTGAAAAAAGGCGACAAGCTGAGCCTGGTCGGTTTCGGGACGTTCAGCACCGTCAAGCGCGCTGCGCGCAAAGGCCAGAACCCGCAAACCGGTAAAAAGATCAACATACCCGCTTCCGTGTCACCCAAGTTCAAGCCGGGTAAAGGTCTCAGGGACCTGGTGAACACCGCCGCCAAGAAGAAGAAGTAATCGGAATATTTTCGGGGTCGTAGTTAAGTCGGTTATAACGCCGGCCTGTCACGCCGGAGGCCGCGGGTTCGAGTCCCGTCGACCCCGCCATTTCGAAGGGCGAATAGCTCAGCTGGGAGAGCGCCAGCCTTACAAGCTGGATGTCACAGGTTCGATCCCTGTTTCGCCCACCATGTCCAGACGGGGGCTTGCCCCTTTTATGAAATAGTTTAGATGAGAAAGTCTGCCGGGGGGTCGTAGTTAAGTCGGTTATAACGCCGGCCTGTCACGCCGGAGGCCGCGGGTTCGAGTCCCGTCGACCCCGCCAGATTCAAGAGGGCCATGCGCTAGCGTGGCCTTTTTTCATGAAGCGGACCCAACATGGTTTCCCCAATGCCCCTTTCCCTTGACTTGCTTCCTGAAAAAACGTATTCTTGCCAATGGTTTTCTAATATATACGGTTTTCTGGAATAGTCGCCATGACGCGATCCGCCCGGGATGGGCGCGGTGAATATGATAATTGTAGTCATACCGACTTATAATGAACGTGAAAACATAATCAGGCTGATACCGGAGGTCCTGTCCCAGGACGGAAGTATTCACGTCCTGATCGTGGACGATAACTCCCCTGACGGGACCGGAACGGCCGTTGCCGACATGGCGGTCTCCAACGAGCGGGTGCATCTTCTGCGCCGCGCTGCCAAGAAGGGCCTGGGGTCGGCTTACCGCGAGGGTTTTGCCGCCGCCCTTGCCATGGGGGCAACCCGCATACTGGAAATGGATGCGGACTTTTCCCATGATCCCGCGAGCATTCCCGAACTGCTGGCAGCTCTGGAAAGTCATGACCTCGTGGTGGGGTCCAGGTACCTGCATGGCGTCAGTGTCGTCAACTGGCCCATACGCAGGCTGGTGCTGAGCTACTGTGCGACTCTTTATACAAGATTGATCACCGGTTTGCGCCTGTCGGACTGTACCAGCGGTTTCAAGGGTTTCCGCAGGGAGGTCTTTGAGTCCCTTGATCTGGATTCCATCAAGTCTGACGGATACTCGTTCCAGATCGAAATGAATTATCGCTGCATGGAGCATGGCTTCCGGCTCGGTGAAGTGCCGATCATCTTCATCGACCGGCATGCCGGAACCTCCAAGATGTCGAAGAAAATCGTCAGGGAAGCAGTAGTCATGGTCTGGACGCTCAAGCTCGGCTCGCTGCTCAGACGGTGGCTGCTGCCGGGAGGGAAGCATGACAGCCGAGACCTGGGCGCTTCTCTGTGAGGTCGGATTCTGGGGTTGGGTCCTGTCCACAGTGGGGTTCATCCTCCGTTCCTTCCCGGCCCGGAACCTCATGAAGACCGGGAGCGCGGCTGCCTGGGGCGGCGTTTTCCTGGTGTTTTACACCCTCTGGATAATCAGCATGGCGCACGCCTGAATGAACAGAGGCGCGGGACGGGGCATCCCTGGGCGAGGCCGATGCTTTTGCGGTTGTGCTGACGAGAACATACGCTATAACTATTGACATGGCACTGTATTCATGCAAGCTGGGTTCACCAGACGGCAGGATCATCGAGAAGGACATAGAAGCCCAGGACCGGGACATGTTGTCTCGCGGCCTGGAGGACCAGGGCTTTTTCGTCTTCGAGATAAAAAGGAAATCCATCAGGATTTTCAGTGACAGGAAGACCGTCCAGCGCAGGGTCAGGAACAAGGATCTGCTGGCGTTCAACCAGGAGTTCCTCGTTCTCATAAAGGCCGGCCTTCCCATAATCGCCGCCCTTGACACCATTCTGGAGAGAATCGACAAAGGCCTTCTCGCGGCAACGCTCAGGGAGGTCAGGAACGAGGTGAAGGGGGGAGCGGCGCTTTCGGAATCTTTCGAGCAGTACCCGAAGATATTTCCGTATCTTTATGTGGCTTCGATCCACGCCGGTGAACGGACCGGCGACCTGACCACGACGATCCGCCGTTACATCACCTATCTGAAAAGGGTCGAGGGGCTGAAAAAGAAACTCCTGACCGCCATGTTCTATCCCGCCATCCTGGTAGGCATGGCGGTCATGGTCATCTCCGTCCTGATGGTTTACGTCATACCCACGCTGAGCCAGGTGTATGCCGATGCGGGTTCGCAGCTTCCCCTGGCGACGCAACTGCTCATAACTTTTGCCGTGGCGCTGAAGAAGTACATCCTGGTCGTCGTTGCGCTGGCAGTTGCAGCCATCATTGCATTCCGCCGCTGGACGTCGACGGAAACCGGCAGATTCTGGTTCGACGGCCTGAAGCTCAGGATCCCGCTGGCCGGGCTCATGGTCAGGGACTACGCGATCACCAGCTTTACCAGGACGTTCGCAACAGTGCTGGGAAGTGGTGTTCCCATAATCGAATCCCTGAAGATGTCGGTGGGCACGCTCAACAACCGGGTTCTGGAGCGAAAACTCCTGGAAGCCGTGACCAGGGTGGAGGAGGGGACCCGCCTGTCCGCTGCGCTGGAGTCGGTCAGGGTGATGCCGCCCCTCGCTCTGCGCATGCTCGGCGTGGGTGAAACAACCGGTTCGCTCGAGGAAATGCTGGCTGATGTCTCCGATTATTTTGACGAGGAACTGGAAAACAGGCTGAACCTGGTTACCACTTCCATTGAACCTGCTATAATGATTTTCATGGGTTTGGTCATAGGGCTGATCGTAATTGTCATGTATTTGCCGATCTTCAATATCGGCTCCTCCGTAGGGTGACGAGAACATGGGCCAGGCAACCGGCAGAAGGAAAATCGGCGAGATTCTGGTGTCGAGGGGTGATCTGACCCCTTCCGACCTCGAATTCGTCATTGAGAAGTCCAAGACGAGCCGGGAGCGTTTCGGCCGGCTCTGCCTGGAGGACTCCCTGATCAACGAGGAGGCCCTTGCCCAGGCCCTTGCGGAACAGTTCGGGTGCGAGTTCGTCGACCTCAAGGGTTTCAAGATGTCCGAGGAGGTGCTGAACTCCATTCCGGCCGACGCCATCTACCGCTATCATTTCATCCCGCTGGAGCTGCAGGGCGATGCCCTGGTGATAGCGGTCGCTGATCCCACGGACGTGGTGAACCTGGACGAGCTGGAGCTGCTTCTGGACCGGCGCCTCATCCTCAGGATCACGACGGAATCCTCCATCGAGCGGATCCTGCAGAAAGGCGAAGGCACGACACGAGTCCTCAAGGAGGTTTCCGAGGACTTCATGCTGCAGTTGATCAGGGAAACCGACAAAGGTGATGAAATCCTGTCGGTGGAGGCCATTTCCACGGACACCAGCCCCATCATCAAGCTGATCAACACCACCATCATCGACGCGCTCACCAAAAGGGCGAGCGACATTCACATCGAAACCGCCATGGAGGGCGTGATTATCAAGTATCGCGTCGACGGTGTGCTCTACCGCGCCATGGATCCCATCGACATCCATTTCCAGTCCCCGATCATTTCCCGGCTCAAGGTCATGAGCGAACTGGACATCTCTGAACGGCGCATCCCCCAGGACGGCAGGTTCAAGGTCCGCCTGAATGAAAAATCCATCGATTTCCGGGTATCCATAATGCCCAGCGTGTTCGGGGAGGACGCGGTAATACGTATCCTCGACAAGGAGAGCATTGCCGCAAACCTGAAAAGGCTGACCCTGGAGTCGCTGGGGATGCACGAGCGTGAGATCCGCCGGATCCGGAAGGCGATATCGGAGCCGTACGGGATGGTGCTGGTGACCGGCCCCACCGGGTCCGGCAAGACCACCACCCTGTATGCCGCTCTGACGGAGATACATACCGGCGAAGAGAAGATCATCACCATCGAGGACCCGGTGGAGTATCTGCTGAAGGGGATCGTCCAGATTCCGGTGAACGAGAAAAAGGGACTGAGTTTCGCCCGCGGTCTCCGTTCCATTCTTCGACACGACCCCGACAAGATAATGGTCGGCGAAATACGCGACCCGGAAACGGCGCAGATAGCCGTCCAGTCCGCGCTGACCGGACACCTGGTCTTCACCACGGTCCACGCCAACAATATTTTCGACGTGCTCGGCCGATTCACCCACATGGGAATCGATCCCTACAATTTCGTTTCCTGTCTGAACTGCGTGCTGGCGCAACGGCTGGTGCGCAAGCTGTGCCCTGCCTGCCGCGAGCCGGTGCGGCTGAGCGAAGCGGCGCTCCGCGAGTCCAATATCTCTCCGGAGTTGACGGGCAAGGCGACATTCTACACCGCTGTCGGCTGCAACGAATGCAACGGCACCGGCTATCACGGGCGTTCGGCCATCGTCGAACTGCTCCATCTCAACGACGAAGTGCGTGAACTCATCATCTCCAAGTCGCCGATCGCCTTGCTGAAGAAGAAGGCCATGGAGGCGGGTACGATTTTCCTCCGCGATGCCGCCGTGGAGAAGGTCCTCTCAGGAGAGACGACACTGCGCGAGATCAACCGGGTAACCTTTGTGGAAAGCTGATCAGTGTCAATGATCATCGGGTGCGGAAATGCTGTTTTCTAAGAAAGCCCTTGGGCTCGAGATATGCAGGAACGGGCTTCGCATGGTGGTCCTCGAAGGGAGGAGGGATCAGACCCCCAAGCTCTGTGCTGCCGGGATCGATTCCTTCGACGACGAAACGCTCCGCTTTTCGCAACGGGAGCCGAATATCCTGAATCCCGCGTCTTTCGTTGCGAAGGTCAAGGAAACCCACCACAAGCTGTTGACCCGTGTCAACCGCGTATCGGTCTCGCTTCCCGATCCGGTGGGACGGGTCATGATACTGGACCTGGAAACCAGGTTCCGCAACCGGGACGAGGGAGCGGACATCATCCGCTGGAAACTGAAGAAAAGCTTCCCCGTGAACATCAACGACATTCACCTGGATTACCAGGTGCTTCGGCGCAGGGAAACCGGGGAAACGGTCGTCCTGGTGGCGCTTATCGCCAGGGATGTCGTCGCGCAGTACGAAGCATTGCTCCAGGAGGCGGGCCTCGAGCCGGCGCGCGTGGGTTTTTCCTCGTTCAGCCTCTACCGCCTGTTTGCAAAGCGGCTGGCGCTGGCGGAAAACGCCCTTTTCCTGTCCTATTTCGGGCGGACCGTCGGGATCCTGGCGCTCAGGGAAGGAATCCTGGATTTCTGCCGCTCGAAGGAAATCCGTGCCGCAGGCTTCGATCCGGAACGGGTGTTCCGGGAGGTCGCCGGCTCGCTGCTGGCGTATCGCGAGAAAACCCAGGTCCATGCGGCTCATGAAGTATACTGCGCCTGCACGGGTTCCGCCGCGCGGGAGTTCATGGATCTCGTGGCGGAAGCTACCGGATCAACGCCGAAAATGCTGCGTTCCAGCGATGCCATTGCCTCGCGGGAAGATATCGTGTGTGACGCGGCGCTCCTTGATCTGCTGTCAGCTTCGGCCGGTGCGGCCATGGGGGACCTGTGATGCGGCTGGACGTCAACCTGGCAACCAGGTATTATTTCGACAACAGGAAAGTCAACCTGATCATCGCGGTCGCGGGCGCCGCGCTGCTCCTTCTGGTGGTGGTCCTGATAGGGGTGGCTGTCGCGAACTACAGCGAGATCAACCGGCTCAGGAAGGAGCAGGTGGACCTGGACGCCAGGCAGAAGAAACCGGTCAGGGCCGTTTCGGAAAAGGATTACCAGGCGTTGCTGCCGCGAATCGGAGAGGCCAACGCCATCATCGGGAAGAAGGCCTTCAACTGGCTTGAAATCCTGAACCGGCTGGAAGAGGTGGTTCCGGACGGGATTGCCGTTACCAACATCGAGCCGGACCGGAAGGACGGGCTGCTCAAGATCGATGGGGCGGCCAGGAACTTCGCCGCTCTCCGTCTCCTGCTGGAAAACATGGAACGTTCGCCGAACTTTCCCGATGTCCTGCTGCTCAACCAGAAGGAGCTCAAGGTGGGTGAAAAACAGCAGGGGATCAGTTTCTCGCTTTCTTCCAGACTGGTGCCATGACCCATGCGACTCGAGAACCTTAAAGAATTGATTTTGATGAAGAGGAAGCCTCTTCTGGTCCTGGCGGTCCTCCTGGCGGTCGTTGCCGGATTGTACCTCTACGTTTCCGCCTACCAGGAAACCACCCTTGAGACACTCCGTGAATCATGGATGGCCAAGAGGAAACAGCATGCGGCGCACGGCGCGGCATCCCCCGGGATGGTCTATTCCCAGGGTGTCGG
Source organism: Geobacteraceae bacterium (assembly GCA_036677645.1). Classification (GTDB taxonomy): domain Bacteria; phylum Desulfobacterota; class Desulfuromonadia; order Geobacterales; family Geobacteraceae; genus RPRC01. The sequence continues at coordinate 35,248 of JAVBWB010000037.1, read as the reverse complement.
AGACCTCGCGGTTTTCTACGGCAGGATACCGCCCAAAAGAGAGTTCGCCCGGTTGCTGGGCGACATATTCGACAACGCGTCCAACAACGGACTGACCCTGAAGACGGTCAATTACAAGCCGGTCACGGCGCAGGGCTCCAATCTCATGTCCTACCAGTTGAGCCTCAACCTGGTGGGGAGATACGCCCCGGTGAAGAGTTTCATTTCGGACATGCAGAGGATGAACGAGATCGTGACCATCGATTCCATGTCGATCGCCGGGGCGGGGCCGACACAGGAGTCCCTGGAGCTCAAGGTCCAGCTTTCGGCGTATTTCAGGACAGACAGCCAATGAACAGACAGAAACTGATATTGTCGATCCTTCTGATCGCCTTGGCCCTGTCGATCGGATACTCGGTGTGGAAATCGCCCCGCCGGAGTTCCGTTGCGAAGCCTGCGCACGCCCCCGGGGCCGCGGCGGTCAGGCCTCCGGCCAAAAAAGCGGCCCCGGCCGCTCAAGCCGCCGAAGACACGCGGGTCCGCCTCGACCTCCTGGAAGCTACCGCAGCCAAGTTCAGCGGCTTCAAGAGGAACATTTTCAAGCCGATTTTCCTGGGTGAGGCTGAGCTGAAGGAGAAGGCGGCGAAACCGGCGGTCAAAAAGCCGTCGAAAACGGCGCTCCCCGCTCCACCCGCGCCGTATGTCCCGCCCAAGGACATCGCCAGGCTGACGTTCCTCGGGTTTCTGCAGAAAGACGGAACCAAAAGGGTCTTCCTGTCCAACAATTCGGAGATTTTCGTAGTGAAGCTGGGTGACAAGGTCGCCGGCAGGTATGAGCTCGTGCGCCTGACGAACGATTCCCTCACCCTTCGTTCGTCGGTAACCGGTGATGAAACGGTAATTCCAGTCGCCGATTCCAGACCGCCTGTGATGCAATAGGACCAGGCAGCGTCTTTCCATGAAGGAGATTCGACAGATGCCCCATCATAGAAAAGTCCTCGTGTTGCTTGCCGGTTTCCTTCTCATCGTGTCCGGGTGCGCCGTGGGGCGGACTGCCTACGACAAGGGGGAGAAGCTGGAAAAGGCCGGCAGTCTTGACGAGGCAGTGGTGAAATATGCCCAGGCGGCCGCTGCCAACCCCGGTATCCAGGAATACCGTCTCCGCTTCCTGAAGGCGAGTGAAGAAGCCGCGAGAATGCACTTCGAGAAGGGGGAAGCGTATTTCGCCAAGGGCGACTTCTCTAACGCCTATCGCGAATACCAGGTCGCCAACGCCCTGGATCCGTCCCTGGAGCGGGCCCGGCAGCAGATGTCGCTGGCGCAGAAGAAGCGCGACGCCGCGCAGTTTTTCAACGAGGGAAAGGAGCAGGAAAAGAAACGCCGGCTGAAAGAGGCGTTCCGTTCCTACCGGCAGGCCCAGCAGCTCGACCCGGCGCGCAAGGACATACGCGATGCCGTTCAGGCGCTCCTGAAGCGCCGGCGGCCCAAGCTGGACGGCTTCGAGCTGAACCTGAAGTCCACCAAGCCCATTACGCTCAAGTTCAGGGACACGCGGGTCAAGGATGTCTTTTCCATCGTGACCCAGCTCTCCGGGATCAATTTCATCTTCGACGATGGCGTCAAGGACCAGAACATCACCATCTTCCTGGAGAACGCCACCTTCCAGCAGGCCATGGAGGTGATCACCAGCCTCACCAAGCTGGGCAGGAAAGTGCTCAACGAGAGCACCATACTCATTTACCCCAAGACGCCCGAGAAGGTCAAGCAGTACGAGGAGATGGTGGTGCGGACATTCTTCCTCAACAGCATGGACGCCAAGAAGGCGGTCAATCTTCTGCGGACCATGCTCCAGGTGAAGAAGATCTACGTGAACGAAGAGTTGAACGCGGTGGTCATACGGGACGTTCCCGAGACCGTGGACGTTGCCCAGAAGATACTGGAAGCCAACGACCTGGTGGAGTCGGAAGTCGTGCTCGATGTGGAAGTAATCGAGGTCACCAGGTCCAACGCCGAACAGTTCGGGCTGGCACTGAGCAGGTATGCGGTAAATTTGAATACCCAGTCTCCAACAAGTGCCTGGCTTACGGACACCTTCAGTACTACAACATCGAGCGGAACATCAACTGCTACTACTGACAACCTTCTCAAGACATTTTCCTGGATGGGGTATGCCGGCTACATCACTGTGCCCAATGCCACGTTCAATTTTGGCAAGCAGCTTTCCAATGCCGATACGCTGGCAAATCCGAAGATCAGGGTGAAGAACAAGGAAAAGGCCAAGTTCAACGTGGGGACCCGGGTGCCGATCACCACTACGTCGACCACCGGCACCACCGGCGGCTTTTCGGTGAACGTGCAGTACGTGGACGTGGGGGTGAAGCTCAACGCCGAGCCGACCATCCAGCAGAACGAAGAGATCACCATGAAGCTGAACCTGGAAGTGAGCCAGAACCTTGGAGAGAAAAATGTCGGTGGTGTTGATAGCGCGACCACGGTTGTGACGATCGGCACGCGGAACCTGGAAACCGTGCTGAGCCTGAAGGACGGCGAGACCAGCATCATCGGCGGACTGATCCAGGACAACAAGAATAATTCCAAGGACAAGATCTCCTTCCTGGGCGACTTGCCGCTCATCGGCCCGCTGCTCAGCAACAAGACCACGAAGCGGGACAAGACCGAACTGATCCTGGCCATTACTCCTCACGTGGTCCGGTACATGCCGGCGCCCGAGGGGGATGCGGCTTCGTTCTGGTCCGGCCGGGAGGACGACCCGTCAACGGTCAGCCCCTACGGCTCCTTTGCCGAAGAGCCTGAATTCCCGCAGGAGGCGGCGACGCCCGCGGTTCCGCCTCCCGCTCCGCCCGGGCCGATGCCTGCGCTGTCTCCAGCCGTTCCCCAGCCTGCGCTGCCGATGCCGGCGCTGCCCCCGGCGCCTCCCCAGCCTGTGCCTGCGCCGGGACCTGCTCCGGCCCCTGCTCCGGCTGACACGGCTCAACCGGCGCCACCGCAAACCGCGGCTCCCGCTGACTCGACTCAGGCCGCGGCGGCAGGCGGGGGCGTCAATCTTTCCATAGGCGCGCCGGGCGCCGTGACCGCCGGCCGGCAGTTCAACGCGGAGATTAGGATTTCCGGCGCAACCGACCTGTCCAGAACTCCGTTCAAGCTTGCCTTCGATCCCGATATGCTCGAATTCATCGGCGCGCTCGAAGGGGGCTTCCTCAAGCAGGGGGGCGTGAAGACCGACTTCAAGACGTCCCTTGACAAACAGTCCGGAACGCTGGAAGTGATCATGGGACGCACCGCCGGAACCGGCGGCGCCGGCGGATCCGGTGTTCTCGCCACCATACTCTTCAAGGCCCGGAAGCCCGGATATGCCGGGCTGGGGCTGCAGACCGCGACCTTCACCACCACGAAGGGCTCGTCAGTGGAGGTGACTCCCTACAGCAGCGCGGTGGAGATCCGCTAGCGGTGGCGTGTTCATGAGAAAGGCGATGAATAACAGAAGGGGATTGAGCCTGATCGAGCTGATCGTCACGATCGCCATCCTCTCCATCCTGGCTTCCCTTGCGGTCCCTCTCGCCCAGAACACCTCCCGGCGGATGAAGGAAGCCGAGTTGAGGCGCAATCTCCGCGTCATGAGGACCGCCATCGACGATTTCAAGAAGGCGTACGACAAGGCGCAGGCCGAAGGCAAGATCCCTTCCACACTGGACAAGTCCGGGTACCCGGAAACCCTGAAACAGCTGGTGGAAGGTTATGATTTCGGCGGACTTTACAAGACGAAGAAGAAGTTCCTCCGCAAAGTGCCGGTCGATCCGTTCAACCCGCCCAAGGCCGGAGAGGAACCCGCCTGGGGGCTGCGTTCCTACGCCGACCAACCGGACAGCGATTCCTGGGGGGGGGAAGACGTCTTCGACGTTTATTCGCTGAGCAAGGAAAAGGCCATTGACGGCACCCATTACAAGGACTGGTAGAGTGAAGCAATCACGAATGACATTAATGAATCGACATGGCTTCACCCTGATCGAGCTGATGATTGTGCTCTCCATAATCGGCATCCTTGCGTCCATTGCCGTCCCCCGGTACCAGACCGGCGTACTCAAGGCCAGGGAGGCGGTGCTGAGCGAAAACCTCTACAACTTCCGTTCCACCATCGACCAATTCAGCGCGGACCAGGGCAGATACCCGGATTCGCTGCAAGACCTGGTGGAGAAGAAATACCTCAGGGACTTACCCGTCGATCCTTTCACCAGGAAAAACGACACCTGGGTCGTAGTGCCGCCGCCCACACCCGAAGACGGGAGCGAAGTAAAGGGATCGGTGTATGACGTGCACAGCGGTTCCAGCATGGTCGGAACGAACGGAGTCCCCTACAATGAGTGGTAATCATCCCGGAGCATCCTAAATGATCGAATTGCACAACGTTTCCCTGTCTTATCAACACGACACGCCCGCGCTCAACAACGTCACCCTCAACATAGCCAAGGGTGAATTCGCCCTGATCACCGGCGTGTCCGGCGCCGGCAAGTCCACGCTGCTCAAGCTGATCTACGCCGCGCTGAGGCCGGCCAGCGGGCAGGTCGTGGTCGACGGCCTCAACATAACCGGATTGCCGGTTTCCCAGATTCCCCGCCTCCGCCGCAAGATCGGGGTGGTTTTCCAGGACTTCAAGCTCCTCCCCGGACGCACGGTCCTGGACAATGTCGCCCTGACCCTCGAGGTGCTGGGCTGGGGAAAGAACGACATCAACCGGAAGGTCTACCATGTCCTGAAGCAGGTGGGGCTGGAGCACAAGATCAAGTCCACGCCGCTCAGGCTGTCGGGCGGCGAACAGCAGCGGGTCGCCATGGCCAGGGCGCTGGTCAACGATCCCCGGATCATCCTGGCTGACGAGCCCACGGGAAACCTGGACGAGGCCTCCAAGGAAAAGGTCCTGGAAATACTCAGGGAAGCCAACATCCGGGGCAGCACGGTCGTGGTCGCGACCCATGACCGGAGGCTGATGGGGGACTGGTGCAAGCGGATGATCGTCCTCGACAAGGGGGCAGTTGTGGAGAGTGCCGATGTCAGGTGAGAAGAAAAAGAAGCGGCCCAAGCTGGCCAGGGAAGGTTTTTTCGGGAGGCTCCACTATTTCATGGAGCGGGCGCTGCTGAACATCAGGCAGAACGTGCTGGTCAACCTGATCACGGTGGGCACCATCACGCTGGCGTTCCTCATACTCTCGTTGTTCCTGCTCATCTATGTGAACCTGGAGCGGGTCACGGAAACCTGGAGCGAGCGCGTGCAGGTCACGGTCTATTTCGACCGTGAACTCGCCCCCGGAGAAGTCACCTCCTTTTCAACGAAGATACGCGCTCAGGGCGGCGTGTCCGGGATCACCTACGTTTCCCGCGAGGCGGCCATGCGCAGGTTTTCGGAACGGTTGAAGGGGCAGGAAAAACTGCTGCAGGACGTCACTCCCGAGACGCTCCCCTCTTCACTGGAAATAAGCCTCAAGCGGCACATGCGGGAAGGGGAGGCGATAGCCGGTTTCGTAGCGAAACTCAAGGCAGTGCCCGGAATCGGCGAGGTGCAGTACGGAGAGGAATGGGTGAAGCGTTTTTCCGACTTCATGGCGGTAGTCCGTTTTGCCGGGCTGCTGCTGGGAGGTTTTCTCGTGCTGGCAGTCGTCTTCATCGTGGCCAACACCATCAAGCTGACCATCTATTCCCGCAAGGACGAGCTTGAGCTCATGGGGCTGGTGGGCGCCACCCGCCTGTTCATCAAGGTGCCGTTCCTCATCGAGGGGATACTCCAGGGCCTGGTGGGCGCCGGAGTGGCTTTGCTGCTCATACTGGGGGCCTATGCCCTGTTCCTTCACAACGCCGACTTCCTGCTCAGTTTCAGCCAGGCTGCTGCCGGGCTCGTGTTTCTGCCGCTCTCCCATTGCGGCATCCTGCTTGCGGGCGGAGCGCTCCTCGGTTTCCTGGGCAGCCTCACATCCCTGAAAAGGTTCATAACTCTCTAGCCATGCGGATAAAACTATTCATATTACTGACCCTGTCGTGCCTGCTTGCCGTCTCTGCCCGCGGCGCCGACGAAAAGAAGCAGTTGCAGGGCATCAGGAAGGAAATCAGCAAGAAGAAGGTCCTGATCAAAAAGACCTCCCAGGTGGAGAACCGCGTTTCGAGCGAGCTGACGCGCATAAACACCAGCCTGAGGGAAAAACAGACGTCCCTTGCCGTTCTCAACCGGGACCTCAGGTCTGTCGAGGGAAATATCGGCAAGACGCAGCAGGCGATAGCTGCCGCGCAGAAAGAAGCCGAGATTCGCAAGACGATGATTCAGAAGCGCCTGGTGGCGGCCTACAAGGCCGGCGACACCGGGACGGTCCGGTTCCTGTTCTCCTCCCAGTCTCTCCCCCAGATGCAGGAGAATCTCCGCTACATGAAGGCCGTGGTCGAAAACGACCGCAAGCTGGTTGCCGCTTACAACGAGCAAGTCGAAGTGCTGCGCAAGCTGAAGCGCACCATGGAGACTGATGCGCGGCGCAAGGCGAGCCTCAGGGGGACCATAGAACAGACGAAGCGCCAGATCGAACAGGAGAAGATCAACAAGACCACCTATCTCGTCCAGGTCCGGGAGGAAAAGAAGGCTTACCAGGCTTCCCTTGCCGAGCTGGAAGCAAATTCCCGCAGGCTGCACGCCATCGTGCAAAGGCTTGAAGCGGAAAGCAGAAAAAGATATACTGCGAAGAAACGGGAACAGGCCAGAGCCGCCAAAAGAGCCCAGGCCGGCACGGTGAAACAGCCCCGCGTCAAGGCAGGAAAGCAGACACCGGATACACGTGTGGAAACCGCGGAAGTCCAGCCGATGAATACTTCCACCGGCTTCGCCTCCCAGAGGGGTCGGCTTTCAATGCCGGTCAGGGGGCGAATCATAGCTACCTACGGCAGGCACAAGCATCCCGATTTCAATTCCTTCACCTTCAGCAACGGCATTTCAATTTCCGCCCCGGCCGGGGCGGATGTGCGTTCCATTTATGATGGCACCGTGGTTTTCGCGGACTATTTTAAAGGGTACGGCAACATGGTCATCGTCGACCATGGCGGCGGTTTTTTGAGCGTCTATGCCCATAATTCGAGGGTCGCGAAAAGGGCCGGAGCCAGCGTATCGCGGAACGAAGTGGTGGCGAGCGTGGGAGACGTGGATTCAGCCAAGGGGCCCCTGCTCTATTTCGAGATCCGCTACCAGGGAAAAGCTGTCGACCCTTCTTCGTGGGTGCGTTGAAAAGGCGGCGTTGCGGGATTCCGGACAGTCGGCCAGTGAGGCAAGGAAAATAATACCAGCAGATCTGCGGGAGGAAAGATGTTCAAGCAAGGGAAAGGGAAAAAACTGGCACTGGTCGTTGCAGCGGTGGCTGCGATTGTCGTATCGATCGGTTTTGGAGTGCAGCACCAGTGTGTTGCCGGAGGGGGGAATGATTACGATTCCATCGAGCTTTTCACCGATGTTCTGAAGATAGTGCAGAAGAACTACGTTGAAGAGGTCGACACGAAGAAGCTGGTCTACGGGGCCATCAACGGCATGCTTTCATCCCTCGACCCCCACAGCTCGTTCCTGCCGCCGGACATGTACAAGGAGATGAAGATCGAGACCAAGGGCTCATTCGGAGGCCTCGGCATCGAGATCACGATAAAGGACGGCTATCTCACCGTCATCTCCCCCATTGAAGACACTCCCGCCTTCAGGGCGGGTATCAAGTCCGGAGACCAGATACTGAAAATCGATGCGCATCTTACCAAGGACATGAGCATCATGGACGCGGTCAAGCGCATGAGGGGGCAGAAAGGCACCAAGGTCACCATAACCATCATGCGCGAAGGCTTCGATAAGCCGAAAGATTTCACTTTGGTGCGCGACATAGTGCAGGTGAAGAGCGTCAAGTCAAAGACGATCGATGCCGGTTACGGCTATGTCAGAATAGCGCAGTTCCAGGAAAAGACCGATGACGACCTGGTCAGGGCGCTCGAGTCGCTGAAGAAGGAGAACGGAGGATCACTGAGGGGTCTCATACTGGATTTGCGCAACGACCCGGGCGGACTGCTGGACCAGGCGGTTAAGGTTGCGGACCATTTCGTCGCGGACGGCCTGATCGTCTATACCGAAGGCCGCGACCCCGATTCGAGGATGAGGTTTTCGGCCCGGAAAGGCAAGAAAGAACTGGGTTACCCCATGGTGGTGCTGATCAACGGCGGAAGCGCCAGCGCATCGGAAATCGTTGCCGGTGCGCTCCAGGACCACAACCGTGCCGTCATCCTCGGTACGCAGAGCTTCGGGAAGGGGTCTGTGCAGACCATAATTCCCCTGTCCGAGGATTCGGGCCTGAGGCTCACCACGGCCCGCTACTTCACTCCCAAGGGGCGTTCCATCCAGGCAAAGGGCATCACGCCCGACATAGTGGTGGAAAACCTGGAGATCACGGCCAAGGAGAAGAAGGATTCACTCAGCATCCGCGAAAAGGACCTGGAGAATCACTTCGAGACACAGTCGGAGGCGCCCAAGAAAGAGAAGAAGGAAGACAGGCCCGCAGCCATCAAGATGGATGACCAGACCAGGAGCGACTATCAGATAATGCGTGCGCTTGATCTTCTGAAGGGTTGGGAGATCCTGAAGACGATGCGAAAGGCTGGGTAAGGGCAGGTTGCGAGGCCGCGGCTGATGCGGACATCAGCCGCGGCCTCCCGGATTTGACGGTGTGGCGCAGTTCTGATCAAGCCTTCTTCTTGGGTGTCTTGGCCGGTTTCGCGGGAGCCGCCTTTTCGGCAAGCTTCGCCGCCCGAACGGCACGCGCCTTTGCCAGGTTGTCGGCCAGTCCCCTGTCATGAGCCATTTTCCTTCTTCCCTCGGAGAAGTTCTTTGCGGTCAAGGGCTGACTTGACGGGATACCGAACTGCTTGCGGTACTCCCCCGGTTTCATTCCATGCGTCTGGGCGAGGTGGCGGGCGAGGGTCTTCATGCCGCCCCTCCCGCAGATCATGCAAAAGACCTGGTCGGCCTGGAAAGCTTTCTTGAGCGTCATGGGCGGAGCCTTCGTTTCCGCCTCCGCGGCCGGCCCCGTTGCTCCGGCAACTTCCAGCTGCTGCAGAGCAGAGTATACTTTCTGGATCTCCTGCAGGAGTTCTTCTGTCGACATTTCATTGACAGAAGCATGTGATGAGACTATGTTGGCGGCTAGTTCCACTAATGTTGCGGGCATTGTATCCCTCCTTATCACTTTGATTGACAGTTCGGTAAATATTTAATCGCAAAATCACGTAAAATCAAGAAAAAAGATTTGTTTTGTCGTTCCGGAAAACTTTGTGGGAAATTCTGAATCCTGTTTGTGTCTTACAGTGCATGATTGATACTGCAAATCAGAAGATGCGGGAATGCTGAAGCAGGGGCTTGAACGATTTGACCGTAAGGAATGGAATGACGCAGGAATTCAGGACGGCTGTAGATGCAACCATGTGTTGAAATTGAGATGCGGGACTTGTTCACAAAGATCGAAAACTTATAGACAATGCTTTGAAGGTGCCGCCAGCCTTCAACAGTGAGGAAATTTTCGTATGCCACGAATAGAGATCGATGAACTGAGATGCAAAGGATGTGCTCTCTGTACCATAGCATGCCCGAAAAAACTCATAGCCATGAGTGAACACATCAACAATCTCGGCTATAAACCGGCAGAGTTCGAGGGGACTGAAGTCCAGTGTACGGGATGCGCAATGTGCGCAGAAATGTGTCCGGACGTTGCCATCAAGGTTTTCAAGTGACGGCATGCCTTTGCGCGTCTTTCGCTTTCAAGCCATCAACGGTCTGTTAACAATTGACGGTTTTGTCAAACAAGGATAATAATGCTACACCGTCTCGCGGCGCGGGGGTGCGGAAGCCGGATGCCGCACCTGCTCATGATCGCGAAAGACTGCGCCGGATTTTTCAACGGGGAGGAATGAAGTGGCAAAGCGTTTGCTGGTAAGAGGAAATGAAGCTATCTGCAGGGGGGCCATCGAGGCCGGATGCCGCTTTTATTTCGGCTATCCGATTACCCCGCAGAATGACATTCCCGAGTACATGTCACGGGAGATGCCCAAGCTGGACGGGGTCTTCATACAGGCCGAGAGCGAAATCGCTTCCGTCAACATGGTGATGGGCGCGGCCGCAACGGGTGCGAGGGCCATGACATCTTCCTCCAGCCCGGGCATATCGCTGAAAATGGAAGCCATCTCCTACATGGCCGGCATGGAACTGCCCTGCCTGATAGTCAACATTTCCCGGTCAGGCCCGGGACTGGGCGGCATCGACGCGTCCCAGGGGGACTATTTCCAGGCGGTGAAGGGCGGGGGGCACGGCGGCTACCACATAATCGTCCTTGCACCCGCTTCGGTACAGGAGATGTATGATCTGGCCATGCTTGCCTTCGACCTGGCTGAGATCTACCGCACTCCGGTCATGATCCTGGGTGATTCGGTGGTCGGGCAGATGAAGGAACCCCTGGTGCCCCATCCCCGGCCGGACAGGGAACTTCCTGCCAAGGACTGGGCTCTGCGCGGCAAGGGCGACGGAGAGCAGCGGTTCATCAAGTCCCTCTACCTGGGCGACGGCGAACTGGAAGCGCACAACTGGAAGCTCGATGCCAAGTACCGGGAATTGAAGGCCAGGGAGTCGCGCTGGGAGGATTTCCAGACCGCTGACGCGGACCTCATTGTGACCGGGTTCGGTTCGGCGGCCAGGATCGCCAAGACCGCAGTGATGATGGCCCGCGAAGAGGGCCTCAAGGTCGGGCTGCTCCGCCCCGTGACCTTGTTCCCTTTCCCGTCGGCCGCCTTTGCCGAACGGACCGCCCGGTGCAAGAAAGTCCTGGATGTGGAGCTGAATACCGGGCAGATGGTCGAGGACGTCCGTCTGTCGGTGGCGCGGGACGCTGAAGTGTATTTTTACGGCAGACCTTCCGGGACCGGCTCCCTGCCGACTCCGGAAGAGATTCTGGACCAGATAAGGAAGTATTGTTCCTAACGCGGCCCCTGACGGGGCGATGCCAGCCGCTTCAGCTTCCCCCGTCCTGCGGCGCAGAACGGATGGCGGTTGAAATTGAAGCGCATATTTCCCGGATCCATACGACGAGGTAATGAAATGCAACAGGTTTTCAAGAGGCCGGTCAGTCTCAAGGACGTGCAGACCCACTTCTGCCCCGGATGCCACCACGGCACCATCCACAGGCTGGTTGCAGAGGCCCTGGACGAATTCGGCCTGCAGAAGGAGACTATCGGCATAGCATCCATCGGCTGCTCGGTGTTTCTTTACTACTATTTCGATATCGATGTGATCGAGACCCCCCACGGGCGTGCGCCGGCGGTGGCCACCGGCGTGAAGCGGGCCCGGCCGGACAGGTTCGTCTTCACCTACCAGGGTGACGGGGACCTGGCTGCGATCGGCACGGCCGAGATCATTCACGCCGCCAATCGCGGCGAGCACATCTCCGTGATCTTCGTGAACAACACCACCTACGGCATGACCGGCGGGCAGATGGCCCCGACCACCCTGCTGGGCCAGAGGACTTCGACCTCGCCCTATGGCAGAAAACCCGGGGTCGAGGGTCATCCGATCAGGATGGCCGAATTGTTGAGCGGGCTCGACGGCGTTGCCTTTGCGGCCCGCGCCGCGGTGAATTCGCCCAGGAACCTCATGGATGCAAAGAAACAGATCAAAAAGGCCTTCCGCTACCAGGTTGAGGGGAAGGGGTTCTCGTTTGTCGAGGTGCTCGCCGCCTGCCCCACGAACTGGGGGATGAGCGCCATCGAAGCCAACGAACGGGTCGGCAGGGAGATGTGCGAATTCTTCAAGCTGGGGACGTTCAAGAATACCGCCGACCTGTGATTCCACGGGCGGCCGGACGGGTAGAATTATAACTGGGATGGGAGACTGTTGATGAGGCATGACATGTACATGGCCGGTTTCGGCGGGCAGGGAGTGCTCCTCGCGGGCACGCTGCTTTCCCATGCGGCGATGATCGAGGACAAGAATGTTTCTTTTATGCCGTCATATGGCGTGGAAAAGCGCGGCGGCGCTGCCATGTGCACCGTGGTCATCTCCGATGGCGACGTCGGTTCGCCGGTGATCGGCAATCCCGCCGTCGGTGTGCTCCTGAATCAGACGGCATTCGACAAGTACTGCCCCAGGATCAGGTCGGGAGGGGTCTGTATTGTCAATACCTCTCTGGTCGATATTTCGACCTGCCCGCGGAAGGATATCGAGTTCATTTCCATCCCGATGAACGGCATTGCCATGGACATGGGTGATGCCCGGATGGTGAACATGGTCGCCGTGGGCGCGTATGCGGCCAGGACGGGCGCCGTGTCGCTGTCGGCGCTGGCCGAAGCGTTGAAAGAGACGCTGCCCGAACGCAACCACAAATACATACCCGACAACATAAAAGCGCTTGAGGCCGGCGCGGCACAGGTCCGCCCGTAGGACGATCGCTGTGCGAAAAGCGCTCCGGGAACGGCATTCAAAATGCTTGACGGCCGGGGATGTCTCTGGTATATAGTTTCTCTGCCTGATGGGGGATCGTCTAGCGGCAGGACTGCGGACTCTGACTCCGCCAACCAAGGTTCGAATCCTTGTCCCCCAGCCATATACACAATGCTTTGCGCATATCCATATACCGGCACTGGTCCCATCGTCTAGCGGTTAGGACACCGGCCTTTCACGTCGGTAACAGGGGTTCAAGTCCCCTTGGGATCACCATTCGCTCTTCACGGGCGGGGATGACCGATAAGCAGCTGCATCGGTCGTTCCCGCCCGTGCGTTTTTCTCATCCGCTCACCCGCCCGCTGATCAATCATTCCCGGCGCCGTCCCGCGCGGAGCACCGTTTTTGCTAACGTAAACGAAGTATTAGCGGTTGCTGTCCCTTTGATCCTATGTTATAAAAGGTCATTGCCGCGGTTTTGGGGGAACGGTTCATGCTGGGTATAGACGCAATAATTGAAAACGCCCTCCGGGAGGACATCCACACCGGCGACCTGACGACCATGGCCGTGGTCGAGGGAATACGGCCGGCACGTGCGCGTTTCATCGCCAAGGAGCCGTTCGTGGTGGCGGGCATGCATGTCGCTTCCAGGGTGTTTGCGGTGCTGGATCCCCAGGTTGTCTTTACTCATTTCTTCTCCGATGGGGATACCGTGTCCAGGGGTGACGTTCTCGCCGAACTGCAGGGAGATGCCGCGGTCCTCCTCCAGGGAGAACGGGTTGCCCTGAACCTGCTGCAGCGGATGTGCGGCATCGCGACCCTGACCTCCCGCTTCCGGGAGGCGGTCAGCGGTACCCGCGCCAGGGTCGTGGATACCCGCAAGACCACCCCGGGGCTCCGCCTGCTGGAAAAGTACGCCGTGCGCGTGGGGGGAGGGGCCAATCACCGGACTGGCCTGTACGACGGGGTCCTCATCAAGGAGAACCACATCGCTGCTGCCGGAGGCATCACCGTCGCCATCGAGCGGGCCAGGAAAGCGGTTCCCCACACCTTGAAGATCGAGATTGAGACGGAAACCCTGGAGCAGGTTGCCGAGGCGCTGCAGGCCGGCGCCGATATCATCATGCTCGACAACATGGCGCCGGACGACATGCGCAGGGCGGTCGGGATGATCGGCGGCAGGGCCCTGGTCGAGGCCTCCGGCGGCGTGAACCTGGAAACCATAGGCATGATCGCGGCAACCGGCGTGGACATCATCTCCGTTGGCGCCCTTACTCACTCGGCCCGGGCAATGGATATCTCCATGCTGCTGGGGGACGCATGAGGAAAGCCTTTTCCTCCCGCATCGCCCGGACCGAACCGACCCTGGAACAGCGGCTGCTGCTGCTCTTCCGCGAGAGTGACGACGGAATCCTGTCCGGGGAAAGCATCGGATCGTTCCTGAACATTTCCCGGACCGCCGTGTGGAAACATGTGAAACGTCTGCGGGACCAAGGCTACCGAATAGATGCGGTCCCTGCCCGCGGGTACCGGCTCGTCGCCGCTCCGGACGCGCTCACCGAGAACGAGCTGGCCCCCGGCCTCTCGACCACGCGTATCGGCTGCCGCATCGTCAGCGTGCCGGTGACCGGATCGACCAACCAGCTTGCCTTCCAGCTTGCGGACGAGGGGGCTGCCGACGGCACCGTTGTCATTGCCGATACCCAGACGGGGGGGAGGGGGCGCCTGGGCAGGCGCTGGGAATCACCCCCGGGTGTGAACCTGTACTGTTCCGTCATCATCCGTCCCCCCATACCCCCCCTGCATGCTCCCCAGCTCACTTTCCTGTCGGCGGTTGCGGTTTCCCGCGCCATTGAAGCGACGACCCGGCTGCGTCCCCGGATCAAGTGGCCGAATGACGTCCTGGTCAACGACCGGAAGGTTGCCGGCCTCCTCAATGAGATGAACGCAGAGACGGATACCATCCACTGCGTGGTGCTGGGCATCGGTGTCAATCTCAACATGGAGCGGAGCCAGTTCCCGGATGGGCTGCGGCAACCCGCCTCGTCCCTGTTCCTGGAGAGCGGCGCGGCGGTGGACCGTCGTGAATTCACCCGGGCGCTCCTTGCCGGGCTCGACGCACTCTATGACGGCTTCCTGCGCAACGGATTCGGCGAAATCAGGGACGAATGGCTGGAGCGGAGCATGCTGGTGGGAAAACGGGTCAGCGTGTCGTTCGGCGAGAGTGAAACCTCGGGCGAGGTTGGGGGAATCGATGCGGACGGCGCCCTGCTCCTCAGGCGGGGCGACGGATCGATCGAACGGGTGCTGGCCGGAGACGTGGCCATACTTTGATGGGTACGGGGGGCCGGGACAGGCTGCCCCGCACTCGAATTTCAGCCTGCGAGACAGCAGGAATCCGGAGGAGTCCACTTTGCTTCTGGTCATTGATGTGGGCAACAGCAATACCGTTCTCGGCCTTTACGACGGCGAACTCCTGGTCAGGGACTGGAGGATCGCGACCGACACGGCCAAAACCGCCGACGAATACGCGGTCCTGATTCGCGAGCTCTTTTCTTTTGCCGGTTTCGGCTATGACGATGTGGGGGACATCATCCTGTCTTCCGTGGTTCCCGCCCTGACAGGAGTCCTGGAGAGGCTGTCGAACACGTACTTCAAGCTCAAGCCCTATATCGTGGGGCCGGGGATCAAGACCGGCATGTCGATCCAGTACGAGAACCCCAAGGAAGTCGGCGCCGACCGCATAGTGAATGCCGTCGCCGGTTTCGAGCGATACGGCACGGCCCTTATCATCGTGGATTTCGGCACTGCCACCACTTTTGACCTCGTTAACGCAAGGGGACAGTATTGCGGCGGCGTCATCGCGCCCGGCATAATGATTTCGGCCGAGGCGCTGTTCCAGAAAGCCAGCAAGCTGCCGCGCATAGAGGTCGTGAGGCCGCCTTCGATCATCGCCAAGAACACGGTCGGCGCCATGCAGGCGGGCATATTTTACGGTTATGTGGGGATGGTCGATGAAATCGTCATCCGCATGAAGGCCGAGAGCAGGGAAAACCCCCGGGTCATCGCCACCGGTGGGCTGGCCGCGCTCATGGCTCCCGAAACGAAAACCATCGAGGAGGTTCACGAATACCTGACCCTGGAAGGCCTGAGAATTCTTTACGAGCGGAATGCGCGACCGTCGCCGGCGCCATGAGCCGGTTGCACGCCGTGGCCTGATAAAACGAAGTCATAGCTGTTCAAGTCCTTTTGGAGTCATGCAGGAGGGGTGTTATTTATTGAAGAGTGTTCATCCGTAAGCTCCAGACAATAACTATGCGGTTTCCGGATCGGAACGAGGGCGGAAAAGCGCCCTTGCCGGATGGAAACTAGATAGATCACAAGGGGGATTTATGGCAAAGTATGACACCGCGAAAGTGAGAAACGTTGGAATTGTGGCCCATGGGGGGGCGGGCAAGACCTCCCTTACCGAAGCCATCCTCTTTACCGTGGGCACGAACGACCGCCTCGGCCGTGTCGACGACGGTTCTTCCACCATGGACTTCGAACCGGAAGAGATAAAGAGAAAGATCACCGTCTCCTCATCTCTCAACCATGGCGAATGGAACGGGCACAGTCTCCACCTGATCGATACCCCGGGATACGGCGATTTCATCGCCGATACCAGGTCCTGCCTGCGGGTCCTGGGAGGAGCGGTGGTCATGATCTCCGCCATCTCCGGTGTCAAGGTCCAGACCGAGGAAGTCTGGGAATGGGCCAACGAGGCTGAAATTCCCCGCATAGCCTTCGTGAACAAGATGGACCGTGAACGCGCCAACTTCCTCCGTGCCATGGGCGACATGGAAAAGTCTCTGGGCGCGCGCGCCGTTGCTGTACAGATCCCCCTCGGCGCGGAAGAGAATTTCGAAGGCGTCATAGACCTGGTCAGGATGAAAGCGTTCAGGTACCAGAAGGACATGTCAGGCACGTTCGCCGAAACGGATATTCCCGCCGAGTACCTGGCGGATGCCGAAAGCATGCGGGAAAAGATGGTGGAGACCGTTGCCGAGGCCTATGACGCCCTGACGGAGAAATTCCTGGATGTCGGCGAACTGACCGAGGATGAGATCCTTGACGGGCTCAGGGTCGGTACTCTGCGCAACACCTTTACCCCGGTCTTCTGCGGTTCCGCCACCATGAACATCGGTGTTTCCCAGCTGCTGGACTATATCTGCCAGTGCCTTCCATCACCCCTTGATCGAGGCACCGTTACCGGAATCAATCCCAAGACCAATGACGTTGTAGAACGCTCACCGGAAGAATCACAGCCGTTTTCAGCCCTGGTGTTCAAGACCACGTCGGATCCCTATACCGGCAAGATCACCGTTTTCAGGGTTTATTCCGGGGTCCTCAATTCCGATTCCACCGTGTTGAACTCCACCAGGGACTGCGTGGAGCGCATCGGCCAGATATACGAACTGGAAGGGAAGAAGCAGAAGCCGATCAAGCAGGCTGTCGCGGGCGACATCGTTGCCGTGGCCAAGCTGAAGGAAACGGTCAGCGGCGATACCCTGTGCGATGCCGACAAGCCCATTATCTACGAGCCGGCCAAGTCGCTGGAACCGGTGATCTCGTACGCCATCCAGCCCAAGACCAAGAACGACGAGGACAAGATCCACGGTGCGCTCCAGAGGCTCATGGAGGAAGACCAGACCATAACCCTGCGGCGCGACGACCAGACCCGCGAACTCATTATTTCCGGGATGGGGCAGGTGCACCTCGAGGTCACCATCGAGAAGCTGCGCCGCAAGTTCAGTGTCGAAGTGGAGCTGAAGACTCCCAAGGTTCCCTACCTCGAGACCATGAAAAGCGCGGTCAAGGTGCAGGGCAAATACAAGAAGCAGTCCGGCGGACGCGGCCAGTACGGCGACTGCTGGGTAGAATTCATTCCGCGGGCCCGCGGGGAGGGGTACCAGTTCGAGGACAAGATCGTGGGCGGCGTCATTCCCAAGACCTACATCCCGGCTGTCGACAAGGGTATCCAGGAGGCTTCCCTGGACGGCGCGCTCGCCGGCTACCCGGTGGTGGATTTCAAGGCCGTGCTCTATGACGGCTCGTTCCATACCGTCGACTCCTCGGAAATGGCTTTCAAGATCGCCGGCTCCATGGCCTTCAAGAAAGCCATGGAGATTGCCAAGCCGGTGCTCCTCGAGCCCATCATGAAAATGAAGATCACCGTGCCGGAAGACAATATGGGCGACGTCATCGGCGATCTGAACTCGCGACGCGGCAAGGTGGTGGGCGTGGAGCCCAAGGCGAATTCGCAGATCATTAGGGCTGTGGTTCCGATGGCCGAGGTTCTCACCTATGCCAACGATCTCCGCTCCATGACCAGTGACCGGGGCCTGTTCACAACCGAGTTTTCCCACTATGAGGAACTGCCGAGTCACTTGGCGCAGAAGGTTGTCAACGAAGTCGCGGCCAACATCAAGGCGTAGAATTTTCACCTGAAGGGGGACGCATCGATGGTAGCAACGGGATTGCCCGGAAACAAGGAAAAAACCGGTCTTGCAGGGGTGCGCGGAAGCAGCGCCAAAGGCATTCTGCTGGTGCTTGCCGCACTCTCGGTCTGTTTCGGCTATTTCTACTTCTTCACGGACATCTTCCGCTCGAAGGACGAGATTGCCGGGCAGCGGGACGTCATTTCTTCCGAAGTCAGGAAGGCAATGCCGGCGCGGAACGATGCGGCTCCGGGGACAGCGGCCCAACAAGCGGCGCCCGCCGCTCCGGCGGCCCCTGCGGCAGGCTTGGTGAAGCCTGCCGCAGGTCCCGTACCTCCCCAACCGCCTGCAGTGCAGGTGAAGAAACAGCAGCCTGAAGAAAAAGCGCCGGTTGCGGGGGGGGAAGCCAAGACGGCCCCCGCAACCGTCAAGGCGCAGGAAAAATCAGCCGCGGCCAAAGCCGGCAACGTCCGGAAGCAGGCTCCCGTCGCCAAAGCTGTCGACAAGCAGCCTAAGACCGGGACAACAACGGCCAAGGCTGCCGACAAGCAGCCCAAAGCCGGGGCATCGGCCGCAAAGGCTGTAGAGAAAACACCCAAGACTTCCGCTTCCGCACGGAAAAACAGCGATGTGACGACAGGGGCGGCGGCCAAAAGCGGCGCCGCTGCAGCCAAACCGGCCGCCGGCCGGAAGACCGGGACTGATGCCGAGAAGTCTCCCGCTGCCGCACCTGCCCAGGCGGCGGCGAAGAAGCCGAGTGGGGCTTTCACCCTGGTTGTCGGGACGTATGTGATGAAGTCTTCAATGGCCGCGGACAAGGCCAAGCTGGTGAAGGCCGGCCTGGCGCCGGTTTCCGTGGTGACGAAAAAGAGAAACGAACCCATGAACCGGCTGCATGTGGCTGATTTCGACTCCCCGGTGGAGGCCCAGGCTGAGCTGAGCCGGGTGCGGGCCGCGAGCAAGGATGCCTTCCTGTTGAAGGAAAACGGCCGCTATGCAGTGTATGCCGGTTCGTATTACGCCTATGAGCGGGCCGTTGATGTGCGGGAACAGTTGAAGGGGAAAGGGATAAACCCGACCCTTAGGAAATCGGTGGCGCCGGTCCCGGCCTATACCCTGACGGCAGGGAGTTTCGCGTCCCGCGAGGACGCGCTGGAGGGAGCCGCCAGACTGAAGAAGATCGGGTTCAAGCCGTTCGTTTCCGCACGAAAGTAGCGTCCGTTCATGGCAGGAGATCGCAAGGCAACAATCAGGATATCTCCTGAAGCGGCACGGTATGTGAGGACCGATGCCTCCCCGGAGGACAGGCTGGCTGCCGCCAGGGGGGAAGCGGGGATACCGGCTGCCGACATTCCGGCGGTGCTCGCATTCCTGTCCCGCGATCCTGATCCGATAATCCGCACTGCAGCGGTGCGGGGGCTGAAGGGACTTCCGCGGGAGGTGCTGGAAGCGGCATGCGCTTCCTCCCTGACGCATCCGCGCATCCTTGAGCTCCTGGCGAAACTGCACGGCAGCGAACAACGGATCGCGGACCTGCTGGCCGCAAATCCTTCGGCTGACGGAGACGTGCTGGCGGTTGTGGCGGCGGCGCGGACCGGCAGCGCAGCGCACGACCCGGGCGTGGTTGAAGATCAGCGGACCGCCGGATGTCCACCGGAACAGGCAGCGGATGCGGGGGAAAAGGCCGAGACCGATCCGGATGAACCGGTCGACGAAGACAGCGAGGATTTCAAGAGCAAATACCAGCTTGCCCAGACGATGGGCATATCGGAAAAAATAAAGATGGGCATGACCGGCGACAAGGAGTGGCGGATGCTCCTCATCAAGGACACCAACAAGCTCATTTCCATCTCGGTCATCAAGAATCCCCGCATTACCGAAGCGGAAGTGCTCACCATAGCGAAGTCATCCGTCAACAACGACGACATCCTGCGCGAGATATGCGTAAACAAGGAATGGATAAAGAATTACCAGATAAAGAAGTCGCTGGTGGAAAACCACAAGACTCCGCTGCACCATGCCCTGCGGTTCCTTTCGGCCTTGACTGAAAAGGACCTGACCATGCTCTCGAGGAGCAAGAACATATCATCCGTCATCGCGACCCAGGCGAGACGGCTGCTGCTGAACAAAAAAAAGGATTGATAGGGAGGTTTCCCATGGCTCTGGTGAATGACGCGAAAAAAGAGATACACGCCAAACTTGTCTACTTCGGCCCCGGCGGGAGCGGCAAAACGACCAACCTGGAGTATATCTACAACAAGCTCAAACCGGAATACCGGGGGAAATTCAAGTTCATGAACACTGCCAGCGGCAAGCTGGTTTTCTTCGATTTCATGCGGCCGGAGCTGG
Organism: Geobacteraceae bacterium; assembly: GCA_036677645.1. Lineage (GTDB taxonomy): Bacteria > Desulfobacterota > Desulfuromonadia > Geobacterales > Geobacteraceae > RPRC01. The sequence continues at coordinate 14,947 of JAVBWB010000037.1, read as the reverse complement.
CCGGAATCGGCGATTACAGCGTCCGTTTCCATATCTATACCGCGCCGGGCGGCGAGGTGAACCCCGGCGTTTGGAAAAATGCCCTTAAAGGGGCGGACGGTATTGTCTTCGTTGCGGATGCTTCGCCTTCATGCTCCCAGCTGAACAGGGACAGCCTCGACACGCTGAAGGAATGCCTCGACTCGCTGGCCATGGACCCGGAAACCATGCCCCGGATCTTCCAGTTCAACAAAACCGACCTCACGGATGCCGTGCCGGAAGAGGAGATGCGCCGGCAGCTGGATACGGGTGACGAACGGGTCATATCTGCTTCGGCAAGCACGGGGAGCGGCGTTCTTTCGACACTTTCCGAAATGGTCAAGATGGTGCTCAGGAACCTTCAGAAGTCGACGGCTTCGGAACCGGCAGCGCCGGCCGATGCAGCCGCCTGGCCGGAAAATGCCCCTGCCCCTGCTTCCGAGGCCCTGGAAGAGCCTGACCTTTATGAAACAGCTGCGCTGCATGAGAAGGCAGAAGCTCTGGAGCAGGCAGGAACCATGGAACCTCCCGCCGCCGAAGCGGAAGAAGAACTGGAGCTGCTGTCCATGGAGGCCGGCGAGGAACTGCCGGAACTGGAACCGCTTGCTGAAGAAAGCGAGCCGGCTGCCGATGCGAGCGTGCCCGCGTACATGTCTTTCCAGACTCCTGAAGAGCTGCCAGAGGCGAAGGTAGAAGAGGAAACGACTCCCGTGCCTGCAGCGGCAAGCATGGCCGCAGGCATGGAGAACGGGCTGATCCCGGAGCCGAAAATTCTGCTCGCGGGGGATATCGAGAAACTCGGATACGGCCGTTTCCGCCTGCCCCTGGTGATACGTTTCGGCAACAGCGAAAAGGAGACGGCGCTTACCATCGACCTTTCATTCGATTGATCGGAGGTCGGGAAGCTCCCGTCTGACCGGCCCGCTACCTCCCTGAACCAGACCCGTCGGGGGTGGGGGCAAGGAGAGACATGGAAATTGATCTGGATACCATCCTCCGCCTGCTGCTGGCCGCGATCCTGGGCGGGCTCATCGGCCTGGAACGGGAGATCCACGGCCGGCCCGCAGGTTTTCGCACCCATCTTCTCGTGTCGCTCGGATCCTGCGTTTTCACGGTTGCCTCGATTTATTTTTACCATATCTACGGCAACGCCGCCGGTGACGGCCGGGTCTCCATCGATCCGTCCCGGGTGGCAGCCCAGGTGGTGACCGGTATAGGTTTCCTCGGGGCAGGCGCCATTCTCCGGGAAAAGGCTTCCATCCGCGGCCTTACCACTGCTGCCTGCCTGTGGGTCGCGGCGGCGATCGGGGTGTCGTGCGGCATAGGGCTCTTTGCCCTGTCGGCCGTAGTTACCGTCACGGCCATAGCTTCGCTGCTCGTGCTGAAAAAAGTCGAAGGCGTTCTGAACCGGGATACCTACAGCGCGATCAAGGTTTGGAGCAAGGACCTCGAAGGGCAGATGGCGACAATCGAGAAGCTGGTGGCCGGCTTCAACCTGCGGATGCTCAACGCTACCGTGGAGCGCGACCTGGAAAAACAGGAATTCTTCATTGAATTCGAGATCAAGCTCGTGGACCTGGAGGTGGCGTACCGGATGCTGGACAACATCCTGGCCACTCCCGGGGTGAAGAGGGTGCGGCTTGAATGACGGGTCATGCGGATTCCCGGGGCCGGCCGGCGCTGTTGTGCCGTTCAGCGTGTCCCGCAAACCTCAGTCCGCACCGTTGTACTCACTGCCGGCCGTCCCCTTGCTGTAAACCAGGCTGATGTTCATGCGTCGTATCAACCTTTCGATTTCGCGCAGCTTTTCCTCGTATTCCCTGAGATAGTACGCCTGCCTGGCCTTGCTGTGAAAGGTCACCCCTTCCCTGAGCATGCCGATGCGGATCTTGGCAACCGTTCTCATCGTTTCGAGTACTTCGCGGGCGTCTGCCATGATGTGCGGCCCTCCGCTGCGAAAAATGCCCGGCAGCATTCAAGAAGGTTTCAACCGTTCGCGGCGATCTGCTTCAGCGGCTCCAGCAGGCGGTACGCCACGGCCAGGCCGCCCCTTCCGATACCGATATCCACATCGTCTTCGTAACCGTGGTAGTCGGATCCCCCGGTCATGACCAGGCCCAGTTCCCGGCACAGGTTTTCCAGGAATATCATGTCATCCTTGTAGCAGAGATTGTTGTACACTTCCAGGCCTCTCAACCCCATGCCCGCCATCTGCCTGATGAGAGAAGCGAGTTCTCGGCGATCATCCGTAATGCTCGGCGGATGGGCCAGCACGGAAACCCCGCCCAGACGCCGGATCTCTTCCAGCGCCTCGTCAAGAGGGAAGTACTGCTTCGGGACATCGCAGGGCTGCAGGTAACGGTTGAACGCATCCTGCACGTGGCGGGCAATGCCCCTGTCCACCAGGACGCGAGCTATGTGCAGGCGGCTCATCGCTTCCCCGGAGACATCGATAACCTCGTCATAGGTGATGTTACTCCTGCGCTCCGACGCAAGCTTCGCATTGATCTTTTCGACGATCGCCCTGGCCCTCACCTCCCTGGACCGGCGGAATTCCCGGAGCTTCGAGGAAAAGGATGCATCGCTGTGGTTTATGAAGTAGCCGAGCAGGTGGACATCGTGGTAATTCCGGTAACCTATGGAAAGCTCGACTGCCGGAACCACTTCCACTCCCAGGCGGTTGCCCGCATCGATCGCTTCGGTAACGCCGGAGACGGAATCGTGGTCGGTTATGGCGACTGCCTTCAGCCCTTTGTCGGCAGCCATCGCAACGATTTTTGAAGGTGTGTGGACCCCGTCTGAATTCAGGGTATGGATATGAAGGTCCATGAACTGCCGCATTGCATAACCCTCCCGGATTGTGGTACTAGACAGTATAGGTCAGAACAGCCAACGCTTCAACCGGCAAAAAGCATTGTTCCTTGGGCCGCGACGCGACCTTGGCTGCAATCCGTACTTCCATTCCGTTTCCGGGGGAGGCATGAATCCTGAGCAGATACATGAAGCCATGGAGCTCTTGACTGAAGCGGTAAAACAGTGGCGGACACCGGCAGTCACCATCGTGTCCCAACGGGAGGGCGATCCCTTCAAGGTCCTCATTTCCTGCCTTCTTTCCCTGCGCACCCAGGACCGGACGACCGGTCCCGCTTCCGAGCGGTTGTTCGCCCTTGCCGATACGCCCGAAAAGATGCTTGCCCTGCCTGCTCCAACCATCGAAACAGCGATCTACCCCGTCGGATTTTACCGCAACAAGGCTGCCACCATCCTGAACCTCTGCCGGACCCTCCTGGACAATTGCGGCGGCAAGGTGCCGGATGAGATCGACGAACTGCTGAAGCTCAAGGGCGTGGGGCGCAAGACGGCCAACCTGGTGGTGACCCTCGGCTTCGGAAAACCGGGCATCTGTGTCGATACTCACGTGCACCGGATCTGCAACCGATGGGGATACGTGGAGACCGGGACACCGGAGAAGACCGAATTCGCTCTTCGGGCCAAGCTTCCCAAGCGTTACTGGCTGGTCATCAATGACCTCCTGGTGACCTTCGGCCAGAACCACTGCACGCCCATTTCTCCCCGGTGCTCTACCTGCACGATCGCCCACCTCTGCGATCGCAGAGGGGTGGGGAAGAGCAGGTGAGGGCTGAAAGACTGCCCGAAACAGCATACGGGTGATATGAAATCGTATGCCTCTGAAAAGGCCCATGTCATGTATAATACGAATATATTGAATATACGTGTTTGTTCTTGATAAATTTTCTAGGAAAAACTAAAATGTGAGCATGGAAAGAGATAAATAACTTTTCTTCACGATAAATGGAAAGAGGGATTCTATTCAGAACAGACAGTCTGAGCAAAGCAGGAGGATGAGAAAATGAGAAAAATTCTGGCGTTGATGGCCTTCGGCCTGAGCCTTTCATTAGTAAGTTACGTAGCAGCGGAACCGGTGTCCACAGATACGGGGGCGGTAAAACCCGTAATCAAGTGCTCGACCTGCGGCGCGGAGTTTACTTCGTCCGCTGGAATTGAAGATCACGCCAGGTCGCACCCGGGCCATATGATGATGGGATCGGGATTTGATGGCAATCTGGTCAAATGCTCGACCTGCGGCGTTGAGTTCACTTCCAGTGCCGGAGTGGTGGACGTTCACCGGCCGGGCGTTACCGGGGCGAATGAAAAACCGATAATCCTGTGCTCTACATGTTCAAGTTATGAAAGGCAGTGATGACCCGGGCAGAGACGGGATATCCGGAGTGGAAGTGCGCAAGAGGCCGGTCCTTGACATCAGGGACCGGCCTTTGCATATGACCTGTGACAAGATGGATTTTGAACCGTTCGGGAGGTGTGTGCAATGGAAGACTTCAATCGAATCATGGTGGCGAGCGGGGTCACCAAATACTGCCGGCAGGGTGTTCACTTCGGTATTTCGCTGGCCCGCAAATACCAGGCCGAGCTTTATATCTTTCATGCCGTTTACAACCCTTTCGGATACGAAGGGTTCAACCTGCCGATGGTCTCGCTGGATGTTGGTTACAGGAACATCCTGCAGGAAACGGAAAAAGACCTGGACAGAATCATCGCCAAGGAGCAGGCAAACGGCCTCAGAATCCGGAAACTGATCAGAGAGGGCAATCCGGTTAAGGAAATTCTCAAGGCTGTCCATGAACATCATATCGATCTGCTCGTTCTGCTGGCCCATGAGGAAAGCCGGATGGAACACATGGAAACGCGCCTGGAGAAACTCATTTTCGGAAGGAGCAACGAAGATCTCGTCCGGAAAATGCCGTGCCAGATACTGCTGGTCAAACAGGAGTTCAAAGCGGACTGGTAGTCCTTCCGACGGTTTGCTTCGGGATTTTGGCGATTACCATGATACAACGGTATGGTCAGGCGAGGTCCGCGCAATGGATCAACAGATGAATGCCAGTGGTCTGGAGTCGCTGCCGCTGCCCGGGCTGCTTGAGCGGCTCGGTACTTCCCTGCAGGGACTCGGCGGGAGCGAGGCGCAGCGTCGTCTGGTCGAATACGGGCCGAACGAACTTGCGGAGAGAAGAACCGATCCGCTGCTGAAATTCCTTGCCTACTTCTGGGGTCCCATTCCATGGATGATCGAAATCGCGGCGATACTTTCCGGTGCGGTGCGCCACTGGACCGATTTCACCATCATCGTGGCGCTCCTGGTCATGAACGCCCTGGTCGGCTTCTGGGAAGAATACCAGGCAGGAAACGCGATTGCCGCCCTGAAGGCGAAGCTGGCGTTGATGGCAAAGGTGCGACGGGACGGGAACTGGAAAACTCTGGCGTCCCGCGAGCTGGTCCCCGGTGATCTCATCAGGGTCCGTATCGGCGATATCGTCCCTGCCGACGCCCGTCTGATTTCTGAAGAACAACTGGAAATCGACCAGTCGGCCTTGACCGGGGAATCCCTGCCGGTAATCCGGGCATCCGGTGATGCGCTGTATTCAGGTTCTGTCGTCAAAAGAGGGGAGAGCGATGCCGTGGTCATCGCCACCGGCCGGAATACCTATTTCGGCAAGACCGCACGGCTGGTCGAGGAAGCCCGCACGGAGAGCCATTTTCAGCAGGCAGTGCTGAAAATAGGCGATTACCTGATCGTGGTCGCACTGGCGCTGGTTATCCTTATTCTCGTGGTCGCCCTGTTCCGTGGCGACAACATGATCACGTCGCTGCAGTTTGCCCTCGTGCTCTCCGTGGCTGCCATCCCGGTGGCCATGCCTACGGTCCTTTCGGTGACGATGGCTGTGGGTTCGCGGGCATTGGCCCGGCGCCAGGCGATTGTCAGCAAGCTTTCCGCAATAGAAGAACTGGCAGGGATGGACGTGCTCTGTTCGGACAAGACCGGCACCCTGACCCGGAATCGGCTGAACATGGGTGAGCCGTTCACCCTGGCGGGATTTGGCGCGGAGGAGCTCCTGTTGTGCGCCGCCCTTGCTTCCAGGGCCGAAGACATGGATCCGATCGATCTCGCCGTTCTGGATGGTTCGAAAACCCCGGGGGATCTGGAGGGGATGCAGGTGAGGCGCTTTATCCCCTTTGATCCGATCCGGAAAAGGACCGAAGCGGAAATCGCTGACAGCAGCGGCCGGCTCTTCCGTGTCGCCAAGGGAGCGCCCCAGGTCTTGCTGGAACTGGCGGCCGATGGGCCGGAGGTGTCCGGCCGGGTTGGCAGGGCCGTGGAGGATTTCGCCGCACATGGCTTCCGCTCGCTGGGAGTGGCCAGGTGCGACGGGGCGGGGGATTGGCGTTTCATGGGGGTCATCCCGCTTTTCGATCCGCCGCGCGCGGATTCGCGGGAAACCATCGAGGCAGCGTCCCGCATGGGAGTGAAAGTCAAGATGGTTACCGGCGACCAGATAGCCATCGCCCGGGAAATCGCCGGGCAGCTGGGGCTCGGGGCCGGCATCCTCGATGCAGGGCTGTTCAGTCATCCGGAGCACCACGAGGCTGGTCTTATAGCGGATGTCATCGAGAAGTCGGACGGTTTTGCCCAGGTTTTTCCGGAGCACAAATATCACATTGTCGATGTGCTGCAGCAGCGCGGGCACATCGTCGGCATGACCGGCGACGGGGTCAACGATGCGCCCGCCCTCAAGAAGGCCGATGCGGGCATTGCCGTGTCCGGGGCAACGGATGCCGCCCGGGCAGCGGCGGCAATCGTTCTGCTCACGCCGGGCCTGTCGGTGATCATCGATGCCATCAAGGAAAGCCGCACGATTTTCCAGCGCATGAACAGTTATGCCATCTACCGCATCTCCGAAACCATCCGTGTCCTCCTGTTCATGACCCTGTCGATCCTGGTTTTCAATTTCTACCCGGTGACTGCCGTCATGATCGTTTTGCTTGCCCTGCTCAACGACGGGGCGGTCCTCACCATCGCCTACGACAATGCGCGTTTTTCCGGCCAGCCTTCGGCCTGGGACATGCGGACTGTCCTGGGGGTTGCATCACTTGTGGGGGTGGCGGGAGTCATTGCTTCTTTCGGGCTGTTCTACCTGGCCGAGCGGGTCTTCCTGCTGGACCGGGAGGTAATTCAGTCATTGATTTATCTGAAGCTGTCCGTGGCGGGACAACTCACCATCTACGTCACGCGCACCCGCGGTCCGTTCTGGTCCATCCCACCGTCGCCGATTCTCCTGTCGGCTACGATGGCGGCGCAGTCCATCGCGACGCTGGTGGCGGTTTACGGGATATTCATTACGCCGATCGGTTGGCAATGGGCTGGTTTCGTCTGGGGATACGCCTTGATATGGTTCTTCATAAACGACCGGGTGAAACTGGCCGCGTTCAAGGTTTTCGACGTCACCCGGCCGGGGCTCCTTGGCCGGAAAACGGGGAAATAACCAGGCCGGGCCTTCTGCCGAGGTCCGCGACATATCGCGATGCGGGGATCAATGGTAAAATACAATCAGGATCGACGGCCGGTGCTGCATGGCCGGCGTAAGGAGGTACATCATGGGAAGGAATCTGACCGGGAAACCGCTTGATGAGACCGCGACCGTGGGCGAGTTCGTTGCGGAGGATTACCGGGCTGCCGAGGTTTTTGAAAAGCACGGAATCGATTTCTGCTGCGGCGGCAAAGTTGCCCTTTCGGATGTCTGCCGTCAGAAGGGGATCGATACTTCCGCGCTGGTACAAGAGCTGGAGGAGGTCAGGAGCGTGCCGCCCGACAGGGGCCGGAACTACGCGGCCTGGGACCTTTCGTTCCTTGCGGATTACATAGTCAACACCCATCACGCCTATCTGTACGAGAACCTGGAAGAAATTGCGGTATATGCCCGCAAGGTGGCCCAGGTTCACGGCAAGAACCATCCCGAAGTGATCGAGATCGCAAAAATATTCGACAAGATAGCTGTCGATATGGCTGCCCATCTCGGGGAGGAAGAGGAAAAATTCTTTCCGGCGGTCAAGCGGATCGAGGCTGCCCGAAAGGCCGGAGAGGAGCCGAAACCCGGCGACCGTGCCACTGTCAGGGAATGCCTGGAGAAGTTCGATACGGAGCACACCGAGATCGGCGATGCCGTGCACGAGATACGCGCGCTGTCGAAAGATTATGCAGTGCCTGGGGACGCCTGCAACACCTACCTGGTAACCTATCGGAAACTCAGGGAATTCGAGGATGATCTGCACCTGCACGTTCACCTGGAAAACAACATCCTCTTCCCGAAAGCGGCGGTGCTGTGAGACGTTCCGCGGTCAAGATGCGGACCGGATGCCGGCTTGCCTCAGTGGGGAGCGAGGGCTCTTTTCGGCTTCACCCGCTTCAGCAGCATGACGGCGCCGATGCAGACCAGGCTGACAATGGCCAGCATGCGGAAATTGTCAATGAAAGCCCAGAGCGTAGACTGCCTGACAAGTTCATCGTAGAGAGTTCCTCCCGCTTTGTGCATCGACTCCGTAGCCGGGAAATGGTGTCCGAACGCCTGCCGCAGAGCGCGGGAATGCAGCTGATAAGCCTGATCGCCGGGCGCGAGGTGGGATACCAGGTCCGACTGGTGGACCTGGGCGCGCCGCTCCAGAATCGTCGTCACCGCGGCAATGCCGACGCTCCCCCCGAGATTGCGCATGAGATTGTAAATGCCGCTGGCGTTGCCCATCTGCTCCCGGGGCAGCATCCCCATGGCAACAGCCGACAGGGGAACGAAGATCATGCTCAGACCCACGCCCATCAGGATGTTCGGCAGGATGATGTTCCACATGGAGATTTCCAGGGTGATTCCGCCGAATTGCCAGAGGGAAACGGCCAACAGGATGAAGCCGGTTCCGATCACCTTGCGGAAATCAATGGTTCCGGTGAGGTAGCCCACGACCGGCATGGCCACCAGGGCGCCAAGGCCCCGCGGGCTGAGGGTCAGGCCGCTCAGCATGGCCGTATACCCCATAAGCGTCTGCAGGTAGATGGGAATCAAAGTGATCGCGCTGTACAGACACACGCCGAGAAGAGTTATCAGCAGCGTGCCCACGGAAAAATTCCGGTCTTTCAGGACTCTGAGGTTGACTACCGGCTCCTTGGTCTTCAACTCCCGCGCAATGAACAGGACCATGGCCGCGACGCAGATGACGGCGAACCAGCGCACCCAGGAAGCGGAAAACCAGTCGTCCTGCTGTCCCTTGTCCAGGATGATCTGCAGGGCGGCCAGGGAAACGGCCATGAAGCCGAAGCCGATGGTGTCGATGTTGCCGGGTTTGGCGTCCCGGATGTAGGGAGGGTCTTCCACGAAAGCGCGGGTCATGAAGATCGCCAGGATGCCGACCGGGATGTTCATGTAGAAGGCCCAGCGCCAGGTGTAATTGTCGGTCAGCCAGCCGCCCAGGGTCGGCCCGATGATCGGCGCCACCACCACCCCGATGCCGAAAGCGGCCATGGCCATGCCCCGTTTTTCCACGGGGAAGCTCTCCAGGATGATGGCCTGTGAAATGGGCTGGAGGGCCCCTCCGCCCGCTCCCTGGATGACCCTGGCGACAATCAGCATGCCGAGGTTCCACGCGATGCCGCAGGCGAGCGATGAAAGGGTGAAGATGGCGATGCAGTACGCGAGGAACCTGGCTCGGCCGAAGTAGCGGGCAAGCCAGCCGGTGGCAGGCAGGATGATCGCGTTTGCCACCAGGTAGCTGGTCAGGGTCCAGGTGGCCTCGTCGGTGCTCGCGGACAGGCTGCCTGCTATATGGGGCAGCGCGACGGCTACAATAGTGGTGTCCAGGACCTCCATGAAAGTGGGGAGCATGACGGCCGCGGTGATGATCCACGGTTTTACGGAGGGCCGCCACTCCATGCCGGTTGCCGCTGCTTTTTCCTTTGCGCCGTTGCCGGGCATCACTTGACCCTGACCACGGGTATGACGGACATTCCGGGGCGCAGCAGGTGATCCCTGTCCTGTCCTTTTTCAATAACGATCTTAACCGGGATGCGCTGCACCACCTTCACGTAGTTTCCCGTGGCGTTTTCCGGCGGGAAGAGGCTGAATCTCGCCCCGCTTGCACCGGCAATGCTCTCCACGTGCCCGTCATAAGTATTGCCATAAGTGTCCACGCTTATCTTCACCTTCTGCCCCGGACGCATTTTCCCGAGCTGGGTCTCCTTGAAATTCGCCGTCACCCAGATGTCGTCGAGGGGGACGATGGAGAGGAGCACCTGGCCCGGCTCTACGTTTTGCCCGACTTCCACGGACCTTTTGCCGACCACGCCGCTGACCGGCGCCGTAACCCTGGTGTAGCCCAGGTTCAGCTTCGCCTGGTCGCGAGCCGCTTTGTACCTCTTGACCGTTGCCTCGGCGCTTTCGGCCTTCGACCGGACCACGGAAACCTGCTGCGGACCGGTCCGGGCCGCAGCCAGTTCGGCCTCAGCCTGGCGCAGCCGGCCGCGGGCCTGCGCCACCTGCTCCATGGCAGCGGTTGCCTGCGCCCGTGCCGCATCAACCGCAGCCGAAGAAACGGTTGCCGTTGCAACCGCCTGGTCGTACTGCTGCCGGGGTATGACGTCCCGTTCCACCAGGTTCCGGTACCGCACCAGGTCCTTCTGCACCTTGAAATTCTCCGCTTCCCTTTGCCTGAGCCCGGCCCGGGCCGCTTCAAGCTGCTTTTCCGCTGCCAGGACGCCGGCGCGGGCGTTGGCCGCGTTCGCGGCGGCCGATTCGATCCCGCTCCGGGTGGAAACCGAGGAAATGGGCACATTCATCCTGGCCGCCTCTGCGCCGGCAACGGCATCGGCATATTCGGCCTCGGCGCGCTCCAGGGCCACCCGGTAATCGGCTGGGTCGATTTCCACGAGCAGCGCCCCGGCTTGAACATACTGGTAATCCCTGAAATTGATCCGTACCACATGTCCTGACACGCGGGCGCTGATGGGGTTGATATGTCCGTCGATCTGGGCGTCGTCGGTGCTTTCGGTGTAAGTGGAGCGCCACCAGAGCAGCAGCGCTCCGATGACGAGCAATCCGATGACGGTGCCAAGAATCGCTTTTTTTCTTTTCCGGATGTTTTCCGGCGAAAACAGACGGCCGGACCGGAGCCTGCGCAGCGTGGAGCGGAAATACCCCGCAGTTGTTCCGCTTCGCCCGTTCGGAGATTCGTCTTTATCTTGTTCCATTGCAAATATTCCTTGCCGGCAGTGCTCCGGCATTCATGCTCTCTTCCCCGTCCAATACGGACTTTATGGCGCAGCCATGAACTCTGGCAATTGTAACATACTAATTTGATTAGAATATCCCGGATCGAAAGCTTGTCAATGCGCAATCTGACTTCTGCTGTTTCGAGATATGACAAGAGGGATACATGGTAAAATGAAAACAAGGAAAATGACGATGACTGGCGAACGGCCGCACTGTTTTTCCGGAACCTTTTCGCGTTTAATTGCATCTTCAGTATAGAGACGGAATGAATGGAGGATAAAGAGATGGCACTGGCGGACGGCTTAAACGACTCGGCGAACATGACTCCTGACACGGAAATCGTGAAACGGGTGCTGGCCGGCGACCTTTCAAGTTTCGAACTGGTCATGCGCCGTTACAACCGGAGGCTGTACCGGATCGCCCGCGGGGTCCTCCGCAACGAGGCGGATGCTGAGGACGCGGTACAGGATGCCTATGTCAGGGCCTATGAGAATCTCGAGCAGTTCCGGGGGAAAGGTCCCCTGTCTGCCTGGCTGGCGAAGATTGTCGTCAACGAGGCGTTGGGGCGCTTGCGGCGTTCAGGCGGCATGAAGGACGGCATTTCCCTGGATGAGCCTGACGAGAGAGAGGTGGCGAATTACATGGCCGGTCTGATTTCAGGCATGCCCTCGCCGGAGCAGAATGCGGCGCGGGGAGAGATGCGCCGCCTGCTGGAATCGGCCATAGATGCACTCCCGGAGGCCTATCGGCTGGTTTTCATGCTGTGCGGGGTTGAGGAAATGTCAGTGGCGGAGACTGCGGAGTGTCTCGGCATACAATCCGCCACGGTAAAGACCCGATACCACCGGGCGCGGAGGATTCTGCAGCAGAGCCTTTCCAGCCTGGCGGATGCGACAGCCGGCGCGGTGTTCCCGTTTGCCGGCGAACGTTGTGACAGGATAGTAGCCGGAGTGTTCCGGCGTCTTGAAAGGGGGAGCCGGAATTGACGTGCGGACGGAAATCCGCGGCGGAACCGGTTCAGGAAGAGAATGGGAAGCAAGAAAAGGAGACTGATCATGAAAAAGCTACTTGCCATAAGCGCGGTCCTGCTGGCATGTGCCCTTCCGGCATTTGCGGCCGGCCCTTATCATGTGCCTGATGCGTCATACAAAAAAGTGAGCTCGCTCGTGGCCCTGCCCGATTTCATTCCGGGAATGGGCACGCTCTACGTGAAGCCCTCAACTTTGCCGATCGGCCCGTTCCTGGCGTACGACCGTGCCGGGAAACTCGTTGCCACCATCTACATGGTGCCGTTAGGGGAATTGAACAAGCATACGAACTTCACCGGTCTGACGGTAGGCAACGACAAGGTTGAAAAGGTCGACATAGTTTTCAACCCCGGTCATCCCGGTGTGGAATCTCCGCACTATCACGTAACCGTCTGGCACGTGAAACCCGAGTCGGCCAAGCTGGATTAGCCGTTCCCGGCGTCGGGCGTTCCGGAAGGCCGGCGGGCTCTTGCCCGCCGGCCTTCTGCATTGAGGCGCTGCTCGTGCTGTCTCTACATCATCTCCTTTGTCAGCGAGCCGATAACGGTTATGGCGTTCTCGATCTCTTTGGACCAGTAGGCGGAATTGAGCCGGATGAAATTCGGGTATTTCATTGACGCGGAGAATATCTGGCCGGGGGCGATGGTGATTCCGGCCCGCAGCGCCATTTCGTAGAGCTTGATGGAATCGATCATCTCCGGCAACTCCACCCAGAGGACGAATCCTCCCAGCGGCGAGCTGACCTTGGTTCCGCGCGGAAACGACTTGAGCACCGACTGAGCCATCAGTGATGTCTGCCGGCTGTAAATTCCCCGGATCTTCCGCAGGTACTGATCGTATCCTCCTGTGGACAGGAACTCGGCGATAGCCAGTTGTGGCAGGGTTGCCGTGGCGATGTTGCTCACTGCTTTCATTCGCTCGATCTGCTCCTGGAACCGCCCGCCCACGACCCAGCCGACCCGGTAGCCCGGCGCGAGGGTCTTGGAAAAGGAGGAACAGTGGATGACCAATCCTTTCTTGTCATAGCTTTTCGCTATCCTGGGCCGGGAACTTGAAAAACCCAGGTCGCCGTAGACGTCGTTTTCGATCAACGGGATGTTGTATTTTGCCAGGAGTTTCACCAGCTCCTTCTTTTTTTCATCCGGCATGCAGCTGCCGAAGGGATTGTTGTAATTGGGGATCGCAATGCAGGCATGCACGGTTGTCTGGTCAAGGGCGTAGCGCAGCGCGGACAGGCTCATGCCCGTTACCGGGTGGGTGGGTATTTCCAGCGCTTTGAGGTTCAGCGTCTCGATGACCTGCAGCAGGTTGTAGAAGATGGGTGTTTCTATGGCCACCGTGTCTCCGGGCCGGCAGACGACTTTCAGGGAGAGCAGCACTGCTTCCAGGCAGCCGCTGGTGGTGAGGACCTGGTCCGGCGACAGCGAGCAGCCGGCCCTCAGGGCGCGTTGCGCCAACTGGATACGGAGCCGCTCGCACCCCGGCGGGAAGTCGTAGGAAATCCCCTGGTTCCTGTTGCGGCGGGCCACGTTGGAAAGAATGCGGTTCAGCTTGTCCCCCGGCAGGTTGTCCGGATTGGGGGCGGCAAGACCGAGCGGTACCAGGTCGGGATTGCGCGCGTCCCGCATCACCATCATGACCAGGTCGTTGACGCTGACCAGGGTCGGAACCGCCGGCGCCAGGACATGCTCCTGCTCGGCAGGCGCCGGCGCCGGCAGGTGGCGGACATAATATCCCGACTGCGGACGCGCTTCTATCAGGCCGCGATTCTCCAGGTGGAAATAGGCTTTCACCGCGGTGGAAATGCTGACTTTCATCTGGGAACTGAGGCTTCTGACGGAAGGAATCCTCTCGCCGGTCCTGTATGTTCCCTTGCGGATCAGCGTGGTGATGCGCTCGGCAATCCTTTCATACATGAACGAATCATCCGGGGCCGCTGATTTCTTCCGGTTTCCTGCCATGAATCCCCCTGAAAGCGCGTACCGCGGTTTTCTATTTCAGTGTATACAGTTTTGCGATATTGAACAGGTACACTTTGATTATCACTGAAACTGTACTGGGTGCAAAACGTATTTTCTGCATCTGTTATTCTTACCAGTTTTCACGTACCTTGTAAACAACCTAAACAGCGGAAGTGCGGAGAGATTTCCGCGGGGTCGCGACGGCCTGGGCAGACCCGTCGCGCGTCACCTTGAACGAGGTGGTTCCCCTTTTTCGCGGAGCAGCCGCCAGAGCTGTACAACAAGGATAAGGAGGATGGAATGGGAGAAAAGATTATCCGCATCAACATGACGAACCTCACGACTGCCGTTGAAGCAGTGCCGGCAGAGTGGGCGCCCCTCGCAGGCCGCGCGCTTACTTCCACGGTCGTGTCCAAAGAAGTTCCCCCGACCTGTGAAGCGCTAGGCAAATACAACAAGCTGGTTTTCGCGCCGGGCCTGTTGACCGCCACTGCGTGCTGCAACTCCGGCCGTCTCTCGGCCGGCTTCAAGAGCCCCCTGACCGGCGGCATCAAGGAGAGCAACGCGGGCGGTACCGCCGCGCAGAACCTGGAAAGACTCGGCATCAAGGCGGTCATCATCGAAGGCATGCCCAAAGAAGACAAATGGTACAGCATCCACATCAACAATGATGGCGCTTCCATCAAGGAAGACATGGAATTCGTCGGCACGGGCATGGGCAACTACGAGCTGATCAAGATCGTCAGCGAGCGCCTGGGCAAGAAGACCGGCGTCCTCGTCTGCGGTCCCGCCGGTGAATACAAGATGGCGTCCGCGA
>JAVBWB010000036.1:0-33140 GCA_036677645.1 Geobacteraceae bacterium | reverse complement strand
GAACATGGAATTGCTCAAGGAGCAGGAACTGGAACAAAGACTCGAAATGGCTGAGGCAATCTAACCCGGAAAAAGGCGCTGCCAAGAAAAAAGCGAAAATCTCTTTACACTACCGTCCGCCTTTCCCATGGCCGATACGGCTTCCAGCGTCAGCAGGGCCGGGTCGGCGCATCCCATGCTGACAACATAGAGCTTCGGCTGCTGCTTGAGGGAGAGCACCTCGATGCGGCTGACCGTTTTCACCATGCGGTCCGCTGCCAGGTCATCGGGTATGACGAGGGTGAATTTCCTGTCCCCATCGGAAGACTTTCCCGAGCTCTCCGAGATGATGATTCGCTCTCCCAGGGGGTTCAGGAAAATTTCACCGGAGGAGAACGTGGCGCGGTATCCGTCGGTGGAGGTGACCAGTACCACCTTGTCGATATCCTCGCTTCCGCCTGCCTTACGGAGCAACTCCCGCAAGGGAACGCCTTCGTAGGTGCGGCTACCGTGGAATCCCCTCCCGTCCCCAACTTCCTTGAAGTCGATCTTCGTCAGCGGATGGCCGGAAAGCGAGGAGAAAAGCGAACTCCTGCCTGTGCCGTCAATTAAGGTGAACCTTGCCGGCGAAGGTTTAGCTGCATCTTTTTTAGCGGCGTCCCCTTTCAGAGCGACCACTTCGATTGCGACCACGTCTTCCAGGCTGCGGTCCGCGTAGAAGTCGTTGGCCAGAACCATCTTGGGAAAGCCGACCCTGCGGTTCAACTTGTCGAGCGCCGGCTGGTAGAATGACGGGGCGTGACACTCTCCGCACTTGCTTGTCATGTGAGGCCGTACGGGAGATGCCGAAACCGCGATCAGGACATTTTCCGGATTGCGGTAGAAAACCTCGCCCCAGGAGAGAACCGCGGTTTTCCCGTCCCTCGTTCTCACGGCTATGGCCAGGTCGGTTGTCTTATTGAAGCCCGGCCCGTCTTTCTCGATTTTCGCCATTTCCAGGACGGTGCGCAGCGGCACGCCGCGATAGACGAAGACACCGCTGTATTTCCTGTCCCTGGTGAAGTCGGTCAGTCGAGCCTCTGACGTTGCCAGGCGGGCGAGGGATTCCGTGTCGAGGTTGAGCGGCTGGCGGACGGCCCCGCCCACGGTCAGCGCGTGGGACAGAGAGGGTAGAAGCACGGCTGCCAGCATGATCGCTGCGGCCAGGTATCCAATGATCTTCTTCATGGTCGGCTCCTTTTGATATAAAAGTGCAATCCTGGTAACTGCGAGTTTTTCGAAAACTGGCAGGTCTCGCTTCACCTAGAGCCGCTTCGCCCACGGCACGTGCATGGGGCGGAACAGGCGGGCAGCGATGTCCTTCAATCCAGGCGAACAACGGGCCGGCTCCAGGACCAATCCCTCCGCCATACCTTTCCAGAAAGGGGGAAGGTTGTCGAACCGGCAAGCCATGCCGCCGTTGAGGTCGGTTGCGGCATAGTACACTTTCTTGATACCCGCGTTGATTATCCGGGTCAGGCACATGGGGCACGGCTCCACGGAGGTATAGAGGACGAGGCCCGTTGCGGCGCGGGGATCCGAGTAGGTCGGGTCGCCGGGATTGCGCGACCTGGTGAGCTTCATGCGCTCTTCGAACCTGTCCAGGAGATCCATCTCGGCATGCCGGTCGCTGCGGAAATAGGGTTCATACTGCCGGTTGTGGCTTCTTTCCATCACTTCTCCGGTCGCTTCGCGGACAAGGCAGGCGCCTATGCCGCCATTGCGTTCCCGCGCGCCCTTCATCGCCTCACGGACCGTCACCAGGACAAAGGGGTCATCGGGGTAGCGGGTTTCGGGCATGAAAACGTCCAGGTCCTTCTGGATCGCGTTCAGGTAGTTCAATCTGGCTGCGGGAAGTTGCACCTCCCCGGGGGCGTGTTGGCACGCGGGGAGGGAAAGGAGCGATAGAAGGAGCAAAGCCTTGGGGAGCCGCTGGGAAGTGAAAAAATGTTTCATGGAGCTGTCAACCATGGCATGGTGTCCTTTGCCGGGACCTGCCGGGTTTTTTGAATCCTGGCAGGCCTTTAAGTTCGTTGATGCATCTCTACAGCGATGGAAAGCACGCCTTGCGGTCTACGCCCTCCGCTACATGGAGCACTTTCACTTCCACTCCGTAGGCGTCGCGCATGTTGTTTCCGGTGATCACGTCATCGGGGAAACCCTTTTGGGAAAAACCGCCGCGATTCATGATCGCGACTTCCGTTGCCACGATGAAGGCATGATCAGGATGGTGCGTGGCCATGATGATGCCTATTCCTGTTTCCGCCAGGGACTTCACGACCCGAAGTATCCTCACCTGGTTTCCCAGGTCCAGATGGGAAGTGGGTTCGTCCAGGATCATGACCCGCGGTTCCTGCGCCAGCGCCCGCGCGATGAGGGCCAGCTGCCATTCCCCGCCGCTGAGGGTGGTGCAGGGGCGGTCGGCAAGCGAAGTGATGCCTACGGTTTCCATGGCGGCTCGAGCGATTTCCCGGTCCTTTGCCGAAGGGGATGCGAACACCGCCAGGTGGGGTGCCCGCCCCATGACCACGATGTCACGCACCAGAAAGGGGAACGCGGAGGTCTGGTTCTGGGGCACGTAGCCGATTCCCGTTGCGACCTCGGCGGGCTTCATTCTCGATATGTCCTTGCCGCCGAGGCGGATGGCGCCGTGCCACCCTTGCAGCACGTTGCTCACGCATTTGAGGAGGGTTGATTTGCCGGTGCCGTTGGGACCAAGCAGGCAGAAGATTCCGCCCGCCTCCACGGAAAACGAAACATCGCGGAAAACCGGATGGGGAGCCGCTCCGGAGTAGCTGAAAGCCAGGTCCTGGACATTGATGAGAGTCGTCATGATCACCACCCCGGCCGAGATTTTTTCAGCAGGTATGCGAAGATGGGAGCTCCCACCAGGGCGGTGAGTATGCCGATGGGGATCTCCGATTCCATTGCCGTGCGGGCGATGGTGTCAACGCTAACCAGGTAGGAAGCTCCCACCAGAACCGACACCGGCAGGAGATGCCGGTTGTCCGGGCCCACCAGCAGCCTGCCGATGTGGGGGATCACCAGTCCTATCCAGCCGATTATGCCGCTGATCGAAACGGAAGCGGCCGAGATCAATGTGGCGCACAGGATGATGATCGCCGTGAGGCGCCGCGTGTCCACACCCAGCGCCCGCGCGTCCTCCTCGCCCATGGCCAGGAGGTTGATCCGCCAGCGGATCAGCAGCAGCACGGTGATGCCGGCGAGGATGAGCGGCCCCACGATGGCCATGTCCTTGTTGGAAGCGTTGTTGAGGGACCCCAGCAGCCAGAAGACGATGGACGGCATGTTGTTGAGCGGGTCGGCGATGTACTTGAGGAGCGAGGTGCAGGCGGAGAACAGGGCGCCCACGATGATACCCGACAGGACGAGCATCAGCACCGGTGTGGTTCGGTAGACCCTGGCGAGCCCGCAGGTCATCAGCACCGCTGACAGTCCGAACACGAAGGAAAAGACCTGGATGGCCAGTATATTGCTGAAAAAGAGGATGGCCAGAGCCGCGCCGAGGCCGGCGCCGGCGGATACGCCGAGGATGTGGGGCGATACGAGGGGGTTGCGGAACAAACCCTGGAAAGCCGCTCCGGAAACGGACAGCCCCGCGCCCACGAGAATCCCGGCCAGCAGGCGGGGAAGACGGACGTCGAAAAGCACCGATTCGAGGGTCGGGTCCCATGTATGATCGATGGGCAGGACCCTGGAGGCCAGTATCCGGAGAACGGTCCCCGGGGGTATCTGCAACTGGCCGAGCATCAGGGCGGCGACGGCGATGACGCCGAGAAGGACTGCAAGCATGATCATCAGCTTCCCCGGCGCGATCCCGATGCCGATTCTTTTTCCCGCGGCATGCATGGGCGACGCTACCTGACGCCCTGAACCGGGCCGAACTTCAGCTGGTATCTGCCTTCCAGGAGCGATCTGGCCTGGCTTTCGTTCAGGTTGAACGACATGATCTCCCGGTAGAATCTTTTCACTTCCTTCATCATGTCCACGTCCCGGAAGCGTTCCGGATAGGCGGTCTTGGCCAGCCACAGGGGGTAGAGGACCGCCGCTTCAGCCGTCGGCCGGTCCCAGATGAAGACTCCCACCGGCTGCTTGTAGACCTGCCGGTTGCGGACAGCGTTTATATTCTTCCATCTTGGGTCGCCGTATACCTCCTCGGGAGTTCCGGAATCAATGACCAGGAGGTCCGGATTCCAGCCCAGGACCTTCTCAAGGGACATTTCCGACAGCCCGGAATGGAGACCCTCCTTGGCGCCGGCCGTGCTGATGCCTTCGGCAGCGTCGATGCAGCCCGCGTTCAGGATCCGCTCGTGCATAAAGGTATCACCCCCCAGCGTTACCAGATGGCTCGGGCTGTAGCCGTTGAAAACCTTTTTCCGCTTCTCCGCCGGGATGTCCCGGGTCCGGGACCTGACCAGGTCAATGGTTTTTTCCAGGTAGGCGATGTATGATTCACCGCGCTTCTGCTTTCCGAAAACGTCAGCGTAGAACCGTATCTCTCTCTTCAGCAGGTCCAGGCCGTGGTTCATGCTGCTTTCCGTGTAGGCGACCGGTATGCCGGTCTTCTTTTCCACGATCGATCCGTCCAGCGTTCCGGCGATCACCAGCTGGGCCCTGGAGAGGAGCAGCGCCTCGATATTGACGTGACCGCTGGTGCTTCTCGGACCGGGGAGGTTTTTGATGGAAGGGTCGAAAGAATTGATCAGCTCGGAGCCTTTCAGCGAGCTGGTCACCGCGCAGAGCTGGTTGCGCGCGCCCAGGATGTAGGCGATCTGGCCGGTGGGGCCGCCGAACAGCGCCACCCTGGTGAGTGGCTCGGGCACCCGGATCTTTCTGCCGGTCATATCGGTGATGACGCGTGTCGCACCATCTTTGGGTGAGCGGTCTGCAGTGCATGCTGCAATGGCGGAAACGAAGAGCGTGGCAGTGAGCACGTACAGCAGAGTAAACCCCGTTCGTCGGATTATGTGCATGAATGAATCTCCCCAAAACATATGACTTTTCAGTGGTGAAAGGGCTGAATGACTCGCTGCCGCCCGTGCGGCCGTTAGTTCCTGAACATCGTCACCGGTTCGATCCCCCGGATCTTCTTGTAGAATTTCACTCCCTGCGACAGGCTGAGGAACAGTTTCTCCCGGTCCGTGACCCGGACGCCGGCGATCACGTTTGCGCCGAAATCGAACAGCACTTCGCTCATGGGCGTGCTCGGGCCCAGTACGACGGCGGTTCCGTTGCGGGAAAGCTCCAGCAGCCGCTGCATGGTCTTGTTGATCAGGCTGGTTCCGGTGATGATCACCAGGTCCGACTCGGGAATAACCTCTTCGGCGGCAAAGGAGGGGAGTTCGTCCTCCCGCGGTTCCAGTTCCAGTAAGTATGATCGCGCGGCGGTCTTCACGATTTCCGGGTAGAAGGGAAACCTGCCCACGCAGGTGACCGTTCTGCCCGGGGCTTGGCGAAGGATGTACTCATGGACGTTTACGTTCTCTCCCTTCGGGTCCATTAACGAGTTGAGAGCCGCAAGCCCGAGGCTTGCCTCGAGCGGTTTCCAGCTTTTCAGAAGCGTGGCGACGTCAAGGACGTTGTTCCCGGCGAGGTTCCCGGCGGCTTCCAGTTCGAAACCCGGATCTCCCCGGAACACGTGGGCAATGCCGGTGTTTGCGCTGTGGACGGATATCCAGTGCAGGCCGACCAGAATTTCGCGGATCTTTTCATCAGCGCCGGAAACGCTTTCCAGGAGGGCATCGACAATCTGCACGGTTTCAGACCTCCGGCTCGTAGTAGGCGCCGCGGAGGCACGAAACGCAGAACGGCCCCGCATCTCCCGCTTCGCCGGCCACATCCTTGCCGTCGAAGACTTTTTCGCCGCAGCGGACGCAGTTGACGATCCTCTTGGGCTTACCCGGCAGATCCTCTTCTCTCAGCCGGACCCGCACCTTTTTCCAGGTGAGGAGCTTTTCGTCGGGCATGGCAAGGACCCGCTCCTTTGTTTCCTCTTTGGACATGTCCGCCAGGTCGAACGGTTGCAGGCCGACCCGCCAGGCGGTGTCCCGGGCCAGGTTGACGAAAGTAGCTGCCATTTTCCCGTAGTCCACCAGCTTGAGTGTTCGCCTTCCCAGCCTTGTGCCGGTTGCGATGAGCACGGCATCGGCGATGCAGCGGTCGTTTTCCACGAACACGATCAGGTCCTTATCACCTTCAGGTGCGGCCAGTTCCAGGCCTTTCAGGGCGATGCGCACGCCAAGCGCCTGACCGAGGCAGAAATGGCCGTGGTAGTCGACACAGCGCTGCAGAACTTCATGAATATCGGCTGACTGCATGGGGGCCCTCCTCGAGAAGCTGATTCAATACTTCCTGTACGTGCTCAGGCGGATTCGTCCGCTTACCTGCTCCCGTATGCTTTCCAGGAAAAACCGGGAAGCGGCGTGACTTCATATATTTCGTTCGCGGGAGCGGTCAGGATGGCGCGGCTCAGGCAATGTGCGAGCGTCCAGAAGGGATCGACCGCGGCCGGATCGCTTTTCTTCAGGTTCATCAGATCCAGGAAATTCTGTGGCAGCTTGTACTTGCAGGTCAGCCTGAATGCCCTGCCGTTGGACATGCTGGCGAAAATGAAGGAAAACGGTTCGATTTTTTCATCGATCACGAGGTTGCCGTTGAACATGCCTTTTGATCCGCTGCCGTAGCGCACGCCGGTAATGAACGATATCGGGTCGGCCGGACATGAGGACAGGCCGGTCACCACGAACTGGTCGCCGCGCGGGGGGATTTCTCCCGGATACAGGTTTGCGAAAGCGATCTGGCAGGCCTTGTAGCCAAGTGCCAGGCCAGGGCCCACATCCCCATAATACTTTTCCATGTCCGGAATGCTCAGCGTCAGGTATCTGTCGCTGCATGCGGCGTTTTTCCGCTTATCCGGGGAAGTTTTGCCGGCCGCGATTTCCGGTCCGCAGACTTCTTTCCATTGGGGATCCGTTTTACCCGGCAGCCTGAGCGTAATGGTGGGCATGTCGTTCCACGCGCCTGATCTGCCTGCTGCCTGAGCTTCCCCGGCAGCAGCGAATGCCATATTGAGAGCTATCCCCGAGGCGATAAGTATTCTCATCCGATGCCGCTGGATCAGAAACCTGAAAAAGCAATCCGGAAAATGTCGCTGAAATGATTTCCACATGAATTCCATCTCCTTTGCTTTAGGGAATTGCTGTTGGCAAGATATTCGTGCCGTTATTGGGGAACGGGATGCCCCGCGGCGCCAGCACTTTCATGAAATGAATTACTTCTTGACATATTCAAATGCGATATGTCAAGTAATATATAGCGCCGGATATGGCTGACTATACGCAGCATTATGATGAAGAATCCGATGATTGTAAAAATTTGCATATAGTGTCTGATGCAGGACAACGAATGCGCGAGCTGGTATCGGTGCTCAAATGCGTCAACCGGGGGATAGGTCTGGTGTACGATGATTTCAGGATGCGGGGAATCTCGCCGGCCGCAATTCCCCGGGCGGGAGCGGCATTCCCATGAGTGGTCACAAGCTTCGCTTCGCTGCGGTTTTGCTCGCTCTAGCGGCCAGCGTCATGCTGGCGCTCATCCTGGGTCGCTACCGGGTGGATCCGGGCGCTTTCCGGGACATCCTCATGTCGGTCATGGGCGGCGGTGCCGCCGATCGCTCCCTGTCCGGGCCGGCACTCGTGCTCTGGTCGGTGCGCATTCCCCGGGTGATCGCCGCCGTCCTGGTGGGTGCGGCCCTTTCCGTTTCCGGCGCGGTTTTCCAGAGCCTGTTCCGTAATCCGCTGGTGTCTCCCGGCATCCTGGGCGTCACCTCAGGAGCGAGCTTCGGTGCGACGCTGGCTCTTTTTGTCGCAGGCAATTCGGCCCTTGCCGTTGAAGGATCCGCTTTCATCTGGGGATTGGTCGCCGTTGTTCTGGCCTATCAGATCGGCCGGAGAAGCGGTAACTCGGTAACGAGCCTTGTCCTTGCCGGTGTCATCGTTTCGGCATTGTTCACCGCGGGCATTTCCTTCCTGAAGTACAAGGCCGACCCGTACCAGCAGCTGCCCGCCATGGTCTTCTGGACCATGGGCAGCTTCAACAGCATTGTCTGGGACGATGCTGTCCGCGGCCTGGCAATCATCATCCCCGGCCTGGCGATCCTCTACCTGTTCCGCTGGTGGCTGAACCCCATCGCGCTGGGTGACGAAGGCGCTATGGCACTGGGCATCAATGTGCCGAAGGCGAGAATGATCTATATCGTGTTTGGTACGGTCATCGTGGCCGCCTCTGTCGCGTCCTGCGGCAACATCGGCTGGGTGGGCCTGATAGTTCCCCACATGGCCAGGATAATGGTGGGTTCGGACCACGATGCCCTGATTCCCTTTGCCGCACTCCTGGGCGGAACTTTCATGCTTGTCATGGATACCCTGGCGCGCATCCTTCCCGGAGGGGAAATCCCCGTCGGGGTGATCACCGCGCTCCTTGGCGCGCCGTTTTTCGCCTATCTGCTGGTGACGAACGAGAAACGTGGCAGGTGGCAGAATTGACGCAATGCGAGGACGACATGAGCCGAATCGGATGGAATTCCAAAACCTACAGGAAATTTGACGAGGAGAGAGCGGGCAAATACCTGACCATCGCCAACGAGGTGTTTGCCCCCATATATCCGGTAATCGCCCGGCAGATTCTTGACCGCTGCCAGGTGAGCGAGGGATTGTGCGTCGACCTGGGGTGCGGCCCGGCCAATCTGGCCATCGCCCTGGCAAAGATCACGGCACTGAATTTCTGCGCCATGGACTTCTCACCCCAGATCCTCGATCTTGGCAGGATGAACATCATCGGCGAAGGGCTCGCCGACCGGGTTGCGGCCGTTGCCGGGGACGTGCACCGGATGCCCCTGGCCGACGGTGTCGCGTCCCTGATCATCAGCCGGGGCTCAATGCGCTTCTGGCGGAATCGTCCCGCCGCCTTCAGAGAGATGCGAAGGGTTCTCCGGCCGGGCGGCAGAGGGTACGTGGGGGGCGGCCTGGGGTCCCGCGAACTGGCCGAGGAAATCAACCGGGAAATGATCCGGCGGGGAGCGGATTGGAACAACAAACCCATTACGAATTTCCGGAAAAAGGATACGGCCGAGTGGGCGGAGATCATGGGAAAGGCCGGTTTCACGCGCTACGAACTGATTCGCGACGATTCCGGCTCCTGGATCTGTTTCGAGAAGGACGGGGAGCGTTCATGAAAAGTGAATTTCAGCGAAATTCCTTGTCTCTTTTTCTCCTCCTCATTCTGCTCTGTCTGGCAGCGTTGCCCGTGGGCCGGACAGAAGCCTTTGCCGCATCCATGAAAACGGTGACCGACCGGAACGGCAGGACTGTCAAGGTTCCGGCACATCCCAGGAGGATTGCCTGCTTTTTCGGCCCTTCCTACGAAAAGGCTTTTCTCCTCGGCGCGGCTGACCGCGTGGCAGCCATGTCCCTCAAGCAGTCACCCTGGGCGCACAAGCTCAATCCCGGCCTGAAGAAAGTCACGGTCATGCCGTCCTATTCAGATCCTGACGTGGAGCGCCTTCTCAACCTGGGGATAGACCTGGTCTTCTACTGGCAGTGGCCCCAGCAGACCAGGAGGATGGAAACAGCCGGCATTCCGGTTGTCTGCCCCTACGACAGCGCGCGGGTACCGCGCAACAGCGGTGAATTCATACGGGCCTACAAGGAGGAGGTGCGCTTCTACGGCCTGGTGCTTGGGAGCAGAGCGCGGAAGATCGCCGAATCCTACTGCGATTATTACGACCGGAAAATGCAGCGGATCGTTTCCCTTACCTCGAAAATTCCTGAAAACCGCAAACCGACGGTCTACTACATTACCGGCAGGAACATCTTCGCCACCCAGGGAGGCGCCGGCACCAGCCGCTGGTTGCTGGAAATGGCCGGGGCGCGCATGGTGTCCCGGGACCTGAACCGCAATTTCATCGACGCGACCATGGAGCAGATCATTGCCTGGGACCCGGAAGTGATCCTGGTGGGCGGCCTGGCCACGCCCGACGCCATCCGTAGCGACCCCCGATGGAAAACCATCCGCGCCGTGCGGGAAAACCGGGTGTACACCTGTCCGGAGGGGGTGTTTATCTGGGGACACGGCAGCAGTGAGGGGCACCTGTTCGTGCTGTGGCTGGCCAAGATTCTGCATCCTGACCTGTTCCGTTCCTTTGACCTCATCCGGGAGACACGGGAATACTTTTCACGCTTTTACCACTACCCGCTGAGCGAGGTCGAAGCGCGGCGCATTCTGAAGCGTCTGCCGCCGGAATAATCCTCCCCGCCCCCCTTTCGCAACGGGGGGTGATGACAGGGCGGTTATGGCGGGTTATGAACTTTACCAGTAGTGTCTGAGACTCAGACCTGGCAGGTCTACAAATGCTTTTGCAATGATACAATCGGAGGTGTCGATGCAGTGCAATTATTGTGAATGGCGGTGCGACCTGGCGAATGGAAAGCCGGGCCGGTGCCGCATGTACGTGGAAGAGGGAGGCGCGATCCGGGAGCGTTTCCCGTACCGCTGGTCCAGCTGCATTCCGTCCCGGGTGGAATCCGTTCCTTTCTACCATGCCTGGCCCGGAAGCAGATGCCTGGTGATCGGAACTGCCGGATGCAATTTCCGTTGCCGCTACTGCTCCAACTCGTTCGTTGCCAAGCAGGACCCGGCGACGGTCCTGGACGGAATGATCGAGCTTCCGCCTCGGGAGCTGATCCGCAAGGCGAGGCAGCTCGGCTGCCATTCCATGGTGTTCAACGTTAACGAGCCCGCCATGTCGCTCCCTTCTCTGCTGGAAGTGGCCACGGAGGCGCGGGATGCCGGGCTGCCCATGGGATGTTTGACCAACGCCTATACCACCGAGGAATCCACCGAGCAGTTGGCATCGGTATTCTCTTTCTTCAACATCGGGCTGAAGGGGCTGTCGGACGCGTTCAACCGCGACTACATCGGCATACCCTCCGCCGCGCCGGTTCTGAGGAACATCCGCAGGCTCGCCGCCCTGGCGCACGTGGAAGTGACCACCCCGGTAATCGAGGCGGCCAACGACGGCGAACTCGAAGAAATCGCCGGCTTCATCGCCGACGTCGACCCGGAAATACCGTGGCACGTGTTCAGGCTCCTTCCCGAAGACGAGATGAAGGAGGCCCGCTATCCTGACATTGACGCCATAGCCGGGGCGCTGGAGGCGATCCGTGCTCTGCTTCCCAACGTCTACTTTCATAATTTCGTCGGCTCGGACTGGGTGAACACTCTCTGCCCCCAATGCGGGGAAGCGGTGATAGAGCGCTTCAGCCTCGGATGCGGCGGCGACCGGCTCCGCGCTTTTAACGGCAAGGGGGACCGCTGTCCGTCCTGCGGGCGGCAGATCAGGCTGTACGGGGAAAAGGTCGCATGGAACGCAGGGGAGGTGTTGCAATGAGTCTGGCGATCATAGATGCGCGCGAGTGGCAGCGGGTGTTCGACCTGAGGACCGGCGCCGGGGTGGCAGGGGAGAGTCCCCTCGTGCGCATGGTCAGGGAAGTCCAGTCACGGCGGCCGTACCCCGGAGACCTGGATGACGCGGGAAACCGCTGGGTGACCGATACGGCTCTCGATCTGATTGCCGGTTACGATCCCTCCTTTGTTTTCCTGACCTACGCGCGACAGTTCTTTATCGGCCGTTATTCGGTTCTGACCCAGACTCAATGGGCGGAGACGGTTTCATCCGTCTTCGAGGAAGTCAACCGGTTCGTGGCGAGCTCGGGGTTCACGCCGGTGATCGTGGGTACCGGGGGGCTTATCCCTTTCGTCGACTTCATCGATGTAACGCGCTTCGACGGGTTGGTTCTTTCTACCCACTGGTCGGCGCGATACGCCGGTCTCCACGATGGGAGCAGTCAGGATCTGGAGCGCCTGGCCCGGTTTCCGCAGATAGAACGGATCGTGCACCGGGACGAGTACCGTCAGCTGTTTTCCGACTGCAGCGGGGACCCTTCCCGGATCCCCGAATACCTTCTGGTTGCCCGGCCGGGGTACATGTTCCGGACCGTCGGCGGGGCTTTCCGCAAGGTCCGGCGGGTGCCCGCGCCGGCGCATGCCATCCCGCTCGCGACCGGACTTGGCCGGGCGGATTCCATAACCGATATCCGGGCGCTCATCGGCAGGCATATCAGGGAGCGGAAAATCGCGCTCATCGTGGTGGAAGGGTTGGGCATGGACGATTTCCCCTGGCCCTGCCAGGGGTGCGAAAACGGTCGCGGCTGGTTCTACTACGAGCCGGGTGACGCCCAGTACCTGACGCTCACCACCGGCAGGCACCAGGTGTTCCAGTATCCCACCGGCTACAAATATTTTCAGGAAGATGCGGAGAAGAAGGAATATCCACTGTCCGGCTACTTCACTTCGGTTCCGGAGGGCACAGTCGCTTCCGGCCTGGAGGTGAGGAGCATCGCGGTCGGGAACCGGAGCATGCTGATGCACATGGCGCCGGGCGCGGACATCTCGCTGGAGTGTTTCGCCCGCAACCTGTTCAACCAGGGGACCATGGCGGTCGTGCACCGGATGGACAAAGTATGATGGCGGCCGGAATATCAGCCGCACGAACCTCTAAAGCCTGTACTCAACCGGAATTATCAGTTCCACAGCCACGGGAGGCTTGGGAAACGGTTCGACTTTCCTGACGGTTTCCATGACATTTTCGTCGAGAATGTCGAAGCCGCAGCTTTTCATGATACGGAGATCTTTAACCTTACCGTTCTGCATTACGGAAAATCTGGCCACGACCCGCCCTTCCCAGCCGTTCCGCTGCGCGCGGGGCGGGTAGACAATGTTTTCCTGGATGATTTTCCGGATGTATTCGAAGTGCTCTTTGCGGTACTTGCTTCGGAGCTGGTCAATGCCGGTTCCTCCTCCGCCCCCATTGCTGCCGCCGGTGTTTCCGGTGACGGCGGAACCCGATTCACTTCCGGCAGAAGGTCCCTTTGCATTCGAATATGCCGCACCCGGCACGGGAAGGGTTTCCCGATGCGCCGCGGCGATTGGAACCGGCCCGGCCAATTCGGTTGCCGGGGCAAGCGGGGCGGGCGGACGGACTGCCGGTTTCTGAGCCTCCCTGGCGGCAATTCGTGGCTTGCTGGCTTCTTGTTTCCGCACCGATTTCTGTTGCGGGTTCGGGGAAAGCGGTCCGGGTGCTGACTCGTTGAGCGTGAAGTCGATCCTAATCGGTTTGCCGGATTGGGCAAATCCGACGCTCAAGGCATACACCAGGAACAGGAAACCGCCGTGCAGCGTCAGCGAAATTGTCAGGGCTTTCAGGCGATCGTTCATCTGCGGGTCTCTGTCTGCAGGCTTACCTGGCTGAAACCCGTGTTCTTGACCGTGTCCAGGACGTCGACGAACTGCTGCAGGCCAAGGTCCCGGTCGGCGCGGATCAGGAACGGCGTGGCGCGGTTCAGCGGCCGGATCTCGTCGCGCAGTGCGGCCAGCGTCACACTGCGGCCATTGAGGAAAACCGCACCGCTCCTGTCGATTTCGATGGTCCTGACTTTCAGGACCTGGCTTTCGGTTTTTGACGCCTTGGGCAGGTTGACCGGTATTCCGCCCGTTGCTATGAACGTTGAGGTCGTCAGCACTATGGTGAGCAGCACCAGCATGATGTCGACGAACGGAATCACGTTGATGTAATCAAACCCTCTCTCTTCCATTCATTATCTCCCATCGCATGATCAGGACTTTGGCTCTTCTCAGAAGCAGGTTGTACAGGGCCACGGAAGGAATGGCGACCAGGAGGCCCACCGCGGTCGCCTTGAGAGCGAGGGCGAGGCCGGTCATGATCTTGCCGGTATCCATCATGCCTTCCGCTCCCATGGTATAGAAGGTCAGCATGATGCCGAGCACCGTGCCGAGCAGCCCCAGGTAAGGCGCATTGCTGCCGATAGTCGCGATGATGTGCAGCTTTTTCGTTAATTCCAGTTCCAGGCTCTTCTTGTCGGCGAAGTCCTGCAGGCGAATTTTCTTGTAGACCAGGTGACGTTCTATCGCAAAGGCGACAGCGACGATGCTCAGAAGGATGAGCAGCCAGATCACACCGTAGTCAATTATCAGTTTCAACCATTCCATCGTCCGTGATACTCCTTTCTTGCCGATCTAGGTAACGTAATATAGCATAATATATACTGATAAACAAAGAACGAAGTCCGTTTCAGCCGGGTCGGGCGGTATTTATTGAGTGTGGCGGTTCATTGCACTTCAGTAATTTGCGGCCTGGCGAGCTCGCCCCGCCCCTGACGCTTTTTCCACCAGATGAAGAAGGGGAGTCCCGTCATCATGAGGCACATGCCGGCCAGGGCGGTGGAAGGGCTGGAAATGAAGATCTTGACGGCGATAACGATATAAACGCCCGTGAAAACCGCCGGCACCAGGGGATAACCCCATACCCGGCAGGGACGCTTCAGGCCGGGTTGCCTGATGCGCAACACGAAGAGAGCCAGGCCGGCGGCAATGGAAGAGAGGATCATGACGAAGACGACATATCCCAGAAGCTGGTTGAATGTGCCGACGCAGATCAGCAGCGACGCGATCAGCGACTGGCTCAGGATCGCCACATGGGGTGTGTTGTAGAGAGGGTGCAGTTTCCGGAAGGGGCGCCAGAAAGACCCGTCGTCTGCCATCGCGTAGCAGACCCGCGCCCCGGTGAGGATGTTGGCGTTGATGCTGGCGGCGATGGCCAGGATCACGGGGAGAGAAACGACCGCGGCAACCGATGGGTTGAACAGCCGCTCGACAGCAAGATGCGCCACGTTTACCGCACCGCTCATTTTGCTGACCGGGACTGCGTATAGATACATCACGTTCATGAAAAAATAGAGAAACGTGACGAACAGGGTCCCGGCAAAGAGTGAGATGGGGAGGTTCCGTTCCGGATCCCGTATTTCACTGCCGATATAGGCAGAAGCAAACCAGCCGCTGAAAGTGAAAATCACTGCAATCATGGGGGTGGAAAACAGTTTTGTCCAGCCGGCATCCGTGCTCACCACGGGAGTGAAGTGGCTCCAGGAGCCGTTTCCGGCCACCAGCCCCGCCAGGACCATCAGCGTCAGGATGACGATGGTACCGATGGTTATGATGTCCTGGACTGTCCCCCCGGGGCGAATGCCGCGGATGTTGATGACCGTAAATGCGGCTGTCAGACCGACGGCGAGGAGCTTTTCCCGGAAGCCTCCCGCAAGGGCGAGGAAAGGCTTTGCATAGCTCACCAGCGCCAGGGAGAGCGCGGCGCTCGACCCGGGGCCGATGACCCAGATGCTGAGCCATCCGAAGAGAAATCCCGCCCAGTTCCCGTAGGCAGCCTTGAGGTACTGGTAATCGCCCCCGGCAAGCGGATACATGGCTGCCAGTTCCGAGTAGGTGAGTGCTCCGAATATGGTGAGCAGTCCCCCCAGGAGCCAGATACCGATGAACAGCAAAGGATGGGGCAGCTCCCCGGCGAGAAAGCCACCGGTTGTGAATATTCCCGCACCTATGACGTTCCCGATGACCAGGAGTGTAGCATCGTAAACGGTGAGCTGACGTTTCAGGGTCATTCGCCGCTCTTTTCGGCCACGCAGCGAGCCTGGTAGATCATGCCGGAAAACCGCTCCCGTTCGGACATGGCTTGTTCCAGTGAGTTCCGGGATGCACGGTTTGTTTTGCACAGGAAAAAAAGAAGGCTGCCGGCGCAAGCGCCGGCAGCCACAATGTGCCATGAGATGAAGGGTGTTGACATAACCATCAATAATTCTCTTAACATATCGGCAGGATATCAGAATTTTGCGGTTATGCCGCCGAAAATGGTCCTGCCCGGAGCCGGGAATCCGCTTTCCGGTTCGTAGTTCCGGTCGAAGAGATTGTTGATCGCCAGGTATCCTTCGAAGTTTTTCAGGAATGGCTGTGTCAAGCGCATATCCATGACAAAGAAGCCCGCGGTCTCGATTTCCCGCGTAGTTGGTGATGCTGGGGTGGGCACCTGGCTGAAGAGATTGCCCATTAAAATACCGTTCAGGTTGAACCGCGTCTTCGTGTATGGGGCGGTGTATTGCAGTCCGATATCCAGCTTGTGCTCCGGGACATTGCGCACGTTTTCCGTCACCCTGTTGCTGCTCTGGTCCGTTGCGTGGTTGAAATTGTATCCGAGCTTGAGGATCAGGTCCTGCATGGGATAGATTTCGGTGCTGACTTCAATGCCGTACAGTTCGACCTTGCCGATGTTTTCGTTTGGGCTGGTATTGGTGGGACGCGTGATAAAATCGGTAACCTGGCTGTAAAAGAACGCAAGCTCACCCCACAGGTAACTGGAGAAGGAGCGGGACGCGCCGACAGTGGCGTTGATGGCATGTTCCGGCTTGAGATTTATATTGCCGCTGACGGAGGAATAGAGCTGATCCAGTGTGGGAAAACGTGATTTCCGGGCGACGGACGCGAAAATTTTAGTTTTGTCGGAGAAGAGGTAGGTTGCGCCGATCATGGGGTTGAAATCGGTCGTGGTCGGGCTTGAAGGCAACGGCGTCTGGTTGATGAAAGCCCCTGTCGCCCCGACGGTATTGTTCTTGTTCGCTTCAGTGATTCTGAACCAGTCGTAGCTGCCGCCGAGGACTACTGAAAAGTTTTTGTTGAAGGTGATTTCGTCTTCTACGCCGGTTGACCCGGTCATCGCAAAAAAGTTTTCAAAAGGCAGGTAGTTGTCATCCCGCTGCTTGTGGGAATCGCCTCGATAGTTCAGGACAAAACGCACAGTATTCCAGTTGACCGGCCTCCACTCGGCGATGAGGGAGCCGCCGATCATGTAGTCATAGTAATTGCTGCGTGCGATGATCGTCGTGAAATTTTCGTTGGAATATGAATCAAGCCCGTCCACGTGATTGTGATAAAAGAGCTTGCCTTTGAGGGTCCACTTCTCTCCCAGCTTCTGTTGCCCGCTCAGGTCGATACCCCAGTCGTCGTACTGGTTGAAGCGGTAGAAGTTGGCAAATGCGGGTCTTCTCGTGTTCACCCTCACTGAATCAAGTGAGGAGGGATTTCCATGGTCCTTTGCGGTGTAGTTGAAGTTGATGAAGTACTCGGAGCCGGCTGTAGGTTCAATGCCGAACTTTGCCCACACGCTGTCCATGTAGTAATCCGACTGGTTTCTGGTGCCGCCATCCTCGAAGACGCCTCTCCGTGGTGCAGTTCCCATGACACTTCCGACTCTCGGCACGAAGTCATCCGACATCCGCCAGCCGTGGGCCTGCTGGTGGGTATAGCTCAGCCAGTAGTTGAAGATGCCTTTCTTCATGCCCTGGCTGAGGGAGGCTTTGTAATAATCCACTTCGCCGCCTTCCACGTTAACGGAAAGGGTCGGTTTGCCGCTGGCCTGCTTGGTGACGATATTGATGACGCCACCCTCGGCGTTGGCGCCGTAGAGTATGGACGCGGCCCCCTTTGTTATCTCGATCTTGGAGACGTTGTCAGTGGACAATGAATTCAGGTCCAGGCCGCCGTATTTCGTCTCGTAGTACGGAACGCCGTCTATAAGCACCAGTACCCTGTTCTGGTCGAAGAAACCGTGGATCGATACTGTCGGGACGTTTTTATTGCCGGTTGAAACCCTGACCCCTGTCGCGTGGCTCAACGCTTCGGAGACGGTATGGCTGTTCGTCGCCTTGATGTCATCCGCGGTTATTACCGTGGTGATAGCTGTTTCCTTGACGACTGGGGGTTTTTCACCCTTGACGTAAACCTCGCCCAGGTCGTAACTCTCGAATCCTTCATCGGTCTTCTGTTCCGCTGCTGTGGCGGGCAAGGCTGTGGCAATACCTGCGCACAGGAGCAGCATGCCCAACTTTGTCTTCCAAACCATGAATCCCTCCTTGTTGTTGGTAGTTATGAACGTTATTTTATGAGTTGGCGAGTTGTCTTGAAAAATTTCCAATCAACAAACGAAATCTTCAAAATGTAGTACGTTATTACCATAAATATATTTCGAATGATTATCTGCAAGAGTAATGTTTTAATGATTTTAATATGATAGCGTAACTTAATTAATAAACCACATGTATATGAATGCGACATATAGCAAATTATACAACGTAATGCAATCCGTAAATTTCATGGGTGAAGATGGATAGAGCTGCACTGATGAAAACCAGGTGGCGAGGTGGGCGCGACGAATGATGAGGTCAGGGAATTTTCACGGGTTTGCATTTCAGAGCGGCGGCTTCCGCCGCGCAATCCCGTTTGGGCCTGAGTCCTTTGTTGCGTGCCAGTTCGACGTCTGACCTCGCCGCAGCCAGCAGCGCCCTGAAGGCCGGATCGGCGTGAAGCCTGGCCACCACCCCGGCGCCGACCATGCTGCCGGCCATCACGTCGCTCTGCCAGTGGACGCCGCAGATCACCCGGCTCCTGCCGTATTCGCGGCCGCGAGCCAGGAGTGCGTCGGCCCTGTCAGGGGCTATTTCCGCCAGGATCAGCGCCCACGCCCAGCCGATGGACGCGTGGGCGGACGGGTAGGAACTGCTTTTCCTCATGCGCTGCTCGAAATCCGGTGTGCAGGTTGCGTCATTATTGGCGACATAGGGGCGGACACGGCGGTAGTGGTCTTTCGCCTTGCCCGTGGCGCGAGCCGCATCGGCTTTCGCGCGGAGCAGGAGATTGTAGAGATGCGGGGTATCCTTTTCCGTGATGGGCGCGTCAAGTGCGCAGGAGAATGCCTCGGCGGCTTCCGGGAAGGCCAGGTTCGCATCCCGTGCTGCCAGCTCCCAACGAAGCGAGCCGTGAAGCGGTCGGGTGTCGCGGTACGTTTCTTCGTCCGCGGCAAAGGCAGCGGAGTCGGTTGCGGGCGGGGCGGCAAGCAGCATGACGCTGTCGGGCAGTTCTTCCGGCGCCAGAAAACCGCCAATCTGTTCCATGGGTTTGGGCGCATGAAGTGAAGGCGACAATGAATGCGCAGCCGGCGAGCATCCTGCCGTAACAATGACGAGCGCCAGCGATAACCGCAATGCCGTTTCCGCCAGTGAAAGTATGATGTCGCGTGGCTTTCCGGGGTTGTTCCGCATGACGCCAAGATCTGAACTGGAAATAGTGCGCGTTATCATCCCCTGCCCCTTTGCATTTGGAGATTTCGTGTGCCCGATGCCGAATGTAATGCAAGTCCGCGCAGGGCGTCAAGCACAGGCAGGTTGCAATTGGCTCTTTTTCGGTCGAAGTTTTTTGTTCGGTCGGTAAAAGTTGCCGTCAATCGAGTTGAGCTTTTGACGGCACGGGTTAATTGGTGGGGGCTTTATCAAAAAGATGTTTGCTTGATCGTCTATCCATGATATTCTTCACCGTTACGTTTCCCGGAAAATCCCCTCCCGGATCAGACGCTAAGCAGCACTAATCATTACACCTTCTTAGATTGTTAAGAAAAAATGAATAATTGTGGTCAAAATTAGCGATTTAGGAGATAATCGGGCCCGGGAAAATCGTACGCTGTCAATTTGTCTGCAACCCTGATTTGAGTAATTGGGGCAACGTTCAACAGGCGCAAGACACGGGGCACGAGGCGACAGGGGCTCGAAAGACCTCTGCTTCAAGACCGTGGGCCTTTGCCCTTTCAAGAGGTAGTAATGCTCGAAACCATCAACAAGACCTCCATCAACATCGAAGACGAGATGAAACGCTCGTACATGGATTACGCCATGAGCGTCATCATCGGCCGCGCCCTCCCCGACGTGCGGGACGGGCTCAAGCCGGTGCACCGGCGCTGCCTCTACGCCATGTACGACATGGGGAACGACTGGAACAAGCCGTTCAAGAAATCGGCCCGCGTGGTCGGTGACGTGATCGGTAAGTACCACCCTCACGGCGATACCGCTGCCTACGACACCATCGTCCGCATGGCGCAGGACTTTTCGCTCCGCTATCCGCTCGTGAACGGACAGGGGAATTTCGGCTCGGTGGACGGCGACTCTCCCGCGGCCATGCGTTACACCGAGATCCGCATGTCGCGGCTCGCCCACGAGCTGCTGGAAGATCTCGACAAGGAAACCGTGGACATGGGGGAAAACTACGACGGTTCGCTCCAGGAGCCGCTGGTCCTGCCCGCGAAGTTCCCGAACCTGCTGGTCAACGGTTCGGCCGGAATCGCCGTCGGCATGGCAACCAACATACCGCCCCACAACCTGTCCGAGGTAATCGACGGTATAATCGCCCTGATCCACAACCCGAACATCGAATTGGACGAGCTCCTCTCCCTTGTTCCGGGTCCGGACTTTCCCACGGGCGGATTCATATACGGCCGTGAAGGAATTCTCCAGGCCTACAGGACCGGGCGCGGCATCGTTCAGATGCGGGCGCGGGTCTTCATCGAAACCCAGAAAAAGAACGAGCGTCAGTCCATCATCGTAACCGAGATCCCCTACCAGGTGAACAAGGCGAACCTGGTGACAAAAATCGCGGAACTGGTGCGGGAAAAGAAGATAGAAGGGATCGCGGACCTGCGCGACGAATCCGACCGGGACGGCATGCGCATCGTGATCGACCTGAAGAGGGACGAGAATCCCCAGGTGATCCTCAACCACCTCTACAAGCAGACCCAGATGCAGTGCTCTTTCGGCATCAACATGTTGGCGATTGTCGGCGGCAGGCCGAAGGTGCTGACGCTGCGCGATGCCATGATACACTTCGTAGACCACCGCAGGGAGATCGTCACCCGCCGCACCATCTTCGAGCTCAAGAAGGCCGAAGCCAGGGCCCACATTCTGGAAGGCCTGAAGATCGCCCTGGACTGGCTCGACGCGGTGATCGAACTGATCCGGTCCTCGAAGAATCCCGAAGAGGCGAAGGCGGGCCTGATGGCCGGCAATTTCTCGGACCCGGACTACCTGCGCAAGCTGGGGATCCCCGGTTCCGTCTATGCGCCGAGCGTCCAGCTGTCGGACAAGCAGGCCCAGGCCATCCTCGAGATGCGCCTGCAGCGGCTGACCGGCCTGGAGCGGGAAAAGATCCTCCAGGAATATGCCGACATCCTCAAGTACATTGCCCGTCTGAAGGAGATTCTGGCCTCGGAGGCCGAGATTCTGAAGATCATCGTGGGCGAGCTCACCGAGGTCAAGGAGAAATTCGGCGACGAACGCCGTACCGAGATCGTCGACCAGACCGCCGAGATATCCCTCGAGGACACCATTGTCGAGGAGGACGTGGTGGTCACGGTTTCCCATACCGGTTACATCAAGCGCACCGCGGTCTCACAGTACCGGGCCCAGCGCCGCGGCGGCAAGGGAAAGACCGGGATGAAGACCAAGGACGAGGATTTCGTCGAGCATCTGTTCGTCGCGTCGAGCAAGGATTTCATGATGTTCTTCACCGATACGGGGCGCGTCTACCTGCTCAAGGTTTACGAGATTCCCGAAGGGGGCAGGGCGACGCGCGGCAAGGCGATCGTCAACCTTCTCAATCTCCAACCGGATGAAACGATTACCGCGATCCTGTCGGTGAAGGTTTTCGACGACGACCGCAACCTCATTATGGCCACCCGCCAGGGCGTGGTGAAGAAGAGCCCGCTCCGCGAGTACGCCAACATCAGGAGCGGCGGGATCATCGCCGTCAATCTGGATGAGGCTGACAAACTGATCGGCGTTGCCATCACGGACGGCAGGCAGGACGTTCTCCTTGCCTCGCGCAACGGCAAGTCGATCCGTTTCCGGGAGGAGGACGCACGGCCCATGGGGCGCGTGTCGCGCGGTGTGCGGGGCATGACCCTGGAAGAGGACGACATGGTGATCGGCATGGAGATCATCAATCCGAACGCCGCTTCCTCGACCATCTTCACCGTCACCGAAAACGGCTTCGGCAAGAGGACCAACCTGGACGAATACCGCTTGCAAAGCCGCGGGGGCAAAGGTATCATCACCATCAAGACCACGGAGAGGAACGGATATGTCGTTGACATCAACCAGGTGACCGACGAAAACGACATGATGCTCATCACTGACCAGGGCAAGATCATCCGCATGCCCGTTGCCGGGTTTTCCGTAATCGGCCGCAATACCCAGGGTGTCCGCCTGATGGTCACCGAGGAGCAGGAACGGATCGTGGCGGTTGCGAGGCTTGCCGAAAAGGATGAAGCCGACGAAGGAAACGACCCGGAGAACGGGGAAGCCGTTCCGACCACACCGGATACCGGTGACGACGAGTAGGGGCAAAGCACGCGCCTTATCAGCTTCGCCAGGGTTTTTGAAGCCACGGGCAGGGCGAAGCGCTTTCCGGCAACGAGCTTGCCGTCATCACCGTGGTGCAGAAATGGCGTCACGTATTCAGGATGAATACTTACTGGCGATGAGCGGTTTTTATTGCGTTTGAACGGACGGGAGGGACGACATGCTGACCATTGGGGTAATCGGCGCTGGAAGTTGGGGAACAACGCTGGCCAACCTTCTTGCCAGGAAGGGTCACGATGTGACTCTCTGGGCGCATGAGGCAGATCTGGTTAAGGAAATGACCGCTGACCGCGTCAATGCCGCCTTTCTTCCGGGGATAACCCTGTCCGACGGACTGAAATTCACCAACTCTCTCCAGGTGGCGGCAGAAGGGAAAGAGCTCGTTCTCTTCGTTTCGCCCACACAGGTTGTACGGGGCGTCATCAAAGGGGCGCTTCCCTTTCTCTCTGAAGACGCCCTGCTGGTCAATGCCGCGAAAGGCATCGAACTTGATACCCTGATGACCATCTCCCAGCTCTTCTCGGAGATCCTGTCCCCGCGTCTTTTCTCCAGGTTTGCGGTCCTGTCCGGGCCCAGTTTCGCGAGAGAGGTGGCGCTCGACATGCCCACGGCGGTCGTGGCGGCTTCTCCCGACCAGGCGGTTGCCCGCGGCATCCAGGAGGCGTTTTCGACCCCCTGTTTCCGGGTCTATACCAACAGCGACATGATCGGCGTGGAGCTGGGCGGCTCGATCAAGAACGTCATCGCCATCGCCGCGGGAATTTCCGACGGCCTGGGCCTGGGATACAATCCGCGGGCTGCCCTGATAACCAGGGGGCTGGCCGAGATGGCGCGCCTCGGCCTTGCCATGGGCGGCCATGCCGCGACCTTCGCCGGGCTGGCCGGCATGGGGGACCTGGTACTGACCTGTACGGGGGACCTGTCAAGGAACCGCACCGTCGGCATGAAACTGGGTGAAGGGATGAAGCTGGCCGAGATTCTCGGCGGCATGCGCATGGTGGCCGAAGGTGTCAAAACGGCTGAATCCACCTATATGCTGGCGCAGCGTCTCGGTGTGGAAATGCCCATCACCGAGCAGGTGTATCGGGTTCTCTATGAAGACTACCCCCCCCGGCAGGCCGTACTGGATCTGATGACCCGGGATCTCAAAGAGGAAGGCGTGGAATTCGGGTAAGCAGCAGACCGTGCACCAGGAGGTCAACCCCGGCGATTCGCTGCGGGCTTCCGCCGCCATGCCTTCGTCGTGGTATCGTCAATGAAACTTCAGCTCTCCATACGCGTGAAGCTGTTCCTGTCCAACCTGCCGGCCATCCCGGTTTCCTCTGTTGCCCTTCTGCTCCTCGCCATCAGGAAACTCGATGCATCCCCGGATGAAAAGATAACCAGGAGTCCCGACACCAACCCCGGATATGTCCGCTGCCGTTTCGATGCGGGCGCCGACCAGATATCCTCATCTCTTCCCGTTCCGGCCTCACGCCCCAGAGGGAAACACTATCCTGAACGGGCAGACAGATACGAGATTTCGGCAGTATTCAGCGCCATGATGAAAGCTCTGCGCTTTTTCCGGCAGGAAGAAACTGCCGGCGAGCCTTCCGCAACCCTTCATTACCAGCCGGGAAACGGGAACGGGAATATCTTCAGAGGTTCGATCCCCATCAGCGAGGAACCGGTATGAATCAGGTCAGAATTCTCATAGTTGATGACGAAGCGGATATCGCGCTCATTCTTAAGCTGCAGCTGGAGGACGCGGGATACGCGACCACCAGGGCGAAGGACGGCGTGGAAGCGTTGGAGATCATCGACCGGGAGAGTTTCTCCCTGATCCTCCTTGACATAAAGCTCCCCAAACTTGACGGGATCCGCGTCCTGGAGCACCTGGGGCCGGCCCTGCAGGATACCGCGGTAATCATGATGACCGCGCACGGGAATGAGGATGTGGCCGTGGAATGCATGAAAAAGGGCGCGCTTGATTACATAGCCAAGCCCTTTGCCAGCGAAGACCTGTTGAAAAAGATCGAACGGACCCTGGAATTCAACAGGACCAGGAAGGAGAATCTCCGGCTTCAGGAGCAGTTGGAGGAACAGCGGAAAAAGATGGAGGCCATTCTCGCCGGAATGGCTGACATGATGGTGGCCATCGACTGCAAAGGACGCGTCATCAGCGTCAACAGGGCAACAGAGGAGGCTTTCGGCCTTGCCGACGCAACTCATCTGGGGATGCCGGTTCAGTCACTGATCAAAGCGGACGTCCAACTGTCGTCCATGCCGTGCATCGTCGTGCTGCAGACCCATTCACCGTGTCTTGACAAGACATACAACATCAAGGTCCGCAACCGGATGGTGCCCGTCCTGTCAAGCGCGGCCCCGCTTTTCGGGGCGTCGGGGAATCTTTTGGGCAGCGTGGAAATCCTCCGTGACATATCGCACCTCAAGGCGCTGGAGAAAGACCGGGAGGAATTCGTCGGCATGCTGACCCATGACCTGAAAACCCCCCTCACCGCTGTTGTCGGTTCGATCGACCTGGTCCGCGAAGGACGCCTGGGACCGGTCAACGGGGAACAGAAGGAATTCCTGGAATCGGCAACCGAGAGCTGCGGTGAAATTGTCGAGATGATCGATACCCTCCTCGACGTCTATCGCTTCGAATCCGGCAAGATGGCCCTTGCGTTCGCCCGGGAAGACATGGGGGCGATGATCAGGAAAATGGCGGTGTCGTTCCGCACCCTTGCCGATAGTTCCCGGATCGAGCTCATGGTCGACCTGCCCCGGGAGCTCCCCGAACTGCAGCTTGACCGGAACATGGTCGTGCGCCTGTTCGGCAATCTGTTGTCCAATGCCTTCAAGTTTACGCATGAAGGGGGCAGGATCGGCATATCCGCGGAGGTGGTGGACAATGCGTGCGCATTGTTGCGGACTGTTCCGGTTGGGACCTACGCCATCGATGAGGAGATGGACTGTGAAGGCCGTTTTCTGCTGGTCAGAATCAGCGACACCGGCGTCGGCATATCCAGGGAGGCTCTGGGCACGATTTTCGACAAATTCGTGCAGGCCAAGCACCGTCGTGAGGGAAAGACCAAGGGGACCGGACTCGGCCTCGCCTTCTGCCGCAAGGTCATGGATGCGCATGGCGGATTCATCTGGGTCGAGAGCGAGCTGGACCGGGGGAGCACCTTCAAGTTGCTGTTTCCCCTCAAGCCGAAGGAGCATGAACATGTTTGATCCACTTTTCGGCATATTTTTCGAGAGCGGAGAAAGGCCCTGTGAAAAAGCATAGAGAAGGCGCCGTCGGGCAGCGGAAGAGTATTCGGAGTGAATACGAGGAATATTTTCGGAGCACCCTGAAACACGCTCCACTGTCGCTCTTCCACCAGGACCGGGAGCTGCGATACACCTGGATCTGCAATCCGCTGCCCGGCATGTCGGACCTTGAGGTTGTGGGGAAAACGGACGAAGAACTGTTCGATCCCGCCACCGCTTTCGAGCTCACCCGGATAAAGAAGTTGGTTTTTCATGAAAGGCGCGGCGTCCGGGAAGAGATTGGTTTCCGCCACAACGACGACGAGTTCGTTTTCGAGCTTTCCATCGAACCCATAAGGGACCCGTCAGGCGCCGTCATCGGCATTGCCGGCGTTGCTCTTGATATTACCGAGCTGAAGCGGATCGAGAATACCCTCGTCAGGTCCGAGGAGCTGACTCACCGGATAATCCAGGCGATTCCCGACTTCCTGTCCGTGCACGACCGCAACCGGCGCATCCTGTTCAGCAACTGGCACGGCGGCTATGGTTACGTTCCCTCCGACTGCCGGGAAGGGCATCCCTTGTGCTATGAAGTGTTCTATCCCGAACAGGGAGCGCCATGCGAAGTATGCCATGTCCAGGAAGTTTTCAGGACCGGCAGGCCGGTCGTCGTGGAAAAGTACAATCCAAGGATCGGATATGTGGAGATACACGCCTACCCGCTGTTTGATGATGACGGGCAGGTGGTGCTGGTGATCGAGCACATCCGCGATATATCGGATCGC
Organism: Geobacteraceae bacterium; assembly: GCA_036677645.1. Taxonomy (GTDB): domain Bacteria; phylum Desulfobacterota; class Desulfuromonadia; order Geobacterales; family Geobacteraceae; genus RPRC01. The sequence goes on along the minus strand of JAVBWB010000036.1, from coordinate 6,862 downwards.
AAGCGGACCGAGGAGCGGCTGACGAAGCTCAATGAAACATTCCTTGCCTTCGATGCCGATACCGGAGAAAATATCAACCGACTCGTGGCATTCTGCGGCGAACACCTGGGGGGGGCCTGTTCGCTTTACAGCAGGATCGAGGACGGCATGCTCTGCGTAATCGGCAAATGGAATACCCCGCCTGATTTCGCCACCAGGGACAAGCCCGAAGGGCATATATGCTTTGACATTATCAAGAGTGAAGCAGATTCGCTCCGCGTAATCAGCAACCTGCCGGATACCGGCTATGCCGTGACCGATCCCAATGTCATGCGTTACGGCCTCAGGACGTATGTGGGCAAGCCGGTGACTTTCGGCGGGAAAAACGTGGGTGTGCTCTGCGTCGTTTATCAGCGGGACCATGATCCGACCGAAGAGGACCAGAAGCTGATGGGGATCCTGGCGGGCGCCATCGGTATCGAGGAAAAGCGCAGGAATGCCGAAGAGGAGATACGCAAACTGAACGCCGACCTTGAGCGGAGGGTCGAGGAACGGACCTCCCAGCTTGAAGCAGCGAACCAGGAGCTTGAATCGTTCAGTTATTCCGTGTCTCACGATCTGCACACCCCGCTCATGATCCTGGAGGGTTTCATCCGCGAGCTCAAGGACCGCTACGAGGACCGGCTGGATGACACCGGGCGCTACTTCCTGGAGCGGATCAGGAATGCCGGGCAGCGCATGGGGCAGCTGATCGACGCCATTCTCAGGCTGTCTTCCCTCCCCCGCAGCGAGATTCACCGCGAGACGATCGACCTGAGCAGGATGGTGACGCTGATTGCGGCTGAGCTGCATCAGCGGGAGCCTGGGCGCCGTGTTGAAATTATCGTTGAACCGGGTATTTTTGCAGTAGGGGACCGTCGGCTGATAAAGGTCGCGCTGGAGAACCTGATGGGGAATGCCTGGAAATACACCGGAAGACGGGCGCATCCCGTGATAGAGTTCGGACTGGAAGACCGGGACGGGAAGAGAACCTACTTCATCCGCGATAACGGCATAGGCTTTTCCATGGAAGGCGCGGAGCGGCTCTTCGTTCCGTTCCAGCGGCTCCACGACCTGGAAGAATTCCCGGGGCACGGCATCGGCCTGGCCACGGTGAAACGGATTATCGACCGTCACTGCGGCACCATCTGGGCCCATGGAGAGCGCGGAAAAGGCGCCGCTTTCTTCTTCACTTTGCCGCAGACTGCAAACGATTGCGATAACGAATGAATACGGCGATCTCGCTCCAAAACATAATCAAGACCTATAACGGGCTGCGGGCGGTGGACGATTTTTCGCTCGAAGTCCGGTCGGGAACCATATTCGGCCTCCTGGGTCCCAATGGCGCGGGTAAGACCACGCTCATCAGGATACTTACCACCCTCCTGCGGCCAACGTCCGGGACTGCCCAGGTGGAGGGTTACGATATCCCCACCCAAGCCCGGTCCGTGCGCAGGATCATCGGGGTCGTTCCCCAGGAAAACAACCTGGACCGCTACCTGACCGCGCGGGAGAACCTGGTGCTCCACGCCCGGATGCACGGCATGCAGGCGAGCGACTACAATCCCCGGATCGACGAGCTGCTCGAACTTACCGGCCTGGCCGGAAGGCAGCACGATTTTCCGGACACCTATTCCGGCGGCATGCAGCGAAGGCTGGTGGTCATCCGGGCGCTGATCCACAATCCGCGGGTGCTGTTTCTCGACGAGCCCACCACCGGGCTCGACCCGCAATCGCGGCGGGCCGTCTGGGACTATATCCAGACGCTCCGGTCCAGCATGACCATTTTCCTCACCACTCATTATCTGGACGAGGCCGACACTCTGTGCGACCGCATCGTGATCATGGACCACGGCAAGGCCCTGGTGGACGGCACCTCGGCCGAGCTCAAGGAGGCTTTCGCCCATTCCCACCGCTACCAGCTCACGTTCAGGGCCAACGAGGACAGGTACGAGCAGGCGCTCCGCTCCCTGCCGTTCATCCGCGAGCTTGAGCGGTCCGGATCGGTTTTCCGGCTGGAACTGCTGGACGAGGAGTATCTGAAGCCGCTGATGGACAGTATCGGCGGGCCGGATATCAGGAGCGTCTGCCTGGAGGAGCCCACACTGGAGGATGTCTTCATCCAGCTGACCGGGAAAAAGGTGCGTGAGTAGGGGCCGTCGAGCAGTGTCCCTGCATGCCGCAGCCGACTGAAAAGGAAATTTATGTTCCGAGGAGCTTTCACAATCTGGGGACGCGACATGCGGGTGCTGCGCCGGAGCCTGTTCTCCGAGCTGCTGGCCGTGGTCGCCTACCCCATCACGCTCTATCTGGCTTTCGGCGTCGGCCTGAAGGGTTACATCAACGATGTGGAAGGTATTCCCTACGGCCTGTTCATCGCTCCCGGGCTCATATCCATGACCGCGGTCAGCGCGGCGTTCGACGAAAGCGCTTGGAGCATGTGGTTTCATCGCAGGGTGCAGCACACCATCGAGGAATACCGGGTCAATCCCATCTCCGTGTATGACATCATAATCGGCAAGATCGTTTCCGGATTCTCCCAAGGCGCCATAAAGGGGATCGTTGTCGCTGGGGTAATTTTCCTGCTGACGCCGTTCCGCTTTCCCACGGACCATCTCCTTGTCTACCTTTTCTTCATCGTCTTCGGGTCCATGGCCTTTTCCTGCATCGGCACCATGTGCGGCACGGTCGTGGACAAGCCGGAAAATATCGGCCGGATACAGGGGGTGGTGATCGTGCCGCTGATTTTCCTCTCGGGGATTTTCTTTCCCCTCTCCTCGTATCCGCCCGCCGTCCTTGCCGTCGTGAGGCTCCTGCCGACGACCGCCGTGTTCGAAGGCGCCAGGCTCGCTCTGCTTAAGGGGGTCATGGATGTCCAGTATGGCGCCATCGCAGTCGCGACCGCCGCCGTGGCGTTTGCCGCGGCGGTGTGGATTTTCAACAGGAAAATCGAGGGGTGAAAAAACTGAATGACTGAACGACAATCCAGAACGGCACAGCAGGCGCCATGCGTTGCCGTTCTGGCCGATGACATAATCGACTGGGGCGAGCGTTTTCTTCGGGTGCTGGAGGAATGCGGCGACGAGGCGGCCCAGCAGGTGCTGGGGGGCATAGCGGAATGGCTCGGGACCGACCTGGTGGATGCCATGCCGGTCATGGACATGGAGCAATGGCTGGTCCTCGACGGGTTGGCCGAGGAACTGTTCCAGTCCTGCAGGGCCTGTGTCCGTGGCGCAGCGGATGCCGGCCGGCTCGTTTCAGCCGTGATCGAAAGGGCGCGGGAGTTCAGGGCGACGGATTTGTGATACACTTGATCCCTGGAGCGTTCAGGTCTCAGTAGCAGATTAAAGGGGTATTCTGCGTGCCGGAAACTTTCACGCCAAAATGGCTGGCCTGGGAAGTCACCAGGAAATGCAATCTGAAGTGCATCCACTGCCGCTGTTCTTCGGATGCCGAATCATCAGCCGGTGATTTCACCACCGAAGAGGGAAAGCGGCTGCTCAGCGACATTGCCGGTTATTGCCAGCCGGTCGTGGTCCTGTCGGGCGGCGAGCCCCTGCTCCGGCCGGACATTTTCGAGCTGGCATCCCACGGGTCCGGGCTGGGGCTCAGGATGTGCCTCGCCACCAACGGCGCCCTCGTCACCGATGACACGTGCGGCAGGATGCGGGAGAGCGGCATCCGGATGGTTTCGCTCTCCCTGGACGGAAGCACTGCCGCGATCCACGACGACTTCCGCCAGTGCCCGGGGGCCTTCGACGGGGTCATCCGGGCGGCGGAGATATTCAGGAGAAACGGCCAGAAGTTCCTGATAAATTCCTCCTTCACCAAAAGGAACCAGGCCGACATCCCCGCTGTCTTCCGCCTGGCCAAGTCACTCGGGGCGGTTGCCTGGTACCTGTTCATGATCGTTCCCACCGGCCGGGGCGAAGAGATCATGAACGAACTGATTTCCAGTGAAGATTATGAAGAAATACTCGAGTGGCACTACCGCCAGGAACGGGACGAGGATGAGCTGCTGATGCGGCCGACCTGCGCCCCCCACTATTATCGCATCGCTCCCCAGAGGGCACGGGCGGAAGGGGAGAAGTTCGAGCGCCGTTCCCTGTCCTTTTCCACCGGGGGCGGGAAAGGATGCGTCGCCGCCCAGTCGATCTGCCTGATCGACTGTTTCGGCAACGTCAAGCCCTGCTCCTACTTTCCCCGCATTGCGGGCAACGTGAAACAAACGCCGTTCCGGGAGATTTGGGAGAATTCCCCGCTGTTCAGGGAGCTCCGGGATTTCGGCGGGTACAAGGGGAAATGCGGCCAGTGCGAGTACCTGAACGTCTGCGGCGGCTGCCGGGCCAGGGCCGACGCGGTGTACGGCGATTACCTGGAAGAGGAGCCGTTCTGCAATTACGTGCCGATCAGATTGCGCGACCTGTCGGATTCTTGAACTACCTTGGGCAGTAATTGAGACCTCCGGATTTTTGAAACCTGGCAGGTCTGCAGTTAAAGAAAAGGAACCGAACCCATGAACACCCGATTTCTCGACGCCTGCCGGGGCCTGCCGGTGGACCGCACGCCGGTCTGGATCATGCGCCAGGCCGGGCGCTACCTCCCCGAATACCGCCGGATGCGGTCAGTCCACTCGTTCCTGGAAATATGCAAGACCCCGGAACTGGCCGCGGAAGTGACCGTTCAGCCGGTGGACATCCTCGGCGTTGATGCCGCCATCCTCTTTTCCGACATCCTGACCCCCCTCGAACCAATGGGAATGCAGCTGGATTTCGTCCCCGGCCCGGTCTTTGAAAATCCGGTTCGCAGCATGGAGGACGTGGCAAATCTGCGCGTGCTGGAAATGGAGCGGGATGTCCCCTTTGTGCTGGAAACAATCCGCATACTGCGGTGTGAACTCGCGGAGCGCGTTCCACTGATCGGCTTCGCCGGCGCCCCTTTCACCCTTGCCTGCTACATGGTGGAGGGAAGGGGCTCCCGGGATTTCTCGATCCTCAAGAAAATGATGTATTCGGCCCCTGAGGTCTACCATGTGCTTATGGGCAAGGTATCGGATATGCTCATGGCATACCTCAATGCCCAGATCGATGCAGGCGCCCAGGCCGTACAGATTTTCGACACCTGGGGAGGAATCCTTTCGCCGAGCGATTACGAACGGTATGCCCTCCCCTATTCGACCCAGGTCATCGCCGGAGTCAGGGAACGGGGCGCACCGGTGATTCATTTCGTCAAGGGCGCCGGATCGATGCTGGACTTGGTCAGGAGGGCCGGCGGCGACGTGCTCGGCCTGGACTGGCACGTGAATTTGGGCACGGCCCGCGATATGCTGGGTCCCGGCTTCGCCGTCCAGGGGAACCTGGACCCGACGGTGCTTTACGGGGCGCAGCGGGTCATTGAAGCGGAGGTGCGCAGGATCCTGCAGGAAAACGGCGGGAGGCCGGGTCACGTGTTCAACCTGGGGCATGGCATCCTGCCTGACATACCGCCGGAGAATGCCCGGTTCATGGTGGAATGCGTCCATCGGCTGTCGCAGAAGAGCTGATTCCCCCATCGCTCTGAAAGTGCTTGCTTATGCCGGATAAAACCGCTGTCCTGTTGCTCCAGATGGGCGGCCCCGACTCTCTCGACGCGGTGGAACCGTTTCTGCGGAACCTTTTTTCCGACCGTGAGATCATCAGGCTGGGCCCCCCGTTTCTTCAGCCGGTCCTTGCCCGTTGGATCGCCCGGAGACGCGCGCCCAAGGCGGAGGCCTGCTACGAGCGGATCGGCGGCAAGTCTCCCCTCCGCGAGCTCACCGAAGCGCAGGGAGCAGCGCTGGAGGAAAGGCTCGGCGGCAGCTTTCGCTGCTTCACCGCCATGCGCTACTGGCGTCCTTCCACCATCGAGGCTCTGGCGGCCGTCCGGCGCGCCGGAATTTCACGCATCGTTGCCCTGCCCCTCTATCCCCAGTATTCAAGGGCCACCGCCGGCTCCAGCTTCAAGGAGCTGGATAGGGTGCTCTCCCTCGCCGGAGTGAAATTTGATGTTACTTTCATCAACAGCTTCCATGACCGGCCGCTTTACCTTGAAGCTTTGGCGGAAACTGTCGATGAGGGACTCGGCGGCTTTTCCCCGGGAGAAGATGTTACCATTCTCTTTTCCGCCCATTCGCTCCCTGTCTCTTTCATAGAAAAAGGCGACCCATATCTTTCCCAGGTGAAAGAGACGGTGCGCCGCGTGATGGAGCGGTTTCCGGGCAGACGGCATGAACTCTCCTTCCAGTCGAAGGCCGGGCCGGTCAAATGGCTCGAGCCCTCCACCGAGGCTGCCGTTTCGGGGCTGGCGGAAAGCGGTTGCCGAAACATCCTCGCCGTACCCGTCTCCTTCGTCAGCGACCACATCGAAACGCTCTACGAGATCGACATCACCTATGCCGCCTTTGCCCGGCAGAAGGGGATCGTGCAGTTCCGCCGCGCCCCGGCCCTCAATACGCGCCCGCTGTTCATCGAATGTCTGGCGGAATTGGTCAGGCAGGTTTGTGCAGGTCCATTTTCCGCACAGGGAAACCTTCCCTCCTGAAGCTTCCGCCCCAACACGCACACCCTTGAGCTGACACATCACCATTCGCCGTTTTCAAGCCGCCTTGATCCAAAAATCACTTGACACAGACATAAATTCATTGTTAGTAAATATATGCTAATAATTCAAGGTTAATATTGCGGTTTGCATAATGGGGTCTTCTTTGCTCCCTGCGACAGGAATGACAATACTGATCGATGAACTGCTGGAAAGAGGCCATGAATTCACCTTCGCCCAGGTCATGCGCCTGGCCCGCCGGTACCTCGACCCTGGCGGCGAAGGGGGT
>JAVBWB010000035.1:0-118743 GCA_036677645.1 Geobacteraceae bacterium | reverse complement strand
TCAAGATCGTCAGCGAGCGCCTGGGCAAGAAGACCGGCGTCCTCGTCTGCGGTCCCGCCGGTGAATACAAGATGGCGTCCGCGAACATCTCGGTGAAGGATCCCGACGGCAACATCCGCAGCCACGGCCGCGGCGGCGGCGGTGCGGTCATGGGCTCCAAGAAGATCAAGTACATCACCATCGACGATACCAACGGCCCCGGCGTGAAACTTGCCGACCCGGAAAAATTCAAGACCCAGGCGCGCGTTTTCGCGAAGGCCATGCTCGACCACCCGGTCAGCGGCCAGGGCCTGCCCACTTACGGCACCAACGTTCTGATCAACATCCTGAACGAGGCCGGCGGTCTGCCCACCAAGAACTTCCGCTACGGCACCTGCGAGCACGCTAACAAGATCTGCGGCGAGACCATGCACGACACCATCGTGGCCAGGGGCGGCATGCCGACCCACGGCTGCCATGCCGGCTGTATCATCAAATGCTCCCAGCACTATGTGGATTCCGACGGCAAATACATCACCTCCGGTTTCGAGTATGAAACGGTCTGGGGCCTGGGCGCCAACAGCCTGATCGAAGACCTCGACATCATCGCCAAGTGCGACTGGGCCATGGACGACATCGGCATCGACTCCATCGAAGGCGCGGTCATCATGAACGTTGCCATGGAAGCGGGCATCCTCCCCTGGGGCGACGGCAAGGAAGCCTATCGCCTCTATGACGAAGAAATGCGCAAGGGAACTCCGCTCGGCCGCATCCTGGGCAACGGCGCCGGCTCCGTGGGCCGGACCTACGGCATTACCAGGGTCCCGGTAGTAAAGAACCAGGCTATCCCGGCATATGACCCTCGTTCGGTCAAGGGTATCGGCATCACTTACGCCACTACCCCTATGGGCGCCGACCATACTTCCGGTTACACCATCGCCACCAACATCCTGAAGGTCGGCGGCTTCGTGGATCCTCTGTCAAAGGTCGGCCAGGTTGAGCTGTCCCGGAACCTGCAGATCGCCACCGCCGCTGTTGACAGCTGCGGTCTGTGCATCTTCGTGGCTTTCCCGGTCCTCGACATTCCCGAGGCCTTCACGGCCATTTACGAGATGATCAATGCCCGCTACGGCACGAACCTGGATGCCAACGGTGTCGTCGAGTTCGGCAAATACGTCCTGAAGACCGAACACAACTTCAACCTTGCAGCCGGTTTCACCAACAAGGATGACCGTCTCCCCGAATTCTTCGAAGAGCAGATCCCGCCGCACAATTCGGTTTGGGATTTCTCGGAAGCCGAAATCGACGAATTCTGGAATTTCTAGATATTGGGAGTTTTCTCCCGGAAACGCCTCCATTCCCATTCTTTGTGTGATGCGTTTCCATCGGCGGGCGTCTGCCCGGGCGCCCGCCACCTTAATCTTGCAGGACGAAGGCCGACGACAAGTCGGCCTTTTTTTCTGCCGGCAGATGATTTCGTTTGCTTCGCGCCTTCGGCTTGGTGTATTGTTCACGGAATGAACGATACGCCGGAAAAGTCGAGAGATTCCTACCGCGCATTCCAGCTCCTCAATGAGATCGCCACCGATCAGCCCCTGTCGCAGCGGGAACTCTCCAAGCGCCTGGGGATTGCGCTCGGCCTGGTCAATTCCTACCTGAAGAACCTGGTGACCAAGGGTTGCGTGCGCGTCAAGGCATTTCCCCGGAACCGCTACGGCTACCTGCTCACGCCGAAGGGCATTGCGGAGAAGAGCCGCCTCGCCTATGAGCACCTGAGCTATTTCACCAATCTCTACCGGCTGGCCCGGCTGGATTACCTGGATCTTTTCCGCACACTGGAGGCTGCCGGAGTGCGCTCGGTTTCCTTCTGCGGTATCGACGAGACCGCGGAGATCGCCTACCTGTCTCTCGGTGAAACCGGGACCGCGCTGGCCGAGGTCATGGACGACAATAATGCCGGCCGGGTGTTTTTCGGCAGGACGGTTTCCACGCTCGACGCAGGATTGGGGAACGATGCCGGCTGCATTGTCATAACGTCCCTCCGAAGACAGGGTGAAATCATGGGGGAGCTTTTGAACAAGGGTGTCGACCGGAACCGGATTTTTTGCACGGGGAGATGACTGTTCGCAGGGCATTGTTCCTCTGACCCGGCTACGGCCGTTCAACAAAAGGCATGCGGCAAGGAGCGCAGTTGCGTGGCCGCAGTCCCGGAGAAAGAGAAAGCATGATGAAAGTCCTTTCCGTTTTCGGCACCCGGCCGGAAGCGATCAAGATGGCCCCGGTCATAAAGGAGCTGAAAAAGCGTCCCGACAGTTTCGACAGCATGGTCTGCGTTACCGCCCAGCACCGGCAGATGCTGGACCAGGTGCTCAGCCTGTTCGGGATCCGGCCCGATTACGACCTGGACATCATGAAACCCGGTCAGGACCTGTTCGACATAACCTGCAACGTCCTGCGGGGATTGAAGGCTGTCATGGGAGAGGCGAAGCCCGACATCGTCCTGGTTCACGGCGACACCACGACCACCATGGCAGCGTCCATGGCGGCATTCTACTGCGGCGTCAGGGTCGGCCACGTCGAGGCGGGCCTGCGCACCCACAACAAGCATGCCCCCTTTCCGGAGGAAATGAACCGCCGGGTCACCGGCGCGGTTGCCGATCTCCATTTCGCGCCCACCGGCGCCGCCCGGGACAATCTCCTGCGTGAAGGCGTTGCGGAAGACAGCATTACAATAACCGGCAATACGGTCATCGATGCGCTTCTCGATGTGGCCGGCCTGCTTGGGAGTGACGACGGCTTGCGGCAGCGGTTCGCCGTCGAGTTCCCGTTCCTGGATCCCGGCCGCAGGCTCATCCTGGTCACGGGCCACCGCCGCGAAAACTTCGGCGCCGGGTTCGAAGACATCTGCCGGGGGCTGGCCGACCTCGCCCGGGCCTATCCGGACACGGACATTCTCTACCCGGTTCACCTGAACCCGAACGTGCAGGAACCGGTGCGCAGGATCCTGGGCAGCCGGGACCACGCCAACGTTCACCTGATCGAGCCGGTGGACTACCTGCCGTTCGTTTACCTCATGAGCCGCTCCTACCTGATCATTACCGATTCGGGGGGGGTCCAGGAAGAGGCGCCGTCGCTGGGGAAGCCGGTGCTGGTCATGCGTGACACCACCGAGCGGCCCGAGGCCGTGACCGCGGGCACGGTAAAGCTCGTCGGCACGGATCGGGTAAAGATTGTCGAGGAAGCTTCCCTGCTTCTCGACAGTCCCGCTGAGTATGAGCGCATGAGCATGTCCCACAATCCCTATGGTGACGGCATGGCGGCAGCGAGAATCGCGGAAAAACTCGCGGCGCCGGCCAAAGGCGCAGGGAAGCCATGAGCCTACCATTCGCGGACAGACGATGAACGTCGCCCTGGTAACCTACGCCCTGAACATCGGCGGGATGGAGTCGTTCCTGTTCGGCCTCGCCCGGAACCTGCGGAGTTTCGGGATGGAATCGACCTTCATGGTCACCGAGGCACCCGGCGACTGGCATGACAATCCCCGGTCCGAGGGGTTCGAAGTCGTGCGGGTCCTGCCGCGCAAATGGCAGAGCAGCCGTTGCCACGCCGGGAAGGTTGCCGCTGCGCTGCGGGGCTTCGATGCCGTGATTCTGAATCACAGCAGGGCTGCGCAGAGCGCCGCCGGTCTCATGCCGGATCAGGCGGCGGTCATCGCGGTGCTTCACAACGACATGGACGAGATATACCGGGTGGGGCTGGCCAACCAGGCGAATGTGGACCGGTTCGTCGCAGTCGGTGAACAGGTGTTGAAGGAGGCGCTGGTGCGCGGCGCTCCGCCGGCCAGGGTTTCCTGCATCAGGAACGGCGTCGAGGTTTTTCATGAATACCCGAAGATTGACGGAATCCCTGGTTCGCATGCGCCACTGAGAGTGATCTATGTGGGCAGGATAGAGCACGGGCAAAAGGGGGTGCTTTACCTGCCGGGCATTGTTGCCGGGATGCGGGACCGGGGAGTCGATGCGACCCTGGACGTGGTGGGCGACGGCATTGATTCCCGCGTGCTCCGGGCACGGATGGAACAGCTGGACCTGTCCGGGCTGGTGACGTTCCACGGGGCGCTTCCCCATGCGGAGGCGATGCGCATGGTGGGAAAATCGGACGTGCTGCTTATGCCTTCCCATTTCGAAGGTCAGCCCATAACCCTCTTCGAGGCCATGGCTAGGGGGGTGGTGCCCCTGGTTTCCCTGTTGCCGGGCATAACCGATTCGGTAATCACGGAAGGCCGGGATGGCTTCCTGGTGCGGGTTGGTGACGAAGCAGCTTTTGCCGGCAAGTTGGCTTCGCTGGCAGCGGACAGGGAGCTGGTAGTGACGATGTCCCGGTGTGCATGGCGCTCGGCCCTCGAGCGCTTCGGAATTGACACCATGACCAGGCGGTATGGAGAACTGATTGAAGAATGCCTGAAACAGCGGCGGGACGGAACGGCCGACAGGCGGACGGGAAAATTGTACCTGCCGCTGCTCGGGAGACGGTCGCAGTTTCCGCTGTTCCTGCATGATGCGAAGCGATACCTGGCGCGTCGGCAAGCCGGCGGAGTCGGAAACCGGCCGTGACCGGGATGCTGACGAAAATACTCCGTGCGATCGGACTCGACCGGGCCATAGGCTACGGAGTATTCACCCGGGTGTGGAGCCTGTTCGCCGGGCCGGTTACGATGCTGATGATCGCTTCCCGACTGAGCAGTGACCAGCAGGGGTACTATTACACGATCGGCAGCCTCCTGGCGCTGCAGCTCTTCTTCGAACTCGGCCTCATGACGGTGCTGTCCCAGTTCGCCAGCCACGAGTTCGTCAATCTCCGCTGGGGGGCGCGCGGCGCCGTCGAAGGGGATCCGGTCGCCAGGGAGCGGTTCCTCGACCTGCTGTGCAAGGCTGCCCGCTGGTTTGCGGTTGCGGCGCTGCTTCTGGCCGTGGTCCTGATTCCGGCAGGGCTGCTCTTCCTGGACCACGGGCGGCAGGCAACGGCCGCTTTCAGCTGGCGGCTGCCCTGGGTCCTGGCGGTCCTGGGCACGGCGGCAAACCTTTTCACGGTTCCCTTCTTTTCAGTCATCATGGGCAGCGGCGACGTGGTGACGGTGAACCACCGGGAAATGGTCGGGGCTGTCGTTTCCTCACTGCTGTGCTGGCTGGTTCTGGGTATCCACGGCGGCCTGTTTTCGGTATTCGCCGTCACCTGCGGCATCGTCTTCATTTCATGGTCCTACCTTGTGCGGCACAAGCCCGTGCTGCTGGCGGTGACCTGGAAGAGAATGTTTGCGGGCAAGGGCGGGCGGGAGCCGGGAGCCGCCATTTCCTGGTGGGGCGAGGTCTGGCCCATGCAGTGGAAGATAGCGCTGACCTGGATCTCGGGTTACTTCATCTTCCAGTTGTTCACCCCGGTCTTGTTCCGCTACCACGGCGCTACTGCGGCGGGACAGATGGGAATGACCCTGAGCGCGGCCAACGCCCTGCTGGGGGTTTCCCTCTCCTGGATAACCGCGCGCAGCCCCCAGCTCGGGAAATATGTCGCCACCCGGAACTGGGCCGACATGGACAAGCTGTTCCGGAGCGTTCTGATCCAGGCGACAGCCGTTTCCATGGCAGGGGCGTGCGCCGGCTGGGCAATGATCCGGCTGCTGCAGGAATACTTCCCCATCGGGCAGCGGTTCATTCCCGCTTCACATGCGGCGCTGCTGTTCGCCACGATCTGCATCAACGTGGTCATCGCGGCATTGGGCGCTTACCTGCGCGCCCACAAGCAGGAGCCATTCCTGCCCCTGTCGCTGGCATTGGGCGTGATCCAGGGATCGGCCACCTGGTTCCTGGGCATGAAGTATTCGACCCTGGGCGTCTGCGCCGGGTTTTTCGCCATACACCTGTTCATCTCGCTGCCGGTTTCCTGGCTCATCTGGCGCGACTGCAGGAAAAGATGGCATGCAGCGTGACGGCTGAACCAGGAGGGTCGCCACGGACCGGGGATTCATCCAAGCTGAACGGGGCAGCGCACGTATCAATCGGGGAGATTTGCACCTGTATATGACTGGCAAACGGAAACTTTCAATCATTACCTACGGCGGCTGGTTCAACACGTTCCAGAGACCCCACCACCTGGTGAAATATCTGGGCAGGCAGTATGAAACCTGCGTGATCAACAACTCCGTCCGTCTGCCGTTCCGCGGTTACGGTTACATGGCGGAGCAGTCCTCGCTCGTAGACAGGATCCGGAACATCTACCTGTTGAAGGAGGATGACCGGTTTCCTTTCCTGAAGGGGATCAACCGGGTATTGACCGGATTGCAGAATCATTTCGTATTCCGGTCCCGGGAGCTGAAGGAATCGGATATCGTCTATACCTGGCACATCGAGGACACACGTTACCTGGAACGCTGCAAGGACAAATTCGTCGTGTATGACGCCATGGACGACTGGGCGGCCTTTTCCGAAACGATCGACCAGCGGCTGATCGACAACGAGAACGAAATCGTCGCCCGGGCCGATCTGGTGCTTGCGGTGAGCCGCAAGCTCTACGACCGGCACAGCCGGCTGAACAGGAATACCATCCTGGCGCCCAACGGCGTCGACGACGCTTTCTTCCGCACCGCCCTGACATATGAGAAGCGGGAAAGCGATGCGCTGTATGAATTCCGGGGCAAACCGGTCGTCGGCTATGTCGGGGGAATCCATGACTGGGTCGACGTCGACCTGATCGCGGAAACGGCCCGGCGCATGCCCGGGATCACCTTCGCGCTGATCGGGCCCACCCTGAAAACCCTGAAGCCGAAGCTGGCAGGGATACCCAACCTGCTTTCCCTGGGGCCAAAGCCCTATTCCGAGCTGATCAGCTATATGGCATACTTTACCGTGGGCATTATCCCCTTCAAGCTGAACCTGCTGAACGAGAGCACCAACCCCATCAAGCTCTACGAGTACCTGGGCGCGGGCCTTCCGGTCGTGTCGACCGGCATGCGGGAAGTGGCCGCATACCGGGCTGATGGCGTCGTGTACATCGCGGACGATCCCGAAGCCTTCAGCAGGAAAATCGGCGAAGCGATCGCTGCGGCCGGAGAGCAGGGAAGAATCGAGGCGCGCCTCGGGATCGCCGCGGAGAATTCCTGGGCCGCGCGGGCGGAAGAGATCATGGCAGGCATAGAGGCGGGCCTGAATGCGCGCCGGAACGCGAGCCATGGCTGCTGACGGGTGCGAGTAGCGGGGGGCCTGAAGTTGACCAAGACTGACCAATATCCCTACCTTGACCGGGTCGCCCGGGAACTGGGCATCCCGGCGGAGGCCCTGATGCGGGCCTTTGCCGTGGAACGGGAGTTCCACGAAGGGATACTGGCCGAGACCGATCCCGCGACAAGGAAAAGGCTGTACCGGGAAGTCTATGAAACCGTTCACCCGATCTACGGTACGAAACCATCGGCAGCCGGAACGGCGAATCCCAAGGATGCCGTGGTGCGCATGTTCAGGAAGGAACTGGCGGGAAAATCCATCCTGGAGGTGGGTTGCGGAAGCGGGCTCTTTCTCGGGAGCGTCGCCCGGCTGCTGCCCCACGGGGAACTCGTCGGGCTGGACACTTCCGCTCCGGTTCTGCCGGAGGCGCGGGACGGGATCCAATTCCTGCGGGCGGACGTCATCGACTTTGCCGTGACGCGGAAATTCGACGTGGTGTTTTCCGAGCACGTGATCGAACATATCGCTCCCGCTGATCTGCCTGCGCACCTGGAGTCCGTAACCGGAGCCCTGGCCGGAGACGGCGTCTTCATCGTGTGCGCGCCCAACGGCGGGTTCGGCCCCAGCGACGTCACCCGGATCATGGACCGCTCCCACCGGGGAAGGACCAGGGCGCTGGGCACCCACCTGCACGAGCCGACCCACGGTGAGCTCATGGAACTGCTGAAGCGGTACGGCTTTTCCCGCTTCAGGACCGTGTTCCCGCTGATGAAACTGCGCAACCGGCTACCCTTCGTCAGGTTCGACGCCCGCCTGATGGCCTTCGCGGAGCGCAACCCGCTGCTGATGGGAGCGCTCCATGCCATCCGGTGGCGCGGCAGGTGCATCGCCCGCTTCGATACGGTGCTGATCTGCCACAGGCGCTGAAAGGATTCCGGACTCTCCATGGTACTGTTCATCGCAAACTACCCGGACCGGGAAGGGGGAAAAGACGGCATGATGCAGCGCGTCCTGGCCGTTGACCGCCAATTTTCCCACATGGACCGGTTGTACCTCTGCATCCGCTTTTTCGGCAATCTGCGGCAACGCAAAGAGAAACCGTCCGACCGGTTGACGGTTCACAAAGTCAATTTTTTCCTCCATTTTCCCCACATCATGCGTTGGGCTTTCAAGGCCCGGGGGATTTACGTCCATTCGATCCACAACGGTTTCCGGTCTCTGCCGCTCTACCTGTTCCGGAACGTGATCACCGACCTGCACGGTGTCTTTCCGGAAGAGCTCCGCTACTATGGAAAGCGTGCCGGTGCCCTGCTCTACGGGCTGGTGGAATGGATGGCCGTCCGCCGCAGCCGGGCGCTGGTGGCGGTATCCGACGTCATGGCTGAACATCTTCGCGCCAAGTACCGCGCTTTCGCCGCAAGGATTTACACTATCCCGATCTTCGACGATGCGCCCATCGTCAGGGTGGAGAGGCGGGGTTCCGGTCCCCTTGCAGTCATCTATTCGGGCGGTTCGCAGAAGTGGCAGAACATCGACATGATGATGGAAGCCATGGCAATGACACGTCAGGCACATGAGTATGTAATCCTCACGCCGGATATCCGGTTCTTCGAGGAGAAAGCTGCGGCAAACGGCCTTTCGGGAAGGGTCAGGGTATCCTCGGTGCCGAAAAACGAAGTTTACGGCCATTACCATGGGGCGGACCTGGGGTTCGTGCTGCGGGACGGTTCCATCGTCAACCGGGCTGCATGCCCGACCAAGCTGGTGGAATATCTGGCCTGCGGGGTCGTTCCCATCGTCCTGCAGGCTGAGATCGGCGATTTCGCCCGCCGCGGGTACGCCTGCATCGATCTCCGGCGGTTCGTAACCGGAGATATCCCTTCCAGGGAGGAACTGGCGGCCATGCGCGCGAGGAATTACCGCGTTTTGCAGGAGATGAGAGACGCGGCGGATGGAGCGATGGCCCGCCTGGTGGGGGACTTCACTGCCGGAGGCGGCGAACATGGCGCTTAGGCCCGACCTTTCATGCTGCGCCGATGCCGGAGGGAGGACCTGCCGGGTGGCCGGAGTAGTGGTCCTGTTCCATCCCGGTGAGGAACTGCGGGAGAATATCGCCTCCTACGCCGGGCAGGTGGACATCCTGTTCGCCGTCGACAATTCGGAAGACGCGGCCGGCGACATGGCGGGACGCTTCCGGGAGTTCGGCAACGTCGTGTATGTCGCCAACGGCCGGAATCTCGGAGTGGCCGCTGCGCTCAACACGGGCGCCCGGCTGGCGTTGGATAATGGATGCGATTATCTCCTGACCATGGACCAGGACAGCAGGGCAGCGCCCGGCATGGTGAGCACGATGCTCGACTGTGCCGGATGCTTCACCCGGGACAATCTCGGGATCGTGGCGCCGTTCCTCGTCACCAGGCCTGGGGAGAGGCCCGGTTCGACGGCGGAATGCCGGGAAATGCAATCGGTCATGACTTCGGGAAACCTGCTGGTCCTCAGCGCCTTTGAAGCTGCAGGCCCGTTCATGGAAGAGCTGTTCGTGGATTTCGTCGACATCGAATACTGCCTCAGGCTGCGCAGCCTGGGGTTCCGGATTGTCCGGGCGAACCGGGCCCGCCTGGAGCACCGGGTGGGCCGGCTGCTGAAGTTCCGCCTGTTTTTCCGCGACCTGTACCTGACGAGCCACAGCCCCCTCCGGAAATACTACAAAACCCGGAACAGGTTCTTCGTAGCCGACCGTTACCGGGACGCATTCCCCGGTTTCCGGCGCGCGGACCGGGCCAGGTTCGCCCTCGAACTGCTGCGGCTGCTCTTCTTCGAGGACCGGAAAGGAGAAAAGCTGGCCATGATGCGCAGAGGTTACGCAGACTTCCGGAAGGGCAGGTTGGGCCGGTTCGAGGCGGAAGGGGGAGGTCGGACCGCATGAACATTGTCTTCCTCGCGCCGTTCGGCATCCGTCCCAAAGGGACGGTGATCGCCCGCATGATACCGCTGGCTGCCGGACTTCAGCGCCTTGGCCACCGGGTCACGATCATTGCGCCGCCGTACACCAATCCCGAAGACTCGGGTAAGGAGGAAACAATCGGCGGGGTCCTGGTCAGGAACGTCTCTCTCGGTCCCTCAAACAAGGTATTGGGCGCACTGGCGCTGGCCCGGAGGATGTACCGCGCAGCCAGGGCCGAAAAGGCGGACCTGGTGCACCTGTTCAAGCCCAAGGGCTACGGCGGGCTTGCCGCTTTCGCACTGATTCTGTCCAGGGTGGCGGGAAGGCGCACGCCTGCACTCTTTGTCGACACCGACGATTGGGAAGGGGCGGGCGGCATGAATGACCTGCATCCTTACGGCTGGGCGGAAAGAATCCTCTTCAGCTTCCAGGAACGCCGGCTGCAGAAACTGGCGGCCGGGGTCACCGCGGCCAGCCGTACGCTGCAGGCCCGGACCGGACACCTGGGAATTCCCCCGGATAGAGTCCTGTACCTCCCCAACTGCGTGGATGACATCCCCCCCGGGAACGGCGCGGGGATACGGACAGAGCTTGGCATACCGGCTGACGCGCCGGTCGTCCTCCTCTACACCCGTTTCTTCGAATTCGGCCAGCAGCGGCTGCATCAGGTCCTGGGCGAAATTTGCCGCCGGGTTCCCGCGGTCCGCGTTCTCGTGGTGGGGAAGGGGCGTCGCGGCGAAGAGGAGCAGTTGCTCCGGGCGGCGGCGGAGCTGGGATTTGCCCGGGCACTGCACCTGGCCGGCTGGGTCGAACCGGCGCGCATTCCCGATTACCTGGCTGTGGGCGACGTGGCGCTCTACCCCTTTGACGACAACCTGGTCAACCGCGCCAAGTGCCCGGCCAAGCTGACCGAGCTGCTGCGCGCCGGAGTGCCGGTGGTTGCCGACCGGGTGGGCCAGATTGCCGAGTACATCGAAGCCGGTTCAACCGGCATCCTGTGCGATCCCGGCGCGTGGCAAGAAATGGCCGAGCGAACGGTTGAGCTTCTGGGGAAAAATGGACAGGGGCGCGTGCTGGGGGAAGCGGGCAGGCGCCATCTGCTGGAAAAATTCAGCTGGGCGGTTTTTGTTGCGAAATTGAACGATTTTTACCTCGAAAGGGTGCGATTGTGGTGACAGATATGCTTTCCAGGGTCGGGCGCGCCGTATGGGGGCCGGGTTTGCCCGCACCAGGTCCCGGAGAAGAAACTGCCGGGCGAAAAAAAGACCTGCTGTTCCTGGCAGCGCTCCTCGTGCTGCTGGTGCTCTGTTTCTCCAAGATCCTGTTCACCGGAAAGATCGTCCGCGCTCCGGACATCACCAATGAATTCCTCTGGACGGTCAGGGGTTTCAGGGATATGAGCTTTGCCGACTTGTTCAGGATCAGCCTGCGGCCCGCCTGGGACCTGTACGTCAACGGAGGCACCAGCGAAGGCGGCGGAACCCTGTCCATGCAGTTCCTCCTCTACCGCAGCCTGCTGTTCCGGCTGCTGCCGTTGCCGTCCAGCATCGCCTGGTTCATGGTCCTGCACCTGTTTTTCGGCGCGGCCGGGACCTACTGCCTTTGCCGGGTCGTGGGGGCGGGACGCCTGGCATCGCTCCTCGGCGGGCTCGTTTTCGCCCTGGCGCCGGAAAACGCTTCGCTGATCAATGCCGGGCATGTGCAGAAGATCGCCACCATCAGTTTCGCCCCCTGGGCGTTCTATTTCTTGGAGCGGGGCTTCCAGGCGCGGCGGCTGGTCTTCTTCCTGACTGCCGGGGTCGTCCTCGCCTTCCAGTTCTTCAACATGCACTGGCAGATCGCCTTTTACACCTGCCTCGGCATCGGCGCCTACGGAGTGCTGAGACTGGCGGGCATCACCATCGGGGTCCGGCGGCAGGGAAAGCCCTGGCCGCTCAGGCTGATGGCCATGAATGCGGCCATGGCGCTCTTTTTCCTCAGCACGGTAGCCATTTCGCTCGTGCCCCTGGCCGACTGGTCCCGGGACACTACCAGGGGGGTGCAGAGCGGCGCCAACCAGGGGAAAGGCGGCATGGCAGCGGATGAGGCGATGTCCTGGTCCCTGCCCCCGGAAGAGGCGATAACCTTCGCGATTCCCGGCTTCTTCGGCTTTTCGCGCCAGGAGGGATCTTACGATTCCGGCAACATCAACGCCTATTACTGGGGGAGGATGGTGTTCACCCAGACCTCCGATTACCTGGGACTCCTCCCCTGGCTGCTGCTGCCGCTCCCGCTCCTGTTCCGCAGGGATGCCCTGACCTGGATCGCGCTGACTGCCGTTGCCGGCGGCATTCTCTTTTCCATGGGAAAATACACCCCGTTCTACTGGTTCCTCTATGAGCACTTCCCCGGCGTCAACCATTTCCGCGTGCCGAAGATGATGATGTTCCTCCCGGTCCTGGGGCTGGCGGTGCTGGCGGCGCGGGGGCTGGACCTCCTGAGGGACGGAGAGGTGCGGAAAAGCGCAGCGTTCGGCTCGTATCTCGTTGGCGTGATGGCTGTTCCCGTGGCGCTGGCCTTCCTCCTGGTGATCGAGATCGCGGGACGGGAGTTCTGGCTGGCCAGGTTCGGCGGATTGCTGGCCATGCCGAACCGTTTTTCCCCGGGCGCGCTGCTCGTCGCTCCCCGCTGGAACAACCTGGTGGCGGAAACGGGGATCGCCCTGGCACTGGCCGGCATCCATGCCGGGATCATCTGTGCGTTTTGTCGCGGCCGGAGAGCGCTCCGCTGGCTGCCGCTGCTCCTGGTCGTCCTGTATGTCGCGGATACCGGCCGGGTGAATGCCAAGTTCATGCTGCTCCAGGATATGCCGCGGAAAGTGCAGGCCGGCAAAACGCCGGTAATGGAGTTCCTGTCAAGGGATTCCCTGGTCTTCCGCGTCTTCCCCATGAACGGGACCGACCCCATGCAGTACGCAGCCAACGGCATTCCGGTCATGTACACTTCCAACCCGGTGCAGCAGCAGCGCTGGCAGGATTTCCTGGAGGCGTTTTCCTTCGATTCAGCCCTGCCGGACATGGTCAACCTGAAGTACCTGGTGTACGACGCAACCCGCTACCAGGAGGAGAAAGCCCGGCTCGGCGATCGTTTCGTGCCGGTCTACACTTCCCCGGACGGGCGGGAGATCGTGCTGGAGAACCGCAGGGTCCTGCCCAAGGGATGGCTGGTCCCCGCGGCCGGGATGCTCGAGGAGCCGGGCAGGGTGATGGAGCTGCTCCAGAGCCCGGCATTCGATCCCCGGCGTTTCGCCGTGGTCGAGTCACCGCCCCCCTTTCCCCTTGCCGGCCCCGATGAGCCGCCGGGCACGGGTCCGGGCACTGTTGCCGTGACGAGGTACCAGGGGGGCGATATCAGGGTGGAGGCTGACGCTTCGCGCAACGCCCTGCTGGTGATGGGGGAGAAGTATTTCCGCGGGTGGCGGGCGACGGTGGACGGCAGGGAGGTGGCGATCCAGCCGGTCAACCATGTCCTGAGCGGCGTGTACCTCGCAAAGGGGAGGCATGACGTCCGGTTCCTGTATGACCCGCTGCCCTTCAAGGTGGGCAAGTGGCTGACGCTCGTCTCCTTCGCGCTCTACGCGCTCGTGCTGGCGCGGGAAATCCTGATCAGGCGCAGAACCTCCGGAGGGGCGGACCATGAGTTGCGGTGAGACCGTTGACGAACTCAGGGATTTCGGCCTCCGGGTGGTCCAGCAGCGGAGCGGGTACCGCTTCTCCGTCGACCCCCTGCTCCTGTGCGATTTCGCCGGCGTACGGGAAGGCGATGAGGTCGCCGATCTCGGCGCCGGATGCGGGGTCATCCCGCTCGTGCTGGCGCGCATGGCAGCGGGGACCCGTTTCGTGGGGATCGAGCACCAGCAGGCGCTGGCCGAGCTCGCCGGACGCAACGTGGAACTGAACGGGCTCTCCGGCAGGATCACCATCGTGAACCGCGACATATTGGAGATCAAGGGGTTGTTCCCGGCAGCATCCTTCGACCTGGTGGTTTCCAACCCGCCGTACCGCAAGCGCGGCACCGGCAGGATCAGCCCCGTTCCGGGGAGGGACAACGCCAGGCATGAGTCGACCGCCGGGCTCGGTGATTTCCTGGCGGTGGCGAAATACCTGGTCAGGGTGCCGGGGCGGATCTGCATGGTCAGCCATCCCTCCAGGCTGCCTGAACTGCTGGTGGAAGCGGCGGGCCTGAAACTGGCGCCGGTGCGCCTGCGCATGGTCCACGACAATCCGGAAGCGGAAGGAAGGATGTTTCTCCTGGAGCTGGTTAAGGGGAGGAAGGGCGACCTGCGGGTGCTGCCGCCGCTGTTCGTGAACAATGGGGGACGGAAGGGCGGCTGACGGCTGGTTACTTCCCGCCGGGCCGCTCGGTGGAATAGTGGGTTTCCAGCAGCCTGACGAATTCCCGCCGCAGATCCTCGTCCCGGATTGCCTCCGAGGCGCGGGAGATCTTTTCGATCTCTTCGCCGGTGAGTTCCCTGCGGGAAGGCCCGGCCGGACGCCCGGACTGTTCCTCCTGCGCCGGCCTGCCCGGCCTGAGGTATATTTCGCGCACCAGCTCTTTTCCCAGCAGCTGATTCAGCCGCTGCGCTATTTCCCGTTTCATGAAATTGAGTTGCTGCATCCATGGCGCGCTTGACACCACGACCGTCAGCAGGCCGCTGTTGAACCGCAGCGGTTTCGCCTTCGCGGCCAACTGCCTCCCCACCGCCCGGTCCCAGACCTGCCAGATCTTCGCTTCCTCAAGACGCCGTTCCAGCGGCTTCCCCTTGAATGCCCCGGCCAGCAGGGATGCGATCGCGGTCGGCTTCCCGGCTTTTCTCCTCCTGTCAGCCATGGTCGTTTCTCCTCCGGTTGAGCAGGCCTCCCACAACCTGGCCCGCCACGGCCCCGCCGAGTGTCAGGGGGACGACTTTCCAGCTGAAGGATGCCATGAGCCGAAGGAAAATCATGACCGGTACGGAGACGTGGACCCAAAAGTACCAGCCCGGGCTGAACCGTGCGCAGCTCCTCCTGAGGTAGCCCAAGGGCAGGTTGAGGGCCATGGCCCCGAGGACCAAGGCGGCGAGTTTGACGGCTCCGAAGGCCCAGTCATGGTTCATGCGGTTTCTGTCTCCCTGAAACATGGTAGTGATCGGAGCCGGCTTTGTCAACGCACTTGTCGGAGGTCGGCCTCAGATGGGAATCCCCTCGCCCAGATCGATCGAGCCGGGCAGGTTCCAGGGCTCCGTTTTCTTTTCCAGGACGGTGAAGCCTTCGCACGTGATGATGCCGCTGCCGGTGCAGTAACCGGTTGTTATCCCCTTGATTTTTCCGTCGCTGATTTTGAGCACCGCTCCCTCCAGGGTGAGGGAGATCTCTACTGCCACATCGACAACGGCAACCGGGCAGTCATCGACCAGGATTTCGATGCTCGGGCGATGGACCGAATTCACGGTATGTTTCGCCAGCGGCACGAGAAATGTTTCCCCCGGCGGATATGCCGTGCTGTCCGCGTACTTGCGGATCTCGCGGTATTTATGCCAGGCCGAGCAGAGGATGTCCGTCAACCGGATATCGAGGACGTCGCCGATTTTGTTCACCAGTTCGCTGAACGCCACCGGCCAGCTCACGCTACCGGAGTCGCGGGCGATCCTTTCCCTGATCTCCGACATCTTTTCACCGGCTTCAAGCGCCTGGAGGGGGCGGCGGGGCAGGCCGGTGGCGTTGAAGGAAAAGAAATGGTTCAGTGTCTGCAACTGGTTCTCCATAATTCCTCCTTCAGCCCGATCCTGACCAGTCTCCCGTGATCTCCTGGCGACCGCGGTCACTGACGGCCCTGAGCCGGATTTCAGGCCCCGGGCGGCGGGGTTTTAACGGTTCGACGGTCTGCGAGCCGCTGTCCCTGGCGATTTTGTAGCGGATCGTGGCGGTTGCCGGGGAGGTCTTTCCTTTTTTCGGCCGGGATATCACGCGGAATGCGCCCCAGGCTGCCAGCAGGCCGGGGATTGACCAGACCCATTTCGGGATGCCGGGTGGCGGTGGCAGCCCGTTGTCCGAGTGGTTCCCGGTCGCAGGGGGCGTCCGGTCAGGGGATTCTCCGCCATTACCCGGGGTTCGTTCCTCTTCGGCCAGTATGAGCGCGACCGCAGTTCCCGGACGTACCTCGGTGCCCTGGGGCGGATCCTGTTCGATGACCGTGTCGGATTGGCGGGCTGAAGCCCTGCGTGTCACCTGTCCGGCGCGCAGGCCGGACCTTTCAAGCAGCTCGGCGGACTGTCCGGCCGTAAGGCCGCCCAGGTCGGGAACAGTGATCGTTGCCGGGGTGTCCGCCGGGATGATCCTGAAGTCGTCCGCGTTTATGTGTCCCCAGGGACCTGAAGCGTTGTCGACGATCCGTATCCTCCCCGTCTTGCCGGCATAGGGGGTAAGGTCCCAGCTCACCCTGCGCATGGTCTCGCTGTTCTCACCGGATGCGAATGGTCCCCTG
The DNA here is from genome assembly GCA_036677645.1 of Geobacteraceae bacterium. Lineage (GTDB taxonomy): Bacteria > Desulfobacterota > Desulfuromonadia > Geobacterales > Geobacteraceae > RPRC01. The sequence continues at coordinate 102,108 of JAVBWB010000035.1, read as the reverse complement.
ATCGAGCCTTCGATGGGGTCCTGGATGAACAGTTCCACCCGGGTGTCGTACTCCCTGCCCCCACCCACGAGAAACTCGAGCGTGCCGCGCGGAATGGTAAAGGGCATCGACGTCAGGGCGCCGACCGGCTCGTCTCCCTGAATGTCACCGGGTTTCTGCCGCCGCTGCCCCTGGAATTTCTCATACGTGCCGATCCAGTAACGCCCCTGGTGGTTGGACGGCTGCCCCCGGTTTCGCGCGGTCGGATTGTCGCCCCGTGTCGGCTGGTATCTGAAGGCGGTTCCCGCGGCTTCCCATCCCCGCAGATTTCCCTCTTCGAAATCGCCGGTAAAGGCATCCGTCTGGCCTTGGCAAAGTGCAGCCGCGAAAAGCATCGATCCCGCGACAGCCAATCCCGCCAGGCACTTTTTTGCGATGGTGAACATGTTCGCGGCCCTGGTATCGCTATTGACCTGTAAAGCGATATGTCTAAGGAAAATTATATCTGTTTTATGAACGAATTCAATTCACGTTGCCGGGCGTTTGCGATAACCTGTGGACAAATGTCGCTGCAGATGCCAGTATGAACGCGAAACGGCGATTCATTCATTCGATACCGGGAGACTGATGATGGCTTTCAACCGCGATGCGTTGATTATTGATCCAGCTGAAAAGCTGGAGCGGCTTTCCAGCTTCATTAACGGGCAATTGAACGCGGTTTTCCGCAGAAAAGGGGTCGTGGTCGGATTGAGCGGCGGCGTCGATTCCGCCTGCGTGGCTGCGATTGCCGTTCATGCAATCGGAAAGGACAAGGTGGTCGGACTCGTTCTCCCCGAACGGGAATCGAATCCGATAAGCAGCGAATATGCGCTGAAGCATGCCGGATTGTTGGGCATCGAGCATCGCGTGGCCGACATCACGCCAACGGTGGACAGCATTGTCAGCTACTCTTGGCGGGATGATTTCCTCCGGAAGCTGGTTCCGGAATACCGGCCGGGCTGCAAATACAACATAACGCTTCCGACTGACCTGCTGGAAAGGGACTCATTCAGCTTCTATTGCCTGCAGGTTCAGATGCCCGACGGCGAATTGGTGAAAAAGCGGTTGAATCCAGAGGAATTCCGCGCAATCACCGCTTTCGCGAATATAAAGATCAGGTCGCGGATGATCCATCTCTATGCCGAAGCCGACCGGCGGAACCTCCTCGTTGCCGGAACAACCAACCGTACCGAGTTTCTGCTGGGGGATTTCTGCAAGTACGGCGACGGGGGCACTGATATCGAGCCGATTACGCACCTGTACAAGAACCAGATATACCAGATCGCACGGCATCTCGGCGTGATCCCGGAAATCATCGACCGTCAACCCAGTCCCGACACGTTCAGCCTGCCGGTGAGCGACCAGGAGTTCTTTTTCAGGATTCCGTTCGACCGGCTGGACCATCTCCTCTATGCCTGGGAGCACGAGGTGTCCGCCGGCGAGGCGGCGCGGGTTCTGGAAATGCCGGAAGACGCAGTCAGGAGAGCGTACCGGGATTTCACCGCAAAGCATCGGGCAACAGCCCATTTGCGGGACGGAATACATGAAATGAAACAGCCGTGACGGGCTGGTTTTCCAACCCGGCACGGCTGTTTTCCGAGCGGCGATACGGCAATTCTTCTCCGGTCGGGCCGGTTATCCCTTGAGAATCTCCATTCCCTTTTCCAGCAGACCTCCTTCGGGAATCGTACCGTCCGGGGTCAGCTTGTCGATCACGCCGGGAAGGAGTTCGGCGAGCTTGCCGCCGATTTCCTCGGTGGGGATGCCGGCCTTGGCAGCCAGGTTCCGCACCATGTCGCTTCCCAGGACCTCCTGGATCTGGTCGGCGGAGATAGCCTGGTTCGCGCCGGTGCCGATCCAGGATGAGATGACGTCGCCCAGCCCTTTTTCCTGGAAGGCCTGCAACAGGCCACTCAGGCCGCCAGACCCGCCGCCGGACAGCATTTCCATGATGCCGCCCAGGAGCCCGGAGTGTTGCTCGCCGCCACCGCCGAGCATTCCGGATACCTTGCCAACCAACTCATCCACAATTCCCATGGAGTCCTCCTTTCGATTACCGCTTCGACGACCGCGCTTCCCTGAATCCCGCCTTGATTGCTTCGGATTCAGGCATGTAGCTCCCCTGCTTGGTTTTGCCGTACCATTGGCTGCCCGCCTTGTGGTAGATCTTCGTGTCAGTGTTGACCCAGACCATGTCTTTGCCGGCCGGCGGGGGAGTTGCCGGTTTTGCGGTCCTGGACTGCGCCGCCGACGGGGTCCTGGCCGGCTTTGCCGGAGGGGCGGCAACCGGTGCCGGTGCTTTGGCCGGCTTTGCCGGTGCGGATGCCGCGGGTTGCGGCGCTTTGGGCAGGGCCGGTTTCGCGGCGGGCGGCACTTTGCCGACCGTTACCAGCGGTGTAATGTTCTTGACGGTTTTCGCGGGCACCCCGGCCTTGGCCAGATCACCGGTCGTGGCGTACGGTCTGCCGGCGACGATTTTCTTCGCGATTGCCGGACCTACGCCGGGAAGTTTTTCCAGTTCCGCGGGCGAAGCGGTGTTCAAGTCGACTTTTGCTGCCGGAACTGCCTTTTGCGCCGCGGCGCCGGTCGCCTTGGGCGAAGGCTTTGTTGCCCCGTGGCACACGGTTCCGGCGAGAACGAGCACGAAAGCAGCTGCAACCACCCTGTAAAGTTTCATCAAATTCCTCCAGAATTCATGAATTGATCTGCCAAGCAACAACTGCGTGCCATGATTGCGCGGTCATTCCCGGAGCAATCATTTTTTCTTCTTGGCTTCGGCTTTCGCCTCGATGGTCGCGGCCTTCATGGTGTACATGATGGTGACTTTGCTTCCCACTTTCAGATCGCCGGTCACCTTGGTATCCTTGTCCTTGGCGATCTCCCATTTTTCCTTTCCTTTCTGGACCACGACGGCGTCAGGCCGTACTTCCAGAACCGGGCCGGTGACCTGGTAGGTTTTCGTTCCCGCGGCCATCGAAGTGGATGCGGCCAGAAGAGCAATACCGATCAGTGCAGCAGTGAATTTCATAACGCCTCCTTTGAATAGGAAATTAATTCATTAATTTTATCGGAATAGCGAAAAAGGTCAAGGTTTTGTTGATAAATTTTCTTTATTCCACGTTCCGGCGCGACACGCTTTTTCCCCCGAGATGCGGCCGGATTGACAACTCCATTGCTTTTGCGGCTGTCATTGTTTTAAGATATGAAACATGAAAATCCTGCTCCATATGTGCTGCGCTCCCTGCGCCATTTACCCGCTGGAATCTCTCCGAGCTGCAGGGCACCTCATAACCGGTTTCTTCTTCAACCACAACATACACCCCTATCAGGAATATCGGCGAAGACTCGAAGCCGTGGAACGCTATGCAGAAATTGCGGACCTGCCCATGATCTGGCGTGACGAATACCGCCTTGAAGAGTTCCTCGCCGCCACCGCTTCCGCACCCGGTGAACGGTGCCGCTACTGCTATGCGTCACGGCTGGAGCGGACGGCCCGGGAGTCGGCGGAGTCCGGATTTGACGCATTCACGACCTCCCTCCTCTACAGCCGGTACCAGCGCCACGATGTCATCCGCGAAGAGGGGGAGCGGGCCGCTGATCTTTTCGGGGTACGATTCTTGTATGTGGATTTCAGGCCGGGCTGGAAGCACGGGATCGACGCGTCCCGGCAACTGGGGCTTTACCGGCAGCAGTACTGCGGCTGCGTCTACAGCGAGAAAGACCGGTATGCTCCGGCTGTTGCAGGGAAGGCGGGCGGCGCGCCGTGACCGCACTGGGGAAGGCATTGATAGCGCTCGGCCTGCTCATGGCGCTGATCGGGGTTCTGCTGGTCTTCTCCGGGAAACTGCCATGGATCGGTCGGTTGCCGGGAGATATTTACCTCCGGAAAGGCAATTTTTCTTTCTATTTCCCGCTGGCAACCTGTGTTCTGATTTCGCTGCTCCTCTCGCTGCTGTTCTGGCTGCTTCGGAGATAAGACGCCATGGAGCGCCTGTAATGCCGGTCCGGACTTGACCCGGCAACATATCAGGAAATGCAACCATTCCCAGGAGGATGAAATGTCGGTTAACAGCATGAACGCGGTTTTCCTCGAGGTCATCGAGTGGTTCGACGAGACCGGGATGGAACTGGTCCACAGGATTCCCCCGCAGGGCTCGGCTGAAATAAAGTTCGGCTCCCAGCTGGTGGTGCGGGAAAGCCAGAAGGCGGTTTTCTTTCGCGACGGCAAGGCAGCCGATGTCTTCGGACCGGGGCGTCACACCCTTGCCAGTGACAACCTGCCGATACTGACCAAAATCCTGTCGCTTCCGTGGGGATTTACCTCGCCGTTCCGCTGCGAGGTCTGTTTCGTCAACATGAAGACCTTTACCGACATGCGCTGGGGAACCAAGGAGCCGGTGGCGTTCAAGGACGCGGAGTTCGGCATGGTGCGCCTCAGGGCGTTCGGCGCCTACACGTTCCGCGTGACCGACCCTCTGCTGCTGGTCAACAGCCTGGCCGGAACGCAGGCGGTATTTGCCGTGCCGCAGATCGAGGATTTCCTTCGGGACGTGACGGTATCCCGACTGAACGATCTTCTGGGCGAGACCCTGAAGTCGCTGCTGGACCTGCCGCGGCAGTACGATGAGCTGGCACTGTCCCTCAAGTCCAGGCTGGTCGACGACTTCGGCAAGTACGGCATCGGACTGGCGGATTTCTACATCAACTCCATCACGCCTCCGGCCGAAGTGCAGAAGACCATCGACGAACGGAGCTCCATGGGAGTCCTGAACGGCGATATGGAAAGCTACCTCAAATACAAGGCTGCGGTGAGCCTGGAAAAGGCGGCCTCGGCCTCGGGTGAGGGCGGTGCGGCCCAGGGAATGGGGGTCGGGGTCGGGGCAGGGCTGGGGATGATGATACCGGGGATGGTAATGAACAGCGTTGCCGGACGACCGGAAGGCCGGTCCGTTGTCGGCTCCGAGTGCCCTGCATGCCATACGAGCGTACCCACCGGAGCCCGCTTCTGTCCCGGATGCGGGGCTGCCTTGAACGCAGTCGCACGCTGCCCGGGGTGTTCCCGGGATCTGCCGGCGGGTGCGCTGTTCTGCCCGGGATGCGGCCTGAAGCTCGGCGGCATGGTCACCTGCGCGGCATGCGGCAACGAGGAGGCGGCCGGCTCCCGGTTCTGCGGGAAATGCGGCGCCAGTCTGGAGGGGTGACCGTTGCAGGTTGTCTGCCCGCAATGCGGAGCGCCCATCGAGGCCCTGACGGAAAGCCGCTTTTACCGGTGCCCGTACTGTACTTCCTCCTTTACCGTTTACGAAGGGAAGGGAGTGCCCGAGTACGCCATTCTCCACACGAGGGATGACCGGCAGGCTTGGAGCGCCCTGGAGACCTGGCTGGAAACCAGGCGGATCACCGATCCGGTCAAGCGGGAAAATGCGGACTTTCTGCAATTCCCCTTCTGGTATGATTCATCGGGCGCGGGAAGCGGCTGCCTCGTCCCTGCCCTGGAGCACGGCTTCAGCGAGGTGTCCTCGGTCACCCTTCCGGCCGGCGACCTGGTTTTCCTGGAAGAGAAGGGCGACTATCCGGAACCGCTGGTGCTCCTGGCGGAGGCGGTATCCGGGTTGCCGTCCGCTTCCGGCGATGCGGCCTGGAGTCTGCTCTACCTGCCGCTCTACTTCATGCGCTGCCAGGTTGGAGGACAACCCTTTTCAGCCGTCGTTTCCGGCGCAGACGGCAAGGTGTTCGCTTCCGCTACCCCATCGCCGTCCGCTGTTTCCATTTCCGCAATCCATCTGGCCATGATGGGCGGTTTTGCCCTCCTGCTGGTTGCGGAAGGCCTGGTGATCCGCCACGCCATTTTCAGGACGATCGCATTCATCATCACGACAGGTTGCCTGTACCCCGTCTTTCTTTCCAAGCTGAAAAAAGAGGCATCGTCGTGAGCGGCGGGCTGTGCGCGGTCATAAGCTGTCCCCAGTGCGGCAGCCCTTTCGATTTCCGCGAGGGGTCGCGCAACGGGAGTTGCCGGTCCTGCAAGACGTCCCTTGCCGTGTGCGGCGAGGCCGGAGTTGCCAGGTTCTTCCTGGAGGAGCGGCTCGATCTCGCCCGGGCCCGGATTGCGGCGCGAAAGTTCCTTGCCGCTTCAGGAGTGGATCGGAACGTGGCGGAAAATCTTCGCTTTGAAGGTGGCGAGCTCTGTTTCCTCCCTTACTGGAGCATCCGTGCCCTGGCAACGGGGTGGCGGTGGCTGGAAAAGGAAACCGTGGTGCGCGAAGAGGTGATCGACGACAACGGCTGCAAAAGCGTGGTCGAACGGCGGGGCCCCAACGAGCAGCAGTTTGAAACCATCTCCGCCCCCCTCGATCACAGTTCGCCCGCCTTCGACCCCGCAGCCTACGGCCTGCGGGGAATCGCCCTGGCCGGCGCGGTGCTGTCCCTCAAGCTGATGGACCACGAGGCTCTTTCGCGGCGCGGCGCCAAGGTCTTCGACCCGGTGAAAGGCGCGGAACAGGCAAAGCAGGAAGCGCTGGCTTCATGGAAAAGGCTGCGGCCGGCCGGAACCCTCCGCAGCTTGGAGCACGTGGACCTTTGCGGCGAACGGCTGGCCCTGATTTCCTACCCGGTCTGGCGGTTGACGTTTGCAGCCGGGGACCGGATCTACCCGGTTGTGGTGGATGCCGTGAACGGCAGAATCCTCAAGGCCAGGTTCCCGGGAGGGACTTCCGTCCGGCTTTGGCAGCCCATGGCGGCAATTCTCCTGCTGGTGTCCGCGTTTTTCCTGCACCCGGCGGCCGGGATCGCATCGACTGCACTCTTCGTGGGCTGGTTCTGTTCGGCGAAGGGAGCATCGTTTTCGGCCCTGGCGGTATTTTTTGCGCGTCTGGTGGAAAGAAAGGGGGATGTCGAGCATGGCTGAAGAGGGGAATATCAGGGTTGTGCCGCTCCTCTGCCCGGAGTGCGGCAGGTCTCTTCCCAGCGGCGAGCACGATGTGCTGTTCCATTGCACGGACTGCGACCAAGCACTGGAGATCGAAGGCGGAAAGCTTGCACGGCGCGAACTCTTGCACCTGGCCGGCCATGGCGATGTCCGTCTGCCGTTCTGGATCTTCCCTTTCCGGGTGGCTTCAAGCGAAGGGGAAGTGCGGACCGTCCCCGAATATCGGCTTCTTGCCGGAGTGGTGACTTCCGGTGGCAGTGCTGTCAGAAGCGGGCCGCCGCTGCTCTACGTCCCGGCGTGTTCCTTTGCCACGACGCCGCTTCACCTGCGTGCCGGCCGCCTCCTGACCCTGCAACAGCCTGCCTTTGCCGTTGACGGAGCCGGTCCGGTCCGGATCGAGCCGATCGTCTTTCGCGAGTCGGATGCGCGAACCATGGGGGAATCGATCCTTCTGGCGACGGTGACAGTTGAACGAAAGAGGAACCGCCTATTTCTGGAGAGTTTTTCCTGCGGTTTCGGCAAGGGCAAGCTTGCTACGATCCCCTTTGACGGCCGCGGCGGCAAGCTGTACCATGCCGGGCTGAACCTGGAGTTGTGAGCCGCTCCCTGTGGCGTAAACGCAACAAGAAGTGTTGCGTTTACGCCACAGGGAGCGGCTCATGCGATCCGGTTTCCTGCGTCGCATAATGTTTTGTCGCGCAACATCGGTATGTTGGCTCTGCTGAGACGGAAAGTTTCTTTGGCCCGGTTGTTGCTAGATCAAGGGCTGTGTACTGATTCCCGCTTCCAAAGGAGCCTTTCATGGCCTTTCAGAAAACATTACGAGACAAGGTGGTATTTTCCGGCATCGGACTTCATTCCGGCAAGGACGTCAACATGACCCTCCGCCCGGCAGAAGCAGGAACCGGAATCGTGTTCCACAGGATCGATCTGACCCCGTCCGTTTCCATCGAAGCCAAAGCCTGCAACGTGGTGAATACCCGCCTTTCGACCACGATCGGAAAAAGCGGCGCGACGGTCTCCACGATCGAGCACCTGATGGCCGCCCTGACCGGCTGCGGCATCGACAACGCCCACGTGGACATCGACGGTCCCGAAGTTCCCATCATGGATGGCAGCGCGGCGCCGTTTGTTTGCGGGCTCAGGGAAACCGGCACGCGAGTTCTGAACCTCCCGAAAAAATACCTGGTGATCAAGAGGCCGATAACGGTTATTGACGGAGACAAGAAGATTTCCATCATCCCTTCCAGGTATTACCGGATATCCTTCGACATGCGTTTCAATCACCCGGTTGTCAACAACCAGTTCAAAAGCATGAAGTTCAGTGAAGAGGGGTTCGAAAACGATTATGCCGCGGCGAGAACCTTCGGTTTTCTCATCGAAGTCGAGACACTGAAGGCGAACGGTCTTGCCAGGGGCGGTTCGCTGGACAACGCCGTGGTCATCGGCGATGAAGGCATTCTGAACGAAGGAGGGCTTCGTTTCCAGGATGAATTCGTCCGCCACAAGATCATGGATTCGGTGGGCGACCTTTCTCTGGCAGGGCATTCCCTCATCGGCCATGTAAAGGCATACAAGTCAGGCCATGACCTGAACCACAAGCTGGTAACCGAGATACTGGCCCGAACCGACTGCTGGAAGCTCGAGGAAGCAGCCGATTACCGCGGCGCGCCGGCGATCCTCCCCCTCCCGTCGCCGGAACTCGCGTGGTCGAAGGCATAACGTCACACCCGAACCCCCCCTTGAAAGCAGCCCGAACGGGCTGCTTTTTTTTGCCCTGAAAAACCGGTCCGCCCCTTTGCCGGGCGTTCCTCTCTCCCGATGCACCCCGTCAATCCTTGAAAAGCACGGGCACTTCAGATAAAGTGGTAAAATCCCAGCACATTCAAACCGGGTAAAACGCTTTGGACAGGGTATGACTACTGCGAAAAACCGTTACAAAAAAAACCGCTTGAGCCCATTGGAAGCGAAGAAAAGCAGGAAAGAGATCATCATAATCGTTGTTTCGCTCCTGCTGCTTCTGGCCCTCACCATGGCCGAGATCCATCTGTCCGATATCGGGCCTGCTGTTTCGGATGTGGGGAACGTGCTGATCTTCGTACTGATCAACATCGTCCTGCTGCTGATCGTCCTGCTCGTCTACCTGGTGTGCCGCAACATTGCCCGCATCCTGCTGGAACGGAAGAGGAACCCGTTCGGCTCCAGACTGCGCGGGAAACTGGTATTCGCCTTTGTCGGCCTTTCCCTCGTGCCTACCCTGATGCTCTTCATCGTCTCCGCCAGTTTTTTCAACATGACCATAAAGAACTGGTTCAATCGGCAGATCGAATGGTCCCTGAACGAATCCCTCGATGTCGCCCAGTCCACCTACCGCGATACCGGCGCCTATGCGCTGCATTTCTGCCGCAGGGTCAGCGGCGACCTCAGGGATCGGGGGTACCTGGATGGCAATTACCGGCACAAGCTGGGAAGCTTCATTGCCGAGAAGCGCAAAGAATACAATGTGGGAGCGATCGAGGTTTTCCTGGCCGGAAGTGACGGCCCCGGTCCGGCGGCCCGTTCGGACGTGCTCCCGGGCCGGTACGTCAAGCCATCCCAGTCGGACATCCGTGTCGCGCTCGACGGCAGGGAACTCTCGTGGGTGACCAGCATCGGCAAGGCCGATCTCATCCGGGGGATCGTGCCGCTCTACGGGAGGCAGGCCGGCAGCGGAGTCATCGGCGCGGTTGTGGTCACGTTCTATGTCCCTGATACGTTGGTAGGGAAAATGCGCATGATTTCAGGGGCCTACGAAAAGTATCGCAAGCTGAAGCTTCTCAAGTCCCCCATCAGGAGCGGGTATATCCTGACCTTGTTCCTGTTTACCATGGTGATAATCTTTCTTGCCATCTGGTTCGGGATCTATCTTGCCAACAGCCTTTCCACACCGATCCGGGTGCTGGCCGAAGCGACCCACAAAGTGGCGGGGGGGGACATGGACGTCTGCCTCGAAGGGGAGGGGGACGACGAGATAGGGATGCTGGTTGCCTCGTTCAACAAGATGACGGAAGACCTCAGGAACAACCAGCAGGCGCTCAGAGAGGCCAACGAGGGTTTGACGCGGAGCAACCTGGAGCTTGAAGAGAGACGCCGCTACATGGAAATCGTGCTGGGCAACGTGACGGCCGGCGTCATTTCGGTCAACAGGTCGGGAATACTGAGCACGGTGAACAGTTCCGCGGAACGCCTGCTGAACATCGCCCCCGAAGGGGTGAAGGGCAGGCACTTCCGCGACGTGCTCCGCTCCGACCAGCTGGATATCGTCAAGGGGCTGCTGCGCGATCTGGTCAATTCCAAAAAGGATTCCATCAGCAGGCAGGTGGATATCAGGCTGCGGGACAGGAAACTGACCCTTCTGGTCAACATTTCGTTCATGCGGGACGAGAATGGCGAGTTCCTCGGGACGGTGGTGGTTTTCGACGATCTGACCCACCTCATCAAGGCGCAGCGAATGGCTGCCTGGCGGGAGGTGGCCAGGAGGATCGCCCACGAGATCAAGAATCCGCTGACCCCGATCAAGCTGTGCGCCCAGCGGCTCCGGAAAAAGTACCTCGACCGGTTTTCCGGTGAGGAGAAAGTTTTTGACGAATGCACCGGAATGATTATAAAGTCGGTGGACGAATTGAAGACGCTGGTGGACGAGTTCTCCAACTTCGCCCGGATGCCGTCGGCCCAGCTGAATCCCACTGGTCTCAACGAGATAATCAGGGAGGCGCTGACCCTGTACCAGGAAGCTCACCGCGGGGTGCGGTTCAGCCTTGCGGCGGATGATGCGATTCCCCTTATCCTGCTTGACCGGGACCAGATCAAGCGGGTCCTGATAAACCTTCTCGACAACGCCATGGCTGCTCTTGACGGTGAGGGGAGCGTGGACATAGAAACCAGGTACAATGCGGAATTGCGGATGGTTACGTTCTCGGTGGCGGATACCGGCCACGGCATTTCCCCCGAGGACAAGCCGCGGCTGTTCGAACCGTACTTCTCCACCAGGAAGGCGGGGACCGGTCTCGGCCTGGCGATCGTGAACACCATTATCGCCGACCACCACGGCTTCATCAGGGTGCAGGACAACGAGCCGAAGGGGACGAAATTCGTCATCGAGCTTCCGGCGACCACGTCGCTCGTGTAAGGACCAGCTCAGGCGCCGGCGGAACCGAGACAACGGAATTGCGGACATGGATGAGAAAATACTGGTAGTGGACGACGAGGACAGCATCAGGACTTCCCTGCAGGGGATCCTGGAAGACGAGGGTTTCAGGGTGATACACGCCAACGACGGGATCACCGCCCTGGAAGTGCTGCGGAGGGACCTCCCGGACGTGGTGCTCCTCGATATCTGGATGCCGCGTGTCGACGGGATCGAGACGCTGCGGCAGATAAAGGAACTCTATCCTTCACTTGCGGTGATCATGATGTCCGGACACGGCACGATCGAGACAGCGGTGAAGTCGACCAAGATGGGAGCGTACGACTTCATCGAAAAGCCTCTCTCGCTGGAGAAGCTCCTGGTCTGCGTGCGTAATGCACTGGGAATGGTGCGCCTCAAGGATGAAAACGATTCCCTGAGGGTCCTGGCCTTCGGGGAACGGCAGATGACCGGCACATCTCCTGCCATGGTGAAGCTCAAGGAGCAGATACTGCTGGTTGCGCCCTCCAACGCATCGGTGCTGATTACCGGCGAGAACGGGACCGGCAAGGAACTGGTCGCCCGCTCCATTCATTTCCACAGCCAGCGGAAGGAAAAACCGTTCGTGGAGATCAATTGCGCGGCCATCCCCGAAGAGCTCATCGAGAGCGAGCTGTTCGGCCATGAAAAGGGCGCTTTTACCGGCGCTGTTTCCCAGAAGAAAGGCAAGTTCGATCTTGCCGACAGCGGGACGCTGTTCCTGGACGAGATCGGCGACATGTCGCTCAAAACCCAGGCCAAGGTTCTCCGCATCCTTCAGGAACGCAAGTTCGAGCGGGTGGGGGGCAACCGCACCATCGAGGTCGATGTCCGCATCATTGCCGCCACCAACAAAGTGCTGGAGGATGAAATCCGGGCCGGAGCTTTTCGCGAGGACCTGTTCTATCGTCTGAATGTCGTTCCGTTTACCGTACCTCCTTTGCGTGAGAGGCAGGGAGATATTCCCCTCCTGGCAGAGCATTTTCTCGACAACTTCTGCAGCCGGGAAGGCATCGGCCGGAAAGTGATAACGCCTGAGGCCATGGAAGCGCTCAAGGGGTATGCCTGGCCGGGGAACGTGAGGGAGTTGAAGAATGTCGTGGAGCGGCTGGTTATCATGACTCCGGGGACGACCGTGGACCTGAATCACCTTCCCGAATCGATCGTTTCCGGAGAATCTCGGCACGGGGATGGCGACGGGCGTCTGGACGGGGTGTTCGAGCTGAGCACGCTCAGGGAGGCTCGTGAAGAGTTCGAAAAGGAATTCATCCTGCAGAAACTGGAGGAAAACAACTGGAACATCAGCAAGACCGCGGAGGTTATCGAGCTGGAGCGAAGCAATCTCTACCGTAAGCTGAAATCATACGGGATCGATGTGAAAAGGTGACCTGCCGGCGGGTATCTGCGCCTCATCAGTATTGCAAACGGATGGAGCGCTGTGTAAAATAATAATAACGGTCTGATGGGTTGCTCCTGATTCCTTTGGGATCGGGATGTGCGTGAATCCGTTCAGCCGAGGCGGCACAGCTTGACTCGAGGGGAGGGTGGTTTCAATGGGAGCCGACACGAGCATCCTGCTGGCGGATTCTGATCAAATAGCGGTGGAGCTGGGGAAGACCTACCTGAGAAAAACCGGTGCGAGACTGTTTACGTGCCACGACGGTGAAATGGCATGGGATATCATCCGCAGGGAACGGCCCGAGTTGGTGTTCCTGTCGGCAACATTGCCCGGTATCGACGGCTTTGAGTGCTGCAGGCTCGTCAAGTCGGACGCGGCTTTGCATGCCACAGCGGTAGTGCTGACGCTGGTGTCGGGAAAGGCTGAAAACCTGAAAAGCTGCGCAAGGGCGGGCTGCGATGACGTACTGCTCAAACCGATCGATCGAAAATCGTTCTTTTCCACGGTAAAGAAGTTCGTCAGCCTGGAAAAAAGAAATGCGCCGCGCTTCAAGTCCCGTTTCAGTATCCACTGCGTCAGCGGCAACGATAACGGTTCGTACTGCAACGTTTTCGATGTGAGCACCGGCGGCCTGTTCCTCCAGGCGAGTCCTCTTCTTCAGGTCGATACGGTGGTAGCGTTGGATTTCATTCTGCCGGTCGTCAACGTCGATATCAGCTGCAAGGCGCGCGTAGCCTGGCTGAACGTGCCTGAGGCGCCGACAAAGCTCGAATTTCCGCCCGGGATGGGGGTTGAATTCGTTGACCTCAGCGCCGAGGGGAAACAGGCGATACACGACTATCTCCAGAAGGAGCACGTGGCAAGGATTCTCAAGTCTGCAATGCATGCAACCGGGAAACCAGTGGCCGGCCTCTAAGGCATGTCGTGTTCAGGATACCACCTGCGGACGACAAATCCGTGTGGGCCGTCTTTCCCGCCATCTGCGTAATCGTTCAGGGGCGTTTTTCGGGCGCACAGGCCCCTGAGCGCTTCCCGCAAGCCGCGGATTATCACCCCGCCTTTCTTCCCCGTGCAGTCGAGACGGCTTTCTATCACCCTGTCCCCGGCAAGGGCTATCATGACATGCCCGTTCCACACGATAAGGTCCAGGGGTTCGATGTTCGCGGCGATTTCTTCGGCATCCATGCCGGCAATGGAAACCGGGGTGCCGTAACGGACCAGGGAAGAGGTGTTTCTCGGAGTGAACCCGTCGGTGGCCTCGTAGAGGAGCCCCGAGCAGTCCAGGCCCTTGAGGGTCCAGCGGTTCCTCGCTGTCCGGCTCAGCTCGAACCCGGGCCGGACGGGATAGAGTCCGAGCATTTCAGGGATCCCCGCGCCACGGTTTCCGCCCCAGACATAGGCGCTTCCTTGGGCGGAGGCGAGGTTGGACAGCACCGTTTCCCTGGGTGGCAGCTTCCGCGCCCGGCGCTGCGGCTGCGTACCGGTCCTCTTGACAAGCCGGCTGTCAACATAGAGTCCGTTGGGCTGCCGGTAAGGGTAGTCTTCCGTGGTTACCCTATAGACTGGATATTCCTGGTTCGAGTCCACGGCTTCTATGCGGAATGGCGTGCCTGGCAGGGCTATGAACTCCAGGGAACGGACCTGGCCGCAGCGATCGACGTCGACAGTCGTTCCGTCCTTTCCGCCGAAAATTCCCCGCATGTCTGCTGTGTTGAACACGGGCGCGTATGAGGTGGCGACCGCAAACCCGAGCGTAGCTGAAGCGGCAAGACCGCTCCGCGCCAGGAGGATTGAAATGGCTATGATGACGGGTATCGACGAGATGATCCGGAGGCAGTGCCGGGGCTGAGCGGTTTTCCTGGCGGATTCGGCCGTGAGGGCTGATTCGTGCGTCCACATGTTCCGTTCAATCCACTTCCCTGCAGTAGAGGACCGACCAGTGGCGGTAACGTTTCGGCATGTGGCTTCCCACGCACCCGGCGACGAGCACTACCCAGAGGATCGGGACCGTGAGGTCCGGCCGGTAATGGATATAGGCAAGGGGGAGGATATGGATCAGCCCCAGCACCCCTCTTCCCTGGTGGGGCCAATTGAGGCTGTGGAGGAGCTCAAGCGTCAGCAGGCAGAATCCGGTTGCGGCTGTTAAGCCGTGGACGTAATGGAGCTGCTGGAATGGCACCCGGAAAAAAAACCCGCCGAACAGAAGGCCTGCCACGCCGATGTGGGCTGTCCTGAACAGGATATCCAGCGGCCTCATGTAGGAGGGACGATGTGACATCTCCCGGCTGGGTCTGTTTTCAGCTGTCATAGGGAATTGGCCCTCCTCGTCACGGGTTCGGAATGCGCTGCATTATACAGAATTTTGCCCAGAAAGTTCAACAGACACTCGTTGAAGGCCGAGGGCTGCTCAAGATTCGCCATGTGGCCCGCTTCGGGTAACATGCACAGTTCGCTGCGGGGCAGCCTTGCAGCCAGCAGCCTGATATCCTCGCGCCGCACCGCGCTGTCCTCTTCAGCCCCGATGACCAGGCTGGGCAGGGTGAATCCCGCCAGCTGCGATGTGTAGTCTTTCCGCCCGAGCATTGCCAGCAAAGCGCCTTTTACTCCGCGCATGTCAACGGAGGCCATCATTGCGCACAATTCCCGGATCAGTTCCGGCCTTTCCCGGGCAGTTGCATCAGCGAATAAAGATGGGGCGAACAGTTCGGCCACAGCATCGGCGCCGTACGTTCCGGCCGAAGCGAGAAGCGCCAGCCTGCCGGTTTTGACCCTCTCGTCGTCGGCAGTGCTGCGAGTGGTGATGAAGCAGGCCGCCAGGGCACGGTCAGGGTAGCGTTCCAGGAGGTTGAAAAGCACGTAGCCCCCCATGGACATCCCGCCGAGCACTGCCTGCCGGATTCCGAGGTGATCCATGAGTGACACGACATCGTCAGCCAGAAGCGACATGGTGTAGGGACCGTCAGGCGCATCGCTTTCGCCGAAACCGCGGAGGTCGGGGGTGACAAGCCGGAAACCCGCTGAAACCAGAGCTTCCTTCTGGGGCGCCCACATCTTTCCGTTCAATGGAAACCCGTGGAGCAAGACGACAGCCGGCCCGCTCCCTGTGTCCTCATAGGACAGGGATATGCCGTTGATATGAGCCTTCATGTGAATCCTTTTCCGGTGATGGGAGGATGGAATCAGGGCGGGCAGCAGGCACAAACCGACCTGAAGAGGGTGGTGCTGAGATAGCGGTCCCCCCTGTCGGGCAGGATGGTGACGATGGTGCCGGAGCGCATTCCGGCGGCTTTGCGCAGTGCGGCGGCGATGGCCGCTCCACCGGACATGCCGACGAACAGTCCTTCGCGGATAGCCAGCAAGCGGGCCGTTTCGAATGCGTCTTCATCCTCGATGGTCATCTTTTCATCCAGGCGTTCGACCCGGTAGATTTTTGGAACTATGGCCTCTTTCATGTTCTTGAGACCCTGGATTTTGTGGCCGATGCGCGGTTCGACACCGACAATTTGTATCCCGCTGTTTTTCTCCTTCAGGAAACGCCCCGTGCCCATAAGGGTTCCGCCCGTTCCCATTCCCGCGATGAACATGTCGATATCACCTTCGGTCTGGGCGTAGATTTCCGGCCCGGTGGTTTCGTAGTGGGCGAGGCAGTTGTTTTCATTGGCGTACTGGTTGGGCATGTAGTAGGTTTCGGGGTTTTCTTCGAGGATGCGGTGGGCGAGCCTGATGGCTCCGTCGGTTCCCTCGTGGGCCGGGGACAGGACCACTTCGGCGCCGTATGCTTCCAGGATGCTGCGCCGTTCCAGGCTGACGCATGCCGGCATGGCCAGTTTGACGCGGTATTTTCGCGAGGCTCCGATCATGGCAAGCGCAATGCCGGTGTTGCCGGAAGTCGCTTCGAGAATTACCTTGCCTTGGGTCAGTTCGCCTGATTCCTCCGCTTTGGCGATCATGTAGTAGGCCGGGCGGTCCTTTACCGAGCCGCCGGGGTTGTTGCCCTCCAGTTTGGCCAGTATGCGCACCCCTGGATTGTTGTTGAGGCTTTTTATTTCAACAAGGGGAGTGTTGCCGATGGCGCTCTCCAGGGAACAGTGCATTTGAGGCATGCGCTCGTCAGGCATTTCTTCCCGCATTTGTCCGCAGTATTTCATTTTCCACACTCCCAGGGCTTGAAAAGTCGCAATGATCGGGCAGGGGATGTCGAAGGCGCTTCATCGAGAGGCGACGGCTGCCCGGCCGATTGTGTTCACACGATCGAACTTAGCATTTTAGGGTAATAATTTCAAGCTGGAAGGGGGGGCGGAGAGGAATTTGTCCGTTGTTTGCGTCACGGTCGGCGCCTGGCGAGGGCGGCTTTCGCTCTCTTGAAAGCGTCAGCTGCGGCCCGGGTGATGGCCATGTTGTCCTGGCGGGCGGCACGAAAACGAAAGCTGCTTCCCTTCGGGCGATCGAAGCGGCTGCATGAGCAAACGGGCAGATGTGGCGTATACTTGAAACCGGGAAAATCGATCAAGGCTGATGAAAGGAGCGATAACCAATGGCAGGGAACGATACGATCGGGCGCGATGACCCCCACGGGCTGACCCGCTTCATCGATGCGCAGGAAAGGGTGTACGGCACTGTTCTTTCGGAACTGAAGAGCGGACAGAAACGCTCCCACTGGATGTGGTTCATATTCCCCCAGATCGTCGGGTTGGGGCACAGCGCGACTTCGGTGCACTATTCCATCAAGAGCGCCGGTGAAGCCCGGGCATATCTTGATCATCCCGTGCTCGGGGGGAGGCTTGCAGAATGTTCGGAAGCTCTGCTGGCAGTCGAAGGGCGCTCGGCGACGGCGATTTTCGGCTACCCCGACGACATGAAGCTGAAATCCTCGATGACGCTGTTCGCTGCAGTAGCGGAAGATCCCCATTCCGTGTTTGCCCGGGTGCTCGACAGGTATTTCCAGGGTGAGCGGGACGCTGCAACGCTCGGAATCCTGGAAAGTTTCACGTAGAGCTCGATTTGTCGCACTCACACGGTTCTTCGCCTTCTCGAACCGCTGCGTCAATCCCTTTGACAAGATGTGATGTGGTTGTAAAATAAAATCTAATATTTCGTCATTGCGCATCGCAAGCCCGTGCTTTCGTGGGGCGGGTATCCAATCCACCCCTGTTCGAGATGCTTGAAAGCCTGGCAGGGACCGGTCTGAGCAGAACGGAAAGGAGTTGCCCCATGTCCGACACGGTAAACGGCGTGCTGCTGCAGGGTTTCCACTGGTTTCTCAAGGCGCAGTTTCCCGACGGCCGGAATCTCTGGAGGTTCCTCAGGGACGAGGCGGACGAGCTCAGGGCTGCGGGTTTCGATGCCGTCTGGATTCCCCCGGCATACAAGCCGGCCGGCAACAGGGAGAGCAGCGTGGGCTATGATGTCTACGATCACTTCGATCTCGGGGAGTTCGGTGCGGAGGGAAGGGTGCGCACGAAGTACGGGACCAAGGGCGAACTCCTGGAGGCAATTGCCGCGCTCCACGGCCAAGGGGATCGAAAAAGGATTTCGGTCTATGCCGACGTGGTCCTCAATCACAAGATGGGGGGCGCTCCGGACGGCTGGTGGCAGGCGGTGAGGGTCGACAAGGAAAATCGCAACGTCGAACGGTGGGGCCCGGGATACGAGTCCGGTGAAATAGAGATTCGGGGATGGACGAAGTTCGATCATGCCGAACGGGCTGAGGCATACTCTTCATTCAAATGGGAATCGAAACATTTCGACAGCGTCGACTCGGTGGAAAAGATCCGGCAGGACGGCCATGAATTCATGGATCCGCAGGACAAGTACATCTACCGCTATCTCCGCAACGAGCCGAACTATGTGCCTTCGAGCAAGGATTTCGAGCACTGGGTGTCGTTGGAAAAGGGGAATTACGACTACCTTACCGGCGCCGACCTTGACTACGGCAGGTATGATGTCCGGGAGGAAATGAAATACTGGGGGGCGTGGTTCGCGGCGCAGCTGGGCCTCGACGGGTTCCGGCTCGATGCGGTGAAGCATTACACGGCGGATTTCCTGAGGGAATGGCTCGGGCATGTGCGCGCGCAGCACGGGGCCGACCTCTTCGCTGTCGGCGAATACATTGCCGGAGACACCGGGCCGCTGCATGAGTATATCGAGCGGGTTTCAGCTTATGGCGATTACCCGCAGCGGATAACCCTCTTCGATTTTCCCCTGCGCTTCAAGCTGGGCGAGGTATCCCGGAAAGGCGACGGCTACGATCTGCGCTGTCTGTCGTCCGGAACGCTCGTCAGCGAACAGCCGGCGCTGGCGGTAACGTTCGTCGAGAACCATGACTACGAGTACGGCCGGGGTTTCGATTCGCATTTAGAGGAATGGTTCAAACCACTGGCGTACGCCTTTATCCTCCTCCGCCAGGGAGGGTACCCGTGCGTTTTCTTTCCCGATTATTTCGGTTCCGAGGAGCGCAGCTGGAGGCCCCATCAGTTGGAAGGGAAGGAGTACCTGGATCTCCTGTTGAAACTCCGCAAGCAGTTTGCGCTCGGAGAGGAGCGATACTATGCGGAGCGCACCATAGCGGGCTGGGTGAGAATGGGGGCCGTGCCCGGGGCCAAAGGGGCGATGGCCGTGGTGATCAACACTTCCCCCGGCGGCGTCGTGAAGGGGATCAGTATGGATACGGGAAGGCCCGGCGCCTGTTTCTGCCACCTCGCCACCATCAAGGGAATGCCCGACGGATTCGTGGTCGCCAGGGGCGATTACCGGCTGTACGGGACGAAGTCCGGCGGCTTGTGGACCGACTCCGCCGGGTGGGGTGAATTCGTCGCCGAAGGAGGGACGGTGTCGATCTGGTTGGAGCACGGCGTCGGGCTGTCATAGCAGAATTGCGGAATCTCTTGTCGGTAGTGGGTTGCCTGCGGACTTCCTTCACGAGTCGGCCAGCCAGTTTTTTCTGCCTGCCCAATGAATGCGCATGAGCGCACCTGCCTTTTTCTGTATTCTCTTTTTGACAAAAATGTAATGATTCTTAGATGGTGTGGCTTAATGTCGGTTTGCCGAGAGTCAGCCGATGGTTATGTGCGGCGCTGCGGACAGCAACGGCTTGGTCTGGGCCGCTCCAATCTGCGGCCGGCCCGGCTTCATGAGACTGATCGACTCGGGATCCCTGAGGGAACACATAAAAATACCCAAAATCGTGCATTCCAAAACCGGATTTTTCTGGCACAATGAATTTACCGTGTTTTCCAAATCTCCCGCTGGGAACAGAATATGCCGATTACCGTATTCGATGCGATAAAGAAAAATGTCAGCTCGTTCCTGGGCGGGGCGGAGGCGAGCCTGCTACCCGGCGAGGCGGAGGCTGTGCCCAACGAGACGACCATCAGCGAAATCATTTCCCTGGAAGATCGCACATACCGCTTTACGGCCCGGAGGGAGGCGCTCCCGTTCACCCGCAGCGAGACCCTGTTCTGCCGTGAACTGCTGACAGCTTTCTCGGGCATGTTCAGCGGTTTCCAGCAGGAGGGGTATGCGGCGCATTTCCGGACCGCGCTTTTGGCCTCGATCATGGACATCACCGTGGCCCGCTCGCTTCGGGGCGACCATCGCAAGGGGTTCTGGGAGATCCAGCGGCTGATCCAGCTGCTGAAGAGCCTTTCGTACCAGCGCTACGAAGGAAAACCCGCCACAACCGGGTTCCTGGTATATCGCACAACGCCCCAGCTGCTGAACAAGGCGGTGCGGGAACGGAACCATACCCTGATGCCCCTGAAACCGTACCAGGACATATCGCCCGATTTTTTCCACAACCCGTTGCCCTACCGCATCGTCGACGGCACCAACCTGTTTTTCGTCGCCAACATCCAGATGCAGGTGACCGGCGTGCTGCGCACCTCCCCCACGGCACTGCATACCGACATAGAGCTCCTGACCCAGCGGGAGATATTTTCCCTGGTCAGGCGCGCCGGTCATGGTGCATTCGCCGTGACGGTCAACGGAGCCTCAGAGATCGAGGTGCTGATAAGCCCGGCCAGGCTGCTGGTGCGGCGCAAGGGCGCCTGGGCGATCTTCGATCCGGACATCTTCCGTTCGTTCCTGGCCGGCAGCATCGACGAAGAGTCCGCCGATGAACTGCTCTGGTCGGTCTACGCCCTCTCGAAGGAGCGGCTCGGCACCGTCATCCTTCTGTACGGCAGGGGCGGGCGCAACCTGGCCCGATTGAAGAAAGGCTCGGTGAGCGGGGATGATCCGATCGGCCGACTCCTGGTCGGCCGGGTAAAGAAGCGGACCATCAGCGAACTGAAAAAAGCCGGGATACTGCTCCGGATCCTGTCGGCCGACGGCATGACGGTATTCAGCAAGAGCGGCAGGCTGATGGAGACCGGTTTCATCATCGATACATCGTATGCCAGGGAGGTCGTCACCGGCGGAGGGAGAACGACGGCCGCCAGTGCCGCGTCCTGCTTCGGCAAAGTCATCAAGGTTTCGCAGGATGGGCCCATAGAGCTGTACCAGGACGGGCGCCTGGTATATCGTTTCGGGTAGACTCCGCATTCAGGAAGAAAAAGGGGCAGGCAGTTTTTTGACCGGTAGCGGTAAATCCGGCCCGTTCGCTGCCTTCCCGAAGGATGTTTCCGCAAGCAAGGTTCACTGCATTGCCGCCACAGATGACCTTTGTCCCCGATAGCAGAGAAATCTCCTTTGACTCCGTTGAAAGGCGGGGGTATATTCTGCAGGGCGCGCTACCGGAAATGCGCCGTTGGAGCTGTGTACCCTGAACGCCTCGCTTCCGGAAAAGCACATCACATTCTGATATCAGCAGTTACTGAATAAAGACGCTCCCAAAGGAAAAATGATGACCAAAACCGAGAAAATCGAGTACGGAACTTTCGAAGCCACCCTGGAAAGAAGCAGGAAACTGGAAGAGGATCTCCCGATCCATCCCGAGAAATACCGGGTCCTGACCGGCGACCGCCCGACGGGAAGCCTCCATATCGGGCATCTCTTCGGCTCGGTGCAGAACCGCGTCAGGCTGCACAGGATGGGGGTCCATACCTTCATCGTCATTGCCGACTACCAGGTCCTGACGGACCGCGACACGTTCGAGATGATAGCCGAGAACGTCAGGCAGCTCACCCTCGACTACATGTCTGCCGGCATAGACCCGACTGACGGCAAGACGTTCATATTTCCCCACAGCCACGTCCCGGAACTGAACCAGCTCCTGCTGCCGTTCCTGACCCTGGTGACCAATGCCGAACTGGACCGGAACCCGACGGTGCGGGAGGAAATCCAGGCGTCGGGCCAGAAGAGGATAAATGCCGGCATGTATACCTATCCGGTGCATCAGGCGGCGGACATACTGTTCTGCAAGGGCAACGTGGTGCCGGTCGGCAAGGACCAGTTGCCGCACCTGGAACTGACCAGGGTGATCGCCCGGCGCTTCAACGAAAAATTCGCCGCCAACAGGCCGGTCTTCCCCGAACCGCAGCCGCTCCTGAGCCAGGCCCCCGTCATCCTCGGCCTGGACGGATCGCAGAAAATGAGCAAGAGCAGGAACAATGCCGTGATGCTGCGCGCCACGGAGGACGAAACGGCAGCCCTGATCAAGAAAGCCAAGACCGATGCCGACCGCTTCATCACCTATGATCCGGAAAATAGGCCGGAAGTGTCCAACTTGCTGCTCATCATTTCCCTGTGCACCGGCCAGGCTCCGGAGAAAATCGCGGCGGAGATCGGTGACGGCGGGGCCGGAATGTTGAAAAAAAGGCTGACGGAAACCCTTAACGAATACCTCAGGCCCCTGCGCAAAAAGCGCAGCGAGCTGGAAACCAACATGGATCACATCCGCCAGGTGCTGATGGCTGGGGTTGCCGAAGCGAGAAGGATTGCGAGTGCGACGCTCGAGGAAGTGATTGATGTCATGAACATGAAGATTTAGGGAGCGGTCCCGCAACCATGAAGCGAATCGGCAAGGTAATGTTCCAGGGGCTGGTGGCGTTGTTGCCGGCCATCCTGACAGCCTACATCCTGTTCTGGCTCGTCCGCACGGCGGAGACCATGCTCGGCGGGCTGTTCAAGGCTCTTTTGCCTGAAGGCCGGTATATTCCGGGTATGGGAATTGTGGGCGGGCTGGCGATCATCTTCCTGGTCGGCCTGACGCTCAATGCCATACTGGTGCGGAAGCTGCTCGGGATCAGCGAAGCGTTGATGAACCGGATTCCGTTGGTGAAAATCCTGTATGGCCCGCTCAAGGACTTTGTCGGGTTTTTCGCCGCCAAGAGGGATTCCCGGTTCGACCAGGTGGTGACGATCGACCTGGCGGTGGGCGGCACGCCGGTGCGCATGCTGGGGCTGGTCACCCGGAGCGATTTCAGCGACCTGCCTCCCGGGATCGGTGGCGAGGGGGAGATAGCCGTATACATCCCCATGAGTTACCAGATTGGCGGGTTCACGATTATCGTTCCCCGATCCTCGGTCAACAAGGTGGAAATTTCAACTCACCGCGCCATGGGTTTTGTCCTTACCGGCGGCATGACTGCGGACTCGGGGGCCGGGCAGGCCGGGAACGGTGAAAGCTCCCTCTGACGGCTTGTGGCAGTCCACGCAGTTGACCGGGCCGGACTTCCTGGTTTCGTGGCACCCTACGCAGAGCTTGTGGGGGCGGAACTGCCCCGACTCCCTCATTTTGCCGGGCGCCGAAGTGTGGCAGGCCGTGCAATCCCTGATCACATCCTGATGCTTCTTGTGGGTGAACGTGACCTGCCCGTTTCCGGCGGGAAAAACGATTACCTCTGCGATGCCGCTCACATCCGTACAGGAAAGGATCGCAAGAACAGTGTATGTCATCAGGATCGACAGCATGACTTTCAGCCTCCTGTCTGCGGGTTGCTGACGTGGTCAGCAAATTTGCGGCGACCGCTTTTATCAGCTCACGCCCGAGGGACGGTAGAGAATGACGCCAAAGAAGTAGATTATTGCTGCGCCCAGAAACATCCAAGCTCCGTTGCTGACGACATTTGCATGGAAGAAAGCGATTTGCTTGTCGGATGCATGCAACAGGAAAGCGACAGCCGCAGCGATACTCGCAACGCCGAATCCTGCGCCCCAGCTCCTGCGAAGCGGTTTGCCTCTCAGCACGGCGAATACGGGATACAGCCAAAGGGCAAGCAGCAGAGCCAGCCCCAGGGTTGTGCCCGTTTTCCTGACAAACAGGAATTGCGCCCAGTCCATGAACATGGATGCCGCTGCCATGCCGCAGGACACGATGATCATTTTACCGCCGATGCTGCATTTCGCCATTCTTTCGGATCTCCTTTTTGGAAACTATTTTCAGTGCGTCCAGTCAATGATCTTCGTTTCAGGACCGAGTTTTTTCTCCACCGCATCCCTGATCGCGGCGAAGTGCGGGCACGGATACCCGATCGGATTGCCGTTTTTCATGCAGGATGCAAAGACGATGGCCTCTGCTCCCCGGTCGACCATCATCCTGGCGCGGGTGACCGCTTTCTTTCCGGCGCACCCGCCGCAGGACAGGAATCCGATGATCTCGACCGGACCGGTTTCCTTGAAAGCCAGGGTGCCCTCCATGGCCACCTTGAAATCGGTGCTGCCGGGGCACATGTCTTCGGTCAACTGGCAGCGAATGATGCCTACTTTCATAACGCCTCCCCTTCACTTCTTATGGCCTTGACAGGAACGAAACCACCGTCGTCATAGCCTTCACGGACAATCGCATCAGGTGGCTTGCTGAATTTAAATGAAAAGGTTTTCAGGGAGTCCCTGAAAACCCGTTATCGTGCTGGTGCAGAAGTATGCGGCCCCGCTTGTGATTTTGAGAACTAAGCATAGTAAAAATGTGTTGTAGTGTCAATCTTCAGGTTCTTACGTGGCAGAATCGGCTTTTTTAAAAGGTGTTGTGTAAAACCTGAGTGCTTATGCTCCACAAAACCCGGTCTTGCGTGCTAATAATATGATATATTGAATATGTGGAATAATGAAACATGGTCCTCTCAGAGTCTGACAGATGCCGTTGGAACGAACGCCGGGAGGCAAAAAGATCAGCTCTGAGAGGAAGCCTTTATCGGGGTATCAATCCCGTTTCAACGGTCAAAAAACGGCGGAATCGCCAAAAGGAGGCAAGAATGAGAGCTTTAGCGATTAGTGCGGCAATGATGCTGGCATTGCTGGTGCCCATTTCGTCAAATATCGGCTATGCTCAGCAAGGTAGCGCATCCGAACAGTCCGGTTGGTTGGGCGGCAGGATGGGCGGCGGTCACATGATGGGAAGGCAAACCGGCCCTGGTGGCTGGTACTGCCCCTGGATGGGAGGAGGCTGCGGTTATCGTCACATGAGCGACGGGAAAGCATTCTTCAATCGGGGAGGGCAACCGTTAACCAAAGCTCAGGCTGAGCAGTTGGTGACGGATTACTATATCGAGGGTAATTCGAATCTCAAGATTGGGGGGATTTCAGACAAGGGTGACTTCTACAATGCCACCGTTGTGACGAAAAAAGAAGGCGCGCTGGTGCAACAGGTTCATGTGGACAAAAAGACGGGCTGGTTCCGCGATGTTCAGTAAGGTGTGAATCTGGATGCTGATTCGCAAGGCATGTGGCGCAAAAGGTCACAACCGACACAAAAAAAGGGTTTACGAGAAATCCCGTAAACCCTTGTTTTTGTTGGTGCCGAAGACTGGAATCGAACCAGCACGAGGGAACCCTCACTAGAACCTGAATCTAGCGCGTCTACCAATTCCGCCACTTCGGCTCAGGAGTGAATGTATACCATCATTGCTTTCGGATTGCAAGACGAAAAAAACAGTCATGCCGATTCCGGATGCCGGAGAGTGCATGTATGGCGCGGATGAATGTGCATCCTGATATTTTGTCTGTGGAATCTTTAACAATATCCATTGATTTTATCGAATGCGCCCAGTATGATAGGTGCGCTGCCGAATTGTGCCGGATGAAATCAAGGATGGGGACACCGACTGCGCATGACCCGCGACAAGGAAAGACTGGACAAGCTCATGGTCGAGCGGGGCCTCGCCGAATCGCGGGAAAAAGCCCGGGCGCTTATCCTTGCCGGAGAGGTGGTCGTGGGCGACCATGGGGTGGACAAGGCGGGGCAGCTCGTTCCCGTTTCTGCCGAGATACGGGTGAAGGGCGGCCAGCTTCCCTTTGTCAGCCGTGGCGGCATGAAGCTTCAGAAGGCGTTGGACGAGTTTTCCGTTGACGTGGGTGGCCTCTGCGCGCTGGATGTGGGTGCTTCGACGGGGGGGTTCACCGACTGCCTGCTCCAGCGGGGCGCCCGCAAGGTGTTTGCCGTGGACGTAGGGTATGGCCAGCTTGCCTGGAAACTGCGCCAGGACGAACGCGTGGTCTGCATGGAGCGGACCAACATACGGTACCTTTCTGCTGGCGCATTGCCGGAGGTTCCCGACCTTGCGGTCATTGACGCATCGTTCATCTCGCTGGACAAGGTGCTGCCCAACACTGCCGGACTGATCAAGGACGGCGGGGAGATCGTGGCGCTCATCAAGCCCCAGTTCGAAGTCGGTCGCGGCGAGGTGGGGAAGGGCGGGGTGGTGCGTGACGCCAAGAAGCATCAGGACGTGATAGAGGCCGTACGGGCGCTGGCGGAAAGCCTTAAGCTGGAAGTCAGGGGAGTAACCGAGTCTCCCCTGCTCGGGCCGAAGGGCAACCGCGAATTCCTGATACACCTGAAAAAGGGGACTTAGCATGGGAAATTGTCTTTTCTGCAAGATCATCGCCGGGGAGATACCGGCAAAGAAAGTTTACGAGGACGATCTTATCGTGGCGATCGAAGACATCGCACCGGTCGCTCCCCTGCACTTGCTGCTGATTCCGAAGAAGCACATGGTGAACTCGCAGGACCTTGAATCGGAAGATGCGCCGATGGTCGGCCATGTCTTCCGGGTCGCGGCCCGGCTTGCCGCGGAAAAAGGCATGGCGGAATCGGGCTTCAGGATAGTGAACAACAACAATGCCGGAGCCGGGCAGTCCGTCTTTCACCTGCATTTTCACCTGCTGGCGGGCCGGAAGTTTGCCTGGCCGCCGGGCTGAGGAACGGCGAATATGCCGGCGTATATTGCATGAGGTGTTCCGGGCGTGATGACCTGGATGGCTCTGCCAGCCGTCGAAAGCGTCCGCTACGTAAGTTGATCCGATCCATGAAGGGAGGAAAAATGTCGAGAAACTTGGTGGTGCTTGTTGGTCTGGTTTCACTTTTCGCAACTTCAGCCTTGGCTGAGACCTATTCATGGGTTGACAGCAGCGGGACTATGAATTTCTCTGACGACCTGTCCCAGGTGCCGAGAAAATACCGCAAAAAAGTCAAGGTCCGGGGGGATATGGGACCGGGCATGCAGGAAGCGGTTGAATCCACGGAAGGAACATCGGCAGTTAAGGAAAAGGGTGATGCCGCAAAAGACGCCGGGAAGGAGAGCGCTGAGAAGTCGGGCAAAGCTGACAAGACAGCCAAATCGGATAAAAAGGATGCGCTCTACGGTGGCAAGAGCGGCGCCAGCTGGAAGAAGGAGTTTGACGGCGTGAGGGACCAGATTGAAGCTGTCGACAAGCAGGTGGAAGCGAACAACAGCCGCATGCAGCAGGGCAAGATGACCAGGTCGGAATATCTGAGCAACGAGTACTCCAACAGATCGTTACAGCAAAAGCGCAATGAACTGATCGGAAAGCTCGAATCGCTGAACGAGGAAGCCACCAAAGCCGGCCTGCCTTCCCAGTTCCGCTGAAGCGGCGCCGGCAAAGACTGCTGAAAAACAGAGAGCCGGGAGGAAAATCCTCCCGGCTCTCTGTTTTTAAAATTGGCGTTGCGGCCGGATCCTTTTTTCTTATCCGTCGGTCTGTTTCGGACAACTCCTGAATATCCGGAGCCCATCTCCGGGTACCCGGTGCCGTTGCCCTCCACACCCTTTTTCAAGCGGTGTCACGCGCCTTGCGGATGAGAAAGACGGTTTCTGCGTGATTCTCCGCAACGCCAATTCTTCTTGCTCCGGAATGCCGTATGGAATCTCGAGGCACCGACCGCTGCGCTAGCATTTGCCATCGAAAGACTTCAGGTTTCCCCCTTCGGGGCATACACACTGTCTTTGAACCCGGCTTAAATTTTTTTATTTAATAGTCAGTTTCTTGACCATCCATTACCTGCGATCCAGAGCAATTGTCAAAGAACTTTTCCCATGGTTTCAGTATACTCCCACGCCATTGCCTGTCAAGGGGAGTGGATGAGAATTTTCAGGAAACCCAGAGAGTGCTCAAGAACGCCGGGCCATACGGTTTCGACTGTCATGAGAGAGGTCAGCAGTATCATGACAATTACCGTGAACCAGGCAACTGTATTGAAAAAGGGGCCATTGGTATAAGCTCCCATCAACCGCTTGTCGTTTACCAGGAGAAGCATGAAAATCAGTACGAACGGCAGGACCGCTCCATTCACGACCTGGGAAAGGAACATGATGGTTATCAGCGGCATGTCCGGCAGCAGGATGAAGCCTGCGCTCAGGATGATGATGATCGTGAACAGCCAGAAAAACTGGGGCGCCTGCCGAAAGTCCTTGTCGATCCCCGATTCCCAGCCCATGCCTTCGCATATGTAATAGGAAGTGGACAAGGGAAGGACGCAGGCCGCGAACAGGGAGGCGTTGAAAAGACCGAAAGCGAACAGGGTGGAAGCGTAATGGCCCACGAGCGGTTCCAGGGCGCGGGCGGCGTCGGCAGCGGTTTCAATCCTGAATCCCTTGAGATGGATCGTGGAAGCGCATGCCACCACGATAAAAACCGCCACCACTATGGCGATGATGCACCCGACGATTACGTCAAGCCTGGAAAAAGAGTACTTGTCGATGGTCACGCCCTTCTCGACCACGGCTGACTGCTGGTAAAACTGCATCCAGGGAGCGATGGTGGTTCCGACAACGCCTATCATGGTCATCAGGTAGTTGCCGTCGGCTTTGAAAGTGGGCACGAGGGTTGCGTGGAGCACCTGGTCCCATGCGGGCCTGGCCATGATTGCGGCGATGGGGTACGCTATATAGACCATGCAGGCTACCAGGAACACCTTTTCCACCAGCCGGTAAGAGCCTTTTACGATCAAAAGCCAGACCAGGAGCGCGCTGACGGGAACGGAGAGGTATTTGCTGATGCCGAAGATCTCCAGGCTGGCGGCGATGCCGGCGAATTCGGAGACGGCGTTGCCCATGTTGGTCAGGAACAGGCCGATCATGACGTAGAAGGTTATCTTGACCCCGAAGGATTCCCGGATCAGGTCGGATAGCCCTTTGCCCGTGACGACCCCCATACGCGCGCACATTTCCTGGATCACGACCAGGGCGACGGTCGTCGGGACCATGAGCCAGAGGAGTGCATAGCCGAATTGGGCGCCGGCCAGGGAATAGGTCGTGATGCCGCCCGCGTCGTTGTCCACGTTGGCCGTGATGATGCCCGGTCCGAGAACGGCGAGGAACAGCAGGATGTTCCTCATGTTGACCGTTTTCATCGGTTTCAACAGTTTCATGAGGCTGATGCCGGTAAACATGATGGGCCCTTTCCAGCAGGTCAGTGATGGCGACGGCGGCGCTTGAGGGTGTTGGGGAGGAATATCTCGAGGATATCGTCCACCGTTACGATGCCGGCCATCTTCTCTTCATCGTCCAGCACCGGCACGGCAATGAGGTTGTATTTCGCGATTATTTCCAGGATCTCTTCGGGATTGGAATCGATCCGCACGGTTTTCAGGTTGGTGGTCATGATGTCGGCCACCGGCGTCTGGGGCGGATGGATCAGGATTTCCCGCAGCGAGACCACGCCTTGGGGCAGCTCACCCTCGTCCAGTACATAGATATAATAGACGGTCTCAATTTCCGGAGCGAGCAGGCGGACTTGCCGCAGGGCATCTTCGACTGTCAGGTCCGGGGCTATGAACAGATACTCGCTGTTCATCAGTCCGCCCGCCGTGTCTTCCTCGTGCTCCATCAGTTCCTGGATGTCTTCAGCATCCTCTTCGTCCATCATGTCCAGAAGCTGTTGAGCTTTCTCTTCGGGCAGATCGCCCAGGACGTCGGCGGCTTCGTCCGGCGCCATCTCTTCAAGAATCTCGGACGCATGCTCATCGTCCAGCTGGCTCATGACCCGGCTGCGCAGCTCCGGCTCAAGCTCATGGATCGCCTCGCCCGCGGTTTCAGAGTCCAGCGTGGTAAGCACCGTGGGGATGCTGCTGCTGGGGATCTGGGAAATGATGTTGGCGATGTCCGCGGGATGCATTTCGGCCATCTGGTCCCGCGCCACGGTAAGGGCGAGGCTTGACGCATTCATGTCAAGCGGCTGGACATACTCCCAGCTGATTTCCTGGTGAGGCACTTCCCGGTTGAGAAACCCTGCGACCCGGTTGACGATGGCCTGGTAGCCGAGCCTCCGCATCAGACCGCTGAGACCGACGTCGACGGCGAACACGCAGAGCAGCCCCAGGTGATTGCCCAGCTTCAGGTCGTTCACCCGTACGACTTTCGCTCCGTTCACGTCCACGATCTGCTTGTCGAGAATATCCCTCTTGATCAGGGTGTCCCCTTCGCGGGGGATATAATCGGGCCGGGGGCTGACAGTGGAGACGGTTGATATCGCGAAACTGTTGAAAAGCTGGATATCCTCCCAGGCCACCTGGAAAACGGACTTGCCGTATTCAACCAGGATATGGGAAACCTCGGGAAATATTTCGCCGGGAATCATGATCAGGTCCCGCAGCCTGCCCAAAATCCGTCCCTGGTCGTCAATGACCGTCTTGCCCACTACGCTGCTGAGGTAAAGTTCGTTAGGAGCTCTTTGCATGGTGTACTCCTGCTGGTCAATTCATTATTCCCCTAAGGAAGGTGGGGCTGTGGGCGTGGTGTCGGCCGAGACAAAGGTATGTTTAAACATTAAATCATAGGTAACAGTCCGGTTGTTTGTCAACCAAAGATTGCCGGGTGGATGTGCTGCGCTGTCGGTTATGTAAGGGTTACCGCCGACGCGGCTCTCTTTCGCGCGCAGAACAGGGGGAGAAACCGTCACCGCACCGCCGGCCGGGCATGAGCCCGAGGCGCCTGTCCGGTTCCCTTGACACCTGCGCGTCATTCGTGACATAATCCCCAAAAATTACTTGTTTTCTTCCGGGGCGCCGTCTGCGGATGCGGCCCCGTCGTTGTTTCTGCCAACCAATGGAACTCGCCAATTTCGTTCATCTTCACGTTCACACCCAGTATTCCCTCCTGGACGGGGCCATACGCATCGCCGACCTGGTGAAAAAGGCGACCGCGTGCGCCATGCCCGCGGTCGCCCTCACCGATCATGGCAACATGTTCGGCGCCATCGAGTTCTATCTGAAATGCAAGTCGGCGGGCATCAAGCCAATCATCGGCTGCGAGGTCTACCTGGCGCCCGAATCGCGGCTGATCAAGGAGTCACGCGGGATCAGCGACGCGTCCTACCACCTCATCCTGCTGTGCCAGAACCTGGAGGGGTACCGCAACCTGAGCAGGCTCGTTTCCATCGGCTACAAGGAAGGCTTCTACTACCGGCCCCGCATCGACAAGGAGGTCCTGCGCGCCCATTCATCAGGCCTCATCGCGCTGTCCGCGTGCCTGAAAGGGGAAGTGGCCTGGCTGTGCCAGGGGGACCGCATGGATGAAGCCCGGGCCGTGGCTGCCGAGTACGCGGAGATCTTCCCCGGCCGCTACTATCTGGAACTGCAGGAGAACACCCTGCCGGAGCAGGAGCGCGCCAACCGGGGGCTGATGCGGATCGCGGGCGATCTGGGGCTGCCGCTGATCGCCACCAATGACTGCCACTACCTTAACCGGGAAGACGCCAAGCCCCATGAGGTCCTGCTCTGCATCCAGACCGGGAAGACCATGGACGACCCCAACAGGATGTGCTTTTCCGCCGAGGAGTTCTACTTCAAGTCACCTGATGAGATGGCGGCTGCATTCTCCTATGCTCCGGAAGCGCTGGCCAACACGGTGCAGGTCGCCGAAAGGTGCGAGCTCGAGTTCGACTTCAAGACCTACCATTTTCCCCGCTATACCCTGCCGGAAGGCCAGTCGCTGGAAGAAGAGCTGCGCCACCGGGCCCAGGAGGGCCTGCGCGGGCGTTTCGAACAGATCGCCAGGAAGAACCCGTCCTTCAGCCCTCAGGATGAGGAGCAGTACTGGAAACGGCTTGAAATCGAGCTGGAATGCATTATCCAGATGGGTTTTCCCGGCTATTTCCTCATCGTCGCGGATTTCATCAACTGGGCCAAGGGGCAGGGAATCCCGGTCGGGCCGGGCAGGGGTTCGGCAGCCGGTTCATTGGTGGCCTACGCCATCCGCATCACCGACCTCGATCCGATTCCCTACAACCTGCTTTTCGAGCGTTTCCTCAATCCGGAACGCATATCCATGCCGGATATCGACGTGGACTTCTGTCAGAACCGCCGCGAGGAAGTCATCCAGTACGTGACCGAGAAATACGGCCGGGACAAGGTCTGCCAGATCATCACCTTCGGCACCATGGCGGCAAAGGGCGTGATCCGCGACGTGGGCCGGGCGCTGAACTATTCCTACGGCGAAGTGGACAAGATCGCCAAGCTGGTGCCCAACATCCTGAACATCAACCTGGCCGAGGCCATGAAGAAGGAGCCCAAGTTCGCCGAGATGGCTGCCGCGGACCCCAGGATCAAGAATCTCCTGGATACGGCCCTGTGCCTGGAGGGGCTGACCCGGCACGCCTCGACCCATGCCGCGGGCGTGGTGGTGGCGCCGGACACCCTGGAGGAATTCTGCCCGGTCTACATGGACCAGAAGAACAACTCCATCACCACCCAGTACAGCATGAAGTACGTGGAAAAGATCGGGCTGGTGAAATTCGACTTCCTGGGACTCAAGAACCTCACCGTCATCGACAATGCGGTCAAGATCATCCGTGCCGGCAAGGACCCCGACTTCGACATAACCGCTCTCGGCGACGACGACGAGGCTTCCTACCAGCTGCTCCAGGCGGGCAATACCACCGGGGTCTTCCAGCTGGAATCCAGCGGCATGAAAGAGCTCCTGGTGAAGCTGAAGCCCTCGTGTTTCGAGGACATCATCGCTGTCTGCGCCCTGTACCGCCCGGGCCCGCTCGGCTCCGGCATGGTGGACGACTTCATCGACAGGAAGCACGGCCGCAAGCCGGTCACCTACGACCTGCCGCAGCTGCAGCCGATCCTGAAAGATACCTATGGCGTCATCGTCTACCAGGAGCAGGTCATGCAGATCGCCCGCACCCTGGCGGGATATTCCCTGGGCGGCGCCGACCTTCTGCGCCGGGCCATGGGCAAGAAGGACCTGGCGGAAATGGCCCGGCAGCGGGACACTTTCCTGAAGGGCGCCGGTGAAAACGACGTGGACCCCAAGAAGGCCGAAGCGATCTTCGACCTGATGGCCAAGTTTGCCGAATACGGCTTCAACAAGTCCCACTCGGCCGCCTACGCCCTGATTGCGTACCAGACGGCCTACCTGAAAGCCCACTACCCGGTCGAATTCATGGCCGCACTTCTCACCGAGGACATGGATTCGTCGGACAAGGTCACGAAGAACATGTCCGAGTGCCGCGAGATGGGCATCGAAGTCCTGCCTCCCGACATAAACGCCTCGGACCTCTCGTTCACCGTGAGGGAGAACTCCATCCGGTTCGGACTCGGAGCGGTCAAGAACGTGGGCGTGTCGGCGGTTGAGGCGATCCTCGATACCAGGAACGAAGGCGCTTTCAGGGACATTTTCGATTTCTGCATGCGGGTGGACCTGAGGAAGGTCAACCGGAGGGTCATCGAGTCGCTCATCAAGTGCGGCGCTTTCGATTCCGCCAAAGCCAGGAGGTCCCAGATGGCCGCGGCTCTGGAAAACGCCATGGAGCTCGGCCAGAAGATCCAGAAGGAGCGGGCCAGTTCGCAGGTCTCGCTGTTCGGCGAGGCAGAGGTGATCACCGGCAACGGCAACGGCTCCGGATCACTTCCGGACATCCCCGAATGGAGGGAAAAGGAGCTTTTGGCCTTTGAGAAGGAAGCGCTCGGCATCTACATAACAGGCCATCCCCTTGACCGCCATGCATCGGATATCAGGAAATTCGCATCGGCCGACACTTCGTCGCTCATGGACAAGGCTGACCGGAGCGAGGTGAAGATCTGCGGTGTCGTGGCTTCCATCACGGAAAAGATTACCAAGAAGGGTGACCGGATGGCCTTTGCCCTGCTGGAGGACCAGAAGGGCACGGTGGAAGTGATGGTCTTTCCGGACGTCTATGCCAGATGTTCGGCTTTTCTCAAGGGGGAAGAGCCCCTCCTGGTGACGGGAACCGTGGACAAGGGTGAGGAAAGCTGCAAGGTAAAGGCCCTGGAAATAGTCAATCTCGGCTCCCTGAAGGAAACCCATTCGCACCGGGTCAATTTCACCCTGAAGGCTCCGGAAGTCCGCCGGGAACAGCTGCAGTCCCTGCGGGAGATCATCGGCAGGCATCGCGGAGACTGCCCTGCCAGCCTTCAACTCATCATTCCGGACATCTGCCGTGCGGTCATACGTCTGCCCGCGGCCTGTTGCGTCCGGGCCAGCGATGAATTGTCGCTGGAGGTGGAGAGCCTGTTCGGGTATAATGTCACCACATTTGAATAGCAGCGAGGAGACCAGAGAACATGGGGCACCAAAACCTTCTGGAGTTTGAGAAGCCCATAGCCGAACTCGAGGATAAGATCAGGGAGATCATGGAAATTTCGTCCGACACGGTGGATCTGAAGCCCGATGCCGCCAGGCTGGAGAAAAAGGTGGAAAAAATGCGCGAGGAGATATTTTCGGACCTTACCCGCTGGCAGACCGTCCAGGTGGCGCGGCACATCAACCGCCCCTTTACGCTCGATTATGTCCGGCTCATATTCACCGAATTCATTGAGCTGCACGGTGACCGTTCATTTGCCGACGACCATGCCATCGTCGGTGGCCTGGCGCGGCTTGACGGGGAGCCGGTAATGGTGATCGGCCACCAGAAGGGAAGGGACACCAAGGAGAAGGTCTTCCGCAACTTCGGCATGCCCAATCCCGAGGGCTACCGCAAGGCGCTCCGGCTGATGGAAATGGCCGAACGCTTCGGTCTGCCGATCATCACGTTCGTCGACACGCCCGGGGCCTATCCCGGCATCGGGGCCGAGGAGCGGGGGCAGGCGGAGGCCATTGCCCGCAACCTCCGGGAGATGTCGAGACTGCGCGTGCCCATCGTCGTGGTGGTTACCGGTGAGGGGGGATCGGGCGGCGCGCTGGCCATTGCCGTGGGCGACCGCATCCTCATGCTGCAGCATTCCATCTATTCGGTAATTTCGCCCGAAGGTTGCGCGGCCATTCTCTGGTCCGACGGCACCAAGGGAGAACTTGCCGCCGAGGCGCTCAAGCCTACCGCGCTCGACCTGAAGGCGTTGAACGTCATCGATGAGATCGTCCCGGAACCGCCGGGCGGCGCCCATCATGACCATGAGGCCACGGCGAGGAACGTGCACCGGGCGATTGCCGGGAATCTGCGGGACCTGCGGGAAATGCCGGTGGAAAAACTTCTCGAAGAACGGTATTCAAAGTTCCGCCGGATGGCCAGGTTCGTGGAATAAGCCCGGTCACCGCACCGGGCTTCTCTGCACCCGTTCATGCCCAGTTGCCGGACAGGTCTGATCGGAAGTCCCCGGGGGGCGATTGATGACCTTCCGGAAAGGGCGCTTTTGATTCGGCCGATGGCCTCACCCCGATGGGCAGCCTGCGCTTTCGGCATACTCAGCAAGAAGTTACCAGCCAGGACAATAATCCCCTCTTCACTCACCAGCAACCGAAAGATGTTCATTCTGGGTTTTCGGACGAACACTATCTTGCATTATTATGATATCACTGTATCATCTACACTTGTGAGATGCTGAATAGCCGGGATACTTCGAAAAAGCAGTTGTGTTAATAAATTGTCTACCAAAAAAATGATGGTTATGATAATTACACGCAAGAGAAAAAGGACCTTTTGCGCATGATCGGTATAGGGAATATGACTCAGCGGCTTGATTTCAGGAAGATGATGCTGGTGCTGGCAGTCATCGCGGTTTTTTTCATTTCCTATGCGGTGATTGCCTGTGATCATTCTGAGATCGACTGCCCGATGGCGGACGATTGCCCTGTTTCCGCTGCTTACCAGGAACTGTTGTCGGGTGACAGTTCCGTGCACACCCCGGAGGTGAATCCTCCTCCCGTCCTCATAACCATCCTGGCTCCCACTCCGGTGAGTGGGCTTCAAATTTCGAACCATGTCGCACAACGTTGCAGCCGAGCTCCTCCTGCCGCCGCATAGGGGGGAGGTCCCTTGCGCGGGCTGTAATTTGGTCAGCCGGAATCGCATGAAGAATCGACCTTGAGAACTGGCGGAAAGGCGCAATCCCCCCCAACATCGCCGCTTCAGGAGATTGTCCCTTCCACAAGTGGACTCCCCTGATTCAGGCACTTTTGCCCAATCGCCGGTCATGCCGGATGAAAAATGTGAATGTCTGTTCCAAATGGAGACCAAAATGGCAACATTGCTCGAATTGGCTGTATCTATAGTTGAATCCCATGCTTCGTCAACCGTCATGACCATCGACCAGGTGGTAAGGGAAATCCAGAAAGTCTATGGGGCGCTCAGGAGCATCGAAGCAGGAGATGAGGTCGCGGTGACGCCGGCGGAGGAGGTCAAGCCGGCTATCAAACCGAGCGATTCGATAAAGAAGAATGAAGTGATATGCCTGGTTTGCGGAAAAGGCGGCATGAAGACCCTGGGGCGCCACCTGCTGAAGGCCCACAACATGAAGCATGGAGAATACAAGAAACGTTTCGGCATCCCCAGCAAGCAGGTGCTGGCGGCGGAGAACTTTTCCGAATCCAGGAAGAGGATGGCCAGGGAGAGGGGAATGGCGGATGTCCTGGCCAAGGCGAGGAAAGTGAGGATGGCCAACATCCTGGCGAAAAAAGAGATATCCGTCGGATCGTCCGCGGAAATCGTCACCACGCTCAGTTTGTCGAAAGGATAATTCCCATGATAAAGGGAGGAAGTATCCGCACGGCAGGCCATCCGGTGGACGGCCGGTTCGTCGACCGCTGGTCCCCCCGCGCCATGTCGGGCGAAGGAATTCCCGAACAGGACCTTTTGACCATGTTCGAAGCTGCGCGCTGGGCGCCGTCGTCGTACAACAACCAGCCGTGGCGCATGCTGTATGCTTGCCGGGAAAGTGAGCACTGGCCTCTTTTCTTCGATCTTCTCGTTCCGACCAACAAGGTTTGGGCAAAAAACGCTGCAGCCTTGTTGCTCATTGTTTCGAAGACGACCTTCGACCACAACGGCAAACCGTCGGTCACCCATTCCTTTGATGCTGGAGCTGCTTGGGAGAACCTGGCGCTCCAGGGATACGGCATGGGCTATGTCGTTCACGGCATGCAGGGTTTCGATTATGAGCGGGCAAAGTCTGCGCTGGACATTCCCGATGCATTCCGGGTCGAAGCGATGGTCGCCATAGGCAGGCCGGGGAATCCGGAGACGCTTCCGGAAGAGTTGCAGGCGCGGGAACATCCCAATGAGCGCAGGAGCCTGGATATGACCGTTTGCGAGGGGCCTTTTCGCTTCCCGTGAATGACTATGCCGCATTTCCTCGTATCGCTGGAATGACACATGACGCGACTGAGATGTCAGGGAGTCGTTGCATGCGCATGTTCGCGTTGACGGGGTCCCGAACGTGGACGATAAACTCGTCAATGCGCCGGCTCGCGTCAAACAGGGCGCCGGCATGGAAACTGGCGGAAAAGGGGCGGAATCATGTGCCCCTTTTCCCGTTATAAAGGAAACTATGGAAGAGCGTTTGCAGAAAATACTGTCCCGTGCGGGAATTGCCTCCAGGAGGGGCGCGGAGGAAATGATCCTGGCCGGTCGCGTTGCGGTTAACGGCGTCATCGTTAATGAACTGGGGGCCAAGGCTGATCCGGAAACGGACCGCATCACT
Organism: Geobacteraceae bacterium; assembly: GCA_036677645.1. Taxonomy (GTDB): domain Bacteria; phylum Desulfobacterota; class Desulfuromonadia; order Geobacterales; family Geobacteraceae; genus RPRC01. The sequence continues at coordinate 64,499 of JAVBWB010000035.1, read as the reverse complement.
TTTGACGGGCGGGAACTCGGGAAGGCCGGTGAAAGGATTTACCTGGTCCTTTACAAGCCCGCGGGTTACATGACGACCCTCAAGGACCCGCAGGGACGGCCTCTGGTCACCGATCTGCTGAAGGGGGTCAGGGATCGCGTCTACCCGGTGGGGAGGCTCGACTACAACACCGAAGGGCTGCTGCTCCTTACCAACGATGGGGAATGGGCCAATGCAATGGCCCATCCGCGCCATGAGGTGGACAAGGAGTACCACGTTCGGGTCCGCGGCAAGGTGTCGACCCGGCAGCTTGACCAGCTGGCTGCCGGAGTGATGCTGGATGACGGGAAGACGGCTCCTGCGGCGGTTTCCGTGGTGCGGGAGAGTGAAAACAATACCTGGGTTTCCGTCACGATCCATGAAGGAAGGTACCGCCAGGTACGACGGATGTGCGAGGCAGTGGGACTGACCGTGGTCAGGCTCAAGCGGGTGCGTTACGGATTTCTCGGACTGGAAGGGTTGAAAACCGGTGAGTACCGCTTCCTGACACCTGAAGAGGCGGTCCGGCTGGGGAGAACGGTCCGGAGCGGGAAAGGGGCGTCAATGCCTCCCGGCAGCTCCGGAGAGGCGAAGGAGCGAAGGAAATCCGGTTCGCCTGCGGGTCGCGCGGAGAAGATCCGCCGCTGAGCCGACTGGCCGGGGCAAGTGTACTACGGGAGGATCGCCATGTCGAAATTGTTTGCCGAAAGCCGAATCAAGTCCATGTCCCTCTCAAACCGCTTCGTCAGGTCCGCGACCTGGGAGGGAATGGCCGGGAACGACGGCTCCTGTTCATCCCGCCTGGCAGAGCTCACGGCACGGCTTGCCGAAGGGGGCGTCGGGCTGACCGTCACCGGCCACGCCTATGTGAGTTCCGAGGGACAGGCCGGACCATGGCAGATCGGGGTCCATGATGACGGCATGATCCAGGGGCTTGCCCGACTCGCCGGGGAGACGCACCGGGCCGGGGGCAAGATCGCCCTGCAGCTTGCCCACGCCGGCTGCTATGCCGCGACCGCATTGACCGGGAAACAGGCGCTGGGCCCCTCGCCGGGAATGCCTGGCCGGACCCCTGATTGCCGGGAACTGTCGCTGGATGGAATTGCCGCCTTGTGCCGGGCTTTCGGAGAGGCCGCGGCGCGTGCCCGATCGGCCGGTTTCGATGCGGTGCAGATCCATGCCGCCCACGGTTATCTGCTCAGCGAATTCCTGTCGCCGTTCTACAACCGCCGGACCGACGGCTATGGCGGCAGCGTGGAGAACAGGGCACGGATCGTTCTCGAAGTGCTGCAGTGCGTGCGGGATGCCGTCGGCGGCGGGTATCCGGTGCTCATTAAGCTCAATTCCGAGGACTTTGTCGAAGGCGGCCTGTCGGTGGGCGACATGCTCCGGGTTTCCTCGCTCCTCGAAGCGGCGGGAATCGATGCCATCGAGCTGAGCGGCGGCACCATCTTCGCTTCGGGCGCGTATTCTTCCATACGCCAGGGGGATCCGGACCGCCCCGAAAAGGAGGTGTATTACCGGGACGCCGCGGTACGCTTCAAGGAGAAGATCGGGGTTCCGCTCATGCTCGTGGGCGGGATCCGTTCTTTCGAGGTGGCCGAAGAGCTGGTGGAGAGCGGAACTGCCGACTACGTTTCCCTCTCTCGGCCCCTGATCCGCGAACCCGGGCTGGTGGCACGCTGGCGGGACGGTGACAGGAAGAGGGCAGCCTGCCTGTCGGAGAACGCCTGCCGTGGACCGCTCCTCAAGGGAGAGGGGCTCCTGTGCGCTCTCGACAGGGACGCAGGGGAAGTCTGAGCCGGAAGGGTGCATCGAGACGGCAAAAGGCCGGGGTCCGCTATGGACTCCGGCCTTTTTGACCAGTGGCACAGGGCTGCTGCCGGTTACTTGTGCAGGATGCCCTTGACTGCTTCGAGCAGGTCGGCGGGAAGTACGTAGGTCTTGGTGTTCTGCGAGGTGGCCAGTTTCTGCATGGCGCCCACGTAGCGGTCACCCAGCAGGAACATGGCCGGCAGCTCCTTGTCCCCCACTGCCGTAGCGATATTCTGAATGGCCTTTGCCGAGGCATCGGCCAGGGTCACCTGCGCCTCGGCTTCCTTTCTCGCCGCCTCCAGCTTGCCTTCGGCATCCAGGATCACCGCTGCTTTCCGGCCCTCCGCTTCCAGGATTGCCGCCCTCTTGGTCCTTTCGGCCGATGCCTGCTGCTCCATGGCGTGCTGCATCGACGCGGATGGCTTGATGTCCTGGATCTCGACCGATTTCACCGAGATGCCCCAGTCAACCACATCGCTGGAGATGATTTCCCTGAGCCTCGACTTGATGGTGTCGCGGGAGGAAAGCGCCACGTCCAGCTCCATTTCGCCGATGATGGCCCTCAGGGTGGTCATGATCAGGTTCTGGATCGCGTATTCGAAATTGGAAATGCCGTATACCGCCAGAACCGGATCGACGACCTTGATGAAGGCGATCGCGTTGCAGACGATTACCGCGTTGTCCTTGGTGATGGCTTCCTGGGCGCCGATTTCCAGCGGCATGTCCTTGGTGGAGATGCGGTAGGCAACCGCGTCGATATAGGGGATGATGAAGTTCAACCCGGGTTTCAGGGTCACATGGTATTTGCCGAGACGCTGGACCACGTGCTCGAAGCCCTGGGGCACGATGCGGACTCCCATCATGATGGTGGCTGCTACCGCCAGAGCCAGAATGAAGAAAATGACTACTCCTGCCATGGTGCCCTCCTCTTTTCAGTCGCCTTGCGGCAATTTCGTGATTTTCAGCCCTTTTTTATGACCAGCTTGTCTCCCGCGAGATCGGCGATGATTCCCCGGTCCCCCACCTGAAACTTCTCTTCGGAGATGAACGACCATTCGTCGGAGCCCAGGATGGCGATAGGGAAGCGTATCGTCCCTCCGGGGAAGGTGGAGTCGGTTACCCTGACAACCGTGCCGGCTTTGCCGATGATCGCATCCTTGCCCTGCCCGGAGAAGGTCCTGGTTTCCTGGCGGAAGAACTTGAACCACATGAAGGTGAACAGACCCGACATGACAGCCCACAGGGCGAGCTGGACGGCAAGGGACTGGATGCCGAAGAGGAACGAGAGAATGCCCGTGACAATGGCGGCGAGACCGAACCAGATGATGGTGAATGACGGTACAACGAGTTCCAGTGCGGCGAGCGCAATTCCGCCCGCAACCCAGATCCATGGCTTCATGTGCCGCACCTCCCGTGCCTGCTGCAGATGTTCATGGGGGAAAAGTCATGATATACTGCCTCATGGCGGACTTTATGTCAATCCGCATGTTGACGTCAAATTTACATAAAGATTGACCGGCACGAAGTATTGGGGCATCATAATTCAGAGAAACGGGTCCGCTCATCAGGGGGTGCATCATGAAGTATGTGCTATTGGCGCTAGTTTTGTCGTTGGCCGTGCCGGCCCATGCCGAAATTTACAAATGGGTCGATGGCAAGGGTGTCATCAATTTCACCGACAACCGCGACTCGATTCCCGCCAAGTACCGTAAGAAAGCCGTGGTGATTTCCGCCGAGAAGGCGACGCCTCCCGCAGACACTCAGGGCGAAGGGCGGTCAGCCGGGAATGTTCCAGGCAGCGCGGCGTCGAAAAGCGGCAACCTTTATGGCGGACATGACGAGGACTGGTGGCGGGAACGCTACGGCAGCCTCCGGGCTGAAATCAAGGAACTGCAGGACAACCTCCCCAAGAAGCGACAGGAACTGGAGCAACTGCACCGGAAGTACAAGCTTTTCACCTATGGCCGCAACCGTGCGGCATACAATGAGAAGTCTGATGAGATCAAGGCCGATGAGGAGCGGATCAAGGAGCTCCAGGAAAAGCTTAACGCGCTTGAGAACGAGGCCGGAAGGGCCGGTATTCCCTTTGAATGGCGAAGGTAGTGACAAGACGTCGCTTTCGCCGGGGTTGTCGCCAGGGAGATTTCTTCGTTGACAGGACAGGGGCAAATAGGGTATAAGAGCCTTCCACCGATCTGGTTCCGAGCGGGTGGGGCTCAATACGGCGGCGTAGCCAAGTGGTAAGGCAGAGGTCTGCAAAACCTTTATTCAGCGGTTCAAATCCGCTCGCCGCCTCCATAAAAATCAAGGGGTTAGCCAATCAAGGCGAGCCCCTTTTTTCGTGCCTGTTGTAAAAATTGTTACAAATCCTGAATTGCTGCGTGCTTACCCTTTGCCTTCACCGCCTGAAGTCACAATTCAATCCTTCAGGCTGAGTACTGCTCGTGGAACCATAAATACCTGTTACCGCTCGAGGTAATTAACTTTATCAATCCCTGAAGTACGCGATCGATGGCTTTATTGCCAACAGAACCGCGGCAGTAAGGATTATCCAGACGTACTGGAAAAGAGCCTCATGGAAATATGCGCCAACGGCAATACCGAATAGAAATGCACTCCACTTCAGCAACCAGGCATCCCACCAGTTCCATACTTTCGTCCTTAACAGTTTCATCTCCAGATTCACCTCGTAGTACCTGCAATTAACTCCATGAAATCATCATATCACAATATTACATGAGTAGAGACCACCAAGGTTATGTCCCTGTTTTCTTTCACCAGGAAGTGCCATGGCCATTGATACATTTTACGGATCTGAAATCATAACCGGAAAAAACAAGGGGGCCGGCCATAATTGGCCGGCCCCCTTGTTTCTGTTCGGGCAACATCTGGTGTTATCATTCAGCCGGGTCTATGCAGGCAGCTGACCCTTGAAGAGATATTCCGTCATGCTGCCCGACGATGCGTTGCGGCCAGTGGCATATCGTTACCGGCAGCGGCCTGCTTCCTTTCCTGTACGGGTCGAATCATGCGCTCAAGAGCAGTCGCCGGCACGACGGGCACATCCGGGGCGCCATCGAAATGCCAGGCTTCGGCTTCCAGGGACTGGCCGAATTCGTTGAACTCATCCAGGCGCTGTCCGTACTTGTTCAGGCCCACCTCAAATCCATTCCCGGTGTTCGCGTTCGCTGCCGTAAACCGCGTTCTTTCTTGCGCAGGTCGAATCATGCGCTCAAGAGCAGGCGCCGGCACGATGGGCACATACGGGGCGCCATCAAAGTGCCAGGCTTCGGCTTCCAGGGACTGGCCGAATTCGTTGAATTCGTCCAGGCGCTGCCCATACTTGTTAAAGCCCACCTCAACCCAATTCCCGGTGTTCGCGTTCGCTGCCATGACTTTCTCCTTTCTTGTCGACTCAGGTCGGTTGAAAAATCTCCGGTATGGATCGAATGTCACCTGCCGTCATACCTGGGTTCAAGTATGCCACATTGCAAGGGAAGGCATTGTAAGGGAATTAGTAAGCGGGAGGGGGCAAAAGCCTCAATGAAAAGAGGTGCTGAACGGGTTTTGTGGGGAGATGCTAATTGAGCGAGGTCAGTCCTTCACGGATGGCGATTTTGGTAAGTTCCGCAATGGAGTTGACCTTGAGCTTGTCCATGAGGCGTTTGCGGAATGCTTCCACGGTTTTTATGCTCACGTCCATGGTGAAAGCGATCTCTTTCATGCTCTTTCCCTCGGCGAGAAGCTGCAGGACTTCCCTTTCGCGCGACGAAAGCGAAAAGATTTCGGAATTTGTTTCTCCGCCCTGGTGTTTTATCAAGCCCTTGACAACGATCGAAGATATCTTTGGGCTCAGGTATGTTTCGCCGTTTTGAATCGTTCTGATCGCCCGCAGCAATTCGTCAGAAGCGCACTCTTTCAATAGATACCCCTTGGCGCCCGCATTGAATACCTCGATGACCATCCGTTTGTCATGGTGCATGGAGAGTATCAGGACCTTGACATCAGGATGCTCTGAGGATATGCGCCGGGTTGCGTCAATGCCGTTCATGTCGGGCATGGCGATATCCATGATGACGATTTCGGGCTGAAGCTCCTTGATTAGCCGCAAGGCGATTCTGCCGTTTTCGGCTTCGGCTACGACCCCTATACCCTCCTCATTATGGAGGATGGCCTTCAAGCCGTCCCGTACTATCTGATGATCATCGACGATCATGACGAGTGTCTTCATTATGCTCCTCCGTTAATTAAGGAAGTTCGGGGTGCAACGGTACGCGAAGGGTTATCCGGGTTCCCGTGCTCGGATGGGAATCCATGGTCATGCTTCCTCCCAGATATTCGATCCTCTGCTTGATGCTGAAGAGTCCGAGGCAGTTGTTTTTATTCCCCTGCAACAGGAATCCTTCAGCATCGAAACCCGCACCGTTGTCTTCAACGCATATTTCAACGGAATTTTCGGCGCAATTCAAGGTTACCGAGACATGTTCCGCACCGGCATGTTTCGCTATGTTGTGCAGCAGCTCCCTCACCATCCTGTACAGCGTGCCGCGCAGGACTTTCCCGATGAACCTTGCGTCCCCTTTTTCCGCAAAGTCGACGATAATCCCGGTTTCTTCCTCGAAATTTTCGCACAGTGACTGTACCGCGGCGTCGAAACCGAGCATATACAGAATGGGGGGGCTGATTTCGAAGGTAAGCGTCCGGATGCAGGAGATTGCGCTCAGTATAAGATTGTATGCCTTTACCAGTTCTCCGTCCCTGTTGCTGCAATCGGGATTCTTCGCAAGGGCGTCCAGCTTCATCTTTGCCGCGGCAAGCTGCTGTCCGACCGTATCATGCAGTTCCGTGGCTATGTTCTGCCGTTCCCGCTCCTCCGTCATTGCCAGTTCAGTGGCCAGTTTTCTCAATTGCTCCTGCTGTGATATCAGGGCGAGCTCGGCAATCTTGCGGTCGGTGATGTCCATGCCGACCAGCTGGAATTCCTGCAGGTTGCCTTTGCCGTCGAAAATCGGGCAATCGCTCCATCGCATCCAGACCTGCCCCTTTTCTCCGTTTGATACCTCATGTTCGTAGTATGCCAGCCTCGGGTGAGAAATAAGCGACTTGACATGCCTCATGAGCTCTCTTCTGTTCTCCGGGGGCATGAAGTCCGGGAAAGGCTTGCCGAGAAGCTCGTCTCTCGATTTGCCGAGCAGTCGGCAGTATGCTTCGTTCACATAGGTGAGGGTCGTGTCGGGGAGCCAGCGGCAGACCGCTTCCACCTGGTTGTCCACCAGAGCCCGGTAGCGGGCTTCGCTCTCGCGGAGCGCCTCTTCCGCCTGTCTTTGCTCGGTGACGTCCCGATCGGTGCCGATGATGCGCACGGGGTTGCCGGATGCATCCGTTTGGACCTCGCGCACCCCGTGCCAGATGCGTGCCTGGCCGCTGTCTTGCCGGATTATGCGGAACTCGTAATCGTAATGGGGCACCAGGCCTTGTGCGACCTCGTCGAGATTCCGCCGGCGCGCCTCCCTGTCGGCGGGATGGACGGTATCGTTGATGAAAACGCCAAGGGGAACGGGCGGATAGTCCGGGGGCAGCCCTGAAATGTGTTTCAGGCCGTCGGAGACATAAATTATGTCGTTGGCGATATCCCATTCCCAACTGCCCCACCCGGCCACACGTTCGGCCTCGGCCATGAGAGCCTCGCTTTTCTGCAGCGCTTCTTCGGCAAACCTCTGCTCGGTGATGTCGGTGAGATACCCTTCGATGAAAAGCGGCCTGCCGGCTTCGTCCCGCACCAGGTGCGCGCTGATGGAAACCCAGATCTTGCGGTTGTCTTTGCGGCGGAACTGGACTTCCTGTCCGAGAACCTCCCCCCTCACCAGGATGGAAGATACGATTGTGTCACGGTCTTCCGAGTTGGCATAGAGCTCCTGGCGCGCATTGTTGATGTCTGCAATCAGTTCGTCAGGGGATTCATAACCCACAATTCGGGCCATGGCCGGATTGGCGCTCATGAAGCTGCCCTGGAACGTGGTCTGGAAGAGGCCTTCGACGGCTTGTTCGAAAATGCCCCGGTATTTTTCCTCGCTTTCGCGCAGTTCCTCCATGGTCTTGTTGAGCCTGCCGGTCATCACGTTAAATGCCTGCGCGAGCGCGCCGATCTCGTCGCGGGAGCGAACATCGACCGTCTGGTTCAGGTTGCCGTCGATGATGGTCTCCACGGCGCCCTTCATCTGGTTGACGGGACGTGCGATCGTGCGCGCGACGAGCACCCCGAGCAACCCCACAAGGAGGATGATCGCCAGGCCGGCCATGCCCATGTAGCTGGTCATCCTGGCGCGGCCGCCGCTCAGCACCATGCGGTATGCCTGGAGCTCGTTCTCGTAAACGCTGGTCCCGATTACCCAGTCCCACGGCTTGTAATAGGCGAGGCGGACAATTTTCCAGCGGGGTCCGGGTTCACCGGGGTTTTGCCAGAGATAGCGCTCGGTTGCCAGTTCACCGCGCTTCAGTCGGGTCGCCTTGTTGATGATATTTCTGATAACGGGGCGGCCGCGGCTGTCCCTGGTTTCCCAGATGTCTTCACCGTCGCGCTCGCCTCGCTGCGAGATGATATAGCGGCCCCGTTGCACATCCTTGCCGCCCAATACGTAGACATAGCCCGTCTTGCCGACTTTGGTCTGCAGGACAGCCTGGCGCAGCAATGACTCGACGCTTTCCTGTTTGATGCCGACATACAGCATTCCGGCCAGTCTGCCTGTCTTGTCCCTGATCGGCTCGTAGGCGGTCAGGTACCATGCGTTGACGACATAAGCGCGCCCGTGGTAGGTCTTCCCCTGGAGGATCGCGGAGATTACCGGGTTGGGAGAGCCGTCCGGATTGACCGCGGGAATGTAGGTGCCGATGGCGCGCTTGCCTTCGACGGTCTTGACGGTAGTGGCGACCCGGAGCATGTCGCCCCTGTCGTTCATGCGCTGGAAGATGGTTGCCGTCTCTCCGATCAGTCGCGTCATTTTGTCTACCACGGCGTTCCTGGCTGCCGGGTCGGGGTTGCGGCCCAGCCACCTGCCTCCTACCAGCATCCTGGGCAGTTGGGTTTCCGATTTTTTGCCGGTGAACTGGTTGACGGTCGTCCAGGGTTCTGTTTTCGCCGAAAGGCTTATGCCGCCCGCTTCGGAAAGGATGTGACGCGCGCCGTTGAGATTGTAGTCGATCTGCTGCTGGATGGCGTCGTTCTCCGACCGGACGAGGTTATATACCCCCTGGGTGATGTGGTCCAGGTCGGCGTCGATCAGTTTGTCCACTTCCCGTTGTGCCAGAGCATGGTACTGGCCGCTTTGCCACACGGCAAGCGACACGAGTGCGGTTGCCGTGATCAGCACGCTGACCGCTCCAAGCAGGGACACCTTTACGTGGAGTCTGAGATCTCTTAGTCTTTTGAGCATGGCTTTGTTGAAAAGATAATGTTTACAATCCGTTTCTGAAATATTCCTTGCGGGAAGTCCCTATAATATAACGAGTATCAAGCCGTTGTCGAGAGTGATGTAAAAGCATCAATATATGCACATGATTCGCAGAACGTGGCTTGGCGACTTTCAAGTTACGGATTGCAATATAAAATAAGAAATAAATAATTGTTATGTTATTATATGCAATAGTTTAGAACCTGAGACTGCTTTTTATGTGTAAATAGTTCTGGTTAATGCTTGTGCTAAAGATCTTTTTTGATATTTTATAGTTTGGTATGGAATGAGTAAATGGTATTGTAAGAAGGGGTAACATAATGGCCCACAATATTATCATGCTTAAAGTATTGAGATTTTGTGTTTGTTGTTGTGTTGCAATAATTTAATAAAAATAGAGACGAATAATAAATGGGTTATATGCTAATGGGAAGTGGTGCAATGTCTGTACGCAGACGAAAAATAGGCGAGATTTTCGTAGAGAACGGGATCATCACGAAAATGACCCTTGAGAGGGCCCTGGCAAGGGCTTGCAGCCAGCAGAGAAGGCTGGGTTTTGTTCTTGAGGATATGGGCGTTGTGACGGGCGAGGAAATCGCCCAGGCCCTGGCGGATCAATTCGGGTACGCCAGAGCAGGGGACCTGGCTGTATACGAATTCAACACGGACCTGCAAAAATTGATCAGTGTCGATGATGCTTTTTCCAACATGTTGTTTCCGCTGAAGCTGGAGAACAACATATTGTTTCTCGCGACGGCTGATCCCACGGATACCAGGATCATAATGAACATTTCCAAGAACAATTGCGTGGCAATAGTTCTCTTTGTAGCGACAAGGTCCGAAATCATCGAAGCGATAAACAGGAATTATCTCGGGAAAGCGTCTTCCGGGCACCACAGGAAAACCGTCGTCGTCGCAGTGGAAAATCTGGACACTTATGTCGAAATAGAGAAGGTGCTGGCAAGCAAAGGTTATCGGGTTATGGTTGCCGGTGACGGAATACAGGCTTTCAAGATGATATTGTCGGAGTCCCCGAGCGTTGTCCTGGTTGAAAAGGAATTGGGGAAACTGGACGGATACCGGCTGATCGAGGCCATGAACAACCTGCCTGAAGCAAAGCATATACCCACCATAATGATAGGCGACGGAACGTGTCCTGAAGATGAACTGATATCCTATGATCGAGGTTTTTTCGAATTCATCAAAACACCGATCGATACTATCAGCCTCATGACCAAGGTGAAAAAAGCGATCGACGCATTTGATAAAACACACAATTTCAGATAACATTTGGGAAGCTTGACCGTGTCGCCCGGCGCGGCGCATGCAGCTTTGCAACTTGAAATCGATAGGGTGGAATTCAGGAAAACGGCAACCAGGACCTGCCGACCGTTCTCGGGGGGGGCCGGAATCCGGATGACACCGTGATGGACGGCCCGGTATGCAAATCGGACAAGAGCCGAAGAGTGAAGGAACAGGACAGGCTGCAATGAATGTCCTTTCCGGCAACGGAAAGCGGGGGAGGCTCGCGAGGCTCCTCCCGTTCATGGGACCCGCCTTTGTCGCCAGCGTGGCCTACATGGACCCGGGCAACTTTGCCACCAATATCCAGGGCGGGGCGCAGTTCGGATACACGCTCCTCTGGGTCATCGTGGCCAGCAACCTGATGGCGATGCTGATCCAGACTCTGTCGGCAAAATTGGGTATCGCCACCGGGTTGAACCTGGCCGAGCACTGCCGCACCCGCTTCGCGAAGCCTCTCGTTGTGCTGATGTGGGTGGTGATGGAGATCGTGGCCATGGCGACTGATCTCGCCGAATTCCTCGGGGCAGCGGTCGGCTTCTACCTCCTGTTCGGCGTTCCGCTCCTCCCCGCCGGAATCATAACCGCTGTTGTCACCTTCCTCGTCCTCGGTCTTGAACGATATGGTTTCCGCCCGCTGGAAGCGGTGATCACGGCCCTGGTCGGGGTAATTGCGGTAAGCTACCTGTTTGAGACCATCCTGGTCAAACCCCACTGGGGAGAAGTGCTGTACCATGCCGTCGTTCCCCGCTTTTCCGGATCGGAAAGCGTGCTGCTCGCCACGGGAATCCTGGGCGCCACGGTCATGCCCCACGCCATTTACCTCCATTCCGCTCTCACTCAGGGCCGCATCGTGGTCAGGGAGGCGGAGCAGCAGCGGCGCCTCTTCCGATACGAGCTGGTCGACGTGCTTGTGGCCATGGGGCTGGCAAGCATGATCAACGCGGCCATGCTGATCATGGCGGCTTCAACGTTCTTCCGGCACGGCCACACCGAAGTGGGGACGCTGGAGCAGGCGCACCTGACCCTGGAGCCGCTGCTGGGCCCCGCGGCGAGCGCGTTGTTCGCGGTTGCGCTCCTGGCATCGGGGCTTTCTTCCTCGTCGGTCGGCACCATGGCCGGCCAGGTCATCATGCAGGGGTTCCTGAAAAAGCGCATTCCGGTATGGATCCGCCGGCTGGTGACCATTATTCCTTCCCTGGCAGTGATCGCCGCGGGGCTCGATCCCACGCGGACGCTGGTGCTCAGCCAGGTCGTGCTGAGTTTCGGGCTGCCCTTCGCCGTGGTACCGTTGGTCTTGTTCACGAGCCGCAGGGACGTAATGGGGGCGCTGGTAAACCATCGGATCACGACTGTTCTGGCCGCTGCCGTCGCAACGCTTATCGTCGCATTGAACCTGTATCTGGTGCACCAGATCTTTTTCAAAGGATGACAGAAATGTTCAACCATCTCCTGCTCCCGCTTGACGGTTCGAGGCTGTCCGAGGCGGCGTTGCCCGTCGCGGTATCCTTTGCCCGGTCGTTCGGCGCCCGGGTCACCCTCTTTCATACGATCGAACGCGGCGCGCCGAGCGAAGTCCATGGCGAGCGGCATCTGGATGAACCGGACGGCGCGAACGCCTATCTGCGAGGGGTGGCCGCCCGGGCGTTCCCCGCGGACATTCCCGTGGAGTTGCATGTGCACGCGGATTCCGGGGACGACGTGGCAGTGAGCATCGCGCGCCATGCGGAGGAATTCGGAATCGATCTGGTCGTGATGTGCACCCACGGCAGGAGCGGCCTGAAGGGCTTCATGTTCGGCAGGATCGCGCAACAAGCCGCTTCTCTCGGCACGATGCCGGTGCTGTTCGTGCAGCCTGACCGGACGGGGGGCGCGCGGAAATTTTCCTGTCGCAGCCTGCTGGTCCCTCTCGACGGCAATCCCGAACACGAACAGGGTCTTGCCGCGGCACGGGGGATAGCTGTCGTTTACCAGGCCGGCCTGAACCTGGTCATGGTCGTGCACAATGTGGAAACCCTTCCGGCGGAGGACGCCGCCGCGGCGAGGATGCTGCCCCGTGTCACCGCTGCATTGCTGGACATAGCCCAGAAGGATGCGGAGGATTACCTGGGCGCACATGTGGCGCGGTTGCGTACCGAAGGCTTTCCAGCGGAAATGGCGGTATTGAGGGGCGATCCGGTCACCGCCATTTCGAAGACCGCGGAGCGGACCGGTGCTGACCTGGTTGTTCTTGCGACCCATGCGAAAACGGGACTGGATGCCTTCTGGTCGCGGAGCGCCACGCCCCGGATTTCCGGGAAGCTTCATATCCCGATCCTGCTGGTGCCGGTCGTCGGGAAGGGCGCAGGAATTCAAGCAGCCGGTTGTGGGGCGGACGATGATGTCTGACAGCGACCGCCATTCTTATCAAGGCTTCGAGCAGGGGCCGATCCGCCCGCCCAGCGAGGCGCACAGCCTCCTGGTCCGCATCACCAGGAACTGCCACTGGAACCGCTGTGCCTTCTGCCCGGTCTACAAGGGCGAGCGCTTCTCCATCCGGCCGGTGGAGCACGTGCTGCGGGACCTGGATTCGATTGCTTCCCACGTGGAGAGGCTCGAACTCATTTCGGCCGGGCCGGGGCTTCTCCTTGAGGATGACGTTATCCAGGTCTTCAAGTCCATTCCGCGCGGGGAAGCCGTCGCGTTCCGTGCCGCGCTCTCGTGGTACGTGTCGGGCATGGAGTCCGTATTCCTTCAGGATGCGGACAGCCTGGCGGTTCGTCCCGACAGGCTCGTCCAAATCCTTGCCCACCTGAAAAAGCTTTTCCCCGTAGTGAAGAGGATTACCTCCTACGCCCGCTCCGACACCATCGACCGCATTTCCCCGGAAAGCCTGCGCTCTCTTCGGGACGCGGGTCTCAACCGCATCCATATCGGCATGGAATCGGGCTGCGATGCTGTTCTCGCCATGATGCGCAAGGGGGCCGCGAAGGAGGTTCATGTCAGGGCGGGCCTGAAAGTGAAAGCCGCGGGCATCGAACTTTCCGAATACTACATGCCCGGGCTTGGAGGGCAGGACCTGTGGCGTGAGCACGCCCAGGAAACCGCTGATGCCATGAACCGGATAAATCCGGACTTCATCCGGTTGCGCACCCTTGCCGTCCCCGAGGGAACGCCCCTTGCCGAAATGGTCCGAAACGGGCTCTTCAGAAAATGCCCGGATGTCCTGGCCGCGGAAGAGATCCTGCTTTTCCTGGACATCCTGGAAGGGGTGACCGGCTACCTGGCCAGCGACCATCTCCTGAACCTCTTCCCCGAACTGGAAGGGCGCCTGCCGCATGATCACGCACGGATGAAAGATCTGGTCTGGCGCTTCCTCACCATGGAACCGCAAACCCGGTTCGTCTACCAGTTGGGCAGGCGGCTCGGCGTCATGTCCCGGCTTGCCGAAACGGAGGATCCGACACTCGAGGCAGAAGTGCTTGCCGCGGCCTCACGACTCGGGGCGACTCCGGAAAACATCGATGACATTACCGACTCGATCGTACGCAGATTCATCTGACCCGCTGAGCGGCGCTTACGGCTTCCAGAGAAACGCCGACAGGTAAGTCCCATCCCGTTGTACCATACACCATAAAAATTCATATCGTTGGGTGTTTTACAAAATAGATCGTAAAATCAATTATTTAAAAACAAATACCCAAATATTATAAAAATCCACTTGACATTGTTTTCCTATCCGTTATAGAAGAACAGTAACGATGGCTGATCGAAAGGGGTAAGGGAATTCATGTTTCGCTCCACGGCTCAGAACAAATTGACTACGCAGATTGTCAGCCAGGTAAGGCGGGCAATCCTGAGCGGCAAGCTGAAACCCGGCCACCGGCTTCCTTCCGAGAAGGAAATGCTGCTGCAGTTCGGCGTAAGCAAACACACCCTGCGGGAAGCCCTCCGGGCGCTTGAGTCCATGGGGTTCGTGGAAATCCGCCAGGGGGCCGGCGGGGGGCCGGTTGTCAGTGAGATAGACATGGACAATACCCGCGACATGATCGCCAGCTTTCTCTATTTCAAGAAAGTGTCCGTGCGGGATCTTTGCGAAGTGAGGAAGGTTTTCGAACCCTACCTGGCGCAGATCGCGACCGAGCGTTTCACTCCCGGGGATCTGGAAAACCTGAAAGCCTCCCATGACGCCTATACGAAGAGCCTGGCCGGAAAAAAGCCGGACATCGGGGAAGAGGTCAGTTTTCATGCCCAGCTGGCGAGGGCCAGCGGCAACCCGGTGCTGGTGCTGATCCTGGACTTCGTCAACAGCCTGCTGACCGATATCAAGAGACATCTCAAGCCGGGTCCGGACTTTTCCGGACAGGTGGTGGTCGCGCACCAACGAGTCCTGGATGCAATTGTCTCTGGAGATGGTCGGGCGGCCGCGGAAGCCATGTACCTGCATTCGTGTGAAGTCGAAAATGGGCTCATGGGGCTGGTGCAGGATCATCATGAAAAGAGAGATGCCGCGAGTTCCCGGGCAGGTAAAAAATAGACATCGCAGATAGCACAGGAAGGAGAAAAAAATGAAAAGCCGATCATTTCGAGTCCCTTCAACAATTCATTTCGGGATCGGAGCCGTCAGCGAGGCAGGCGGCGAGGCAAAGCAGCTGGGTGCGAAGAGGGCGCTCCTGATAACGGACAAAGTCCTGGCGTCCACCGGGACCATAAATCCTGTCATAGAGTCTCTCAAGGCATCCGGCGTCGAAACAGTCATCTTCGATGGTGTCAACTCTGAACCGACGACTGCCCATGTGCGGGAAGGCGCGACTCTTTTCCGTGAGGGGCAGTGCGACCTTCTGATTGCCTGCGGTGGCGGAAGTCCCATAGACGTCGCAAAAGCTGTGAGGGTGCTGGCGACCAACCAGGGCTCGATAGAGGATTTCATGGGTTTCAATAAGATCGGTAAGCCGGGCGCACCCCTTATCGCCATACCGACCACCGCCGGCACCGGCAGTGAAGCAACGATGGTGACCATTATCACCGATACATCACGGGACGTGAAAATGCTGATCGGCAGCCCCTACCTGTTGCCCGGGGTTGCCCTGGTGGATCCCGCCATGACGTTGAAAATGCCCCGGGGCCTGACGGCCGCCACCGGGCTCGACGCATTGACCCATGCAATAGAGGCCTACGTTTCCGTCAAGGCCCAACCCCTGACCGACATTCTGGCGCTTTCCGCAATAAAGAAAATCTCCAGGTTCCTGCCCCAGGCGTGGGCCAACCCGGATAATCTCGAGGCGAGATCCGAAACAATGCTGGGCGCCCTCCAGGCCGGGATCGCTTTCTCGAACTCTTCCGTGGCCCTGGTGCACGGCATGTCGCGGCCCATTGG
Organism: Geobacteraceae bacterium; assembly: GCA_036677645.1. Classification (GTDB taxonomy): domain Bacteria; phylum Desulfobacterota; class Desulfuromonadia; order Geobacterales; family Geobacteraceae; genus RPRC01. Next base: position 48,560 of record JAVBWB010000035.1, on the reverse strand, counting down.
CGCATATTTCCATGTCCCGCACGGTGTTTCAAATGCAGCGCTCCTCGGGGTCGTCATGGAGTTTTCCCTCATGGGCGCGCCTGACCGTTATGCGCATGTCGCTGAAGCAATGGGAATAAACCCGAATGGTATGACAGTAATGGACGCTGCACAGGCGGGGTCAGACATCGTGAAATCACTGATTGAAAAGCTCATGATTCCGAATCTGACTAAACTGGGTGTGACAAGGGAAAAGCTCGACCAAGTGGTTTCAAAAATGGCTGACGACGCTATAGAGAGCGGCAGCCCCGGAAACAATCCGCGCAAACCTACCAAAGAGGAAATCATCGATCTTTATTATGCAGCCCTGTGAAGCCATGTCTACATGACAATGCGACAATATTGATGAACACAACAGAAAGGAGAGGCAAATGCAGAAAACAGCTCAACAACCGAGAGCAAATCAGGAGGAAAGTATCAAACAGCTGAAGTTCTGTGTCAATAACGAGTGGAAGGTGTCCAAGACAGAGAAGTACATGCCGATCTACAATCCGAGCAAGGGAGAGATCATCGCTGAAACACCCTGCTGCACGGTGGATGAAGTGAATGAAGCGGTAGCGGCGGCGAAAGCGGCGTTCCCGGAATGGTCCGCGACGCCCGTAAGCGTAAGAACCCAGATCCTTTTCAGGTTCAAGGCCCTTGCCGAACAGCACCTGGATGAGCTGGCAACGCTGCTGGCCACTGAAATGGGCAAGTGCATGGGCGAGGCAAGGGGTGACGTGCTCAAGGCGGTCGAGGGGACCGAAGTCGCCTGTGCCGCGCCTGCGCTGATGCAGGGCGATGCGCTGATGCAGGTTTCCCGCGGGCATGACACGGTCCTGTACCGGGAACCGCTGGGAGTGTTCGCCGGCATCGCTCCCTACAACTTCCCGGCGATGATCCCCTTCGGCTGGATGATTCCCATGTGCATCGCCACCGGGAACACCATGGTGCTGAAGGCCGCGAGCCTCGTCCCCCAGACGGGAATGCGGCTCCTGGAACTCCTCATCGAGGCAGGGCTGCCCAAGGGAGTTGTCAACCTCGTCACCTGCAGCCGCACGGAAGCAAACCTGCTGATGGCCCATCCGGACATCAGGGGCATATCCTATGTGGGTTCCACCAGCGTGGGACTGCACATTTACTCCACCGCGGCAGCGAACGGAAAGAGGGTGCAGGCGCTCACGGAAGCGAAGAACCATGCCCTGATCCTCAAGGACGCTCCGCTGGAAAGGACAGCCAGAGGCATCATCAACTCCTCGTTCGGCTGCGCAGGCCAACGCTGCATGGCTCTTCCGGTCATCGTGGTTGAGGATGAGATAGCGGACGACCTCATTTCCTATCTGGTCAAATTTGCCAAGGAACTGGTGATCGGTCCGGCTTACGAAGAAAACTCCCAGCTTGGCCCGCTCATATCAGAGGGCCAGAAGAAATTCGTCGTCGACTGTATCGCCAAGGGCGTGGAAGAAGGCGCCACGCTGGTGCTGGACGGCAGGAACGTCGTGGTTGACGGCTCCGAGAACGGCTACTATGTCGGGCCGACCATACTCGACAATGTGAAGCCGGGCATGTCATGCGGTGACAACGAGATTTTCGGACCGGTTATCAGCATCAAGCGGGTCAAGAATTTTGAGGAAGGTCTCGAGCTGATGAACGCCAACAGGTTTGCCAACGGTTCGAGCATTTTTACCCAGAACGGCTATTACGCCCGCGAGTTCGTCCGGAAAACCGATGGCGGCATGGTCGGCGTCAATGTCGGCATACCGGTGCCCATCGGCTATTTCCCCTTTGCCGGGCACAAGCAGTCCTTCTTCGGCGATCTGCACTGCCTCGGCAAGGACGGCGTGGCGTTTTTCACTGAAGCCAAGTGCGTCACGACAAGGTGGTTCGGCGAGGAAGATCTGAAGCAGACCAAGATCAGTACGTGGGATGGCACGTTGACCAAGGAGTAGCTGAGCGTTGTTTTGATTTCTGCTGCAGAGGTGCCGGCCGGATCAGCGGGACATCAACTGGAACATGGGGAGGGTCGTATGCATAGCCGTGAAAGTCCGAAGAGTGAAGATGGTTTGCAGGGGAGGATGGGGGCAAAGGGCTTTTCTCACACCAACCAAGGAGGAAACGAAAATGGGAGTATGGGATATTGGTAAAGATTTCTTGTGTCCGGCAGTTAACTTCATCGGCAGCGGAATGGTCAAGGTAACGGGTGAAAGGGTTAAGATCCTGGGCGGTACCAAAGCCCTCATAGTCTGCGATCCATTCCTGGCGAAATTGGCGGGCGGTCCCGTTGAGAAGGTGGTTGAAAGTCTGAAGGCCGCCGGCATTGATCATGCGATCTTCGGAGAGGTTCACCCCAATCCGAGAGACACTGATGTCGCCGCTGGTTTCGAAGCCTACAAGAAAGCAAATTGCAATATTCTCGTTTCGGTCGGCGGCGGCAGCGCCCATGACTGCGCCAAGGGTATCGGTATTGCCGCAACGCATCCGGGTAAACTGATCGATTATGCCGGCATCGAGGAGTTGACGAACGCCACTATTCCCCTTGTGGCAGTCAATACCACGGCCGGAACCGGCAGCGAAGTCACCCGTCACTGCGTAATCACTGATACGACTACCAAGATCAAGTTCGTCATCGTGAGCTGGAGGAATTTGCCGCTCGTTTCCATCAACGACCCCGAACTGCATATGGCGAAGCCCGCCGGACTGACCGCCGCGACCGGCATGGACGCACTGACCCATGCAGTCGAATGCTACGTCACCCTGGCGGCAAACCCGACTACGGATGCCCTTGCAGGCGCAGCCATAAAACTGATAGCGAATAATCTGCGCAGGGCTGTCGCGTTTGGCGGCGATCTCGAGGCCAGGGAAAACATGGCGCACGCGTCGGTCCTGGCAGGCATGGCCTTCAACAACGCCGGCCTCGGCTACGTCCATGCCATGGCCCACCAGCTGGGCGGCCTGCTGGACATGGCGCACGGTGTTGCCAATGCCATCCTTCTGCCGCACGTAGAGCGCTGGAACCTCCCATGCAACCTCAAGAAGTTCGGGGAAATCGCCGAGATGATGGGCGAAAACATTCAGGGCCTCTCACCGCGGGCAGCCGCGGAGAAGGCGATTGACGCCATAGTCCAGCTTTCCGAGGACGTGGGCATTCCTTCCGGCCTGAAAACCATGGGAGTCAAGGAGTCCGATCTGGCGCCAATGGCGAAGCAGGCCATGCTGGACGGCAATGCCGGCTGCAATCCGAGGGTCGGCACTGAAAAAGACCTGCTGGCGATTTTCCAGGCTGCCATGTAGTAGTCTGCTGAAGGAGGCTGTCGCCAAGCAGATGCCTTATGGTTCGGGACGCCCGGTTTGCGCCTGGCGTCCCGTATCGCGAGTAACTTCTCTGGCTGAACTTTGATGCGTGAGCCTGCGGGTCATGATTACAACCCTCCGGCGGTTACCGTTGCATTCGGCAGCTTTGTTCTGGCATTATTGCGCAAACCGGAATTACCCAGTCTCGTGACACTCTTTAAGTGACGTGATTGTGGACGGTTGAATTTTTCATGAGGAGCCGGATGGTAACGAGTAAATGTTGACGATCCTTAAACAAGAAATTTCTCCCGGTAACGCTTGCCCTGTTTTCGCGTTACCCTTGGCGGGTGTCGCCCAGGCGCCCGCTCTTTTTCCGTGCATGGCTCGATGGGGTGCGGACAAATGCGCCGGATGAGTGCCCACCCGGGACAGCGCGGAATGCAGCCAGCTTTATGGGCGCTCGTTCTCCTGTCGGTGGTCTGGGGCTACAACTGGGTGGTCATGAAGGTGGCGCTGAAGGATTGCGGACCTTTTGCCTTCGGCGCACTGCGGACTTTTCTCGGCGCTCTGAGCCTGTTTGCCGTCCTGCTGATCAGGGGCGGAGGCGCGCTGCCGAGACCCGTTTCCGGGGTTTTCCTGCTCGGACTGCTGCAGACCAGCGGTTTCATCGGCTTCATGATGTGGGCGCTGGTAACCGGCGGCGCAGGCAAGACCGCGGTCCTGGTCTATACCATGCCGTTCTGGACGCTGGTCATGGCGCGGATCTTTCTCAACGAACGCTTCCGCGGGGCGCAGTGGCTGGCGGTTGCCCTCGCCGCTTCAGGGCTGTTGCTCGTCTTCGACCCCTGGCATTTCCACGAGAACCTGATTTCCGAGACCCTGGCAGTTCTGTCCGGGGTGGCGTGGGCAGCAAGCGTTGTCGTGGCCAAAAGGCTTCAGGCTGCCGGATCAGTGGATCTGATGTCGCTTACCGCCTGGCAGATGCTGATCGGCTCCCTGCCGTTGGTGGCAATAGCGGCCTTTGTGCCGGAGCCTGGTATAAACTGGTCAGGTTATTTCATAGGCGCGCTGGCTTACAACGTAATCCTGTGCAATGCGCTGGCCTTTCTTCTCTGGCTCTTCATTGTCAGAAAACTTCCGGCCGGCCTGGCGGGCATGGGTTCGCTCGTCACACCCCTCTTCGGTGTCTTCTGTGCCTGGCTCCAGCTTGGGGAAGTTCCGGGGCGCATCGAGGGGGCGGGCATGCTGCTCATCGGCATTGCCCTCCTGCTCCTGGTTCTCAGGGCCATGAGGCCGCCCGGCTCGGGTGCCGCTGCCGATAAGGAGCAACCTTCCTGAACGAAAAAACCCTCCGTTTTGCGGAGGGTTTTTTCATGATTCGCGGAATCGGCAGGCTCAGGAAACGGCCAGCTTTTCATCTTCTCCCAGCAATTCCGCCAGGCCTTCCTCCACCTCGCAGATGTGCTTGTACATCCGGTCAGCCGCTTTCTGGCCGTCCCTGGCCTCTATGGCTTCAAGGATGCTTTCGTGGGCGGCCAGCACCTTCTTCGAAAATTCCAGCCCCGGCTTCAGGTGACCCTTCAGGTCCGTGAGAAGGTTGTTGACGAAGTCCAGGATCAGCATCATCACCGGATTCCCGCTGGCATTGGCAAGCATTACGTGGAAATTGACCTCGTCCTTTATCGCCGGCTTCTTTCGCTTCAGGCTTTTCCGGTAAACCTCGGTCATGGATTTAAGCTTTTCAATGTCCTCTGCAGTGCACCGTTCGGCGGAAAGGCGCGCCAGGTACGGTTCGAAGATCTTGCGGACTTCGCAGAGGTGGGGAACCGAGACATTCTTGAAGTAGAGGAAGCTGGCTATCATGTCCCGGGTGTTTTCCATGTCAATTTCACAGATTACCGGGCCGCCGCCGGCGCCCTGCTTTATCTCGATAAATCCCATGCTTTCCAGCGCCCGCAGCGCTTCCCGCAAAGTGTGCTTGCTTACCCCGAACTGAAGCAGGAGCTCCTTCTCGCTGGGAAGGCGGTGGCCCGGCTGCAGCTTGCCGCTGAGAATGGCTTGCCGCACCTGGTTGACGATATGCATCGATCTTTTTTCCTGGATCGCGGAACGAAACATGTTGGTGTTACTCCCGTTTTTTTTAATCATTCTGGATTGAACCGCCGGTGATGTCAAGGGGAAAAATATAAATATTATGATATAACACAATTGCGAGTCCGAGCGAGATGGCTTGCTCGGGAAAAAACAGATAAATAAATTATCTTAAAAATCAGTGTATTGCAAATAAATAGCCAAATATTATAACTTTTCACTTGACTTGCGCGTGGTTCGGAGATATTTAAGCAATCACACGGAATGAAATGCTGTTTGAAAGTAATCAGGTTCCATGAATTTGGAAAGGAGGTGTGCGGGAATGCTTTTTGCCGTGGCCTGCCGGTTTGGGCGACTGACGGGCTTTTAATCGGAAGCAATAATTCTGAAAGGAAAGGGGAAAGAAAATGTTGGGAGGATACTGGCGGAAAATTGCGATTGTTGATCTGACGTCGGGAACGGTCGGTTTCCTGTCTCCGAGCGAAGAAGACCTGAGAAAATTCATCGGCGCCAGTGGCCTGGGCGCCAAGTTGCTGTATGAAAACCTCGATGCCGGGGTCGATCCCCTGGGGCCTGAAAACATCATGCTGTGCATGACCGGACCTTACGTGGGGGCGAAGGTTCCGCAGTCGGGGCGCTGGGAACTGATCACCAAGAGCCCTCTTACCGGCATCTACCTGGAATCAGATTGCGGCGGAAAGTGGGGGCCTGCGCTCAAGACCTGCGGGTTGGACGGGATCATGGTCAAAGGCAGGGCCAAGGAGCCTGTCTATATCACAATCGTGGATGATGATATCCAGATCAGGAAAGCCGCCCATTTGTGGGGGAAGGGATCTTTTGAGACCGACAGGCTGATCAAGGAGGAGTTGGGGCGCGGTTCCCAGACCATCTGCATCGGCCAGGCCGGCGAACGCCTCGTCAAAATCGCCTCCATCATGTCCGATGGAAGGGAAGGGCGTGCGGCGGGGCGCGGGGGCGGCGGCGCCGTCATGGGTTCGAAAAACCTGAAAGCCATTGGCGTCAAGGGCAGCAAGGCATTGCCGGTTGCCGACCCGGAGGGTTTTGACAAGCTCATGGAAGAAATCCGGCCGCTCATGAAGGATGTCTACGACGGCCCTCTCGGTACCTACGGAACTTCTTGTGCCGTCGAAATTTTCAACGATTGCGGAGACCTGCCCATCAAGAACTGGCTCTGGGGAACCTGGGACAAGGCGCGCATGGTCTCCGGCCAGCGGCTTGCAGAAACCATACTGAAAAAGCGTTACCATTGCGGCAACTGTCTGATCGGCTGCGGCAGGACCGTTGAAATCCCTGACGGAAAATTCAAGATGGAGACCGGCGGCGGCCCCGAATACGAAACGCTCGGCATGATGGGCTCCAACTGCCTGGTGGACGATGTGGAGGCCATTGCCAAGGCTGGTGAATACTGCAACGACTTCGGAATGGATACGATTTCCGCCGGGTCCCTGATCGGTTTCCTCATGGAGGCCTGGGAGCACGGCATGATCAGCAGCGAAGACACCGGCGGTGTGGAAATGACCTGGGGCAATGGCGAAGCCCTGGTGGAAATGACGAAAAAGATCGCCCTGCAGCAGGACATCGGCTACGACTGCTCCCAGGGGATCCTGGCGGCTGTGAAACGTGTGGGGCCTGCCAGTGCGGAGTTCGCCGTCCATACCAAGGGCCTGGATTTCCCGGCTCATGACCCGCGGGGCAGGGGAGGCCTGGGCGTCGCCTATGCGACGTCGAACCGGGGCGCCTGCCACATGCAGGCGTACAACCAGGACTTCGAGGGCGAAGGGTGCTTCCATATTTCCGACCTCGGTTATGACGCCCCGATGCCACCCTACACCAACGAGGGCAAAGGGAAGTTCGTGGCCGACCAGCAGCATTTCATGGGTATGATGGATTCCCTGAAGCTGTGCAAGTTCGCGGTGTTCGGCGGGATGACCGTCGGCCCCATGACGAGGTTCCTCAACTGCGTAACCGGTTGGGAGTTCACCAACGAACAGTGGCTGGAATGCGGGGAGCGCATCTTCAACCTCAAGAGGCTGTTCAATACCCGCGAGGGGGTCTCCCGGAAGGACGACACCCTGCCGCCGCGCATCCTGACCAGTCCCCGCCAGGGCGGCTCCGGCGATTACGTGCCTGACCTGGGTTACATGCTGCGCGATTATTACCGGGCGCGCGGCTGGGACGAGTGGGGGATTCCCACGCCGGAAACACTGCAGCGCCTTGGACTGGATCAATATGATTACCGGACTGCGCCTCGAACCACGGAAAACCAGCGCTAGTGCCCGCCGGTTTTCCCCGAAGACAGCTCCGCCGCACGACGGGGCGGAGCTGTTCCAAACGGCGGTTCCCGGCCGGCGAGCGCGCCACTAGGAGGGTGCAATGGCAGTGATCTACTTTAGAAGACTGAAACCCAGTGAGGGAAAAATCCGGACCATTCAGGACCTTCTTGAAAAAGCCAGCCTGGACGCCGCGAAACTGAGTATCCATGTGAACGGCCGCTACGTGGTGCCGGAACAGTATGGCTCATTCCGCATCCCGGAAGGATCTCTGGTGCGGGGTGAGTGGTAGCAAACAGGAAATATTATTCCAGCGGCGGGTCAATGTTACGAAAACGATACCCCGCTGACACCGCCCCGCGCGGAATCGGTCATCCTTGAGGTTTCTTCCGGCAGACAGACTGCCACGTCAGCCTTTTTGACATCTTAAGGGCTGGTTCCCTGTCACTGGAACGTAAATCTGCTTCTTCCCTCGAATCGTGGCCCTTGTCTACTCCATGCTCCCTCAGTCTTCGGATATGATAACACGTCATGGACCCTGCTCACCTGGCGGCCCGGCAGAAGTGAAGTCCGGCCCTGTCGTCATCTCCGGTAATACCCGTGTCCACCGTGGTGGCCGCGGTAGCCGCGATAATAACCATCCCATCGATGTCCCCGGTACGGATAAGATCCATAGTAGCCGTAATATGGGGCACCATAATACCTGTAGCCATATGGCGCTGCATAGTAATAGCCATGGTAGCCGTTGTCAAAAGGATAGCCATAGACGGGATAACTATATGCCGGATATACATACGGCACCGGCAACGGAATGCCGATTCCGAGGCTGAAGCTCACGCCCCCGTGGGCCAGGGCAGTGCCGGAAGTCATGAGGACGAGCGCCAGTGCGATAAGTAACCGTTTCATAAACCGCACCTTCTTTCCTTATCTCGTTTCCCTCCCTCTTCTTCGAATTATTATAGCACAACTCAGCTCCGAAACGCTTCAATTGCTTCCCGGGCCGTCAACCGCGCTGGTTTCATTATTAACTCGGCAGCGACACAAAATGATGCATAAATTTAATTATAAATTAGTAAAAACGGCAAGTTGTGATTAAATACCCAAATATTATAATTATTGGTTGACATCCGGGCGCGCTTCTGCAAGAATTTCGATAACGGAGAGCTTTGAATTTTGCCTGCCGGGAACGCCGGCAGTGAAGGGAGGTAGCAATGTTTGAAGTCGTTTGCAACGAGCAGCTTGCCCCGAACCTGCACCGGATGGTGGTCAGGGCGCCGAGAATAGCCTCAGCCCGGAAAGCCGGGCAATTCGTCATCCTGAGGGTCGAAAAGGGGGGCGAGCGGATTCCCCTGACGATCGGCGATGCGGACCCGCGGGAAGGGACCGTGACGCTTTTCGTCCAGGCGGTGGGGGCCACCACGAAGAAGCTGGTGGCAATTCCCGCAAAAGGGCGTGTGCGGGACATGGCAGGGCCGCTGGGCATGCCGACCCATCTCGAAAACTGGGGACGGGTTGCCTGCATTGGCGGCGGAGTGGGAACGGCGGTCCTGTACCCCATGGCCAGGGCGCTGGCGGAAGCGGGGAACGAGGTGACCTCGATCATTGGCGGCAGGTCCGCTGAACTCGTCATACTGGCTGACGAGCTGTCGGTATTCTCCGCCGAAACCCTCATAACAACCGAGGACGGCAGCATGGGCAGAAAAGGTTTTGTCACGACGGTCCTGGACGGACTTCAGAAAGATCCCTGCAGGGTTCCCGACGCCGTATTCGCAGTCGGCCCGGTACCGATGATGAGGGCGGTCGTTGAAATGACCCGCCCTTACGGGATCAAGACCATTGTCAGTTTGAATCCTGTAATGATCGACGGTACCGGGATGTGCGGCGGTTGCCGGGTGCTCATCGGGGGAGAAACCAGGTTTGCCTGCGTAGACGGCCCCGAATTCGACGGACACCTGGTGGATTTCGATAACCTGGCGGACCGCCTGACCACCTATCGGGAGCATGAGTGCAGGGCCGTGGCACAGATAAACGAGAGCAGGGAGGCGGCATGAAAGGGAAAGGCCTGACAGTCAAGGAGCGACTGGCGATCCGGCGGGTGACGATGCCTGAACAGGATCCGGTCGAACGCAGCGGAAATTTCAAGGAGGTCAATACCGGCCTGAGCGCGGAGCAGGCGGTTACGGAGGCCCAAAGGTGCCTGCAGTGCAAGGGGTCGCCGTGCATCGATGGTTGCCCGGTGCAGATAGATATTCCCGGTTTTGTCGCAGCCATGGCGGAAGGCGATTTTTCCGGGTCCGCGGAAATCCTCCAACGCGACAACGCCCTTCCGGCCGTGTGCGGCCGGGTCTGCCCGCAGGAGGTCCAGTGCGAGTTACGCTGCGTTTTGGGGGTGAAAGGCAGGCCGGTGGCGATCGGCTATCTTGAGCGGTTTGCCGCGGACTGGGCGCTGAACCATGGCTTGAAGCCGGAAAGGAAACAGCTGCCCGGCTCGAGCGGAAAAAGTGTTGCCGTGATTGGCTGTGGACCCGCGGGAATCACGGCTGCCGCGGAACTGGCCGGCAAGGGGCACTCCGTGAAGATTTTCGAAGCGTTGCACGACACCGGCGGCGTCCTTCGCTACGGCATCCCGGAATTCCGCCTGCCAAAAGAGATCATCGATACCGAAGTGTCACGGTTGGCGGATCTTGGCGTCGAGATCGAATGCAACGTCGTGGTGGGAAAAACAATTACGTTGCGGCAAGTGCGACAGGAGTTCGATGCCGTCTTCATCGGCAACGGGGCAGGCCTCCCCGTAATGCTCGGGATACCCGGCGAAAACCTGAAGGGCGTCTACTCGGCGAACGAGTACCTGACCCGGGTCAACCTGATGGGCGCCGGGCAGACCCCGGGTTGCGCAACGCCCATAATCCGGGGCCGCAATGTCGCGGTCATCGGCGGCGGCAACACGGCCATGGACTGCGTCCGCGTGGCGCGGAGGCTGGGCGCCGAGCGGGCCATGCTGGTCTACCGGCGGGGCGAATCCGAAATGCCTGCCAGGCTGGAGGAGATAAAACACGCCAAGGAGGAAGGTGTTGAGTTGATTCTCCTTACAGCTCCTTTGGAAATACTCGCCGGCGGGAAAGGCTGGTCCGCTGCTCTGCGTTGCCAGAAAATGGAGCTGGGAGAGCCGGATGCGTCGGGGCGGCGCAAACCGGTTCCAATTCCGGGAGAAGTTTTCGACCTGGAAGCCGATGTGGTCATAAACGCGCTCGGCACAAGGGCAAATCCGCTCCTTACCGCCACTGAACCAGAGCTGGCGCTCAACAGGTGGAAAAACATCGCAGCCGATGAAAACGGCGCGACGAGCCTTCACCGTGTTTACGCAGGCGGAGACATAGTGAGGGGGGGCGCGACGGTTATACTTGCCATGGGCGACGGCAAGAGAGCCGCTGCCGCCATAAACGACACGCTGGCTGATGCCGGCTCCAGACTGGAGAGGCTCTTTCCGGCATGATCAGAAGATACGGAATGGCATGAAAATCTGCGTCAAAAGGGAGGCGCTATGTCGGCGGCCATAACATTCAGTAAAGAACAGCTGGCAGTTGGTGCAAATATGACCGTTAAGCAGTTTTTGGTTTCCAACGGACTCAATCCATCCGTTATAATGGTCAGGATTAACGGCCGGATAGTCAGCAGAGATCAGTATGATTCCTCGGTTATTCCGGCCGGGGCGGATGTCAAGGCTTACCCGTTCGTGGGTGGAGGATGAAGTTGCAATTCGGAGACAGCAGTATCAGGGCCAAGGGGGGCATTCGGATGGAAAATCTCAAAGCGGCATTTTTCGCGAAACACGACCCCGAAACCGTGCCGCTGCTGCAACGGGCAACCGTTGGCATCGCGGGTGCGGGAGGGTTGGGGTCAAATGCGGCCGTCGCTCTGGCCCGCGCAGGGGTCGGGAGGTTGATTCTTGCCGATTTCGATGTAATCGAACCGTCCAACCTGAACCGGCAGCAGTACTTCGCCGACCAGATAGGCATGCCGAAGGTCGAGGCGCTGCGTGAAAATCTCGTGCGCATGAACCCGTTTTCTTCGTACGAAACACATCAGGCAATGCTCGACGCGGAGAATATCCCGGCAATCTATGCCGATGTGGACATCATGGTTGAAGCCTTTGACAAAGTCGAAATGAAAGTGATGCTTGTCGAAACCTGGGTAAAGCATTTCCCTGCCAAGCCTCTGATAGTCGGCAGCGGAATAGCCGGTTACGGAGACAACAACGGGTGCCGGACAGAGCAGTTTTTCGGCAATGTGTATGTTTGCGGCGACATGAAGAGCGACTCCGGGCTCATCCCGCCGCTTGCGCCCAAGGTCGCGCTGGTTGCCGCGATGCAGGCCAACCTCGCGCTGGAACTGCTTTTGAAGCCGAAATGCTGATGCCGTCCCAGTCATGGTCCGAAACCTGATCACATAACAATATGGCCGGGGATGCTCCTGTTCCCGTCATGCGTTAAGCTATGCAATATCTCGGCATCTTTGCAAAAATCCACGATCCGCGGTGCAGCCGGGTTGCCGGAGATTTCGTGCCCCGGTTGACCGGAAAGGGGTTGACGCCGCTCGCGGCGGAGCGACCGGCGCTGAGCCCGGGGCTCGATTGCGGCTTGGCGGTTCAAGGTGCTCTGATGAAATGAAAGGGTCGTTAACTGTGCCGGAAATTGAGTCTTGAGAATCTATGCTATAATGAAAGGCATTGAAGAACGACGGCGCAAGGAGATTTTATGACCTACTCCGCCCTCCTTACTGATCTTTATCAGCTAACCATGCTTGCCGGCTATTTCGAAAAGGAAATGCACGCTACTCCGGCAGCCTTCGACCTGTTTTTCAGGAAGCCGCCTTTCGAAGGCGGATACGCGGTTTTCGCCGGACTCGGGTCCGCCCTGGATTACCTGTCTGCTCTCCGCTTTACCGACGATGATCTTACCTACCTCAAGAGTCTCCGAATCTTCAAGCCGGCCTTTCTGGATTACCTGGAGGGGTTCCGCTTCCGCGGCAAGGTTACCGCCATGGCCGAGGGGACGGTTGCCTTTCCCCTGGGCCCCCTGGTGACCGTGGAGGCGTCCCTGGCCCAGGCCCAACTGGTGGAGACGGCGCTCCTGAATATCATCAATTTCCAGACACTGGTGGCCACCAAGGCCGCCAGGATCGTGACCATGGCCGGGCCGGGCGAGGTGGTCGAGTTCGGGCTGCGCCGGGCCCATGGACCGGACGGGGGCCTGAGCGAGGTCCGGGGGGCCTATGTGGGCGGCGTCAGGAGCACGAGCAACGTCCTGGCCGGGAAAACGCTCGGCATACCGGTCAAGGGGACCCATGCCCACAGCTGGATCATGGCATTTCCCGACGAGTTGTCGGCCTTCCGCGCCTATGCCGAGGTATTTCCCGACAGCAGCGTTCTCCTGGTCGATACCTATGACACATTGGAAAGCGGCATTCCCAATGCCATCATAGTTGCGGGAGAGCTTCGCGACAGGGGCCACCGCCTGGCAGGTGTCCGGCTCGATTCGGGCGACCTGGCATACCTCAGCCGCCAGACCAGGCGGATGCTGGATGAAGCCGGGTTTCCCTATGTGAAGATACTGGCTTCCAATGAGCTGGATGAATATATCATCCGCTCGATCCAGGAAAATGGCGGACGGGTGGATACCTACGGTGTCGGCACCAGGCTGGCGACCTGCCAGGGGGAGGGGGGCGGAGCGCTCGGTGGCGTCTACAAGCTGGTCCGTTTTGGAGACCAGCCCAGGCTGAAGGTGACCAGCGACATCGCCAAGAGCACGATCCCGGACTGCAAGCGCCTGCTCAGGGCTGTCGGCGTCGACGGGAAATTCCTGATGGATATAATGTGCCGGATGGATGAAGTCCCCGCGCCGGGCGAGGTGGTCTTCGACCCCACGAATCCGGCCCGGAACAAGCCCATTCCTTCCGGCGTGCGCCTGGAAGATATGCGTTCGGTCGTGATGGAGGGGGGTGAAGCATCAGGACCTTCGCCATCCCTGGACGAGATGGCGGATCGTTGCCGGGAGCAGTTGAGCCGTCTTCCGGAGGGTGTGCTGCGCCTGGAAAACCCGCACCGGTACAAGGTGTCCGTCAGCGGAAGCTTGAATGATCTGCGCACCAGGCTCATCGAGGAGGTCCAGCGCGGTTACCGTAAGAAAGCAGCCGGAGTCGAGCCGATCGGCGATCGCACATGAAAGGGGGCGGGAAGTGTGACCGTGTCGGGTCTGCTGATCATCGATGTGCAGAATGATTTCTGCCCCGGAGGAACCCTTCCGGTTGCGGGCGGGGACGAGGTGGTGCCGGTCCTGAACAGGTACGTGGCGCTGTTCAGGACCAAGGGCCTGCCGGTTTTCGCCTCCAGGGACTGGCATCCGGCCGATTCGGCTCACTTCAGGGTCAACGGCGGATTATGGCCGGTCCATTGCGTCAGGGGAAGCGTCGGCGCCGGTTTCCACCCGGGACTCGAATTGCCGGAGGGCGTGGTCGTCGTTTCCAAGGGGATGGCACGTGAAGAGGAAGGCTATTCATCATTCGACGGTGTTGACGAAAGCGGGATTCCTCTCGCTGACCTGCTGCGCGAGGAGGGGGTGGCGCGGATCTGCGTTGGCGGCCTCGCAACCGACTTCTGCGTAAAACACACAGTGCTTGACGGAATCGCCCGGGGATTTGCCGTAACGGTTCTCGTTGATGCCGTCCGGGGGGTCAATCTGGAACCGGGCGATGCGGATGAAGCGATCAGGGAGATGGAGGAGGCGGGCGCCTTGCCGGCGACCCTTGAAAGCCTGGAGGATGTGAGGCAATAGACAAAGGCAGGGGCGGAAAGCCCCTGCCTTTGTTGATGATTACTGCAAAGATCAGCCCTGGCGGGCGGTTATCATGTGGAGCGATTTTGCGTAATTGGCATCGGTCGCCTTGCGGATCTCTTCCAGGACGGAGGTCGGAACCGGCGAGTCGAGGGAGAGGATGACCATCGCCTCGCCCTTTTTCTCGCGCCTGCCCAGGTTCATGGCGGCGATGTTGATGTCGTGCTGTCCCAGCAGCATCCCGATCTTGCCGATCATTCCGGGGCGGTCCTGGTAGCTCAGAATGAGCATGTACTCTTCAGGGGTGAAATCCACCTGGTAATCGCGCAGCTGGACAATGCGCGGGATCCCTTCGAAATGCGTTCCGGCGATGATGCGCTTTTCATTGGGGCCTTCGATGGTGATGGTGACCATGTTGGAGAAAGCCCCCGGTTCGGCGAGCTTTACCTCTTCCAAGGCGATGCCCATGTTCTCCGCCACCAGCTTGGCGTTCACCATGTTCACGTCCTGCTCAACCTTGCGATTGAGAAGCGCGGCCAGGCCGCAGACGGTGATGGGCGTCGTGCAGTGTTCCGCGATGCCTCCCGCATAGGTGAAGGTCACCTTGTTCATGTTGGTGTCCAGCAGCTGGACGACGAAATCGCCCATGATGTTCACCAGCCTGAGGAACGGCCGCATCTGCTCCATGAGGGTCAGGTCGAAGCGCGGAATGTTCACGGCGTTTTCCAGTGGCTGCTCGTCCAGGTAGCGGATGACTTCCCTGGCCACGTCAACGGCCACGTTGACCTGCGCTTCGCTGGTGGAGGCGCCGAGATGCGGAACCGACACCACCCTCTCGTGGGCGATCAGGTTTTTGATCGTGTCCGACTTGGGAGGCTCCTCGCTGTAGACGTCGATGGCTGCGCCCTTGACTTTGCCGCTGTTCAGGGCGTTGAGCAGCGCCTCTTCGTTCACGATACCGCCTCGCGCGGTGTTTACGACGATCACGCCGTCCTTCATCCGGGCGAATTCTTTCTCACCGAGAAGGTTTTTCGTTTCCTCGTTCTTGGGGATATGAAGGGTGATGATGTCCGCGGTGGTGATGATCTCGTCCAGCGACACCAGGCGGATGCCCAGATCCTTGGCCCGCTTCTCCGATACGAACGGGTCGCAGCCGATGACTTCGCATTCGAAAGCCTGGAGACGGCTGACCACCCGGCCGCCGACCTTGCTCAGGCCGACAACGCCGGCAACCTTGCCCTTGAGTTCCGAGCCCATGAACGCCGACCGGTTCCATTCGCCCCTCTTGATGCTGGCGTCTGCCTTGGGGATGTGGCGGCACAGGGAAAGGAGCAGCGCCAGGGTATGCTCGGCAACGCTGTTGGTGTTGCCGAAGGGGGCGTTCAGGACGATGATGCCCTTGGCGCTTGCCACTTCCACGTCCACGCTGTCGATGCCCACGCCGGCCCGGGCCACCAGCTTCAGCTTCTTGCCCGCCTCCAGGACATCCCGGTCGACTTTGGTGGCGCTCCGGGTGATGATGGCGTCGTAATCGCCGATGGCGGCGATCAGTTCCTCCTTGCTCAGCCCGAGCTTGACGTCGACCTGCACTCGCGGATCCTTCTCCAGGACCAGCAGTCCTTCATGGGCGAGCTTTTCCGTAACGATTACTTTCATGTCCACTCCTTGTGATGGGTAGTGTACCAAAACCAACGGGTTTTAGTGAAGGTAAAACATCATAGCTGCGGTCGGGAAATTTTGCAAGAAAATCAAGGCAGAATCGTTGGCGCGGGCTTGCGTTTCGGGTGTAAACCCGCGCCATTCGCCGCATTGTCCGGGGAGGAAATCTTTTGCCGGGGGATCAGTCCCGATAGCGTTTTAGCAGGTCCTGGTAGCAGTCGATGCGCCGGTCGCGCAGGAACGGCCAGATTCGACGGACATTCTCGCTGCGGCCCGGCTCGATCGTCACCGTGAGCACTTCCTCCTCTTCGGATCCGGCCTGCGCGAGCAATTCTCCCTGGCAGCCGGCGACGAAGCTGGTTCCCCAGAATCTGATGCCGCTGCCGTGCCCGTCCGGGCATTGTTCGAAGCCGACCCGGTTGACGCTGAGGAGCGGAATTCCGTTGGCCACTGCATGGGCTCGCTGGATGGTCATCCAGGCGTCCCGCTGGCGGGCCTGCTCGTCGGCCGCGTCGTTGGGGTCCCAGCCGATTGCGGTGGGGTAGATGAGCAGTTCGGCGCCTGCCAGAGTCATGAGCCGAGCCGCTTCGGGATACCACTGGTCCCAGCAGACCAGGACACCCAGTTTTCCCGCCGAGGTGTTGATCGGCTCGAAGCCGAGGTCGCCGGGGGTGAAATAGAATTTCTCGTAAAACCCGGGGTCGTCCGGTATGTGCATCTTGCGGTAGACTCCCGCGACGCTTCCGTCCTTTTCCAGGGCGACAGCCGTGTTGTGATAGATGCCGGGCGCGCGCCGCTCGAACAGGGATGCGACGATCACGACGCCGCATTCCCGGGCGACATCGGCCAGCAACTCGCTGGTGGGGCCGGGGATCGGCTCCGCAAGATCGAAGTTGCGGGTATCCTCGGTCTGGCAGAAATAGTACCCGGCGTGCAGTTCCTGGAGGACAACCAGGGATGCGCCGTCGGCCGCTGCACGGCGGATTCCGCTTACGCTCTTCTCCAGGTTTGCGGCCTTGTCATGGCCGCAGCTCTGCTGCACCAGGGATACTTTCACGGCAAAACTCCTTTGGGTATCTGCATGGTGACGCAATGGAGCGATCCATGCTGCAGGATCAGCGGCAGGCAATCAATGCCGATCACCTCCCGGCCGGGGAAAGCCGTTCGGACGACTTCCAGGGCGACCGCATCGTTCGCGTCCCGGTAGGTGGGGACCAGCACTGCTCCGTTTATCACGAGAAAATTCGCGTAGGTCGCCGGAAGCCGGTTGCCGTCTTCATCGAATCGCGCCGAGGGCCAGGGGAGGGGCACCAGGCGGTAGGGCCTGCCGCCCGCGGTCCTGAAGCTCTCCAGTTCCATGGTCATGGCTTGCAGCGGTTCGAAGTGGATATCGTCCACGTCGTCGCAGAACATGTGGAGTATGGTGTCGCCCGGGCAAAGCCGGGCCAGCGTGTCGATGTGCGAATCCGTGTCGTCTCCCGCCAGGAACCCGTGATGGAGCCAGTGGACGCGATCCGACCCCAGCTGCCGCGAAAGTTCACCCTCGATCTGCTGCCGGTCGAGATGGGGGTTGCGGTTGGGGCCCAGCAGGCATTCCGCAGTGGTCAGGAGCGTTCCTCTGCCATCGCTCTCGATGCTTCCTCCTTCCAGCACCAGGCCGGTCGTTTCGATCGGCGCGGACCCCAATGCTCCCAGGTCGTGCAGCTTTCTGCTCGCCTGGTTGTCCTGGTCGGCGGGGAACTTGAGACCCCAGCCGTTGAAGGTAAAGTCCAGCAGCAGCGGTCTGCCGTTGTCGAGAACGGTGATCGGGCCGTAGTCCCGGGTCCAGGTGTCGTTGGTGTCCACTTCCCAGAGGGAGAAATTCTCCGCCGAGGCACCGGCCCGGCACAGCTTTTCCGCCACCGGCTCCTGTCGGGGAGCCATGACGAGGACACGCTCGAAACGGCTTATGGTGGCGGCGATTTCGGCAAAGACCGGCTCCACCATGTGCAGGTGGGGTTTCCAGTCCGTGTTCTCATGGGGCCAGGCCACCAGCACGCCGTCCTGATCTTCCCATTCCGCGGGGAATCGTCTTGATCTCATGCGAAAGCCTATACCATCCTTTGGTTACTTCGTCAATCGTGATGGCAGGACCCTTTTATGTCAAGGAAAAAGCTGACGCTTTGCTTGATTTTTTCGGTTTTTGAAGCTATGATTCACCTTTCCGTAAACCTGCATAACCGTATTGAACCGCCCCCGGCAGCGCGATGAAGCCAGGGCTTTTTTGTTTGTGAGCCGGTATGGTTGCGCGTGTTGCAGTGAACGGCATCAACTGGCGAAGGTGATGAGCCGATGATTGTGAAATGCCCGATATGCAGGAAAGAGACCCCGTGGGAGGGGAACCCCTTCCGCCCCTTCTGCTCCGAGAGGTGCAAGATGCTGGACCTGGGCGCTTGGGCTAAGGAAGAATACCGCATTGAGGGCGACAAGGCCCGTGATGATGACGGCGGTGAAGAGGAGGAAGCGTCGTGATCGCCGCTTCCGCAATGTCTCCGCGTTCCATACTGATTGATCAAACCAGGCGAGGAGTAACCATACCATGTCACAAATACGTTTGAGATTCGCACCCAGCCCAACCGGCTACCTCCACGTGGGGGGTGCGCGGACGGCGCTGTTCAATTGGCTTCTGGCCCGCAAGGAAATGGGCACTTTCATACTCCGCATCGAGGACACCGATGTTGCCAGGTCGACACAGGAATCGGTCGACGCCATCCTGGAAGGAATGACCTGGCTGGGTCTTGACTGGGACGAGGGCCCCTACTACCAGTCCGAACGTTTTCCCGTCTACAGCGAATTCGTGGAAAAACTCATGGCTGAGGGCAAGGCCTATAAATGCTACTGCACGCCGGAGGAGCTTGACCGGAAGCGGGAGCTGGCCATCGCCGAGGGCCGCAAGCCCAAGTACGACGGAACCTGCCGGGGGATCGAGGACCGTCCCGGCGCTCCCTTCGTGGTCCGCTTCCGGAGCCCGGAAGCCGGCGAAACGGCATTCGACGATTTGATCAAGGGCCGTATCTCGTTCCAGAACGAGGAACTGGATGACCTGATCATCCAGCGGACTGACGGCACTCCCACTTACAATTTCACGGTGGTGATCGATGACGCCACGATGGGGATCACGACGGTCATCCGCGGCGATGACCACATCAACAACACCCCGAGGCAGATCCAGCTCTACGAGGCGCTGGGCTACCCGGTGCCGAAATTCGCTCATGTGCCCATGATCCTGGGCGCGGACAAGGCGCGGCTTTCCAAGCGCCACGGGGCGACGAGCGTCATGGCCTACCGCGACATGGGCTATCTGCCGGAAGCTATGGTCAACTACCTGGTCCGGCTGGGGTGGAGCCACGGCGACGACGAGATCTTCAGCCTGGACGAGCTGATCGAAAAGTTCACCATCGAGGCAGTGGGGCGCTCTGCCGGGGTGTTCAATCCCGACAAGCTGCTCTGGCTCAATTCCCACTACATCAAAACCGGCGATCCCGCCCGGCTGGCGGATCTTCTCCTGCCGTTCCTGGAGGAGAGGGGGATCGACGTGGCAGGAGGCCCGGACCTGAAGGCGGCTGTCCGCACGCTCCAGGAACGCTCCCGCACCATGCTGGAGATGGCGGACGGGGCGGTGATCTACTACCGGTCCGATTTCGCATACGACGAAAAAGCCGCGGCAAAATCATTTTCTGCTGCCGGCAGGGAGTTGTGCGCCGACTTGACGACGCGTCTCGAACAGGTGGAAACGCTGAATCACGATGTCATCGCAGCCATCTTCGACGGGATTTGCGCCGACCGCGGAATCAAGATGAAGGATGTGGCGCAGCCGGCCAGGTTCGCCCTCACCGGTGGCGCGCCGTCGCCGGGAATTTACGAGGTAATGGAAGTGTTGGGCCGCGCAGAGACGGTCCGCAGGATCCGCCGGGCGCTGGAACTGTTCGGCTCCTGATCCGCGGAGTAATCCGTGCAACCAAGCAGACACCTGCTGACCGTGCCCTGATGCCTGAACGATACTTTCAAATCAACCGTCGCGATATCGCCTATTTCCGCTTCATCCTGGAAGCCCACGAAGGGCTTGCGACCTTGAGTACGCTGGATGCCGGGAGCGGAACCGTCGTGCTTTCCATCCCCGATGATTTTGACCGGGAGGTGGATTCGCTTCTGTCCGCACTCCGGGAAGAGATCATGATGACCGAGATCGACGCTCCGCCCGGGGCGCCATTTTTCATGAAACAGGAGACCGATGATGGCCCTTGACCACATGGATATTTCCCGGATCCTGCGCAGAGCACTGTCCGGCGGCGGCGAATTCGCGGACATCTACTTCGAAGAGGGAAGCTCAACCTCGGTGGTCTGCGAGGAAGGCAAGATAGAAAAGATCCTGGCCGGAACCGACCGGGGCGTGGGCATCAGGGTCATATCAGACCTCAGGACCGCTTACGCCTTTACCAACGAAATATCTGAAACGGCCCTGCTGGATCTGGCCGGTACGGTCAGCAAGGCGGTCAGGGGCCGGCAGTTCGGCGCACCGATCGACCTGCGGCCGAAGGCTGTAGCCGCCGGTTTTCCAGTCGCCGTTTCACCGGAGACGGTGCCGTTGCAGGACAAGGTGGCCCTGGTGCGGCGGGCCGATGACGCGGCTCGGCGGATGGACGCCAGGGTGCGCCAGGTCATGGTGGTCTACCGGGACGGAAGGGTGAAGACGCAGATCGCCAATTCGCTGGGTGAGTTCATAGAGACAGGCAGGACCGGCACCGTGTTCCTGGCCCAGGTGGTGGCGGGCGAGGGTGACGTGATCCAGACCGGGTATGAGCCGGTGGGCGGCTGCCGCGGTCTGGAGATCTTCGACGACAGGAGCCCGGAGGAAGTGGCGCGCGCCGCGGCAGCCAGGGCGCTGATGATGCTCCGGGCCCGCAAGGCCCCTGCCGGCATGATGCCGGTGGTGATCTCGTCCGAGGCCGGCGGCACCATGGTCCATGAAGCGATCGGACACGGGCTTGAAGCGGACCTGGCCCAGGCGGGCATGTCCGTTTATTCGGGCAAGATTGGCACTGTAGTTGCTTCCCCCCTGGTGACGGTCATCGATGACCCGACCCTGCCGCATGCCCGGGGTTCCTATTCCCATGACGACGAGGGGATACCCGCCCGCAGGACGGTCCTGGTGGAGAACGGGGTGTTGAAGGGCTACCTTTACGACCGGCTTTCCGCCATGAAGGACGGCTGCCGGTCGACCGGCAACGGCCGGCGGGAATCGTATCACGCCAAGCCGATCGTGCGCATGTCGAACACCCTCATTGCGCCGGGAGACACTCCGCCCGAGTCGATCGTGAGGGAAGTGGAACGGGGGCTGCTCGTCAGGAAAATGGGCGGCGGCCAGGTCAATACCGTTACCGGCGATTTCGTGTTCGAGGTGTCGGAGGGTTATCTGATCGAAAAGGGGTGCGTCGGGGAACCGGTGCGCGGCGCAACACTGACGGGAAACGGCCCGGAAGTGCTGCGTAAAGTGACAAAAATCGGCACCGACCTCGGCTTTGGCATCGGCACCTGCGGCAAAGAGGGTCAGGGCGCCCCGGTTTCCGATGCCCAGCCAACGCTGCTTATCTCGGATATTACCGTGGGCGGAGCTGTTTGACGGCGGCTCTTTTTCTTCCGGCCGCGGAATTTTTCGCGGAGAGCATCCGCGGACAATCATAACGGAATCACATGAGGTTTTGCCACCATGTTTCCCGACGAAACAACGAGCATGAAACCGCTGGAAATCCTGGAACTGCTGCGCGGATACCCTTTTCTCGAGGAGTATTTCCTGGCGCTTTTCCATGTAAAGGACGGCACCGTTACCCGGCTCGGGTCGGGTGGCCATCGGTGCAGCTTCCCCGGCGGGGACCTGCTGTGCGGGGACAAGTGCGACGCTTCCTTCGAAAAGGCGGTCAGGCTGGCCGTCGAGAAGGGAAAGCCCATGGTTTTCAGCTGCAGGGCCGGGCTGATGAATTTTGCCGTGCCCTTCCAGCCCAGTGGCGCACTCCGCTACTGTCTGGTCGGTGGCGGGGTGCGCAACAGCACTCTCGACGTCTTCATGGCCGAAGAAATGGCCAAGTCCGGCCAGGCCGACGCCTTCCAGGTACTGGCCCGTTTCGAGGAGCTTCCGGCCGCCACGATCCAGGAAGTCAAGGATGTTGCGGCCAGAGTGTCGCAGCTCCTGTTCGCGCTCGACCAGGACTGCCTCCACTCCCGGCTCCTGGAAAAGACCATGGAACGCCTGCAGTCCATTGCCGGGATTTCATCACAGATAGATCGGACCGCTTCGATAAACGACCTGACAGGTCTTCTTTCGGAAACACTGTGCATGGTTTTCGACCGGGCCAAAATCGCGCTCGGCCTGCGGGAGGGCCAGGGCTGCCGGGTATGCGGAATCGTCGGATTGCCGGCTACCCTCAAAGCAGTTACCGACAGCGGATTCGCTGCAATGTTTCCGCGGGGGAGGGGTGCGACGGTCAGGCTTACCGCGGAGACGCTGTCCGAGTGCTTTCCCGAAGCCGGGTCTGAACGGGCCGTGTGCGTCCCCGTGGCATCGGGTGAGGAACTGGCCGGTTTCCTGGCATTTTTCGATACCGATATCAGCAGGCGCGACGGGCTGCTGGTTTCCATGCTCGCGGAACGCATCGCGGCGCGGGTCGGCCAGATACGCAGGGATGAGGCGCGCAAGCGGGAGAGTTCGCTGGCCGGGCGCTTCATGGCGGTGCTTTCAGCCATCTCCTCCGCTGAGAGCAGGCGGGATGTATACCAGTCGATTCTGGAAACGGCTGCCGACCTGATCCGCGCGTCCTCCGGTTCCCTCATGTTGATGGACGAGAGCGGCAGGCACCTGCGGATAGAATCGGTGAAGGGAATGAACCTGCAGCTGGCGCGCAGCATGAGCGCCCGGGTCGGTCGCGGCATAGCCGGCAAGGTCGCTGAAACGGGGGAGCCGCTCCTGGTAACGGACATTGAAAAGGATGCCAGGATAAGGATAACCAACCGGACGCGCTTCAGGACCAAGTCTTTTCTCAGCATTCCGTTGCGGGTGAAGGGTCACATCATCGGTGTCCTGAACCTGTCGGACAAGGGCGACGGAACAGTCTTCACCGCTGAAGACCTTGAACTGCTTACCGAAGTGGCCCGCTATGCCTGCGTGGTCCTCGAGAGAACTGAATTCAGCGAGAAGGCCGCCCGGCTGGAGGACATGACCGTCACCGACCCCTTGACCGGCCTCTACAACCGGCGCTATCTGGAACTCAGGCTGGAAGAGGAGCTAAGCCGCGGGGCGCGGCACCACCAGAGCCTTACGCTGATGCTCGTGGAACTGGACAACTTCAAGGTCTACAATGACCTGTGCGGCCACGCCGCGGGGGATGTCGTTCTGAAGAAAACCGCCCGGTTGATGAAGAACTCAGCCCGGCAGATGGACATCATCTCGCGCGTCAGCGGAGACCGTTTCGCCGTCATCCTCCCGGCGACGCCGGGGAAAGATTCCATCAGTGTTGCCGAACGTTTCCGCTTCGAGGTGGAGCGGGCCGGCTTCACTCACGAGGAGAATCTTCCCCTGGGGCGTCTTACCGTAAGCATCGGGCTGGCAACGTTTCCCGGAAACGGAAACGACGCCGATGCGCTCCTGAATTCTGCCGAGATCGCGCTGCAGCGCGCCAAGATATCGGGGCGCAACAGGCTGGCCCATTTTGACGCTTCATTGTCGCCGCAATCACCGTCCGGACCAACCCAGCCAAAATCTTCCCAGCTGGTCAAGGCTAACGCCTGACCGAAGAAAAGAAAGCCGCTTCCCTTCAGGGAAGCGGCTTTCTCCGTAATGATCCGGCATCAAGCGGCCGGGGCAGCACTCGCTATTTTCTCAGATACTGGAACGGCGCGTTGGGCCTGCCGACGAAACACTGCTGGTTGAAACCGTATTTTTTCATGATGGCCAGCGCCTGGTCCGCTTCGTTCTTCCTGTTCTCGAAATCATACATCCACATGTTGCCGTCCACTATCTTCCAGCGACCCTGGACCTGCTTGACCTGGATATTCGCCGGGTTGAATCTGATGCAGTCTTCACCCTGGAATGCGCCGGCTGGCGCCTGGTTTCCGACCAGCAGATAGGCGAAGTCGGGATTCGGCCTGCCGACGAAGCAGGATTTGTTCATCCGGTACTGCCTGATGACCGCCAGGGCCTTTTCCGCTCCCGCTTTGTTGGCGCCGAAGTCGAACATCCAGTGGCTGCCGTCCACGACCTTCCATCTTCCCTGGATCTGCTGAACGGTAGTGGTGGCGGGATTGAAGGAAACGCAGTCCTCGGCTGACGGCTGAGGCGCAGGCGTCCCTTTCCTGAACGTTTCGGCGCCGATGTAATTGGTCCTGCCGCTCGTGTCCGTGAACCTGGTATAGCTTTCAACCCGCAGTTCGTTTCCGGCCGGGCGGATGATGAGCAGCCGTTCGGCGAAGCTTTCCCGGTGAACAACGGTGATGGCCTGGGCAGTCGACTGGAGGTTGCTGCCGGCGTTCTGGGCGTAGGCGTAGGCCTGCATGGTTCCCCAGTCGCAGTCGGTCGGGTGGCACTTGCCCCAGGCATGCACTTTCACGCTGGTTCCGCTGACAGCGATTTCAAGAGCTGTTATTCCCGAGGTGTTGGGGTTCGTGTTCTGCCATTTGCCGGCGAATTGGGCGAGATTCGCCGATGCCTGCGAGGCGAGCGACAGAACAAGGAAACAGAGACCGGCAAGCAGTGCTGCTTTCTTCATGGTACCCTCCTTTTGAGTTGGTTCTCCGAACATCACTGGCCTTGAATGGCCGGTTGCATAGTACCTGTAACAATTTTTATCTATATAACTTATTATTAACTATTGTCAATCGGTAATGCCTGTCCGCCCGGAAACCTCAAAGGTATTTGCGCTTTTCCCGATGGAAACCGGCATGCTTTCTGCCATCTCGGGCAGCACGGCCGGGCCGCTTCAGCGCGGCTTTTTGCGTCTCCCGGCCGTTTCCCTCGCGGCAAAGAAACCGTCACCACTTGCAAGGTCATGAATATCTTCCCCATCGAAGAGCCTTACGGATCCGAAATGGCCGTCAAACCCGGCATGACGGGCCACCTCTCCCCGGCGGAGCCGGCCGAGCGCTTCGGCCAGCAGCGGCGACTCTTCGCGGATCTCTTCGAGCGATGCGAAAAGCAGAAGGGCGAATTCGGAGCCGAAACGTGCGATCAGCCTGCCGTAGAAGTGCGCGACATCCTTTGATGCCGGTCCGACGGCACGGATTTCCCCAAGTATTTCCTGCAGGGGGACCATGCTGAAGACCTCCGGCGACTCCGGGCGGAAAAGAGGATGTTTCCGGTCCGCGAGCTCCATCACCCTGTGGAGTACTCCCACGGTCACGGGCCTGCCGCAAACGGGGCAGCGCCCGCCGAGCCTGAGGGTCTCCTCCGGTTCGAGGCGGACATGGCAGCTGCGGTGTCCGTCAAGGTGGTATTTGCCCTCTTCGGGAAAGAATTCGACGGTACCGCGGAATGTCTGCCGGGAGTTTGTCCTCAGGGCGTCGCGCAGGGAGTGGAAATCGAACCCGGTTGAGAACAGGTTGGCTTCCCGTCCGAGACGGGAAGGTGAGTGACTGTCTGAGTTCGAAATGAGGGCGAAGCGGTCCAGCGCGGAAACCAGCCGGTTCATGGCCGGGTCGGACGAGAGTCCCGTTTCCAGGGCGAACACCCGGGAGTGAAGGTCGCCGAAGCATTCCTCAACGGTGTCGAACCCCGATCTGGAGCCGAATAGTGAAAACCAGGGCGTCCAGACATGGGCCGGAACGAGGAAACCTTCCGGCGCTTCTTCCAGGACGATTTCCAGCAGGTCGCGCGAGTCCAGTCCCAGCATGGGACGACCGTCCGCTTCGAGGTTGCCGATCCGGCCCAACCGGGATGAAACGCGTTCAGCCGCTGCGAAATCCGGCAGGTAAACCAGGTTGTGAACCTTTCGCACGGAGCCGTGCTTTCTGTATATGCAGCAGATTTCCGCGGAGAGCATGAAGCGGACGGGCGCGTCGGGGAGCGGCGCCCCGGGAAGCGGCGATGGAACATCACTGTCGGCCAGCCGGTAAAAGCCCGGTTCCGCAGGTACGAGCTCATCTTTCAGGCGTGCGAGCCAGCCCGGATGGGTGAAATCGCCTGAAGCGACGACGTTGATCCCCTTGATGCGGGCCCAGGCGGCCAGGCCCGAGAGGTCGCATGAAATGCTCGTTGCCCTCGAAAATGGGGAGTGGACGTGCAAGTCGGCGATGTAATCCATGGCAAGGCTCCTTCAGGACATAATACCTGATCAGGTTGGCGAATAGTCGGGAAAAATTTCCGGGTGACGAACGTAAGGTTGTCTGGAATACTGTAAGCATGGCTGGGGAGATGAAAAAAACCGGGTTTGCCGCAGATGAATGGCAGGCGATACCGCACGATCTTGGCAGATACCTGTGGCAGGGCGATCTGTCGCCGGAAAAAGCCGCATTGTGGGCGCTGGTGCTGGAGTCCCGCGGCATTCCCTTCCGCCTGGAACGGGGCGCTGCCGGCCCGCGACTCCTCGTGCCCGCGGCATATCGGGATGCGGCAATCGGGGAGCTGGGACTTTTCGTAGAGGAAAACCGCGACTGGCCCCCCGCACCGCGCGAAGTTCCCCTTGCTTCGGACAACATGTTGTCGACATTGTCCGTGCTGATCCTCCTTGCGGTCTTCCACAACCTGACCCGGCTCCAGGTGTGGTTCCCGGGCGAGCTGCCACCCGATTGGATTTCGATCGGCAGCGCCGACAGCGAGAAGATCCTGCAGGGGCAGTGGTGGCGGCTGGTGACCGCCCTCACGCTTCACGCCGATTTTCCGCATCTCCTGGGCAACCTGGCGATCGGCGGGGGCTTCATCGTCTACCTTTGCCGCTACCTGGGCTCGGGTCTGGCGTGGACCGTTCTTTTGGGGGCCGGGATTGCGGGCAACATGGCAAATGCCCTGCTCCAGCCGGTGAACCATGACGCCATCGGCTCCTCAACGCTAGTTTTCGGTGCAGTCGGCCTTCTGGCCGCGCTCAATGTCAGCGGACCGCGCCGGTTTTCATGGAAGGCGGTTTTCCTTTCATTTGCGGGAGCCGCGGCCCTCCTTGCCCTGCTCGGTACCGAAGGAGAGCGTACCGACCTGGGCGCACATTTGTGCGGCTTCGTTTCAGGCTCCATTCTCGGTCTGGCAGCGGGATACATCGTCGGGAAGTTCGGAAAACCCGGCCGTTTGCTGGATATGGCGCTCTCGACAGCCGCGGCCGGTGCGGTTGCCGGAGCGTGGTTCCGTGCGTTCGGCTGGTAGTGTTGTCCCCGGATGGCAGGCAGGATTTGCCGAACCGGCGCACGGAGGGTTGCGTGGAGAGCATTACCGGGTAAGGTTTCGATCCGGCGATGGACGGGGGGGATGCTTTTCGTCCCGGGAAAACGTAAAGGTTGTGTATTTGAAGATATATCGCATGGTTAGAAAAGGACCCGGGGAAAGCGGGTTCCCCGGGTCGCTGGATCACATCAACATAACTAGCTGATATCGGCCGATAATCACGTAAGGTGGCGATATTGCAGCATAATTTGTTGTTGATTATGAATTGGGCAATTCGCAGCTCATTCCGGAAAAAAACGTACTTTCCGGTTTTCTGAACAGGGTTATACACAGGTTGCCAACAGCGATTGTTGAGAAAGTGTTGCCATGCTCTCTCGACTTCGGCTCAGGGGGCCTGCAGGGTGCCGCTTATCTCCCCCTGCCGTGCCCTTCACCGTGCCCGCCGCCTCGCTGGCCGCCCCTGCCCTGGTTGTTGTAACTTTCCCCATGGCCGCTGAAATCACCACCCCTGCCGTGGCGCTGGGCTGGTCGGAATTCCCTGTAGCCGGGGCCCGGGCGGTCATGATGCCTCTGATAGTAATTGTCCCGGTAGTAGTGAACCTTTTTTGCCGGGTATTTTCTCAGACCGTACGGCACATTCTTGTGGTGGACTTTCACCCAGGGTCCGTTGTAATAAGGCGAAGAATACCAGACATTGCCCCGAGGCTGGTAGTAACGTCCTCCATGATAGTAGAAATCATAAGGCACGCCGACAGCGACATAAAATCCGAGCTGCGGAGGCATTATGAACTGCGGGGGGGCTGCGACGACAACAGGTGGGCCGAGATTGATACCCACACTGACCCCCACGTTGGACGCTTCGGCTTGTGAAAACGGCATAAGTGCGGCAACTGCCAGGCAAAAAATGTACTTCTTCATGGATAGCTCCTTTCGGGCGCGGATGAACTCTCGTCTACCGGCGCACGCTCTGGTCATGTTCTCTTCATTCGCTGAAAACGCCTTTCACCTGAAATGGTTTACAGGGAGGAGATTTTACGTTCACGAAATGCTGACATCTCCTCGGTGAAGCCCATTTCTGCAGCAACCAGGCCGAAGATCCGTGTTTCGCGTGCTCTGCGGGATGAAAGCATTTGCATGCAGGTGAGTTTTCATTTACTATCGGACTCGATGCGACAAGACCAAGGAGGACACCATATGAAATTGACAGGACTCATGCTCGGAATACTGGTGATAGCCTGTTCGTGCGTGCCGCCGGGGTATCAGGGCACCATGGATACCGCTCGCGACATCGGGAGATCCCTGCCTTCCGGCATGGAGGGCAGCGGACAGCCAGATGAGGTCTTTCCGGCCTGCGCACGACTGAAAACGCAGCCGGTGAAGGTTCGCCTGCTTTACGAGGATTACTACGGGACGATGCTCACGAGCGACAGGTCGTGGCTCAACACACCCGGGGGGAGCTATCGGTGGGGGATTGCGAACGAGAAACCCCTCAGCATGGCTTATTTCGCCGCCTACGTGAAGCCTGCCGGCAAATACGCCCGTTTCAGGGCGCGAATTTACATAGACAAGGGCATCAAGGACAAATTGTACTTTGCTTTCCGTGCCGAATCGCGGGACGGTGAAGTTATCAAGAACCTGGCGATCCGGCCCGGCGAGACCAGAACGGTGGACCTGGACATAAGCGGCGTGAAGAGGCTTTTCATCGGCACGGAATTGCGGATCAACCACGACACGGCCCGCAAGATCGTGATCGGCGAACCGGAGTTTTATACCTGCAAGTAATGAGTGCCGCAACGGGGTAACACACGAAAAGCCTGCAATTGCAGGCTTTTTTTTTCGTACGGAAATCTTCGATATGCTGATGGTGCTTCCTGCTGCACGAAGCCGGCTGAGTTCACGATTGCGGGAGTCCGGAACACGTTCCGAAAGCCGTCTCGAACCGGGGAAAACTGCCGCCGGAATTAAGGTAATCACCCGGATTTGCGCGAAAAATTATCTTGACAATTATTTTTACTTATGCTGAAATCACTTACACTTAGACTAATGTGTGGACTGTGGTTGTGGATCGGCCGGGTTGGCGAAACAGTCCGGATTTACCTCCCGCGTCTCTTGGTAAGAGCGGGATCGCCCGATAGTCGCCGGCCGGCAGGTATTTCTGTCTATCCACCGTCATGACTTTCCATGGTCGAAGCGGGAAATGGTGTTTTATTCCGGAGAGCGCATGCCGGGTCGTCAGGCAGCTCCGGTGGCGAGAAGTTTATCGCTCCGGGTGTGAGACCCCGGATTGCATGCGGCCATCGTTCTCTTCGTAGTTCCCGCGAGAGCACAGTTTCCAAGATCCTTCTCAATTAGCCGCAGCACAGTATATGCCAGGTTTCCACCGCACCGGAAAAGGGGTTTTGCACTCCGAAAAACCCCCTTGACAAATAGTTGTACTTGTGATGAAATTCCGCGCTGCTGAGATGTTTAGTCCCTGAGCACCGAACTCGTTCTTTTCTATAAAACAATGTGTAATTCAATATTACAGTTGGTCCGTGGTACATTCCGGGTGTCCCCCAAGTTGCAATCTCTTTTATTCAGCCCAGAACTACTCATGGCATCAGTGTATCCAAGCACGAACTGATGCCGCCTCGTGCACTTCCGCTCAGGGAGATAGGAGCAACCCGGTCTTTCGCATAACAAAGCAGTAAAAAGATGTGCCGTCGTTGCAAAATGTGTTGAGGCAACAATCAAAGGCCAACGCTGCATCGGCCAACAACGAAAGGAGAGGTTTATCACTATGCAATCAGGATCAACGTGTCAGTTAACAGGTGAATGCAGACTTCCGGATCGTGCTACTCTGCCGGCAACTCTTTACAAGGAGTTGGAAGAATTCATCGCCAATCTCCCCACCAAGGAAGGCCATCTGGTGACCGTGCTGCACAAGGCACAGAGTCTGTTCGGCTACCTGCCCAAGGAAGTACAGCAGTTTGTCGCCGATTACATGGGCGTTTCCCTTGCCAAAGTTTACGGCGTCGTCAGCTTCTACACCTTCTTCACCATGGTTCCGAAGGGCAAATACCCCATCTCCATCTGCATGGGCACCGCCTGCTTCGTCAAAGGCGCCGAAAAAGTCGTCGAGGCTTTCAAGGAAGCCCTGGGCGTGGAAGTCGGCGAAGTCACCCCGGACGGCAAGTTCTCCATCGACTGTCTCCGCTGCGTCGGCGCTTGCGCACTCGCTCCGATTCTGACCGTCGGCGAGAAAGTGTATGCCCACGTGACCGCCGATCAGGTCAAGAACATTCTTGCTGAGTATTAATTTCTTAAATAGACCCGAAGGAGCTAAACCATGGCAAAAATTTCATCAGTGGCTGATCTGAAGAAGTTTCAGGAAGATTACAAGGCAAAGCAAGCGGCAAAGAAAGACAAGATCATTGTGAACGTCTCCCTCGCGACCTGCAGCATTGCATCCGGCGGCAAGACCGTGATGGCGGCCATGCAGGATGAAAGCGCGAAGCTGGGGATCAGCAATATCGAGTTCATGCAGTCCGGCTGCATGACCTTCTGCCACTCCGAACCGACCGTAGTCGTCACCCTGCCCGGCAAGGAGCCGGTCTGCTTCGGCAAGCTGGACGAGACCGGCGCAAGGGAGCTGGTACAGAAGTACCTGAAGAACGGCGAAGTCGTCGGCACCGTTGTTCCCGTTAACTACGTCAGGGTTGAATTATAAATAAGGGGAGGAGTCAGATAATGGAAGTGGCAAAAAAACAGTTGAGAATTGCAACCAGAAACTGCGGTTTCATTGATCCTGAAAATATCGAAGATTACCTTGGCGTGCGCGGCTACGAGGCACTTGCCAACGCAATTACCGCAAGCACTCCTCTGGCGATCATCGATGAAATCAAGAAGTCCGGCATCCGCGGCCGTGGGGGCGGCGGCTTCCCCACCGGCAACAAGTGGGAATTCGCGGCCAAGAACGTTTCCGACCAGAAATACGTTGTCTGCAACGCCGACGAAGGCGACCCCGGCGCATTCATGGACCGCGCCGTTCTCGAGGGTGACCCCCACTCGATAGTTGAAGCAATGGCACTCTGCGGTTACGCCATCGGCGCTTCCATCGGTGTCGTCTACATCCGCGCCGAGTATCCGCTGGCCATCAAGCGCCTTAAGAAAGCCATCGACGATGCCCGTGCATATGGCGTTCTCGGAAACAACATCATGGGCAGCGGTTTCAATTTCGACATCGAGCTGAAGTACGGCGCGGGCGCATTCGTCTGCGGCGAGGAAACCGCGCTCATCCGCTCCATGGAAGGCAGCCGCGGCGAGCCCTACACCAAGCCTCCCTTCCCTGCAAACGCCGGCTACTGGAAGAAGCCGACCATCGTCAACAACGTTGAAACCTTCGCCAATATTCCGGCCATTCTGCTCAAGGGTTCCGCCTGGTTCTCTTCCATCGGTACCGAGCGGTCCAAGGGAACCAAGGTGTTCGCCCTTGCCGGCAAGATCAGTAACGTTGGTCTGATCGAAGTTCCCATGGGCATCACCCTGAAGGAAATCATCTTTGAAATCGGCGGCGGTTGCCCTGACGGCAAGGAGTTCAAGGCAGTGCAGACCGGTGGTCCTTCCGGTGGCGCGCTGACCTACAAAGACGCCGACGTGCAGATCGACTACGACAACCTGCTGGCCAAGAACTCGATGATGGGCTCCGGCGGCATGATCGTCATGGACGAAGACACCTGCATGGTCGACATCGCCAAGTTCTTCCTCGATTTCACCATGGATGAGACCTGCGGCAAGTGTACCCCGTGCCGTATCGGCTCCAAGCGTCTCTGGGAAACCCTTGACAAGATCACCAGCGGCCAGGGCACCGAAGCAGACTTCGAGAAAATGAAGAGCCTGGCAGTGAACATCAAGGACACGGCCCTCTGCGGTCTTGGCCAGACCATGCCCAACCCGGTTCTGTCCACAATGAACACCTTCGCTGACGAGTATCTTGCTCACGTTCGCGACAAAAAGTGTCCGGCAGGTGTCTGCTCCAACCTGCTGGAAATCGTCATCCTTCCCGAGAAATGTGTCGGCTGTACGCTCTGCGCACGCGTATGCCCGGTTAACTGCATCTCCGGCAAGGTAAAGGAAGCCCACGTAATCGATCAGGCCGCCTGCATCAAGTGCGGTGCATGTATCGAAAAGTGCAAGTTCGACGCAATCATTAAGAAATAATTGAAAGGAGCACATATACATGTCTATGTTGAATATCACCATTGATGGA
The DNA here is from genome assembly GCA_036677645.1 of Geobacteraceae bacterium. Lineage (GTDB taxonomy): Bacteria > Desulfobacterota > Desulfuromonadia > Geobacterales > Geobacteraceae > RPRC01. The sequence goes on along the minus strand of JAVBWB010000035.1, from coordinate 15,740 downwards.
AAACAGACCCAGGTACCGGCCGGGAGCATGATCCTCGATGCGGCCAAAAAACTGAATATCGACGTGCCCACCCTTTGCTTCCTCAACCTCGAGGATCTGGCCGTGAACAATATGGCAGCATCATGCCGTATCTGTGTAGTCGAGGTAGAGGGCAGGAAAAACCTGGCCCCGGCCTGCGCCACCCCGGTTACCGAAGGCATGGTGGTGAAAACCCACACCATGAGGGTGCTGAATGCCCGCAAGACTGTTCTCGAACTCCTCCTTTCCGACCACCCGAAGGACTGCCTCGTCTGCCAGAAGTCCGGCGAGTGCGAGCTCCAGCAGGTTGCCGAGAAGTTCGGCGTTCGTGAAATCCGCTACGAAGGCGTCATGTCGACCTACCGGAAGGACATTTCACCTTCCATCATCCGCGACATGGACAAATGCATCATGTGCCGTCGTTGCGAAACCATGTGCAACGAAGTGCAGACCTGCGGCGTCCTCACCGGCGTGAACAGGGGCTTCAATGCTGTCGTTGCCCCCGCATTCGAGATGAACCTCGAAGACTCCGTCTGTACCTTCTGCGGCCAGTGCACCGCCGTTTGCCCGGTTGGCGCCCTGGTCGAGCGCGACCACACCTGGGAAGTCGTCGACGCGATTGCCGACCCGGAAAAAATCACCATCGTGCAGACCGCACCCGCGGTTCGTGCCGCCCTGGGTGAAGACCTGGGCATCGAGCCGGGCGTTTCCGTAACCGGCAAGATGGCCGCAGCGCTTCGCAGACTCGGCTTCGACCACGTGTTCGACACCGATTTCGCAGCCGACCTCACCATCATGGAAGAAGGGACCGAGTTCCTGGACCGCCTGACCCGTTACCTTGACGGCGACAAGACTGTCCGCCTCCCGATCCTCACGTCCTGCTGTCCGGCATGGGTGAAGTTCTTCGAGCACCAGTTCCCCGACCTCCTCGACGTTCCTTCGTCCGCCAAGTCGCCGCAGCAGATGTTCGGCGCCATTGCCAAGACCTATTATGCCGATATCCTCGGCGTGCCGAGGGAGAAACTGGTCGTGGTATCCGTCATGCCCTGCCTCGCCAAGAAGTACGAGTGCGACCGTCCCGAGTTCAAGGTGAACGGAAATCCGGACGTCGATTACTCCATCACCACTCGCGAACTCGCACGTCTGATCAAACGGATGAACATCGACTTCGCCGCTCTGCCGGACGAGGATTTCGATGCTCCTCTGGGCGAGTCGACGGGTGCGGCACCGATCTTCGGTGTCACCGGCGGCGTTATCGAAGCAGCACTCCGCACCGCTTACGAGCTGGCCACCGGCCAGACTCTGGAAAACGTGAACTTCGAAGCGGTTCGCGGCATGGAGGGCATCAAGTCGGCCAAGGTTCAGGTCGGTCCTCACACCCTGAACATCGGTATCGCCCACGAGCTCGGCAATGCCCGCAAGCTTCTTGAAGAAGTGCGCGCCGGTAAATCCGAGTTCCACGCGATCGAAATCATGTCCTGCCCCGGCGGCTGCATCGGCGGCGGCGGCCAGCCCTATCACCACGGCGACGTGGAACTCCTCAAGAAGAGAACCCAGGTTCTCTATAACGAGGACGCAGGCAAGAAGATCCGTAAATCCCACGAAAACCCCTACATCATCGAGCTTTACGAGAAATTCCTCGGCAAGCCTTTGAGCGAGAAGTCGCATCACCTGCTCCACACCCACTACTTCAAGCGCTCCAAGCTTGGGGGGTAAGCCGGACAGGCAGCCTTTCGGGGCTGAATGCGGAGTAACATGACCTCCGCATCGGGAACACCATGGAAAAGCGGCAGGATGAAAATCATCCTGTCGCTTTTTTATGGTTCAAATTTATGCCTGAACCGGAAAAATTGACTCAAGTCAAAGAATTCTGGACTCTTACATGAGATTGTTGTACACGCGAAAAAAAGGATGGAGCTTCATTGAAGTACCAAAGAGCCCGATCTTTCACCCCTCACCCGGCCTGAAAGTCTTTAGCGCTGGAAATGATTTTATGGTTGCCGGAGTGCTAAATGAAGAAGCAGCAGATCATAGACTGGCTGAAAACAGACGATGCCGGCCTGCTTGAGGAACTGTGGACCACCGCCGACACGGTGCGCAGGGAAAATGTCGGCGATGCGGTTCATCTCAGAGGGCTGGTCGAAATCTCCAACATATGCGTGCGCAACTGCGGCTACTGCGGAATCAGGGCGGGGAACGCCGGCGTCAGCAGGTATCGCATGGATGACGATGAAATCCTGGAATGCGCCCGGCTTGCCGTGGGATTCGGCTACGGAACCCTGGTGCTGCAGGCCGGGGAGGATTACGGTATCACGGATGAATGGTTCAGCAAAGTCATCGGCAGGATAAAGAGGGAAACCGATCTCGCGATAACCCTGAGCCTCGGCGAGCGGGACGATGCCGATCTCGTGGCGTGGAAAAACGCAGGCGCCGACCGCTACCTGCTCCGCTTCGAGACATCCAATAAAGAACTTTACGATCGCATACATCCTCCTCTGCCGGGCCGGAATGCGGACCGGTTCCGGATTCTGCGGCGGCTGCGGGAAATCGGCTACGAGGTCGGCAGCGGCATAATGGTCGGCATACCGGGCCAGACTTACGATGACCTTGCCGACGACATCCTTGCTTTTCGGGAGTACGACATCGACATGATCGGGATTGGCCCCTACATTCCCCATCCTGAGACGCCTCTCGGACGTGAAGCCGCGGGGCTGAATGCTCCGGAAGGGGGGCAGGTACCCGCAACCGAGCTCATGACCTGCAAGGCCGTTGCTTTGACCAGGATAGTATGCCCGTTGGTCAACATCCCCAGCACGACAGCCCTGGCAACGATCAACCGCACCGAGGGGCGTGAACACGGACTTTCCCGCGGTGCGAACATATGCATGCCCAATCTGACGCCGAAGAAATACCGCGAATTGTATGAAATATATCCGGCCAAGGCAAACTGCGACGAAAATGCGGACGAGAGCAACGCCCGGATCCAGAGCCGTATCCGCGCCATGGGGCGGACCATCGGCATTGGCAGGGGCGATTCCCTTAACAGGACCAAAGCTGCTTAGATGCAGGCTAAGAAAGTGAGGAACACGAATATGAGTGGGATGCCGGCATTGAAACTGAGTGAACGGGCGGTGGATTTCATCGATGAGGACCATATCAACGGACTGCTGGCCGGGAGGCGTCCCGATGCGGGTCTTGTTCGCGAAATCATCGCCAAAAGCCTTGCCAAACAGGCGCTGAGCGCCGAAGAGACCGCCGCGCTGCTGCTGGCCGACACCCCGGAACTGAACGAGGAGATCTTCGAGACCGCACGCCAGTTGAAGAAGAACGTGTACGGGAACCGGATCGTGCTTTTCGCGCCGCTCTACGTCGGCAACAAGTGCGTGAACGACTGCACTTACTGCGCTTTCAAGCGAAGCAACACGTTGGCCATCAGGCGCACCCTGAACCAGGACGAGCTGAAACAGCAGGTGGAGGCGCTGGAAAACAAGGGCCACAAGCGGCTCATCCTGGTCTTCGGCGAACACCAGGCGTATGATCCGGAATTCATTGCCAAATCGGTCCGCACCGTTTACGAAACCAGGGTGGGCCACGGGGAGATCAGGAGGGTCAACATCAATGCCGCCCCCCTGGACCACGAAGGGTATGCCACTGTGAAAGCCGCCGGCATCGGCACTTATCAGATCTTTCACGAAACCTACCACCATGAAACTTATTCCCGCTTCCACCCGGCGGACACGCGCAAGGGGAACTACCTCTACCGGCTTGATGGGCTGAGCAGGGCGTTCGAGGCGGGCTGCGACGACGTGGGGCTCGGGGTGCTGTTCGGCCTCTATGACTGGAAGTTCGAAGTCCTGAGCCTGGTCACCCATGCCCTCTACCTGCAGGACCGGTACAACGTCGGGCCGCACACCATCAGCTTCCCGCGGATCAGGCCCGCGGCCGGCGTCAGCCTGGACGAGAAATACCAGGTGGATGACGAGGCCTTCAAGAAGCTCATCGCGGTATTGCGTCTTGCGGTTCCCTACACGGGGCTGATCCTCACCGCGCGCGAGAACGCCCAGGTGCGCCGTGAATGCATGTCCTTCGGCGTTTCCCAGATCGACGCGGGGAGCCGCATCGAGTTGGGCGGCTATACCGAGGCCGGCGATGCCCAGGTGATGGAGCGGGAACAGTTCCAGCTCGGGGACATCCGGTCGCTGGACGAGGTCATGCGCGAGCTGATGAACGATGGCTATGTCCCCAGCTTCTGCACTTCCTGTTACCGCGTCGGCAGGACCGGCGAGCATTTCATGGAGTTCAGCATCCCCGGTTTCATCAAGGAGTTCTGCACGCCCAACGCGCTCCTGACCCTTGAGGAGTACCTTGTGGATTACGCCACACCGGAAACCCGCTCTGTCGGCGAGCGGCTCATTGCCGAAGAACTGGCAAAACTGCCGGAGGGAGACACCAGGGATACGCTTATAAAGCGGATTCAGGGGATCAGGGAAAACGGCGACCACGACTTGTATTTCTGAAAAACATACTTCCCTCCCCCACAAAGGGGGAGGGAACTTTCTTTTGCTATTCGCCAAAGACACGAATCTACCTGAATATTCGCAAGACAAATTCTCCTTTTCGTGATTATAAGGTATATATGATCGACTACCGAATCGAAAAAGACCTTCTTGGCGAACGAGAAGTGCCACGTGACGCACTCTACGGCATTCACGCCGTTCGCGGCGTGGAGAATTTCCCCCTGTCCGGACGAAGGGTGAACTCCGGCCTCATTCATGCGTTTGGCGCGGTCAAGCTGGCCTGCGCCAGGACGAACCACGAGCTGGGCTGGTGGGATGACGACAAAGCTTCCGCCATAGAGGCAGCATGCGTGGAGATGATGGAAGGCAAACTGGACGGGCACATCGTGGTGGACGCTCTTCAGGGCGGCGCGGGAACCTCCACGAACATGAACGTCAACGAAGTCCTTGCGAACCGCGCCCTTTTGATCCTGGGGCGAAAGCCGGGCGACTACGATGCCATAAACCCGCTTGATGACATCAATCTTCACCAGTCTACGAACGATACCTACCCGACAGCGCTCAAGGTGGCTGCGATCAATCAGCTGCGGAACCTGGAGCGGGAGGTTGTGGCTCTGCTGGAGGAATTCCAGAACAAGGAGAAAGCCTTTGCCCATATCGTTAAGGTAGGCCGCACACAGCTGCAGGACGCGGTCCTCATAACCCTGGGCAGGGAAATGTCGGCCTATGCCGAGGCCTTCGGACGCGATCGCTGGCGGATCTACAAGTGCGAAGAGCGGCTGCGGGTGCTGAACCTCGGCGGGACGGCGATCGGCACCGGCCTGGCAGCCCCCCGCAAATATATTTTCCGGGTGACTGAACACCTGCGCAGCATCACCGGCCTTGGTCTGGCGAGAGGCGAGAACTTGGTAGACGCGACCCAGAACAACGACGCATTCGTCGAGGTCAGCGGCATCCTCAAGGCCTGCGCCAGCAATTTGCTGAAGGTGGCCGGCGATCTGCGGTTCCTGTCGTCGGGGCCCGATGCCGGCATCGGAGAGATCCGCCTGCCGCCGCGCCAGGCAGGCTCCTCCATCATGCCCGGAAAAGTGAACCCGGTCATTCCCGAAGCCGTATCTCAGGCAGCCATGGCCGTCATGGCCCATGACCAGTCCATAACCTTTGCCGCATCTCTCGGCAATCTCGAGCTGAACGCCTTCCTCCCCCTCATCGCCGATTCCCTGTTGGGGAGCCTCGATCTGCTCGGCAATGGCTGTTCCATCCTGAGAAGGATGTGCGTCGCCGGTATCGAGGCTGATGAAGAGCGGTGCCGCAGGCACGTGGAAGGAGCTACCGCCACCATAACTGCCCTGGTGGACAGCGTCGGTTACCGGCAGGCACAGGAAATTGCCGCGCAGGCAAAGGCAACCGGCAAGAGTGTCCGGGCATCAGTTATCGAAAGCGGCCTGCTGACCGGCGAGGAATTTGACGAAATGGTATCCGCCGATACCGTGACCCGGCTCGGTTCGCCCCTCAGGAAGGAGACAAAGACCGAATGAGAACCACCCCGAAAGGATTCAGGCTGCATATCGGCCTGTTCGGCCGCAGGAACGTCGGCAAATCGTCCCTGTTGAACGCATTGACCAGGCAGACGGTTTCCATCGTATCCGATATCGCCGGTACCACGACCGACCCGGTGGAGAAGCCCATGGAGATGCTCCCCATCGGTCCGGTCCTGTTCATCGATACCGCGGGGATCGACGACGTGGGCGCACTCGGCGAGATGCGCGTCCAGAAGACCAGGCAGGTATTCGATCGGACGGACGTGGGCATTATAGTGGCCATTGCCGGTGAGTGGGGGGATTTCGAAGAGGCGATCCTGAACGAACTCCGCGAACGCAAGGTCCCGGTCATAGTGGTTTTCAACAAAACGGACGTTGCCAGGTCGGACGCTGCCCAGGAGTCGAGAATCAGGGAATTGCAGGTTCCCTGCATCGAAACCTCGGCGGCAAAGGGCGAAGGGATACTCGATCTTCGGGAGGCCCTCGTACGTTCAGCGCCTGAGGATTTCATCAATGCTCCCGCCATAATCGGCGATCTCGTTCCGTCTGGGGAAATGGCGGTGCTGGTAATCCCCATCGACCTCGAAGCCCCCAAGGGGCGGCTGATTCTCCCCCAGGTCCAGTCGATCCGCGACCTCCTGGATAATGACGCTTACTGCATGGTGGTCAAGGAGCGGGAGCTGCGGGATGCGCTGGACCGGCTCAAAAGGCCGCCGGCTCTGGTCGTGACCGACTCCCAGGCGTTTCTCAAAGTCGCTGGTGACACCCCCGACGACGTGTCCATGACGTCGTTCTCGATCCTGTTCGCCCGTTTCAAGGGCGACCTGGTGGAATTCGTCCGTGGCGCCCTGGCCATCGAGGCCCTGGTCCCGGGCGACAGGGTGCTCATCTGCGAGTCGTGCTCGCACCATCCCATCGGCGAGGACATCGGCAGGGTCAAACTGCCGCGCTGGCTTCGGCAGTACGTGGGGGGAAAGCTGGAGTTCACCCATGTCCAGGGACATGATTTCACCGATGACCTGGCTTCCTATAAGCTGGCGATCCACTGCGGCGCATGCATGTGGAACCGGAGAGAGGTCCTGTCACGCATCATCCGCTGCCAGCAGGCAGGCGTGCCGATAACGAACTACGGTCTCGCGATTGCCTATTCGCTGGGAATATTCGAAAGGGCGCTCAGGCCTTTCCCCGCCGCGCTCGATGTGTATCACGGCAAAGCCTGTCCGTAAGCGGCCAATCAGAAGGAAGTCTTCACGGCTCCTGACGCTTCCGCGCAGGGGCCGTTTTTGCGTCCGGCTCCCGACGTGCCCCGTCTTTACGAGCCGCTCCCCCGGAATGTCCCGAAAAGTCGAAAGCCCGTTTGCATGCGCTTGCAAACGGGCCTTCGACATATACATGTCTATGTTGTCCTTGCATTACTGCACAAAAAAAAACATAAATCAAACACAAATGTGCTCACCATCGAAAAAAATCACTTTTGCTAAAATCTTTTTGCATTTGCAGAATCATTCTGCTATATAATCAACCTGTCATAAAAAATAAAACAGTGTCTGAAATTGATTGTTTGTATCAATTCATTGATGTAAGAAACACTCACCGCAATATACAATATTATATTGCATGGTGCATCTGTTAGTGTTTGGAGCTGATTTATTGTCGTTCAAACGTCATACAACAGCCTATACAACGAATACAATCCATCCAAATACAGACACTTTGAAGTATGTAAGCGTCGTATAATTGATTATATGACCGCATAGTGCGGTGCTTTGTTTGTGTTGCTCCTGTTGAGACGCGAAGGTTTCCCTGGGAGAGGGGTAGACCGGCGACTTCAAGCATCGGAGCGTGGTTGACATCTTGGGAAGCATGTTTGGAAATCGTTTTCTGGCAGGCAAAAAACCGGAAAAGAAGGGAGAGGAAAGAATGGGAGTGGTAAAACTGACAGTTGACGGGATAGCGGTGGAGGTCCCCAGGACCTCTTACGTTATCGATGCCGCGAACGCGGCAGGCGTCAAGATCCCTACCTTGTGCTATCTTGAGTTGCACAAGGACAAGAGGGGGGACAACGCATCATGCAGGGTCTGCTGCGTGGAAGTGGCGGGGAGGAAGAACCTGGCCCCGGCCTGCGCCACGCCGGTAATGGAAGGAATGGACATCAAGACGGACACCGATCGCGTCATCAATGCCCGCAAGATGATGCTCGAGCTTCTGCTCTCCGACCATAACCAGGAGTGCCTGACCTGCGAAAAAGCGGGCAAGTGCGGATTGCAGGACCTGTGCTATCAGTACGACATAAAGGAAAGCCGTTTCGGCGGGATCATGAACAGCTTCCCGTCCGACGATTCCAACGAATTCTACGTTCGCGATATGAACAAGTGCGTGAACTGCCGCCGTTGCGTGATGGCGTGTTCGCACTACCAGTGCACCAACGCCCTCGACTTTGCCAGCAGGGGTTTTACCGCGCACCCGACGCCGCCCTTCGACGATCCGATCAATGAGTCGGTCTGCGTTTCCTGCGGCAACTGCGTATCAGTATGCCCGACAGGCGCTCTCCTGCCGAAGAACAAGGAAAAATTCCGCACCTGGGAAGTCTCCAGGACTCTCACCACCTGTTCCTACTGCGGCGTGGGCTGCCAGATGGAACTCCTTGCCAAGGACGGCAAAGTGGTCGGCGTGGAGCCTGCGGACGGGGCTTCCAACAACAACCTGCTCTGCGTCAAGGGCAAGTTCGGCTACAACTTCATCAACCATCCCGACCGTCTGAAAAAACCGCTCATCAGGAAGGACGGCGAACTGGTGGAAGCCAGCTGGGACGAGGCTTACAGCCTGATCGTCGACAAGGCTGCCAAGACCAAGGCGGAATTCGGCGGGGAAGCACTGGCCGGCCTGTCTTCGGCAAGGGTGACCAACGAAGAGAACTACCTCTTCCAGAAAATGATTCGCGCGGGGTTCGGCAGCAACAATGTCGATCACTGCGCCCGACTTTGACACTCCTCGACAGTTGCCGGTCTGGCAACTACGCTTGGCAGTGGCGCAATGACCAACAGCATCGGCGAGGTGCTGAACTCTGATGTTGTCTTCATCACCGGTTCCAACACGACAGCCGGACATCCGGTAATCGGGTCCAGAATCAGGCAGGCGAAGGAACGGGGCGCAAAGATCATCGTTGCCGACCCCCGCATCATCGACCTGACGAGCGATGCCGATGTGTTCCTGCAGATCTTGCCCGGCACCAACGTGGCGCTTTACAACGGCATGATGAACGTCATCATCACCGAGGGGCTGCAGAACCGCGCCTATATCGATGAGCGGACCGAACAGTTCGACGAACTGGTCAAGGCCGTATCCTCGTTCACTCCGGAAAAGGCAGCGGAAATCTGCGGCGTCAGCGCCGACGACATCCGTGCGGCCGCGCGCCTCTATGCGCAGGCCGATAAGGGTGCGATATTCTATACCATGGGTGTAACCCAGCACACCACCGGCACCGAAGGGGTCATGTCCCTTTCCAACCTGGCGCTGTTGTGCGGCAACATCGGCATCGAATCGGGCGGCGTCAACCCGCTCCGGGGCCAGAACAACGTTCAGGGCGCCTGTGACATGGGCGGCCTGCCAGGCGACTTCACCGGCTACCAGAAAGTGGCCAATCCCGATGCTTTCGCCAAGTTCGAAAAAGCATGGGGCGTCAAGCTGTCCGACAAGCCCGGTTTCACGCTGTGCGACATCGTCCACAAGGCCGGACACGGGGATATCAAGTTCCTCTACATCATGGGCGAAAACCCCATGGTTTCCGACCCGGACCTGAACCACGTGGAAGAAGCTCTGAAGAACACCGAGTTCCTCGTGGTGCAGGATATCTTCCTCACCGAAACGGCAAAACTTGCCGACGTGGTGCTTCCCGCGGCTTCTTTTGCCGAGAAGGAAGGTACCTTCTCCAACACCGAGAGACGCGTGCAGCGTGTCAGGAAGGCCATAGAAGCCCCCGGTAAAGCAAAGGCCGACTGGGTCATCCTGTCGGATCTGCTGAACAGGCTCGGCATTGAAGCCAAATACAGCAGCCCGTCCGAGATCATGGCGGAAATAGCTTCCCTGACCCCGTCGTACGCCGGCATCACCTACGAGCGGCTCGATCAGCTGGGCAGCCTGCAGTGGCCTTGTCCGACCACCGATCATCCCGGTACGACGTACCTGCACAAGGCCTCGATAGCCCGCGGCAAGGGACTCTTCAAGGCGATCGAGTACAAGCCGAGCAACGAGCTTCCCGATGCGGAATATCCGTTCCTGCTGACCACCGGAAGGGTGCTCTACCACTACCACACCCGTACCATGACCGGCAAGGTTGCAGGCCTGAACAAGCTGAGCCCCGAGTCGTTCATCGAGATCAACCCGATAACGGCGCGCAACCTGGGCATCAAGGACGGCCAGAAGGTGAACGTTTCCTCCCGCAGGGGCGAAATCTGCACCACGGCCAAGGTTACGCGCACCATCAAGGAAAACGTGGTGTTCATGCCGTTCCACTTCTCTGAAGGCGCCGCGAACGTGCTGACTAACCCGGCGCTCGACCCGATCTCCAAAATACCGGAGTACAAGGTCTGTGCCGTTGCCATCGCGCCGTCCGATCGCGTGTCGGATTACGTGTAGCACAGGGCAGTGAGTTGGGCCCGGAATACGGTGCGGTCTCCTTCAGGAACGGCCTCGTATTCCGGGCTTGAATGCCCCTGTTAGCATCCGGACATCCCCGGTGCAGTTCTGCCGGGCAAGGTCCTTGAGCGCCCGGCGGGAAGGTGGTCCGGAACAATTTCAAATGTATTCCCGCAAAGGAATCTCCATTCAGGAGGTTCCTTTTTTTGTTCGGGAAAACGCATGCTTGGCTGGATTTTCCAGCGAGCCTGCGTATTATGATATTAAAATATCAAATATGGCTTGACCTGGTTTTGCCGGCATTATATAGTGTTGTACGATTGGCGGTGGCAATGCCGTCATTGACAAAAGATTCCCGGATTCCTGCTCATGCCCAGTGCGTTAAAAATCGACAAGCTGCCCACCATTCGAAGATTTCCGGCCTATCTGCACATTCTGCGGAAACTGGCCCGGGAGGGCAAGGAGTTCATATCGTCAGGCCAGCTGGCGCAGATCAAGAATATCGAATCGATCCTGGTCAGGAAGGACCTTGAACTGACCGGTATTTCCGGAACCCGGAAGATAGGTTACTACATTCCCGATCTGATCAGGGCCATAGAGAATTTCCTGGGCTGGGGTGAAACGTTGGACACCTTCCTGATCGGGGTGGGCCAGCTGGGGACCGCTCTGCTCGCTTTCAAAGAGCTGGAAACCCACGGGCACAGGATTGTAGCGGCATTCGACACCGATCCCGGAAAGATCGGGAAGAAGATTCATGGCATACCCGTTTTCAACGTGAGCAAGACGCCGGAGTTGCTCGGCAGGCTGAACGTCCGGCTTGCCATACTGACTGTCCCGGACGAGGAAGCCCAGGGAGTCACCGACATGCTGGTGACATCGGGTATCCAGGGGATCTGGAATTTCACCTCCATGATCCTGGATGTGCCTGAGGGAGTGATAACCCAGAAGGAAGAGCTGCTGTCGGGCCTGGCAGTGCTTTCCATGAAAATGGCCGGCGGACGTGAGCCCGGAGTGAGTATGGGGGGCTTGTAATGAGCTTGAGAATAAGGATCTGCATGGGGAGTTCCTGCTTCCGCCGTGGTAACAGGATGAACCTTGAGTTCATAGAACAGTACATAGACGAGCATGGTTGCGCGGCGGAAGTGGAACTCGTGGGCAGCAGGTGCGAGGAACTGTGCCGCCAGGGGCCTAACCTGCAGATAAACGGCCAGATGTATCATGGTGTGGACCTGGAGATGTTGTCAGGCCTTCTTGATCAGTACGTCGGGAATAAATCGAGTGAATAACATGGATTCGAGAAAACCGGTCTATACGGAAAAAACGGAGTGCCAGGACTGTTTCAAGTGCGTACGCAAATGCCCGGTCAAGGCGATAGAAATAGAGGAGGGGCGCGCCTCAATCGCCTCCGACCTCTGCATTTATTGCGGCCACTGCGTGGATGTTTGTTCGACCAAGGCGAAAAAAGTCCGGGACGATCTGTACCGCGCAAAAGAGCTCCTCAGGCAGAAGAGGCGGGTCCTGGCTTCCATCTCCCCCTCGTATGCCGGAGAGTTCGCCAACATCGAGCCGCCGTACCTGATCGCCGCTTTGAAAAAGCTGGGTTTCATGGCGGTGAGCGAGACGGCTCTGGGAGCACAGCAGGTTTCCGCCCGCGTTGCGGAACAACTGAAACAGAGTGACGCCAAGCTGACCATTTCCTCCGCATGCCCCGCGGCGGTCGATTTCGTGCAGAAATACCTCCCCGAGCAGGCTGATTGCATCACTCCCATCCTGTCGCCGCTCCTCTCCCACTGCAGGCTGCTGCGCAAAATTTACGGTGACGACGTCGGCATCGTCTTCATCGGACCCTGCGCCGCGAAGAAGCGGGAGGCGGATCGCCACCCCGACATCCTCGACGTTTCGCTGACCTTCCAGGACCTGCATCGCTGGTTCCAGGAGAAGGGGATCGACCCCATGAACATGCTTCCGGGAGGCGATGACTGCTTCGTGCCGGAAGCGGCGAACGAAGGCGCGCTCTACCCGGTCGAAGGGGGCATGAACGAGACCATCAGGCTGTTCGGAGATTTCAAAGATGTCCGTTTCATGACGCTGGCCGGTGTCTATTGCATCAACCGCGCCTTGACGGGCTTGAAGATAGATGAACTCAACAACCGGGTCTTCGTCGAGATCCTCGCCTGCCAGGGGAGCTGCGTGCACGGCCCCTGCACCAGCAAGAGCCGGCCGTACCTGCTCGATGAGCTGGAGGTCTATAACCGGGCAAGCGTGCCGTCGGGCCGCATCGAGCGAAACGTGCTGGTGGAGATAGACGGCCTGCACCGCGAGGCGCCTTTGCCGGTGCAGCACCATACCGACGAACAGATCCGCAAGGCGCTCCACCAGGTGGGCGCCCTGAAGGAAGAGGACGAGCTGAACTGCGGCGGCTGCGGCTACGACACCTGCCGGTCCCTGGCCAGCGCGCTGCTCACCGGGCGCGCCGAGCCGACAATGTGCCTGTCCCATCTCCGCAAGCTCGCGCAGAAAAAGGCCAACGCCCTGCTGCGCTGCATTCCCATGAGCGTGGTCATCGTGGGTGCTGACATGAAGGTGATCGAGTGCAACGAGAACTTCATCCAGATGTTCGATGAAGAATCCCTCTTGACGAACCAGGTGCATCCGGGCCTCGAAGGCGCCTGCCTCGAGAAGCTGGTGCCGTTTTCCGACCTCTTCCAAGCAGTGCTGCTTACCGGAAGTGACCTTCATCGCGATGCGCTCCACATCAACAACAAGATTTACAACGTCACCATTTTCACCATTGAAACGAACCAGGTCGTAGGCGGTGTCATTCTCGATGTAACGGGAACCGAAATGCATCGTGAGCAGATAGCCCAAAGGGCGAAGCAGGTCATTCGCAAAAATCTGGAAACCGTCCAGGAGATAGCGTTCAGACTGGGCGAGAACATGGCGGACACGGAAATTCTGCTCAGGTCCCTTGCTTACGGTTTCTCGGCCAAGGACATCAGCCTCCTCGATGAAACGGAGACCGGCTCTGATGCTCTCTAGAAAACGCAACCTGCAGGCAAAAGCCGAGATGATCGAAAACGGGGAAGGCACCCTCTCGGTAGACCTGTTCATCGAGATAGAGTCCTGCCAGAAGAACAAGCACGGCCAGGATATCTGCGGCGACTCTTTCATGACCCACAAGCTCGCTGAAGAGGACCGCGTGATCTCGGTGCTTTCGGACGGCCTCGGCCACGGGCTCAAGGCGAACATCCTGTCCACCATGACGGCGACCATGGCGCTCAAATTCACGGCCAGCGACGTGGACCTGATCTCCTCCTCCGAAACCATCATGAACGCGCTGCCGGTCTGCAGGGTGCGCAATATCAGCTACGCCACCTACACCATCGTCGACATCAGGAACCAGACCGACATCAGCATTGTCGAGATGGACAATCCCCCCTTTCTTCTCATCCGCAACGGCGAGGCGATCGCCGTCCCCTACAAGGAAGTGGAATCACCTTCCCTCGAAGGCAGGAAAATGAAGACCTACAGCCTGAAAGCCTGCCCGGAGGACCGGCTGGTCATCATGTCCGACGGGATTTCCCAGTCAGGCATCGGCACCGAGCAGCTGAAGCTCGGCTGGCGGGTCGACGGCTGCAAGAGGTTCGTTCTGGACCAGGTGTGCCGCGACCCGCAGATATCCGCTCGATCCCTCGCCGGCAAGATCCTTGCCGAGGCCCTGGAGAAGGAAGTAGGCGGCAAGGCCTATGACGACATGACCGTCGCGGTTTTCTATTTTCGCAAGCCGCGCCGCCTCCTGGTACTGACCGGACCGCCGTTCCACCAGAACCGGGATGCCCATTTCGCCAACATTTTCGAGACGTTCAAGGGGCGAAAAGTCATCTGCGGCGGGACGACCGCCAACATTGTCGCCAGAGAGCTGGACCGTGAAATCGTGGACCACCTTGAGACCACTGACGGGGATATCCCGCCCATCGCGACGTTCGAGGGAGCCGACCTCGTTACCGAGGGTCTTCTCACGTTGACAAAAGTCGCCCAGTTGCTGGAAAAAGGCGAGACGCCGTCGCGCAGAAACGCGGCCACAATGCTGCTGGAGCGCTTCCTCGAGAGCGACAGCATCATCTTTCTGGTGGGTACTAAAATAAACGAGGCCCACCAGGACCCCACCCATCCCATGGACCTGGAAATCAGGCGCAACCTGATCAAGAGAATATCGCGGACCCTTGAACGGAAATATCTCAAGGATGCATATGTGCGGTACATATGAATTCCGGAATGCAGATCCGTTTTGACTGATATGGTGGCAACCGTCCGGCACGAAGCTGTCTGAGCGAACGGCATTGAATATGTAGTTTTCTGATATTTGAATTGTTGGATGTATCCTCCGTTCCCTTCCCCCCCGGGGGTATCATGAATGATTTGACTGATACTTCTCAAAATAATTTTATAAGATTCTGTTTTTATGAAGATCGGCATTTAATTCAATCGCGATTTTGCTGTCCATGCAATCCTTCCGAGTGAAATGGCAAAATCCTCGAACTAATGTCAATAGATCTAAAATAATGTTTGATTTTGCTCCGAAGATGTTATAATCTGCGTTCCGCAACATAGACATGTATATGTGGTTGGGGGCCAGTTGAGTCAGCTCGATGTGCGTCCCCCTTTTTTTGCCGTCCACGATGTCCGTCGAGCGTCAGCTCGCCTGTTGACGGAGTGGTACGTGTGCGTTGTTTAGCACGAATGAAAACCATGTAGTGAACATGAAATTTTTTTCGCCAGCCGGGCTGGGCGGATCACACCGGAGAGTCAGCAGTCCGTTGAAAGGTGTTCTTTGGGTTACAAGGCTTCCTTGCGAAAAGATCAGCTGCCCGCTTTTCGCGAAAGCCTCATAACATAAATGACCACGTAGAAAGGGGAGAGAGACATGGCGGTATGCAAGTGTACCGGCGAGCAGGTAGAGTCGCCGCAGGATGTGCAACTGAATGAGCTTCTGAGTCATTACCGTGGGTATGCCGGCGGGCTGATTCCG
>JAVBWB010000034.1:0-41731 GCA_036677645.1 Geobacteraceae bacterium | reverse complement strand
TTTCAAAGAACGGTTCAACGACAACTTTATCGACTGGCCAACCCTCATCGGGTGGTTCAGTCGGCTTAATCAACCAGCCTGAAACCGGTTTCGGACTTTTTCAGGGACGACTATGATAGTAATTTTTTACCGACCCGGGATGACTCTCATCCCCTGAGACGCACATTTATCACTACAAAAAAGGCCCTGATTTCTCAGGGCCTTTTGTACTTTTCCGGATGTCGCCGGATCTAATTTTGGTGGCGGTGCAGGGACTTGAACCCCGGACACTGCGGATATGAGCCGCATGCTCTAACCGGCTGAGCTACACCGCCTGAATTGCTGTTTTCGTATGAAGTGCGGTAAAAAATACCTCTAAGGAAAGACCAAAGAGGCACGATTCATCTTTGGGACACCGACGGCTTCCGGGGATCGTACTGCTGCGCCCGCTTCTGGAAACCGGCAACCCCACGTGTCCGTCTCTTATATAGTACAATCCTCCGAAAGTCAAGTGAAAAGGGACGAGCGTCATTCAGAGCATGTGTCCGCATTCCGGGCAAAATTTGGATCCTGGAGAGACCTTGGCGGAGCAGGAAGGGCAGGCTCCCTTCTCTCCCAGCTTGAATCCGCAGTCAGGGCAGAACTTTGCGCCATGCGTTTCCCTGCCGCAGGCCGGGCACACCAGTTGCCGGTCCCGCTTCACATCCATTTGTTTCCCGCGCCGGATGCCTTCCAGGGCAGCTTTTTCCCCAGCCGCATACACTTCCCCCTGCGCGCGGGCAGCTTCAATCTCCACCTGGGCGCTGGGCGCGCATTCGAGGCAGAGTCCGGCATCACGGTTGAAACAGGCGTCGCAAACATACTGGAAGCACTTGGCGCAACGATGGAAATGGGTTTTCGCCTGTTCCACCGACTTACGGAACTCCCCATCACGCGCCTTGCTCCATCCTGACGTTGACAGCCCATCGACTGCATCGCCGACATCCCCAAGAATCCCTCCCAGCAGGCCGGCAGCCTTGCTCAGCCAGCCTGATGCCTGTCCGCTGCGATAAGGAACGAAGTCCGTGCGCCAAGTGACACCGCAACGCTCGCAGTAAAACTCGAACTGAAACCCCGAATCGACACCATGCTGGCGGCAGAGATCACTGTAATTGTCGCTGAATTTCATCTCACCCATAACATGCCTCCCCCTGAAAAACGTACCGGAATTGTGCCGGTATATCCCTTATGCGATCCTTACAAAGACATCTCCGCGCTTCTGATAGCATTCCTCGGGAAGAAGTCCCGCCTCTTCCAGCGCCCGATCGACATCCAGGCGCACTGCCTGGGAGTAACGGATCGCAAGTCCGCAATCGGAACTCAACGCTCGCGGCGCCGGTATGAGGAGAATATCCAGCCGACGCTCTTTGAGACACTTTTCCGCCTTCATGACCCGATGTATGTTGTTGAAAATCGCTACCAGGTCCCCGTCACGAACCATAACGCACCTCTTTCACGGCAAGCCGTGCGATTGTACACGGAGCAGTCCTCGTTTGCAACATCTGACAACACTTCCGGCACACCGACGATACGCAACCATGAATTTCAGCCGGGCTTGCCACGAAGAATAATAACAACCTAAAACATTTCTTTCATTATATTTATTTTTTTGTTAACTTGTTCTATATTTTCTGAACCTGAGCCACGATCATCCCGGATGGCAACCCCATTCAAAACGCGGTACCGCTGGATCCGATAAAAGGGGTACCGCCGACCGCCCACAGACATAGGGAGCTATGCTTGGATACTGTCAGCCACAACAGGATAGACACCCGACAGTTAACGGACATCATTCATGAACTGAACATATCGCGCAACTATGTTTCAGCATACCCTAAAGGGCATCCCGTCATTTCGGCGTCCAGCGAAAAGCTGGCGGCCCGTTTCAGTCGATTGATCGCTGACCGAAGTGAGCTGACCTTCGGCATCACCAAGAATTCGATCGTCATCCGCGGCATGCGGCCGAGTCTGGACAATGTCGCTTTCCGGGTGTTCGCCGGAACGCTTTTCCGTCACGGAATAGTTGCCGTCACATTCCGCAAGGATCTGGTTCCGGACGAGCTGGTCACATTCAACGAATTGCTGCTGGAGAAACGGGACCGGATACGCGAAAAGGGCGGAATCGGAGAGGTAATCCAGCAGACCGGCATCCAGAGCATCGGTATTTCCCAAGTCAATTACGATTCGTTTCAGCTGGTGGAGGAAGAAATACTGCCATCCCCCCCGAATTGGGACGTATCCGCTTCCCCATGGGAGGCATTCGTTCATAGCCTGCTGGCGCCCCACTCCCCAGCCGTCACAGACTTAAGCAGGATCATCGATCCGCTGCTGCTCGCCGAAACCATCAATACCCTGTATGCGACCCCGACGCCGGAAAAGGCCGCGACCTTATCCGAATCCCTGGGGGCCTTCCTGGCCGAACTGGGCGCCGCGGAGCTGTCTCCCGCGAAGCAGAAGGATTTTTTCAACAGCATGGGTTCATTTGCCGGAAGCTTGCATCCCGACCTGCTGCAGCAGTTCATTCGAACCGTTTTCGCAACATTCGCCGCCAGCCAGAACCATTTGCCCGGCGACCAGGCCGAAGAGCGGGTACATGAGCTATGCCGCGCATTGCACGGCAGTGAATTCGGCGCCGTTTCACTTCCCCCATTGGCAATGAGCCTGGTAGATGTGCTGTCGCAGCACGCGGAGGCCGGCCCGGTCGCGGCAGCCGGTTCCGTTATCACGGACCAGCAGGAAAACCGGGACTTGGCGACGAAGCTCACGCTGCTGTTCCGGGAAGACAGGACTGATGAGTTCGTTCCGCCGAAGTACCTCGAAACCCTGAGCTTGATCGTGAACTCGGATTCCTTTATGGAAAGCTTCCGCGAAGACCGGGAAGATCTGGCCGGGGCACTGGACACGGCCGGCCTCGATGTTGCCGTGGGCGAGATCATCATCGAAATAATGGATTCGGGAGTGATCGACAACCTGGGAAAAATGAAGGAGGCGCTCCAGGACATATTCAGGTACTGTCTCCAGACCGGGGACTACCGTTCGCTTCTCATCCTGCTCGACCGGACCCTCGCCGATACCCGCCCGGCGGCGGAAGGAAAAGATGAAACCAGATGCGAACAGCTCTCAATACTGGAAGAATGCGATTTTGTCGATGAGATCCTGAACGGTTTCAACACCTGGGGCAAGGACAAATATTCCGATATCGGCGCAATCATCAAGAGAGTCGGAGAGCCGTTCATAGGGCCGCTGCTGGACCGCTTGGCGGATGAACAGAGCATGTCCGTCAGACGCTGCTACATGACGCTGCTCACCGAGCTCGCGAAAACCGCGAAGGTGCATGCCATTGCGCGGCTCGGCGACTCACGCTGGTACGTGCTGCGAAACCTGGTGATCATTCTTCGCAGCTCAAACGATCCCGACGTCGTGGAGCACATCAAGGCGCTCCTGGACCATCCCCATCCGAAAGTCCGGCAGACCGTTCTCGATACATTCATGCATTTCAAATCTCCGGACAGCGGTCGCCTTCTCCTGAAGGAAATGAAGATTTCCGATCCGACAGCCAGGGTCAGCGCCATTCAGCTCGCCGGCAAGTCCTCCGCACCGGAAGTGTTCGCCCACCTCGTCTCCCTGTTGCGCCGCGGCCGCCCGACCTCACGCCGCATTGCGGAAAAAAAGGCGGCTGTAGGGGCATTGGCGGACATGGGCGCGTGCGGGGCGCTTCCCGTGCTTGGTGCGATCCTGGGGAAGAACGTGTACCTTTTCCGCGCCAATCATCTTCAGCTGCAAATGGAGATCGTCAATTCCCTGGACCGTTATCCGGATAAAGCCGGCATCGAGCTGCTGACCGGAGCGGCCACTTCCGCTGATGTCCTGCTCTCCAGGGCGGCAGCGGAGAAACTGCGGGCTTCCAGGGAGAATGAAGCGTGAAACCCGACATGGCCGGACAGATGCAGGATTTCGTTCGCACCATGGTATCTGCCATTGCCAACGTGTCCCTCTACTCCCCCGAGCATCGGCAAGTGCACCGGCTCTGCGCGAACGCTCTGGCAAAGCTTCAGGAAGCCATGGGCGACCGCGAGGAGATCATCCTGATGCGGATCGATGACGAACTGGTGCTCGACAACGCCCCCCTGGAACCGAGCATGTCTCTCGGCAAGCTGATCCAGATCATGGCTTCACGCGGCATCGGCCACATCAAGATCTTGCCCGGCGTCTCCCGCGATGAAATCCGAACCATGGCGGTCGACCTCTCGGGGCGGAAAGGCGCCGGCGATGAAATCAGGTCGACCGACAACATAAAATTCGGAACAATCGATGCCCGGCATCCTGAAGACGACACAGAAGAATATGAACAAGACGACGTAGGCGGCATTATCCCGCTGGAGGACATTCCGTGCCACGAAATCAGCGCATTCGCGGAAATAAAGGATCGAATCAGCAGCAAGGAAAGAATATCGATCAGCTGCATCCGCAATATCGTCGACTCCTTCATCTTCGCCTTCAGCCGGGCGGCATCCCCGTTGCTGGCCATCGCACCGCTGCGCCTGCTCGACGAATACACGTACACCCATTCCACCAATGTATGTATTCTCAACATTGCCCAGGCCATGTCATTCGGCGTGAAAGGGCCTCTGTTGCACGAGATCGGCGTGGCGGCAATGCTTCACGACATCGGCAAGCTGTTCATCCCCGAAGAGATTCTCACCAAGCCGGGCAAACTGGAACCGGAGGAATTTGAGATCGTGAAACTGCACCCCTTGACGGGGGCCAATTACCTGCTGGAAATGACGGGCATTCCGAAGCTGGCTGTCGTGTGCTGCTTTGAGCACCACCTGCGGTACAACCTGACCGGCTACCCAAAAGTCAGGGATGGCTGGAAACAGAACCTGGTAAGCCACATGACCGCCGTGTCGGACTATTTCGATGCGCTCAGGACCAGGCGCATTTACCGGAGCCCCATGGATTTTGACACCGTCTCAGGCATCATGATAGACACAAGCGGCATCGAACTGCATCCTTCGCTGACCAGAAATTTCCTGCGCTTGCTGGCCAGGTTGCGGGATCAGCCATGAACGGACTCCGTCCCTCTTGACAAGGCATGCCGCTATGAATCATGATGTGACCGGAATTCCAGCATCGAAATTACCGGGAGACGCACCATATGTCGGCATTGCCCCCGAATCATGAACAATTCACTCCGCCTGCCGGCACAGCACGCCTGCCCCTGCCTCCCGGCGAAGAAGGAAACGCATGAACATCCGTTTTTTCGAGGCGACTTCCCTCAACATAAGGAATGGGAACGCGGTCACGAGCGAGCGGTGGCGTAATTTCTTCCGGGAACTGGGACACCATGTAAGCAGTTCCCGGGAACCGGGTAACGGGTACTGCGACATCCTTGTTGCCTTCAACGCGTCAAAAAACCGCCAGGCCATACAAGAAGCACGCAAGATCGGAAATGCCGGACGCATTGTCATCTGCCTGACCGGAACCGACCTGTACGTCGACCTGAAAAAGGATCCGGCGGTTCTGGACGTGCTCCATCTTGCCGACCAGCTGGTTGTCCTGCAACCCATGGCGCTGCGTGAGCTGCCCCCATCCCTGCAGCGCAAGACCATGGTAATCCATCAATCAGCCCTGCGGCCCGGTTTCCAGGTCTCGAAAGACCCGGATCACTTCGAAGTCTGTGTAATCGCCCACTTGAGGGAAGTAAAAGACCCGCTGCGGACGGCAAAGGCGGCCCGCCTGCTACCTGCCCGATCCAGGATCAGGGTAAGTCTCATCGGCGCTGCACTCTCGGATGAACTGGCCGACGAAGCGAGGCGCGAAGAGGAGGAAAATCCCCGTTTTCACTGGCTCGGCGAATTGGACGGGGACAACACCGCCATGAATCTGCTCCGCAGCCGGTTAATGGTGATCTCGTCACTCCACGAGGGCGGCGCCAACGTCATATCGGAAGCAGTCGTATCCGGCATTCCCGTCATCGGGTCCGACATTCCCTGCACCAGGGGGCTGCTTGGGGATGATTACCCGGGCCTCTTCCCCGCAAGGGACTCGGCGAAGCTTGCCGAACTGCTCTTCCGCGCGGAAACCGACGCGGCATATTACGACGTGCTGGCTGCCAGGTGCAGCCGGGAGGCGCACAAGTTCGCCCCTTCACGGGAAAAAGAGCAGCTGAAGCTGCTGCTGCACGGAATGTTTCACGACAGGTAGGGGCAGCCCCCCGTATCCGCCCGCCCGATAGTCGCTTCCGCATCCTCCCATCAACCAGAAGCGGGCATGCTCCCGGTCCTCCACGACCCGGATCATGCCCGCTTTTTCCATTCGAATGACCGTGACAATCCCAGCCCTCCACGGCCCGGATCATCACCGCCATCTGTTCAGCTCTTCCTGCTCCGCCTCCCGTGGGGGACTCCGAGGAAGTATGCGTATATCTATATTCAGAGAATTCATGATTATCCTTTTTCAGAGCATGAAAGGCGGGGCGAACCCGGAATCACTTCCGGGTTCACCCCGAGATGCATGCCATGAAACATTGATCAAGTTCTGATCGCTTACTTCAAAGTGTCGATACCGCCGGTGGACATATAGCCGTCAGCCATTGCATCGGCGACGTCGTATGCTTTTTTCGCCGATTTGAGGGCCTTCAGGACCTTCTCCGGATATGCCGGCAGGGACCTGATACGGGCGCCGCACGCGTCATGAATAGCATTGACGATGGAGACGTGCGGAGAAGTCAACGGGCCTTCGCCGACGCCGGCCTGACCGAATGCGGTGGCTTCACGTGGTGTTTCAATGTAAATGAGCTCCATATCGTCGGGCACGTCCTTGATGAACGGGAAGCCCGAGCCGATCAGGGTGGTGTGTTTTTTCAGGTCTTCGAAGTCCTCGGTGAGGGCCAGGCCGATACCTTGGGCAAGGGCGCCGTAAACCTGGCCGTCAACGGTGCCGCGGTTGGTGATGGTGCCGTTGTCGCCCGCGTATGTCATCTTCACGACCTGCACTTTGCCGGTGGTGATGTCGACGGCAACTTCGGACATGAAGAGAGCATACATGTAGACGCAGAAAGGATTGCCGATCCCGTTTTCGTCCTGATTGGTGCACGGGGTGGTCCAGCTCCCCTCGTACTTGGTTTCGATCTTTTCTTTCACCATCTCGTCATAGGTGCGGAAGGTGCCGTCTGCTTTCTTCATGGCGTTGAGCAGCAGTTTGCATGCCGCAACGATGGCGGTGCCGGTAACCGTGTTCTGACGGCTGCCGCCTGAAGGGCCCGCGTTCGGGGTAAGGCTGGTGTCGTTCATGCAGAGCTTGATCTGTGACGGTTCCAGCTTGAGGTCGCGGAGCGCCTCGTGGGCAAAGGCCACGGTAGCCATGTCGGAGCCCTGGCCATGGTCTTCCCATGCATTCCCGATGGTCACGTCGCCGTTCGGCATCAGCTCAGCCCATGCAGCGGAGGTGTCGGGACCGTCAAGGCCGCAGCCGTAGATACCCAGGGAGATGCCGACGCCGCGTTTTACCGTATCGGTGGACTCCAGTTTGGCTTTTGCTTTTGCTTCCTGGTACTTGGGACGCATGAGGTTGAACATCTCTTCAAAGCAGAACACTTCCGGAACCTGGCCGGTCGGGGTTGTCGCGCCGGGGCGGTAGATGTTCTTGTAGCGGAATTCAAACGGGTCGAACCCGGCTTTCCTTGCCAATTCGTCGACAATGGATTCGCCGAACATGAATGCCTGTGGCGAACCGTAGGCACGGAACGCGGAACCCCAGCCGTGGTTGGTGCAGACAGTGTGGCCCTCGGTGTTCAGGTTCGGGATGTCATAGCCGGCGCCGACGAACTGCTGGCCGCGCAGGGTGACCAGGTCGCCGAACTCTGAATAGGGGCCGTGGTCGAGATCCCAGGTTGCATCGATGGCGAGCAGCTTGCCTTGCTCGTCGCAGGCAATTGTGCCCCTGAGATAGGAGGGCGACCGCTTGCCGGTATAGGTCTGCTGCTGATACCAGTCATAGCCCAGGAAGCAGGGACGGCCGGTCGCCATGGCAGCGGCGCCGACCAGGGCTTCCATGGTCGGGCTGAACTTGTAGCCGAAGGTTGCGCCGGTGGGGTTCTGCACGAGAACGATCTGGTCGGGCTCAACACCGAGACCCGGGGCGATCATGTACAGGTGCAGGTGGATACCGATGGATTTGGAGTGAATGACAACCCTGTTCTGGTCATCGATGTAGGCGAATCCGACATCCGGCTCGATGGGCATATGGGGCTGACGCTGCAGGTAGTATTCGGCCGAGAAGGTATGCGCCGCCTTTTCGATGATCGGCTTAACGTCCGCGCCTTTTTTTCCGTAGCAGGTGTAATAGACATTCGGCGTTCCCGGGTGAATTTCAATGGCGTCTTCAGCCATGGCTGCCGGTGCGTTCATGTATGCCGGCAGGATTTCCAGGTCGACCTTGACTTTTTCGGCTGCCGCCAGGGCGTTCGCCTTGGTATCAGCGCAGACGATGGCGACCACGTCGCCGTACTGGTAGATCTTGTCGTCGTTCAGAATCGGGCGGTCCCATCCGTCACCCTTGTTGGTCGGGAAGGTGATCAGGCCGGTGATGCGGTTCTTGCCCTTGACGTCCTTGTGGGTAACAACCTTGAAGACACCGGGCATTTTTTCCGCTTCGGAAGTGTCGATACCCTTGATGATGGCGTGGGAAACCTTGGGCTGTACCAGTGCGCACTGCAGGGTGTTCTCGGGAAGCTGAGTTGCCATGTCCTCGCCGAAATCCCACAGGCCGCAGGCCTTGGCAACTGAGGAGGGACGGGTCATACGGGTTCCGTACACTCTGCCGCCGGACGGATGTTTGTATTCGAGAGCTGTTTCGGAAAGCTCGCCGCGAAGCACTTTGGCGGCATCCATGACCGCATCGACGATCATGCTATAGCCGGTGCAGCGGCAAGCGTTGCGGTTTTTCTGGAACCAGTCGCGAACGTCGCTCCGGGTCGGATTCGGGTTTTCGTCCAGGAGCGCCTTGGCGGAAACGATGAAGCCGGGAGTACAGAAACCGCACTGGATGGCATGATGGAAGATGAACGCTTTCTGAAGAGGATGGAGATTGAGCGGCGTACCGATCCCTTCAATCGTAGTAATAGTGGACAGGTTTTCAACCCGCTTCATCTTCATGGTGCAGGAACGGACCAGCTTGCCGTTCAGGATCACGTTGCAGGCGCCGCACTGGCCGGTGCCGCAGCCGACTTTGACGCCGGTCAGATGAAGCTGCTTGCGCAGCACATCGGACAGCAGCGTTTCCTGGTCAATGATCAGCGTCCGTTCAACGCCATTGACTTTGAGAACCTTTTTAATCATACAATCTCCTCCTTTTGGTGTAGGTAACCGGGAAAAACCCGATTAACCGTGAGTAACTGAGAGCTGCCTGCCATACCGCTCCGGATAAATGGCGCTATCTGACGGGGCAGCGGCTGTTGCAAAACATGCGTCGGCTGGAGTGTTCACGTTTTATGAACAAAAAAAACCCGCACTGATACTGACTTCAAGCCAATATCCATGCGGGTTCCGTTGAGTCTGCCAGAGCAGAGGACGAAATGGGCGCGTATCAACACTTATTTGGTTTTTTCACCGGGAGGGAAGGAACCTGACTTGGGAGCCAATCCGAAAAGTGCCCCCGTTCCCGATTTTAGCATCAATCAAATTACGCTTCTGTAATTCATGCCGTTATATACCATCATGCCTAACGATAAGCAAGACTATTTTTTATTTATATTGTAAATTTATTTATCACACCCTCCAGCATGGTCACGATGCCAACCATGAACCGTCGCAATCAAGATATTTTAGCTTATATTTATACATAGTTACCGAGTGTATTGCGTTACACATCTGTATTTTAGCAATGTGTACCCCTGCTTTATGATTTCAATTTTTTATTATTAATAAATAATCACCATATACAACGAACTGGTCCCACCCCTAAGAATACTGGCCCGTAATTTATTTTAACTTAAACAATACCGCTGCGATCCAGATGCAACGACGGCGCGTCACCGATATTCAGCGCACGGCATTCCGCGCACAACCATCTGCGGGGAACTGATGGGTGCGGCATGCGCTCTCCACGCCTCCCCGACGACGGCATGCCGCGCACCATGGCGCATCGGCATGATCCTGACGACTTCAACACCGTTGACCGGCCCGGAGGGCACAACTTACGCGAAGTGATATATCCCGGCGGCAACCGGGTTTTCGTGGCACGCCTCCTGTCCCGTATCCCGTGAAAAGCGAACTCGCACCATTCACCGACATCCTCGTGCAGACGGGAAAAACCTCCCGCCGTCTCCGCATATTTTGCTTGCCCTCACCGGGAAAAGAGTGTATCCATGAGATTTTTTCGCACGCAAAAAGGAGCTTCAAATGGGCATTCTTTCCAATACGGCAAGTATCTGTCAATTCAAGGTAGTCGGCGACATCCCGACCGAAGATCTTTTCACCTGGGTGTCAGAGCGCCTTTCCGGCAACAGCTTCAGATCCATCGACCAGGGCATCGACGAACTCTCTGTCGGCTGGGTCACTCCCGACGATCATCGCAAAACTGATTTCAGCACCCCGCTGTCGTTCTGGCGCGACAACTACCTGTTCCTCACCTTGCGCCAGGACAAGCGCGCCATCCCCGGTGCGCTGCTGCGGGCACGGCAAAGGGAAGCCGAAGAGGATTTCCTGGCCGACAACCCCGGACTGTCGCGCGTGCCCAAGCACAAGCGGGAAGAATTGCGGGACGCCGTGCGGGGCGCCCTCCTGCAACGGACCCTGCCGGTCCCCTCCAGCATCGATGCCGTATGGGACACCCGCTCCGGCATTCTCACCCTGGCAGCCATCGGTTCCAAGTCGGTCGATCTTTTCGAAACGCTCTTCAAGAAGACCTTCGAGGACTTCCGCCTGGTCGCCGTCCATCCGTTCGCGAGGGCGGAAACGGTGGTCGCGCAGGAAACCGCGGAGGCATTGAGCAAAGCGAACATGGCATCCACCGAGGCCGTCCTCGACCTGATACGCAGCAACCAGTGGCTCGGCAGGGATTTTCTTCTCTGGGTCACCTACCGGACTCTCAACGAATCCGCTGAGTACCGCATCTGCCGCCCGGGCCCCATGACGGCGGGAGAAACATTCATAGCCTACGTAAACGACCGCATGGTATTGTGCGGCGGCGGTGACGAGGGCGCCCAGAAAATCACCGCCAGCGGGCCCCAGGACCGTTTCGGCGAAGTTCGCATGGCGCTCAGGACCGGCAAGTCGATCACCGAGGGAACCATCCACATGGAAAAGGGGGAACACGCCTGGAAGTTCACGCTGAAGGGGGAAATGTTCCACTTCGCTTCTTTCAAGGGACCCAAGGTGAAGGAAGAACGGGATGAAGGCGTCGATGAAATGAGCGAGAAGGAAGCGCTGTTTTTCGAGCGGATGTATGTGCTGGAAACCGGGCTGCAGATGTTCGACAGCCTCTATGCGTCTTTCCTGGACACGCGCCTCGGCCCCGGCTGGCAGGACGAATTCGCACGCATCGATGCCTGGTTGGGACAGGAATGACGGCTTTTCACAGTTCCGGACAAGGTGAAACATGTCGCTCCTGACGCTGCATGACATAGAGATGGCCTTCGGTGGGCCACCGCTTCTCGAAGGAATCAGCCTGCAGATCGAGGAGGGTGATCGCCTCTGCCTCCTGGGACGGAACGGTACGGGAAAATCCACCCTCCTGAAAATCCTGGCAGGAGAATTGCCCCCCGATGGTGGCGAGATCATGCGCCGCCAGGGCCTGCGCGTAGCCCTCGTATCCCAGGAATCACCGCCCGGCTGCTCGGGATCGGTATTCGACGTGGTCGCAACCGGAATGGGTGATGCAGCGGAACTTCTTGCAGAATATCATCACGTGGGTATCCGGCTGGCAGCGGAGGGAGGCGACGACCTGCTGAAGCGTCTGGAGGAAATCCACAAGACCCTGGAGGAAACGGGCGGCTGGCGCCTGCACCAGGAGGTGGAACGGGTGCTCGGCAGGCTTTCCCTCGACCCGGACGCGGATTTTTCGACCCTCTCCGGCGGCACCAGGCGACGCGCCCTCCTGGCGCAGGCGCTGGTGGCGGCGCCGGACATCCTGCTCCTTGACGAGCCGACCAACCACCTGGACATCGACACCATCGTCTGGCTGGAGGACTTTCTCCTGCGCGAGGTAAAGACCTTCCTGTTCGTGACCCACGACCGGACCTTTGCCCGGCGCATGGCAAACCGGGTCGCCGAACTGGACCGGGGAAGGCTCTATGCCTTTACCTGCGGCTACGATTCTTTCATGGAGCGGCGGGAGCAACTGCTGGAAGCGGAGATCGCCCGCCAGGCGCTGTTCGACAAAAAACTGGCCCAGGAAGAAGCCTGGATACGGCAGGGGATAAAAGCGCGGCGCACCCGCAATGAAGGGCGGGTCCGCTCCTTGAAGAAGATGCGCGAGGAACGGAGCCGGCGCCGGGAACGGGTTGGAGCGGCCAGGATGCAACTGCAGGAGGCCGACCGTTCCGGCAGACTGGTCGCAGAAGTGGAAAACGTCTCCTTTGCCTACGTCGACAAACCGGTGATTCGGGATTTTTCCACCACTATCCTGCGGGGCGACCGGGTCGGCATCATCGGCCCCAACGGCTCGGGCAAGAGCACCCTGCTGCGCCTGCTGCTCGGTGAACTGCTCCCGGAGAGCGGCGAGATCCGGCTCGGCTCGCGACGCGAAGTGCTGTACTTCGACCAGATGCGCGAGCAGCTCGATCCGGACAAAACCGTGCAGGAAAACGTGGGCGAAGGTAACGACACCATTGTCATCAACGGCAAGCCGCGCCACGTCATCGGCTACCTGCAGGACTTCCTCTTTTCCCCGGAACGGGCGAGGAGCCCGGTGCGGATCCTTTCCGGGGGCGAGCGCAACCGACTGCTCCTGGCCAAGCTCTTCACCAAACCCTCCAACGTGCTGGTCATGGACGAACCCACCAACGACCTGGACGCCGAGACCCTGGACCTCTTGGAAGATCTCCTGCTGGAATATTCCGGCACCCTGCTCCTGGTGAGCCACGATCGCGACTTCCTCAACAATGTGGTCACCAGCACCCTGGCCATCGGCGAAGACGGAAAGGTGCGGGAATACGTGGGCGGCTATGACGATTGGCAGCGGCAGTCGGCTACGGAAACGTCATCAAGCCAGGCGTCCCCTCCGCCACCGCCAAAAGTCAAGCCCGCAGCGCAGGCGGAGAAACCCCGCCGGCTTTCCTTCAAGGAGAGGCAGGAGCTGGAAGCCCTGCCTGACCGTATCGCCGTTCTGGAACAGGAAGTGGAGGACATCCACGCAAAACTGGCCGATCCGGACTACTACCGCACAGCCGGTGCGGGAGTGGCGCTGGATACGGCACGGCTTCAGGAACTGGAAAGCGAGCTGGGGGCGGCTTATCTGCGGTGGGAGGAATTGGAAGTAATCGGCGGAGGTGGCGCCTGATTCTTCCGCTTTGCCTGGAGAAAAAAGGGGGTTTGGCCTGAGCAAAAAGTACCCAAACAAGAAAGCTGCCTCGTTTTTCGAGGAAATCACCAGTATTTTTGCTTTCCAGAAGGCGTTGAAGCCTCTTTTTTCATCCGGCTCGCCCTGGGCATGCCCAATAAGCGCGTCAGCCAACTAGAAATGTGCAAAGCCACCTTTCCTGAACACATAAATCGCCCACCCCAGCGTTTCTCGTCCCCACCTCAGATACGCTGTCTTACTCTCACGCACCCGCTTCAGCACGGTCTCCACATCAGGATCACCCCGATGATCACTCGCCCAGGCTTCCGCGGCATACCACTGTAACCCTTCATATCTATCCCAGTCATCCTGGCTGCTCACGAGTGTGTAGACCGCCTCCAATCCGTGCTCTCGCCCGGCCTCAACATTCTGATAATGTGTCCCGAAGTCGTTCCGCGCCACTCCGATCGCTTCCAGATATTCTGTTTCCGGTTCATGCCGCCAGTACGGCTCTCCCACGACGATCCAACTTTCCCGGCCTACCATCTTCCGCAGCGCGTTCAACGTCCCCCGGTGCCCGCCGTAAATCCAGCTCGCGCCGATGCAGGCTGCCAGGTCAAAGCTCTCCAAAATCTCCGGGACATACGTGGCCCCGTCCATCTCCAGGAAACGGAGTTGGGCCTCCGGAACACGTTCTTGATGCTTCCTGCGGACTTCGGCAATGCAGTAGGGAGAGCAATCAACTCCCGTCCCTGCCATTTGCCGGTACCGCTCAGCAAGCCTGATGAGAAACTCGCCTTTTCCTGTGGCGATATCAAGCACGCGCGCCCCGGGTTTCAGCGACAGAAGCGTGACAAGCTGGTCAAGTTTTTCCAGGCTCATCGGATTGCAGAGAATGTGCTCCCGATGCGTAATGTCGAAGAATTTCCACATGTCCATGCGTATACCTCCTTTATAAACGGGTTGAGGGGACGGGGGTAGCTTATGTAACTCATTCAATTGCCTGGCCAGTATCCAACTGTAATTTTAGTAAGTTACCTACGTCTTCCCGATTCATTCTTCCCCACACCATGTCTTGACATGTATCTTTTAATAAATCGGGTAAACATATACACGTATAACCACTTTTGTCAAAGCTGATCACTTGCTCAACATTAAAAATACCAAAAATACCTGGGAACAGCACCGTTGGAACATACCCCTGCGAGCGGCCACCCGGCATCCAGGGCTCCGGCATAAGTGCTCAATATTCTTCTGGATGGGAAATACTTCAGGAAAAAAAACTGGCAAAGCGGCTTGGAAAGTTGCTACTATCGGGAAACGGCGCTTCGCGCCGCCGAGCAGTTACACGCAGAAAGAGACGAAAATGGACATTCTCCTCCTCCGCCCGAACCCCGGCAGCGAAGAATTCGGCCTGGGACCTTTTTTCCGCGTCGAGCCACTGGGACTGGAATACGTCGCCGCGGCGCTCCTGACACAGGGGCATGCGGTGACCATAGCGGATCTCCGCTACCGGCCGGGCGCCGCCGCCTGGGTACGGCGCACCAGGCCGCGCATCGTCGGCATTTCGTGCCTGCACGCGCTGGAATACGACCGGGTGGTGGAAACCGCACGAGAGGTTCGGCGGGCCGCGCCGGACGTCTTCATCCTGGTGGGCGGCCACGCTGCCATGGCCTTCAACGGCCCCCTGGAAGACGACAGCATCGACGCCATCTCGCTTGATGACGGTGAAGAAGTGGTCCCGGCACTGGTGGCGGCGCTGGAAAAAGGGAGACCCCTGACGGAGGCGCCTGCCCTGCGGCTCAGGACCCGCGACGGCTGGATCACCACCTTTCCCCTTCCGGCGCGGACCAGTCTGGACCTGGTCCCGCTGCCGGCCCGCGATCTCGTGGCCCGGCATCGTTCCGGTTACCACTGCCTGCTGTTCAAACCGGTCTGGCTCATCGAAACGGCGCGCGGCTGCCCCTTCCGCTGCTCCTTCTGCTCGGTCTGGCAGCTGTACGACCGCACTTACCGGGAACGCAGCATCGCCGCGGTGGTGGAAGATTTCGCCACGACCGGGGATGCGATCTTCGTTGCCGACGACCTGTTCTGGAACAACCCGCCCCGCAGCCTGGAGCTGGCCGAGGCGTTGAAAAAGCGAGGAGTGTTCAAACGCTGGATACTGGTGCAGAGCAGGACCGACCTCATCAGCCGCCAGGAGAAACTGCTGGAGGCCTGGCGACCGCTGGCCAAGGACTTCGACATATTCCTGGGATTCGAGTTCGCCAGCGACAAGGGCCTGAACGGCATTACCAAGGATTCGGGCGTGAAGGAGAGCCTGGAAGCGGTCAGGGTGGCCCGCTCACGCCGCTACGGCATCAACGGCAACTTCCTCGTCGACCCGGACTGGGACGAAAGCGACTTCCAGGAACTGTGGGATTTCGTGGCCGCACACGGCCTGCAGCGTTCCGGGTTCACGCTGCTGACACCGCTCCCGGGCACCGAATCCTTCCGGGATATCGGGCACCGCGCCGCAGGGCGCCCCTGGTCCGATTTCGACATGCACCACCTGCTCTGGGAACCGAAACTGGGAGCGGAGCGGTTCTGCCAGCTCTACGCGGAAACCTGGCGGCGCTCCATCCTCAACACGTCCGGGGACAAGAAACTCATCGACTGGCTGCGCCAGGTACGCCCACTGCAGATCCCGTACATGATCAAGGTGCTGCGCCGCACCCAGGCAATGATGCGGCCGGAAACCTATTTGCGGGAATTCAACGCAAACCGTTCGACCGCAATCTTGAGCGGAAACTCACCCTGCGGAGGCGGCATGAAATGAGCAAGACAGCTGCCCATCCCCGGCTGCTCCTGGTCTACCCCGCCACCCACAAACTGGGCTGGGCCAAACGATTCCAGCTTCCATCCCACTCACTTGAGCGGGTCGCCGCCCTGACTCCGGGTTCATGGGAAGTCGTTCTGTGCGATGAAGTCCATGAACCGGTACCCTTTGACGGTGACTTTACCCTCGTGGGCATAACCGCCATGACGCACCAGGCCACCCGCGCCTATGAAATTGCCGATGAATTTCGTGACAGGGGTATTCCGGTAGTCCTCGGCGGGATCCATCCGACCGTGCTGCCGGAGGAAGCGGCGCAGCATGCGGATGCCGTGGTTGTCGGCGAAGCGGAGCCGCTCTGGTCAGAGCTCCTCGGCAACCTGCTGGTCGGGAGGCTCGGCAAAGTCTACCGCGCGCCGCTGCCCGGTAACGGCAGGCTCTCCCTCCCGCCTGCCCGGCGTGAGATCTACAACGGAAAGAGGTATCTGACCACCCAGACGCTCCAGGCAAGCCGCGGCTGCCCTTACGACTGCCCTTTCTGCATAGTGACCCCCTATTTCGGCAACACTTTCCGCTATCGGGACACTGACGAAATCCTTGCCGAACTCCGTTCTTTCGATCGCACACTGACGGTTTTTCTGGACGACAACCTGCTGGGAGACCCCCTGAGGGCGAAACCGATCCTGCAGGGGATGAAAGGGCTCGGGCTGCGCTGGGGAGGACAGGCCAACCTGCGCTTCGCGGAAGACCCCGAACTTGTGAGGCTGGTAGCGGATTCGGGATGCATCGGGATTTTCGTCGGCATTGAATCGGTTACCGGCGAATTGGCTCATCATCCCAAGACAGGGAGCAGATACTCCCAGGCTGAGCTGATAAAGAGAATACGGGATGCGGGGATCGTGCTGGAAGCGTCAATAATATTCGGTTTTGACGACCATGATGAAGGGATTTTCGAAAAGACGGTCCGGTATCTGGAAGACTGCAAACCAAGCCTCCCCACCTTTCACCTGCTCACGCCCTATCCGGGCACCGCGCTGTTCAGACGGTTCGATGAGGAAGGCCGCCTGTTCCACAAGGACTGGAAACGATACAACCACTCGGAAGTCGTATTCCAACCCAGGCTCATGTCCCCGGAACGCCTGTACGAGGGATGGCTGCAGGCCAGGAAGGAGGCGTACACCTGGCCCGCAATCCTGTCCCGGACGTTCCGGAACCCGCACGGCATGTTCACCAACCTGGCGTACAACGTCCTCAGAAAAGGTCCCAATGATCTCCTGCCCAAGAAACCTGCATGATGGTTCGGCCTAAAAAGTCAGACGCAAGACACTTTCGCATCTCTGTCCGCCCTTGTGGCCGCACAGGCTGATCCGGCAACTTTCCCCGCAGGCCGAACGTTACCGCCCCCGCCATCCGCCGGAAGGAGCGCTATACCCGCCGCCATGGGGTGCGACCTGGCCGCCGCCATGGGGTGCGATGCGACCGCCACTGGGCGGAAGGGCCTGTCCGCCGCCATGGGGAACAGTCTGCCCGCCACCCTGCCAGCCGGGCCCCCTGTATCCGCCGGAAGGATGGGATGGGCGATGGTAGTAATGGGAATAGTCATGCCGGTAATAACGGTCGGTGTAGTAAAAACCCAACCCTGGCCCCACCAGACCGAACGGGTAGGTATAGTAGCCATCATTCGGATAACTATAGCCGCCGTAGTAATAAGGATAATCATCGGCATAATAGTCGGGATACACGACACAACCGCCCAGTGCTACGAGAACCGGCACTACCAGCAGAAGCTTTTTCATAGAGCGCCTCCTGATGAGGTCCTTTATTTGCGAGTATATTCCTGTTTTCTACAACGTGTCAAACTACCGAAAGTTTACATGCAAAACGATTTTTTGCGGACAGGAACATGAGCGCAGGCATTCCTGCCCCCTGAAAATGAATGCGGCCATGAAAACATTCGGAACGGTGCAAGCAAAACGTACCCGGATTAAGGTACGGGCACATACTACAATTAACAAAATCCAACACTGGCAACCCCGGCGAAACAACGGGATAGTGCTCGCAGCCTGGAACTCCTTGAAAAACCGGCATCCGCCTTGAGCCGGGAAGTTCACGGTTCACATGAATGCCGCAAGGCAGGAAATGCGTTCCCGGCCATGCCGGGACAAACATGCGCTATTGCTTGAACAGTGTAATCCGCTATACTATTAAACAAGATCGCTATAGTTGAAACAAATATACGGCCGGCAATATACACCGCTTTTTAGTGAGGATACCTATATGAAAAACATCATCACCTGCATGGAACTGAATCAGTGGATTAATGAAGGGCGCGATTTTATTCTCCTGGACGTCCTGCTCCCCGAATGTTACGGGTCGCGTCACATCCCCGGTGCGACAAATGCCTGCGTTTATGAAATGGATTTTCTCGACCAGGTCCGAAAGGTCATTGTGGACAAGAAGAAATGCATCGTGGTCTACGATTCGAGCGACAGGTCGCTGGCCTCCGCCTGGGCAGCCAGGAAACTTGCAGCGGCAGGTTTCCAGCAGGTATGGGAATTGTCCGGGGGAATGGACGAATGGGAAGGTTCCGGTTACCCGGTTGATGTTGTCGGCCCCGAGATGGAGGAGGAGACCGCCATTACGGAGGGGCTTCATGCAATTGACTGTTCCCTGAGCAGAATGGAATGGATAGGCAGGAATATCGGCAAGAGACACCACGGCACCATAGACATCAAGGAAGGCGAAATACGCATCGCCAACGGCGCCATGACCGGCGGCGCCATCACCCTCGACATGGGAACCATAAGGAACACGGATCTCCAAGACAGCGTTCTCAACAGTCTCCTCATCCGCCACCTCTCTTCCGATGACTTCTTCGACGTGGAAAACTACCCCACGGCGCGATTCGAGATCAGTGAATGCCGCCCCATGGAAAACGCCACGCCGGGATCCCCAAATTACTCCATAAAGGGAACGCTCACCATCAAAGACGTCTCGAGAGAGATCCAGATACAGGCCACTGTATCAACGGGGGAAAACGGCGGCGTAGTCGCCCACTCTTTCTTTGATATCGACCGGACCCTCTGGAACGTCAGCTACGGATCGGGAAAATTGTTCGAAAAACTGGGAATGCACCTGGTGAACGACACCATATCACTCGAACTGTTCCTGAACGCTCCATGACCCCTGAAAATGTCGGACCTTCCTTCAGGGGCCTGGAACCGGGATAATCTGACAAAAAAGTCACCGGTACAGAATACGCCGTACAGACATTTATTTACTGTATGGTCGAGTTGCCACTTATGGCTTAGCTTGTCGGGTAATGCTGATCGAGGGTAATCGCTACACAGTGGACGGAACGGTAAGTTTCAGCGCCAACGGCACCAGTTGCGACCTCCTGTTCACCTGGGCCTTGCGGAATATCCTGCTGATATGGGTTTTTACCGTCTGCTCGCTAATGCAGAGCCGGGAAGCGATCTCCCTGTTGAGAAGACCTTGCGACACAAGAATGATGATCTCACGCTCCTTCCTGCTGAAGCCCTCTTCGGGATTGGGGTACTTGGTGCATTCAGCGTGCTGGATGAGAGCTTTTATCTTCCGGTTGTCTATCCAGACCTGTCCTTCGTTTATGGCGTGAAGGGCTTTCCTGAACAGCGGCATGTCCGTGTTCGCTACCAGCACCCCCTCTATCTTGTAAGAAATGAGCAAAGAAGCGATTTCCTCCTCTCCCAGCCCGCAATCGAGAAGCACGGTCTTTGATGCGGGGTCGGATGATGATCCGGTCTTCCTCAGCGAGTGGCTGTCGGTGATGATGAAATCGGGATCAAAGCATCCGCTTTCCTGGAGCTCCGACGCTATGGCGATCCGGTATCCATCCGGCTCGCCGGAAAGAAGCTCCCGCAGCCCCATTTCGAGCAATCTGTTGCTCAGCCTTATAAGGATGTTCATCGCAGACTCCTTTCCGGGAACGGTGGCCCGGGCAGCTCTGTTCCAGCCATGCAGGACGACCTGCCGGCCGGTGAAGATGCTGGTCGGGCAGGAATTCCGTACATGATAGCAGACTACAGATTAAAAGTACATAATCCATCCGGGCCAGGGGCGGAAACCGGCCGCGGATCAGGGGGAGCAAAGCTCCGCGCAACGCCGCAGGTGGGCTCCGCAAAAGTTATTCAACAGCCCGCCAACCGGAGCTTGATGACAACGGTAACCAGCTGTGCTAACCTTGAGGCGGCACAGGAATTCGGGAGAAAGTTGCGAAGGCGCGTGATTGCCGTGACCAGGGCACGGAACAGGAAAGGCGGTGTTCTTGAAGATCGATACGGACTACATAAAGCTGGACAGCTTCCTCAAGGCAACGGGAATGGCTTCTTCCGGCGGGGAAGCGAAAATGCTCATAACCGGGGGAAAGGTCCGGGTCAATGGCGAACAAGAGCTTCGTCGGGGACGGAAACTGTTCCGGGGAGACACGGTGGAAGCATCGGGCGCCACCGAACAAGTGGCTTGACGGATCGAGCGGGCAGGCGGCCCGGGGCACGACAAAGAGGGTGCTATTGTCCCGTGCCCGCCCACGGTCCGGCCGCCTGATTCACGTGGTCGGCAATTCCGCACAGCTTCCCGTCTTCGGAATCGCTGTATTTCTCCTTGATGCTGACAAAAACTTGCAGATTGTCGAGGACAAATATCGATGAGCCGGGGTTCGAAAAACTCTCCCCTGCCCTCAAGCATGATTTCAACAGCCTTTTCGAGCGAAAAGGCCTTTTTGTATGGCCTGATGGAAGTAAGGGCATCGAAGATGTCGGCAACCATGACGATACGGCCGAAAATATGGATGTCTTTACCGGACAGGCCATGGGGATAGCCGCTGCCGTCCCACTTTTCATGGTGCTGCTGGGCGACAATCTGACCGGCACTGATCACCGGGAATTCACCCGCGCCTGACAGTATCTTGCTGCCGATCACCGTGTGCAGTTTCATCAGCCCGAATTCATCGGCATCCAGCTTGCCGGGCTTGAGCAGAACCCGGTCGGGAATGCCGATCTTTCCCACATCGTGCAACGGTGCAGCATGCCTGAGGATACCGCTTTCCTGCTCATCCAGTCCGGCCAGGACAGCCAGTTTCCACGACAGTTCACTGATGCGCCGGATATGCATTCCGGTTTCCGTGTCCCGGAATTCGGCGGCCCTACCGAGCCGCACGCTTATCTCGAACATAGCCTTCCGGGAAAAATCGAGCGCCTTTTGCAGCTCTGAAGTCTTGCGATCTATTTCTTCCTGAAGGATGCTGTTCATGTCGCGGACCATTTCGTTCAGCTTCTTGCTCCTGACATGGTTCTTGACGCGCAGCTTCAGTTCCTCGGGATTGTATGGCTTGGCCATGAAATCATTGGCGCCCATTGCCAGAGTCCTGGTGACTTCCGAACTGTCCGCAGTCAGTACTATGACCGGTATTTGACGGAACCTGTCATCATTCTTGATGCGCTCCAGCGTCTCGTAGCCGTTCATCACCGGCATTTCCAGATCCAGCAGAACGATGTCGACAACCGGCTCCTGCCGGAGGATATCCAGTGCTTCCCTGCCGTTCCCGGCCTGGATGACCACGGTATCGGCACTGCTGCCGAGTATTATCTGAATCATTTCGCGGTTCAGTTCAATATCATCGACCGCAAGCACAACTATTTGATCTCGCATGACAAGGATTTTACCGCGACTTGACGCTACGGGATGAATCCGCACCTCCCCGGAGGCAGAGCAATCGAAAATCACCCAAGAGCAATGCTCTTGAACAGGTCGTATTCTGCCCGCAGCTGATGCATTTCCCGCGCAAACTCCGCCAATTCTTCCTTTCCCGCAATTGTCTCAAGCTCCGCGACAACAGCGTACATCCTGTCCGCACCCACGTTCGCCGCCACCCCTTTCAACGCATGAGCCTGTTTCCTCACCTCGTTGCTATCCTTTTCGGCAAGGCTTCTTTCCAGGCAGGCCAGAATCTCATCCGCGGTTGAAAAAAACATGGTCAGCAGGCGGGGCATCAGAGCAGCCTGCCCGCCAATTCGCTCCAGCAGGACCTTTTTGTTGAAAATCTCGCGAGAACTCGCCATCGAGGCAGATTCCTCAACCACACAAACGTGCATCTTCCGGGTGTTCATTGTGGGCATGTATTCCTCGGGCAAAGAAGCTATAGGATCATCAACAATCCCGGATATCGGAAAACCTCCGGGCGATCTCCATTAACTAGTATTTCGACAGGATGGTGGCATTACTTGAAGAAAATTTTTCTACCCGCTCAAAAACCGGCTGTCCTACCGCAAAACACGCCCTACGGCGCGAACGCCGGCTAGCCCGATACCGGCGGCTTGCCAACATAAGTTTTAATTATTACATTTTTCAATAAATAGTGCTAATCTGCTGCCACTGATGCCTGAACGGTTTTTGTCCGGATCAGGTAACCCAACAGGACCGCCTGGCGGGACAAAAAACGGGAGGGAACTTGCAAATGGCTGAGAAGCGGGGCTTCAAGAGGCTGCGGAGAAGGCTTTCCATAAAATTCGGGCTCGACGATCCGGCAAGGGTCGCCTTCACCGAGGACATCAACGACCGCGGAATGTTCATAAAGACGACCAACATCTACCCGGTGGGAAGC
Organism: Geobacteraceae bacterium; assembly: GCA_036677645.1. Lineage (GTDB taxonomy): Bacteria > Desulfobacterota > Desulfuromonadia > Geobacterales > Geobacteraceae > RPRC01. The sequence continues at coordinate 18,755 of JAVBWB010000034.1, read as the reverse complement.
AGGATAAAGGTGGAAATCTCCCTTCCGGGAGAAGAAAAGGTCCGAATCACGGGAAGCGTACGGTGGTCGAAAAAAGTTCCGCCGGCCATGATTCACTTGGTAAGGAAGGCCGGCATGGGAGTAAAGTTCCTCAGTTTCGAATCGGGAGAGGAAGAGTTCAGGCGCTTTCTCCATCAGGCGCAATCCCATCAGGCGCAATCCCATCAGGCGCAATCCTCCCCTCCGGCCTGATGCCGCGCGCGGGGAAGGCAGCGGCGCTATTCTGAATCCGGATATTCGGCCAGTCCGCGCAACGCCTCGCCGACTTCGTGGTCCGCGATCTCAAACAGCCGGTCAAGGATCCTGCCGGTCAAAGCAGGGGGATAGAGGGGGAAACCGAGCCGGTAGATCAGATCAAGATAACCGTCCTGCCGGTTTTCTTCGAGAAACAGGGTGCCATACTGGAATACGGGCGAATAGAGCAGCGCCTCCTCCATCACCGATTCGTCTTCACTGTAAAACGGCAGAATCATTTCCATCGAAAAGCACAAGCCCCTACCCGTCGCATCTTCAGCTATGAACAGGAGTACTTCATCCCTCGGATCCGCCGGGGAAACGGCTGATCCGGGGCAGACGACGGCCGCGGGAATAACGATCGGCTTTCCATGGTGAGGATCAAGCCCGTAGGTCCAGCCCCTTCGGTCGAGGAAACGCTCAACGGCCATGCAGGCCTTCATGACCGGGCGCTCCAGGTCCCGGTAATATAACGGGCGGATGTTTTCCTTGCCGGCGACAAGTTCTTCCAGTGCGATGTAGTCGCCTTCTCCGACAGCAGGACGGGAGCTTCGCTTGTCAGGATTGTTCACCACGAGTCTGAGATGTGACCGCTTGCGGTCTTCTGGTTCTTCTGTCATGTTCCTTTATCCTTTTTTCAATCGTGGGAAGCAGCAAAACGCACGCCATGTGGCGAATCCGCAGCCGAAGGCAAACCGTTCAGCGGCCCGGGCCTTTTACCCTTTTCCCGGCACGGGCCAGTCCGGCGGCATGCCAGACGGTAGGCACGTTTGCGTGGAGTGCGGGCAGTATGATCGTTATGGCGATCTCCTCCAGTTGTGCAAGCACCAGGATACCTGTCGAAACGCGGAATGGCCAGGGAGTGCCGCCATTAAACAGAAGCACGGCGCTTGTCCCCATCAGAACGGCCGACAGTTTTGCTCCCCACGTGTGATAACTCGTCAGCCCCCGGTACTTTATGAAACCGACAGCCACGGGCACTGTGAAACTGGCAACTACAATCAGTACATACGGCAATTCCCGCAAGATCAAGTCAGGCCAGAGCATCCAGGCGCAAACCGGCGTAGCCGTGTAAACCGCGAAATCCCCCCAACTGTCCAGTCTGGCGCCCAATTCCGACTCTACGCCCAGGCGGCGGGCCAGGTAGCCGTCCGCCAGATCAGTAAGAAGCGCACAGACGAATAGTATGGTAAACTCTCTACCAAGATCCGCCCAGGCGAGAAAAACGAGCACCGGCACGGACAGAAGCCGGAGAGCGCTCAGGATATTGGGTAGGGAACAGATCTTCATCGCCATCGCATTTACACAATTACAAAAAAGCGCATTACCCGTCAAGCCATTTGGTGCACTGCAAAATACAGTTGACAGCCTATTAAGCTTTATATAATTTACGAATCGACAATAACAGACCGTTAACGTCTCCAGTGCACAACAACCGGTCTCCGCGCGAGACGAGCAGAAAGCCGGGGCCAGAATCGATGCCGGTTCAAGCTGCATCGCCCAAGCCATCTGCCAACGACACTACTTTGAGAGGGAGGGAAAATGTTAAAGGAATTCAAGGAATTCGTCATGAGGGGGAATGTAGTCGACCTGGCAGTCGGTATCGTCATTGGCGGCGCATTCGGAAAAATCGTTACTTCATTCGTCAGTGACATCCTCATGCCGCCGATCGGGCTGCTGCTGGGCAAGGTGAACTTCTCGAACCTGTTCATCGACCTGTCGGGCAACCACTTCACCAGCCTGGAAGAAGCAAAGAAAGCCGGCGCCGCCACGATAAACTACGGCCTCTTTTTCAACACCATCCTCGACTTCGTGATCGTGGCGTTCGCCATTTTCCTGCTGATACGCCAGATCAACCGCATGCGAAGGGAGCCTGAACCTGAGCCTGCCGCTCCGGTCACCAAGGAATGCAGGTTCTGCTTGTCGTCGATTCCCGTGGGCGCGGTCCGTTGTCCTCACTGCACGTCAGAGCTCACCTGACAACAACGGGTTCAACCACCCGGTCCGGCACGCCGCCGGGTGGAGAGGGAGGACAGTTCCGACCTCTTCCACCCGGCTCGTCGCTGTTTACCGGTAATCCTCCCTGTCGGAAGCGTTCTCGTCCAGAATCCCGGTGCAGTCATAAGCCCACCCGGTAATGCTGCCGTCCATGCCGGGCCCGCCGACACGCCAGTGAATGTGGGTTGCTCCCATTGCCTTCGCCTTGACCGCCGACTCGTACTTGAAATCTCCGATGACAGCGGGCGGACCCCACATCCTGTAGCCTTCAGGGCCGTGGAACCTTGCTACCTGCCTGCAGTTCCTGACCGACTCGGAACTGGTTTCCACCAGGGGATAGGGTTTGTTGGCCGTTGCACAACCGGCAACCGCAAGCAGCGACAAAATGGCAAGCATCTTCTTCATAGGGCCTCCATAGGGGTGTTGTCTTGCCGTCTGCTTCAGGGCGCCTTGATTTCCGCGCTCTTGGAGCGGAGCTTCTTCACCAGCTCACCGTATCCCTGGCTTACGATGACCTTGTTGAACTGGGAACGATAATTGGACACCAGGCTGACCCCTTCTATGACCACATCGTAGACCATCCAGCGATTTCCTTTTTTCAACAGCCGGTAGTCAAGGGTAAACTCGTCCCTCTTGGCGGTGATGACCCGCGACTTGACTTCAGCGTGGGTGCCGTTCATCGTTTCACCGGTGTACACGATCTTTTCGTTGTTATAAGACTCTATCTTCCCCGCATAGGAATTTTCCAGCAGCGTGGAAAAAAGGCTGACGAATTCTTTCTGCTCCGCCTTGGTCCTCGCCTTCCAGTTGACTCCCAGCGCTCTTTTCGCCATTTCTCCGTAATCGAAGATTCTGCTGATCGAGCTCTTCAGGGCGGTGTGTTTTTTCGATTCGTTTCTGGTCTTCTTGAAGTCCGGATTCGAAACTATGGAAACCACCTCGTCAACCGTTTTCTTCACCTCATCGGTAACCGCACCGGCAAAGGCCTGGCCGGAGAAAAACGCCCCGGCAAGGACCAGCGCAAGAGCTGCCACAAACAACTTTTTCATTTTCCTTGCCCCTTTCTTCTTCGTGAGCGGCGCCTCGCCGACAGCATCGGCAAAAGGTTCGCACGCGATTTGGTTATTTACCGGAATGAGTCAGTCCGCATCCCGGCATGATTCCACGACGCTTCCAAGACACCTCGGCCGGATCTGCACCCGGTTCCGTTCAATCAATCGACATTGCCATGGATGAACTTGCTGATCAGGCTCTCGAAATCGATGACCGATTCCGTCTCGCGAATCCTTCCCCCATCCTTGAGGATCGTATCGGATCCGCCCGGTTTCAGCATGATGTATTTGTCACCGATGATTCCCCTGGTGCGGACCGATGCGATTACGTCATCCTGCAACACAACACCCGATTGGACTTTCATGGCAACCTTGGCCGTATATCCGGCTTTCTCATCCAGATCAATCCGGTCCACCCTGCCGACCTCGACACCGGCGATCTCTATTGACGCGCCTGTTTTCAGTCCTGAGATTGATTCAAAGTTGGCGTAGAGGCGGTAGGAATCCCCACCGACAATCTCCATCTTGCCCAGTTTTATGGAAAGGTAGGCAAGGCAGAGTATTCCCACCAGCACAAAGACCCCGACGATCGTTTCCAGATTGGCATTTTTTTTCATTGTTCACCCGCAACAGAAATAATTTTCGTGAACCCGTGAATCACACAAACTGCAACGGCCCTTCCAGCGCTCCGGTTATGAACTGCCGGAGCACAGGGTCCTCGGACACCCTGATCTCGTCAGGAGTCCCCCGCATCTGAATCCGGCCCCGATACAGCATGGCGACATAATCGCAGATATCGAATATTGAGGGGACCTCATGGGTCACGATGACCGCGGTGAAGCCGAATCGTCTCTGGGTCTCCTTGATGAGACGGTGCATGGCGTTGCAGATGATGGGATCCAGCCCGGTGGTCGGCTCGTCAAAGAGAATGATGTCCGGCTTGAGGAGCAGCGCCCTGGCAAGGCCGACCCGCTTCTTCATCCCTCCGGAAAGCTGGTCCGGGTACTTTTCGTCAACGTCCCTGAGACCCACGTTCTCGAGCGCCTCGCTCACCCGGTCGCGGATCTCGCCCCTGGACAGACGGGTCTTTTCCTCAAGCGGAAAAGCGACGTTCTCGAACACCGTCATGGAATCGAACAGCGCGACTCCCTGGAAAAGCATGCCGAACCTTTCCCGGACCCGGTTCATCTGCCGCCGACCCAGCCAGGTAATGTCCTCGCCATCCACCAGGACCCTGCCGCTGTCAGGCCGCATGAGGCCTATCATATGCTTCAGCAGAACGCTCTTCCCCTCGCCGCTCGGGCCGATTACGGCGGTAATCTTTCCGGTCGGGATTTTCAGGTTGAGATCATTCAGCACCATCTGCTTGCCGAAGGACTTTGTCAGGCGAACCAGTTCAATCATTTCAGCGCATCCCCTGCGAATCCGGCTATCCGCGAACTACATCATCACCGAAGTGAGGAAGTAGTCCCATATCAGAATCAGCACGGACGACATTACGACGGCCTCGGTAGTCGAGCGTGAAACACCTTCGGCGCCCCGAGTCGTGTAAAACCCTTTGTAGCAGCATACCCACGAGATAATCAGGCCGAAGGACACCGACTTCACGAGTCCGGAATAGACGTCCTTCCACTCGACGCTCTTTTCAATGCCGTTGATGTAAGCCCCCGGATTCAGGCCCATCATCTTCACCCCGACCAGGTAGCCGCCGCCAATGCCCACCACGTCGAAAATCGAGCACAGAAGGGGCAAAGATATCAGGGCGGCCAGGATCTTGGGCGACATGAGGTATTTGAAAGGCTCCAGGGCCATGGTTTCGAGGGCATCGATCTGTTCCGTTATCCTCATGATGCCGATTTCCGCGGTAATGGCGCTTCCGGCACGTCCGGTCACCATGAGCGCGGCAAGGACCGGACCCAGCTCCCTGATCAGGGAAAGGGCGACCACGGCGCCAAGCATGCCCTCGGTGCCGGTTTTCGTCAGCGTGTAGTATCCCTGCAGGCCCAAAACCATGCCGGTAAAGGCAGCCGTCAGGAAAATGACGAAAAAGGATTTCGCACCGATGAACTTGATCTGCTTGAGAATGGGGATCAGCTTGCCCGGCGCCCTGAACAGCATCCAGACGGCATAAAAAAGAAAAAGGACCATCCGTCCCATTTCGCGCAGCACCGCAACGGCAGGCCTTCCTAAATAGGTAAATAATGCTGACAAGAAAGCACCCCGAAAAAATAATTTCCCATCATATAACCATTCAAACGCAAAGTAAAGCCTCGAACGCAATTATCTGAACATTATTCCTCTCTTACAGGATGCGGGGGAATTCCGGACCATCAGCCGGACTCCCCTGCATCGCTGATTTTCCCTCCCGGAAGAACCCGGTAAACCCTGGAACGCCAGACAACCCTGTTGCCGAGGAACGCCAGCAGCCAGACCGCTGATGCAAGCAGGTCGCGAAGCGGGAGGAGCCACAGGTAACGAGGAAATATGCCGTCACGCACGAACACCCTGCTGAAAACCGTTGCGAACGACAGCCTGGCGGCGCCAAGCATCAAAACGGCTGCCCAGCCTGCAACGGAGAAGCCGCCGGAGGCGATCGCCAGCAGCATCGCAGGCGCAGGCTGAGTGATCACTGAAGCGAAATAGCCCGCCGGGCGGCTGACACGCATGGTCCGCGCCCAGCGGAGCTGGCGCGACAGGACGCTCCTCAGGCTTTCCCGACGGGTGACGCTTTCCACGAAATATGCGGAGAGCGCCAGCTTGAAACCGGCTCGATGGACCATGTTGCCCAGCTGGTAGTCGTCCGCCAGATACTCCGCCAGCGCCCGGAAGCCGCCGATCTTTTCCAGGGCGCTCCTGCGCACCGCCATGGATGCGCCCAGGGCGAAGGTCAGGCCTTCCAGGCGAAGCGCCACCAGCACGTTGGGTATCATATCGGCGGTAAAACCCATGGACTCAAGCGCGGCGGGCATATTCCGCACTCCCGAACTGCGATAGAGCGAGGTAACCAGGCCCACGTACCCGTCGGCAAAAGGCATGGCGACCTCACGCAGGAAACGGGGGCCGACCCGTATATCGCTGTCGCAGACGACGATCAGGTCGTGCTTTGCTTTCGGGTAAGCGTTTATCAGATTCGATACCTTGTGGTTCGGGCCGTAGATCCGGTCGTCAACCACCAGTTCCAGGTCAGCGCCGGGAAACGCTTCCATGAGCCGCCTTATCACGGGAACGGCCGGGTCGTCTGCCGAAGCCACGGCAAAAACGATCTGGCAGGCAGGGTAGTCCTGCCGGCAGAAGGAGGCGAAATTTTCGAAGCTCTCCGCATCATCTCCCTTCACCGGTTTGAGTATCGTCACCGGGGGCAGGAAACCGTCTTTCCGAGCCTGGGCGCGGAAAAAGCTCCTGGCGCAGAACAGCGAAGCGATCCCGTAAACCAGCGACGGAGCAATGAAGAGAAACGGCAGCACGTTGCGGATCATCTGATTCCCTTGAAAACTGTCTTTGCGTTGATGAACGGTTGTGCCCCCTGTGGCGGCGGACAAACCCTTAACAAAAAAAATACGGAAGACAGACAGTCATGTAAAGCAAAAAAGCGTCCCGTCCGGCACTGAAGCAGGGGCGGAGCCCGGCAAAGCTCGCCGCAGCGCGGAAAATGCCGGGACGAAAACGGCATCCGTTGAATCGGCTTCCTTGCGGAACCGCATTCCCGAACCCTTTCCACGCACCGCGCAATTCTTGACTTTTATAGACGACCGGTCTAATATTCCCCCATGCCTTCCAGCGAAACGAAAAAGCAGATCATCAGGGCCGGAATGGGAATCATAGCGCGCCAAGGCTTCAACTCGACCGGCATCGAGGCCATATTGAAGCAGGCCAACGTGCCCAAAGGCTCGTTCTATTACTATTTTTCCAGCAAGCAGGATTTCGGGCTCCAGGTCCTGGATCAATTTGCCGAAGGCATCGACAGGATTTTCATCTCATACCTGCGCGACGACAGGTTCACCCCTCTCGCACGCCTCAGGAACTGCCTTGAAAGCCTCGTCGACCGCTTCGAAAAAAACAACTGCAGCATCGGCTGCCTCGCCGCCAACATGGGCCAGGAGCTGGCCGACCAGAGCGAGGATTTCCGCCTGAAGCTGGCCGGGATTTTCCGTTCCTGGATGGATCACTTCGAACGGTGCCTGGCGGAAGCCCGCGACGTCGGTGAAATCCCCTCCGACAGCTCTCCCGGGGCCATCGCGGAATATTTCCTCACCGGCTTCGAAGGAGCGCTGCTGATTTCCAAGGTGATGAAGTCTCCCGCGCCGCTGCGGAACTTCGTTACCGTATTCTTCAACCGGGTCATCTGAGCATCCGGACTGCACTGCGGGAAGGGAAGGTCGTTGACGCACCCAATCCAACAACACGGGGGAATAGCGATGAACAAGGAAACCACGCCGGGAATGGACGACATAAGGGCCGCTGACGAAGCCTTCAAGCTGATATTGATACCCGAAGCGGACTTGGTGCCGAGGTTGTGCACCCTGATGCAGAAGGGATGTTACGTGAGGATCAGGACCGGCTGCAGCCTCAGGGAGCTCCTGTGCGACCAGTTCGGGATCGATCCTGAATACGTGAGGAAGGACATCAAGGTGTTCTTCATCAACAGCAGCCCGGTGGACAACATCGATGAAGCGGTCGTCAGGGACGGCGCGACGGTTGCGCTTTCCGCCTCAATGCCCGGGCTGGTCGGCGCCGCCATGAGAGGCGACGGCCTGTCCTGGATGCGCAGCTCCATAACCTACCACGACGAGGGCGGGGAGCTGGGCGGAAGCGAAGGGGCCATCCAGCTGAAACTGTTCAACCAGGTCATGGCCGACCTGGGAGCATCCTTCCTGGAGCGGGGAGTCTACGTGCAGTCCCAGTTCCTCCTGAATTACTTCAGCAGGTTCGGCGAGGATTTCTGGAAGAAAGCCATGGGAATGCGGAAAAACGGCGCGGAGCTGTCTCGGCAGGATCTTTTTGATGCCCTGCAGTCCTTCGAAGCAATGGTCAAGGTCACGGTCGAAAGGAAGTAACCGGGCACCAGGCGGATGGGACATTCAGGCACGCCCGCGGCTTGAATCCGCATTTCCCCCGCGCCCGGAGGGCAGTCTTTCCACGACTACGACATAGGGCGCCGCATCAGAGCGGTTGAGCTGGCGGCTTTTCCACGAGTTGAAGCCGCGGGGTGAAAGGCCGGCAGCCCACTTTTCGACCATCGCGGCCTCTGCCGCCCCGCCGGGATGCCCGGTATACAGGGCAACGGTTATGATGCCTCCCGGCAGAAGCAGTTCCGCCGCACGGTCCAGCGCAACCAAGGTGGATCCCGCGCAGGTGACCGCCCCATCGGGAACACCCGGGAGGAAGCCCAGGTTGAAGACGACCGCCCGGACCTTTGCCTCCAGGTATTCGCCAAGGTGTTCGTGGCCCGCATTGACCAGCGTCACCCGCGAGCGGCACCCTGCCTCGTCAAGCCTGGCCCCTGCTGATCTGATCGCCTCCGGCTGAATGTCGAAGGCCCATACCCTGCCCCGGTCGCCCACCAGCCGCGCCAGAAACAGCGTATCGAAACCGTGGCCGCAAGTGGCGTCAACCACCACGTCACCCGGCACAACCGCCCGCCGCAGGAACAGGTGTGTCAGGTCTACGGCCCCTCCCAGCCCTTCAGCTTTCACACCCCGTCCCCGGACCGGCGTTTTTCGCCGAAGAGCGCCAGGGCCGCCGGCAGCGTGACAATGAAGGCGATCTGGCATGACAGCATGCCGAGCGACATTGCCGCGCCGATGCTGAAAACTCCCTGGTGATGCGCCACCATCAAGGCGCCGAAGCTGATCATGATGGTGAGGGTGTTGTAGAAGACTCCACGACCGGTGCTGCTGACGACGACCTCGTAGCCGCTTTCACCTTCGCGGCGGAACCGGTTGATGATGTAGATCCCCGAATCCACCGCAATCCCGAGCACCAACGGCATGACTATGATGTTGGCTGAATTGAAGCTGATCCCGAACAGCCACATGCCGCTGACCATGAACAACACGCCCACCACCAAGGGCACGAGACCAATCATCGCATAGCGCACGCTACGGAACGTCACGAGCAGAATGGCAATGATCGCCAGGAAAGCATACACAAAAGCCCCCCGGTAAGAATCACGCATAATGGTCATCGACTCGTACACCATGACCGGTTCACCCGTTGCACTGGGCGCGATCTTCCGCACATCGTCAAGAAACGCCTTCAGCGGCTCCCGGTCGAAGATCTCGTGCTTGGGCGCGATCTGCAGGAGGTATTGGCCCGTCCTCCCCACGAACAGTTTCCGCAGGTCCTCGGGGACATCCGCAAGGGAAACCTTGCCGGCAGGCAGGCTGTTCCTGAGGGTCTCGATCTTGGCCGGCAGGCCGGCCATCATGTCCCCCTGGAAAGTGCGCAGCATTCCCAGCGCATTCCGGTCCTTCTCCTTCTCCAGCCCCGCGAAGAAGCTGTCCAGGATGCGCAGGAACCCGGCCATTTCCTTCGCCTCGGGCCTCTGCTCGCGCTCCAGGCGCTGCACGAACCGTTCCGTGACAGCGCGGAAATTTTCGAATACCACAGGCAGCTCCATGACCCGGAGATCCTCTTCATAGGCCGTCGGCCTGACATCGGCAAGCTCTGCCCTGATGGCGGCGAATTCCGCCAGTTTCCGGTCCTGGTCATCGGGCACGAACGAATCCAGGCTTACCACGTGATCCACGGTCGGCAGCGAAGACAGCGCCTTGGCCCGGAGACCTGCCTCCCGGAGGGAAGGCGCCATGGACACGGCAAAATATCCCGAATTTTCGGAATTCCTCATCAGTTTCCGCGCATAGGCGACCGATTCCAGGCCCTTGGCCTGCAGATTGAGCAGGTTGTAATCGAACTCGACCCGGGAAAGGGGGTAGAGGGAAGCGACGCAGAGGAGCGCCGTCACGGCGAGGACCGCCCTGGGGTGGCCGAACAGGACCGTCCGCACGGTCTTCCTGAACGGAGACGGCTTTGCCGCGGCAACGACAGGAGATCCTGCCGGCGCCGGAGCGGCAGCAGCACCTGTCTTGCGGTTCCGCTTTCCATACCTGATCGGCAGTGCCAGCATCGCGGGGAGAACGGTGAAGGTGACCAGGACGCAGATGAAAATGCCGATGGCTGCGATGATGCCCAGTTCCGCGATTCCCTTGAAATCGGTCAGGACAAAGGTGAGGAAAGCCGCGGCCACCGTGGCAGCCGCCATCGTTATGGCCCAGAGGTTCCTGTTCACCGCGGTCCGCAGGGCTTCGAGCCGTTGCTTGCCTCTGCCGAGTTCCTCCTGGTAACGGAGCACGATCTGTATCCCGTACTCGATGCCTATTCCGATCAGCATCACGGCAAAAACCATTGACAGGATATTGAGATGGCCGATTACCAGAGTCGCCATGCCGAAAGAAAGTGCAATGGCCACCAGCAGCGCCGCTGTTGCGGCGAAAGCGTTCGCGACACCGCGAAAGGCAAAAAGGAGCAGTATTACGGTCAGGATTATGGAAATCACGGTGGCAAGCGCAATATCACGCTGACTCGTGGCAATTTCCTCATACTCCAGCACCGGCACCCCGGTGAGACCGGCCTTCACTCCCCGGAACCCGGGGTCGGCAGCCACGGCGCGAAGTTCGGCGCGGACGGCGGCTATGGCCCTCTCGGCAGGCACGAAGCTGCCGGATTCCTTGACCGGAAGCACCGTGATGATCTGCATCCGGGCGGCCTTGGCAAGGGACGACTCCTTCCCGCCCGGGCCGTTCCCGAGGAAGAAACTGTCAAGGGATGCCGGTTCCGCCCCCCCCTTACCGAAACGTTCGAAACCGGCGCCCAGCTTGTCGAGCATGAACGCCAGGCTGGCTATGCGCTCATCGGCGCCGGGCGCTCCCGGCGGCTCTTTCAGGTAATTCTCCATCCCCCTCGTCAGGGAGGTGAACAGTGTCTGGACGGACGGTGACGCCGCAAGGTCCCTGAGCACGGGCTTCGCCTTGGCGAGATTTTCGCGCAGGGAACGCAGCTCCTCGTACGTCATGAACATGAGCCCGTTCTTCTGGAAATAGGGAAGCGCGTTGGGGTAAAACACCTTCCTGAACAGATCCGCCCTTTTGCTGAGTCGGCCCTGGAGTTCACGGCCGAAACGCCCCCCAAGTTCGGAATCCGGGCTTTCGATGACGACGACAATCTCTTCCTGGTCGCCGAATTCCTGCCGGTACTGGCTGTAATCGCGGTGGAACTTGCTGTTCTTCGGCATCAGGTCGTCCCTGCCGGTCAGCATTTCCAGGTTGTTCCGGGTGTAATTCAGCGCCAGCGCGGACAGCAGCAGAGCCACCACAACGGTTGCCATCGGAAAACGGGTGACAGCTCCGAAAAGCCTCCCGCCTTTTTCGTTTCTGTTGATCATTTGTTCGTTATCCTCCTGAATCTGAAGCTTGAGCGTACCATAGCCGTCCCATGAAATCAACACCGCCCGCCCTGGCCTCCGGTCACGCAACATGCCATAATCATTACAGTACACAAACATTTCACAGAAAAGTTGTATACCTTTGCGGAAAAATATGCTAGATATGCACAATTATTCTATAGAATGGCTAACTCTGTCCCATGAAATTCATGGCGACTTCCCAAGGTTTTTTTATGGAGCTCACAGGAATGAAACCCTGCAAACACCCGATTTCCCCAGCATTGACATCTTTTAACGGCATGACCGCGGAAAAAAACGAAGCAGTTCCTTCGAGGCAGGGAGCCAAGGTCCACCATCTCCCGGCATCAATCTGGAAGAAGAAGACACTGGGGACAAACAGCCCCCTTGACGTCGCCATAGAACAAAGCTGCGAGTTCTTCTTCCGCGAGCAGTTGCCGGAAGGATACTGGTGGGCGGAACTGGAATCCAATGTCACCATAAGCGCCGAATACATAATGCTGTTTCATTTCCTGGGCATGGTGGACAAGAACCGGGAACGGAAGCTGGCCAACTATATCCTGAGCAAGCAGACGGCGGAAGGCTACTGGACCATCTATTATGGCGGGCCGGGAGATCTCTCCACCACCATAGAAGCGTATTTCGCCCTGAAACTGTCCGGTTACGGGCCCGATCATCCGGCAATGGAAAAAGCCCGCGCGTTCATCCTCGACAAGGGTGGCATCATCAAAAGCAGGGTATTCACCAAGGTATTCCTCGCGCTGTTCGGTGAATTCGCCTGGTTCGGCGTTCCGTCGATGCCCGTCGAACTCTACCTGCTTCCCAACTGGGCCTACCTGAACATGTACGAGCTCTCCAGCTGGTCGCGGGCGACGATCATTCCGCTCTCCCTGGTCATGGCCAAGCGGCCGGTCAGGAAGCTGCCGCCGTGGGCGCGCGTGCAGGAACTCTACGTGCGGCCGCCGCGCCCGACGGACTACACCTTCACCAAGGAAGAAGGCATACTGACCTGGAAAAACATCTTCATCGGCGTCGACCACCTGCTGAAGATCTATGAGCGCAGTCCCATCAGGCCCTTCATGAAGAAAGCCATGGCCAAGGCGGAAAAATGGGTGCTCGACCACCAGGAGCCGACCGGAGACTGGGGGGGCATCCAGCCCGCGATGCTCAACTCGATCCTTGCCCTCCACTGCCTGGGATATGCCAATGACCACCCGGCAGTACAGAAAGGCCTTGATGCGCTGGCCAACTTCTGCATAGAGAATGAAGACAGCATCGTGCTCCAATCCTGCATTTCACCGGTATGGGACACCGCCCTGGCCTTGAAAGGCCTGATAGACGCGGGAGTGCCGAACGACCACCCCGCCCTGATCAAGGCGACCCAATGGCTCCTGGACCGGGAAGTGAGGAATCCGGGGGACTGGAAGATCAAATGCCCGGATCTGGAGCCCGGCGGCTGGGCGTTCGAATTCCTCAACGACTGGTATCCCGATGTGGATGATTCGGGAGTGGTCATGCTGGCGATCAAGGACGTCAAGGTGAAGGACGGAGCGGCCCTGCAGACCGCCATCGAGCGGGGAATCAAATGGTGCCTGGGCATGCAGAGCAAGAACGGCGGCTGGGGAGCGTTCGACAAGGACAACTCCAAGCATATCCTCAACAAGATACCCTTTGCCGACCTGGAAGCGCTTATCGACCCGCCGACCGCGGATCTTACCGGCAGAATGCTGGAACTCATGGGCACTTTCGGTTATCCCAGGGACTACCCGGCCGCTGTCCGCGCCCTGGAATTCATCAAGCGGGCCCAGGAACCCCAGGGACCATGGTGGGGACGCTGGGGGGTGAACTACATATACGGAACCTGGTCGGTCCTGTGCGGGCTGAAGGCAATGGGAGAAGATCCCGCCCAGCAGTACATCCGCAAAGCAGTCAACTGGCTCAAGGCCAAGCAGAACAGCGACGGCGGCTGGGGCGAAACCTGCGAATCCTATCATGACCCGGCTCTTGCGGGTATCGGCGAAAGCACGCCGTCCCAGACCGCATGGGCATTGCTGGCGCTGATGGCCGCCGGGGAAGCGGGCTCGCCGTCCGTCGAACGGGGCGTCAAGTACCTGATCGCCAACCAGAAGCCCGACGGCACCTGGGACGAAGACCAGTTCACCGGCACCGGGTTCCCCAAGTATTTCATGATAAAGTACTACATATACCGCAACTGCTTCCCCCTGATGGCTCTCGGCAAATACCGTTCAATCATGAGCGTAGACAATTAAGATCCCGCGTTTTTCCCGGCCACATGCATGTTTCGTGGCCGGGAACGAGCGTTCTTTGCGACAGGCAGTTATATGAAGAAGGTTTTCGTAACCGGCGCAACCGGTTTTATCGGAGCATGTCTTACCCGCGAGCTGCTCAAGTCGGGATACCGGGTCAGGGTTCTGGCACGGCCGGGATCGGACAGGAGAAACCTGGCCGGCCTGGACGTGGAGTTCAGCGAAGGCGACCTGCTGGATGGGGAGTCCCTCGCCAGGGGAATCGCCGGCTGCGACACCCTGTTCCACGTTGCCGCGGACTATCGCCTCTGGACCAGGGACCCGTCCTCGATGTATTCGGTGAATGTGGGCGGAACCCGGGCCGTACTTGAAGCGGCGCTGCGTCAAGGCGTCGGCAGGGTGGTCTACACGAGCAGCGTCGGCACACTGGGCAATCCCGGCAACGGAACGCCCGGCACCGAGGAAACACCCGTCGCCTTCTCCGATATGGTCGGGCACTACAAAAAAAGCAAATTCCTTGCCGAGCGTGAAGCGGAGAAATTCCTACAGCGGGGCCTGCCACTGGTTATCGTCAATCCATCCACACCGGTGGGACCGCACGATATCAAGCCCACGCCCACCGGCAAGATCATCGTTGATTTCCTGAATCGCAAGATGCCCGCCTATCTCGACACGGGCTTGAACCTGATCGACGTAGAAGACTGCGCCAGGGGGCACATACTTGCCGCCCTCCATGGGAAAATCGGCGAAAAGTACATCCTCGGCAATGCAAACCTCACCCTGCGTGGCATTTTCGCCCTGCTGGAGGAAATATCCGGACTTCCGGCCCCCAGATTAAAACTGCCCTATGCCCCCATACTTATCGCCGCATATGTAAACGAAGGAATTTCCAGGCTGACCGGATGGGAGCCCCTGATTCCCCTGGCAGGGGTGCAAATGGCGGGAAAACACATGTTCTTCGATTCATCCAAGTCGGTACGGGAACTGGGGCTGTCATGCGGGCCGGTCCGGGATGCGCTGCAAAAAGCGGTCGAGTGGTTCCGCACGGAAGGATATGCTCACGGCCGGAATCAATGACGCTGTAGCCTGCAGGCCGACACCTCTTTCCGTGCCGGGCACAGGAACGATCACGTCGAAACCCGGCCGTGAGCCGGTTTCGTTTTCACTCAAGCGGATTGCCGCAGGGAGTCCCCTATGTACCCTCTCCTTGAAACAATAAACTGTCCGGAAGACCTTAAGCGACTGAAAGAGGAGGAACTGGTCCCGCTCGCCGAAGAAGTGCGCCGTTTCCTGCTGGACACGGTATCAACGACCGGCGGTCATCTGGCTTCCAATCTCGGGTGCGTGGAACTGACCCTGGCCCTGCACTACTGTTTCGATTCCCCGACCGACAAGATCATCTGGGATGTGGGACACCAGGCCTATACCCACAAGATCATCACCGGCAGGCGCGACGTCTTCCATACCCAGCGCCAGTACCACGGCATAAGCGGGTTCCCCAAACGGAGCGAATCTCCCCATGACGCATACGGCGCAGGCCATTCATCCACTTCCATCTCGGCCGGCCTGGGAATGGCGGTGGCGAACAGCCTCACCGGCAAGGACAGCAAGGTAATCTCGGTGATCGGGGACGGCTCTCTGACCGGCGGCATGGCTTTCGAGGCCCTGAACCAGGCCGGGCACCTGCGAAAGAACCTGATCGTCGTCCTGAACGACAACGAGATGTCCATTTCGAAGAATGTCGGCGCATTTTCGGCTTTCATCTCGCGAAAGCTCACGGGCAAATATTTCAGGGACCTGAAGAAGGAAATGGAATCGCTGCTGAAAAGCATCCCCGCAATCGGCACCAACATCCTGCATTTCGCCAAAAAAGCGGAAGACTCATTAAAAGGTTTCCTTACCCCCGGCACGCTGTTCGAAGCCCTGGGATTCGAGTACGTCGGTCCGATCCACGGGCACGATCTCGCCCAACTGGTGGAGGTGTTCAACAATTGCCGCACCGCGGACGGCCCCGTGCTGATCCATGTCATGACGACTAAAGGCAAGGGGTATCCTCCGGCGGAAAAGACTCCCGACCTGTTCCACGGTGTCGGCGCCTTCGACATCGAAACCGGAACCGTCAAGTCCGGGAAAGGCGGAGCGCCCTCCTACACCGCGGTCTTCGGACAGACCCTGGTAAGACTGGCCGGCGAGGACGACCGGATCATCGCGATAACCGCGGCCATGCCGGACGGGACCGGGCTGACGCCCTTCGCAAAGACGTATCCGGAACGGTTCTTCGACGTGGGCATCGCCGAGCAGCACGCCCTGACCTTCGCCGCCGGCCTGGCCGTCGAAGGTTTCCTGCCGGTTACCGCCATCTATTCCACCTTTGCCCAGCGGGGCTACGACCAGGTCTTTCACGACATCTGCCTGCAGAAACAGCCGGTCACCCTTGCCCTCGACCGCGGCGGGCTGGTGGGAGACGACGGGCCGACCCACCATGGCGTCTTCGACCTCTCCTACCTGCGGCACCTGCCGGAAATGACCGTCATGGCGCCCAAGGACGAGAACGAGCTGCAGCACATGCTCAGGACCGCGATCTATTCCGGCCGTCCCGTGGCGGTCCGCTACCCCCGCGGACAGGGATACGGCGTTTCCCTGGACCCCGAACCCCTTTCCCTGGAAATCGGCAAAGGTGAAATCCTGGCCGAGGGTCGCGACCTCTCCATGGTTGCCATCGGCAGCACAGTGTATCCCGCGCTGGAAGCCGCGAAACTGCTGGCCGCGGAAGGCATCCATGCAACCGTGATCAACGCCCGGTTCGTCAAGCCGCTCGACCGGCAGCTCATAACCGGCGCGGCCAAAGCAACCGGCAACCTGGTGACCATTGAAGAGAACGCTCTTCAGGGCGGCTTCGGCAGCGCCGTAATGGAGCTGCTGGAGCGCGAAGGCATCACCGGCACGAGAATCCGGAGGCTCGGAATCCCCGACCGCTTCATCGAACACGGCAGCCAGTCGCAGTTGAGATCGGATCTTGGTCTCGACGCCGCAGGCATAGCGAAAGCAGCCAAGGCTTTCCTGGCCGGGAGAGCAGCTGAGGGGCCCGCACTTGCCAGAATCAAGTAGCTGTACGCAATAATTCGAAAGGAATGAATCATACATGCGGTTCCCATTGAAGCTGAATTACGACCTGACAAAATACATAATCCGCAACAAAATGGGCGGGAACGAAAAATTCCCCCTGGTCCTGATGCTGGAGCCCACCCATCTCTGCAATCTGGCCTGCTCGGGTTGCGGCCGCATCCGTGAATACGCATCGACCATCAACCAGGAAATGTCACTGGAGGAGTGCCTTCAGTCAGTCGATGAATGCCCGGCCCCCGTCGTTACCATTACCGGGGGCGAACCGCTCCTGTATACGCAGGTATTTGAGCTTGTCAATGCAGTACTGGCCAGGAAGAAGCATGTCTATTTCTGTACGAACGGGCTTCTGCTCCAGGAATCGCTCGACCGCATGCAGCCTCATCCCAACTTCACCCTGAACGTCCACATGGACGGTATGGAAACGACCCACGACAGGATACTGGAATGTGACGGCGCCTTCAAAACCGCACTGGCAGGAATCCGCAGGGCCAAGCAGCTCGGGTTCCGCGTCTGGACGAATACCACCATATTCAAGGAAACCGACCTGGGAGAGATAGATCAACTATTTACTTTGCTGAAGGATATCGGCGTGGATGGATTCCTGGTCGCGCCCGGTTTCGACTATGAAGCGGTCGGCGAAAACCACTTCCTCGAGCGCAGGGAAATCGAGAAGAAATTCTCTGAAGTCTTCGAAATGAGCAAGAGGCACCGGATACTCTCAACCCCGATGTACCTCCGATTTCTGAAGGGTGAGAAGGCATTGGAATGCACCCCCTGGGGAAACCCGACCCGGAACACCCAGGGATGGAAGGCGCCCTGCTACCTTATTACCGATGCCCATTATCCCACTTACCGCGAGATGATGGAAAAGACCGAGTGGGCAAGATATGGTGTGGGCAAGGATGAACGTTGCGCACAATGCATGATGCATTGCGGCTTCGAGCCGTCAGTGGTCAGTGAAGTTGGCAAGAGCTGGCGCGATATGTGGGAAATGATCGTCTGGAACCTGTCCTAGAAACTTTCATGTGCCCTCTTCGGCTGCCTTGCGGAAATACAAGGCAGCCTTTTTCATGTCCCGTGGCACACCCTGCCCCTTGTAATGCATGACCCCGATGGCGAAATTGGACGAAGGGCTGTCCTCTCTGCCGTATTCCCGCACAGCGGAAACATAGTCGCCCTTCCTGTAGGCCGCAAGACCTGCGTTCTGTCCAGCACAGGAAACCAGCAGGCACCCGAAACAGCCAATGACCGCAAACAAGCTGAAAATAGGCGATAACTTCATGGATAGCACGCTGCACCTCCGCGCCTGTTCCTTTACTATGAGGAGTTGCTGGAACGACTGGCAGCGCGATCATATCACATGTATTTTCTAATTAACAATCATTATCATCCACGCAGCTTTGTTGCGTTTGAAAGTACAAATGACCTCGAGATCGGAATGCTGACTTGCAGCAAAAGGAAACCGCTCTTTAGCAGGGTCTTGAAAAACTCCTTGATTTTTCCCTGTAACCTCCTGATGAGGTTTTTAGGGACGTTTTCTTGATTTTTGACGGTTCTGTTTCGGTTTTCTCTGCTCTTTGA
>JAVBWB010000033.1:0-119105 GCA_036677645.1 Geobacteraceae bacterium | reverse complement strand
GTGAACATCTGAAAGACGTCACCATTAAATGGTACCGGATCACCAAGCAGGGAACCGAAGAGCACTATTTCACCCACAAATTAGAAGACGCGATCGTCGTCAGCATAAGTCCGTCCATGCCGACGACCCTGTTGGCGCAAAACGAGCCCTACAGGCACATGGAAGATGTATCCTTTACCTACAAGAAGATCAAGTGGACGTGGGAACCTAATGGCATTGAAGCCGAAGATTCGTGGGAAGTTCCCAAGTAATCAATATTGGACTCAGGCCCTTCCTAGATCAGGAAGGACCTGAGTCAATCATACCTCAAAAAAGGATAAATAGTGAGCAACTACAAAATGTTACATGGGGTGCGATTGCAGCCTTGTTGTATCAGGGCAATTAAAATAATAAATCAAAGGATAAAGAAGGCCAATGCTCTTCAAATCGGGGCGCCTGCTTGTATTTTCGCCCAGATGTTCCTGGGACCGCCGAAAAGTGAACTCGCGACAGTATACTCCGTTTCCACCACAGACTGGGGATTGTTGGCGGAAATGGTCAAGGGCATCGCTGCCGTAACAAATCGAGCAATTGCCGGTGATGCTGCACTCGAAATGGATAACCATCCAACGGGGCAACAGGGAGATTTCTGGACGGGCATTTTCGAAAGATTTAGCGGCCGCTAGCATCCCGCTCATTCAGGGCTCCTTTATCAAAGATTATGCCGGAGCATGTTTTTATAGTCTCTCATTGGGGAAAGAGGTTTCTATGCAACATTTAAAAAGTCTTTCAATTCTTGTATGTATCTTGTTTACGATATACCTTTATATACCAGACTTGGCAAGCACAGAAGAATTCAATATCCAGCAAGATAGAACAAGTGAAGTCATGAGATATCTGGAATTTCCGTACAAAGAAGATGAAATAGGAAAAAATTGGGAGATATTTCTTAATAAACGCACTCGCAGATTCGGTAACAAGGATTACCAAATGGCAATCCATAAGCTCAAAACGGAATTTAACAAATCCTATGCGAGCTTTAACGCTTGTATTGAAAAAACAACAAAAGAATCTGCAGAATACTCATCATCATGGGCCAATAAATTTCAGCAGCGATTTGGAAAAGAGTATATTCACAAGAATTTTGATTCCATTCGGCTTGTAATGATTGCTCTATCAATTGAAAACAATATGGCATCCTGCGAAGAACAAGAAAAGGAAGCCTTATATCGGGAATACCGCTACCTGGATGCGGTAAAAAATTACATCGAGTATTTTGCTGAGTTTTCTGGAACCCTGAATAAAAATGAGAAAAATAGAATTGGACGAGGGATATCAGTCGCGGAAAGCTATCTGAAAAATTTCGAATTTCCATTGCAATCAACTTTGTCAAAAGAAAGTTTGAATAACGCCCTCTATTTGCGAGCTCTGAAAACGCAGCAAGCCTTGGATCCGCAACTCGCTGATTTCTTTTCGGGTCTGCCGATATTCAGAAAACCATTTGCCCTGGGTAAGGCCTTGGACGATTTGAAAGCTCTTCAGAAAAATTGATTCATCGTCTGGATAATCAGGTTGTCGCCCTCACTGGAAGGAAAAAGATTGCCATTCCGTGTAAGTTGACAGGATTCCTGGATTTCGATAGGCATTTGCCTTTCGCGCACAGTGGCGCATTTTTGTAATCCGGGCCAAGTCAAATCTGAAGTGTCAGCCTATTGGCAATCAAAGAGGAGGATCAAGCATGAAGAAAAAAATCGGATGGATTATTGCTATCGGATGTCTATCGGCAGTGCAGACATTCCCCGCTTTCGCCGGTTTCGATCTCGGCGGCATTATCAGTGCCGGGACGGATCTGACCAAGGCCGCAACCCTTACGGACGGTGAAGTCAAGCAACTCGCTTCGGACGCGAGCCAGGCCACCGACAAGCTCAACCCGGTCGCGCCGCCTATCAGCCCTTATACAAAGCGGATCAGCAAGCTCACCAAGGGCATGAAATTCGAAGGCAACGTCAAACCCACTATCAAGGTCTACATGGTAAAGGACGTCAACGCGTTCGCCATGGCCGACGGGACGGTCCGCGTGTTCTCCGGCCTTATGGACCGGATGACCGATGACGAGGTGCGCTATGTCATCGGCCACGAGATCGGCCACGTTAATTTGGGTCATTCCAAGAAAGCGCTGCAGACGGCTTATACCACCTCGGCTGCCCGCAAGGTGGGGGCGGCTTCGGGCGGCACGGTTGCCGCGCTTTCTGAATCGGCCCTGGGCAATCTGGCGGAGAATCTGGTACATGCCCAGTATTCCCAGGCACACGAGAATGACGCTGACATGTATGCCCTGAAACTCATGAAAGCCAACAGGTATGACCCGAAGGCAGCAGTAAGCGCTCTGCGCAAGCTGGAAAACATGTTCGGCAATGAAAGCAGCGTTTTTTCCAGTCACCCGGCGCCAGGTGTTCGGGCCGACGCTCTGGAAAAGGCGATGTGAAGAATGCACGAAGAACGTTTGTCCGAGAGGATCCGCGCACAGGAGCGGCAGCCGGCGCGACGCGGCGGCAGTGACCGCAAGCTGTGCGTGGATTCGGTGGTCGACCACCTGCAGCGGATCCTCAATACCCGGCAGGGCAACGTCCTGATCGCGGATGACTACGGGGTTCCCGATTTTCTGGATTTTCTCCAGACCTACCCTGATTCGGTACGGGAAATAGAGGAGAGTATCCGCAGTGCCATCGACAAGTATGAGCCGAGGTTGTCGGGGGCAAGTGTTACGTTCATGCCGAGGGAGGACGATGATCTGACCCTGCGCTTTCAGATCATCGCCTTCCTGGCGATGGAAGGGGATCGGCAAGTCCTTTTTGAAACGGTAGTGGACACGGACGGCAGGGTTCGCGTGCGATTATAAGTCGGTGGGATACGAGACCCTCTCACCCGGGCTGCGCCCGCCCTCTCCCTTGATGGCGAGGGCATTACGTCATGAACTTCTCCATTGAGGGATGAGGTGGCCCAGAGGGCCGGATGAGGGGGGAATCGGTTGCAAGATCCAAAGCGTGGTGGCTAAGAAACGCGAGACCCCCTTGTTCTGGGGATAGCTTTGGTCCGGATCATTTGCCGTCGCCGGTCGCCATTGGCCTCTGACGGGTCCTGCCCAGCCGTTTCATGAGCTTCCACAGCGGCCCTTTGACCGGGAAGCTGCGCAAAGCCGCCAGCATGGCGTCGCTCATGTTGATCTCGAGGCCCGGAACCACCCAGTTCCTGCGCTTCATGGCCTCGGCGGTGACCAGTTCGCAGAGGTTGTCTCCCAATTGGGGCGCGATGTAAAATACCGGTTCCAGCAGAGGTGTGTCATGCCCGATGATTCCATCTTCGATTGCTCTCAGGTGAAGGCTGGTGCCGGGGAATATCCGGATTCCCGTCATCCCGATAACGGCGGTCGGTTCGACCTCGTCCATCAGTGCGAAGCTTTCTCTGACAGTGGTTTCCGTTTCACCAGGCCCGCCGAAGAGGATGTAATGGGCGAAGTCCACTCCGGTATCGCGGCACAGGGAAGAGGCTGAACGGATTTCATCGGGTCCGAAGGATTTGCCCAGGTTGCTGAGCATTGAAGGCGAGCCGGAGTCCGTGCCGAATTCCATCGCATCGCAGCCCGCCTCCACCATGAGACGAACCAGGCTGGGAGTGATGAAGCCGGGATTGATGAAGGCCGACCATTTCAGCCCCAGCCCCTCCTCAATGATGGCTTTGCAGAGAGATTCCGCAAAATCGATAGGGTAGTTGAAGATATCGTCGACGAAGTAGACGTATTCCGTGCCGAAATGCTCCACAAGATCACGGATTTCATGAAGAATTTCGTCAATATTCCGCAGGCGGACCCGGCTTCCCTCCAGAATCGGATAGGTGCAGTAGATGCAGGAAAAGGGGCAGCCGCGCTTGGTCTGCAGATTGGACATCCCCCCTTCCCGATTGTAGCGTTCCACCGGGAAAAGGCTCCGCTCCGGCCTGCCGATCGCCTCCACGGGGTGGGGAGGCAGGAATGAGACATCGCCTTTGACGAGAACACCGGGCAGATGACGTGGATCGCCATTGCCGGCAAGGCAATCCAGCAGGAGGGGGAGCACGGCTTCTCCTTCGCCCACCACGCCGTAATCTCCGCCGAGGGAATCGAGTATTTCCCGCGGCATGAGGGAATACCCGGAACCGCCCAGGATTACCACCGCCCTGCCGCGACAGAGGTCCACCACCTTCCTGACTCCCGCCAGGTAGGACCGGGAGCCCGGATAGGTGACGTTGTCAATGTTGCGGATGGATATGATGACGGCATCGGGTGTGACTGAAGAGAGTGCCCCGGCAACAGTTGCCTCGGGATCTTCCGCGAAACAGAGGTCGACCGCCCGAAGTTCATGACCGGCCGCTGCCAGGGGGCCTGCAAGATAGGCGAGACCCAGCGGGAATACCGGGTAGGGGCTTTTTTCGCGGTTGGCGGAAATGAGGAGGATATTCATCAAACCTCCAGGTACGCCAACAGTCTGTCGATCCTTTCGCGGATGATCGGCGGCAGGGTGAACTGGAGGATGCCGTTCAGATCGGTGAGCACCAGGACACAGCGGCCCGCGGCGCGGAGCGAATCATCGGGGCCGAAGATTTCGCAGACGAATTCCATGGTTGCGGTTTCGGTTCGTTTTACCGAAGTCATGACCTTCAGCTCTTCATTGAAAAGCGATGGTTTTTTGAACTTCAGCTGGAGATCCACGACCGGCGCCATGTAGCCCAGTGAGAATACCTGGTCGGCGTCCAAGTCGAACATGCCGGCCAGCTCGTTCCTTCCCACTTCCATCCAGGAGACGTAATTGCCGTGCCATGCCACCCGGTAGGAATCCACTTCGTTGAACCTGACGCGTATCCTGGTTTCGTGGTATTTCATAGCGACCGCGCGGCCTCGCTTTCTATCCAGCGGTTGTACTTCTTCAGCGCATCACCGACTCCTACCTCGTGATACCTCGTCACTCCCGCTTTGCGCAGTTCCAGGAAACTTCTCTCCCAATACACCGGCTGCAGCAGCTCGCGCAGCAGAAAGTCGGGCACATCGGAAGAGGTCAGAAAACTCTGGTCGATATGGTTCATGAGAGGAATTTCAGGCTCTCCGTAGCGGTAGTCGGCAATTATTTCCCGCAGCTCTGCTGCGACTTGTTCCATCAATGGCGTGTGGAGCGGCGCGTCGCAGGGGAACAGCTTGACGGAGAAAGCGCCTTCAGCCAGCGCCTCGGCCTCCAGGGACTCGATGTTCCGGCGCTCTCCGGAAAGGAGAAAATGACGCGAAGTGTTGTGGTTTGCCAAGAAAGCCCCGCTGTTTTCGGCAATGGCGAGAACTGATTCGGCAGGCAGCCCCACGATACAGCCGAGGGCATAATCTGCCGTTTCAGACATGGTGCTCATGCAGCTCCCGATGCGGGCCGTCAGTTCCAGAGCGTCCCCTTCGGACATAGCGCCGCTTGCAGCCAGAGCGGGATAGATACCCATGCTGTGTTCGGCAATGAGGCGCGGCCTGATGCCTTCATGGAAGAGCATCCGCGTCCGGTACAGGCTCATGGTTACGCCGTAGATCTGGAGTGCGACCGAGTCCGTGGCCGGTTGCCCGGTCCAGGAAAAGTCGTGCAGGTTCAGGCCGGCCCTTTCCGGGGCGAGCCGGGCGATATGGTGGAAATCGGAATCTTCGGGCAACGTGCCGCTATGGGAAAGGGGCTGGCCCGGGAACATGAAACAGTTCATGACGGATGATTACTCCGGAATTTATTTGATAATGGTTGGCGGCTGCTTGCAGCTGGCTTTTTCCGCTCTCCTGATGGCACTGCGGAAACCGAAATTCATCGGCGCGAAAACCTGCACCGATCGGTGGGCCTTGAAAATGCGCCGAAACATTGAGCCGAAAGAGTAAAACGAGCGGTTGAGCCAGTCGTGGCCGGCCTGGAGTTCCCCGGCGTCCATCCCAGCCGGGCGGAATGTTACGTGGCCCATGTCGTAGTCTTCCCAGCTGTTGGAGACAATCCTTCCCTCCGCCTCGAGCCGGGCCCTGACCGCCGTCCCCGGATAGGGGGTGAGAATGGGGAAAATGGCTGCTTCCAGTCTCGCCTGTTCGCAGAAGGACAGGATGTTCCCGAATACCTCCGGTGTATCGCCGTCGTAACCGAGGACGAAGGAACCGAGGATGCCGATGCCGTTGTCGCGAAAGGCCTTGGAATCTTCGATATAACTGGAAGCGCGATTGGTCACCTTGCCCATTGCCTCAAGCGACTTTTCGTTCAGCGATTCGAAACCCACGAACATCCCGACGCAGCCCGCTTCTCCGGCTGCGCGCAGCAGTTCCCGGTCGTGAGCCAGATCGATGGGCGCATGGGACAGCCATTTGAAGTTCATGCCCCTCATGCCGTCGAACAGTTCGAGGGCAAAGCGGCGGTCCCCAACCAGGTTGTCGTCGACGAAAAACGCGAAAGAATTCTTTTTGCGCAGGTTTTCCAATTCGCACAGCACCGAGTCCACCGGTCGTTTCCGGTATTTCCTGCCGTAGAACGCGGTGACCGAGCAGAACTCGCAATCGAACGGGCAGCCGCGGGTGGTCTGGATGGTGTTGGTGAAAAGATAACGCTTGCCGTTGAAAATTTCCCGTCCGGCAGGTGGTATCTGTCCCATGTCCAGGTGGCCGGCCGGCCGGTAGATCCTTTCAAGGGCGCCCTTCCGGAAATCGGCCAGGAGAAAAGGCCAGACCAGCTCACCCTCGCCGACAACCACCGCGTCCGCGTGCAGCAGCGCTTCGTCCGGGAGGTTGCTGGCATGGAAACCGCCGATGACGACTGGAGTGCCCCGTTTCCGGAACGCATCCGCAATCCGGTAGGCGCGGGGCGCCTGGGGTGTCATTGCGGTCAGTGCCACCAAATCCGCTTCACGATCGAAGTCGATTGACTCGATGTTTTCATCGACCAGTTCGATCTGCCATTCGTCCGGGGTCACTGCCGCCAGCGCCGCAAGGGAGAGGGACGGGAACTTGAATCCCAACTCGCCCCACAGCCTTCCCTTCGGCCAGCCGGGGGCCACGAGCAGCAGTTTCACTTCCGGTTTTCCGCGATGTACTTGGCCATGCTGCGCACGGACTGGAACACCACCGTACCGGTGGCCGCGTCGGGTACTATGACCCCGAAATCCTTTTCCATGGCCACGACCAGCTGCAGGGCATCGATGGAGTCGAGGCCCAGGCCCTCTCCGAAAAGCGGAGCGTCCGTTTCGATTTCATCCGGGCTCATCCCCTCGATGCGAAGACTGTCGATGATCAGCTGTTTCACCTGGTTTATCAATTCCTCTGGCATGAAGCATCCTTTTCCCGGCCGTCCACCAGATTCCAGTAGTCGAAAAAGTTGTACCACTGGTCGGGATAGGCCCTGATGTATTTTTCGAAAACCCTGAGTATTTTCGCTGTTCCTTCCATGATGGCTCTGTTGTGGCCGCCGTGCCCGGCGGAGATACGGATCGGCTCTTCCATGATCGTGGCATAGCGGCTGCCCTCCAGCGGGACGAAAACCGGAAACACCGGCGCTCCGCTGGCCAGCGCCAGGTAGGCGGCGCCGAGGGGGATTTCCGTCTTCTGACCGAAGAACTCCAGGGGAGCGGTATGCGAAGAACCGTCCCGGTCTCCCAGAAGAGCCAGTATTTCGTTGCGGCGCAGGGCGTTCACCGCTTCGATGATCGCCAGCGGCGAGGTGTCGTGCCGGTCCACGTAGATGAAGCCTATGCCCCGTTCGGTGCGCACCTTTTCCCTTAGTTCGTTGACCCGTTCGTCAGGTTCGCGGAAGGTCAGGACGTTGAGGTGATATCCCATCTCCGCCAGTCCCAGGCCTCCGAGCTCCCAGTTGCCCAGGTGGGGGGAGATGAGGATTGCGCCATGCCCCTGGGCCATGGCAGCGTCAAGGTGTTGCTTGCCTATTCTCCTGCCGATCAATGCGTCGAGCTTTTCACCCCGAAGCCGCATCATCAGCATGACATCGGTCCAGTTGCGGGAAAATTTGTAGAAGGTGGCCACAACCAGCCCTTCCACATTCCTCCTGCCGGTTATGATCCGGAGATGTGCCCGGATGATGCGCCGGATTCTGCCCAGGAGGAGATAGAAAAGTCCTCCGGTAAGAAAAGCGAAGAAAGGGAACAGTGCCCGCGGCACCACCAGGGTCAGGAGGTTGATGAAAAAAAGGCTGATGCTGTTATACAGTGTCACAGAGCGCAACTCGCCGACAAACCGTGAAATGGCGTGAATGGCGCAGGCCCGGCAGCGCCGCTTCGGAACGGAACCGGCGCCATCAGGGCTTGTTTCCGCAATGGAGTTTTTTCTGCGCCGCTCCGCCGCAGAAATCCTTTTCCCAGGCCCGATCGGCAATCTCCGCATAATTGGCGGCGTAGCTGTCCATGGATTGCGACAGGCCGGTGAAGATTTGCTCCGCGCCCTTGTGCGTGGCATAGACACCGGGAGTCCGGAACAATTCGCGCCCCACGTCGGGATGATCGATCAGCATGCAGGGTCTGAGCAGGTTATCATGCTGTCCCTGCCGCTCGCGGACGATCCGGAACAGCGGCGACCGCAATGCTTCCTTCAAGGTTGTCCTGCGGATGTTGTCAACGGCGAAGTGACAGAAAACACACGGCTCGATATCGCCATTGGCATTGATGTGAAAATACTTCCGCCCGCCGGCGATGCAGCCGCTGATGATGGGGCCGTCGTTCCAGAAATCCACGATGATCATGGGCTTGGATGCCCGGAACTCGACGGTGCGCCGCCGCATGAGGTCTCTCTGCTCCGGGGTGGGCATCAGGGCCAGGTCGGGCTCTCTGCCGACCGGAACGTATGAGAAGAGCCACAATGCGGAGCATCCCTTGTCAACCAGAAGGTCGATGTAGCTGCCGTCGGTTATGATATCGGTGTTTTTGCTCGTCTGGGTGAAAGACCCGCAAAAGGAAAGCCCTGCCTCGCGCAACAGGTCCATGGCGCGCATTACCTTGGCGAAGTGGCCCGGTCCGCGCCGTTCGTCGGTCTCTTTTTCGTATCCCTCGAGTGAAAAGGCGGGCATGACGTTTCCCACCTCGACCAGCCGCTGCACCATCTCTTCGTCAATGAGTCCGCCGTGGGTGAAGACCAGGAAGGCCATGTCGCTGTGCTTGGCGAATATTTCGAAGATGTCTTTCTTGAAAAAGGGCTCGCCGCCGGAAATGACGGCAAAATAGACGCCCATTTCCTTCATCTGCATCAGGACCGAATCGATTTCCTCGCGGGTCAGTTCGAGGGACTTGTCGTAATCGCCGGCATAGCAGCCGTAACAATTGAGGTTGCAGCGCATGGTGGGGCTGATGACCACGGTCGAGGGGGGATAGTATCCCTCCCGGTCCAGCCATGCTTTTCTCTTGTTGGTTCCGGACAGCAGGTGGTTGACCGCCAGGTTGGAGATCCACTTGTCGCGCTGGTTCGGATGCAGGTCGCGCAGGATTCTCCGGGGAAACTCGATGCTGGGGTGATTTTCCCGGATCATGTGCCTGATCCAGCGGATCCTCTCACGGTAATAGTCCTTCTTCGGGATCAGTTCCATGAGATAGGTCATGCGCACCAGGTTTTCGTTTGACGAGTTGGTCGCCATCGAAAGGAGCAGCGATATGATTTTTTCAGTCGAATAGGTTTTCAGGCTCTGAAGCATGGTTCGGTATCCTTCTTCCTTTACATGAATTTAAGGAAGGTCATGCAAATGTTCCAGGTATCCCGTATCGGGCGGTAATGGCTGGTGGATCTGCCGTCGGCGACCCTGGCCGCCACCGGCATGCTGCCGATGGCATACCCGTTGCGCCACGCCTTCATCAGCACTTCCATTTCCATATCGTAACCGTCCGCGGTCAGTGCCACGTTGCTGAGAAGTCTGGCTGTATAATACCTGAATCCCGACTGGCTGTCAGTAATTTCGAAGCCGGTCCGCTTCTCCATGCACCAGACCCCGAAGCGGTTCCAGGAACTTCTGAGCCCGGCCATTTCTTCGAACTGGGCGGCCCTGGACGCAATGAGGATGTCCAGTTTCCTCTCCTCGGCCGAAGCCGCGAGCCGCGGTATGGCCGACGGATCGTGCTGGCCGTCCGAATCGATGGTCACTATGCCGCTGAATCCCTCTTCCAGTGCGCTGCTGAAGCCGGTACGGAGAGCAGCGCCCTTGCCCCGGTTCGAGCGGTGCCTGATGCATTTCACCCCCGGACCCGCTACCAGGCGGTCTGTGCCGTCAGTAGAGCCGTCATCGATCACCAGGACCGGATAACCCAGCGAGACAATTTCCCCGAGAACGGTTGCGATGGTTGCCGCAGCATTGTATGCCGGTATGACTATGCAGATTGCCACGATCTTGCCAGGTGCTCCATTGTCTGAAATTTGAAATTTTCCAACAGGTTGCGCAGACGTCCCCCGGCCTCTGCCCGTGAGCCGTAGGTCGCGAAACGTCGCAGCGGCGAAAGCGGAAGGCGGGGTCCGTCCCGTTCCATCTCACGTGGGTGGAGATAGATGATTGCCGCGGCTCCTGACCGGTTGTACCTTCGAATGGTGGATCGGATCATCCGCAGGGGAAAAAACCGGAAACCCCATCCGCCGCCGGTCGGAAGGTTGCCTGCCGCAGTAGGTGTGACCATGGGCGGGATTTCCATTATATCCACATTTCCGCTCCGGATTCTGAATGGGAAGAGGGGGCCGGAACTGTCGCCGACAAGGGGAAGGGGATTCAAGCTGGAATCGTAGAGGTATCCTTCTTCCTGGAGGATGTCGAATGCCCATGCGTCGGCCATCTTCATCGACCATTGCGGCGCCCTGAATCCGGCAGGCCTTCTCCCGCACTGCTGCTCGATAATATCGCCGGTCAGCCTCAGTTCACGCCGGAATTCATCGGGCCCAATTTGTGCCAGCATCCGATGAGAATATCCGTGGGATGCAATTTCGTGACCCGCCTCAGCAATCATCGGAACCAGCGAGGGATCGTCTTCGGCCACTGAACCGAGCACGAAAAATGTCGACGCCGCCTCATATTCCGCCAGAAGACCGAGTATCCTTTCCACGTTGGGACGCACTCTGCCGGGAAGAGGTCCAGGCATCGTTTCCGGCTCACACCCGCAGACATGGAACCAGTCTTCGACATCAATGGTGATAACGTTCTTCAAAGGTTTCGCGTGTCTATCCTGTAACTTTTCAAAATTGTTACGCTACACTATTTGGCGTGGCAAGTCAATATTGGGCGATTCCTGCCGGAGGCGAACAGCGGTCCTGCTCCACCCCCTTCTCCGGACTTCCCCCGGGGAGAGTGTCTGGGCTGTCTGTTAGCCATTCATTCCTTGTTTGAAAACGTCTTGCGACGATTTTGGTTGACGGCAGGCATTTCTCGGCCATAATGCCTGCATGCGCGGCCGGATTTTACCTGCGCGAGCTGCAATGAATGAATACCGAAAAGGAAGGTGCATGTGATGGCAAAGGCAAAGACTGGCGACCGAGTCAGAATCCATTATGTCGGAACGCTCGAAGACGGGACGGTTTTCGATTCGACCAGGGAAGAGGCGGGTTGCGGTTCGGAAGAGTGCGGATGCGGGGGCGGTCCCCGGGAACTGATCATCGGCGAGGGGGAATTCCTCCCCAGTATAGAGGAAGCTCTGGTAGGGATGGAGACCGGCCAGATAAAATCGGTCATCATTCCCATGGATGACGCTTTCGGCCCTTATGACGGGGAAAAAGTCTTCTCCGTGGCACGGAGCGACTTGCCGGCGGATTTGCAGCCTGAAGTCGGGGACGGGATTACGCTGGTCAACCAGGAAAATGATGAATTGAACGTGATTGTGGCGGAACTGGGCGACGAGGAGATCACCTTCGACGCCAATCACCCCCTGGCGGGAGAGGATCTGGCATTTGAGGTGGAGCTGGTGGAAATACTCTAGCCTGTCAGCGGTCAAAGTCCGGACTACAGGGAAACGACCCCGGTTTCCGGCGTCTTGTGCGCCAGCATGACGCGGTTCTTTCCCTGCTCTTTCGCCCGGTAAAGCGCTACATCCGCGGCATGGATCAATTCGTTGATAGTGCTTCCGTCTTCGGGGAATGACGAGATTCCCGCACTGATGGTCAGCTTTCCCAGGGGCAGCTGGCTGCCGTGCGGGAATGATTCCTTGGCTATTTCCTCGCGGATCCTTTCGGCTACCGGGAACGCCTCTTTTTTCGAGGTGCCCGGCAGGATGATGCAGAATTCCTCCCCCCCGAAACGGACAGCCGTATCCATGTCACGCACCGAAGATTTCATTATGGCGGCGGTTTTTTTCAGCGCGTCGTCTCCTGCCAGATGCCCGCACATGTCATTGTAAGCCTTGAAATAGTCCAAATCCAGGAGCAGCACGCTGAAATTCTGATTCTGGTGTGCGCTGCGGTTCAGTTCCTCT
This sequence comes from Geobacteraceae bacterium, assembly GCA_036677645.1. GTDB lineage: Bacteria > Desulfobacterota > Desulfuromonadia > Geobacterales > Geobacteraceae > RPRC01. The sequence continues at coordinate 106,667 of JAVBWB010000033.1, read as the reverse complement.
TCCATCCTCCGGGTGAGAAAGCGCCGGTTGTACAGCCCCGTGAGCGAATCGGTTATTGCCAGCTGTTCCAGGGCGGTGGAGCGTTCGACGGCGAGGGAGTGGTCGATCATGAGGGCTGCCAGGTTGACGAAAGAAAGCGCCAGATTCATGTCCGACTCGGTGAACGATTCTAGGTTTTCCTTGTCGGAGAGATTCAGGACGCCGATCACCTTGTCCCTGTGTTTCAGGGGGATGCAGATGAGGGAGTTCGTTTTGAACCGCGGCCGCCTGGCCATGGAGATCCTGTCGTCGCTTTCCAGGTCGTTCACCAGGATCGGGGTCCCGCTCTCGGCAACCTTGCCCGCGATGCTGTCGCCGATTCTGACCGCAACTATCTTGGCGAGTTCAGTCTTCATCCCCTTGGCGGATTTGATGCGCAGGCTCTTGCCGTTGCTGTCCACGAGCATGATAGAGCCGCGGGATGCGGAAACCAGCTCTGACGCTGTTTCAAGGATGACCCTGTACAGTTCGTCGCGGGATTCCGTCTTCAGGAAGCTGTTTTTCAATGACAGCAGGTGATCGGCGAGCGCTTTGTCATGGGATTGCTTCTGTTCTTTCTGCAGGTTGTCGATCCGTGCTAGTGCCCTCCCGGCAAGGAGTTCCATCATGGAGGCGGCAAGCGTCGTGAGCCGGCTGTCGAAGCACAGGATGGCGCCCAGTAATCCTCTGTCGGTAACCAGGGGAAAGCAGGAGACGCGTGAGAAATGCAGTTGAATTCCGCTTTCCAGGAGCATTTTTTCGTCATTGAACGAGTTGCCGCCACACTTGTCGACCGCTAATCCCAGCAGTGTCTTTTCAGGCAGCCTGCCCAGATCTTTCTGAAGGTCGCCGGTTCCCACAAGCTGGAGGCCGTGATTCTTTTCGCTGCGGATGGCGAAGGCGATCTTGCGGGTATGGAAAAGATTTTCCAGGGTTGCCGCGCAACTTGCGATCACCTCATCGACTGTTTTCAGCCTTTCGATCCGGGAAGACAATTCCGTAATGGTTTTCAGGGCGGTTATGCCGGAGAGATAAAGCGGCTTGTAAAGGTTCTGTTCCGTGAGCGACGGCAGAATCCGCTGTATGTCGTCGATATCGTGCTGGATAGCGTCAACGGTTTTGACCGGGAGATTTGCCAGCGCCTCGATGCAGGACAGCATGTGGAGCTTCTTCTCCTTGGCAACGGCGGCAATCTGCCTGATATCCAGTTTTTCCTCGCGGACGCCGTATCCGTAGAGAAAGAATAAGGCTCCCTGGAATTCGAAGGGAACGATAAAGCACAATATCCCACCAAGGCATTTGAAAACCACCGGTTTTTTTCTCTTCAGCGCGATCCGCAGATGTTTTTCCAGCCACAGGTTGTAAATGGACTCGGCGTGCGGGTCGCCTCCCGGATGGCTGCAGAGCCGCAGGAAATGTTCCTCTGAAACTGCCGTTTCGTCCTTTTCCCCGTACAGCGCAAGCGAATAACCGTTCATGGAGTCGCATGACTTGAGGGCATTGAGGAATTTTTCAAGCGTGACGGTGTCTTTCATGGCGGCACCATTGAGGGACCTGTCGCCAGGTCCTTTGCTGTGGTTGGCAGAGTGTTGCTTCTCGTAGTTTTGTCGATCGTTACCCTGCTGCATATCACTATAAGATATTGCAAGGATCTTTTAACTATTAATGCCGGCAAATATAGCCCGGAATCGGATTCCGTTGCGTACATGTTATCTCAAAGAAATATTTTGTCAAGAAAAATATTCGCATAGAAATATATTTTTCGAAGTCGGTCCGCTCTTGTCAAGGGCGGCTGTACTTCCGGCCTCTGTAACAGATCATCCGCGAGGCGGAGGGAATGGTTTAATTCCGGTGGCGGTGGAGGGATTTTTTCAATTTGGCTGTCAACGAGGTGGAATAGAGACCGTTAAAGAGGGCAAAGAAACCGGAAAAAGAGCTCTGCTGGTCTTCCAATTCGTGGGAAAAAGGAGATTCCAAAATGAAAAAAGGCATAGTATTCGGAGTTATGGCATCCCTGATGGTGTTGATCGGAGCCGGTTCGGCAAGCGCCGGCTGGGATCATGACCGGGGGATTGAAAGAAGGGAATGGCGCCAGGAGCAGAGGATAGCCCATGGCGTCCACAGCGGACGGCTGACCCCCTGGGAGGCGCGCCGGCTGATGGCCCGGCAGGACCGGATCAGGTGGGAGAAGCGCAGGATGATGTCCGACGGTTACCTGTCGCCCCGTGAGCGGATGCGGTTGCACCATGAGAGGGATATGGCCAGTCGAGACATCTGGAGAATGAATCACAACGGTTATTATCGATAATGCTTCTCCGGAACGGCCGGCTCGCCATGCGGTGGAATTCGATGAATGGCAACGCATCGATTGAATTCAGGGGGGGGCGTTTCGCCCCCCCTTGTTTAACCGAAAACCGCTGAAAACGTATCCGGATTTTCCCCTCATGTTCTACCCCCCTGCACAACCAGATCGCGCAGTGTCCGCAGATTGATCGCATCCATCTCGTTGTCGTCCCCCTTGGGCGTTTCCAGGATCTTGGGAATTTCCGCGAATCGCCCGTCATTCATCAGGAGCCTGAATCCGGACAGGCCCATGGAGCCCCTGCCGATGTGCTCGTGCCGGTCCACCCTGCTGTCGAGCCCTTTTTTCGAGTCGTTGAAATGAAAAGCCTTCAGATTTTCCAGTCCGAGTATCCGGTCGAATTCCCCGAAGACCTGTTGGTACCCTTCTTCATCGGTCAGGTCGTACCCGGCCGCGAAGGTGTGGCACGTGTCGAAGCAGATGCCGAAGCGGTGCGGAAAACCGGAGCGATCCCGGATGTCCCGGAGATGCTCGAAGCGATAGCCCAGGTTGGAGCCCTGGCCCGCGGTTGTTTCCAGCAGGACCAGCCCGCTGAATTCGGGGACCCTGGCGAACAGGGCGCCGAATGCCTCGGCGATCCTCATGATGCCGGTATCCTCGCCGTCTCCCAGGTGCGAGCCGGGATGCATGACGATCATGTCGATCCCCAAGCGTGCGCATCGCTCCATTTCCTCGGCGAAACCCGCCAGGCTCTTTTCCCGTACCTCGCCGGGAGGCGCGGCAAGATTGATGAGATAGATGTCATGGGAGACCACCTGGCGCAGGCCGGATTCTGCCCGTCTTTCGCGAAAAAGGGAAATGTCGGTTTCGGTAAGCGCTTTCCCCTTCCATTGATTGGAGTTCTGCGTGAAGACCTGGATTACCCCGCACCCGGCCTCAAGGCCGCGTTCGACAGCCTTGTGGAGACCGCCCGCGATCGACATGTGAGCTCCCAGATAGTCCGGAGATGCCGTCTTTCTTGCGCCCGTCAAATGTTTATCTCCCCGGTGAATACTTCAACTGCCGGGCCGGTCATGAACACCGGGCCGTTTTCCTGCCATTCCAGTTCCAGGTCGCCCCCGGAGAGATGGTTCAGTATCTTCCTCCCGGTGAGGCCGTTCAGCACACCCGCGACCGCCACGGCGCTGGCGCCTGTCCCGCAGGCGAGGGTTTCCCCGGCGCCCCGCTCCCACGTGCGCTGCCTCACTTCGCTCCTGGAAATGACCTGAACGAATTCGACGTTGGTCCGGCGGGGAAACAGTTCGTGGTTCTCGATGAGCGGGCCGTATTTTTCCACCGGGAATCCTGCCACGTCATCCACGAAGATGACGCAGTGGGGGTTGCCCATGGAGACGCAGGTGATGTTGAAGGTGGAATGGAGGATGTTGAGCGGTTCATTGACCACCTGCAGAGATCCCTCGCCGTTCATGGGGATCTCGGCGCGGCTCAGGCGTGGGGTGCCCATGTTCACCCGAACTTTTTCGACCTTGTCGCTGTTGGTGAACAGCTGCAGGGTGAGTATGCCGGCTCCGGTTTCTGCCGTTATCTCCTGTTTCGAGACGATACCGTGGTCGTAGGCATACTTGGCAACGCAGCGGATGCCGTTTCCGCACATCTCCGATTCCGAACCGTCGGCGTTGAACATTCTCATCCTTACGTCGGCAACCTTGGAAGGCATGATCAGTATCAGGCCGTCGGAACCGATTCCGAAGTTGCGGTTCGATACCCGGATCGCCATATCGACCGGATTTTCCACCGTTTCCTCAAAACAGTTCACGTAGACATAATCATTTCCGGCGCCCTGCATTTTGGTGAATTTCATTCGTTGGCTCCTTCTTTCTCAATAGTATAACCATATCATATCGGATGCTCCATTGATGTTGCGTTTTTCCCTTGCCTGCACGTCGGCATGAAAATCTATCAGGTCAGCGCAAGTCGACGACCAGCGCCTTGACCCTGTTACCGGGCACGTGCCGGTAGACGATGACTTTGGCGCCGTTTGCCAGTACTCCCTTATCCACCTTGAAAGATCCCTTAATTTCCCTTTTCTCCACGAGATAGTTCCGGTTCGACGATATCTCGTTCAGCACCGACGTGAACAGTCTTTCTTGTATTCCTTTGCCGCTACGGTCGATTATCAGGATTTCGCGCAGCGTTCCCCCATCCCGGGAAACCCGGAATTCGGCTTCCGGAGTCAGGTGCCGTTCCCATCCCGGATGGCTCTTGCCGTAGTCTGTGTCCAGGGAGCGGGGTGGAATGAATGAAGGGAGGGGGCGCAGTTCCTTTTTCGTGGATGTGCCCCGGTCCGGAGACGTGGCGGAACCCCGCACGGTTGTGTTATTCCCCGGTCCGGCGCTTTCCGGCGCTTTATGCAGTTTTTTCACGGCAAACAATGCCAGCATTGCCGTGACGGCAACAGTCACAATGACCAGGGCCGCAGGTTTTCGCCCTGCCATCAGCGTGAGGATCCGCCCGGCTACGCCCTCCCTGCCCACGTTGACCAGCAACGGCGCAGGACTGCTCTCCGCGTGCGTTGCGGAAGCTTCTGGAGTCGCGGAAAATGCCACGGCGGCGGTCTTGGTCAAAACGCTGTCCAGTTTATCCTGGAAGTTTGACGTCGCGGCTTCCGAACGCGCGAGCGGCGTTGCTCCGGGATGCGCCGCTGTCGTGCCCAGTTCCACCACGTCATCCACCATTTCCGTGACGGGCGGCGGCGTGATACTGCGCCCGGCACCCGGTTCTGCCCCGGCCGGCTTTTTCGGCTTGTTCCGCCTGCTTCCCGGCTTCCGTTCCTGGCCCGACAGGAGTCCCCGTGCGGCTGCGGCGATATGTTCTTCGCTCATCCCCGCGCACTGGATGGCCTGCACCTGCTTTCCACTGCCGTTGCCGGTTTTCTCGCCATTGACGAGCAGGACGATTCGCGGCTTCTTCCCTTTCGACCCGGCTGCTATCCTGTACGCCACCATCTGCCCGGACAGTTCGCCAAGCCGTTCCTGGATGAGGATGAACCGGAATCCGCCTCTCGGCTGCGTGGCAAAAGCCTGTTCGATAGTCCTTGCGATGTGGATCTTGGCATCGGGCAGGAATCCCGGGCTGGTAAAGAGGGCGATCAGGCTTTCCTGATCTGAAACGAGGAGGATGTTTGCCACAGTTTCTCCGGAATATTTTTCCGTAATGTACCCCAATCCGGCGACAGAAACAACCACGAGAATGGTCCGGATCCTGCAAAGGTTCGAGACCGGAGGCTCTGTCGGATACCGTGAGGTCGCCTTCGCCATTTTCTTGCCATATTCAACCGGATGGGTGACAATAAACCCCTTCGATTGAATTCGTTTGTGTCCATCCTGGAAACGGGACGGCAGGGAGAAAAGGATATGGAACTGAAGACCCGGTTATGGATGAACGGCAACCTGGAATGGTTCGCCTACCTCGGCGGCGAACCGGTTTTCCTCGGTACCCGGGAAGTGCCCTATCCTCTCCGCGAGGGGGACCGGTGGGCAAATGGGAACGGCGAGACGTTTCAGGTCGTTCAGGGCACGATCAAGGCGAGCCCGAATCAGGACGGTATCGAACCGCATTAGTGCGATACCGGCAGTCGTTACCGAAACCGGGAGGGGCCGATGAAAGAGATCCTTGCGGCACAGGATGGAAAGAAGAAAGCCTTATCATCCTCGAAAAAAATCTTCCAGAGCATCCTGGAAGCGATTCCCGACCTGGTTTCGGTCGTTGACCGGGATTTCAGGCTGGTGTTCAGCAATTTTCGCGGCGAGTACGCGAGGGCGAACAGGGGGCCGCTGAAAAATAAATCCAAAGCCCGCTGCTACGAGGTTTACTATCCGGGCTTTACTGAAGTTTGCGCAGACTGCCATCTGCGGGAAGTCTTCGATTCCGGAAAAGCCATAACCACGGAGAAATACCACCCCAAGGTGGGTTACGTGGAAATCCATTCATTTCCGGTGTTCGATGAAAACGGCGCAGTTGTCATGGCGGGTGAATATCATCGGAGCATAAACGCCAGGCGCCTGGCGGAAGACGCTCTCCGCGAAAAGAACCAGATGCTGGAGTCCATCATCAACTCGTCGCCGACGGCGATTATTCTCATCAATTCCAATCTTGATGTCACGCTCTGGAATCCGGAGTCGGAACGGATTTTCGGCTGGTCCAGGGAAGAAGTGCTCGGAAAACCGTATCCTATTGTCCCCGATGAATTCCGCGATGAATTCATGAAAAATGTTCAGGATCTCAATGAGGGGGGCTCGCTCCGCTCCATGGAGACGCAACGGACGCACAAGGACGGCGCACTCATCGATGTTCTCCTTTCCACGGTTCCCATGCTGAACCACGACGGTGAAACCATCGGCTACATGGCCATGTTCGCCGATATCCGGGAGCAGAAGCGGGCGCAGCAGGCCTTGCAGGACTCTGAGGCCAATTACCGGACCATCTTTGACGCCGCCAACGACGCCACCTTTGTGTTCGACCCGGAAAACGGCGCCATGCTTGACGTCAACCTGAAAATGTGCGAGATGTACGGCTATACCCGCGAACAGGTTCTGCGGCTGAATGTGGGAGACCTGAGTGCCGGCGCCCCCCCCTATACCTACAATGATGTGCTGAAAAAGATCTGGAAAACCAGGTACGACAAATCCCACATGTTCGAGTGGCTGGCCAAGGACAGTTCCGGCAGGCTGTTCTGGATCGAGGTGAACATGAAAGGGGCGGTGATCGGGGGGGAATACAAGGTGCTGGCGGTGTGCAGGGACATTGCCGAGCGCAAGTCCGCGGAAGAAAAGAATCGCAAAATGCAGGAGCGGCTGCGCCAGGTGGACAAGATGGCAGCGATCGGCACCCTGGCGTCCGGCATTGCCCACGAGATAAACAACCCGAACAATTTCATCATGGCCAACGCCCAGTTCATTTCGGACGTCTGGCCCGATATCAGCAGGATCCTCTGCCAATATGCCGAAGACAACGGGGAGTTCTATCTCGGCAAGCTGCGCTTTTCGGAGGCTGGCTCCTTTATTCCCAAGATGCTCAAGGGCCTGGTGGAGGGGGCTTGCCGAATCAACAACATCGTAACCGGGTTGAAGGATTTCGCCCGGCAGGAAAAGACCCGGCTCGACCAGACGGTTGACATCAACAAGGTCATTGAAGCGGCCCTCTACATGCTCCACAACGAGATCAGGAAGCACACGGACAAGTTCCAGTGCATCCTGGCGGAAAATCTGCCGCCGGTAACGGGGAGCTTCCAGCAACTGGAACAGGTGATCGTCAACCTGGCCATGAATGCTCTCCAGGCCCTCAGGACGCGGGAGGAGGGGGTTTCTCTCTCCACTTCCTTTGTCCGGTCCATTGGCGAGGTCATCATCAAGGTCAGCGACGAGGGGGTGGGCATGTCTGAAGAGGTGCGGCAGGCCATATTCGACCCTTTCTATACCACCAGGCTTGACTGTGGCGGCACCGGCCTGGGGCTCTCGATTTGTTTCAGCATAGTCAAGGAGCATGGCGGGATCATCGAATGCGAATCGGAGCCCGGCCGTGGTTCGACATTCTTCGTGAGGCTTCCGGTCCAGCAGGGCGAGAGAGGAGGGGGCATCCAGACATGAAAACCGCAGGAATTTTTCCCGTTCTTCTGGTTGACGATGAAAACCATATCCTTCTTTCCTCGGAATCGGTGCTCCGTTTCGCCGGCATCAGGGAGGTGAGGGCCGTTGATGACAGCCGACAGGTGCTGCCGATGCTCGAGCAGGGAGATATCGGCGTCGTCGTTCTCGACCTGTTCATGCCATTCCTGTCGGGCAAGGAACTCCTTGTTACGATATGCCGCGATTATCCCCACATCCCGGTCATCGTCATGACCGCTGCCGATGAGGTGGATACCGCGGTCGACTGCATGAGAGCGGGCGCTTTTGACTACCTGGTGAAGCCGGTGGAGAATTCCCGGCTCATTTCCAGCGTGAAAAGGGCGCTGGAGATATGCCGCCTGAAACAGCAGGTGACCGATCTCAGGGATCATCTGCTCACCAACCGCCTGAAGCGGCCCGATGTGTTCTCAACCATAATCACCGCAAGCTCCAAGATGTCGGCTGTTTTCCAGTACTGCGAAGTCATCGCGGAATCCCTGCAACCCGTCATCATAATCGGCGAGACCGGGGTCGGGAAAGAACTGATTGCAAAGGCGATCCACGATCTGAGCGGGGTGCGGGGCAAGTTCGTTCCGGTCAACATCGCGGGCCTTGACGACAACATGTTCTCCGACGCCCTGTTCGGCCACAAGAAAGGCGCTTTCACCGGCGCGGACCAGGCCCGCAGCGGACTGATCACCAAGGCGGCCGGCGGGACCCTGTTCCTGGACGAAATCGGCGACCTGAGCGAGATGTCCCAGGTGAAGCTCTTGAGGCTCCTGCAGGAGCAGGAGTACTACCCGGTCGGTTCGGACATCCCGCTGGTCAGCGACGCGCGGATAGTTGCCGCAACCAACAGGAACCTTCGCGAAATGGCGGAGGCCAAAACGTTCCGGAACGATCTCTACTTCCGCCTCTGCTCCCACCAGGTGCAGGTGCCGCCATTACGGGAACGGGGGGAGGACATTCCGCTGCTGCTGGATTTCTTCCTCCAGGCGGCCGCGCAGATTTTCAGGAAAAGCACGCCCGGCTATCCCGCGGAGCTGGTGACTCTTTTGGCCAGCTACAATTTCCCCGGAAACATCAGGGAGCTGAAAGCCATGGTCTTCGATGCCGTTGCCAGGCACAGTTCGGGAGTGCTTGCTCTGGAACGTTTCCGGGAGGTCATCGGCGCCATGCCGGCTCCTGCCGGGCATGAATCGCTCCTTTCCGATCGCCTCAACGACTGGCTGCTGGAATCCAGGGGCCGCTTTCCCAAGGTTCGGGAAGTGGAGGACCTGCTGATCGACGTCGCCATGAAGCTTGCCAAAGGGAACCAGGGTATCGCGGCATCCCTTCTCGGTTTTACCCGGCAGACACTGAACAAGCGGCTCAAGGTCCGGAAAGAGAAGAGCGGTTAGACCTTGGCCGCACCCGTGTCCGGAAATTGCGCCTCCTTCGGGTGAAAAAAAACATCCATCTGTAAAAATGTTTTACAGGAACCCTGTAGCAATAATTTACAGCGTCTTGCCTTGCTGTACGCCATTCTCTCCGCAAATACCTTTACATCAGATCTGTTTCGCTAATCCCGGATTTTTTCTTTAACTCTCCAAAATAAAACATTTTTTTAAAAACAAAGTCTTTCGGCACGTCCTCTGCTATATGCAGATGAGTTTCATGGCTGCAACCAGGCGATAGTGCCTGAAATTACCTTAATGGAGGAAACTGGAATGGCATTAGCAAAACAAGTATTCGGTTTTTTTACCCCCCCTGTTGCATTGATGGGCCTCGGCGCGGTTGATCAGGTCGGTGAAGAGATGAAGAAGCTGGGCGCAAAGAAAGCCCTGCTGGTTACCGACAAGGGCCTTTCCAAGGCGGGTGTCGCCGATCAGATCATCAAACTGGTGGAGGCTGCCGGCGTGCAGGTGGTTCTGTTTGACGGAGCCGAGCCGAACCCGACTGACAAGAACGTCGCTGATGGCTTGAAAGTATACCAGGACAATAACTGCGACGCGCTTCTTTCGCTCGGCGGCGGCAGCTCCCATGACACCACGAAGGGCATCGGCATTGTCGCTACCAGTGGCGGAAATATTCGCGAGTACGCCGGAATCGATACGCTGAAAGCCGGGCTTCCTCCTTATATCGCCATCAACACCACTGCCGGTACGGGCAGCGAAATGACCCGTTTCGCGGTTATCACGAACACTGATATCAAAGTCAAAATGGTTTTTGCCGATGCGCGGGTCATGCCGGACGTGGCAATCAACGATCCGCTGATGCATGCCGGCATGCCTGCCGGCCTGACCGCCGCGACCGGCATGGACGCCCTGACCCACGCCGTCGAGGCGTACGTGGCTGCGCTGGCGACTCCCATTACCGATGCGTGCGCCATCCAGGCCATCAAGCTCATCGCCAAATGGCTGCGCAAGGCCGTGGCCAACGGCCAGGACATCGCGGCGCGTGATGCCATGGCGTATGCCGAATACCTTGCGGGCATGGCCTTCAACAGCGCCGGTCTCGGCATCGTCCATTCCATGGCGCACCAGCCGGGCAGCGTGCTCAACCTGCCACACGGTGTCTGCAACGCCATCGCGCTTCCCGTGGTCTGCGAGTTCAACCTGATTTCCAATCTGGAAAAATATGCCGAAGTCGCCGTGGCAATGGGCGAAGACATTACCGGGCTTTCTCTGAAAGAGGCGGCCGTGAAAGCGGTCGAAGCGATCAGAACCCTGTCCGCGGATGTCGGCATCCCCTCCGGCTTCGCCGCCCTCGGCATGAAGGAATCGGACATTCCGCTTCTGGCTGAAAACGCGATGAAAGATGTCTGCACTCTTTTCAACCCGAGAAATGTAAAACTCGATGACATAATCGCGCTCTATAAGAAGGCTATGTAGCTTGCTGCACAGCTGGAAGTTCACACGGGGGCGGCTTGTTCGCCCCCCGTCTGGCCGATTGATGGGGAATGCTGACGGTCCCCGTCTGCAATGCACTTGAATATTCTATGGCACAGGAGGAAGGAAGTGATGAGAAAGATACTTATTGCGGCGGTCATTTGTCTGAGCCTGGCGGCATCCCGGGAATCATGGGCCGCCAATGCGCGCGATTACATTCCGCTGCCGGATAAAACCATGCTGTTCTGTACGTATTTCAAGCACATATCCGCCAGCACCTTGTATTCGAACGGTCACAAGGCGGCCAATGACCTCGGCCTGACAGCAAACCTGGGCATTTTCAGGCCCGTTTACTACACCTCGATCGGCAAGGCCCTCTATGGCGACGGCGGTCTGATCGTCGATCCGCAGGCGCTGCTCGTCTTCGGCGAACAATCACTGGACGCGGCAAATACGAGCGACTCGGGCTGGGCCGATTCAACGGTGCTGGCCACCTTCTGGTTCGTCAATGCCCCGAAGGAAAAATTCTGGGTCGGTTTTTCTCCGTACATAACCATGCCCATCGGCCACTACAACAAGAGCAAGGCGGTCAACCTGGGAAACAACCGCTGGGCCATCAAGCCTGAGCTGGGAATTGTAAAGGGACTCGGCGAAAGGTTCTATGCCGACATCATCGTGAACGGCGAGTTCTACACCGACAACGACGAGTATGTGGGCGGCAAGATGTCGCAGGATCCGGTGCTTGGCGTTGAAACGCACTTCAGCTACGACATCACCAAGCAGTGGTATGTGTCGCTGGACTACTTCTACAATCATGGCGGCGAGAAAAAGGTGGCAGGCCTCAGGCAGAACGACACCCTGGACAATCACGGACTGGGAGTTTCGTTCTTCTGGATGGTCGGCAGCAACAACCAGCTCATGATCGAGTACCGAAATGATTTTTCAGTCAAGAACGGTCCCGCAACTGATACGTTTGGTGCGCGCTGGGCGTATTTCTTCTGAAAAACCTCATAAAATTTATTTCTGTTCCGAAAATCCTCCTTTTCGGTTAGGGCGCTGTATGAATTCTGGCGCCCGTTTTTTATGAAATCACCACACGGAATATGAAGCCACGCTGTTAGCAACAACGACACCTGTAATATTGTTTTACATCACAAATCCCAATATTAACCATATATTTACTGCGAAATGTAAAAATTCTTGACTTTGCTCGATTTAGTACAAGGCGGGTGCCTGTAGTTTACTGCATTGAAGGTAGCAATATACAGTGTTTCCAAGTTTTATTGTTGTGGCACACAATATGCTATCATCGTTCTAAGATAAACACTCCATATTTTGTTTATGGGGCGGAATTCTGTTCCGCCCACTTTTTCAATCGCTAAGAGAGAGTTTGCAAAATTATGACGGAAGTCTGCAGTGACTCTGCTGTGGTGAAATATATGTTATGGGGGACTACGACAAATGCATTACCAGGAATACCAGAAGAAACTCGTTACGGCTGAAGAAGCCGTAAAGGTCGTCAAGTCGGGGGACTGGGTCGACTACGGCATCTGCCTGGGCCACCCGGTGGCCACGGACAAGGCGTTGGCGGCCCGGGCCGCGGAACTGACCGATGTGAAGGTGCGGGGCGGGATAACCATGTGGATGCCGGAGATTCTCACGGTCCCGGATCCGGGCAGGCACTTCACCTGGAACTCGTGGCACTGCACCGGCGTGGACCGAAGGATCATCGAAATGGGCTGTGGATTTTACAGCCCCATGCGCTACTCGGAGCTGCCCAAGCTGTACCGCGAAAACGTGGAAACCGTGGACGTGGCCATGTTCCAGGTCGCGCCCATGGACGAGCACGGCTACTTCAATTTCGGTCCGCAGGCTTCCCACCTGATGGCGGTGTGCGATCAGGCGAAAAAAATCATCGTGGAAGTCAACCTGAACATGCCGCGCTGCCTGGGGGGGTTCGAGGAAGCGATCCACGTTTCCCGGGTGGATTACATAGTGGAAGGGCACAATCCATCCCTCGCGCAGCTGCCGTCAAACCCCCTTACCGACGTGGACCGCAAGGTCGCGCAGATGATCGTGGAAGAGATACCCGACGGCGCCTGCCTGCAGCTGGGGATCGGCGGCATGCCCAATGCCGTGGGAATGCTGATCGGCGAATCGGATCTGAAAAACCTTGGAGTGCATACCGAGATGTACGTGGACGCCTTCGTGGATCTCACTGATCAGGGCAAGATCAACGGCTCGCGGAAAAACATCGACCGGTTCCGCCAGGTGTTCGCCTTTGCCACCGGGACCCAGAAGCTCTACGATTTCATCCATGACAACCCGAGCATCCAGAGCTGCCCGGTGGATTATATCAACGACGTCAACCGGGTCGCCATGATCGACAACTTCGTATCGATCAACAATGCCGTGGAGATCGACCTGTTCGGCCAGGTATCCTCCGAGTCGTCCGGGACCAGGCAGATCAGCGGCACGGGCGGGCAGCTGGATTTCGTGATGGGCGCGTACCTGTCGAAAGGCGGCAAAAGCTTCATCTGTCTGTCGTCAACCTACGGCAAGACGGGCAGTGCGGGTTCCCGGATCGTGCCCACACTGACATCCGGAAGCATCGTCACTGCCAGCAGGACCTGCGCGCAATGGGTGGTGACGGAATTCGGCAAAGTCAACCTCAAGGGAAAGAGCACGTGGCAGCGGGCCGAAGCCCTCATATCCATAGCGCACCCCGACTTCCGCGACGACCTGGTCAGGGAGGCGGAGAAGATGAAGATCTGGCGCACCGGCAACAGGCGATGACGGGATGCGGCGACGGGCATGCGGGGAGCGTTGCCGGCCCCGCCCCCCCCCCCGCCGGCTGAACAAGTTCTTGCCTGCAACCCTTTGAATGGTGATATACTCATTTCTGTTTGCACAAGGAGGTGTCTGCAATGGCGGGGAAAATCAAGCGGATGATAGAGGATATCCTGGCGGAGCGTTCGAAGGGAAACGAGATGGTGGAAAAGATCATCAGGACGAAGCTGATCCTGAAGGGGGTTGATCCCGCCAAATACACGGAGTCGTCGGCCGACGATCCGGCAATAATCGAGAAGCTGGAAAAAATGATGCAGAATTAACCCCTCTGGACCGGGAGGACACGGCATGGCAATCAGCATCGCGAGTTCCGGGCAAGCAACCGTCGGGCAGGCTGTTCATGAACTGGCCGGAGCACTGGATTCCTCCAGCATTGAAATGCTGGTTTATTTCGCTTCGACCAGGTACGAACCCGGTGAGATCAGCGCCCGGATGCGGGAAGCTTTCCCGGGGGCAACGGTCTTCGGGTGCTCCACGGCCGGGGAAATAATGAGCGGCAGGCTTCTGAAGGGCTCGGTGGTCGCCATGGCGTTCGACCGGGAATCCCTGCTGGATGTCAAAGTCGAAGTGGTGCAAAACCTGAGAAGAAAGGCAAATGTCGGCGATGCCTTCCGATCGTTCGAACGGCACTTCGGCGAGGCGGCAAACGAGATGAAGCCATCGCAGTACCTCGGCATCATCCTCATAGACGGGATGTGCGGGGTTGAGGAAAAGGTGATGGATGCCATCGGCGACAAGACCAATGTCATCTTCATCGGCGGCTCCGCGGCGGACGATCTGCGGTTCAGGAAAACCCATGTCTACGCCAACGGCAAGGCTTACAGCGATGCCGCCGTTCTGGCTCTTCTGAAGCCGGGCATGCCGTTCGACTTCATCAAGACCCAGAGCGTCAGCGAGATGGGTCCCCAGCTTGTCGTCACCAGGGCCAACGAGGATAAGCGGGAAATCATCGAGTTCAACAACAAGCCCGCTTCAGTTGCCTATGCGGAAGCGCTGGGAGTTTCGATCCATGAACTGGCCGCCTGCTTCCCCAGCCATCCGCTCGGGCTGGTCATAGACGGAGAGCCGTACATTCGCAGCCCGACGCAGATCACCGGCGACAGCGTCTTCTTCCATTGCGGCTCCGTGGAGGGAATGCCCCTTTCCCTGCTCGAGCTTACCAACCTCATCGACGACACCAGGGATGCGCTGGAGCGATCGAAGGCCAGGCTCGGAGGGATATCGGGAATCATCGTTTTCAATTGCGCCCATCGCGCGCTCGAGTTGGAGTACAAGAAACTCACCCGCATCTATGGCGAGTTGTTCGCCGATTTTCCGACTATCGGGTTCAATTCCTACGGCGAGCAGTGTATCGGGCACATGAACCAGACCGCGACCATGATCGTTTTCGGGTAGCGCGGTGATTCAGTCAAGCTTTCCCCCGGTAAATCCGTAGGTTCCGATTGCTTCCCTGAGGTTCCAGTACTGGGATGCCTGGGGGCAGTAGGCGATGGGCCGCAGGCGCGCTATATCGATATCCCCCTTGCCGTTCATTACGTCCTCATCCAGGTGGACCGCCAGGATCTCACCCAGGAACAGGTCGTGTGCGCCGAGGTTTTTCACCTCGATCACCCGGCACTCCAGGTTGACCGGGCATTCCTCGATCAGCGGGGCCGCGACCTGCGTGCCGGCAACGGGCGTCAGGCCCAGCGCCCTGAATTTGTCGACGTTCCTGCCGCTGGCAGTGCCGCAGAAGTCCAGTTCCCTGAGCTGGCCTTCGCGGGGGATGTTGACCACGAACGCGCCCGATTCCCTGATCAGACGATTGGAATGGCGGCCCGGTCTGACCGAAATGCTGACTATGGGCGGTTCCGAACATACCACGCCGACCCAGGCAAGGGTTATGATGTTGGGACGGGCGTCGGCGCATGAGCACGACACCATTGCCGCGGGTGTGGGAAACAGGTAGGTTCCTTTCTTTATCAGTTTCTTCATGGCAGTGACCCCCTTCTTGTTTGTCCAGTCATCCTACCAGATAGTTCCCTGCGGGACAACCCGATGATACTTCAGTATCGTCATGAGGAATCGGTTTTTATTTTTCATGATTTCTTGACAGTATTGATGTGATTCAGATAGATTATGTTTGAACCGTCAAACGCCGGGAGCGATGCGGATTTCCCTTTTCCCCGGTTTCGCTATCAGCAAAGGAGTGCGTACATGAGGCTTTCCACCAAGAGCCGCTATGGGCTGCGGGCACTGTTCGACATGGCATACAATTCGGGGATGCTGCCGGCCCAGATCAAGGATATATCCCGCAGGCAGGACATATCGCCGCGCTACCTGGAGCAGATTTTCCAGAGCTTCAAGAAAGCCGGGATCCTGAAGAGCAAGCGGGGGCCGCAGGGAGGGTACTGCCTGGCGCGAAAGCCGGAACAGATAACGGTGCGCGAGATTCTGGAAGCCGCGGAAGGGGATACCCTGCTGGTGGAATGCGCCGGCGCGAAGAAGAAACGGAAAGGGGAGTGTTCGCTGGACGGCGGTTGCGTGACCCAGGAGGTCTGGAAGGCCGCGGGTGACATGCTCAACGAATTTTATTCGCAACTGACCCTGCAAAGCCTCTGCGAGCGCGGGGCGGCGCTGGGCATCAGGCGGGAGCAGGATCACCGGTTCACATACTGCATATAGTTTCCATCCGGAAACGGTCTTTTTTTGCCCTGGCGGTGTCAACCTGCGGGCTTGCTTGTGCGACATACTTCAGTATGCCTCCGCGCAACCCCTTGGTTTCCTGGCCAGAACAAAAAAATCCTCGTTTCCGATCTGAAAACTGCATTAGTCTTAATCCAGAGTTTCCGGATAGACATCATAGAGGGAGATAGGAAAGAAAAGATTGCAGGAAGGAGCATGGAAATGACGGATCCCAAGGACGACACCATTCTCAGCCGGATCGGCGATACGCCGCTGGTCAGGATTTGCAAGCTTGCCGAAGAGAATTGCGCCGACATCTACGTGAAAATGGAATCCCGCAATCCGGGTGGAAGCGTGAAGGACCGGATCTGCCGCGCGATGATCGCGGCCGCGGAACGGGATGGCTGTCTGAAGCCGGGCGCTACGGTAGTGGAACCCACCAGCGGCAACACGGGCATCGGCCTGTCAGTGGTCTGCGCGGTCAGGGGATACAAGCTCATCCTGACCATGCCTGACACCATGTCGGTGGAGCGAAGGCGGCTCCTCGCCGCTTTCGGCGCCGAACTGATCCTCACCCCGGGAGCCCAGGGCATGCGGGGTGCGGTGCAGAAGGCGGAGGAACTGGCGGCAAAGCACGGCTATCTCATGCCCCAGCAATTCAGCAACCCGGCCAACCCGGAGGCCCACCGCCGCTCGACCGGCCCGGAAATCATCGCGTCGATGGCGGGGCTCTCGATCGACGGCTTTGTCGCCGGGGTCGGTACCGGCGGCACCATCACCGGTGTCGGGGAGGTGCTGAGGAAGCACAACCCGGGTATCAGGATCGCCGCGGTGGAGCCTGCCGATTCGCCCGTGTTGTCGGGCGGAGTGCCCGGTCCCCACAAGATACAGGGAATCGGCGCCGGATTCGTGCCCGACGTGTTGAATACCAGCGTGTACGATGAAGTCATCCGGGTGGGGAACGAAGAGGCTTTCGAGTCTGCCGGGAAGCTTGCCAGGGTGGAGGGGCTGCTGGTGGGCATATCGTCCGGGGCCAATTTCTTCGGCGCTTTGCAGCTGGCAAGGAAACTGGGCAAGGGCAGGAACGTGGTCACCATCATGTGCGATACCGGCGAGAGATATCTCTCCACCGGAATCTACGACTGAAACCGGCATAAATGGATCAGCTCCATGAAAAATACGAATCCCTGCGGCAATCCCTTGCCGAAATGGGCTCGGCGCTGGTGGCGTTCTCCGGCGGCGTGGATTCCACCTTCCTGCTGAGGGTGGCGCACGACGTTCTGGGCGATAGCGTATGGGCGGTGACCGCCAAATCGCCCACCTATCCCGAATCCGAGTTCCGGGAGGCTGCCCGGCTTGTCGAAGCCATCGGTGTCCGGCGGATCATCATCGAATCCAACGAACTGGAAATCCCGGGATTTTCCGACAATTCCCCTGACCGGTGTTATCACTGCAAGAAGGAGCTGTTCCGGCTCTGCCGGGAAAAGGCCGGTGAACTGGGCCTGGCCCACGTCCTGGATGGGAGCAACACCGACGATCTCGGGGACTACCGCCCCGGCCGGCGCGCAGTCGAGGAACTGGGAGTGCGGAGCCCGCTCCTGCAATCCGGCCTGTCGAAAGCGGACATACGGGCGCTCAGCAGGGAACTGGGCCTGCCCACCTGGGACAAGCAGCCCTTCGCGTGCCTTGCCAGCCGTTTTCCCTACGGCACGAAGATCGATGCCGGGCGCCTCGGACAGATCGAGGAGTGCGAGGAGTTCCTGCGTGATTGCGGCTTCCGGACCTACCGGGTGCGGTTTCACGGAGAGAGCGCACGGATAGAGGTGGGCGAGGCGGAGATCACCCGCCTGCTGGCGCCGGAGGTGCGGAGAAAGATCGCGTCCTTCTTCAAGTCCGCCGGATTCACCTACGTGTCCCTAGACCTGGAGGGTTATCGGACCGGGAGCATGAACGAACTTCTGGCGGAAAACGGTACGGCAGGGAAAGGAGATTCATGAAAGCGCTCCTGGTCCACCCCCACGGCAGCAACTGGATGGGGTCGGGAAAAGACATCACCACCATCTTCAACCTCATGCCTCCCATCGGGCTCTTGAGCATTGCGGCTTTCCTGGAGTCGAAAGGTATCGATGTGGCTATCCTCGACTGCTACGGCGCTCCGGCCACGGTGGAGGAGCACGTGCGGGACATCCTGTCCAGAAATCCCGATGTTGTCGGATTTTCCTGCACCACCTCTTCCTTTCTGGAGGGGTATGCTATTGCGGAACGTCTCAAGCAGCTGAGCCCGGATGTGCGGATCGTTTTCGGCGGCTCCCATGCCTGTTCGGCAGGGGCTTCGCTCCTGGATGGCTTCCCGGCAGTCGATTTCCTGGTGATCGGCGAAGGTGAGATCACTTTCTGGGAGCTGCTGCGCGACGGTTTTCGCAACCCTGAGTCGGTCCCCGGGGTAGCCTTCCGCAGGGACGGCAAGGGGGCGCTTTCAGCCACGAGAGAGAACATGCCGGACCTGGATGCCCTGCCGTTTCCGGCTTACGGCCGCATCCGGGATTTCCCCAGGCGCTACAACCTTCCCCTGTTCAGTTACCCGAAAGCGCCCAATACCAGCGTCATATCCAGCCGCGGATGCCCCTACCAGTGCAGTTATTGCGACCGTTCCGTGTTCAGCCGCGGCTTCCGCTTCAATTCTCCCGACTACATTGTGGAGCACCTTGATTACCTCCATCGGGATTTCGGCATCCGGCACGTATTCTTCTACGATGACCTGTTCACGTTCGACCGGGGCCGGGTGGAGCGGTTCTGCATCCTCAAGGAGAAAAAACGGCTGCCGGTCGGCTACAATTCCATCGCCAGGCTGGAGCATGTGGATGCGGAGCTCCTTGCCCTGCTGAAGCGTTCCGGCTGCTGGCAGGTCAACTTCGGCATCGAGTCGGGGGACCCGGAGATACTCTCCAGGCACCGGAAACTCTATGATCCCGGAGAGGTGGGACGGAAACTCAAAATGGTCCGGGACACGGGCATGCGGGTCAAGGGGCTGTTCATGATGGGGTTCCCCGGGGAGACCGAGCAGTCGATCCAGCGTACCATCGAGTATGCCCTGGCCCTGCCCCTGGATGAGATCAACGTGACCAAGTTCACCCCGTTCCCGGGAGCGCCGGTCTACCGCACCATCAGGGAGTACGGCGAGTTCGACGAGGACTGGCCGGCCATGAACTGCATGAACTTCGTGTTCGTTCCGCACGGCATGACGCGCGAGAGGCTGGAGGAACTGTACAACGAATTCATCAGGAGGTTTTACCGGCGGAGCCGCATCCACTGGGGCTATACGAAAATGCTCTGGAAGTCGCCCCACAGCATCGGTGTGTTCCTGCGCAACCTGCCAGAGATACTGCGGTTCGAGATGAAACAGAAGTGGTAGTGCAGGCCCTGAAGTCCGTATTCACCTGCCCGGGATTGACGGATTTCGCTTCCATGAGATCACGGAGACGGACTGGAAGAGCGCCTTCGAATATGAACAGGGGGGTAGGAATTGGAAAGGCCCAGCATACGGGTCAGCTGCGCAGTGATCGAGGATGGCGGCAAGGTCCTGGCGGCCCAGCGCAGCGAGACGATGAACATGCCGCTCAAGTGGGAGTTCCCGGGGGGAAAGCTCCACGAAGGCGAGAGCGCCGAGGAGTGCCTGGCCAGGGAACTCCACGAAGAACTGGGTGTGCGCGCTGTGGTCGGCCGGCCGCTGCCGCCGGTTTTCCACAGCTATACCGATTTCGATATCGAACTGCTGCCGTTTGTATGCGCCATCGAGTCTGGTGAGATCAGCCTGGTCGAACACCGCGCCATCGCCTGGGTCACGCCCCATGAACTGGGAACACTGGATTGGCCCGAGGCCGATATCCCCGTCATAGCGTCCTACCTGGAGAGCCTGGGGGAAGCGCGGTGAGATGGATCTGTTCCCTGAGCGCCTTGTGTCGTTGCGGGATCCGGCTTCCATGATGCCAGGATTGAATCAACGGTTTGCCTTGTATGCCTGAACCTGGGCACTTTAGAGGAGGTGGTCATGAAAAAAGCTATGTCGTTAGCGCTGGTTCTGATTCTTGTCGCTGCAGCCTCACTGGTCTATGCAAATGAAACTCCGCTTCCCAAGCCAGGTATTCTCAATGAGGAATCGGTTGCGACCTCGCAGCGTCTTTCCACGTACGACACCCTCGTCATCAGGGACTTCTCAATGGAGGGTGTCGTATATGACAACATCGATGAGGAAGAAAAGCCGAAGGTGGAGGCTTTGAAGCCGCTCATCGTGAAAAACCTGTCTCTGAGTATCGAGGCCGAGATGAAAAAGCGCAAGCTGTTCAAGAATGTCGCCGTGAATGGTGACGCAGTGGGAAATGCGGTCATCCTGGAAGGCAAATTCTCCGAATTGAACGGCGGCAGCCGGGCACTCAGGTTCTGGGTCGGATTCGGCGCCGGGAAAACCTATATCAAAGTTCAAGGCCGCCTGGTCGACGCCCTGACGGGCAGGGAACTGGCTTCGTTCGGTGACCGGGAAACCGGTTACAAAGGGGTGGCGAGCATGGAAAGCTTCGAGGACCTGTTCCCCCATCAGGCGCAGAGCCTGGGCGAACATGTTGGCGGGTTCATAGAAAAGCTTTACTGAAGGGGTAGCGGTAACAAATCCGCTTGCTGCAAGTGATGCCCATCAGTTAAGAGCGGTACCCTCGAAGTATTGCGGCATGGCCACGCCGGTGCAATCAAAGGCGTATCCGGTGACCCTGGTCTGACCGTAATATCCCCTGACGTCCTCCCGCCAGTACATGTGTGTCGCACCGGCTTTCCTGGCCGTTGCAGCGGACTGGTACTTGAAATCGCCCAGGACGGGCGGGGGACCCCAGAACCGGTAACCGTACGGCCCCGGAAATGCGCCGACAAATCGGCATCCCCTTACGCTCAGCGGATCGGCCACCGCGACGGGTAACGGTTTGTAGGAAGTAAAGGCGGAACATCCCGTCAACACGAAAAGTGACATGAGCAGCAGTAACGTTTTCATAATGTCTCCCATAATATCGCTTCCCGGGGAATTTCCTGAATAGAGCGACGCCTTGTCTGAATACATGATACCAGATTGCAAATTCGTCAGATCGGGAAAATTGGGTGGAGCCCGGTCAGAAAATCACCCCATTCCCAGGCAGAGCGCCGCGTAAATCCGGGCGGCTGCCGTCGCTTCGGCCAGGGCGATCTGTTCGTCGGGCGTATGCGCGGCTTCCAGGTTGCCCGGGCCGAGGATGAGAGGCTTTACCCCCGCAGCGTAGAAAAGGTTGCCGTCGGAATGGGAGCGGAAGGTTTCGGAGCGGAACGGCAGCCCCAGGGCCGGGCATATTCCGTCCAGTATTTGTGCCGGCCGGTTGTCGGTCCCCAGGTCGTAGCCTGCGGCGGCGTAGCTGAAATTCACCTGCAGTTCCAGATCGGGAATGTAACGGTGAGCGTCGGCTACGATTTGGCGGATCGAATCCTGGAGGGCAGTGGGAGTTTTTCCCGGGGGGAGGTGGAGATCAATCCATGCTTCGCAACGATCCGGGACGACAAAGCCCGCCCGTGACGAGATCATTTCCCGGATCGAATAGACGATCTCGGAATCCTGCCGGTCGAACAGGGGGTGTTTCCCCAGGTGCAGAAGAACTCTCAGCATCGATTCCACGGCGTTGTGCCCCAACTCGGGAAGCGAGGAGTGAATCCGGCGGCCGAGCGTCAGGAAATCCGCTTCCAGGTAGCCGTAATGGGCGAAGCATGCCGTCAGCCCGGTAGGCTCCCCGATGACGGCCCAGGGAGGGCGGCAGCTGTCGAGGAACGTTGCGCTGCCGTCGCCGTTTTCCTCTTCACCCACTGCCAGCAGAAGCCCGACAGACGGGCGTTCCGCTGGGGGCAGGGTTTCGGAGAGGGCCAGCCATGCTTCGACCATGGCGGCGCATCCTCCCTTCATGTCGGCGCTGCCGAGGCCATGGATGACGCCGCCTTCTTCCCGCGCACCGTATGCTTCCAGGTCCCAGGCGGGTACGCTGTCCACGTGCCCCACCAGGTATAATCGTGGTTCTCCCCGGCCCATCGTGACGCGGAGGTTGAACCGTTCATCCTCCACGTGCTGGCGTTCCACGGTGAAACCCGCCCCGTTGAGGATCTCTTCCAGGCAGAGCTGGATGTCCTCTTCCTTGCCGGACGGGGAGTAGATGTCGACGAGGTCGAGCAGCCTCTTCTTCAGCCTCTCGGGGTTGACGGCCTTCCAGACTTTTTCCCGGTGATCGTTCATGGCTTCTTCCTGGTCTTTTTGTGTTTGCGGCTCAGGTTGAGCGTCATGTACACGTGCTGCCGGACATTGCCGAACCCCTGTTTTTCAAAGAAGCGGATCGCAGCTTCATTGTCGGCGGAAGTGTCGATGAGGATCATCCGCACGCCCTGCTCCTTCATGCGGCGCTTGATCTCCTTGAACAGGCCGCTGCCCACGCTCCCTTTCTGGATGTCCCTGTGGACCCCGAGCCAGACCAGGTAGCCGTATTTCCACGGCGAGTTGTGCTTGCTCACCGTGGTTCCGAGAGCGAAGCCGAGGATCCTTTCTCCGGCTTCCGCGACGATGCAGAGCTCGCTGTCCGTGTTGAACAACGTGGTGATCTCGTATTCGTCCCAGGTCCGGTAGAGGCTCTGGGAATACTCCGCGGTGAAAACCTCCTCGCCGATGTGAAAGACCTCCGGGAGATCGTCGATGGTCATGTCCCGGATCCGCAATTTGTCTTTCCCGTTGGAATGGGTTTCCTGCATGTGTGACCTCTGGTTGTCGCACTGGCGTCGACGAAGGATGTCGCGTTTACTCGCTGCCGCTGAATACAGTTATATTAAACTGCGGTTTCACTCCTCTGTCCATCCAATATCCTTCACGGGAAAATTATCGAAGAAACGTTTTTCCCCGGAACACGGTTTAAATCCTGGAGAATCGGGCGCAAACGCACGGTACGTCAATCTTGACCGCATGATGCGCCTGCAGGGGGCGGGCATGGAATGGAAAATCGAGAAGAGTCGCTTTGAGATGTCACGATACATCCGGCTCGCAGGCCGGATGCAACCTTAGGGTTGCTGCATCTGCACGTCGGCTGTGATCGTGGCAGATTCCTCGCCGAACACCTGGCGGTACGCAATCGCCAGGGCCGCGAAACTGACCGGCATGGCGAATATCGTCCCGATGTAGCAGCAGCACATCCCGGCCAAACCCAGCGCCATGTTTGCCAGCAGGAGTCCCGTCAGCCCTCCCCGGTTGGCCCAGGCGGCCCTGGAGCTGGTCTTTATCGCGGTGATACCCGACATTTTCCGGTCGACGATCAGCGGGTAGGCGAAGATGAAGAGCATGCATACGGCAAGAACGAAAATGAGGAAGAAGAGCATTACAAGCGCCAGCACGGGAATCAAGCCCTGCAGCAGGTGCGCCGGGTCGGCCGGGCACTTTCCTGAAGGGGAGAACATTATCGCGGCTCCTATCATGGCGATATACACCGGGACCAGCAATGCGATCATCGGAACAATCATGATCAGCGTCGCGATCAGGCTTTCCGCGAAGAAGTCGAACCCCTTGAACAGCAGGTCGAAGGAGGCTTTTTCCCCCCGCATCTTGCGGAACAGGCACAGGTAGATGCCGCACATCATCGGTCCCATGACTATCCCCATGGGCACCAGGCTTCCTATGAGGATGCCGATGAACGTCACGCCGACCAGCATCCAGTACTGGTCCCTGATGAGGTTCCAGCCGAGTTTGAAACATTGCATCGGTTGCACGGCGCTTTTCCTGAATACTGCCTGAGTTGTGTTCACGGTTTCCCTCCCCGGATTGAATTGAAAACCTCAAAATAAGCTGATAAAGCATGCCTTCATCTGCGTTGGGTTTTTACGCGGATACCCTGCCTATCAGTGCCCGCTTCGACCCTCCGCACGACGGGCAGGCATCGCCGCCGCAATGCGTGCAATACTTTGTTCCGCAGTTGCTGCATTTATATGCCGAAAAGGACTTTCCGGCAGGATCGGAAGAACTGCTGTCGGCAGCGCGGTCGCAACCGGGGCAACTTTTGTAGATATGCATATTGGATCCTTTCTTGACGATAGCGGGTGGGAAGTTGGATGGAATCCCGAGTATGTCCTTTCTATTTCATAGTTTCATTGGTTGATCACATGAAATGGTGCGTTAAATCGTGAAATTTTTTACGCTACCATGGCGAGACCTGTCAATATTTCTAATGTTCACCTTCCCGGTTTTTCAAATACCTTGACGCTTCTCCCCCTGTTCGGATAATCTGGAAAAATGCACGAAAAATCGAGAATTATAACTGGAAAACCTGAACTTCTCTCCCCGGCCGGTTCCCTCGAATCCTTTTTCGCGGCCATGGAAAAGGGCGCAGATGCGGTTTATGCCGGATTGTCGGAATTTTCCGCACGGGCGAAGGCGAAGAATTTCACCATCCCGCAGATGGAGCGGATCACGGCCTACGCCCATTCCCTGGGGCGGAAGGTCTACGTCACCATCAACACGCTGGTCAAGGAGCGGGAACTGCCCCGGCTGGTGGAATGCCTTTCGGCCCTCTCCGGCATGGGGGCGGACGGCGTGATCCTCCAGGATATGGGGGTGTTCCGGCTGCTGCGCGACCATTTCCCCGAGCTGCCTGCCCATGCCTCGACCCAGATGACCATCCATAACTCCCTCGGCGTGAAGGAACTGGAGCGGCTGGGCTTTTCCCGGGTGGTCCTGGCGCGGGAGCTCCACATCGACGAAATAAGGACCATTGCCGCTTCGACTTCCATGGCGCTGGAGTGCTTCATCCACGGCGCTTTGTGCTTCTCCTATTCCGGACAGTGCTACTTCTCCTCGTTCCTCGGCGGCTACAGCGGCAACAGGGGGCGTTGCGCCCAGCCCTGCCGCAGGCTGTACCGCTACCGGGGCAAGGAGGGGTACTATTTCTCCACCAACGATTTCTCCAGCATCGACATGTTGCCGGAGCTGGTGGATGCCGGGGTCTCCTCGTTCAAGATCGAGGGCAGGATGAAGTCCGCCGAGTACGTGGCGTGCGTGGTGGGGGCCTACCGCATGGCGCTGGACGCTCCCCCGTCACGGCGGGCTGAGGCCGTTGCCGAGGCGAAGGAGCTGCTCAAGCTATCTTTCGGCCGGGTGCCGACGAAAGGATTCCTCGCCACCCGCCATCCCACCGACATTGCGACTCCGAGCCTGCGGGGCGCAACCGGCCGCTACCTGGGAGAGATCAGGACGATCCGGGGGAACCGCATCACTTTCGAGACCCGGGATCGCCTGCACGTCGGCGACCGGGTGCGGGTCCAGCCCAGGAGCGACATGGCCGGCCGCGCATTCACCATCAAGGACCTGACCGTGGGCAGGGAAAGCGCCAAGGCTGCCCGGGGCCGTGCCCTGGTGACCACCACCGCACCCTTTGCCTTCTCGGTGGGGGACGCGGTTTTCAAGGTGTCGTCCGAGACCGCCTTCACCATGAGCGAGAACGCCTGCCAGCGGAAGCTGGACAGCGTAAAGTGCGGCAAGGTCGCCTGCGACCTGGCGCTGGAACTGGCCGGGGAGATGCTCCGGGTGACCGGTCGTGCGGCGGGAATGGAGTGCGCGGCGGACTATCACCTGGGTCCCCTGGCGCCGGCCCGGACAACCGACATGGAAGGTGTGCTGCGCGCCCAGTTCTCAAAGTGCGGCGACACGCCGTTCACCCTGTCATCCCTTTCGGCGCCCGGCTTTCCGGCGGTCCTCATCCCCCCGGCCCGGCTCAAGGATATCCGGCGCGATTTCTACCGGCAGCTGGAGGAAAAGGTCCTGAAGGGGAAGGGCGAGCGGCTGCGCCAGGCGAAGGAGTCGGCTCTCCGTTCCCTGGCGGGGGCGCGGCCTGCCGCACCGGGGCGGAGAGATGAACTGGCGGTCCGGGTCGAGAGCATCAGGGATTTCCACCTGCTGCACCAGGAGGGGGTGGACGGGCTCATCCTGCCGGTCAGCAGGGCCAACGTCCACCAGCTGCCGGCGTTTGCCGCCAAGCTCAGGGGGCGGCTGGACAGCGTCACCTGGCATCTGCCGTTCATCATCTTCGAAGAGGACATCCCCTACTACCGGGAGGCGGTGAAGCTCATTCGCTCGTACGGATTCCGTCGATTCGAGGCGTCCAACCTGGCCCACTTCCAGCTGCTGGCCGGGCACGACGCGGAAATCTCGACCCACTACCGGCTGTTTTCCCTGAACAGCCAGGCGTTGATTTCCTGGCACGAACAGGGAGTGAATACGGCCACCCTGTACATCGAGGACGATGCGGACAACATGGCGGACCTGCTGGTCGCCGATGTCCCGGTCGCCCGGCGGGTGCTCCTGTTCGCTCCGGTCCCGGTCATCACCTCGAAGATCGCCATCAAGGGGGTGCGGGCCGATTCGCCGGTGGTGTCCGACCGCGGCGACGCCTACACGGTGACCGCGCGGGACGACCTCACCACGGTCACGGCCGACCGCAGGTTTGCCATTACCGGCCAGCGCAGGCGGCTCAGGGATCTGGGCTGCACTTCCTTCGAGGCGGACCTGTCGCTGGAGTCGGGCGACGGGCGCAAAAAGCCGCTGGATGCGTCCATCAGGGGGATGGGTATTGAGGGGACTTCGGAGTTCAACTTCACCATGGGGTTGCTATAGCGTCTACGAATATCTCCCCCCTCACCCGACGCTAAGCGCCGCCCTCTCCCTTGATGGAGAGGGCTATGTATAAGGCCCTTCTCCATTGAGGGAGAAGGTGGCCCGCAGGGACGGATGAGGGGGGTGATTGAATGAGTGAACTGGAAATCCGTCGACAATTTCAGAATTGTTTACACCTACAGGAACCGTTCCTGCATCAGGAGGTGAAACCTTGACCGCGACCACCTTGCTCTATTTTCTCGGCGCTTCGATCGCGCTTACCCTTGCGCCCGGTCCGGACAACACCTTCGTGGTGGCCCAGGGGGTTTCGCGGGGCAGAAAGGCGGCCATCATAACCGCGTTGGGGATGTGCAGCGGGGTCAGCGTCCACACCACCGCGGCCGCCCTGGGAATCTCCGCGCTGCTCTATTCCTCGGCGACCGCTTTCATGGTGCTGAAGTATGCCGGCGCGGCATATCTGCTCTACCTGGCCTACAAGTCGTTGAAAGAGCGGCAGATCCTGCTTCCGTCAGGCACGGTGGAAAGCCAGAAGTGGTGGGTGATGTTCCGCAGGGGCTTCCTCATGAACGTGGTGAATCCCAAGGTGGCGCTCTTTTTTCTCGCCTTCCTGCCCCAGTTCGTCTCCGGCCGCCAGGGTGACGCATCCTGGCAGATGTTCATCCTCGGCCTGTTGTTCATGGCGCAGGCAGCGGTGGTTTTCAGCGCCATCGGTTATCTCTCGGGAAGCGTCGGCGACCTGGTGGCGAGGAAACCCCGCATGGCCCGCTATTTCGGCTGGCTGACCGCCGGAATTTTCGCGTCGCTGGGGATCAGGCTGGCCCTGGCCGAGCGGTAAACGCTTTTACTTGGTTTCCATCAGTAAAGCCTCTCCGGGGCCGGAGCGGAACTTTCTCGTAGCCCGTGATAATCTGTCAACCCATGACCCACTGGTCAAAGCTTTTACTGGGTTCAATCGCTTTCCCGGTTATCGAGATCTTGCACTGAAACCGTATCACGATCTCCTCGAAAGCCCCGCTCCGTCTCTTATCAGTCATTACCAGGAGTTTCCAGCCGGAAAGGGCGCAAAAGCACCCTTTCCGGCTGGAAACTAACAGGCGCTTCGCAGCATAACCCGCATGATCTTGCCGGTGCCGGTCCGGGGCAGCTCGTCTACCCACTCCACCTGCACCGGGCACATGTAGGGGGGCAGCTTCCCCACGGTGAATCGGCGCAGCTCCCGTTCCAGCATGCGTTTCGGCTCGTATCCTTCCTTCAGCACCACGTAGGCGATGGGCCGCACCAGGCTTTCGACTTTCCTCCAGCTCACGGCGCACTCCAGAACCGCATCGTGTCCCAGCAGGACCGATTCCACCCGCGCCGGTGAAACCCACTGGGCATCCACCTTGAACATTTCGTCACCGCGTCCCTGGAAGGTGTACCAGCCGCTTTCCTGAACGAAAATGTCCCCGGTGTCGAACCATCCTCCTGGCAGCATGGACTGCCCGGTTCTTTCCGGCAAATTGAGATAGAACGGCGCGACGCACGGTCCTCTCAGGTGGAGGCGCCCCGGGATGCCCGATTTGACCGGGCGACCCTCGTCATCGACGATGCGGGCTTCGAACGGCGGTATGAGGCGGCCGGCGCTGCCGGGTTTGATGTCGCCCGGCCGGTTGGAGATGTAGATGTGCAGGGCCTCGGTGGAGCCGATCCCGTCGATGATCTCGATGCCGGTGATCTCCGTCCAGTCGCGGCAGATGGACGCGGGGAGGGTTTCCCCGGCCGAGACGCAGAGGCGCAGGGAGCCCAGGGGGCGGACGTCCCGGAGTGTCTTGAGCAGCATGTTGTAGACTGACGGCACGCCGAAAAAGATCGTGACGCCGTATTTTTCCATGATCCGGAGAATGTCGGCCGGGTCCGGCTTGCCGGAGAAGAGCACCACGGTGGCCCCGAAACGGAGGGGAAAGGAGAAGCTGTTCCCCAGGCCGTAGGCGAAAAAGAGCTTGCTGGCGGAGAACACCACGTCGTTTTCGTTCAGGCCGAGCACCGTTCCGGCAAAGGCGTCCGCGGAAGCCAGCAGGTCGCCGTGCCGGTGGGGGACGCCCTTGGGTGAGCCGGTGCTGCCGGAGCTGTAGAGAATAAACGCTGTTTCATCAGCGAGCGGGATATGTGGCGGTGTATCTGCCGGGGTGGCGGCGAGCGCCGATGGGAAACTGGCGTCATCGAGCAGCAGGGTGCGGCGCAACCCGGATGGAATGGCCTGCAGTGCCGGTGTCATGTCCGATTCGGTGACCAGTGCGGCGGCCATGGAATCCTGCATGATGTAGCGGAATTCATCCTCCGGCAGCGCGGGATTGGTCAGGACCGGCGGCGCGCCCAGTTTCAGGCATCCCAGCAGGGCGATGAAAAAAAACGCCGAATCCCCCGCTGCGAAGACCACCCTTTCCCCAGCCTTTATGCCGGAGCAGCGCAGCATGGCGGCGAAGCGGCCCGACATGTCGTCCAGCTGACGATAGGTCATGGCGCATTCGTCCGTGACGAGGGCAATCCTGTCCGGATGGCTCGCCAGGTTGGGCGCCAGGAGAGCCACCGCGGCATTGGATGAAAGGTTCATGGTCGCACTTCTCCGGCCGGGGGATGTTGAATTTTTATAATCCTGCCACTACCGTTTGTCAATAAAAGGTTCCCATGCTTTTCGGCATCGACAAAGGTTTGCCGTTACCGGTTTCCGCACGGCAACTTTTGTTTTCTCTCCTGCGCACAAAATGGTATACTTCTCAACTCACTGTCTCTCGAACCCGGTTCGCTTGACCGAAGCGGGGAATGCCGCGAATACCGACCACGGGGACCTTTATGGATACCAGGGATCTGGCCCTGCTGCTGAACAGCGTGAAAACCGGCGTAACTACGGTCGAGGATGCCCTCGAACAGCTTCGCCACCTGCCCTTCGAAGATATCGGCTGCGCCACCGTGGATCATCACCGCGGTCTCCGGCAGGGTTTTCCTGAGGTGGTGTTCGGCGAGAGCAAGGATTCGGGGCAGATCGAACAGATCGTGAATGCGCTTCTGGCGAAGGGCAACAACATCCTGGTCACCAGGCTGGATGCTGAAAAGTCGCTGCTGTTGAAAAAGGCGTTTCCGTCGGCCGTGTACCATGCCGATGCCCGCTGCCTGACCATGGAGCAGAAGCCGGTCGAAATGAGGGGCAAAGGCAACATCCTGGTTATCTCGGCCGGCACATCGGATATCCCCGTGGCTGCGGAGGCGGTGGTAACCGCCCGGCTGATGGGGAACGAGGTCGACCAGCTCTACGACGTCGGGGTGGCCGGCATCCATCGGCTCCTGGGCAGGAAGGACCTGATCCTTTCCGCATCGGTGCTGATCGTAGTGGCGGGCATGGAGGGGGCGCTACCCTCGGTGGTAGGCGGGATGGTGAACCGGCCGGTGATCGCCGTTCCCACGTCGGTGGGCTACGGGGCGTCATTCGGCGGGATTGCGGCGCTGCTGGGCATGCTCAATTCCTGTGCCGCGGGTGTGACGGTCGTCAATATCGACAACGGTTTCGGCGCGGCCTATGCAGCGAGCCTGATGAACAGGAAGGAATGAAATTCCCCCTGCCCCCCCTTGATGAAAGGGGGCAGGGGGAATTTTCGCAAGATACCATGAAGCTTCTCTATTTCGACTGCTACTCCGGTATTTCCGGAGACATGACCGTCGCTGCGCTCCTCGACCTGGGGGTGCCGCTGGACCACCTCAGGGAGGGGCTGTCCTGCCTCCCCCTGAGCCTGCCCGGCGGCGCCCTGAGCTTCCGGGAAACCAGCCGCCGCGGGATCAGGGCGGCCAAATTTTCCGTCAATGCGCGGGATTCCCATGGCCACAGGTCCCATGCCCTTATCGACGGGATGATCCTCGCCAGTTCCCTCCCGGACCGGGTGAAGGACCTGTCCCGGCGGATATTCCTGCGCCTGGCCGAAGCGGAGGCCAGGGTTCACGGGGTGGATGTGGCCGATGTCCATTTTCACGAAGTGGGCGCCCTGGATTCCATCGTGGACATCGTCGGGGCCGCCATCTGCATCGATTATCTGGGCGCCGGGGAGTTCCACGCTTCTCCCCTGCCGCTGGGCGGAGGGTTCGTGGACACGGCCCACGGCAGGCTTCCGGTCCCTGCGCCGGCAACGGCCGAGCTGCTCAGGGGGCTTCGGGTGCATTCGGACATCACGGAGGGGGAAAGGGTGACGCCCACCGGGGCGGCGATTATCGCCGCCCTGGTTTCCGGGCAGGCTCTGCCGCCATCGTTCACCTGCCGGGCCGTGGGCTGCGGCGCCGGGGATCGTGACTTCGGGGACGGGCCCAACATCCTCCGTGTCTTCATGGGTGAGAAGGCGGATTCCCTGCCCGGCGACGAGGTCCGGGTCCTGGAAGCCCACATCGACGACACCAGCCCGGAAATCCTGGGCTACCTCATGGATCGCCTGCTGACGGCGGGCGCCCTGGATGTGGCGTTTTCCCCGCTCCAGATGAAGAAAAACCGTCCCGGGGTGCGCATAACCGTCATCATCCCTGCCGCCGGTGTCGAAACAATGGCGCGCCTGGTGCTGACCGAAACCTCCGCAATCGGCGTGCGCCATTATCCGGCGGTCAGGATGAAACTTGATCGCGCCGTGGAGGAGCGGGAGACCAGCCTGGGCACGGTCAGGGTCAAGGTGATCCGCGAAGGGGGGAGCGTGCTGCGCATCGCGCCGGAATTCGAGGAGTGCCGCCGGATCGCGGAAACACGGGGCATCCCGCTGCAGGAAGTCTACAGGATCATCGAAAGGGAGACCGGAAGCGCGTGAGACGGTTCATCATCATTGCCGCCACCTGGTTCGGGACGGGCCTGAGCCCGGTTGCGCCGGGCACCATCGGCACGTTGGGGGCCATCCCCTTCTATCTGGCCCTGGCGCAGCTGCCCCTCTGGCTGTATGCTGTCACCGTCACGGCGTTCTCCGTTTTCTCCTGCTGGGTCTCAGGGCATGGGGAACGCGAGTTCGGCCGGCATGACCCGGGCAAGATCGTGATTGACGAAGTGGCGGGATTCCTGGTCACCATGACCGCGGTCCCCTGCAACTGGAAGACCGTCCTGGCGGGATTCGCCCTGTTCCGCTTTTTCGACATCTGCAAGATTCCACCGGCCCGGTATTTCGACCGGCAGATGAAAAACGGCTTCGGAGTGGTCCTGGACGATATCGCCGCCGGAGTATACTCATGTGCGGCTCTCCACTTTCTCAAGGGGTTCCTATGAAGATTTCAACGCTTTCCATCGGCGACGAGGTCGTATTCGGCGAGATCACGGACACCAATGCTCCCCATATCGCGGCGCGCCTGTACGACGAGGGGATCAAGGTACGGCAGCACCTGTGCGTGGGTGACAGCGAGCCCGACATCATCGAGGCGGTGGAGGCCTTGGCCGGGCACAACGATTTCGTCATCGCCACCGGCGGACTTGGCCCCACGGTCGACGACCTGACCGCCAGGGCCGTGGCCCGCGCCACCGGACGACGCCTCATCCTGAACGACGAGGCCCTGGCCCACCTCAAGGAACGCTACCGGGTCATGAAACGCGAACTGCTGAGCGCCAGCGAAAAGCAGGCGCTGCTGCCGTCCAAATCGATCCTCATCCCCAACCCGGGGGGGACGGCATGCGGTTTCATAGTTCCCCACAAGGGATGTTTCCTGCTTTTTCTGCCCGGAGTCCCGGTAGAGATGAAAAGGATGGTCGAGGAAACGGTCATCCCGTTCATCATTGCCAGGAGCAAGCGGACTGTCGCGGTCAAAACGCGCACGCTCAGGGTTTTCGGCCTTTCCGAGCCCCAGACCGAGGAGTCGCTGAAGGGGCTCTCCCGGCCGGATCAAGGCTTGTCCATCGCATACTGCGTCAACTTTCCCGAGATCGAGGTGAAGCTGCGCGGCGAAGGCGAGGACGAGTCCCGGTTGCAGGAGGAACTGCTCGCACTGGAGAAACTGGCCAGGGTAAGGCTCGGCGACCACGTGGTGGCAACGGGGGAGGAGACCATAGATACGGCGGTGGCAGCACTGTTCCGGGCAAAGGGCGTGACCCTTTCAGTTGCGGAGTCGTGCACCGGCGGCCTGATAGCCAAGAGGATCACCGACCTTGCGGGAAGTTCCGCCTATTTCCTGGAAGGCGCGGTCACCTACGGCAACGGGGCCAAGATACGGCAGCTCCAGGTTCCGGCCGAACTGCTGGAGAAAGAGGGTGCGGTGAGCGCGGCGGTCGCCATGGCCATGGCCAGAGGCGTGCGCGGCGCCAGCGGGAGCGACATCGGCCTGGCGGTCACCGGGATCGCCGGTCCGGACGGGGGGTCCGAGGAAAAGCCGTTGGGCACGGTGTTCCTGGCCCTGGCAAGCCGGTCGGACTGCACTGCCAAGCGGTACGGTTTCAGCGGTAGCCGTGACCGGATACGCGCGATAACCGCCTTCACCGCCGTGGACTGGCTGCGCCGGCACCTGCTGTCCCTGCCGGATGCCGCGGCAACGCCGGAATCCGAAGGGCACGGCGAGTAATTCCACTCTGCGGCCACGATGACACGAATCCCGTAGGGGCACGGCGACCAGCGCCGTGTTACCTGTCGCCCTTCTCCGTCCCCACAGGAACCCTTGACTCACACGGCACCCTTGTCTGGCAGAGCCCGCATCCGGTTTCCATGATGCCGTATGCCTCCCCTGCGGTCTTGCGCAATTCCCCGTACACGAATGCCTGGCACTTCTCCTTGTCGTGCCCCTGACGCGAGATGGCGCCGACCGGACAGCGATCGATGCAGATACCGCAGCTTCCATCGCGGGAGAAGAGGCAGTTGCTCCAGGGGTCCCCGCAGCTCCTGTTCGTCGGCGTGATGGTTTCGTTCGTGATGATACTGCCGCAGCGATGCGCTATCCCCTTTGCGGTTATGAAGCCGTCATTCAGGCTGAAGGTTCCGAGCCCTGCTGCATAGGCGGCATGACGCTCTGACCAGGTGGAAGCCATTCCCGTTTTCGGGTCCATTACCGGCCGCCACATCCCGGAGAGGAGCGGAGCCACTGCCTGCGTGCCCCATAACCCGAGCATTTCCACCAGGTGCATGCGGAGCAGGGTGTTGAAGTGCTCCCCTTGGGCGCGGGTCAGCGCCCAGTCGCGGGACGGCGCCTTTTCTTCCCTGCGATTGCTTTCACGGGTCGCTTTCGCTATGGGCAGGATCCAGCAGACGACGGTCCGCGCCTCCCCGATTCCAATCCCATAAGTGCCTTCCATGATCTCCCCGGGAGTCAGGTGAAAATCGCCGATGATCCTTTTGTATTCGCCGAAGAGGGGGTCATCGGCAGCGGCGAAGCCGATGAGGGGCTCCTCGAAATAGGGCCGTTCGCCGTCCGGGAATCGGTTGTCCGGGCTTTCGCGCACGAAACGGAGGATTTCATTGCGGATTGTCTGTTCCATAGCAACTCCGAAAGATACTGCATGTATGCCATGAATCGCTTTTCAACGATGCAACAGCACCCGTATCGCGGTCAGCGCATCACGGAGCGGTTTCTCGTCTTTTCTCAACCGGGAAAGCATTATTCCGCCTTCAATGGCGGAGATCATATGTCCGGCCACGACATCGGCGGAGAGGTCACTCCCCACTTCTCCGGAGTCCTGGGCAGCCGCGACGACTTTTCTCAGTTTTTCCTCCCATTCCTCGAAGACGTTTGTTATGAAGAGCGCAAATCGGTTCTCCGTATCCGCCATTTCCAGGGCAGTGTTGCCGAAGATGCAGCCGCCGACGAAATCTCTTTCCTTGTGGGTCTCCATGACCCGGGCCAGAAAGTTGTCGAGACTTTTTCCCGGCGTGTCACCGTCAAGGGACGTGTCGAGAAACTCCAGGAATTCGGCCCGCGCCTTCTCCAGGAAGGCGAGTCCCAGGGCATCCTTGCCGGGAAAGTGGAAATAGAGGCTTCCCTTCTTTATGCCCGTGGCTGCCAGAAGATCGTTGATACTGGTGGCGCCGAACCCCTGGCGATGGATAAGCCCGGCTGCCGCTTCCAGAATCTTGTCTCGCGTCATTTCGCCCTTGGATTTCATCTTGCACCTCAAAAAACCGACCATTCGGTCAAATTGTATCCCTGGAAGGCTGTGTGTCAAGGAATTTTTGCTCGCGGGTTGACGAAGTTCCGTTCCCGCGGAGGAATGCATATCGCTGCGAATATCAAAGATAAACTTGAAAAACCATAGAAAAATATGCTATTCCTGAGGCATCGCCGTGTCGGGACGGGAGCAGGTCCCCCTCGGGAAGCGCTATCAGGAGAAGACGGGACAGGAGGCAACTTGACACTGGAAAGAGAAAAGGCGGTTGATCTCGCGGTAAGCCAGATCGAAAAGCAGTTCGGCAAGGGCGCCATCATGCGACTGGGAAATGACGAGCCTTTGCCCGATGTGGCCGCAATTCCGACAGGTTCCATTTCCCTGGACATGGCCCTGGGTGTGGGCGGGGTGCCGCGTGGCCGTGTGATTGAGATCTTCGGTCCCGAGTCCTCGGGCAAGACCACCCTGGCCCTGCACATCGTGGCCGAGGCCCAGAAGCTCGGGGGGATCGCGGCTTTCGTCGACGCCGAACACGCCCTGGACATCGGCTATGCCCGGAAGCTCGGCGTCAGGACCGACGATCTCCTGGTTTCCCAGCCGGATACCGGCGAGCAGGCCCTGGAGATAGCGGAAATGCTCGTCAGGAGCGGCGCCATCGATGTGCTCGTCGTGGACTCGGTGGCGGCACTGGTTCCCAAGGCTGAAATCGAGGGAGATATGGGCGACTCCCACATGGGGCTCCAGGCGCGGCTCATGTCCCAGGCCCTGCGGAAGCTGACCGGCATCATATCCAAGTCGAACTGCTGCGTCATCTTCATCAACCAGATCCGCATGAAGATCGGCGTCATGTTCGGCAATCCCGAAACCACCACTGGCGGAAACGCGCTCAAGTTCTACGCCTCGGTCCGCATGGACATCAGGAAGATCGCCACGCTGAAGCAGGGGAACGACGTGATCGGCTCCCGCACCAAGGTGAAGGTGGTCAAGAACAAGGTTGCGCCGCCGTTCCGCGAGGTGGAGTTCGACATTCTCTATGGCGAAGGCATCTCGCGGGTCGGGGACATCCTGGACCTGGCGGTGGACCGGGGCATCGTCGACAAGAGCGGCGCCTGGTTCTCCTATGGCAGCGACCGGATCGGCCAGGGGCGTGAAAACAGCCGCGTATTCCTGAAGGACAACCCCGCCGTGCTTGCCGATATCGAGTCGAAACTGTTCGAGCAGGTGGGCCTTGCGGCCGCGACGACGAAGGAGGAAAAGGCATAGCTCATGGAACTTAACGACATTCTCACGATCGCGGTCAAGGCCAAGGGGTCCGATATCCATATCAAGGCGGGATTGCAGCCGGTGGTGCGTATCGACGGTAAGCTGCGGCCCATACCCAATGCGCCCCGCATGCCCGCCGACACCATCCGCCAGATGGCCTACTCCATGATGAACGAGAAGCAGAAGGCCCATTTCGAGGAATTCTTCGAAGTGGACCTGGCCTACGGCATCCCCGGACTCAGCCGTTTCCGCGTCAGCGCTTACGCCCAGCGAGGCTCCGTGGCCATGGTTTTTCGTATCATTGCCTTCGGAGTGCCGTCATTTGCCAACCTCAACATGCCCAAGGTACTGGAAAAACTGAGCCTGGAGGAGCGCGGCCTGATCCTGGTCACCGGCACGACCGGAAGCGGCAAGTCCACCACGCTGGCCGCGATGATCGATTATATCAACGAGCACCGCACCTGCAACATAATTACCGTTGAAGACCCGGTGGAATACCTCCACAAGGACAAGAAGAGCATCATCAGCCAGCGGGAGATCGGCTTCGATACCCTGAGCTTCGGCAACGCCCTGAAGAGCGCCCTGCGTCAGGACCCGGACGTGATCCTGGTCGGCGAAATGCGTGACCTGGAGACCATCGAGACCGCCCTGACCGCTGCCGAGACCGGCCACCTGGTCATGTCGACCCTGCACACCCTGGACGCCGCCGAGACCGTCAACAGGATCATCTCGGTGTTTCCGCCCTTCCACCAGCGCCAGATCAGGATGCAGCTCTCCAACGTCATCAAGGGGGTCATATCCCAGCGGCTCGTCCCCCGCGCCGACGGCAAGGGAAGGGTTCCCGCGGTCGAGGTGATGATCGGCACCGCCCGCGTCAAGGAATGCATCGACGACAAGGAGAAGACCAAGCAGATTCCCGATGCCATCGCCCAGGGCGTCACTTCGTACGGCATGCAGACTTTTGACCAGTCGCTCATGAGCCTGTACACGAAGAAGCTCATCACCTACGAAGAGGCGCTGCGCCAGGCGACCAACCCGGACGACTTCGCGCTGAAGATTTCCGGCATTTCCTCCACCTCCAATCTCACCTGGGAGCAGTTCGAGCACAAGGAGCCCCAGGAGAACGGGGAGGACAAGATTTCCATCGACAAGTTCGGGAATGGATGAGGAACGCCGCGCCCTTGCCTATGCCGTGAAGATCCTGGCCGGGCGTGACCACAGCGAAGCCGAGTTGAGGCGGAAACTCGCGCTGAAGGGCTTTCCGGACATGGCGGCGGACAGCGTCGTCGGCAAGCTTCGCAGCTTGGGGTATGTGGACGACGAGCGCTTCGCCCGTGCTTGGGCCGAATCGGCCATCCGCAACGGCAGGGGGTACGGCTGTCGATTGAGGGCGGATCTGTCGCGGCGTGGGGTGGCAGAGGACGTCATCGGGCACACTCTGCAGAAGGTTGGGGAGGAGCATGACGAATTCGCCGTGCTCGCCGACCTCATGTCCAGGAAATTCGCGGGATTCGATGCCGTTCATGGGGATGATCGGCAGAAAAGAAGGGTCATCGGCTACTTCCAGCGTCGCGGCTTCTCTCTTGCGGCCATTTTGAAGCTGTTGCGCGACTCCGGAGAGTAGAGGGGATGCCTTTTTCTTTTTTGCGGATTCGGCAATTCGCTCTGACCCCCTCATCCGGGCTGGGCCCACCCTCTTCCTTGATGGCAAGGGTTAAGTCTATCCCTTCTCCCTCAAGGGAGAAGGTGTCCTGACAGGCCGGGTGAGGGGCGGCCCTCAGGTTTGTTTTGCATACTGAATTCCATATACCAATATTTGCGGGAGAATCGATGACTGGAAAAGAAATACGGGAAAGATTCCTGAAATATTTCGCCGACCGGGGACATGCCGTCGTTCCCAGCTCCAACCTGATACCGAAGAACGACCCGACCCTGCTGTTCACCAATGCGGGCATGAACCAGTTCAAGGACCTTTTCCTGGGCCTGGAGAAACGCGATTACATCAGGGCCTGCAGTTCCCAGAAATGCGTCCGCGCGGGCGGCAAGCACAACGACCTGGAAAACGTCGGGCGGACCGCGCGCCACCATACCTTCTTCGAGATGCTGGGGAATTTTTCCTTCGGCGATTATTTCAAGAAGGAGGCCATCGCCTTTGCCTGGGAATTCCTCACCCGGGACCTCAAGCTGGACAAGAACAGGCTCTATGTGTCGGTCTACAAGGATGATGACGAGGCGGCGGATATCTGGCACAAGCAGGAAGGGGTGCCGCTGGAGCGAATCTACCGCTTCGACGAAGACAATTTCTGGTCCATGGGCGACACCGGCCCCTGCGGCCCCTGCACCGAGATCTTCTGGGACAACGGCCCCGGGACCGGCTGCGACAGCCCGGACTGCGCCGTGGGCTGCGACTGCGACCGCTACATGGAAATCTGGAACAACGTCTTCATGCAGTTCAACCGGGACGCCGGCGGGGTCATGACGCCCCTGCCCAAGCCCTCGGTGGACACCGGCATGGGCCTGGAGCGCATCGCCACGGTCATGCAGGGTGTGACTTCCAACTACGACACGGACCTGATCCAGGGCATCATCCGCCACGTGGAAAAGCTGGCCGGCAAGCGCTACCGCGAGGACACGAAAGACGATGTGTCGATGCGTGTCATTGCCGACCACTCGAGGGCCATAACCTTCCTCATCTGCGACGGGGTTTTGCCCAGCAACGAAGGACGCGGCTACGTGCTGCGGCGCATCATGCGCCGCGCTGCCCGTCACGCCAAGATGCTCGGCGTCTCGGAACCGGTCCTGTACCGGATGGTCGATGCCGTCAGCTCGGTCATGGGAGACGCCTATCCCGA
Organism: Geobacteraceae bacterium; assembly: GCA_036677645.1. Taxonomy (GTDB): domain Bacteria; phylum Desulfobacterota; class Desulfuromonadia; order Geobacterales; family Geobacteraceae; genus RPRC01. The sequence continues at coordinate 67,421 of JAVBWB010000033.1, read as the reverse complement.
TCTCCTCCAGCGCGAAGAGTACATCAGGAAGGTCGTCCGCGCGGAAGAGGAGCGGTTTGCGGAAACCCTGGACAACGGCCTCAGGATCCTGAACGATGAAGTGGCTGCCCTGAAAGAGCAGGGGCTGTCGGTTATTCCCGGTGAAACGGTTTTCAAGCTCTATGACACCTATGGTTTCCCTGTCGACTTGACCGCCGACATCGTCCAGAGCGAAGGGTTCACCGTGGACGAGGCGGGGTTCGAAACCTGCATGGAGCGCCAGCGGGAGCTTGCCCGGGAACACTGGAAAGGATCGGGGGAAGAACGGGTCTCGGCTGTTTTCAAGAACCTCCACGGGGAAGGGCTCCGCACGGCTTTCACCGGCTACGACGAACGGACGTCCTATTCGGCCGTCACCGCCCTGGTGCGCAACGGCGTCAGGGTCGAGGAAGCCGGCCCGGGCGAGGAAGTGGACGTGATCACCGAGAGCACCCCGTTTTACGGCGAGAGCGGCGGCCAGGCGGGCGACAGCGGCGAAATCTCCACCGGCAGCGCGCACCTGGATGTCCTCACCACCCTGAAACCCGTGCCTGAGCTGATCGTGCACAGGGCGGTGGTCAAGGAAGGAACGATCCGGGTCGGCGATGCCGCCGACCTCAAGGTGGCCGAACGCGAACGAGCGGCGACGGCCCGCAACCACACCGCGACCCACCTGCTCCAGTCCGCCCTGCGCCAGGTGCTGGGCGACCACGTGAAACAGTCCGGCTCCCTGGTGAACCGGGACCACCTGCGGTTCGACTTCACCCACTTTTCCGCCATGACGGAAGAGGAGATCGACCGGGTGGAAGACCTGGTGAACGCGCACATCATGGACAACACAGAGGTTACGGCGCGGGAAATGGCGCTGGACAAGGCCATGGAAAGCGGCGCGACCGCCCTGTTCGACGAAAAATACGGCGACCGGGTGCGCGTCGTCAAGGTGGGCGAGATAAGCGCCGAACTCTGCGGCGGGACCCATGTCCGCGCATCGGGGGACATCGGCCTGTTCAAGATCGTGTCGGAATCCGGCATCGCCGCCGGGGTCCGGCGCATCGAGGCGCTCACCGGCACGGGGGCGCTGCGCTATGCCCGCCGGCTGGAAGAGGAGCGGAACAGGATCGCATCGCTCCTGAAGGCCGAAGGGGGAGACGTGGTGGACAAGGTGGCCCGCCTCGTTGCCCGCCAGAAGGAGCTGCAGCGGGAGAACGAAACCCTGCAGGGCAAGATCAACGCCTCCGCCTCGGCCGATCTGCTGGCCGGGGTCAGGGAGACCGGCGGAATCAAGGCGCTGGCGGTCAAGGTCGACATGGACGACCCGAAGGGACTGCGCGAACTGGCGGACACCCTGAAGGACCGCATCGGTTCCGGCGTCATCGCCATCGGGGCCGAAAAGGACGGCAAGGCCACCCTGCTGGTGGCGGTAACCAGGGATTTGACCGGCCGTTTCCGGGCCGGCGACATCATCAAGGGACTGGCGCCGATCATCGGCGGCAGCGGCGGCGGCAAGCCGGAGCTGGCCCAGGCCGGCGGCAGCCGGCCGGAGAAGCTGGGCGAGGCGCTGGAGAAGCTGTACGAGCTGGTTGCGTAAAGGCAACCGACTGAAATCCCCCCCCCGGCCCCCCCCTTTTCAAAGGGGGGAGATCCGCTTTTCCTTTTGTGCCTCCCCCTTTATGAAAGGGGAATTGAGGGGGATTTCAATATTAGACGTTACGGAGCACCCACATGCAAAAACTGATCGAAAAGGCCAACACGCTGCTGGAAGCCCTGCCCTATATCCGCAGGTTCAGCGGCAAGACGATCGTCATCAAGTACGGCGGCCACGCCATGGCCGACGAGGCCCTGAAAAAGTCCTTTGCCCTGGACATCATCCTGCTGAAGTACATCGGCATCAACCCGGTGATCGTTCACGGCGGCGGGCCGCAGATCAACGAGACCCTCAAGCGCTACGGGATAGTGTCCGAGTTCGTGCGCGGGATGCGCGTCACCGATGCGGCGACCATGGGCGTGGTGGAGATGGTGCTGACCGGCCAGGTGAACCGTGAAGTGGTCGGCTACATCAACCAGAACGGCGGCAAGGCGGTGGGGCTCTCCGGCAAGGACGGCGGCCTGCTCCTGTGCGACAAGCTTCTCCAGGAAATGACCCGGGAAGACGGCACGGTGGAAAAACTGGACATCGGCTTCGTCGGCCGGATCAACAAGGTGGACCCGACCATCATCGAGACCCTGGAAAGAGAACGTTTCATTCCGGTCATCGCCCCGGTCGGTGTTGGAGCGGGGGGAGAGAGCTACAACATCAACGCCGACATCGTCGCCGGCAAGGTGGCGGCGGCCCTGAAGGCGGAGAAGCTCATCCTCCTCACGGATGTTTCCGGCGTGAAGGACCGCGACGGCAGGCTGCTGTCCAGCATCGGGCTGGCCGACATCCCCGGCCTCATTGACGGCGGCGTCATCACCGGCGGCATGATCCCCAAGGTGACCTGCTGCGTGGAGGCCCTGCAGGAGGGCACGGGCAAGGCCCACATCATAGACGGGCGGGTCGAGCATGCCGTATTGCTCGAGATATTCACCGATGTAGGGATAGGAACGGAGATCAGATCATGAATTCCCAGCAATGGATGGAAAAAGCTGACAAATATGTGATGAAGAACTACGGCAGGTACCCCATTGTCGCCCTGAAGGGCAAAGGGTGCCGGGTATGGGACGCCGACGGCAAGGAGTACCTGGATTTCCTGGCCGGCATCGCGGTCAACAACCTGGGCCACTGCCATCCGGGGATCGTGGAAGCGCTGCGCAAGCAGGCTGGGGAAATGATCCACTGCTCCAACCTCTACCATATCCCGCCCCAGATCGAGCTGGCCGAGCTGCTCTGCGAGAACTCGTTCGCCGACAAGGTGTTCTTCTGCAACAGCGGGGCGGAAGCCAACGAGGCCGCCATCAAGCTGGCACGGAAATACAGCCGGGAGAAATTCGGGCCGGAGCGCTTCGAGATCATCACCGCCTCCGAATCGTTCCACGGCCGCACCATGGCGACCCTGTCGGCAACCGGGCAGGAAAAGATCCAGCGCTTTTTCGATCCGCTCCTCCATGGTTTCACCCATGTCCCCTACAACGACGTCGAGGCCCTGGAAAAGGCCATCAGCTCCCGCACCTGCGCGGTGATGCTGGAACCCATCCAGGGGGAAAGCGGCGTCAATGTGCCGTCCCCCGACTATTTCCGGGAGATCCGGCGCATCTGCGACAAGCATTCCGTGCTGCTGATCTTCGACGAGGTCCAGGTGGGGATGGGCCGGACCGGGCATCTCTTCGCCTACGAGCATTTCGGGGTCGCGCCCGACATCATGACCCTGGCCAAGGCCCTGGCGGGCGGCGCGCCCATCGGCGCGATGCTGACCAGGGACGAGTTCGCCGCGGCGTTCACTCCCGGCAGCCACGGTTCGACTTTCGGCGGCAATCCCCTGGTCACCGCGGCGGCCGGCGCCGCGGTGCGGATCATCAGCGACAAGGGTTTCCTGGAGCAGGTCGTCCGCATGGGCGACTATCTGCGGGACAGGCTCAAGGAAGTGGGCGGCAGATATCCCTTCGTCACCGAGGTGCGGGGAATCGGCCTGATGATCGGCATGGGGCTCTCGGTCCCCGGAGCGGACATCGTCCGCAAGGGGCACGAGCGCGGCCTGCTGCTGAACTGCACCCATGACACGGTGCTGCGGTTCGTCCCCCCCCTGGTGGTCACGAAGGAGGAAATCGACGAGATGCTGATGATACTGGACGGGATCCTGGCGGAAGTCTGATTGCCGCCGATGCCGGAGCCTGGCTGAAATGCGTTTTCCGCACCATTGCCTGCAAGGGCGCAGCTCCTGCGTCCCATCATTGAAATGAACAGAGGGATACCCAATGAAAAAGGATTTTTTGTCGCTTCATGATTTTTCCAGGAAGGAACTGGACGGCCTCCTCGAACTCGCCCTTGAGCTGAAGAAGAAGCAGAAGGACGGGGACAAGCACCGCATCCTGAAGGGAAAGACCCTGGCCATGATCTTCGAGAAGTCCTCCACCCGCACCAGGGTTTCCTTCGAAGTGGGCATCTACCAGCTGGGCGGGCACGGCCTGTTCATCTCTTCAGCCACTTCCCAGATGGGGCGGGGCGAGCCGATCAAGGATACGGCGCGCACCCTGTCCCGTTACTGCGACGGCATCATGATCCGCACCTATGGGCAGGAGATTGTCGATGAGCTGGCCAGGTATGCCACCATACCGGTCATCAATGGTCTGACCGATCTGTTCCATCCCTGCCAGATCATGGCCGACATCATGACCGTCATCGAGCACAAGGGGAGCTACCAGGGTCTGAAATTCTCCTGGGTCGGCGACGGCAACAACATGGCCAACACCTGGATCGAGGCGGCCGCCATCTTCGGTTTCGACCTGGCCCTGGCCTGCCCGCCGGGCTACCAGCCGGATGCGAAAGTCCTGGAATGGGCTCGTGCGAACGGGAAAGCGTCCATCGTGGTGACCGATGACCCGCAGGAAGCGGTCAGGGATGCCGACGTGCTCAACACCGACGTCTGGGCCAGCATGGGCCAGGAAGAGGAGCAGAAAGCCCGCGAGAAGGCCTTTGCCGGATACCAGCTCAACGCTGAAATTGTCGGGCTGGCGAAAAAGGACTGCATCGTCATGCACTGCCTGCCCGCCCACCGTGACGAGGAAATCACCGACGAGGTCATCGAGGGGCCGCGTTCCGTTGTCTGGGACGAGGCGGAAAACCGGCTGCACATCCAGAAGGCCATCATGGCGCGTTTCATGGGTGAGGCATGATATACCTCAGGAAATAGAAATTCATCATACAGAACAAGGAGTTTTTACATGGCCAAGAAAGAAGTGAAAAAGATAGTCCTCGCCTATTCGGGCGGTCTCGATACCTCCATCATCCTCAAGTGGCTGAAGAACGAGTACGGCTGCAAGGTCGTGGCCTTCGCCGCCGACCTGGGACAGGGGGACGAGTTGACCCCGATCCGCGACAAGGCCCTGGCCACCGGCGCGGACAAGGTCTACATCGACGACCTGCGGGAGGAGTTCGTGAAAGATTTCGTGTTCCCCATGTTCCGGGCGAACGCGATCTACGAGGGGCAGTACCTGCTCGGCACCTCCATCGCCAGGCCGCTCATCGCCAAGCGGCAGATGGAGATCGCGAAAATCGAAAAATGCGACGCAGTCGCCCACGGCGCCACCGGCAAGGGGAACGACCAGGTGCGCTTCGAACTGGCCTGCTACCACTTCAACCCGGCCATCACCATCATCGCCCCCTGGCGCACCTGGGACCTGAACAGCCGCCAGTCTCTGCTGGATTACGCGAAAAAGAACGGCATCCCGGTGCCGGTCACCAAGAAACGGCCCTGGTCCTCGGACCGCAACCTGCTCCACATCTCCTTCGAGGGCGGGATCCTGGAAGATCCGTTTGCCGAGGCTCCGGAAGAGATGTACGTGCTGACCAAGTCGCCGGAGAAGGCGCCCAACAAGCCCCAGTACATCGAGATCGAATTCAGGAACGGCAACGCGGTGGCAGTCGACGGGGAGAAGATGACCCCGGCCCAGCTCCTCGCCCACCTGAATTTCCTGGGCGGCCAGCACGGCATCGGTCGCGTGGACCTGATGGAGAACCGCTTCGTGGGCATGAAGTCCCGCGGCGTGTACGAGACGCCGGGCGGCACCATCCTCCGCGAGGCGCACATGGCGGTGGAGCAGATAACCATGGACCGCGAGGTGATGCACATCCGCGACTCCCTCATCCCGCGCTATGCCGAAATGGTCTACTACGGTTTCTGGTTCGCTCCGGAGCGCGAGATGCTCCAGGCCATGATCGACGAATCCCAGAAGACCGTGAACGGTGTGGCCCGGATCAAGCTCTACAAGGGCCACTGCCGCACGGTGGGCCGCAAGTCCGAAACCGATTCGCTCTTCAACCCGGAATTCGCCACCTTCGAGGCGGATGAAGTCTACAACCAGCAGGATGCCGAAGGTTTCATCAGGCTCAATGCCCTGCGGCTGAGGATCCGGTCGCTGATGAAGGATGCAAAGAAGAATGGCTGAAGGGAAATAGGCTGAAGGCTGAAGGTACAATCAAAAAATACATAGATGTTTTTCGCTGAAGGCAGAGATGCCGGAATGTCGGGTTTTGAACCTGTTTTACCCTCAGCCTTCAGCCTGAACACCTCAACTCCGCAGGAGTATCACATGTCCAAAGACAAACTCTGGGGAGGCCGTTTTTCCCAGCCCACCGACGCCTTCGTCGAGGAGTTCACCGCTTCCATCGACTTCGACAAGCGCATGTACCGCCAGGACATCCGCGGTTCCATCGCCCATGCGCGGATGCTGGGGCGGCAGGGGATCATCCCTTCAGCCGACGTTGAGGCCATTGTCGGCGGCCTGGAGAAGATCCTGGCCCAGATCGAGGCGGGAGCGTTCGATTTCTCCGTTTCCCTGGAAGACATTCACATGAACATCGAGGCGCGCCTTTCCGCCGCCATCGGCGAAGCGGGCAAACGGCTGCACACCGGCCGCTCCCGCAACGACCAGGTCGCCCTGGACATCCGCCTCTACCTGAAGGAGGAGATCGGCGAGGTCATCGGCTACCTGGGCCGCCTTATGGATTCCCTGCTCTTTCAGGCGGAGAATAATCTTGGCGTCATAATGCCGGGCTATACCCATCTCCAGGTGGCTCAGCCGATCCTCTTCTCCCACCACATGCTCGCGTATGTGGAGATGTTCCGTCGCGACCTGGGCCGGATGGCAGACTGCGGGAAACGGATGGACGTGCTGCCGCTGGGCGCCGGGGCGCTGGCCGGCACCACCTTTCCCATCGACCGGGAGCACGTGGCGGAACAGCTCGGTTTTGCCGGCGTGACGCGCAATTCCCTCGATTCCGTGTCCGACCGGGACTTCGCCCTGGAATTCATGTCCGCCTCGTCGATCCTGATGATGCACCTGTCGCGCTTCTCCGAGGAACTGATCCTCTGGTCGTCCAGTGAATTCAGCTTTATCGAGCTGTCGGATTCGTTCTGCACCGGCTCGTCCATCATGCCCCAGAAGAAGAATCCCGATGTGCCGGAGCTGGTGCGGGGCAAGACCGGGAGGGTCTACGGCAACCTGATGGCGCTTCTCACCGTCATGAAGGCGCTGCCGCTGGCTTACAACAAGGACATGCAGGAGGACAAGGAGCCGCTGTTCGACACCATCGACACGGTCAAGGGCTCCCTGAAGATCTTCGCCGACATGATCCGCGAGATGAAAATCAACGCCCCGGTCATGTTGGAGGCCGCAGCGCGGGGTTTTTCCAATGCAACCGACGTGGCCGACTACCTGGTCCGGACCGGCATGCCGTTCCGCGAGGCCCACGAAGTAGTGGGGAAGTCGGTCCGCTACTGCGTCGAGCACGGCAAGCGCCTGGAAGAGCTGTCTCAGGAGGAGTGGAAATCCTTTTCGGAGCGGATAGGGAAGGACATTTACGATGCCATCACGCTCGAAGCGAGCGTCAACGCACGCAAAGCCACCGGCGGGACGGCCGGAGAGCGGGTGGAGGCGGAGATCGAGAGGCTGAAGGCTGAGAGGCAGCGGGTAGCGATTAGCGATTAACGGGTAGTAGAGCAAAATGATTGTCTGGAAACGAGTAGCGGGCAGAAATGGCGTAAAGGCAGCGAATCCTGTTATTGGTATGGAGCGGGAATGAAAAAGATATTACTCCTGATGATGGTTTTCTCCCTCGTTGCCTGCGGCAAGCGAGGCCCCCTGGTTCCGCCCGAATCCCTGGTGCCCGCGGCCATAATGGACGTGAAGGTCGAGCAGAGGGGTGGCAGGTTCCTGGTCTGCTGGTCTCCGCCGGCCAAGCTGGAGTCGGGTGGAAAACTGCCCGGTATCGCGGGTTTTCGTGTTTTCCGCCGCGACGTGCTGCCGCCGGACCAGGATTGCGAGGAGTGTCCGACCGCCTACCATCTCCTCAGGAGTGTCGATCCGGAGTACCTTCAGGATGTGCGTCGCGCCGGTTCCCGCTACTGCTTTTTCGACGACGATCTGAAAGACGGCACTACCTACCAGTACAAGGTGATCACCGTAGATGTTGAAGGTGTGTCCAGCAGGGATTCCAACAAGTTCCGCGCGATGAAAATCGCTTCTCCGCCCCCGCCGCGCCTGGAGGCGCAGGCCATTCCGACCGGCGTCGTCCTCCGCTGGAATCCGGTGCTCCCGCCGGCCGGCGCAACCCTCGAAGGGTACGCGGTTTACCGGAGACAGGAAGGGGATATCATGCCGCTCATTCCAACTGCCTCGTTGCCTGCCGGTTCGGCCGGCTTCGAGGACAAGCAGATGGAGCATGGCGTGAAGTATGTTTATGTAATAAGGTCCATCCTCAAAACCGGAACGGAAACCGTCGAGAGCGAGATGTCCAACCCGGTCGAAGGAATGTTCCTCCTGTCGGAATGATGCCGCGCGATCCCAGCCCGGGCCTAACCGCTTGTCACAGGGCATTTTTTTGACATTTGGCAGGCCGTGTGATACAAAAAACCCCTTATCATGAAATCGGCGATGCGCCGGGACATCAATCGGAGGGCTGCATGCATCATTTTCAATACAAAGGAAACGAGCTTTACGCGGAAGGTGTAGCGGTACGGGATATGGTGGAGCAATTCGGCACACCGCTCTACATATATTCCCACGCCACACTGGAGCGGCACTACCGGGCCATGGACGGGGCGTTCGCGGACATGCCCCATACCATCTGCTATTCCATGAAGGCCAATTCGAACCTCGCGGTCCTCAAGACTTTCTTCGGCCTTGGCGGCGGCGTGGACATCGTTTCCGGCGGCGAGCTTTACCGTGCCCTGGCTGCGGGAGTCGAACCCGGCAAGGTGGTCTATTCGGGTGTGGGCAAGAAGGACGACGAGATAGAATATGCCCTGAACACCGGGATCCTGATGTTCAACGTGGAGTCGGAAGAGGAACTGGACCGGATAAACATGATCGCCGGACGGCTGGGAAAGAAAGCCGGCATCGCGATCCGGGTCAACCCTGACGTGGATCCGGAGACCCATCCCTACATCACCACCGGGCTGAAAAAGGCCAAATTCGGCATCAACATCGAACGTTCCCTGGAACAGTACCGCAGGGCTGCGCGCATGGCCAACCTGGATGTCATGGGTATCGACTGCCACATCGGCAGCCAGCTGACCAAGGTTTCACCGTTTGTCGACACGGTGAAGAAGCTCAAGCGCCTCATCGAGGGGGTCAGGGAGTCGGGCGTCAACCTGCGTTATTTCGACCTTGGCGGCGGTCTGGGCATCACCTACAGCGACGAAGCGCCGCCGCTTCCGGACGAGTACGGCGCGGCGATAACCGCGGAAACCAGGGACCTGGGGCTCCACCTCCTGTTCGAGCCGGGACGCAACCTGGTGGGCAATGCCGGCATCCTGGTCGCCAGATGCCTCTATGTCAAGCGTGGCGAAGAGAAGAACTTCATCATCGTCGACGCTGCCATGAACGACCTGGCAAGACCTTCCCTCTACGGTTCCTACCATGGCGTCCAGGCGGTGAAAAAGGACCAGGACGGCGTCATCGTGGCGGATATCGTCGGCCCCATCTGCGAGTCGGGCGACTTCCTGGCCAAGGACCGGGAAGTGCCGAAGTTCCGCCAGGGCGACCTGGTCGCCTTCATGTCGGCCGGGGCATACGGGTTCGCCATGAGCAGCAACTACAACAGCCGGCCGAGGGCGGTCGAGGTAATGGTCAAGGGAGATACGTTCGTTGCGGTTCGCGAGCGTGAAACGTACGAAGACCTGGTTCGGGGCGAGAAAATCCCGGACTTTCTGTGACAAGGAGGATTGCCAATGTTCAAGGGGAGTATTGTCGCCATTGTGACCCCGTTCAAACGGGACGGGGAGATTGACGAGGAAAGCCTGCGCCAGCTGGTCGAGTTCCAGATCGTGAACGGCACGGATGGAATCGTCCCCTGCGGCACCACCGGCGAGGCTTCCACGCTCGATTACGACGAGCATGACCGGGTAATCGAAATCGTGGTCCATCAGGCGAACAAGCGCGTTCCCGTCATAGCCGGCACCGGATCCAACTCCACCAAGGAGGCGATCGAGATAACCGAGCACGCGAAGAAGGTCGGCGCGGACGGAGCCCTCCTTGTCACTCCCTACTACAACAAGCCTTCGCAGGAAGGGCTGTACCGCCACTACAAGACCGTGGCCGAAGCCGTCGCCCTGCCGCAGATTCTGTACAACGTACCGGGCCGCACCGGCCTCAACATGCTGCCGCAGACGGTTGCCAGGCTTGCGGAAATCCCCAATATCGTGGCCATCAAGGAGGCGGCGGGTTCCATCCAGCAGGTTTCGGAGCTGCTTTCGCTCTGCGGCGACAGGATCGATGTCCTTTCCGGCGACGATTTCATCACCTTCCCCCTGCTTGCCTGCGGCGGATCGGGGGTCATCTCCGTCACTGCCAACATCATGCCGAAAGAGATCGCGGACATGATCGACGCCTTCGAGGCCGGCAACATCGAGGAGGCGCGCCGCCTGCATCTTCATCTCATGAAGATCCACAGCGCCATGTTCATCGAAACCAACCCGGTGCCGGTCAAGACCGCGCTGGGACTCATGGGCAAATGCACCGGCGAGGTGCGGCTGCCGCTTGCGCCCATGTCGGAGGCCAATACGGAGAAGCTGGCCGGCGTGATGAGGGAATATCGGCTCATATGAATCCGACGTAGGGGCAGGCGCCGGTGCCTGCTCTTTTCAAAGGAGGGCGCCCACGGGGGACGCCCCACGAATTCGCGAGGTGAATCATGATAAAGGTCGCTGTCAGTGGCGCCGCGGGAAGGATGGGCGGAAGGATAATCACGGCGGTCAAGGAAGACCCGGCGCTGGAGCTGGCCGGAGCGCTGGATCGCCCGGGACATCCCTACCTGGGCATGGATGCCGGACTGGTGGCGGGTTGCGGTCCCCTCGGGGTGCAGACCACCGACAACCTGAACGGGATCATCGGTGGGTGCGATGTGCTCATCGACTTCTCGGCTGCCGCGGTGTCGCTGAAGAACCTGGAAATATGCGCCCTGAACAACAAGGCCATGGTTATCGGCTCCACCGGTTTCACGCCGGAGCAGAAGGCGCTGGCGGTCGAACTTTCGCGGAATGTTCCGGTCATGCTTGCGCCCAACATGTCCGTCGGGGTCAACGTCGTCTTCAAGGTCCTGTCCGACGTGGCGAAGATCCTCGGTGACGACTTCGATGTGGAAATCATCGAGGCGCACCACAAGCTGAAAAAGGACAGCCCCTCGGGGACCGCGGTCCGCATGGGGGAAATAGTCGCCGGGGCGCTGGGACGGGATTACGGCAAGGTTGCGAATTTCCACCGCGAGGGCATCTGCGGCGAGCGGACGAAGGAAGAGATCGGCATGCAGACCATACGGGGCGGAGACATCGTCGGGGAGCATACCGCTTACTTCATCGGCATGGGCGAGCGGATCGAGATAACCCACCGTGCCCATACCCGGGACATGTTTTCCCATGGTGCGGTCCGTGCGGCCAAATGGGTGGTCGGTCAGAAACCGGGGCTCTATGACATGCAGGATGTCCTGGGGTTAAGGTAGCTGAGGCTGAAGGCTGAAGACTGAAGACTGAAGGTAGTGAAACATATTCCCACGCCGAATGTTCGATGACCCTTGGCTTGGGTTTTTGTGTCGCTAAGGATTTGGAATTTTTCTTCAGCCTTCAGCCCCCAGTCTTCAGCCTGCTTTTTAAATCAACACCGGAGGTGCTACAACATATGGCGCTTATCAATGACAACTATCTCAAGCTGAAAGCAGGCTACCTCTTTCCGGAGATCGGCCGCCGGGTACGGGCATTCGCCGAAGCCAATTCGCAGGCGAAAATCATCAGGCTCGGCATAGGTGACGTAACCAGGCCGCTGCCGCCGGCCATACTCAGGGCATTTCACGACGCCGTGGACGACCTTTCACGCGTTGAGACCTTTGCCGGCTACGGTCCGGAACAGGGGTACGACTGGTTGATAAACGCCGTGATCGAAAAGTCCTACAAACCGCTCGGCGTCTCCCTCGATACCACGGAGATGTTCATTTCCGACGGCTCCAAGTGCGATTGCGCCAACATACTCGACATCTTTGCGCTTGACAACACGGTGGCGATCGGAGACCCCGTCTACCCGGTTTACAATGACACCAATGTCATGATCGGGCGCACCGGCGATGCTGACGAGAAGGGCTACTACAAGGGAATCGTCTATCTCCCCTGCACGGAGGAAAACCATTTCATCCCGGCACTGCCTGCCGGGAAAGTCGACATAATTTACCTCTGCTTCCCCAACAATCCCACCGGCGCGGTTGCCACCAGGGAAGAGCTGAAGAAGTGGGTGGATTACGCTCTGGCCAACGACGCGATAATCTTTTTCGATGCCGCCTACGAGGCGTTCATCACTGATCCTTCCATCCCCCACTCGATCTACGAGATCGAAGGCGCCAAGAAGTGCGCCATCGAATTCCGCTCCTTCTCCAAGACCGCCGGATTCACTGGAGTCCGTTGCGGCCTGGTGGTGATACCCGGGGACCTGACGGCCAGGACATCGTCAGGCGAACCATACAGCCTGAACAAGCTCTGGCTCCGACGCACCACGACGAAATTCAACGGCGCATCGTACCCGGTCCAGAAGGCCGCGGCTGCGGTGTATACCGATGAAGGATGGCGTCAGACCAGGGACGTGATCGATTATTACATGGAAAACGCGCGCATCATCCGCGAAGGCCTGGCCGGGGCGGGCCTTACGGTCTACGGCGGCGTCAACGCGCCCTACATCTGGCTCAAGACGCCCGGCGGCATGAGTTCATGGGACTTCTTCGACAAGCTGCTCACCGAGTGCAACGTGGTGGGGACCCCCGGCAGCGGGTTCGGTCCGAGCGGCGAGGGTTTTTTTAGACTGTCGGCATTCGGCAACCGTGACAATGTGGTTGAGGCGGTGGAGAGAATCCGGAAAAACCTCAGGTAGTTTCCATCCGGAAACGGTATCGTGTTCGTCAGGAGTTTCCGTCTTTCCAGTCCGCCATTATATGCACTTTTTGGCACATTATCCTTCAGCGGGCAAGGGACCTTGCCATACCCTCTCCATAAAGGAGAGGGTGGTCTAAGACCGGGTGAGGGGTGCTGAAGTAGGGGCGGCCCCCCGTGGCCGCCCAATAAAAGAGCGCTCGAACTGCGCTCTTTTTTTCATCTTGAAAACTAAAGTTGAGATCCTGTTGCGCCGATAGTATGATAAACGGAATTTTATGGGCCGTAATCAATTTCGCGGATTCTCGGCATGGGGAGAACCTTTTGCCGGAGTTCAGCGATTGAAAGTAAAATAAATCGTGGTGCTCAAGGAGGAATCGGATGAAAAGATTGGCCATCGTGTTGCTTGTTTGCGGTTTGTTGTGCACCCCCGCGTTTGCCGGAGGCGGGCTCGACTCGTTCATCGGCAGCCTGAACGTCGAGGCGCGGGCGGATCTGCCCGGTTTCTCCGCCCGGGTCGGCGCTCAATTCGGCGTACCGCTGCCTGAAGTCCAGGCGGTAATAAGCGCGGTGGCAGCGCCTGCGGATGCCTTCCTGGTCTTCCAGCTCGGCCAGTGGTCCCATCTCCCTCCCCAAGAGGTCCTGCCCGTATACAAGGCCAACAGGGGCAAAGGGTGGGGAGTGATCGCGAAGAGCTTGGGCATCAAGCCCGGTTCAGCTGAGTTCCATGCCCTCAAGCGGGGGGATCTGGCTCTGCGGGGCGCGCCTGGCGCAGGCCCCGGGAACGGTCCGGGCAAAGGCCACGGCAAAGGCAAGGGGAAAGGGCGCAACAAGTAGTTGCCATCGGCCGGCGTCAGGGTCTCCGCCCGGAATTCCGGACGGAGACCCCGACAGAGTAACCGACAGGGGATGCCGAGGGCACGACTTGATTCATTCTTCCTGATCCCTGCCATACTCCTCGGTTATTATTTCCAGGATTTCCGTTTGCACCAGGTCCAGCAGCAGCGAAACCATCGCCGGATCGAGCAGCTTCGGGTCGCCGAGGATATGGTTGAGCTGGTAGAACGTGCTTTCCTCCTTGACCACTATCCTTCCGTAGAAAGGCTGCTCGCGCGTATACAGCTCATAGGCTATGTTTGCCACATTGGCCAGAATCTCGATGTCGTCCGGGCAGTCGATCAGCAGGTCCGCCATGAAAAAAAGGCTGTTGTTGCCGAAAAACACGCTGACGGTCAGTTCCTGGGGTTCCCCGTCGATGTCCACCAGAATGTCGTAGTTGACGAAAGTTTCGCTTACCTGCCGGTACTGCATGTATCTTCGCGCCAGTTCTTCCCTTACCAGAGTAACCGGGCTTTTCCCGACATGTTCCCAACCGGGCGCCATCCCTTCCACCTCGTGGTTTCACAGTTTGCTCGACGAAATGACCCGTAGTCGCCGCCGATGGGATAATGTAACCTACAATGATGCCTTGATGAAACAAATTTCCCACTTCCCCGCGTTCTCTTTTTCTTTCAGCTTCCGAAATATATCGTGTATTATAACCTTTGCCGGTCGGGACTGAACGGACAACCCGGATGAGCGATTGCCGAATCGGGCATTGATCCGGGTTATAGTCTTTGACAAACTGATAAAATTAGTGTAGACAAAGAAACTGGCATCGGCATCATGTTAATGAATCAATGCTAGTGATAGGATGAGATTTTTCCGGCAGTCAGCGGCCTTGACGGTATGGATGGGCTCCGGGGTCGCTTCGGTCCATTGCTGCGTGAATGAAAGCTTTCTCCGCCAGGACAGGGTACAGTGATGACAATGGCCCGCGTGGCGGCAATGGCAGGGGATAGCCTGCATCCGGAGTGATGCAGTGTGTTTGCGGCAGAAGGGTGCTACCGCATGATCGGGTACAGGTTCGTTGTAGACAGAAGCTTCGCGATCGTTTCCTGGGAAACGAAGGGGGCGCCCTCCCGGGGACCTGCTGATGCGGGATACCTCGGAGTGCCCTATTACCTGGTTGTCCCGAAGATTTTGCTCGACGGAGCAGATGTCGTCGAATTGGTTATCGAGGATGGCAACCCGCGAACGATCAAGGGTTTCCGCGCCAGATGCATTTTCGGTACCGCATGCGGAGATATTACGGTCAGGCCGGTAGTCGATGAAAACAGCGAAATCGTGGGAGCTGAAGTGAACATTGACTGCTTCTCCCATTGCTCGGTTCTGGATCGTCGGATGGAGAACCCTGGCAATTTTGAAATCGGAAGGAAATCCGTAACCCTTGCCCACGGTGTAAGGAGTCCTCTCAATGCAATCAAAGGCGCCGCGGTCTACCTGCGAGGGAAGTATCATTCGGATCCGGACCTTGTGGAATTCATGGACATAATCGAGGATGAAATTTCCAAGCTGGACAGGTTCGTGACGAAATTTCTCAGTACGTCACTGGTCGAATCCGAGTTCACCTGGGTCGACATTTCAGCCATGCTGAGCAGGATTATCGCCCTGGTAAGCCTTCAGGCAACCGCCAAAAATATTTCCATCACCAGTGATTTGAAAGACCTGCCGTTGATCAGGGCTGACGAGTACCTATTCGAGCATGCCATCCTGAATGTGATAAATAACTCCATCGAGGCTCTTGAAGATGGAGGGAGGATACGTGTCGTTGCTGAAAAAGTCATGTGCAATGAAAGAGAATGCCTGGCTATCGAGATCGCCGATAATGGTCGCGGGATGAACCGGTTAAAGCTCGCGGGCCTTCCCGACGGGCAGCAAGAACGGCGGGGAACTCCCGGAAGAGGATTCGGCCTGTTCATAACGCGCGAGGTCGTGCAGTATCACGGAGGTCAGTTGGAGATTGACAGCAGAAGGAATTCCGGGACACGGGTGAAGATCCTCGTGCCAGTTTCCACCCCGTGATACAGGCCGCGGAATGTGCTGATGCCCCCCCTCATCCGGCCCTTGGGGCCACCTTCTCCCTCAATGGAGGAGGGTTTCGAAGCATGCCCTCTCCCTCAAGGGAGAGGGTGGGCAATGCCCGGGTGAAGGGGTTACTAGTGAAATTTCTGAAAGATTGGCTGGGGGACGATTCCTTTTAATTTACTTCAAGGCGAGGAATAAGGGTATGGGTGGCGGCAAGAGTGGGCACATACTGATAGTTGATGATGAACAGAACGCGTTGAGGGTGCTCTCCGCCATATTGAAGGAAGATGGGCACACTGTCCGTGAAGCCATGGATTACAACGGCGCTCTGAATATCGTGAATCGCCACGACATCGATGTTGTGATCACCGACATGAAAATGCCGGACCGGGACGGGATGCAGCTTTTTGAGTACCTCTCGGAGAATCATCCCGATATCCCGGTGATATTCCTCACTGCCTACGGCACGGTTGATTCCGCGGTGCATGCAATCACGCAGGGTGCCTTTTATTATTTCATCAAGCCGCCCGATTACGCCAAATTGAAAGGCATCCTGGCTCGCGCCCTTGAGCAGCGTCTGCTGAAGAGGGAGATCGAAAGCCTGAAGAGCCGGCTGGGTCTCGAAGAACATGAAGGGCGGATTATCGGCAAGGCAACCGAGCTGGTCAAGATCTTCGAGACGATCAATGCGGTGAAGGATTCGATCAGCAGCGTGCTTATCTGCGGGGAAACAGGGACCGGCAAGGAATTGATAGCCCGCTCGCTTCATTTCCAGAGCACCAGGAAGGGGAAGCCGTTCGTGGCGGTGAACTGCGCAGCCATGCCGAGCGGTTTGCTGGAATCGGAGCTTTTCGGCTACGAGAAGGGGGCTTTCACCGGGGCTACCGCCCGCAGGATCGGGCGCTTCGAAGAAGCCGCAGACGGTACGGTATTCCTGGACGAGATCGGCGAACTGGAGCTGCAGTTGCAGGCAAAGCTTCTCAGGGTACTGCAGGAAAAGGAGATCGAACGGTTGGGCAGCAACAAGAAGATACCGGTGAATTTCCGTCTCATCAGTTCCACCAACCGGGACCTGACCCATGAGATCAAGGTCGGCCGTTTCAGGGAAGACCTGTATTACAGAATCAACGTGGTTAACATTAAAGTTCCCCCTTTGCGAGAAAGAATGGATGACATACCGCTGCTTACCGCTGAATTCGTCAAAGAATACTGCGCCCGTGAGAAAAAATCCCTGCAGGTTTCAGGCGAGGTGATGGAAATCTTCCATCACTTCGACTGGCCCGGCAATATTCGTCAACTGCGGAACATCATCGAGCGGGCCGCGGTCCTTGCCAAAGGAAAGACCATCACCGTCCGGGATCTCCCTGATGAAATGCGTTTGTGCGCGGTTCGTAAAGCCAGTGAAGACTCAATCATCAGGCCCCTGCGCGAGGTGGAAATGGAGGCGGTCCGGTCTGCCTTGGCGGAAGTCAAGGGAAACAAGTCAAAGGCGGCGGAATTGCTGGGAATATCCAGGAAAGCCCTCTACAAGAGGCTGCGGGAGATGGGTTGATCCCGTCAAGGTGATCCTCCGGTTGCGGAGGACGGCCACTTCACTAATTGATTCCCCCCTTGTGTTTGCAGGACATCCCTCTTTTTCCCATGGTCATATCCACTATTGTATCGATAGGAAACACACCCTGTAGCGTAACCCCTATGAGTTACACCTTTTGCATTTCATTGTAGCCATCGGATACACTGCTTTCGGCTTCCGCTGGATGTCTATTGGCAGATAAGTGTTTCCATTGGATACATGCCCGTCCTCGTCCACTTGGCGGGCGAGGGTGTACCCCGACATGATGCCTCGTAATTGAAAAAAAGGGATAACGTAGGGGCAATTCCTGTGAAAGATGGAATTAATTTCTTTGGAGGATAGTTTCGAAACCATCTCTCAATCCACTTGATTGAATCGGGAACTGCTATAAATTGATGTTATGTAGTTAATACTTTTTCCCAGCGGAATGTTATCACGCACTGGAAGTTAGCTGAAATAATTATAATTAAGCTGTTTGCCGTATGGCATTAAAGTTGCTTAAATAATTTGGTTATGCCTACGCGCGAGGAAAAAATAGTCATTATCGACGAAGCCGGCTTTTCCCTGGTCTGCTCGTCCATTCTGGAAATGGAGGGGTTTCGTGCCGTAACCATTTCGGGGGACGACCATGCCGTGTCACCGGAAGGAATGCATGATGCTGCCCTGGTCATCGCCAGTTATCCGTATGGCAAGTCGATGATGGACAAGCTCAAGGGGCTGACTCTGCCGGTCATCATACTCTGCGACCATGTCGGGAGGGATATAATCGATATTCTCGAGGGTTTGAGTCATTCCTACTGCATGGTCAAACCGATCGATTACTCCAGGTTTACCTCTCTGGTAAAGCTGTTGATGAATGAAGGCATATATAGTAACGGAGGGTACCGACTTGTATAGGACGCTGGTAGTGCTAATTACGCTCTTCGCCTGTCTTGCCGCATGTAAAGCCAAGACCAAGGAGGAGCTTTACTCCGAAGGAGTGGCCCAGATCAAACAGGGCAATCCCGGTGGGGCCATTGTCCTGCTGAAGAATGCGCTGGAAAAGGACCCGAATTATCTGGATGCGCGTTATCAGCTTGCTGTTGCCTATATGGACTCCGGCAAATTCGAACAGGCGGAGAAGGAATTTCAGAAAATCGTCCGGCAGCGTCCAGCCTACCCGGGCCTCAAGCTCAGCCTGGCAAAACTCTATGTGAGCTTGAGAAAACCGGATCTGGCTGTGACAACGGCCCAGGACCTTCTGAAAGACAATCCCGGTTCGTCGGAAGTGCTGGAAGCCGTAGGCATCGCCTACATGGCCGCCAGCAATGCCGCGGAAGCGGAGAGCTACCTGCTCAAGGCTTTGCAGGCGGAACCGGGCCGCGCTTCATCGCAACTGGAACTGGCAACCCTCTACTCAGCCACCGGCAGAATGAAGGAAGCAAAAGAGCTGATAAACCAGGTTCTGCGGAAAGACCCTAAAAATCAGCGTGCCTACTATATTCTCGCGGCCGCGGAGATCTCGAGCGGAAACACGGATGCGGCCAACGCCGTCTACCAGAAAATTGCCCAGCTTTATCCGTCGGATACCCAGGCTTTGTACAAGAGCGGGCTGCTCTATCTGGAAAAGGGGCGCGCAGACCAGGCTGACAAGATCGCGGCCTCGATGATGGAGAAGTTCCCGAAACAGGCGGAAGGATACCGGCTGAAAGGGATCATCAATTACCGCGCAAAAAAATATTCCGACGCCGTTAACATGCTTCAGGCTTCAATCAAGATACGCCCGACGGTGGAGGCGTACTATTTTCTGGGCCTCAGTTCGTTCGGCCTTGGCGATATGGAAAGCGCTCTCAGCCAGTTCCGCACCATCCTCGACCGCAACCCTTCTTTCGTGCGAGCCCGTCTCCTGACGGCCGTGATCCTGCTCAAGCAGAAGCGTGTCGACGATTCCATCACGGAAATCAACAAGGTGCTGCAGATCGACAATAAGAATGCCCCGGCCCACAACCTCCTGGGGAGCGCTTACCTGGCCAAAGGCATGTACGATGAAGGGATGAGGGAACTCAACCGGGCCACTGAACTGGATCCCAAATTGTCGGATGCCCATGTGAAAAAAGGCCTGCTGCTGTTCGGCAAGGGTAAGGAGAGAGAGGCGGAGACGGAGCTTTCCACGGCGGTCCGCGTTGCTCCCGAGATACTGAACACCCGGCTGTTGCTTTCATCCTATCATCTTCGCCGCAACGACTTCGCCAAAGCTTTTGTCGTAACCCGCGAGGGATTGACAGGCACGAAGGGTGACGCCCCGCTCTACAATAACATGGCCAGGATCATGTTCCTGCAGAGGAAACAGCCTGACGGGCTCAACTATCTGGCGAAAGCGAAGGCGGTTGATCCGGATTTTTTCCCGACCTATTTCAACCTGGCGAACTATTACGCGGCCATGGGAGATTATGGCAGGGCACTGGCCGAGTATCAGGCGGTTCTGGCCAGGTCACCGGGAAATGTGCGGGCGCTCCTCAGCTCTGCGGCCATCTGCCAGCTCAAGGGCAAGGACAAGGAGGCGCTGCAGTTCTATGCCAGGGCCAGGGATACCAAGGATCCCGCGGCATACCTGGCCCTGGCGGGCTACCATTTGCGGAAGAAGGAGAGCAAAAAGGCGCTCTCCGTGCTTGATGAGGCGATCAAGTCCAGTCCACGCAATGTCGGTGCGCTGGAGTTGAAGGGTCGTGTTCTCATGGACATGAAGAAATACAAGGACGCCATCAACGCCTTCAACGATCTGGAGTCGGTGGCGCCCGACCGGGGGCTGCCGCTGAAGATCGGCGCGTATGTGGCGATGAAGGATTATTCCCGGGCCATGGACGAGGCACGGCGGGCCATCACCCTCAAACCCGGCTCGGCATCAGGGCATATTCTGCTGGCGTCGGTTTACGAGAGCCGGAACGATGTGGGCCGGGCCATCGAAGAAATGAGAACTGCTGTGCGGGTTGACGGCAACAATCCCAATGCCCCGGTCATATTGGGCAATCTCTATGCCCGGAAGGGGGATTTCGTTTCGGCCATGAACAGCTTTTCCGAGGCGGTGAAGCGACATCCCGATTTTGCGCCGGCGTATTTTTCCCGCGGCGTAGTGCTTGAAAGGACGGGCAAAAAGCGCGAGGCGGTCCGGAGCTACCGCGAGGCCCTGGAAAAAGCGGAGCAACACGTGCCTTCCCTCAATAATCTGGCCTACCTCTATGCTGATGGGTATGGCGATCCGAAAGAGGCCTTGCGGCTTGCGGTTACGGCATACAAGCTTGAACCCGGCAGCCCCATGGTCATGGACACGCTCGGTTACGTGCTGGTGAAGAACGGCCGCCCGGCTGAAGCGAAAAAACTGCTCACTGCCGCGGCGCTTCAGTTGCCGGCCAATCCGACCGTGCTCTATCATCTTGCACTTGCCTGCAATGACACGGGAGACCGCAACGGCGCCGCCGCCAACCTGAGAAAAGCCATGCAAATGGGCGGCTTCCCTGAAGCGGCAGCCGCCAGGTCCATGTATGCCGGGTTGATGAATCAGGGCAGTGCCAGGAGAGCGAAATGACCAGAATGATACTGATACTGATAGCAGGAGACATTTTCTGCAGTCTGACATCATTGTCGCTTGCATTGATTCCGCTGACGGGCACTATTTTCGGTCTTCCGGGCTCAGCCCAGGGAGGAAGCCTCAACAGGTTCGTTTTCGTGGCGGTCCTGCTGTTTTCTTCCTTTGTGGCCGAAGTGTACCGGGACGACCGGGAGATGGGAGGCAAGGAGATCGCAATCCGGATCGCGGTCGCTCTCTGCTGTTCCCTCATGTTCCTTTCGTCACTCTACTACCTCCTGCCGTCAGCCAGATTCGACCGGCTCGTGCTGGTCATGGCGCTGGCTCTTTTCGGGGTCATCCAGTTCGCATGGCATGTTTTCGTCAGGATCAAATCGAACATTCCCGTATTCGCGAAAAGGGTGCTGATCCTCGGCGCCGGGCCGCTGGCCAAACGCATCGGGAGCCTGATCTCGGCTCGCAACAGCAGTTATATTCTGACCGGCTATGTGAACTGCACCAGCGAGTCGGTCAATGTGCCGTACCAGTCCATCGTGGGCGATTTCGATAACCTCTATGAAACGGTAAAGAAGAAAAAGGCCAACAAGGTGGTGGTATCGCTGTCGGAGCGGCGTGGTGTCTTTCCTCTGCAGGATATGCTAAACTGCAAGCTGAGCGGTATCGAAGTGCTCGATGCGCCATCGTTCTATGAAAAGGTGACAGGAAAGCTGCTGCTGGAGAATATTACGCCGAGCTGGTTCATTTTTTCCCACGGTTTCCGGAGCACCCTGCTGTTCCGGTTGGGGAAGAGGATGACCGATGTGGTGCTGTCCCTGGTGGGCCTGCTGATGTTCCTGCCGTTTTTCCCGCTGCTGGCATTGCTGATGCGCCTGGACTCGCCCGGCCCTCTTTTCTTCAGCCAGGAGCGTGTCGGGGAAGGGGAAAAGCCTTTTACTATTTACAAATTAAGGACAATGCGGCAGGATGCCGAAGATGGCACCGGCGCGGTATGGGCGCGAAGGAACGACCCCAGGATAACGAAACTGGGCAAGTTTCTGCGCATGAGCAGGATCGACGAGATACCGCAACTTTTCAATGTGCTGCTCGGGGAGATGAGCCTGGTCGGGCCGAGGCCGGAGCGCCCGGAGTTCGTGGAGGAGCTCAAGAAGATCATACCCTATTATTCGGAACGGCATTTCGTCAAGCCCGGTATCACCGGATGGGCCCAGGTCTGCTATCCTTACGGCTCATCCGTGGAAGACGCATTGGAAAAACTGAGATATGATTTATATTACACCAAGAATATTTCCCTGGGACTGGATCTGCGGGTTATCATAAAGACTGTTGGAGTGGTTCTGCTGAGAAGGGGAAGATGAAAAAGGCAGCGTATAGCGTTTAGCGATTAGAGGAACGTGCTAAAAACATCGAAAATTTAAAGTAAGATGTGTTAAAGCGATTTTCTACCCGCTACCCGCTACCCGCTACCCGCTAATTTGACTTTCAAATGGAGACCTCTATGAGATTACTTATCCTGAGTATCGTTATTCTGCTGCTTTCTTTTGGCTCCGCAGTTGCCAGCGACTACGTGATTGGTGAAGGGGACGGGTTGGACATCTCTGTTTGGGGGGTGAGGGATCTCAACGTATCCGTAACGGTGCGTCCTGACGGCAAGGTCACCATTCCCGGGCTCGGTGATGTAAAGGCGAGCGGGTATACTCCCAAAGGGCTGCAGGACGATCTGACGGTCCGCCTCAAGGATCTGGTGAAGAACCCTATCGTCACGGTAACAGTCCGGCAGATAACCAACAGCAAGGTTTACATTTTCGGTGGGGGTGTGAATTCGGGAGTGTACGACCTGAACCGCAGAACCACTCTGCTCCAGTTGCTCTGCACAATCGGCAATACGCCTAATGCCGCAACCGGTGGGGGACCGACTGCAGCTCCAGGCGGAGCAGGACCAGCAGGACCCTCTGCTACTGCCAGCGCGCCGGACTTCAAGAAAGCCTATGTTCTCCGGAACGGCAAGAAGATCAAGGAAGATTTCACCAAGCTGTTCATCAATGGCGATATATCCGAGGATATTGTCATTGAATCCAATGACTCCATTTTCATTCCCCAGCTGCCCGACAAGAATGTTTATGTATTGGGGGCGGTCACTACTCCCCGTTCCATTCAGTTCCGTGAAGGCATGACCGTGATGGAAGCTATTCTCGAGGCGGGCGGTTTCACCAGATTTGCCAAGCAGAACAGCACCCTGATCCACCGGAAAGATGGTGGGAAGGACATTACCATAGAAGTCAAGGCCAAAGACCTGATGAACGATGCCGATCTTAGGCAGAACATCAAGCTGAAGCCGGGAGATTACGTTGTTGTCAAGGAAGGAATGTTTTAGGATAGCGAATAGCGTATAGCGAGTAGTGTATAGTGATTAGTATTTTGTTGAGCATGCAAGTGTGAAAAAAACTTGGTATCATCAGTATTTATTCTCGCCTTTTATTGAGAATTACGTTGTTACTTCACACTACCCACTATTCGCTGCCCACTAATCGCTGTCTACTGAAAACACGGAGTGTTCACACATGCCGAATGAATTCGATTACAGAAAATATCTGACCCTGCTGACCAGATATAAAAGGCAGTTCGTGATTGTAGCTCTTGCAATTATGACGTTGGGTGTTGTTGCCAGTTATGTACTTCCCAAGAAATACGAAGCCAAGAGCATAATCTACATAGAGAAAAATGTGCTGAACGATTTGCTCCGGGGATTTGCCGGAGGTTCCGAGGGATATGCGTCGCAGGAAGAAGCGCAGAGAAAGCTTAACGCTTCAATCAAGCTGATGACCGGCAAGGGTATCCTGACGAAGGTCATGAACGACCTGGACCTTAACCTGAAAAACCAGAGTGATGCCAAGATTGAAGTAATTGTGGATTCACTGCGAAAAAGAACAAACGTGCAACTCAACAATAGCGATGGCTTGATAACCATCTCTTTCAAAGACAAAAGCCCTCGTCTTGCAAGGGATTACATCAACACGCTGGTACGCAGGTTCATTGAAGACAACCTGACGTCGAAGAGGGAAGAATCCTACGGCGCTACGAGCTTTCTTTCCGAACAGATCGCGTCATACAAGGAAAAGCTGGACAAAATCGAATCGGCAATAAGTGCTCTGCAAAGAGAAAAAGGCGCCGCACTGGCGGCTGATCCTGTAGCCATGCAGCCCGAGATTGCCGCTGGCCAATCGCGCCTGAGCGATCTGAGTACACGCCGTGCCCAATTGGAGGCGTCACGCGCTCAAATGAGGACCAATACGCCGGCACGCGTCCGACTTGCTGCTCTCCAGCGAAGGCTGGCTGAACTGCGCGTCGAGTATACAGACAACTATCCCGAAGTTATCAAAGTCAAGTCAGACATTGAGGCTGCTCAACGGGACATTGGAAGGGGAACTTCAGGGAGTGCGGTTTCGGACCCGGGTGAACTGGCACGGGTTGAGGCGGAGTTGAGTGCTGTCAGGATGGGTGAAGCCAACCAGCGGGCCATACTGGGCAACACCCGGAGCTTGATGAGGCAGAGTCCGGCGGCCAGGGCGGAGTTGGCCAGGCTGGAACAGGAAAGGGCGGATACCCGCAGGATATACGAGCAACTGACCTCGAGGTATAGTCAGGCGGAAGTATCCAAACAAATGGAAGTGCAAGACAAGTCGACGACTTATCGAATCGTTGAGCCTGCCATTCTGCCGATGTATCCTGCCAGTCCCAATCGGATGATGATAATCCTTGGCAGTATCGTGGCAGGTATAGCGGGAGGAATCGGCCTGCTTGTCGTGATTGACAGATTTGACAACAGGGTCAAGAGTGTTGATACCTTAAAAGGGTTGGGAATTCAAGTTCTTGCCGTCATCCCCAAGATTAGCGATCCGAAGGCCACCGAGGCCGAAAGATTGAAGGATCAGCACCTGTATACGGTTGCAGGTGCGTATTTCGGCATGATAATAATCCTGCTGGGGTTGGAAGTGATAGGTTTTTCACCCGTCGACAGAATTGTCGGATTGATTGGTGGATAGCGATTAGCGTGTAGCGTGTAGCGGATAGTGATTAGTGAAAAAAAACATAAAAGGACAGGAAACCTTGCAGCGTTTGGCTTGAGAGTTTTAATTTTACTAGTCGCTTTACGCTAACCTCTATACGCTTTCTGATAGAAAGGAATCAAATGAGCAGAATAGAGCAGGCATTGGAGAAGGCTGCGCATCTCAGAAATGCCCAGGCCGGAAATGTGCCTTTGAAGGACACTGAGGGAAAGCACATCGGGCATGAGATGCATCATCACCCGCTCCCTCCGGCGATGCCGACGGATGTGCCTCTGCCGCAGATCGACAACCCGTTCGTCGCGACCCTCAACGATCCCCATTCCCCGGTCAGCGAAGAGTATCGAAAGCTCAAGTCGGTTGTTTCGGAATATGCAAAGCAGGACGGATTCAAGAATGTCATCATGGTTACCAGTTCAGTGAGTAATGAAGGGAAGAGTCTGACGTCCCTGAATCTCGCCATAACGCTGGCCCAGGAATTCGATCATACGGTGCTTCTCATCGATGCCGACCTGCGAAAGCCATCCATTCAGAGCCATCTTGGCATGGAGCCAACGAAAGGGTTGTCAGAATACCTGGCCGGAGAGGCGGACCTCAGTGAACTGCTGATCAGGACCGGCCTGGGCAGGCTCACGCTGCTGCCTGCGGGAACACCGGTCAAAAACCCGGTCGAGTTCTTTTCTTCGCAGAAAATGAAGGAGTTCGTAAAGGAAATCAAGAACCGATATCCCGACCGATTCATAATCATCGATACGCCGCCCGTCCTGGCCTTCGCCGAGACCCGGTCTTTAGGGGCAATTGTCGATGGTGTGCTCTTGGTGGTCAGGGAGGGACAAGTGACTCCGGAGAGTATTGCAGAAGCAATAAAAGCCTTTGATAGTTCCAAACTTATAGGCGCAGTGTATAACGATGCAACAATGGCAAACCTTAACGGCCATTATCATTACTATTATTACGGTTACGGGTATGGCCACGATTCCCGCGTCGGGAAACAGGGCGATTCTGCTGCGGGAAGGCAGGGTAGTGATAAGCGCTCGTCCGACAGGGGTGGGCGGCTGAAAGCTTTATTTGGCAAAGGGAAGCGGAGAAGCGAGCACAAACATGTATGAATCTTTTTTCAACCTGAAAAAAAAGCCCTTCGACCTGGTGCCGAACCCGGAATTCCTGTTCATGAGCCGCTCCCATCGGCGGGCTCTCATACACCTGGATTATGGCATTCATGAAAGGGCCGGATTCATCCTCCTGACCGGGGAAGTCGGATCCGGTAAGACGACCCTGATCAGGGATCTGATAAAGAAGCGTCCAGCGGGCGTGCTCCTGTCCAAGATATTCAATACCAGCGTGAATTTTGAGCAGTTCCTCGCCATGGTCAATGATGATTTCGGTCTCGAGGCCCACGGCAAGGACCGGACCGAGCTGCTCCGTGATCTCAACGATTTCCTCATCGAGCAGTATTCCCTGGGCAACAGGCCGACCCTGATCATCGACGAGGCCCAGAATCTCACCCCAGAGCTTTTGGAAGACATCCGGATGCTTTCCAACCTGGAGGCGGACGATGCCAAGCTGCTGCAGATCATCATAGTCGGCCAGCCCGAACTCAGGAAGACCCTGTCTTTGCCCAGCCTGCTGCAGCTTCGACAGCGGATCAGCATCAACTGCCACCTTGCTCCCCTGAGCCGCCCCGAGCTTGAGGAATACATACTGCACCGCCTCGAAATTGCGGGCAACCGGGAAGCTGTGACCTTCTGCCCGAATTCGATGGACATCATCTACCGTTACAGCAGAGGCATCCCCAGGCTGATAAACATAATCTGTGACTTCCTGATGCTGTCGGCCTTTGCCGAGGAAACCCACGAAATAGACGAGGATATGGTGAAGGATGTAATCGGCGACCTGGACTTCGAGAACCAGTTCTGGGAAAGCGGCTTGCCGGATGAGAGCGAGATGTTCCATTTCCAGGGGGAAAAATCGAAACCAGGCGGAAAATCCGGCGGTGTCATGGAGATGCTGCAGGAAATTTCGGAGCGTCTCAGCAAGCTGGAAAAGGAGTCCCTCGAATTCAGGGAGACTTCGCTCAAGGAAATGGGAGAAAACCTGATGTCGCTCGGCAGCGCGTTTCGCTTCTATGCCCGGGAAACCGACTCAATTGTGTCCGAACTCAAGGCATTAGTGGAAAAGAAAACCGGAAACGAAGGGACTGACGCGCCTGACGAAGAAGGCATTTCCCAATCTTTGATCGGGCAGCAGGTTCTTTTGGCGGCTTTGAAGGAAAAGAAGCTGAAAAAGATTTGAGCGTAGCGAATAGCGGTTAGCGTGTAGCGGATAGCGAACAGCGGACAGTGACCAGAGACCAGAGAATAGAGAACAGAAAACAGCGGATAGGGAGTTGCGTGTAGCGAACAGAGCAGATCGTTTAGGGGAAAGTTTTCAGCAGGCAAAAGAGCTGGTCTAATTTCAAGGCGCCGGAGGTCATTCGTGAATCAGTCCAGGATTTGCACGTCATTTTTCAGGATGGTCCCGATTCTGGTTTCACTCTTTCTTCTTGCATCATCACCAGATGTGTTTGCCGGCGAATTTTCTTTCCATCCATCCATTGCCGTTAGTGAGGAATATACTGACAACGTCTACGAGACGAGGGACAACAAAAGATACGATTTCATAACGCGGGTGATGCCCGGTATCGCGCTCACTTACAATGCGCAGTTGTGCGATTGGGACTTGAGGTATGTTTACGAGTACCGCTATTACGCACGAAACAGCCGTACTGACGACAACCCCCAAAGCCTGAATCTCCATGGTTTGACAAGGGTGATCAAGGACCTGTTTTTTCTCGATATCAGTGATGTGTACGACCGAGTTTCACTGGATGTTTCCCGTGACAGGACCACTGAGGGCCTGTTCATAGATCAGTCCGATACCAATACTTTCATTGCCTCTCCCTATTTCCAATTCCGACCAGGACCGAATACTACACTAAGGACCGGCTATCGCTACAGAAATGTATGGTACAAGGATCCGACAGGCATCGATAGACGACAGCATATCGGATTTGCCGAAGCTAACTATGAATATTCCTCTCGACTTACATATACTGCAAGCTATACGTACACCCATGAAAACTCTATAAATCCCAATTACCGGCATGCACCCTATGTGGGTTTCAGATATGAATACAAGGATCGCTCTTTCATTTTGGCGCAGGCTGGATACACCTGGTTCAAAACAAAGTACCACGGCGACTTTGACTATCCCTTCTGGAATGTGGGGATTACCCATACAATGGGAACCTATACCGTTTCTCTGGCCTCAGTTGTCTTGTACCCTGAAGATCCTGAGAGTTCTGTAACCAGGGAGACAGACTATACTCTGAACCTGACAAAGGATTTTGGCAGGGGAAATGTCGGATTGGCGGTTTCATATGCGAAGTTTGCCGGAGATGTTACTGATGTAGAAAACAGATATGCTGCCGGCGTGACTGCCAGGTATGATCTCGGTGCGAGATTGGTGGCAAACTTGTCTGCGGGGGTGGAAAAGTACGACCATATCGAGACAAATACTTATACCAGGAGAATATATGTGAACCCATCGCTCACCTATCGACTCCCCAAGGAGATTTCCCTTATATTGAGTTACTATTATGCAGATTATTATTCACCTCTTCTGTATGAAGATAATTATTCGCTCAACAGGGTGATACTGGAAGCGAGGAAGACCTTTTAGTATGGGAAACCGCAGATGAACGCGGATGTGCGCTGATAAAACAATTACATGTAAGAAATGAATACTGATAGTATAACGGAAACGATTATCGGATGTTCATATGCTGTGGCCAGCAAGCTTGGGTGTGGATTTCTCGAGAAGGTCTATGAGAATGCTCTTTTTCATGAACTCCACAAAAGCGGACTGCATGTTGAGCAACAGCGCGGGATCCAAGTAAAATATGATGACATTATAGTTGGTGAATATGTTGCGGATTTGCTAGTTGAAGGTGAAATTCTTGTCGAGTTGAAAGCTGTTAAAGCTTTTGACGACGTGCATATGGCTCAAGCTTTGAACTATCTCAAAGCTACAGGCTTGAAAGTTTGTCTTTTGATAAATTTCGGGAGTCCAAAAGTGCAGATAAAGCGCATCGTGAATCATTATTGATTTTCAAGGTGGTTATCTGCGTGAATCTGCGTCTATCTGCGGTTTCATCCATATGTTAAATGCCTTGACTATAGATGTAGAAGATTATTTCCATGTATCCGCCTTCGAGGACTGCATCTCTCCGGCAGAGTGGGATGATTGCCAGCTGAGGGTGGCGGACAATACGCTGCGCATCTTGGGTCTGCTCGACGAATTCGAAGTCAAAGCAACTTTCTTCGTGTTGGGCTGGGTCGCCGAGCGCAAGCCCGGCTTGGTAAAAGAGATAGCCGGCAGAGGGCACGAAGTGGCCAGCCACGGCTATGGCCACCGCAGAGTTTACAACCAGACTCAGCAAGAGTTTCGGGATGATGTGCGAAAAAGCAAGGCTCTCCTGGAAGACCTGACTGGCGAAGAGATTCGAGGATATCGAGCTCCCAGCTACTCCATTTCCCGTAAATGCCTGTGGGCCTACGACGAGTTGTTGGAGGCCGGTTACCGGTACGATTCGAGTGTGTTTCCCATCCAGCATGACCTGTATGGGATCCCGGATTGGCCGCGACACATCTTCACGGTGTCAAGGACGGCGGACGGCTGCTGGGCGCCTTCACCCCGTCCCCCCTGCCAACTGTCCTCAGTTCACTGTTCACTGTCCTGCGTCAATGGTTGCCAGCGCATGACGGAGATACCCATAACGACCCTCACGTTGGCTGGTAAAAGCATCCCCATAGCCGGCGGAGGTTATTTTCGACTCTTTCCATACTGGTTTACCAAGTGGGGGCTTAGACGGATAAACCGCGTGGAGGGTCGTCCATTTGTTTTTTATATCCATCCATGGGAAATCGATCCTGAGCAGCCTCGGATGAACGGCGCCAGCTTCAAGAGTCGCATTCGCCACTACCTCAACCTTCACAAGACCGAGGGGCGGTTCCGGAATATGCTGTCTGATTTCCGCTTTTCAAGGGTGCAAGATGTTTGCCTGCTTCCTCCCGGATAGCTCAAGGCTTGGTAATTAATGCCTAAATTCCCTTTCTGCACAGATCAATTCCTTGAGAGGTTTGTCATTTTGTGTGCCATGCTTTGCATGGTGGGGAGCTGTAGGACTGTTTGAAATGAACGATATTTACTCAGGGGGGTATCATGAAGAGGGATCGCACCAAGCTGCTGGGAAAAGACCCAATTATTCCGAGTGTCTGTGAAGGGCCGGGGGAGTCGGGATTAGTAAGCGTCATCATCCCGACCTACAATCGGGGATATTTCATAAGCAAGACGATCGACAGCGTCCTTGCTCAAACATATCGGCCGATTGAAATCATCGTCGTTGATGATGGTTCCGATGATGACACACGTGAGGTGGTGGGGAAGTTTGGTGCGCAAGTCCGATATGTCTATCAACAAAATGCCGGTTTAGCCTCAGCCAGAAATACTGGGTTGGCGGCAGCAGAGGGAGAATACATAGCGTTCCAGGACTCGGACGATATCTGGCTGCCGTGGAAGCTGGAAGCCCAGGTGGAGTTGATGCGTCACGTGCCTGATCTTGCTTTGGTCTGGACTGACATGACCGCAGTGGATCCGGACGGAGAAATAGTCCGAGAAAAACACCTCAGCAAGATGTATACAGTATATCAGCGGATAAATGCAGAGAAACATCTTCCTTCTTCAGGGTTGGTAAAGGACTTCTGGTCCGATTGCCCTTCCGAATTGAGAGGGGTTACTTTCCGGTACGGTGATATTTTTGCCTCAATGTTTCTGGGCAATCTGGTTCACCCGCCTACTGCCCTGATCCGAAGGCGCCATATCCATCAAGCCGGAGGGTTGGACATTACTTTTGCATGGACATGTGAGGATTACGAGTTTTTCTGGCGTGTTTCCCGGCATGGCCATGGCGCCATTATCGATGCACCCAGCATGTTCTATCGAGTGGATGCGGCAGATCAGCTTACCAAGCCACACCTCATCCTGTATATTGCCAGGGGAAACCTGATCGCGCTCCAGCGCAGGTTCAGAGATTGTTTGGGGCATGTTCATCTGCCGCACAGAATAATGAAACGACACCTGGCAGATGCACACGATTGGGTAGCGATTGAAGAACTTAAATCCCACGGAGGATGCCGTTTCAAGGCGCTGAGGCATTTTGGGAGATCTCTCTGTCTCAGCCCCTTCAAGAAGAGACCATATCTCCAGGCCCTATTGCGGTTTTTCATGCCGAAGTCATTGATTCCAGTGCTGCAGACGGTCAAACGAAATCTGAGAAATTCAGATCTTGGCTTGCTGCTCAGCCTTCCTCTGGGCCAACTGTTCATTGATGCCCTGGTTGGTTTCTGCATGGAATCGGAAGCTTCTCTATCGTATTCTCTGGCAATCTATGATATGGCACCAGTTTTGCTGGGATGTGTTTGATGAGGGGGGCCCTCTTGGGTAAATGGATAATACAGCCGTAGCGCACCATGGCGGTGCAGCGGTCAGCTTCCTGCAGACATCCAAGCGTCTCGGGGGAGTTTTTCCGGGAAACAGGCAGATTGATGAAAAATACTTCCGGTTTGGTCAGTGTAATAATACCAACCTATAACAGGTCCTCCGACTGCAAGACCGCTGTCGAGTCGGTCCTGTCACAGACATACGGGGATGTGGAAGTACTGGTGGTTGATGACGGCTCCGTTGATGATACCAGGGAGGTCATCAGCGGTCTGGATGAACGGGTCAGATACATCCGGCAGGCCAACGCCGGTGTCTCTGCTGCCAGAAATACCGGACTTGAAGCAGCGACCGGAGAATACATCGCGTTTCTCGACAGCGACGACGCCTGGCTGCCGTGGAAACTGGAAGCACAATTGTCCGTTCTGCGCTCTTTTCCCGATGCAGGCATGGTCTGGACCGACATGAAGGCTGTGGACGAGAGTGGCGCCATATTGCACGATTCTTATCTGAAGCGCATGTACAGCGCATACGCGTACTTTGATCGGGAGAAGCACTTCCGGATTAGCAAGCCGATTACGGAAGCCTGGGCAGGTTGCCCTGAGGGATTCCGCGAAAGGAAATGTTATTCGGGCAACATTTTTTCCTGGATGTTCATGGGGAATCTCGTCCATACGTCGACGGTCCTTTTAAGGCGGGACCGCCAGCAGAAAGTGGGATTTTTCGACACGGGGCTGCTGAAAAGCGGCGAAGACTACGATTACCATTTCCGCACCTGCAGGTTTGGCGATGTTGCCTATCTGGACTTATCATCCATTCTCTATCGTGTCGGAGCAAATGACCAGCTGACGGAGAAACGGTATCTGGTCTGGATTGCCCGCAACAATTTGAAAACAATTACCAGGATGCTCTCGGCTGCTGGAGAAGAGATCCATTTGCCGTCCAAAATGGTCCGGGACCACCTGGCGGCTTCCTATGCGTGGCTGGGTTTTGAGGATTTCTGCAAGGACCAGCCGGAAGCCAGGTCATGCTTTCTGCGCAGCCTTCGCTACTCTCCCTTCCAGCCAAGGGTTGCCGCGTATTTGCTTCTCTCACTGTTGCCGGCCCGGGCCGCAATGGGAGCTAAAAGCTTGCTGAGCAGGCTCAAATCTGCTGATAAAAGGAAACGGTTGTCATCGTCTTGACGGCCAAAAGCTGATTGCAGGTATGATTTTGCAGACACTGATGAAAGGATTTGTGCACTTAAAGTAATGGCGGAATTTAACGTTGAAATAGTTGACAATCTGAACGATTTTGAACGGTTTCGAGGTTCCTGGAGCGCGCTGCTGGAAAAATCGGCGGCAAATACCGTCTTTCTGACCTGGGAATGGCTTATTGCCTGGTCGGAGACGTTCCTGGGCAATAAACGAGACATGTTTGTCGTCATGGTCTATGAAGGAAACTCGCTTGTTGCCATTGCACCCTGGTACGTCCACAATGCCGCAAAGGGTCTGTTGTCTGTCCGGCAGATCGAGTACCTTGGGACTCCAGATGCCGGATCTGATTATCTTGATGTGATAGTCAAAAAGGGAAAAGAAAAGGAAGTCGCCTCTTTTCTTTACAGATTTCTCCTCGACAACGCATCCGGGAGGTGGGGGCGTCTGAGGTTGCACGATGTCCCCGCCAACTCCCTCTTTCTGCTGCATTTCCTCAACAATATAAGAGCAGACGGCAAATATGCGGCAATGAGTGACGCTTCATATTGTCCGTTCTCTATTCTGCCGGAGACGGAAGAGGCGTTTTTTTCGGGACTTTCTTCGCGGAGGGGGCAGAGATTCAGGCAGGACCTGAGAAACCTGCAGAAGCAGGACACGATCGAGCACCTGACATGCTCCACGGGCAATCTTGATGCGCAGTTGGAAGAATTCTTCCGCCTTTACAGCGAGAAGGCAGGCTGGCAGGGAGATTCTCTGAAACAGCTGATCCGCAGGTACTTGGATTTAAAAGGGGAAGGGGCCATCCAGCTGGATTTTCTCGTTGCCGGCGAGGTTAATGTGGGCGGCCTTCTTCACTTGAAATATGGCAATACCCTGTATATGTACCTCATGGCCATAGACAAGACATATAACTCGAAAGTCAGCATCGGCAATCTCCTGGTCGGCCTGAGCATCAACAATGCCATCGCTTCCGGCATTACCTGCTATGACTTCCTGAAGGGAGAGGAAGATTACAAGTTCCACTGGGCCAATGCAGGGCAGAGAACGGCATCCCTCCTCTTCTCACAGAGGAAGCTGCTTCCCGTGTGCCTGATGCTTGCGGACATGGCCAGATCCGCGGCAAAATTGATTCTGCGCTGATGATCCGATAAAAAAGTGACCGAAATGAAGCTTGTAATTACAATCGACACCGAAGAGGATAACTGGGGGGAGTATGATCTTTCCATCTACAGCCTCCGGAATTTGGAAAGAATCGGCAGGATTCAGGAAATCTTCGACCGTTTCGGAGTGACCCCGACCTATCTCGTAACGTATCCCGTGGCCACTGACAAAGCCGCTTCAGCCTTGTTGAGAAAGATCATGGAGGATGGGAGGTGCGAGATCGGCGCCCATTGCCATCCATGGAACACTCCACCATTTGAAGAGGAGAGAAATGCAAGGAACAGCATGCTCTGCAATCTTCCAGCATCGCTCCAACGACGTAAGATCATGGCGTTGCATGCAGCGATCAAAGCTGGTTTCGGAATTGAACCTGCATCATTCCGGACCGGGCGGTGGGGATTGGGTGTAGATACGCCGTCCATACTTCATCAACTGGGCTACAGAGTTGATTCGTCAACCATCGCCTTCCAGAACTGGGAGGAATATGGAGGCCCCGACTATTCATGCACGCTTCCAAATCCATTCTCCTGGGAAAATCAGGGGGAGGCAATCCCCGGCACATTTCCGCTGCTCCTGGAACTGCCGGCGTCCGCAGGCTTTGTGCAAGGGAACTTTTCGTGGTGCAACCGGCTGTGGCTCCTGTCAGGCGGGCACTTTGCCCGTCGGCTGCATATCAGGGGCATAATGGACAGGCTTGGCATCTTGAACAAGATCTGGCTTTCCCCTGAGACTTCGAATAGTACCCAGATGATTAAATTGACCAACGCAATGAGGCGCGAGGGTTACGGGATCGTCAACATGTTCTTTCACTCAACTGCATTGATGGCTGGGTTAAGTTCGTTTGTACAAACGAAAGAGGATGAGGAACATTTTTTGCAGACCATAGAAGATTATCTGGTTTTCGCCAGGGACGCGGGGATCGGGTCAATCAAGCTCGCTGACGCCCCACTCCATGCGTCCGGAGCACGACAACAGATGCAAGTTGCGTCAAATAACAAGTCAACTGACACAGGAAAACCATGATCGACGAGAACAAAACTGCGAAACTGCCGGACGTGCAAAACTTTTTTCATGATACGGGAAACGGGCGCATTTTCTGTACCCTGATCGGATCGCCAGATGTATCCGAAGAGTGCGTGATCTATTTTTCCCCGCTTTTCGAGGAAAGGATGTGGGCTCACCGGATAGCTTATAACTTTGCCCTTGATCTGGCAGAGGACGGAAAACGCGCTGTCCTTATGTTCGACTATTACGGATACGGGGAAAGCGATGGCGATGCAGAGGATTTCACGCTTGCACGGTGCCGCGCTTCGGTAGACTCGCTGCTGATGCTCCTTCGAAAACGGGGGATATCCCGTTTCGCGTTCTGGGGTATCAGAACCGGGTGCGCCGTGGCGCTTGCGTCATTGCCGCCGGGAATATCCCTTTCAGCCGCCTTTTTCTGGGCACCAGTCTTCAACTTGCGGGAATACATCTACGACAGCCTGAGGGCGACGATTGCAGCTCAGTACATGATATTCAACAAGTCGCTCGTTACGCGGGACATAATCCTGGAAGAACTGGTGAAGACTGGCAAGTGCGTCCGTGATGGCTATGTGCTCAACTATATCGAAGGTTATCGGTTCGGAAGCTCTCTTTATCAAGAAGTGCTTGAGCTTGGTTCTGACCGCCAGCTTGATCGGATGTCTTGTCCGGCGAACGTCCTGGAGGTGGTTCCTCCGGGGGTGCAGAATGGGAAAGCGCCAGTGAAAACGGGAATAATGGGTGACGCGACTGTTGAGAACCCAATGGTGCAGCGCATGCAGGTTGCGGAGAGGAAATTCTGGATAATCGGCAGAGACTATTGCCAGAGAGCAGATGCACTCTACAATGCAACTCACGGCTGGCTGGAGAGCATTGATGGGAATAGTGTGGTTTCAGCTGATTGTTACGTTCAACACATGCGGGACCTCAACCCGGATCAGATCATGAAAGCGGGGATTTAGGCAGGATGGAGTCTATCATTCAATTTCCCAACGCCCAGGGGTTGATGCTGCGAGGTGTCTTCCATTGCCCGGATAACGCAAGTCCTGACGATCCGCGGCAACTGGTGATCTTTCCCAACGGTGGCGTCATGGGGTGTGAAGGCGATTACCGGGCCCACCTTTCCATGGCCAGGCATCTGGCAGCGGGGGGCTACCACGTGTTGCGATTCAGCCCCACGGGTTTGGGATACAGTGACGGTCACATCCCGGACTGTGCCCAGAAGAATCTCTACAACCAGATAGAAAACGGGCTGATGGTCGACGATATCCGGGCGGCTGTGAATTTTTCACGAACCCTGGGCGGGTTCTCCTCCATTACCCTTTCCGGGATATGCGGGGGAGCCATATCCTCCTTTCTCGCTGCTGCCGAAATAGACGAGGTAGGTTATGTCATGCCGATTGGCATTCCGGTCATTCTTGACGACGAAAGCCAGGATTACAGCAAAAGGCTATTGGCGCTGGACAAGCACTATGTGCTGAAGATGTACCTCGACAAGATCCTGTCACCGAAATCCTGGCTCCGCTTTATATCCGGAAGAAGTGATGTGACCACGATCTGGTCGACAATCAAAGCTTTTTTCCGCGGCAAGGATTCTTATCTGGCCAAGGAGGAGGACAAATCGAAGTTCGCCGAGAACCCGAAGTTTTTCAAGGCAGCACGAAAGATATTCAAAAAGCAGAAAAAGGTCTTCTTCATTTTCGGCGACAGTGATGGTTTCTGGTGGGAGTTTCAGAAGCTTTTCCTCAAAAGACATTATGATGGGGCGAAAGAACTGCCGTTCGACCTTTATGTGGCTCATCGGGCCAACCACATGCTGAACATCCCCGAGATGCAGTCGGATGTCGCCAGTGCCATGCTGGCCTGGATGAGAACTCAGCACGGGCCGGCGTCATGAGTTACCTGAAGGTAGTCATGAGGAACGCGGTTTCCAACTGGGCGAACATGGCCATATCGCTGGTCATTTCCTTTTTTCTCGCGCCCTTCATACTGCACAAGGTTGGGAATACGTATTTTGGAGTCTGGGCGCTGGTTTCCCAGGTCACCGGATATCTCTGGCTGCTGGATTTCGGAGTCAGGGACTCCGTCGTCAAGTATGTAGCGGAATACCATGAAAAGCAGGATGGCGGGATGCTGAACGATGTCATCAATGCATCGCTCAAGCTCTATTCATCCATCTGCCTGGGATGCATTGCGCTGACAT
The DNA here is from genome assembly GCA_036677645.1 of Geobacteraceae bacterium. Classification (GTDB taxonomy): domain Bacteria; phylum Desulfobacterota; class Desulfuromonadia; order Geobacterales; family Geobacteraceae; genus RPRC01. The sequence goes on along the minus strand of JAVBWB010000033.1, from coordinate 30,140 downwards.
TCCTTTTTGCCGCCCTTTTCCCGGTTATTTTCACCGGTGCCCGGGATGCGACCCCCGTTGCCCGCATACTTGTGATCATCACCGGATTCGATATCGCCCTGACCTTTGTTTTCAATGTCTTTATCGGCATACTGATGGGCCTGCAGCGCTATGATGTTTTCAGCAAGATCTCGATTGCGCTCAATATCGCCAAGGCTATTTCCACCGTGTATTTTCTGAGTCGAGGATATGGAGTGGTGTCGGTGTGCCTGATCCAGTTTTGCGCAAACACTTGCATGAACATAATTGTCTATGCTGTTTCAAGGAGGCTTTTGTCTTATAAACTGGCTTTCCGGAAATACGGCAAGGGCAAGTCCGTTTACCGGATGATAGTGAATTACAGCTTTTTTGCTTTTCTCAACTGCATAGCGATGCAGATATTTTCCTTCAGCTCCAATTTTATTATAGCCATCTTCCTTCCAGTGTCTTCGGTGACCTTTTTTGCAATAGCAGCCACGCTGGTGGAATACATGAAAAAGGTGATATTGGCCGGGACCCAGGCTTTCAGCCCCCTGACCAGCCAGCTCGACGCTCAGGACGACCCGGCCAGGATTGCCACGCTGCTGGTCAAAGGCTCAAAGTTCTCCCTGCTGCTGGGGCTTCCCGTTGCAACCGTCTATCTTGTGATGGGGAAGCAGTTCATAGGATTATGGATGGGTCCCGAATACTCTGCCCTTACGGGAAACGTGCTTGCCGTATTGACGGCCATGACAATTTTCTCGCTCCCCCATTATACCATCAGCGGAATATTGCTGGGACTCAACAGGCACAAACTGACTGCCTACTGCCGTCTGATCGAAGCGGCGGCCAATATTTGCCTGAGCGTCATCCTGGTGCAGCGGTTTGGCGTGCTGGGCGCAGCTTTCGGGCTCGCAATTCCCCACCTGGTCATGGTGGTTTTCGTTCTCCCCGTACTGGCGACGAGAATTATCGGCGTTGGGGTCCTGAATTATGTGCGATCCTCGTATTTGGGTCCGATGGTTTCCGTGATTCCCTTTGCCCTGGCGTGTTTCCTGGTTGAATCCTTCGCAGCGCCCCAGTCGCTTGCGGCTTTCTTTGTCGTCATCCTGCTGCTTCTCCCCGTATACATGGTGTCGGCATGGTTTTTCGCCGTCTCAAAGGAGGAACGCAGGCACTGCAAAGAGACGATCACGGCATTTTTACCGGCCGGGCTCTTGCGGTGAAACCCGCTTTTGAAACGGACTATAAGGATTTAATTTTGAAAATTGAACCGTACAACGGAGACAACTCGCAATGGGATGAATATGTAGTTTCAGATTCAAACGCAACCAACTATCACCGGTACGGGTGGAAGGAAGTCATAGAGAAGAGCTTCGGTCACGGGACCTGCTACTTGGCCGCGTATAACGGGGACGGCAAGATCCGTGGTGTATTGCCGCTTGTGCACATGAAGAGCAGAATATTCGGGAATTTCCTGGTATCACTTCCTTTCTTCAATTACGGTGGCATTCTGTGTCGCGATGAAGAAATGGGTGAAGCCCTGCTTCGTGCCGCGGCCGCCATTCTGGAGGATACTGGGGCAGGGCATGTGGAGCTTCGCCACGTGGGCCATGGCCAACAGGGCCTGCCGACCAAAGAGAACAAGGTCACCATGATACTTGATCTTCAGGAAGATGAGGAGACCCAGTGGAAGGCCCTCGATGCAAAGGTGAGGAACCAGGTCCGCAAGGCCGAAAAGAGCGGTCTGTCAACCCTTTCAGGGCATCTGGATCTCCTGGACGGCTTCTACGAGGTCTTCTGCAGAAACATGCGGGACCTCGGCACTCCGGTCTACGGGAAAAACTTTTTCCGGAACGTGCTTGAAACTTTCCCGGAAACCACCCGGATCATCTCGGTGATGATGGGCAACAGGACGATTGCCTCGGGAATTCTCACCTGGTACCGGGACACGCTGGAGGTTCCCTGGGCATCGTCGATCAGTGACTACCGGGACAAGTGCCCCAATAATTTGCTCTATTGGGAGGCTATAAAGTTCGCTATCGCGAATGGCTCCGCGAGGTTTGATTTCGGGCGCTCAACCCCAGGAGAAGGAACGTTCCGTTTCAAAAAGCAGTGGGGGGCGCAGCCGGTCCAGCTCTACTGGCAGTACCTGCTCAGGGACGGTGAAAAGGTCCCGGAACTTAATACGAAAAATCCGAAATACGAAATGGCCATCAAGATATGGAAAAAACTGCCGGTGCCTCTGACAAAGATACTAGGGCCTAGGATAGTGAAAAATATTCCGTGAAATGATCGAAAGCAGAACTCGCGCGGAGGCGCGGAGAACGTGGAGATATAGTGATGGATCTGGATGATATCACTGGCGAAATAGTGGATGCATCAATAAGATTACACCAGAGTCTCGGACCGGGATTGCTGGAAAGTGTCTATGAAGCAATTTTATTTCAGGTTTTGTCGAGGCGGGGTGTTACGGTCGAGCGGCAAATACCGGTCTGCTTCGAGTATGATGGCATCAGGTTTGACGATGGATTTCGAGTGGACCTACTGGTAGAGGGGCAAGTGGTGGTTGAACTAAAATCAGTAGAGAAACTTGCGCCTGTTCACAGCAAGCAGTTGCTGACATATCTCCGCCTGATGAATCTTCCAGTCGGGCTTTTGATAAATTTTGGCGCTGCGACCCTTAAGGAAGGGCTCCATCGCATCGTTAACAATCTTGACTCCTCGGTGTCTCCGCGTCTCCGTGTGAACAGGAAGAATGAAATTTTTTAGTAAAAGAAATACTTACAGAGTTCAAAATGGCAATTCGTATAGGCAGGACACTCCCCCCGGCGGCGGCGCCGATTTGCTTCAGAGACCTGGTTTCCGGTGTCGTCGGGCTGTTCCGCGGCGCGAACGCTGTCACGAGATTCGAGGGCGAGCTCAAGGAGTACTTCGGCGTCGGGCACTGCTATACGGTTTCATCCGGCAAAGCTGCGCTGGCGGTCATCCTCAGATCTTTGAAAGCCATGTATCCCGACCGGGACGAAGTGCTGATCCCGGCCTTCACCTGCTACTCGGTGCCTTCGGCGATAATACGGGCCGGCCTCAGGATAAGATTGTGCGATGTCGATGCCGAAACTTTCGATTTCGATTATGCCCAACTCGGGCACATCATATCTGAACGGAGCCGCAGGTTGCTCTGCATCCTTCCCGTGCATCTGTTCGGGATTCCCGCCGACGTCGAACGCATCAGAACCCTTGTCCATGGCAGGGACATCGTGATCGTTGAAGACGCCGCCCAGGCGATGGGAGGGGAGTCCGGCGGAAAGAAGCTGGGGACACTGGGGGATGTGGGTTTTTTCAGCCTCGGGCGAGGGAAGGCGCTTTCCACGGTTGAAGGAGGAATCATCCTGACTGGGCGCGACGATATTGCCGAACAGATTGGAAAGATCGTAAGCGGGCTCGAGAATTACGGCTCTATCGAGCTGTTTGAATTGTTTCTCTACGCGGTTGCTTTGATGTTTCTGCTGCGCCCTTCGTTGTTTTGGCTTCCCAAGTCGCTTCCCTTCCTGAGGCTTGGTGAAACAATCTATGACCCGAATTTCAAAATGAGAAAAATATCGGCTTTCCAGGCGGGATTGGCCAGGAGATGGGAAAGAAAATTGCATTGCTTAAAGAGAGCCCGTTCAGAAACAGCCCGGGCGTTGTTGGGTAAGCTTAATACAAGATCACCATGGATTGATAACAAAGGTCTTCCTGATCTCATAAGGTTACCGCTAAGAATCGACTCTTTAAGCAAAAGATCGTCCATATTGAGATCAAGTGAAGAAATGGGACTGGGAATCGCCGGTACGTATCCAGATTCGGTTGACCGCATTCCTGAATTGCAGAACCATTTTGCGACGTTTCATTACCCGTCAGCGAAAAAGAACGCCGAAATGCTTCTGACACTGCCGATACATCCTTACATAACAAGTAATGATATAGACAGGATTGCCGAACTGTTGCGGAGCGAGGAATGGCCGATACCATGAAACCGGGTTCAGTAAAAATTGCCGTACTCTTGTTTTTCTGGGCATTGATCTTCTATCCGGTCTTTTCAGGCCTGTATGGGGCGTGGTTCGGCATGGCCAATGCCGATAATTCCTATTGCCTGCTGGTGCCGTTCATCTCCCTCTATTTTCTGTGGCGAAGAAAGGAAGATCTGAAGATTGCCCGGCAGTCGAATTCCTTCTTGGGCCTTATCATCCTTGTTACAAGTTTGCTGGTTTACCTGGTATGTTATGCTGGCGGTCTCCTGGTCGTGCAGCGAATGATGATGGTCCTTTCGCTTATCGGCCTCGTATTGTATCTTTACGGCACCGAAGTATTCAGGATAATGAGATTTCCACTCCTTTTCCTGTTTTTCATGGTTCCGGTTCCTGAATCGATCGTGAATACTGTATCATTTCCTCTCCAGACGTATGCTACAATAATATCTTCCAAGATAATCCAGCTTATGGGCATCCCGGTGTACAGGGAGGGGCACATGCTTTACTTCATGGAAACGCAGCTGGAGGTTGCCGAAGCCTGCAGCGGCATTCGTTCCATTTCGGCAATGTTGATGCTATCAGTGATTTTCGTGTACATGATCGAGAATAACAGGGCGCTGAAGCTCGTGATCGTCCTGTCGTCGGTACTCGTTGCATTTCTTGCCAATATCGTGCGGGTGAGCGGAACAGGAGTTCTCGCACATTATTTCGGGGCTGGCGTGGCACTTGGATTCCTTCATGAATTTTCAGGCATGGTGGTTTTTGCCGTCGGGTTGGGCATGCTTTTCGCCGAATACAGGTTGCTCAAACTGTTAATGACAAAAAAAGGCTGATTGTTATATGGTTACCAAAGTAAAAATGTCGAACCGCTCATTTGTCATATCCCTGGCATCATTGACATTGACCCTGGTGCTGGTTGTCGCAATCTCGACACGAGGAACACCGGTTGTGGTCGAGATGAATCTGGATAAACTCCCCATGGAAATCAACGGGCTGCAGGGAAGTGAGGATTCTTTTCCAGAGTCGGTGTACCAGGCATTGAATGCCGATAAGCATATATTCCGCCATTATCGCGGGCAGAACGGCGAGCAGGTTGACCTGTACATCGGCTATTACGGAACTGCCAAGGGGGGGAGGACCGCGCACAACCCGATCGGGTGCCTGCCCGGCCAGGGTTGGGGGCTTCTCGAGACAAGGGAAATTCTCCTTAAACCCTCGTATTATCCCGACGGAGTTCCAGTAAACTATCTCCTTTCTTCCAAAGGGGACACGGTCATAACCACGATTCACTGGTACCAGTCGGCCGGAACAAAGGTCATATCGAACGGGATCAGGCACAATGTGCAGCGTTTTTTCGGGATGATCCTGCACAACAGGAATGACGGAGCTTTTGTGCGTGTAACCATTCTATCCGGCAGAGAAAATGCGGAAACAGCAAGGAAGATGGCAGAGTCATTCTCTTTACAGGTGCTCAACCTGCTGCCGAGGTTTTGGCCAGTTGAGAAATAAAATGTAACTTGATAATAACTTAATCGCATGAAACGTGATTTCGGAGGACGGTATGGTAGGGGGCCTGGGAAATAGGCAGCAGATTGAGAGGGATTATCACAACCAAAAGTATAAGGATGATAACATTTCAAGCTCTCCTGGGTTCGAGAATTCTGCGTATATTTTTTATCAAAGCATTGTAGACCAGTTACCTTTTGGTAAAATTTTGGATTTTGGATGTGGGGATGGCTGGGTAAGTGTCGATCTTGGAAGGCGGGGATATGAAGTTTTTGGTATCGACATATCCATAGAACTTATAAATAAGGCTCGAAAATGGGCTAATAAGATAGGTGTTTCTGAAAATGTGCATTTTGAGGAAATGGCAGGTGAACATCTTCTTTTCCAGGATGATTTCTTTGATGCTGTTGTTGGAAGCGCAGTTCTTCATCATACGGATTTTGAAATGGCGCTTAACAATATCCACAGGGTTTTAAAGCCTGGTGGGATAGGCTTGTTCATAGAGCCTATGAATCAGAATATTTTCTTGAAATTATGGAGGGCGTTGACTCCTTGGAGAAGAAGCCCCGCTGAACGCGCGTTGACTATCGCAGAAATAAACATGATAAAAAAGAGATTTCCTCTTGCTCGGCTAAATTATTTTGTGTTTATTTCAATTTTGAGTGTCGGTTTAATGTCAATATTTCCCAAAATCCACTTGATGCGAACGCTAAATAAGTGGTTTGAAAAATGCGATGAATATTTAATCAAACTGTTTCCAAAAATTGGCATTTACTGTGCTGTAGTTGTTGTCGAATTGGTTAAGGATTGATTGAATGGTTGTAATCCTCTCCAAGCTTAATCTTTTGTGATTAAGGTTAATAAATATACGGAAATATGATGAATTCAGAAAATATGCTGATACAGCATGGCAAGAATAGTTTGTTGTTGATATTATTTGGCGTATGGTCTTTTTTGTTAATATGCCGCCCGCAAGATTATCTACCTGTTATAGCCTATATAAGACCTGCCTTGTCGCTAGGTATATTCACCTTTATTGTATATTGTATGTCATACAAACCTAGTAATAATTATAGCCCAAGTCTACAATTAAAATTATACACGTATCTAATCATAACTATGATATTAAGTATTCCATTTTCCTACTACCGCCGTGCCTCGTTGATGGATTTTTTAACTTATTCAAGTGTAATAATGTTTTTATTTTTGTTTTATAGGATTGTAAATACACTTCAATATTTGTATAAACTGCTATTTGCATATTGTCTGGGAGCAGCAATATATACTGTTTACATATTAAAATTTGGCAGTTTTATGGATGACCGAGTAACCTTTGGAGAGATGTTTGATTCAAACGATATTGCTTATTATGTAATAAGTTTATTATTTTTCAATATATTGTTTATTGCTAAAAATAATAAGTACTATATTAGGATAATGGCGTGTTTTAATATGGCAATTGGTGTAATAGTGGTGCTAAAAACTGGCTCCAGAGGCGGTTTAGTGGCGCTTATGAGTGCGGCTGCTTATTTGTCGTTAGCGAATTTAAGAACTATAAAATTTTCACTTTTCTGGAAAATAGTCGTGATGATGGTCGCTTTATTTTCTTTACAATATTTGTCAATCGATTCAGATCGTTATAAAACGATATTGGATTTGAAGAGTGATTACAACATTACTGGCGAGGAAGGAAGAGTTTCTATATGGAAAATTGGACTCAGGTTGATGTCAACTCACCCGCTTTTTGGGATTGGCTATAACAGATTTCCTGAAGGCGTCGGGCATGATCGCGAGGCGCGCGGGTTGGCGTCTGCAAAGTGGCATACTGCTCATAACAGTTTAATACAGGTCGGTGCGGAAACTGGGGTGGCTGGATTTATTCTTTTTGCGGCGCTCAGCATTAATGCATGCACGATTTTCTGGAGAGTTGCAAAAAATGCCAAGTCAGAGGATCTTGCTAAACTCGCAGAGATATCAAAACTTGGCTTTATCGGCCATATGATTAATATCATGTTTTTGAGCCAAGCTTATTCTGTCTATTGGGCTTTTTATATAGTTTTGTCTGCAGTGCTTAAAAGTTGTTTAGATCAAGAAGATGCTAAAAGCCAGTCAATTTCAAGTGAACTTTGTAGAGAAGGCTTCAGTTTGGCTGACACTGTGAGGAATAGATAATGGCAAGAATCATAAAAATCATTGTCACTCAATTTAAGCAATTATCATTCTACGAATTTGCCTCCCTTGTATTAAGAAATATTATTCATTCTGATCCATTGCTTATTTACGCAATTAACCTTTCAGAATTAAGTACAGAGCCTGCTTCTGATATGTCCGAATACAAGATTGCAAAGGGTGCATTATCAGATCTTGAGTATGCGAGAAATCAACTAAAACCAGTGCCTTGGGAATTCCAATGTGATCTCTTTGACAATGTTAGTGATTTTTACGTTGCAAAGAATAACTCCGGTGTAAAATGTATATGTTGGATTTACTATTCAGGTGATCATAACCGTATTCTTAAGCTGGGCTCGAACGAAGCCGAGATAAAGTTCTGTCTTACACTCCCTGAAGCACGAGGCCAGGGGTTGTACCCAATGGTAATAAGCGCAATTAAAGGGTATCTGAGTAAAAAAGGGTTGGTTCGCGTATACATGTGTGTACATAAAGAAAACAAACCATCTATAAGAGGTATTGAAAAAGCAGGATTCGAGTGTGTCGGATCTTTGAAATTACGCAAAGTACTCGGAATTCAAGTATCGAAAAGGTATGTTACAGCGGAGGGTTAAATCCTTTGGACGTTTATGAAATTAGCTCTCTCGAGCGCGACTATTGGGATAGTGAAATTGTAAGGTTTCCTATGACGCATCCTTTGAATGCATTTGGATGGGGTTCGGTCAGAAGTGTAGACTCATGGAAACCGCATTATTATCTGGTTAGGGAAAATGGAAAAACGTGCTGCATGATGATGGTTCTTGAAAAAAAGCTGCCATTTCTAGGTTATTCGATATTGTACGCACCAAAAGGACCTGTCTGGGACCAATCAAAAGGTTCTGGCTCATTAAAAACTCTGTTTTCGAGAATTCGAGAGGACGCAAAAAAAAACAGAGCCATATTCCTACGGATTGATCCCAATTTGCCAGACAACATCTATACGCTTGAAGACGATCCATTTATTATGGTGGGATTCACGCATTTGGAGCATCGATGGACATTCTGGAATTCTCCAAGGGATGTCTACCGCATTGATCTGACTAAAGCAACAGACTCAGTAGAATTATTCAATTCATTGGAGAAAGATGCTCGTAGGTGTGTCCGCAAGGCGATCAATGAAGGGGTAACAATTCGCCCTGCTGAAAGTCTTAAGGAGCTAAGGGCATTTTACGAAATATTCAGCCAGTTTTCTATTGACAAGGGATTCATGAGCAGATCATATCAATACCAAGAGGTCCTTTGGAATGAATTCATTGACAACGACAATGGTAAACTTTTCCTGGCAATATACAATAACGAGATTATAGGTGGCTTGATTTGTCTTTTGTTTGCCGACAAGTGTTTGGCAATGCATATGGCAACTCCGTATAAATATCATAAGCTTCAAACTAACTATTCATATCTTTGGGAAAGCATAAAATGGGCTAAGGAGAAGGGTTGCGTATGGTATAGCTTTCGGGGTACCGGGACAACTCCGACACAAGAAAGTTTTAAGAAAAAGTTCAACCCTCAAAATGTTGGTTTAATTGGGTATTATGACCTTCCGCTCAAACCAGAGCTATATAAAATATATTATTTATGCGAATTTGGAATCCTTCCTCGCCTTTGGCGCTCGGCCATGAAAATTAGAAAAGCTATTAATTTTATTACGTCTAACATAAAATCAAAATATTGTGCTATTATACTTTTTTGCAGGTATAGGATGCATGGCATATCTGATCAATAAATTACGCTAGATGATTTGTAAGAGAATAAATATTGTGGCTATGACATGTCAAAAACAAATTAAGGTATTATATCTCTTGCAAGGTGCAGGATTTGCTGGCGCAGAAAGTTATGCCCTAAGCCTAATAAAAAAAATATCTAAATACAATAATATTGTATGTTATGCAGCAACATGTTATCGGGGACCTCTATTTGATTGTCTTGTCCATGAAAATGTTGAAGTTTTCGGTCTTCATGGAAAGAATAACTTGATGTCAATAATGACAGTAATAAGATTTGCAAAAAAAGCAAATATTGACATAATACATTGCGTTGATATCAAGTCTAGCCTAATTGGAGGCATTGCTTCATATTTTTTAAAAAAAACAAGAATAATAACAACTATGCATGGATTGCCAGAATTTTACAACAAGCCAATAAAGCAAATAATGTATACGGCTTCACTTATTGCATATTGCGTGCTATTGCGGTATTCGTTTGACGCAAAAATCTGCGTTTCGAATGATTTGATGGAGAGAGTAAAACATATAATTGGGCTCAAGCGCACCGTTGTGATCCACAATGGGATAGACCTTTCTCCGATTGATGTGTCTTCGCCAATTACGCTTCAGGGGTCTCCGATCAACATAGGTACAGTGGGGAGGGTGGAGAAAGTCAAGGGCCATGAGTACTTCATATCTGCCGCACAAATGATACTCAGTGAGCGGGATGATATAGCTTTTCACATAATCGGGGCCGGTCCCCTGGAAAAAAGCCTGAAAGAAACCGTTGAAAATCTCGGATTGGCCAGCAAGATTCATTTCCATGGTTTCAGGCCCGATGCAAGGTCGCTTATGAACGGTCTGGATATTTTTGTGATGTCTTCGCTGCATGAAGGCATACCTTATGTCCTGCTGGAGGCGATGGCTGCCGGGAAGCCTGTCGTTTGTACCTGTGTAGGTGGCGTGCCGGAAGTTGTTACTCATAACCTGGACGGTATTCTTGTCCCGCCTAAAGACCCGACAGGGCTGTGCAATGCGATCGGGGAGCTTCTTGCGAAAAGAGATTTTATGGAAATATTGGGCAAGAACGCCCATGATACTGTTGAAACGAAGTTTTCGTCCGCCCTGATGTCGGAAAGGACTTACAATTTGTATCTTGGCTTGATGACCTGTTAAGTTGTCTTTTTGCAAGGAACTGCTTGCGGCTACTGGAATTGCATTGTTGAGGGATTGAATACCTTATATTAAAGGCGTGACATGATGGTATTGACCTTTATTCTACTTATAATCATTGTCTATTTGGTTTTCACAACGTTATATTTCATTGGATTGGCAACAGCGTATTTTTTTACGAAAACAGAAAAAGATGATGGTGAAACTGCGGATAGTATTCACAGGTTTGCTATACTGGTGCCAGCACATAACGAAGAAATGCTGGTGGCTAATATTTGCAAAAGCTTGGCTGATCTGCAATACCCGAAAGATTCCTATAAGGTATATGTAATAGCAGATAATTGCATGGACAATACAGTTGAAATATGCAGGGAATATCCTGTCAATATCCTTATCCGGAAAGATGATGCCAAATTAGGAAAAGGGTATGCCATTGATTTCGGATTGAAAAACGTGCCACTTGACTCATATGATGCTGTATTAATCATAGATGCTGACAACTTTGTCGATGGAAATCTTCTCGTGGAGCTTAACAAGCTTCTTAACGGTGGTGAACAAGCGATTCAATGCTATAATACGGTAGGGAACAGGGACGAAAGCTGGTTTACGCAATTGCTTTACGTCAGCAGAACAATCAATAATGTCTTATATCACTTTTCCAAATACAAGCTGGGTCTGTCGTCGTATTTGATGGGAAACGGGATATGTTTTTCCACGCTGTTGCTCAAGAAAAGGGGATGGACTGCGTTTTCTATTGGCGAGGATTGGGAATACTATGCTCAGCTGCTGGATGACGGGATTAGAATTGCTTTCGCTGCTCATGCAAAGGTCTATCATCAAGAGTCGAAGTCCCTTGACCAGGCTACAAGCCAACGCCTGCGCTGGTCCAGCGGAAGATTCTATGTGGCGAAGAAACTCGGTCTGCGTCTGTTGTTGAAAGGATTGAAACGATTGGATTGGCTTTTGATAGACGGTTCTTTGCCGTTGTTGCTTCCCAACTATTCACTCCTGCTGAATCTTTCCCTGATCACTTTCCTTGCGGTTTTGGTTGTTGACCTGCCGGCCGGGAAACATGCAATGCTTGCTGCCTTGTCAGCGGTTTTGGCCGGACAATTCGTTTTACTGTGGCTCGGCATGCTGCTGAGCGGAAAAGTCGTAAAGATCATTAAAGCATTATTCTTCGTTCCATTTTTCCTGTTATGGAAGATGGCAATCGACTTTATCAGTTTTACCGGCATTTATCGTGGCCGAAAGTGGGTCAGAACCAAGAGGCACATATCAAACTAGTTTGACATGCAAACGCCGGAATAAGAATATGATTTTTTGCAAGAGGTTCATGATATGATCGAATCCATCATTGCTTATGTCAGAGGGTTTTTTCTGCGGGCCAGAATCAAAGCAAACGGCCCTATAAAATCTATAGGTAAAACAATAATCAACAATAAACACGGCATTATAACAGTAGGTAAGCGTACCTGCCTTTGGCCCTATGTCAAATTTTCTCTCGTCAAGAGTCGCACTGATGTAGTGCCCACCCTGCAGATCGGGGAATACGGATCGATAGGTGACAGGACTCAAATTCATTGCGGCAACAGGGTTAAGATAGGTGATTACGTACTTATATCCTGGGACGTCAACATTATCGAATACGATTATCACGCTCCGGGCGGCGGATTGCCGGAACCACTCCCGATCACGATAGAGGATGAGGTATGGGTTGGTGCGAGATGCATAATCACCAAAGGTGTGACTATAGGCAAAGGCTCGATAATCGGTGCAGGGTCGGTGGTTACCAAGAGCATCCCGCCGTATTCGCTGGCAGCTGGTAATCCGGCCAAAGTGATTAAAAAGATTCAGTCTTGGCGGGGAACTTCTGCCGAGGTGGGGGAAAATTCCGAAAGAGGGACGCTATGCCAGGGGCTTTAAGGAAGTTAAACATAATGCATACTGTTATCAGCCTGGAAGTCGGGGGGTTGGAAAAAATAGTATGCGACATGGTAGGAGGTTTTGACAAAGAACTCTTCAATGTAGAAGTTTGCTGTTTTAGTACCCTTGGAGAATTGGCTGAAAAGTTGATGGATAATGGCATTAATGTAAATTTGCTCCAGATTACCACCAAGCATTATGATCCGTTTTATCCTTTGAGATTGAGCAGGTTTCTGCGTGAAAAAAAGGTCGATGTTTTGCATATGCATAGCGGCACATTTTTCCTTGGTGTTCAAGCTGGTTTCCTGGCCCGAACTCAGGCAATGATTTATACAGACCATGGGCGCCACCTGGTCGATCCTAAAAGGCTTATTCTGATGAACCGGTTCTCCGCCTTGTTTGTTGACAAGATTGTCGCGGTTTCAAGAGAACTTGAAGAGTATCTTGCAAACGTTGTCAAATTACCGCGCAGGAAAATATCCACAATTATAAACGGTATCGATACTGTGAAATTTTCGCCCCGTCCCAAATCTGCCTCTCTCTTGCGGGAATTCGGCATATCTGAAAACACCAAAATCATTGGCACTGTGGGAAGATTGGCTGAGGTGAAGGACCAATCCAGCATGATTGAGGCGTTCGAAGTAGTGAACCGGCATTATTCCGACAGCGTACTTATGCTGGTGGGTGATGGACCATTGAAATCAGAATTGAAACAATCTGTCGCGAATAAAAAATTATGCGAAAAAGTTATTTTTACCGGGAGCAGGTCTGATGTCCCTGAATTACTGAACCTATTTGACGTTTATTTATTGACATCCCTATCGGAGGGAACCTCGGTTTCACTTCTTGAGGCAATGGCATCAGGCATAGTGCCGATTGTAACAGATGTAGGAGGAAATACATCTATCGTCAATAACGGCGTGAATGGTATAATTGTAAGTCCAAAGGATATTGGTAGTATGGCAAGAAATATTATATATATTCTTGAAAATAATGATTTACGTATATCGATTGGCAAGGAAGCCACTAATACAGTTAAAAAAGTTTATGGTCAGTATAACATGATAAATAAATATGAAACACTTTATTGTGAAATGGCGCACAATGAAAATAAGTAATTGGTAATGAAAATATGCATAGCATATTAAGGGCTAACATAGAATAGCACTAGTTTAAGGGTTCTTAGCATGATATCTGTTCCGGTGTCGAATCTCTCTCATTACTTGCCTTGGCGAGGTAAACAACTCGTAATTTTTGGGACGTCGCTTTCGGCAACGGAGTTCACTACGTCCCGGTCGTTGCCTTATCGGTGTATTGGTCATTGCGTCATATAAATCACTGATCAGTCTGAAACGCTCTGCCATACTGATTTTCACCTGATTGAAAGGTGGTTCCCAGTTGCGAAGTGCTTGCAAGCTGCCCTTGAAGCTCACAGCTCGAACCTTAAGATCCGCTTCTTCGGCAGCCTCGTACATCAACCGGCGGACACAGTTGTAGGCGATAAAGTACATCATGATTTCTTTTCGGATCATCTCTTGTGTTTTACACCGCAGGATATCCATATCCATGGTCGTCTTAATGTCACGGAAAAACAGTTCGATATCCCACCGCTTGAAGTAAAGTTCGGCAGATCCTCCGCAGGATAGTGCTCGGCATCAAGCAAGGTGGTAACAATGTGAAACTTCTGCGTTCGAAACCCCGGATACTTCACCGTGACCTTGATCTGTCGCAACACGAGCTCTTCCGGAAGTTTCGACCAATCGTCTCTCGAATACGAGAGACTGGTGTTATAAACGGGGCGTTTCCATGTTATTAACAGATCGTCAGTTCCGAGCTTTTTGAGGCTGCTTGCGGCACGGACCGGCGCTCTCCGGGCAAGGGTGACAACACTGTCAACGCCCTGTTCTTAAAAGTTTGCGATATCGAAATAGCTACAGAACCCCTTGTCTCCCAGGAAGATGTCGCCTTGCTTAAAAGTCTTCCACTGCCGACGGAACAGCGGAAGTTCGTGATTCTTCTTATTACCGATGGCGTAGCTGAGCAATGCTCCGCTTTCCAGCGAAAAACAGGCGCAGATACGTGCCGAAGGAAACCCACAGCCAGGCTTCAGGGAGGACGACTGCGGCCAGACATCCTGGTTCATCTGTGTATCCGGCATGCTGATGCCCGTTCCGTCGACAACAATGACCCTCCGGTTGTTCAGCAAACCGGATTCCGGCATCTTCTCAAGCCGATCAGCAGTATGCGCAAGTATGTCGGAGAGCATCTGTTCATCCAACTTCTTGCGGGCTGTGCAATACGATGCGGTCGAGGACGAGGGGACCTTGACTCCCTTGATGGAGGCATAGGACTGGAGTTTGCGGATCACTTCCTTACAGCCCTCTTCTGCGTCCAGCACTTGGCTGAAGAAGGCCCTGAAGGTTTTCTCCTTGGAGAAAAGCCTTCTGCGACTCATATCCCCTGACTGCTCCGGCTTGAGAAGCGCGCGGGGAATAAACTTTTCGAAGACCTCGCCGATTTGTTTGAAAGACTTTTGCTTTAGTAGAGCAATCTTATCAGCAAGTTTCTGCTGGGCTGAACGAGGCTTACGACGTAGGGTTTGCAGATGAAAACCGGGAAGCGTTGGCGTTGGATTTCGCATGGGGCATTATGCTCTTTTTAGCCAATATTTTCAGGTCATTTCTCATGCAAAATTACCTTAAACTAGTGCCATTCGGCTAACGTACAAAATATTTGCTTGTTGGCTTACTTGAAAAGGGTGCTTGCTCAAACAACAGTTTTGTGCTACGAAATCAACGATGTACGAGGAGTTCGTTTCTTTCTTCAGGAACGTTTATTGGTTTCCCACGTTTTTTTAGTATGAACTTTTTCTATATATTTGACGTAAAGTCGGGGGTGGAATGGGCGATGTTCAAACAATCAGTGGTAAACTGATTGCAATTGTGATATAAGTCACTTAATTTTTCGCGATTTTGGTCGATAGTAAAATCAAAATCGAAAAAGAATTTTGGTAGACGATAATACTAAACCATCCGCGAGGATGGGACGGAAAGCCTACAGGGTCTCTGAGAGACAGCCGGGTCGCCGAATTGCCAGCATGGTAAAAGGTACCCGGTTTTTTTTTGGTTAGATTATTTAAAGCATTAAGCCTTGTGTGGGCAGATATCATATTTAAAGTTGATAATTGTTCTAAGGAATATGTCGTTTGGGAAAATGTTACAAAGAGATAAGTGGAGGTATTAATATGAAAAAGTTGCTAGCTTTCCTTTTTTTCATGGGGTCTACGTGTGTTGCGCATGCTACAACGCCAACCATAAGCAGTGTGAGTGGAACGATAGCCACCGGGCAGGTTCTCACCATTGCAGGAAGTAATATGGTAAATGAGAACAAGACGACCTGGAGCTCTTTTTGGACAAGTAATTCTAATGCATCTGGTTTTGAGGGGGCAACTCCATCAGCCGATGGCTTTGGACAAATCGGCCCGACAGGTGGTGAATATGTTTCAGATGTTAAACTAATGGGCAACAAAAGCATGAGATTTCATATCAGTGGTGCGTCGAATGCAGACACTACTGGTCTCGAGAATTACAATGCAATAGTTGAATCTGGGTCCGATCTTTACATCAGAATGTATGTGAGAATTGATACGATAGATGGAACATGGCCAACCGGGCATGTTAAACTTATAGATTGGCAGGGGTCTTCTGGAGATCAAGTCTATTTTCAGCCAGCCGCGGGTTCAACTCTAGGGTCAATGACAGCGGTTCATGACTCTGCAACACATACTGTTTCGGGTGGATCGGTTACGACAAAAAGATGGTATTGTTTTGAGCTTAGATGGAAGCAAACATCGCCGTATCGATTTACGGTCTGGAGAGATGGGGTGCAAGTTTATGACGCTATTCCAGCAAGTATTGGATCAATGAATTATTTGCTTTTTGGTTTTATCAATGCTGCTGGCACAAGTTCAGGTTTTAGCGCGTATTATTGGCTTGATGGTTTAAGTTCATCAACATCACGAATTTATCCTGCGTCTACCATTCAAATCAGCGGAGACAATGGATCAACATGGACAACTCAAGAGCCAACTTATCTCAGTGACAGTTCGGTAATTATTAAGACCAATTTGCCAACGCTAAGTTCAACAAGTTACAAATTGCGAATTATTAACAATCGACAAGAAACAAGTGCGAGTTACGATTTAAGCACTGGAAGTTTGTCCAATCCGGCTGCCGATACAACACCTCCTGTGATATCGAATGCTTCTCCGACTGGAACTCTGAGCTATGGAACAACCTCCACAAGCATTGCTGTCTCAACCGATGAAAATTCTACTTGCAGATATAGCACTTCAGATGTGGCTTATACTTCCATGGCTAATACCTTTAGCACAACAGGATCAACCAGCCATTCTCAAACATTGACTGGGCTCAGTGATGGTTCATCTTATAGATATTATGTCAGGTGCATGGATAGCAGCAATAATGCAAATACTTCGAGCACAGTCCTTTCTTTCGATGTGTCAAGCGCGGGCAGCTCTTCTCCCAGCTCTTCGTCGGCTTTGTTGACAGAAACCTTCGATGATCAAAATTTTGCAACACGTGGGTGGTATGATACAACAACGGCTGCAGCACTCGATACGTCGGTAAAGCACAGCGGTTCAAGTTCTTTAAAATTGACTTGGCCTGCAGGATCAACCAATGCCGGTCAGACAGCCATGCGTCATGCTATTACAGCAACTGACAAATTGTATGTATCAATGTATTGGCGCTTTAATACAAACTGGGTTGGATCCGGCCAATCATACCATCCACACCTAGTAATGGTTGCATCAGATCTGGATCATAATGCAGATCCCTATAGTGGTATCGCTTACAATTATCTAAATACTTATATCGAAACATCAGCTTTGACACCACGTTTAGAGATACAGGATGGAAGAAACATAAGCACAACATATGCATTAGAATGGACAGCTGCACAGGCTGCAAGCACTCAAAGCAGGGCTGTCGCAGGGTGCAATGGTGCGATTTCAGGAAGTGATGCCGGAGATGGACATGACTGTTATAATGTTGGCAGTGGCGTTTATTGGAACGGCAGACGTTGGAATGGTACCACGAATTTCCAATATTCGACATGGCATCATGTAGAGTCGTATTTCCAAATGAATACCATCTCTAATGGGGTGGCTCAGCCCGATGGAATCATGAAAATGTGGATAGATGGAAATCTTGTAATAAACAAGACAAATATTGTGTTCAGAACAAATCAACACCCGACCATGAAATGGGGAGAGGTGATTATTGCTCCATGGATTGGTGATGGGTCGCCTCAGGCTCAAACTATGTGGATTGACGATTTGATTGTATCCACATCTGCACCATATCCCTCAGGCATCTCAGCTCCCACTGTTTCTGTAAAATCCGTAAGTCCCAACTAAAGCAAGAAAAATGTGGGAAAAACTCCAGGCTGTTCGATACGGCCTGGAGTTTTTTTATGGTTGGTAATCTGGGCAAATTATGTGTAAAATAAAGGAACAGTTGTGTCGGAAAGATTGACATATTTCAACCCTCTAGTTTTACAAGATTGAAAAAAACTAACTTTATCCTCTGTTTACGCACGGCACTAAGATGGCAAAGAAATTGCATGGTATGGTTTAATAAATAAGCATAATTATTTATTTAGGGTGGTCCTGATTGTCAATATTAAAGATTTGCTCCTGAATTTTCCATTTATGGGAATTGGATGCAAAACATCTTCATTCGGCTTATTCATGATGATTTAAGCATATCCACTGAAACGAGGGGAGGTCACCAAAATGTGTAGAGCTTTAAAAATCATTATAACAATTATTGCTATAATGATGCCTGTTAATTCCTTCGCCATTCAATATTATTATACTGCAACAGGCAATATCTACGTCAACAATACCCTAGAAACTGTTAACGGGAATATCGTTATTTCCGATGGCTTTACCTCAATGGGCAGTGGAAGTTATTATTTTAATATAGATAGTTTCGCTCTGAATGTACAGGGAGATGCGGGAACTTTTAAGTTTTATGGTGGAGACGGTTTTAATAGTGCCTTACTATATAGGGCTGAAACATTTTTTTCATATGAGAGAATGTGGCAAATCAAAAATGGACAAGACACTTGGTATAACTCATACAGTAGTGTGGTGTTTTACGACTATGATATGACTACATACGCACCCACAAGTAATGACCACTTCGGTGTCTTGGCACCAATTATATCGCTTGCATCTCCTGCTTATGCGACTCAATTTGGTGGAGCCATTCAGAACGGTGGGACAATATGGTTAACTCAGGCAGCGCCAGTTCCTGAACCTACAACCTTTATTCTTTTAGGTGTTGGTCTTTGTTTTATGTGTATTTTGGGAAAGAAAAGTAAGGTGTATAAAAATATTATTAGTAAATGTCTTGCGCTCTAAGGTTTTTCCCTGACTGAAAAAGAAATCAAAGCCTTTTTCGTTCTGTCTGGGTTGCGGTAGAAGGAACTGCAAAATTGCGAATATCCTTCTTTGATTTGCTACTTCTCCTGAAATCTTTTTTTTTCGAACCTATCCCCCAAAATCTTGTTTTGGGGCAGCGAATTGCCGTAAAAGATATTTCTTGTTCGACTTACCTGTGTATGCCCCCCGGGCAACCCAGTAATTTCCTGGCCATGACGAAATACTCCCTCTTTCCGAATCAGAAACCAATAGCGTTTTCCCAGTATTTCCAGAAAACAATAGGTAGTTCATCCATTCTTGGAGACAATTTCATGTTGCAGCGACAGCAAAAATCGTATGCGATTTATGGTGGATAAAATGCTGATATTATTGATACAATATTTGGAGATGCAATGAAAATCGCTATTGTCGGTTGTGGATTGAATTCAGACTACCATATCAATTTCGCAAAAAGATACCCGAATCTGGAAATAATCGGCCTGGTTGATCTTGACAAAAGCAAGGCCAAAGCCTGTGCAGAAAAATATCAGATCAAAAACGTTTTCAAATCCATTGCCGATATCGTAGCGCACGAAAAGCCGGACGTCGTACATATCGTGACTCCGCCAAAGACACATTATGCATTGGGTAAAGAGGCTCTGGGGCTCAAATGCAATGTGCTCATAGAGAAACCGATGTGCATGAATGTCGCCGAGGCAAGGGAGCTTTATGCCATTGCAGAGCAGAACGGCGTCAAGCTCTGTTCCATGCATAACCATTTTTTCGACCCATGTATGATCAAGGCGCGAAACCTCATCAAGGACGGCGCCGTCGGCAGGATAATCAATGTAGAGAGCCATTACGGGCTGAACACGCACATCGACGCATTCCGCAAATATCCCGCTCCGAATGTAATCCCATGGATTTACAACATGCCGGGGGGGGTGTTCCACGACTTCATGGCTCATCCCCTGTATGTCATGCTCCCTTTTTTGGGCAACGTCGAGCACATCGATGTAATGGAGAAATCCTTCGGCGAACTGCCGCAAAGAATTTCGGATGAATTGAGAATCCTGCTCAAGGGGAGTAAGGCGCTCGGAACCCTGACGTTCTCTTTTGCGGCCAAGCCTCATCACCATTTTGTCCGTATTTACGGTACAAAAATGATGATCAACGTTGATTTCAATACCATGACGACAACGGTTTTCCCTGTGAGCGGCCTGCCAAAGGCCGCGCAGAAAGCCACTTATAACCTGAGTGCATGCAAGCAGCTCTTTACCGCCACTGTTGCCAATGTATGGAACTTCGCAAGGAAAAATCTCAGGCCGTACCACGGGATGCAGAATCTGATCCACGGCTTTTATGACGCCGTGAAGGGCACTGCAGAAATGCCTGTATCGCCGGAAGACGCTGTAAGGGTCATCGAAGTGATGGATTCGATTTGGCCGCGGATAAAGGACAAGGACCTCCATTTCGACAATTTTCTGCCCAATGGCGAGAGCCCGGCTGACGACGGTTCTCCCAGGGTTCTGGTGACGGGAGCGACCGGCTTCCTTGGCAAGCGGCTCGTGGAAAAGCTTGCCGGCAGTGGGTTCCGTGTCCGCGCCCTTGCACGCAAACTGTCGAATACCGAACCACTGCGGAGGCTGAATGTCGAAATATTTTACGGCGACGTTGCGGACATGGAGTCGCTGCAATCCGCATTCAATGGGATTGACTTCGTGATTCACGCTGCCGCAGATACCGGCGGCAGTGAAGAGGAAGGGAAGGTAAGCACAATCCAGGGAACAAGTAATATCCTTGACCTCTGCCAGTGTCATCAAACAAGGAAGCTGGTTTACATAAGCTCATGCAGCGTTTATGGAGTGGCGGATTACAGGGCCGGCGAGCTGGTCACCGAAGAGTCTTCCCTGGAGCGCTTTCCGGAAAAGAGGGGGGCATATTCCTGGGCAAAACTGGAGGCCGAGCGCCTGGTGACAGGTGCCATGGAAGAGGGGCGCGTGCCGGCCGTATGCCTGCGGCCGGGAACGATTTACGGCCCTGGCGGAGAGATATATACGCCGATGATGGGGTTTTCCGCGGGGAGGAAATTCTTCGCAGTTATCGGTGATGGAAGTTTCATTCTGCCCTTTGTCTATGTGGACAATCTTGTCCAGGCTGTCATTGCGTGTATCGACAATCAAAAGAGCACCGGCAGGATATACAACGTGGTGGACCCGCACCGGGTGACGAAAAAAGACTATGTGAATGGTCTGATCAAAAGGCTCTACCCGAAGTCCCGCATCGTCTACTTTCCCTTTGGCATCCTGAAAACGATTGTTTTCTTCCAGGAAAGACTGTTCGGACTCTTGAAGAGGAAGCCGTTCCTGACCCGTTACAGGCTGGAGTCCTCCCAGCGCCCCATTTTTTATGATCCGTCTCGTATCATGTCAGATCTGGACTGGAAACCGCCAGTTACACCTGCAGAGGCTTTCGAGCGCCTGGTGGAACATGAAAAGAGCCGGAACTGAGACAGGTTCCGCAAACCCTTGCCGTGTCCGAAACAAATATACTGAATAAGAGGCGCTGAATGTGCGGCATATATGGAATAGCGGCTCCCAACGTTGACCGCGGTTTTCTTGAAAAGGCCACCAATACCCTTTCCCACCGGGGACCGGACAATGCGGGATTTTACCTGGACGAGCATGCGGGTCTGGGCCATCGCCGCCTGAGGATCATCGACCTTGCGGGCAGCGACCAGCCCATTTTCAATGAGGACCGTTCGAAGTGCATCATCTTCAATGGCGAGATTTACAACTTCTCCGAACTGCGTGGCCGTCTCCTCGGGTTGGGCCACAGGTTCGCCACGAACGGCGATACTGAGACCATCCTCCATGCCTACGAGGAGTGGGGGGAGAATTGCGTTGAGTATCTGCGGGGGATGTTTGCTTTTGCCATATGGGACATAAAAGAAAGGCGGCTGTTTCTCAGCCGCGACAGGTTCGGCATCAAGCCGCTCTTTTACGCATCTTATGAAGGCGGGTTCTCGTTTGCTTCGGAGATGAAGGCACTTCTGGCTGATCACCGTCTTGCCAGGGGGATCGATGGCCAAGCCCTCGCGGCTTACTTCGCGCTTTCCTATATTCCTGGGGAGATGACCATCTACGAGGGGGTCCGCAAGCTCCTTCCCGGGCACAGCCTTACCTGGCATGCCGGTACCTTCACCGTGAGGAAATACTGGGACCTGCAGTACCGGCCGGAAACAGGCAGGAACGAAGAGTACTTCATCCGCGGCGCCATGGACATACTCCGGGAGTCCGTGAACATGCACCTCATGAGCGAGGTGCCGCTGGGGGCGTTTCTGAGCGGCGGGGTCGACTCGAGCACCATCGTGGCGCTGATGAGCGAGTTTTCCGCTTCACCGGTGAATACTGTCTGCATGGGGTTTGGCGGGGATGTGGGCGGGTACCTTGACGAAAGGGGCTACGCCCGGCAGGTTGCGGAGCGCTACCATACGCAGCACCGGGAGTATGAGGTGCAACCCAGTGCGGAGGGTTTGATAGAGACAATAGTCCGCGCTTTTGACGAGCCGTTCGCTGATGATTCGGCAATCCCGTCCTATTATGTCTGCAAGATCGCCCGCGAGAATGTCACGGTTGCCCTGTCCGGCCTGGGTGGTGATGAAGTCTTCGCAGGATACGAGAGGTATCTCGGTTTCGCCTTGAGCGGATGGTTCGGCAGGCTGCCGCGAGTTTTCCGCGAGGGTGTGGTCCGCCCGCTTGTGGAAGGTCTGCCCGAAAGGGCGGACGGTCACTACACGGTAAACCACATGAAGCGCTTCGTCCGCTCGTCGGCTCTCCCGCCGGATGAACGTTACCTGGGTTATCTCACCAAGGTCAAGCCGGGCATCAGGGAGGACTTTTTCTCGCAGCAGGGGGAGTTCGAACGGCTCGGCGCCTCATACAGGGATCTTCTCCTGGGATATTTCAACACGGTTAATGTCCCCGGTGACTCCGGTTCTCTCAATCGAGCGCTTTACTGCGACATAAAAGCCTATCTCCCTGAAGATATCCTGGCGGTTACCGACCGCATGAGCATGCAGCATGCGCTCGAGGTGCGCGTACCGTTCCTGGACCACAAGTTCATGGAATTCTGTGCGACAATACCGGCGGAAATGAAGTTGAAATGGTTCAGCAAAAAGCATCTCATGAAAAAGGCGGTGCGCGATATCGTGCCCAGGGAGGTCATCAGCCACCGCAAGCAGGGTTTTGTCGGACCCATGACCACCTGGCTCAAGAACGACCTCAAGCCTTTTGTTTACGATTCACTGTCCGAGGCGAACCTGCGCAAACACGGCATTTTGAATTGCCGCACGGTTCAGCGCATACTTGATGAACATTTTTCCGGGCAGGAGATTCACGACACCCTTATCTGGTCGATGGTGGTGTTCCAAAGCTGGTACGACATCTATATCGACAGGCAAAAGGTGAATGCATGACGATATTTCTCCTTTTACTCCTTTTCCTGTGCATCTACCCCTATTTCCTCTATCCTTTCCTGGTATTCCTCCTGTCCGGGATGTGCCGCAGGCAGTGGAGACGTGGTGACAGCCAGCCGACTGTCTCGATAATCATATCGGTCTACAACGAGGAGAGGGTGATCAGGGACAAGCTGGAAAACACCCTGGGGCTCTCGTATCCTGCCGACCTGCTCGAAATAATCGTCGTTTCCGATGGTTCGTCAGATGCGACCAACAGCATTGCCGCATCGTTTGGAGATGCCCGCATCAGGCTTGAAGCCTTTCCGGAAAGGAAGGGGAAAACTGCGTGTCTGAACCAGGTTGTTCCGACCGCAAAAGGCGACATTATCGTCTTCACTGACGCCAATTCCATGTTCCCTCACGATGTGCTGCTGAAGCTCGCCGGGAATTTCCATGATGAACGGGTCGGCCTGGTCACCGGGTGGACGAAGTACCGCAAGCCCGGCAGCGACGAGGAGTCGGTTGGGCTCTACGGGCGACTGGAAATGGTGACCAAGAAGTACGAGAGCCTCGTTTCTTCGTGTGTCGGTGCGGACGGGGCGATTTTCGCGATCCGAAAGCACTTGTACAAACCGCTGAAAGCTTACGATATCAATGATTTCGTCATACCGCTGGATGTCATCGGCCAAGGGGAAAGGGTGGTGCTGGACGCTGCAGTCTACTGTATTGAACAGCCCGGAGACAACGAATCGAAGGAGTACAGGAGGCAGGTGCGGATCACCAACAGGACGCTGGGTGCCATCGGGCGCAACATCCGCTATCTAAACCCCTTCGCATACGGTACGTTCGCCTTTTTTCTCCTGTCTCACAAGGTGCTGCGCTTCCTGGTCCCTTTTGCCTTTATCGGGACGCTGCTCCTTGCGTTGCTTCTTTCTCCCCGGTCACTTTTCCCTGCCGGAATCGCGGCCGTGCAACTGCTTTTCATCGGGGTCGGCATCGGGGGTATCTTCAGGTTGTTCTCCGGTCGCCTGGCCCAGCTCTGCGCTTTTTTCCTGCTGACCATATCCGCCCAATTGGTGGGATGGATCCGGTGGGCGACAGGCAAGACCGATGTCATGTGGAAACCGCTCAGATAGGTGCTTCGGAAGGGCCGGAATGATCAGAATGCGCAACGCTTCCATTTCCTCCCGCCTCAGGAAGGCGGGTGCGATCGTAGTGCTGGTAATTGCCACGCTCGTATTTTCTGAAAAGTTTGTCTTGCCGAATCTGGAAGTATTCCTCGTGGTAAACGCGCCTCTGCGGCATGCTGATGCCCTGGTGGTGATGGCAGGCGAGGTTCCGGTAAGGCTTCAGGCGGCTGCACGATTATACATGGAAGGGAAAGCCGACAAGATACTCCTTACCAACGACGGTGTTCTCGGGGGGTGGTCGGAGGAAAAGCAGCGCAACCTGTATCAGGTCGAGTGGGCGGAAGAAGAATTGCTCAAAATGAAGGTTCCGGTAAAAGCCATAGTCAAATTGGCGTATTCTGCCAGCGGATCGGTTTATGATGCATTGAACACTCGTACCGCGGTCATGAAAATGGGGATAAGAAGCATTACCGTCGTAACATCCGATTATCATACAAGAAGATCATTATGGATCTTCGAAAGGGTTTTTCGCGGGCTTCCGGTCAAGATCGGCGTTTATTCCGCCGATTCCGGGATGGGAAGAATGTCGGGACTGAAGAAATGTCTGGTTCTCAGCTATGAAATGACGAAATACCTTTACTACCGATGCAGGCACGGCGCCATACGCTAGGCCATATATTTCTCCGCACTTTTGTGGGGCAATCGTTCTATTGACGCAATGATGAGAGCGTCGACAGAAGCCCTTCCGCCACTCTCTGCCGGCCCCTGTTGTTGAGGTGTCCTCCATCATAGGTGTAGCCGGGATAGAGGGCGAGGTAGCGGTTTCCCCCGAACTCAAGGGATTCCATGGCGCCTTCAGGCGTCGTCGCTTCGATGGAGGCAAGGTCGAAAACAGGTTCCTGCCCCTTGTATTTCCTGAGGAGCATGGCATTGAAAGCGTTCCTCTTGGCGTTGTCCTGCAACACTGTCTGGTCCGCACGGCCGAGCAGGGCCTTTATTCTGGCCTTTAAGCCCCTGTCGATCGCCATCAGCGGGACCGTGACGTGCACGAAGGTAACCTTCGGATATTTTGCCTTGAATTCGGTCATTTTATCAGCATATTCCTTGAAGATTGCATCAACGTCGGAATTTGCCGTTATGTCCACGTAGCAGAACTTGAAAAAGGCGATATCCGCTTTTTCACCGACCCCGGAGGCCATGATCCTGCCGAAATCGGCCAGTTTTGACGAAGGATCGCAGTTTGTTCCCACCTTGGCATGGGCAAAGACCGGTCTGTCAAAGTCAGCCGGATTGCTCGTCTCCACGATGTTCAGCTTTTTCCCTGCTGACTGGCTGGAAATATCGTTCAATCCGTCGACGATATTGAAGCCTACGGATTGGTGGCCGAAGAAGATCTTCGCGCCGCTCAACAGTTCAAGGTTTCTTCCCGCCGTTTTTTTCTCATCCGCATTCAACATGGTTCTCTCCGTTCCGTTCTTGCCGCATGCCGTTACTAATAATATCAACAGAATGAGCGTGGCCCTTAGTCTGATCAGCCCCATACGTCCTCCCGCCTATGTTCTTTGTCCAAGAAGCAGCATTTTCCGCAGCTTTTGCAGGATGTGATGAATGTGTTGGCAAAAAAATCCGACCGGCAATCCTTACCGAGCTTCACGGGCCATCCTTTTTACCGGCCCAGATGTTTCTTGAGGCGTTTCTTGGCCCGGCAGGCGTAATAGACAGCCTTCCTGGACAGGACACGGAGCATTACCGGATCCCATTTCCTTGCCGGTGCAACAGTTCTGAAGCCAATGCCGACGCTTGGCCGCCCGAAAAAGTTTGAGTGCCGGCAGGTTGCGCTTAATGCTTCTGCCGGGAACATGTGCGACCCGCCACGAAAAACGGAATACACAGACAGGGACAATGGCCCCCCTACGTCATGTAACGGGGCGTTCTTGTAATAATTCTCGTCTATGACATCTATGCACCATTCCCAGGCATTGCCTGCCATATCCATAACATCATAATAAGAGGCCCCGCAAGGGAATGACCCGACAGGTGCTGTCCCTTTCAGAATACCATCATTGTATCTGGCACGAACAACCCCCCCATGATCGACAGGTTCATTTCCCCACGGGTATCGGCGTCCATCCGGTCCCCGGGCTGCCTTCTCCCATTCTGCCTCAGTCGGCAGGCGAAAGTACCTTTCCTCTTTTTGAGACCGCCAGGAACAGTATGCCAATGCGTCCCTTACCGTGACCAAGACAACCGGATGGTCCTCCTTGTGCTC
Organism: Geobacteraceae bacterium; assembly: GCA_036677645.1. Taxonomy (GTDB): domain Bacteria; phylum Desulfobacterota; class Desulfuromonadia; order Geobacterales; family Geobacteraceae; genus RPRC01. The sequence continues at coordinate 3,302 of JAVBWB010000033.1, read as the reverse complement.
AATAGAAGATCGAGTTCCATAAGGGTGGCGCCAGTCGGCTCCTTTTACCGTTTGCCATTGCCCATCAATAACTGAACAACCTTCTCTATCGATCTCCGCGGTTGTCAGAAAGCTTGTCTCTCTGCAAAACTTGCCGAATTCCCTGTTGGTTACCATGTATTTGTCAATGTAAAACTCATTGACGCTGACTTCATGGCACGGCTTTTCCTTGTGTTCTGCCTGAGATGCATCGGAACCCATAATGAAAGTTCCCGCTTGTATGTGTATCATTTCACAGCTTGTTTTTATAAGGTTATCTCTCGGATTGGTCTCCGGTTCCGGCATGCCGTTTCTCCAGTAATTATCAATCAACGTGTGTTTGACTTTCGCGGAAACGATTTAGAGCTCTATTGAGAAACGGTACGAATTCGCGAGCCGCAATGGCGTTGCCTTCGGCGCTTGGGTGGCTGTCTCTGCCGTTTTCCGTCGGATAGAGCGTATAGTTTGAGGCACCGTAACCCGTGAGCACGTCATAGAAATCGTATACCACCACATTTTTCAGTTCATAGCCGGCCAGCCACCCTTTTTCCGCATCCTTGAGCCAGTTGTTGAATCTTCTTGCCCTATCGCCAACTGCTTTGCTGCTTTTCTCGGGGTCGAACAATCTTCTCTTCAGCTCTGTGAACCTGCCGGCGTAATTGTCAACGAGAGGAGGTGCGGTCACGCATACGAAGAGAGTGTCAGGGTGGGCCTTGAAATAACCCAGAAGTTTGGAATAGGCCGCTTTGTAGTTTGCCGTGGTAATGTCAGCCGAGTCCGGGTTCCCCGGTTCTTTGCCTTCCGATTCAATGGCGTTGGCCGGGAAACATGACTTGAACATCACTATGTCGTTCTTTTTTGAAGAATCTGAATATTGCGTATCCTGCCGGTCACATTTGAGGATGCTGTCCATCCTGTCTCTGAACTTGACGTTCCAGTCACAGGCATCCGTTTTGTCGCCGATCAAGGAATTGTATCCAGCCTCGTGGACCTCGTAATTATTCTGCGCGAGAAGTGCCCTGAGACCACCGCCATAGGGATGCCTTTCGAACAGGCAGGAGTTAGGGACAATTTCTACGGCTTCCCCTTTATCGGCAAGCCAGATCCCCCCGCAAGAATGATGAATGAAGAGCAGCCTGAAAGCGCGTTCCGGTTTGGTGTCTTTGTAGGGGGACAGATCCACTTCTTTCACCTTCGACACCTTCACGGTTGATTTGTTCTGTTCGGTGCAGCCGCCTGAAAGGAAGAGGGAAAATATGGCGGCCGTGATGAAAAAACGGATTCTTGGAATGGACATGGTTCCTCCGGAGGCTGGTACATTGTGTCCTTGAGACTGTTGAGTCTGTTGAGTCTATTGAGTTGGTGAGCCAATTGGTCAATAAAAAGCTAGAATTACAAACCCGACTCAATGGACCCAATAAACTCCCTGGACCCAACAGACCCAGAAAATTTTACTTGTCTTTGACCAACTCCTTGCACGCCGCCCGGTCAATCTTGCCACTGCTGTTCTTGGGAAGCGTCTTGACGAACCGTATCTCGCCAGGGAGTTTGTGGCGGGGAAGGGCCTGAGAGCAGCGTTGCAGGATCTCCCGCTCCGAGGCTTCCCCTGCGATAGGGACTGCAACCGCCACGAGCCGATGGCCGGCGAGGGGGTCTTCAATTCCCAGCACGGCGCATTCCATAACCAGGTCGGTGTCGATGAGCGCGTCCTCGATTTCCTGCGGGTTCACCCGGTGACCACCCACCTTGAGTTGGTTATCCCTTCTCCCGACGACGAAGAAGTAGCCGTCCTGGTCCATGTAGCCCAGGTCTCCGGTGTGGTAGCCATGTGCGCTCAGTGCCTTTGCGGTGCTCTCGGGGTCATGCCAGTATCCCTGCATGATGTTCGGGCCCTGGGCTACCAGTTCCCCTGTTTCGCCCTGCGGAAGCTGTTCCCCATTCTTGCCGACGACTTTCATGGTGACATCCGGGATAGGTATACCGATGGAGTCGATCTTCTCGTGAAGACGATGGGGTTCAACGTAGGTCAACCTTGCGGATGCTTCGGTGGCGCCATACATGACAAAAAGCTTCGTATGTTCCGGAAGGGCCTTTATGAGATCCTGCTTGGTGTGGCTTGCCAAGTGGCCGCCGGCCTGGGAGCAGTAGCGGAGCGAGGTCAGTCGATCGCGGACGGAGCGAAGCGGCGAACGGTGCAGCAGGTAGGCGTAGGTGGACGGAACGCCGGAAAAGCCGGTTACTTCCTCGTCTATCATCTGTTGGACAACGCTTGCCGGGTAGGCGAAGGTGTTGTTTATTACCACGGTCCCGCCGACAGCCACATGGGTATTGAGCAGCGATTTGCCCATTACATAGAAGAATGGCAATACCACCATCTGGATATCGGTGCTGGTGAGTTCCAGGTATTGGACGATTGAATTAGTGTTGGCAACTATATTTCGATGGGAGAGCATAACCCCCTTGGGCTGGCCGGTGGAGCCGGATGTGAAAATAATGCTGGCTAAAGATGCTTCGTCCAGAGAAAGGCCTGGGTTGCAGTCGTTTCCGGACTTGGCGATTTCGTCGAATGCGTTTACTGCCAGCGGCACATCGCTCCACTTGAGCCTTGGTCGGGCAATCAGCAGAAGAGGGATGGAGAGCTCATGAAGCTCGATCTCCCTGAGGACTCTTTCGCATTTTGCCGACGAGATGATGCACCGGGGAGTGATACGGGCCAGGAGCGGCACCAGTCCGTCCGGCTTCAGGTCAGGGTTGAGGGGCACTGCCACGCCGCCGGCTTTCAGGATTCCATAGTACCCGGCCAGATACTCGCGGCAGTTTTCCATCATGAGCGCAACGCGGTCGCCGGGAACTACTCCTTGTTCGATCAGACAGCGGGCAACACCGTTGGCTTCCCGATTGAGTTCCTCGTAGCTGATCCTTTCCTTGCCATGCACCATGGCGCACTTGTCGGGCAGGTCGCGGGCGCTCTCTTCCAGGAACTGGTGGATCAAGGTGGTCTGGTTTCGCTGTGTCATAATTTCTTTCAGAAGTGATTAGCGTATAGCGTATAGCGTATAGCGTTTAGCGATAAGTGTCTCGAGTTAAGCAAATGAGGCTATGGCATTCAACTTACGTTACAAAATATCATACAATATTCTTTTTTCTAATATTCTATGTAGTTATAATCTCTCCGCTAACCGCTAACCGCTAACCGCTAACCGCTAACCGCTAACCGCTAACCGCTAACCGCTAACCGCTAACCGCTAACCGCTAACCGCTAACCGCTAACCGCTAACCGCTAA
>JAVBWB010000032.1:0-26287 GCA_036677645.1 Geobacteraceae bacterium | reverse complement strand
CCGCGCTGTTGACCTTCGTGATCCTGAAGGACAAGTGCGTGGGCTGCGGGCTGTGCCTGAAGGCGTGCCCGGTGGGCGCCATCGCCGGCGAGAAGAAGGCGGTGCACACCATCGATTCCAGCAAGTGCATCAAGTGCGGCGCCTGCGTGCCGACCTGCAAGCTGAACGCGATCGCCAAGGGATAGTAATAACAGTCATTAACCCTTATTCTTAAGGAGGAAATACAATTGTCTACTGTCACTCTTACCATTAATGGCCAAGAGGTTACGGTTCCCGCCGGCACTACGGTGCTGGATGCCGCCCTGGGAGCCGGCATCTTCATACCGACATTCTGCCACGACCCCAATTATCCGGGTTACGGCGGATGCCGCATCTGCGTGGTTGAGATCAAGGGCGCCCGCAACATGCCCGCTTCCTGCGTGACGGCCTGCGCCAACGGCATGGTGGTCGAAACCGAGTCTCCGGCGGTCGTGGAAACCAGGAAGACCATCCTGGAGCTCATGCTTGCCAATCACCCGGTCGACTGCCTGACCTGCGATAAAAGCGGTGAGTGCAAGCTGCAGGACTACTGCTTCCGTTATGACGTGAAAGGCCCCACCTTCGTCGGCGAGAAGAAGGATCAGCCGCTGGACAAGTCCAATCCGTACATCAACCGGGATACGAACAAATGCATCCTGTGCGGAAGGTGCGTCAGGTCCTGCAACGATGTTGAAGACCGGGCGGTCATCAATTTCGCCTACCGCGGTTTCAAGACCAAGGTGGCGCCGGCCCTGGATTCCGGCCTGGCCGAATCCTCCTGCGTATCCTGCTCGCGCTGCGTGGCGGTTTGCCCGGTCGGCGCACTTACCTACAATTCACTCGCGGGAAAGGGCCGCAACTGGGAAGTGGAAAAAGAGCAGGTAACCTGCGGCTGGTGCGAGTCGGGCTGCCTGTTCGATTTGGTCAAGAAGGACGGCAAGGTCATCGGCGTGGTGGCCAAGGCTTCCGGTGAAGGAAGACCGCTCTGTCTGAAGGGCAGGCTGGGCATGGAACTTCGTTACAATGACACGCCGCTGAAGCCCATGCTGAAAAAGGACGACGAGTACGTCGAAGTGTCCTGGGTCGAAGCTCTGGGCCTGGACGATATCCTGGAAAAACTGAAGTAATGGCAATAAGGCGGTCACTCCTGATGGCATAGGGGTGGCCGCCTTATGTTAAAAAATATTCAAAAAGCTGCAAAACACGATTTTATGCTTCAAATTTTCCCGTCTCTAGAGTAGTATGGCGCAAATTTCCATTTTAGGGGGAGGAGCAATGAGTAACGAGAATTTGATGTCGAAACGGTGGTTGATCGCCATGGCGGGTGTAGTCATTATGACTATACTTGGCACCGTGTATGCCTGGTCGGTGTTCGTCAAGCCGATCACAGAGCTGCCCCACGGGTGGGACAAAGCATCCGTTGCGGTCGTATTCATGATCATCATCGGCATGATCGGCCTGTCCGCCGCTTTCGGCGGGATCCTGGTAGACAAGAAGGGACCGAAGTTTGTCTGTACCCTGGGCGTTATCATGTACGGCATCGGCGTCCTTCTGGGCGGCGTAGCCCTTAACGCCGGCAACATCTGGCTGCTCTACCTCGGCTACGGCGTGATCGGCGGCGCAGGTAACGGCCTTGCCTATGTCGTGCCCATCGCGACCCTGATCCGTTGGTTCCCTGACAGACGCGGTCTCATCACCGGCATGTCGGTCATGGGCTTCGGCCTCGGTGCATTCTTCATCGGCAAGATCGTGCCGGGACTGATCAACAACATGGGCGTTGCCAATGCATTCTTTGTCCTCGGCGTCGTCTATCTGATCGTCAACGTACTGGCTGCCATGATTCTCAGAAATCCTCCGGCAGGCTGGCTGCCCGACGGTTTCACTCCCTCGGCTTCGACCGTGTCCGCCGCCGATTCGTTCAGTTGGGCTGAAGCGAAGAAGACTCCCCAGTGGTACATGATCTGGGGCATGCTGTTCCTGAACATCAGCGCCGGCATGGGTCTCCTCTCGAAGCTTTCTCCCATGGCCCAGGATGTTATCAAGGCTGCCCAGGGCATTACCGATGCCAAGCAACTGGCCATCGCCGGCGGCGCAGTACTTGCAACCGCCTCCATCTTCAACGGCCTCGGCCGCCTGTTCTGGGCCGCCGTATCCGACAAGATCGGCCGCAAGAACGTCTTCCTGACCATGTTCGCAACCCAGGCGGCACTGTACTTCTACCTGCCGCAGGTTAAAGACCCCATGATGTTCACCGTCATCGCTTGTTACCTCCTTGCCTGCCTCGGCGGTGGTTTCGCGGTTATGCCTGCCTTTGCCGCTGACTCTTTCGGTCCGACTTACATCGGCAAGGTATACGGCTTCGTGCTGACCGCATGGGGCGCAGCCGGTGTGGCCGGCGGCCTCGCGTTCGCCAAGTTTGACAAGCAGCAGGCCCTCTATACGGCAGCAGGCCTCCTGATTGCCGGGTTCGTGGTTGCCTTCATGTTCCAGCGTCCCAAGCACGTGTCCCACTACAAGGCAGCGGAACCCGCTGCTGAATAGCCATCAAGTCGCAAGCGTGATTTGATAATGGTTTGACGGAATGGGGCCTCTTCGCGAGGCCCCAAATTTTCATCTGCGTTTCTCGTGACCTGAGCACGGCTTCAGTTTTATCCTATCCAGTTTATACAATGACAACAATCGAACGTTTGTTTCCCCAATACGATTGTCCGTCGAGCTAATCTAATTGCACGATTTCATACCGGGAGGAGCAGCAAATGATAGAAAAGAACGTTCTGGCTGATTTTAGTGGGAAAGTATCTGAGCCGGTCATCGACCCCACGACCTATGTGCATCCGCTTGCCGCCGTCATCGGCAACGTCATTCTCGGCAGCAACATCATGGTGTCGCCGTGCGCATCCATACGAGGCGACGAGGGACAGGCGCTGTTTGTCGGGGACGACTCCAATGTCCAGGATGGCGTGGTCATCCATGCGCTGGAAACGGAAATGAACGGCAGCCCGGTGGAAAAGAACCTCATGGAAGTCGATGGGAAGAAATATGCCGTGTATGTGGGGAAACGCGTCTCCATGGCGCACCAGGTGCAGATTCACGGCCCGGCAGTCGTGATGGACGAGACCTTTGTCGGCATGAAGTCCCTGGTTTTCAAGGCGCGCGTCGGCAGCAACTGCGTCATAGAGCCCGGTTCGATCGTGATGGGCGTAACCGTGGCCGACGGTCGCTACGTGCCGGCCGGTTCGGTGATCAAGACCCAGCAGCAGGCTGACGAACTGCCGGTGATCACGGAGGATTATCCCTTCAAAAGCATGAACAAGGGCGTCGTGCACGTGAACAAGGCGCTTGCCAAAGGCTACCTGGCCGCGGGAAAATAGGGAAAGCGGAAGCCTTGAATCCAATGGCAATGAGGAAGGCATGAGTAAGAAGAATGTGAGTGTTTCCCACGGTCCCGGCCCGGTAATGCGGTTCGAACGGGGCAAACTGTTCCCGGTCGATCACGAACCCGTAACGGAGTATCCCCTGTCGCTCATCGTGAATGGGCGGGAGCTGGCGACCCTGATTTCCTCACCCCATGAGCTTGACTTCCTCGTTGCCGGTTTTCTTCGCCTGCAGGGCATCGTCAGCACTGCCGATGACTTCCTGATGCTCGGCATCCGCGAAGATTCGGGCATCGCGAATGTAACCGTCAAGGGGGATGTGCCTTCCGGGATCAAGACGGCGCCTTATTCCGGGTGCGGCGCTGATTCGCCCATGGGAGTCGCCGCACCCGCGGCGGAGCCGACCGGGAATCAGTGCGAAACGGAAGATCATGTTTTTCCTGATGATCTCTTTCACCTCACGGAGCAGATGGCCAGGCAGGCCGGTGAAACCCTGAAGTCTGCGCACATTCACTCTGCTGCTGTGGGGGAGGGCAAGCAGCTCATCCTCTACAGCGAGGATATCGGCCGTCATAATACCGTCGACCGTATTGCCGGCGAGGCGCTCTTCAAGGGCGTCGACCTCAACGGCAAGATTCTGCTCGTTTCAGGGAGGGTTTCTTCGGAAACAGTCGCCAAGGCCGCCATGCTGGGCATTCGCCTCATCGCCTCCCGTACTTCTCCAACGGATCGCGCAGTGCGCCTTGCCCATGACTGCGGGATCACGCTCGTGGGATGCCTCGGGGGGGCAGGATTCAATGTCCACACGCATGCCCAGGTTTTCGCGCCGTCCCCGGTCGACCTGTTGACGGAAGGGGTCGCGGCGGTAATACTTGCCGGCGGTAACTCCAGTCGCATGAAGAACAACAAAGCGCTGCTGCCTTATAGCGGCGAGCTTTTCATAGAGCGGATACACCGGCAGTTGGCCGAAATATTCCGCGAAGTGATTCTTGTTACCAACACTCCCGAGCTTTACCGCTTCCTGCCATGCAGGATCGTGCAGGACATATATCCGGCAAAATGCTCACTCGCCGGGATTCACGCCGGACTTGCCCACAGTACCGCCCCATATATTTTCACGGTCGCCTGCGACATGCCCTATCTCAACCCTTCGCTCATCCGCCTGATCCTCTCCAGACGGCAGGGTTACGATGTGGTGATTCCGGAAAGCGACGGCGGCCTGGAGCCGCTGCATGCCCTCTACGGCAAAGGTTGCCTGCCGGCGATGGAAATGGCCCTGGCCGAAGGTTGCGGAAGGATCGTCGACTGTTTCGAACCGGAAAAGGTTGTCGTGGTTTCCAGCGATGACGTGGCGAGGCTGGATCCCACATTCCTGTCATTCCGCAACATAAACACTCCTGAGGAATACTTCCGCTTCAGGGAGGAAATGCAGCTTCAAAGTGAAGAAACATGCAGTGACGACTTCTTCCCGCTTGCCGATTCCTCCCGCAATCAGACCGGCAATTCAGGCTGACGGAGTTCTGCAAGCAATGGAGGTGACTCTTGTTCAGACCAGCGAAAATTCTCGTGCCCACGGACATGTCTGGCGATTCGGACGTCGCTATCCGTCGGGCTTTCGATATTGCAAAAAACTATGGTTCAGAGGTCTTTGTCCTCCATGTCATAGAAGATCCGGTCAAACAATGCATCGTGGATTACTGCCTGGCCGAAGAATTGCTCCATGAACTCCAGACCAGGATGCTGGAAACGGTGCGCAGCGAGGTTTGGGGACAGTTGGCCAAATTCGCCAGCATGGGGGTGTCTCCGGTAAACGTCGATATCCGGACCGGGGCTCCTCACGACGAAATACTGAAGGAGGCCGAGGAAAGGGATGCGGACCTGATCGTCATCGCCACGTTCGGTAAAACCGGGCTTGGAAAGAATTTCATGGGCAGCGTCGCCCGCCATGTTCTTTCCGGGGCGAAATGCTCGGTCCTGATGGTGAAGTAGTTTTCAAGAGGGGGAACGGCTCTCTCATCGGCTTCCTAGAGGATCTGGCCGCAGGGCACCTCGCTCCTTCAACAACAAGGATTGTCTTTGCGGTTTCTTCTCCCACGAGATTTTCGACCTGACTTACCGTGCGCCTTCTATTAACTGTTTCGTAGATCATCAGCCAATTTCATATCGAGACAGTAATCAACTGTGCATTGCGTAACGTGTTCGTGAACCACGTGGAGCACGAAGACTTCCGAGCCGAGTTGCTTCGCGATATTGAGTCCCTGGCGAATGGCCTTGTCAGCGTGATTAGACATGTCTGTGGGAATGAGAATTCTTGTTGGCTTGAACATGGTGCTTTCTCCCGTTCGCCCGAAGTGGTGATGAGTCGCACAAAGTCTTCAGGGGCTCGACCGTCAATCTTTCGATCAAAGCATTATCCCGCATAGTTTCTCTGTAAATAATTTGGACACAAATTATTAAATGTCAATTGCTCTTGGTGTTTTGCGATAGGGCAGGTATGGAAACCTAAGCTATTTTGATCGGTCCCGTTGCTTGTTTACCCCGACGAGGCGGGCAAGTATCAATGCCAACGGAAAGGCAGCAATGCTCAGCATTGCGCCCATCTTGGCGGCTCCCTGGATTATAAGGTCGGTGAATGCCTCACCAGCAACGAAGAGGGAAACGGTGAAGCCGATGCCGGCGATCAGCCCCGCCACGAGCAGATCCCGGTTTTTCATGCCGGTTGGCAGAGGAAATCCGAGCTGTTTTCCGAGATAGCCAAACAGAAAAATCCCGAGCGTTTTGCCGATGATGAGTGATGTCAGGACAAGCCAGGTGCCGGTACCGATTGCTGAAAAAACCACACCTGCGTTGGCCAGTCCGAACAGGAACAATCCGAAATCCACGATGATTTTCCACTCGTGCTCGAAACGCGCCAGTGTTGAACGGTCCCGGCTGTCAGCCTCGAACATGTGTCGGGTTTCTTTCCAGGGATGGGGCAGTAAAGGGACTATGAATACAAGTGCCAAAGCTGGATGGAGATGTGACAGGTGTAGCCCTAACCAACTGGCCGAACCACCCAGAGCTAAGTATGGCCAGTAGCTCCTGACCTTCATTTTTCGCAGTATAAAGGCTGAAAGCGTTCCCAGTACGGTCAATAACAGCCAGTGCGGCGCTACGGGAATAGACGGGTCGGGGTAGAAGATCGCGATGATGGCAAGACCAATGGCGTCGTCAGCTATTGCCAGCAGAAGAAGGTAGGCAATCACCGGGTGATTGTTGCCGAACACCAGTCGTGCAGCGAGCCATGCGAGGGCGATATCGGTGGCTGTTGGGATACCCCAGCCCCTATTCAGTTCCGCAGCGCCGAACAGGTAATTCACGAGGAAATAGACTCCTATGGGGCCCAGTACTCCGCCGAGGGTTGCGAGAAGAGGGTTCACCGCTTTCTTCAGCGGGCTGAGGTCTCCGCCGGGAAGGCAGCTCTGGGTTATTTCCACCGCTGCGATACCGAAGAAGAAGACCATGAACAGTTCGTTGGCGATGAAGTGAAAGCTGAACGGACCGAAAAAGTGGTCATGATCGAAATGGGCGTAACCGGCTGGATCAACATTTGCCCAGATGACAGCAGTCACGGTACCGAGGATGAGCGGTATTGAGAACTCCCGCAGGAGATTGATTTTTTGTTTCACTCATTTCCCTCCAGAAATACTGTTACTATTCAATATTCATCCCTTGTCATATTCATCTTGCCATCACCAAGATGGTTCATTCCGCCGAGGAGCGTTCGAGAATCCGTCCCCTGCGGCGCATTACAGCCGCATCCAGTAGCATACGTCCCGCCCAGCGGTACACGTTGAATTCGCTGATCAGGCCCCGCATGACCCGCATCCTGTCGCGCTGCTCCTTTGTTGGCATGGTAAGCGCCACGTGGAGGGCTGCTGCGCACTGGTCGATGTCGTAAGGGTTCACGATCAATGCCTCTGGCAGTTCCCGGGATGCGCCGGTGAACTGGCTCAGGATCAGCACGCCTCGTCCGTCATCCCGAGCAGCCAGGAATTCCTTTGCCACCAGGTTCATGCCGTCATGGAGGCTGCTCACGATACAGAGATCCACTCCCCGGTAGTATTCGTAGACTGCCTCATGCTCATGGTGCTCGATTTTGAGAATGATCGGAAGGTAGCCCTCATTGCCGAAACGTTCATTTATCCTGGCAGCCGCATCCCTTACCTGGACCTGGAATTCCTGGTACTGGCCGATGCTGGAACGGCTCGGCGCCGCTATCTGGATGAATGAAAACCGGCCTCTCCATTCGGGTTGGAGTTCAAGCAGGCGTTCCACCGCCATAAAGCGCTCCAGTATTCCCTTTGTGTAGTCGAGCCTGTCAACGCCGAAACCCAGGACATGGTCCGGCGGAAGACCGAGGCGCTCGCGGACATCGGCGCGGCAGATCTCCACCGGCTTGGCGGTTAATTCGGCTGCAGGAGGCCAGTCAATGGATATGGGGTAGCGATGCACAGCAGTCTGGAGCCCACCGTAGGATATGGTAAAGGTCTCTCGGTCGACCCGCGCTTCCAGCAGGCGGTCGACGGTATCAAAGAAATTGTTGCAGTGAAACTGGGTATGAAACCCGAGGATGCTGCTGCCCAGCATCCCATCAAGCAATAGTGCGCGCCAAGGGCAGATGGCGAAAGACTCGGGATTCGGCCAGGGTATGTGCCAAAAGGTTATGATGGTGGCGTTGGGAAGCCTGTTGCGTATCATACGCGGCAGGAGCGCCAAGTGATAGTCCTGCACCAGTACAATGGGGCTGTCGGTGCCCGATTCGTCGACCACTGCCTCGGCGAACTTCCGGTTTACCGCCTCGTACTGTTCCCAATCGGTGGCGCGGAAGATAGGGCGCACGTGGGCGATGTGGCAGAGCGGCCACAAACCTTCATTGGCGAACCCGTAGTAGTAGCCCTGCTCTTCTTCAGCGCTCAACCAGAGGCGCCGGATCCGGTAGGAAGGATGATCGGGGGGGACCATGACATGATCGTTGCAATCGACTGTTTCTCGATCGGCCGAGCCGGCACCGTGCGCGATCCAGGTGCCTGAACAGGCGCGCATGATCGGCTCCAGAGCGGTTACCAGGCCGCTTGCAGGCCGCTGCACCTCGATCCGATCGTCATGCTTCACATGGATATACGGCTCCCGGTTCGAAACAACGAGAATTTCCTCGCCGCGCAGTTCCGCCTTGAGGATGGAGCGCAGGGTTTCGGGGTTCCAGGTGACCTGGCTTTCGTCCCGCGGCCGGAATTCAGCCTCAAGGTCACGGATGAGCATGCGGAGGTCTCGCGCTATGGGTTGCAGCTCAGGCGTCGGCACAGGCTGTTTCCCACCAGGCCGTTTGATGAGCGCCCCCCGCAGCAGTTCCCGCGTTCCCTCGACCCACCCCCGTCGGCTCAAGTGCGCGATCACCACGGTGATCAGCGAAACGATGCCACTGAGGGCCACGAAGAAGTAGAACACGAACTTGCGGGTCTCGGCGCTCCTGCGCTTGATGAAGCTCATGTCATGCACGAACACCAGCCTGCCGACCTGCCGACCCTCCGATTCGATTGGCTCGACCGAAACGTGCAGCATTCCCCGGGCGCTTGGCAGCATCCGTGCCGGCATGCTCTCTACCACCGCGATGACGTCACACTTGAGTTCTTGTGGAAAGCTCTTCGTGGCGATGAGTTCGCCGTTGCCAGCGTTGCAAAAGCCGATGGCGAACAGGCGCTCATCTTGGGTAATCCTTTTGAAATAACTGACTATCTTGGCGTTTGAGCCGCTGCCGAGCCGTTCCAGCAGCGGTTCCCGGATCGAGTTGGCAATCAGGGCCGACCGCATGTCCAGGTCGCGGATGAACCAGCGTTCGATCAGTTTGTCGACCAGCGGCACCACCGCGTAGGCGATGATGACCAGCACGGCCACCAGGGGGAGTATGAAACGGAGAGATAGTCGCATGGTGAATTACTCCTGAAGTTTTGCCTGCATTCTAAACATAGATCCGCGGCTCCCGGGAGCCCGACAGGAGCTTATGGAAAAGGATGAGATAGTCCCGCAGGTGGCGGGTCAAAAGGAAGTTTTCCCGGACGAACTCCCGGGCTTTTTCACCCATAACCTTCATTTTTTCCCGGTGATGGAGAAGGAAACGAATACGGTGGGCCGCACCTTCGGGGGTGTTGACCAGGAAGCCGGTGTGGTAGTCTACGACCTGTTTGCGGATTCCCCCCGTATCTCCGCCGATGACCGGTTTTCCTTTCCACAGTCCCTCGGTGACCGTCAGACCGAACCCTTCGCGAAGCGATTTCTGTATTATGACATCAGCTACCCTCTGGAGCGCGTTCACGGTGCGGTGGGCATCAGGCGGCAACAGCAGGACGTGGATATCCTGATCACCCTTGGCCGATTCCATGACTTCTTCAAGGACTTCCGCTCCTTCCGGGTCATCGGTGGCCCCGCCGCCCGCCAACACCAGTTGCACCGGCTGGACTTTTTTCACCAGCCTGTAGGCATCGATTACGCCGAGAGGGTCCTTGAACCGGTCAAAACGCGAAATCTGCACCAGGAGCGGCCGTGAGGGATCGAGGCCGAACTGGGCACGAACCGCCTCCAGTTCATTGGGAAGAAGATCGCAGTTTTTTTCGCTCAGGGGGTCGATGCTCGGCGCGACCAGGTACTGGGGATGGGGGAGGGGCAGTGCAAACTGGGGCATGGAAAAGATGCTGGCGTCATAGCCCTTGACTATGGTACGCAGTGTTTTCCAAACCGGAAGATAGGGATGGCTGATGTCGATGTGCGCCCGCCAGACCCATTTTCCCTTGCGTCCTTCACAGAGGTTCAGCAGCGGGGCAGGCTGCGGGTCATGGATTACCACGATTTCCGCGTCTTCCAGTGATGAACGAAGTGTTTCGGCATTCGTTTCATTGGTTCCATGATAGGTTTCCCATCCCTTCTGGGTGATGCTGGTCGGAAAACCCTGCAACCCGTTATGGATCGATTTCGTGACCGAATAGAAATCGCCCGCTCCGCGGATCACCTCCCAGCTTGCGTCAATGCCGAGATCACGCATCAGGGGAACCATCCAGGAAAGGATCTCGGCTACGCCGCCCCCCTCACGCGTGGAGTTCACGTGAACGACCCTGCTGCCGCTCAGTTTCTCGCCCAGCATCCGAAGCTGCCTGATGGCGGAACAACCGGCGCAGGCTTCATACATCAGCAGTGACTTTTCCATTTTCATCTCCCCCTCTCTTCAGAGGTTTGAGGGCAACAGCCTTTCGCAAATCTCGTTTCTCATTTCCGAAAGCGTAAGGAAAGCTTGATCGATAGATTGCAGCGCATCCCGCAAATCGGCTGTTTCATCACCGAACTGGATGAGCCAGGCGGAGAAATCGTCCATGTCAAGGGGCTCTCTCCGATGTGCTTCGATGAAATGGAAAAAAATGCTTCCGGTACTCATCCTCGCCACGGCCGGCGCCAGTTCTGAAGGTGAGCATATGCGGTCGCCGGTATCGAAAACCACGGTGTCTGCCTCAAAAAAGTAAAATTCCGATCCCCTGGAAACGGTAGGGGTGATGGAAAGGACATTGAGGCGCTCGTCGATTATGTCGAGCATGACCCCGCGCAGTTCCTCCATTGAGGAAAAGGAAAAGGGATCAATTATGCCGAATCGCTCAGCGAGGACCGGGTCTGCCAGGTGCAACTTGGCCCATACGGCGAAGTCATTGTGGTGATCGGGGTAATCGAAGGAAGGGCGAAGCAGGGTTTCATGGAAGTGGTGATAGAGCACATTCTCGCTGCATACCGCCACCCGTTCCCGCAATTCACGCAGGCTTGCCGCTTCCGGGAGGCCGCTCATCCTGGTCAGCAAGACACAGTCCATAACGACAAATGGGTTCATGGTATCGCCTCCTTTACATTACCGAGTTCGGTGACAGTTGCCAGGTTAGCGAGGCGTGAGACTTCCTCCGCAAGTTCACGCGGATCTGCCACGAGCGATGATGCTGGGATCAGCTTACGCTCGCCAACGGTGATCGCCGCGCCGCCCAGTCGAGTGACGAGACGCATTGCAATGGCATCGTTTTCATCGTCACCGGCATAAAAGAGCGTGCCGGGACGGGGAACAAACTTCATGAACCTGCAGAGAGTGCGCACCCCGTAAGCCTTGCTGATGCGCGGTACGAACTGGACTTCATGCACCTCCGGCCCACGGAAAATACGCACCCTGCACCCTGTCTGCCAGCTTTCCAGCCTGTTGAGCAGTTCCCGGCGTGACGCGTCCGGTGCATGCCTCGTGTGCAGTGCGATCGACCATTTCTTGTCTTCCACCTGGATTCCCGGCAGGTCCGCCAAGGCCTGGATTTCGGGGACCAGTCTCAGGCGGATCGCTTTCAGCCTTTGGGCAGGCCTTCCGGACAGGATCATCCGGTGACCGCCCGGCACCTGCCATTCCGTGCCGCTGGTGCCGCCCAGGAACAGCCCGCGCACCGGCATCCTCCCGGCAAGATCGTCTAGCTTCCTGCTTGAAAGAACCGCAACGTGCTGAAGCGGCACTCGCACCAGATATTCGAGCATTTTCCGGCAGTCGGGATGCAGTTCCGCCCTGTCGCGGTCCCGGACGATCGGAGACAGCGTCCCGTCGAAATCGAAAAACCAGATTCTTTCCCTGTTTATGGTCTTCATGTTCTCATTCCATACTGACTTTCAGTGCTTTGTTTGTTTCTTTGGCTTTCCTTCCCCGCCGTGTTCCGGGCTGATTCACTTCCGGTGAAAGTATCAACTGCGGGGGGATTTCCTGCGCGCCGAGGATTTGGACCATCTGCGCCAGACCGCTGTCGAGCGTCCTCAGTTTTCGCAATGCCAGCTTTTCAAGCCCGGACACGAGAAGCCCCTGGGCCACTTCCGGCGCCTTTTCCACCACATTCTTTCCGGCGTCGGTGAGCACCACCTCGACACTTCGGCGGTCTTTCTGGGATCGAACCCGTGCGATCAGGCCCTTTTTCTCAAGTCGATCGAGAATCCCCACCGTGGTGGCAGGATGCAGATACATTCGTGCAGCGAGGTCCGACACCCGAATGGGGGCCGAATCGGCAATAACCTTGATTGCCCAGAGCTGGGGTCCCGTCAGACCGGTTTCCCGTTCGGCCTTCTTCGAATGGCCATGCACTACCTGGAATACACGGCGGAGATTGTCTACGATTGACGAAATCATGCATGGCTTATCTTCCATGGACGCACCTCAAAAAATGGTTGCTTTTCGTGAACGAATGCATGTAAGGTAGTTTACAGGTAATTTGTGTAGAAATCAATTGATAGTGAATAAGTAGTGAATAAACAGATGATTGCACATGGAATGGCCTGTATTGTGTGTCAATTTCATTCTGTTTCCCCCGGGCGGTTGCGACAATTGTCCGTACGTGTTGCGGCGCCTTTTTCTCATGGCTATGGGTGGAAACTCGTTTCCACCCTGTTTTTTTTCCAAATGCCCATTCGCTTGACACGCAAAATGAAATGAAAGGACTGCGGACTTATGAAAAGGATACTACGAATATCCGTTTTGTGCAGTGTTACGGTAATGACGTCCCTGTCGCTACTTGCCGCGGTTGTACCAGCAATTGAACTGACGCGAGCGGGTGAACCCAAGGCCCAAGAGCGCAAGGGCGTATCGGATCATTACTTCCGCGGGGTGACGTTCGAAAGCAGCGGACGCCTTGATGATGCGGTGCGTGAATATCGCAGGGTGCTCCAGGCGTCCCCCGCCAATGGTGACGCCCGCCGCAGGCTTGCCGAAATCCACGTACTGCGGGGGGAGCGGACCCTGGCAATCGAACAGTTCAAGGAGCTGGCACGCTACCAGCCGCGTAATCCGGTGATCCACTTCCGCCTGGCACAGCTCTACGAAGCGAGCGGCAACCAGCGCAAGGCCTCGGCAGAATACCGTGAAGTGACCAGGATCTCCCCCAAATCCATTCCCGCAAGTCGCAAACTTGCCCGTCTTTATGAAAAGAGGAAGATGAACGGCGAGGCTGCAGCCGTATACCGCAAAATCCTCGAACTTGACTACGACGATGTATCAGCTCGAAATTCCCTGATAGCTCTCTATCTGCGAGAAAAGAAGTACGATGAACTCACGGAGTTTCTCAAGGAGAGAGCCGAACGCAGCCCCGATGATGCGACCGGACACTACAAACTGGGAGTGGTATACGAATTCAGGGAGAATTACGACAAAGCAGTTGCAGAGTACGGGAAAGCCGTCGAACTGGAAGCCGGCAACGGCAAGTTCGTGAATGCTCTGGCGCGTGTCTACCAAAAAACGGGCCGGGAGGATGAGGCAAAGAAATTGCTGGAAGTTGCCGCCAAAGAAAACCCCGGCATGAAAGGGTTGGCCCTTCCCATGAAGAGCATGCAAGAGGAATTCAAGTCGCACCACACGGACAGGAAGAAGAAATATTCAAAAAAGCACAAAAAGATTAAGAGCATGAAGGGAACCAAGAAAAAGCACCGCCGTCGCTGACAAACCGTGATGCTGATCCCGCCGTCAAGTTATGCCGGGTGCAAAAACCGGATTTCCTGTAAAGCCTGTGAAAAATGGGGATGGTCAATCGTTTGTGCTGACCATGAGCCTTGGGCTCTTACCCGAAAGAGATCAGCCTGTTCGTTAGCCGGCTGCGAGCAAAAATCTCTTGTTGTCGATCTTTAATATGCTATTATATGAATATATGGAACAAGGGATATCGGCAGGTGCGTCAGTTGGCAAATAACGTGGGACCAACGAGGAAACATTCAGAGCAAATTGAGAGAATGGCTTGCCGACTCACGAATTCGGTTCATGCGAACCCAAAAAGGTGGACACGCAGAAAGGAGATAGAAAATGAGAAAAATAGCGATTTACTCAGCTATGACAATAGCATTGCTGTTGCCAGTTATGCCAAATTTCAGTTATGCCCAGCAGGGGGGTCTCTCCGGCCAAGGTGACTGGCATGGCGGTATGATGGGCGGCGGTATGATGTATGGCAGAGCAACCGGCCCGGGTGGATGGTATTGCCCGTGGATGGGCGGATACGGCGGCTATGGCCACATGCGCGGCGGATCGGCCTATTACAACCGGGGAGGAAAGCCGTTAACCGAGACCCAGGCCCAGCAGTTGGTGACGGAGTACTACATCCAGGACAATCCCAATCTCAAGCTAGGGAAGATTGTGGACAAGCATGACTCCTACGAGGCCACAATAGTAACCAAGAAGGAGGGTGCGTTGGTCGAACGGATTCAGGTGGACAAGAAGACAGGCTGGTTCCGCAATGTTGAGTAATGTGTGAATTGTACTGAAGACAATGTTCATATAGAAAAAAGGCCCTGTCGCTGAGACAGGGCCTTTTTTGTTGTCTTAGTTCACGCCTGGGTCGAGAACGGTATCTGAAGAAAACAGACGAAAGACAACCTGCCAAAGAGCAGGAGAGTTGTTCAATTTTGTACGAAATGGTAAAGTTTGCCATTCCATGGATAACGGAATCGCTGTTTGACGGTCTGTAACGACATGGTATAGTTCATTCAAAATGCTTTGAATGGTTGTAATTACACGTATATGGGGCGCTTCTGCTAAAAAGGATGTTTCATGGTGAAAGTGTTTTGGGAATTCTTCGCCAAGCGCATCAGAAGAACCCGCACAGTTGCGATCGAACAGGTCAATCACGAAGCGGTCATCAACGGTGTTTTCCAGGAAGTGGAGATCACCTCGGGGTATTTCTTCGTATTGAGCCTTGCCAACCTGATCGCGCTGACGGGGCTGATTGTCAACAGCGCACCGGTAATCATCGGCGCAATGCTGATCTCGCCTCTCATGGGGCCGATCCTCAGCACGGGCTTTGCCTTTGTGACAGGAAACAGGATCATCTGGCGAAAAGCGCTCGGCAAAATTTCTCTCAGCGTCGTCCTGACGCTGATCGTCGCGGCGGCGGCGTCATACCTTTCCCCTCTCCAGGAAATAACGACAGAAATTGCTGCCCGGACAAGGCCCAACCTCTATGACCTGCTGATTGCCATTTTCGCTGGCCTGGCGGGCGCCATTGCCATCTGCACGAAAAAAAACTTCATAACCATAGTTCCCGGAGTGGCCATCGCAACCGCGGTCATCCCTCCTCTCAGCGTTGCCGGCTTCGGTATCGGGACCGGAAGTTTCAGCATCCTGGTGGGAGGGTTCTTCCTGTTTTTCACCAACTTCGTGGCGATAATCATTTCCACCTGCGCCGTACTCTTTTTTTTCGGGTTCACGCCATATTCGGATTCCGGTCTCGAAAAAGCTGCTTTGAAAAAACGCATGGTGTTCCTCGTTTCAGTCCTGTTCGTCATCTGCATTCCGCTGATCTATACCCTTCAACAGTCCATAACGAAACTGGGGCTCAAGAAGAAGATTTCTACTACGCTGAAAAGCCAACTCGACCGGCCCGATGTTTCTCGCATCTCCACCTTCACCTACCAGGAGAAATCCGACAAGAGTATCGAGATCAGTGCCGTCATCAATACGACCAGATACCTGTCGGAGAAAGAGATTTCGTCTGCTGAAAAGATCGTGGAGGGAACCCTCGGGCGGCGGATAGAATTTCACCTGGAACAGATCAGGGTCCAACCCGGGGGGCTCAAGGAGGAACCCGCCATCAAGTCTGCGGTCATTCCTTTGCCGGCAGTGAAGAAGCGTCTGCCGGAGGAAAAGGTGACGGATGCCCGGAAGGACCTCCAGCAGGTGTTTACTGGTGTCATGGAAAAAATCGACACGTACATTTCACCCTCGATGGTCAATAGCTTTACCGTCGGCATTCCAAATCAAGGCTTGTCCGTCAATCTTGCTCTCGTCGTTCAGAGAGATTACCCTCTGACCGATGACGAACTGCGGCTTTTGGAGAGAGTCGCTTCCGGAGAAGCTGGAGTTCCCGTGCGCCTGGAGGTTAAGATGGTTCCTTTTATTCCTCCGCTGGTCTTTCCCAATGGGAGCGTGGAGGTTTCGGAAGAAATGAAGCGCTCACTCCAGGTTGCCAGGCGGGTGTTTGAAAGTGATCCGGATATGTCCGTGCTGGCGGAGTCCCGTGCCGAAAGCCCGTCCAGACTGCGGAAAAACCGACTTTCCGCCACGGACAGGGCCGTGGCCGTGGCTCTTTACCTCAAGGACAATTGCGGGGTGCCTCCGGAAAAGATCCGGACACTGATTTCTCCGCCTGCGAAAGACGGCAGGCCGACGGTCATCGTAAGCCTCCTTCCCGCGAGAAACGTCAGGCATTAACATGAATGCTCTTAGAGTGTTCGATTACGGCGGGAACTGCTCCACCGCTTCGCTGATGAAATCCGCCAGCCGTTCCTTGGTGATCAATCCGCGAACGTTATCGATCCGTGGTGACGTACCGTCTGACAGAACCAGGACAAAGGAGATTTCGCGGTAAAATATCCCGGTAACAAGTCTTAAAATAGAAGTGCTGTCCGTTACCGCTAGGTAGTCCTTTCTTGCAATGTCCAACAAAGTGTCGCTTTTCCTTCCCAGTTTCAGGTAATACAATGCAGCCTCTCTGGTGAACATGCCGGCAATGCCGCCGGCATCTTCCACAAGAAAATATTTCTACAGCACTCCTGGACAGGGTTAAGCACAACTGCGAAATCATCGAAACCGGTAACGATACTTGGAGAATAATAACGAGGATCAATAACTGAAAAATCAAAGCCTGGGGAGGGTCGCCTATTAAAAGGATGATTATCAATTTTCAACGCCGATTGACACCTGTCTCATTTTCTTCATATTGGAAAAGTTCCCCGAGTCTTCTGGGAAAGTGGGATAATTTCACAGATTACGCCAATGGAATGCAGTGGGCGAAAGCGCTTAAACAACAATGATTCTAATTGATTCTGTACATTCTTATGACAGATCGTCGAGACGGAGGTATCCAGAGGTTGACAAAAAGTTTGTATTGTAATATATGTATATACAGATGATAGGTGGCTTCAGTCACTTCACCCAATTCTGATGAATGATTGATTGACGTATTGTTTGATTGTAGCATTTCTTAGCTAAGTGATGAAGCTCCTGTGAAAAAAGCTGTTGAAGCAAGGTTGAAAATTAACTTTGTACTTGTAGCTATAGAACCGAGAGAAGCCAGAAAGGAACGATACCATGAAAAAAATACTGCTAATCTTAGGCATGCTCATCACAACCATCGCGTTATATGGGATGAGCGCTGAGGCGAGTACCTTTGTGGTCACAAAGGTCATAGATGTACCGGGCGCAACCAAACAACAGATAATGGATAAAGTAAGCGCTTGGGCTAAAAGTTACGAACAGACTGCCAAGGTAGACGCCGAGTCGGGTGTTATCACTGCAAATGGCGAGATTGCCTATCCTTCACCGCCGGTTGACCGGATTCAGTACACCATTAGATACGTAATGAAAAACACGGTCAAAGGCAATACGGACACCGTGACCTTTGAACAGGTAATGCTGAAATCCCCTACAAGATATGCCCTTGAATCCGGAGAAAAGATTCTCGGCAATACGAAAACTCTCGAAACAGATAAGGACAAAGCAGCTGCCACCAGCAGGTTAACGCACGTAGCAGAAAACCTTAAAGCCTATCTGCTCGGGACAAGCATGGAAGCATATCCCTTGGTTAAATGCCCTCAATGCCCGGTGTTGAGCCCCAATTCGGAAGAATTGAAGGAGCACATGAAGACCCATTAGCATATTAAGGATCACCCCGGTCATGAAACGGGGCCAAAAAGAAATTCAGAATCGTGCTTCAGCATACGGGGAAATAGCCGCTCTCACAGAGAGAGCGGCTATTTGCGTTCGATTTCACGACAAACCGGTACCGGAATGGTGTACCACGAACCATGAGAATCAAATCAACTACCCTCCTCGGTTATTTGGATAACATCTTCTCCATGAATCAAGAAAAAGGGAATCTTGCGCAAATCTGGGCAATGAAGTGGGCATGGGTAAGTCACCCCAGCAGTTATAATGATGCAGAATATAGTTTTTCAACGACCTGCTAGAGTACCGAACATCTGGATTTATGCTCGGAATGAATTCTTGATAAGGATAAAAAGGTGGATAAGCTTATAGATATATTCCGAGCCCGGCGAGACCCGTAGATTTGCATGGGCACAGGGCCGGTGCCAAGCACCTTGCACGTCTACAATCACCTTGCTTTAAGCGGGGCGCGGCACAGAAGGTTTCCTGATCGGATCAGGGGACCCTTCCCTCGCCATGCCCGTAAGAGCATTCGAATAAAGAGAAGGGAGGTATCAACATGTGGGGAAACGGCATGATGTACGGTTACCAGGGTGGTATGGGGTGGATGGTGCTCGGACTCGTTTTCTGGGTTGCAGTCATTGCGGGCATTGTCTTGCTGGTGCTCTGGATTGTCGGAAAGAGTGGGAAGGGAAAGGGGGAACAAGCCGAGGACACGGCACTTGGAATATTGAACAAAAG
Source organism: Geobacteraceae bacterium (assembly GCA_036677645.1). GTDB lineage: Bacteria > Desulfobacterota > Desulfuromonadia > Geobacterales > Geobacteraceae > RPRC01. The sequence continues at coordinate 7,426 of JAVBWB010000032.1, read as the reverse complement.
GTATGCCAGGGGGGAGATAACAAAGGAACAGTATGAAGAAATGAAAAGGGACATCTTGGCGAAGTAACGGAAGCCAAAATGACCGCCGTTCAGGGAATGGCATGTGCCTTGAGTTTCGTCAACGACCCTATGTCAATAATGCGGCGGGGAGAAAGCCCGGAGGAGGAGAATGGCTTCGGGAACGAAGACGTGAGGTGACTGGCCCGCCGCACCGGTGCCCCTTGCTTGCGTGGCGGGAAAGGAGGGATAGACTGTTTAATGGAAATGAACAGTCCGGAAGATGACGCGGGAAAGGGAGAAGATGATGCTTGAGATACTGCAGGGACTGCCTGATAACGTTGTTGCGGTTAGCGCTAGCGGAAAGGTTAGCGGAGAAGACTACGATGATGTACTCATCCCGGAGATCGAGGAGAAACTGAACAAGCATGGGAAGATTTGCGTTCTCTATGTCCTGGGTCCGGCTTTTTCGGGCTTTACAGCCGAGGCGATGTGGGACGATGCAAAGATCGGCATGAAGCATCTTGCTTCCTATGAAAAGGTTGCCGTCGTTTCCGATGTGAACTGGGTGGTAAACGCGATGAGGATCTTCTCTTTCATCATCCCATGCCCGGTTAAGACGTTCGGCAATGACGAACTGTCGGAAGCAAAGGCATGGATATGTACATAGCTACCCGTCCCGTCCGATGTTTCAGCACGGATTTTGATCGTTAGAAGTGGCAGCTATATAAGTTTTTGTGGAAATTTTGTCTGCCATTGAGGAAAAAAATGAAATTGAGAAAGATCATAGCGATTGTGCAGAACCAGGTCCTGGAGAAAGTGGAGGGGCGGCTTATTGACCTAAGAGTAAAAGGAATAAGCGTAACCAAGGTGAAAGGGTACGGGGAATTCGCTAATTTTTTTAATCCGGACTGGCTGGTCACCCATTCGAGAATCGAAATTTTCACCGAGGAAGCGAGAACGGACGACATCGCCTCCGCAATAATGGAGGTTGCCCATACCGGCATGGAAGGTGACGGAATCGTAGCGATTATTCCTGTTGAGAAGCTCTACCGCATCAGGACAAAAACTGAAATTTCCCCGCAAGAAATCTGACCAAGAATGGATGCCTGAAACTGGACAAGGAAGCTTAATCGCTGGTGGACGGGTGCCACTGATTCGGAAGACATCCGCGTCAACCGGAAAGGAGCAGCGAATGGAACTCAAAACCCCCTATGCGTTTGGCAAAACCGTGTTGATGTCGTATGACGAAACGCAACAAAAAGTTCGGGACGCACTGACAAAAGAGGGCTTTGGAATATTGACCGAGATCGACATAAAGAAGAAATTTGCGGAAAAGCTTCATAAAGAATATCGCAACTACCTCATTCTCGGCGCCTGTAACCCCCCTGTGGCATACGAGGCGCTGAACCGGGAAGTGAATCTCGGTACGCTGCTTCCCTGCAATGTCGTCATTTATACCATGGATGACTCTTCTACAGCGGTTATGATCATGGATCCAGTGGCAGCGCTTGGTCTGATCGGCAATCCACAGATCGAAGAAATCGCTCAAGAGATTGCCGGGAAATTGCGTCGCGTTTTGGCTGCCCTTTGATGGTTTTGTGTCGAGAATTGACAGTGAATCTTGTCAGGATTCTTTTTTCCATAATCTCTGACCTGACAGGCACGACGAGGGGGAATGAAGATGAAAAAGTACAGGAGAGTGGTGGCGTACATTTTGTCGGTGGCTTGTGTTTCGTTGGCAGGCTTTATCCTGTATTTTCCCGGTGCAGGTCCTTGTCTTGCGCAAGGGATGATGTACGGCGATGGCACACGTGGGATGATGCAGCACATGATGGGTGACATTCTGCCTCCGATGAACCCTCAGCAGCTTCCGGAACCGAACTCGAAAGGTGCAGTGCTTTTGCAGCAGTTCTGCACCCAATGCCATAACCTCCCGGGGCCTGGTCTGCACACGGCAGCACAATGGCCACCAGTGGTGGACCGGATGGTGAGACGAATGTACAGGATGGGCGGACATGGCATGATGATGGGAATGAACGAGCCCCCGACCCGTGACCAAGTAGCTGCGATTGATTCCTATCTGCAGAAGCACTCTCTGAAACCCTTCGCCGCGGAAAAATCAGCGGCGTTGGAAACACCGGGCGCCCGTGCGTTCAAAAACGTCTGCTCCCAGTGCCATGCGCTTCCGGACCCCGAAAAGCATGCCGCACGTGAATGGCCGGCTGTGGTCGATCGCATGAAGGGGTACATGGAATCTATGGGCAAAACGGTTCCGAAAGAGAAGGAACTGCGGGAAATAGTCGATTTCCTGCAGAAGCACGGAACGAAAAAATCCGGCAAATGACTGAGTGGCGCAATGCGGGGGACAAGGCATCAACTTTTGATGGGTTGTATTTAGCTGGCGGCCCTGTTCAATGCCCTTTTCCAGGCAAGGAGAAAACGGTATGAAAAAATCAATAGCACCAATTTTATTTCCGCTTTTCATTGCCCTCGCAATAGCAGCGCAGTCGAATGAGGCGCAGGCGGTTCCCAGTTTTGCGCGGCAGACGGGCATGTCCTGTTTCGCGTGCCACACCGTGTATCCCGAACTGACGCCATTGGGCCGTGACTTCAAACTGAACGGCTATGTGATGACCAAGAGCAAAAAGCCTTACGAGTTCCCGCCACCGGTTTGCGGTATGGTGGTGGCGGCATTGAGCCACACGGACTCCAAGCTGCCGGAGGGATATTACACCCGGCGATGGTCGAATCGCGTATTGTCGGACGGAAATGACGTCCTGGCAATTCCCGAGGAGGCGAGCATCTTTTACGGCGGGCGCATTTACGGTCCCACCGGCGCTTTGATCCAAGGGACTTTTGAGGGAGCCACCGATACCTTTGCTCTTGACATGACGGATATCCGTTTTGCAAAGAGCACAACACTCGGCGGCAAGAAGCTGGTTTACGGGATCACCCTCAACAACAGCCCCACGGTCCAGGATGTCTGGAACAGCGTTCCGTCATGGGGATATCCTTTCGAGAGTTCGGAGGTGGCGCCCACTCCGGCTGCAAGCCCCATGATCAGCGGAGGGCTGGACCAGCAGGTGGGCGGTATCGGGATTTACGGCTTCTGGAACAATCTGCTCTACGCGGAATTCTCGGCGTACCTGCCGGCGAAAAGCGGCATCATGAGCGTGTTCGGCGCCGGTTCGCCTACGGATACGGTGGTGGACGGCTTTGCCGCCTACTGGCGCGTCGCGCTGCAGCACCAGTGGGGTGCGCACAATCTGTCCGTGGGCACCTACGGCATGGTAGCGAATGTTTTCCCTGATGGACTGGACAATGGACCGACCGACAGGTTCACCGACGTCGCTTTTGATGCCCAATACCAGTACCTGAAGAACAATCATTCCCTCAGCGTAGAAACGACGTATATCCACGAGGACCAGGATCTGAACGCGAGTTACGGCCTGGGGGAAGCTGCGAACTCGACCAACAGCCTTGATATGTTCAAAATAAACCTGAATTATTACTACAAGGCGTCTTTCGGTCGAATCGGCGGTTCTGCCGCATATTTCCTGATTAGCGGGAGCAACGACCAACTGCGCTACGCTCCCGACCCGGTGGACGGCAGCGGCAGCGGCTCCCCCGACAGCAACGGGTTCATTCTCGAAGCCGACTATCTGCCCCTGGATTATCTGAGACTGGCTCTGCAATACACGATATACAACAAATTCAACGGCGGTCACACGAACTATGACGGGTTCGGCAGGAATGCATCGGGCAACAACACGCTCTATTTCTTTGTAACTCTTATGTTGTAAGCCTCAATATTTGCGGGCATATCGACTCGGAATGCCACCCCGGTCCACTGTGTGGAGCGGGGTGATCCATTATTATGCTTGTCATGCCTACCACCCCATGTTCGGCCTTTCTGGGCGGGAAAAACACTCTGTGGCCGAAAATCCAGTCACCCTTGCAGATATCCAAACCGAAGAGCTGTTCTCCTCGCCCGCCCGGCCGAAGCATCGGTTGAAAGCCCCTGCCGGTTGTCCGAACCGGTTTCCCGGTTGTCTCTGTGGAGCGGGCTTGTCCCTTGGTAAAAAGCATTTGATATTGTTGATATTGGCAATGCCTTCTTTGCAAGGGTGTATTGTTGCCGAAAATATGTTGACAAATTTAATTTGTATTCAAATAATATGGGCTTGGCTTTCGTGCCGCGTATCCATGAGGTCAGAAGGTGCAATTCGCTAAAATCTGGCAAACTGTCCGGGTTCAAACCGGCCTCTATAGTAGCCCGGCCGGAGGACGTGTCTGGTTATTCCGGCAGCTTTCCCTGATGGAATCTGGGAAGTGGAACCGGCTGGTATGTTGAAATGACGAAGCTGCGAGGGCCGGAAACCGAGTTTATGATTAGATGGGAGAGGCATAAGTATCCAACAAATATTGGAAGGGAAGAGCGTTTGGCATATGGAAGCCATAGTCGCGCTTTATTGACAAAACAAGATGAAGAAAAAAATCTTCGAAGAAGTGACTCTTTTCGCCAGCGTAGTGAAGTGGACGGCTTACGCATCGGTAGTAGGCGCTCTTTCCGGCCTTGCAACGGCAGGATTCCTGCGATCTCTTGACTGGGCGTCCGGGCTTCTGGTGAGGTACCCACAGTACTATTTTTCATTGCCGCTGGTAATTGCGGCGAGCAGCTTTCTGGTCAAATGGCTGGCTCCTGATGCTGCAGGGCACGGGACCGAGAAGGTCATCGAGGCTGTACATAAACGCATGGGTAAGATTCCGCTGCGGGTCGTGCCGGTAAAACTGGTGGCAACGGTCATGACCCTGGCCTTTGGCGGCTCGGCGGGAAAAGAGGGCCCATGCGCCCAGATGGGAGCGGGACTCGCTTCGGCTTTCGGTGACCTGTTGCGGCTGGATGATGTCGATCGTCGCAAACTGGTCATATGCGGCATAAGCGGAGGGTTCGCAACGGTTTTCGGAACCCCGGTCGCGGGGGCACTGTTCGGCATAGAAGTGCTGGTGCTCGGTCGGATGTTGTACGAGGTGCTCTTCCCTTCTTTCGTTGCAGGCATCGTCGGCTACCATGTGGCGACTCTGGTCGGTGTCAGCTATCCATGGCACTCTATTCCGGTTATCCCGCAACTGACAGGCGGAAGCTTCCTGCAAATGGTTCTGATGGGAATGTTTTGCGGACTGATAGCCCTTTTTCTCATCGAGCTGATGAAGTTCACCAGCAAGGCTTTCAAGCGACTCCCCTGTCATTACCTCCTTAAGTCCATTATCGGGGGAGGGTTTCTCGTCTTGATCGGGTCGCTCGTTTCGCCTGATTACCTTGGATTGGGGCTTGGATCCATCGATGCGGGACTCAACGGCACAACTCTTCCTGCCGGCGCATTCTTCTGGAAAAGCGTTGCCACCTCCATCACTCTGGGCTCGGGAGGGAGCGGCGGGGTGGTTACCCCGATCTTCTTCATCGGCACAGCGGCAGGCAACCTCTTCGCCCGAATCTTCCACGAACCATATCTTGCTGCATATTCGGCCATCGGCATGACTGCACTTCTTGCGGGCACCGCCAATACTCCTATAGCGGCTTCGGTGATGGCAATTGAAATGTTCGGCCCGGGAATGGCGCCCCATGCTCCGGTTGCCTGTATGGTGAGTTTCCTGATCGTCGGATATCGGAGCGTCTACCCGAGCCAGGTTCTGGGTACGAAAAAGAGCGCGTCACACAAACTGGAGACAGGGATGCCGGTGGGTGAAGCGGGACATGCCGAAGTTCTCACGCGTAACAAATCCCTTATCGGTGTAGTCGCCAGAGTGATAGGAATTTTTCATCGTAAAGGCGAACAGGATTGACTGCAATTGCCTGTATACATGAGATTTGAGCAGTCATCGATGATGAATGTCAAACGGTAAGGGACAGGACATTCGCTACGGTTGAGCTGAGGGATTATCGTGAAGAAGAGGGTCAACAAAATCTTCGTTTCATGGGGGAAGAGATGAACATCAAGAAGGCAGCTCATGTGCTGCTGGTCGCATTCATTGCAGCTTTGTTTTCCGGTTGTGCAACCTACGATCAGAACGTAATGCTTATTTATAATCCTGCAGCCGATGCCAAAGGCGGTTCGGGCGAACTGTATCTCACCACGGCCGGAAAATCGTCTGGCATGGAAAAGCCCGGCAAAATCAAGTGGATTATCGGAAAAGCAACCTATGCCGATTGGAGGCAAGCGGGTGATGTGGTCAGCAATGCATCTCCCGCAGACATTGTCTCTGATGCTTTGTACAGCGAACTCGGCAATGCCGGATACAGTGTCAGGAGGGTAAGCAGGATGCCCGAGAATGTCCCGAAGGGGATTGTGCTTACCATAGCCGACATAACACTCGATGATGACAATTCAATAATAAAAGACGAGGCATCGTGCAGGGTGAACATTTCCCTTGAGTTGTGGAAACACGGTGAGAAGATAAAAAAAGTTGATTATCGGTCAAAGTTTTCAGATGCAACCGTAACTGGTATTGAAATGACTTTTTTGGGCACGGTCCTGCAAAATGCTTTGCAAAATGCAATGAAACAGGCTGTTCCGGATATTGTAAAGCAAATGGAGATCTGATCACAATTGGATTTGTTCTATCAAGTATCCCAAAAAAGTTATCTACTTATTGTTCTTATGGGGTAAGTAATGTCAAAAATAATTTGTACAAGATTTCTATGGCTTTGCCTCGTATTTTATCTTAGCGCCGGTTGCTCAAAAGAACAAGCAGATAGATCATCATGCAGTAGCTCATCTCCAAATACAAAGGGATATGTGGTCCGATTGCAACGGGGTATTGTCGGGATGGAACTAGGAATGACCCCTGATCAAGTCGACCAATTATTTACAGTCAAAGAAGATTCTCATTTACTTTCAGATACTTTGAAAAAGTACTTCATGGTCAATGATGCAAATAAAGAAGAAGTACTTCAAATACACCATTTCTTGGTCTCTCCTGACAAATCTAAGCTTCCAGAAGGTGTAATGTGGGCTGAGATCAATACCATTCAGAACAAAGTCTACCAAATTGTGCTTCACTACGACGAACCGAGCGTAGAAAGGATGGGTTGGAAAGGAGTTACATCACCTTACATTTTGAAGTACGGCAAACCTGACAGGGGAAAAGTTTCAGCGTTTGCCTGGTGTGACAACTATACACGACTCGATATCGACTCGACTGGATCGACCATCAGTGTTTTATTTACTGATAGAGCGATGGAAGCCGAACTGAACAAAAACAAGAGAAACTAAACAATGTGTTCCTTGGTTTCTTAACGGAAATTGCTCTTCTAACAGGTCTTTGAAAAACACATAGTATTTACAATTACTTTGATACAGTTTTGTGCTAGAATGTCGCGCATAACAAGTTGATATTGCAGGAGAAAGATTATGCGCGGCTTTGA
>JAVBWB010000031.1:0-147420 GCA_036677645.1 Geobacteraceae bacterium | reverse complement strand
GCCCGTCGCAAACTCCTTGTGCACACGCTCCTCAAAATCACGGATCTCGCGCATCGTCCGGTACGCCTTCAGAAGATCCTCTTTCTTCAGTTCCGCCATCTCTTCTCTCCTTTCCTTCCTTGAGTATTCAGCTACCTGCCGGTACTGCTACCAACCCGAAAAAATCCCGCCGGACACCGTATCAGCTGCAGTGATGTTCGACGAGCACTTGATTTCTCGCAGCGGCCAGCATGACCTTGTTGACATCCACGGTTACGGGACCGTCCATTTCCAGCCATACCTTCACGGAATCATTTTCCGAAAATTCGATTTCCCGCTCTCCGTCGAGAGCGATCGTGCCCCGGGGAGTCTCGGCCCTGAAAATCTCCTTGGGCCGGACTTCACTGACCTCGGCCACACTGACGGGGACCAGCACGCCGGGAGCGATCGGCGCCTGCACCGTTATGAATCCCTCGCCGGGGGGGGCGACGAGCAGGCGCAAGCCATATGCTTCAGAACGGCTCACCGGATGGACCAGGGCTGCAATTGAGGACAGACCGATGGCATCAGGCTCCGCGAAAGCAACGAACAACTCCCTGAGGCAGGATGCCTCCCACAACGCTCTGGCGCCGATCCAGCACTCAGTGGAAACACCCAGGTCCACGAGCGCCATGTCTTTCCGGGAGCCGTTGACTTCACACCGCAGCACCTTGTTCCTCGCCGCCACATCCTTGAGCCGGACCTTTCCCGAGGCCACCAGCCCGGCAGCGATCCCGGTGATCGTCGCTTCTCTTATTTCAGGGAACACGTTGTTCGTTCCGGTGGAAAGAGTCAGAAGCGGGGTATCCCCGCTCGCGCTCGCCACGACCCGGTGCGTACCATCGCCGCCCATGATTATGATTAACGACACTCCCAGACCGGCCATCAGTTCCGCGGCTCTGACCGAATCCGCGGCTGAATCCGAAATCTTCATCTCCAGGAATGTCACCTTGGGAAACGCCGAAGTTTCCGCGGCCCTGCCGTGTCTCATGGCATGGATAACCCGTGATGCGACACCGCTTACGTCCGGCAGCATGAACACTTCATCCACGCCGAGCTTGCCGAGCACACCGAGAATGCGCAAAACCATGTTGCTCTTTTCGGCGTTCTGGAAAACGGATGCCTTCGTTACCAGGCGGCGCACGTCACGGCCGGAGAGGGGGTTTGCTATGATGCCTACTGTAGGTTTCGTTTTATGCATGCTTCACCTTAATTTTTAATGAAACGAAAGAATTTTACAGCTATTGACCGGAACAAGAGCACAACGCATGCCACTGGGCAGTTCCCCTTGAGCCGCGGTGCGCCGCCGCCCGCTGCCAATTCCTGGCATTCCCCCAGATAATCAGCAGGTTACGGATTTACCAATTCTTTAAATCTTCTTTTCTTAAGTTTCGGTGTCCGGCTCGGATCAAAACAATCGGGATAGCCCCGGTTGAAATGTGATTTATTCACACGGCAAATGCTACAGTTGTCCAGAAAAGTTGTGAGACACCTGTATCAAGGGGATTTGGGAGCGGATCGCAGACGGATCCATGAGGTGGCAACGCGGTGATCCGTTCGGGCTCCAGGACGTCAAAGGGCGGGATTATTCAGGAAGCTGAAACGACAACGCGGCAACCCATCGCATAGAGCCGTCGGGTTGCCGCGTTGTGATACCACATGGAAGAAAGGACAACGTTTAACTTGCAGCAGTGTCTACATAAACCGTAAGCGCGGCAACAGCCGCGAAGATATTGTCTCCGCTCCCCAGCTCCGGCAGCTCCACCCCACGGATCGTCAGCCCTCCCTCGACGACTTCCAGCTCCTTTGAACCGAAGGGGACCGCTTCCAGGACTTCACCGCCATCCACCTCTTCCGGCTTGGGGCAGCCGATCCTGACCTTGACGTGCATCGAACCCGGATCCTTCATCCCCACGATCTCGAAGAGCCCGCACAGGCAACTCCGCGAAATCGCGTCCCTGACGGCCCTCTTGGCAGCCTTTGTCGCATTTCCGCCGTGGAGATCGGCCCCGTACCCAAGTTCAACCACATACCGTTTCAGTGCCATGGCATCCACCTCCTTGATCTGAATATCCTCAATGCGCCGCGAACAGCCTGCTGACGGCCGCCCGGCCCCTTTTCCTTCAGGAAAGGAATTTCCTCACCAGTTCTTCGAAAACACCCGGCGCCTGCGCATGGACCCAGTGGCCGGTCCCGGGAATCGTGGCAATTTCGGCAAGGGGAAAACTCTTCCTGATGACCCCGGCATCTTCTGGCCTTATGTAGTCGGAATTCCCGCCCCTGATGAACAGGGCCGGCTTGTCGAACACCCCTGCCCAATCGGGAGCCGAGATGATTTCATGGTAGTTCGCACGAAGGATCGGCAGGTTCATTTTCCACTGCAGCTTTCCCGTCTCAGCAATTACCAGGTTTTTCAGCAGGAACTCGGAGACAGACCGGTCGCCGATCCCTTTTTCGATCTCCGGTCGGACCTCGTTCCGGTTGGAAAACCTCTCCAGGCGAATCGAGGACAGCACGTCGAAAATGTCATTATGTGCGGGAGTATACGCTCGCGGCGCGATATCGACCACAACGAGCTTGTCGACATGCTCCGGTTGCCGCACCGCAACCCGCATGGCCACCAGGCCGCCCATGGAATGCCCCAGCAAATGGGCGGAGCCGATGGAGTGGCGGTGCATGAACTCCACTATGTCCCCGGCCATCAGGGCGCAGCTGAATTCGGCGCTGTGAGGTGAACCGCCATGGTTCCGCAGGTCAACGGTGATCACCCGGTAGCGGTCCGACAATTTCCTGCTCAGCGTGCGCCAGTTGTCCAGCGAACCGAAGAGCCCGTGGAGGATTATCAGGGGATGGCCCGAACCGCGGCTTTCATAATTGAGATGCAGAGACCTTGAAGAACCTGCGCTGTCGTTCACTTGCGTCCGCTCTTCATGAAGTCCGGAGCCTGAAACGCCGGATCGGGATAGCGAAAGAATCCCCGCCCGCTTTTCACGCCCAGCCATCCCTTGTCCACGTATTCCCGCTTCAGGAAGTCCGCGTTCTTGCGGGTTTGCGGATCCTTCAGGGCATTGGCGAAGTATTCCGATATGTGCCAGACCGTGTCCAGGCCGACGACATCCAGCGTGCCGAGCGGCCCGCATGGCGTTTTCATGACCCCCATCCAGGAGCGGTCGATGTCTTCCACCGAAGCGACATCATTGGCAGCCAGGGTGATGGCCGCCCCGGTCAAGGCGCTGTACATGGCATTGAAGACATAGCCGTAGTTCTCTTTAGCGAGAACCATCGGAATCTGGTTGATCGATTCCGCGAAGTCGCGCACCAGCGCCACGACGTCCGCTGACGTTCCGGGATGGGGCATGATGTCCGCCACGTTGCCGACCCAGGCCGGCTGGTGAAAATGGAAGGCGAGGAACCGCTCCGGCCGCCCTGTTGCTTCAGCGATCAGGGAGGGAACCAGCAACGACGTATTGGTGGTGAAAATGGTCCGGGCAGGGCACAACTGGTTGAACTGGGCGAAGACGCTGCCCTTCAGGGCCGGGTCCTCGGGAACCGCCTCACTGAGCAAATCCGCGTCCCGGGCCGCATCGGCGGCGTCGGTCGTGGTCCTGATCCCGGCCAGCCCGTTCATGGCCGCCTGCCGGTCAAGGTGGCCGCCGCTGACGAGGAATTCCGCATAGCCCTCGAGCCGCTGGCGGGCGCTCTCAAGGGCAGCCGCGTCAATGTCGTACAAGCTGACATCGTATCCATGTGCAGCGCATTGGAAGCTGATTTGCTGACCCATAGTCCCGCCACCTACGACGAGAATCTTCCTGATGTCTTTCAGTTGCATTGTCGCCCCCCTGATATCGTTATAAAGCCCGGTTCCTATGGCTCCTTCAAAAGGCACTGCTTGTCGTCCTTGCTGCAGTAGCGCACGACATTGACGGTTTCCATGGTGATCAGACCGCCGCACATCATTTCGTCTATTTTCGGCATTGCCGCGTCGAGTTTTTCCCTGCTTGCAACCACCTCTACGATAAGGGGGAGGTCCGCGGAAAGCCGGAGCAGCTTGTCGGTATGATAGACGCTGTGCGGGCCGAATCCGGCAACACCCCTCAGGACGGTCGCCCCGGCAAAGCCCTCGGCAATCAGAAAATCGATCAATGCTTCATAGAGGGGTTTCCGGTCGAACTTGTCGCTTTCGCCGACAAAAATGCGCATGAGCACTTTTTCACCGCAGAACTTGGGCATGGAACCCTCCCTGAAGAAATGGCTAAAGATTGCTGACCTTGCGGTTTTCTACGGACAATCTGCACCCCTGCCACGTCCCGCGCCGGTCCAGTTCATTGACGATCGCGTACCACATCTGGTTGTTTTTGAGGCCCCAGCCGGGCGCCACCAGCAGGTCGAGCGGAGCGGACCCGTACAGCCTCTGGATTGCCACGTGCGCGGGTAAGCGCTCCAGAAAATCGCAGACCGTCGCTTTGTACTCCTCCAGTGTAATGGGCCGGTACTGTCCGGCTTCGTACAGTTCCGCCAGTTTCGTGCCGCGCACGGCATGGAGCTGGTGTATTTTCAGGGAATCGACCGGCAGGCGGGAAATGAGATCGGCTGTCTTCAGGAAAGAGGAACGGGTTTCTCCGGGGAAACCGTAGATGAGATGGGTGCAGATATCGATCCCGCGGTCAGCCACCCGCTCTACCGTTTTCAGATAATCGGCCAGCGAGTGCCCCCGGTTCATCCAGGAAAGTATGGCGTCGTCCATCGACTGCAGGCCGAGTTCGACGCAGACGTACCTGCTGCGGGCAAGCTCGGTGAGCAGAGCCAGGGCATCGTCGCCCAGGGCATCCGGCCTGGTCCCGACCGATATCCCGATGACGTCCGGGTGATCGAGCGCGCGGGAGTAGAGCTCCCGGAGTTTCGCCACCGGGCCGTAGGTGTTGGTGAATTTCTGGAAATAGATGATGAACTTCTCGCTTCCCAGCCTCTTCCGGTGCCAGGACATCCCCTCGGCCATCTGCCGTTCGATGGGGATGACGGACTTGGTGGCATCGGGAGAGAAGGACGAATTGTCACAGTAAATGCAGCCGCCGGTGCCCTTGGTCCCGTCCCGGTTCGGGCAGGTGAAGCCGCCGTCCACGTTGACTTTGCTGACCCGGCAGCCGAAACGGCGGCGCAGGTAGTGGCCGTATGAATGGATGTGCAGATCTTTGTGAACGTGGCCATCAAACGTCATCGATGAACTCGCATATCTTCGAAAAAGTAGGGGCGAACCTCGTGCTCGCCCGCGTTAAGGGCGATCACAAGGATCGCCCTTACAGATGGGTGTCATCTCTACCGCACCGGTAAACGGTCATGCTCACCCGATCACCCCGTCCAGAGGGCTTGACGCAGTGGCATAGAGCTTCCGCGGGATGCGCCCGGAACGGTACGCCAGGCGGCCCGCCCGGACCGCGAGGTTCATGGCCTCAGCCATGGCCACCGGGTCCTTGGCCCCGGAAATGGCGGTATTCATGAGCACGCCGTCGCAGCCCAGTTCCATGGCGATTGCTGCATCCGATGCCGTACCCACGCCTGCGTCCACAATGACCGGAACCTTGACCGTTTCCAGGATGATGCGGATGTTGTAGGGGTTGCGAATCCCCAGGCCGCTGCCGATGGGAGCGCCCAGCGGCATGACCGCCGCGCAGCCGAGGTCTTCCAGCTTCTTGCACATGATCGGATCATCAGAGGTGTACGGAAGCACGGTGAAGCCATCCTTGACCAGGATCGAAGCAGCTTTCAGGAGCTCCTCGTTGTCCGGAAAGAGGGTCTTCTGGTCGCCCAGCACTTCCAGCTTGACGAAGTCGGAAAGTCCTGCCTCGCGGGCCAGGCGGCACGTCCTGACCGCTTCGTCGGCCGTAAAGCATCCGGCCGTGTTGGGCAGCAGGGTATATTTTTTCAGATCGAGGTGATCGAGCAGCGACTCCTTGCTCCGGTCCGATATGTTCACCCTTCTCACGGCCACGGTAACGATTTCCGCTCCCGAAGCCTCAAGCGCCCGGGCCATCTGGTCGAAATCCGCGTATTTGCCGGTGCCGACCATGAGCCGTGAACTGAACTCGCGGCCGGCTATCTTGAACGTGTCATTTTGCGATGTCATGAATCTTCTCCTTTTACCCCCCTCCGACGAACCAGACGATTTCCAGCTGATCGCCATCTGCGAGAAAGGTGGTTTCATACTCTTTCTTCCTGAGGATCGACAGGTTCAGCTCGACGGCGATGGGAACCGGGTCGCATTCGATGGAACGCAGGTAGTCCCGTACGCTCATGCCGGCGATGGTCTTCGCTTCGCCATTTACCATGATCCTGATGTTTTCCCCTGATCCTGTAAGCTCCGACGTCATCCGGCCTCTCCGCATATCTTTTTCGATTCACAGTCCTTATCGTCGTTTCCCAGTTCTTTGGCAGCATCCTTGATGGAGTGGGTGATTTTCATGGCGCAGAAGTCCGGGCCGCACATGGAGCAGTAGCGGGACTCCTTGTCCGATGCCTCCGGCAGGGTCGCATCGTGGAACTGCCGGGCCTTTTCCGGGTCGAACCCGAGGGCGAACTGGTCCTGCCAGCGGAATTCGAACCGGGCCTTGGCCATGGCGTTGTCCCTGATCTGGGAACCAGGATGGCCCTTGGCCAGGTCCGCGGCATGGGCGGCGATCTTGAAAGTGACGATCCCTTCCCTCACATCATTCCTGTCCGGCAGCCCCAGATGCTCCTTCGGCGTGACATAGCAGAGCATGGACGTGCCGAGCCAGCCGATCATGGCGCCGCCGATCGCCGAGGTGATGTGGTCGTATCCGGGCGCGATATCGGTGACCAGAGGACCCAGGGTATAGAACGGCGCCTCGTGGCAGTGCTTGAGCTGCAGGTCCATGTTCTCCCTGATGAGCTGCATGGGCACGTGCCCCGGCCCCTCGATCATGGTCTGGACGTCATGCTTCCAGGCGATCTCGGTCAACTCGCCCAGGGTTTTCAGTTCGGCGAACTGGGCCTCGTCATTGGCGTCGTGCAGCGAGCCCGGCCGCATCCCGTCGCCCAGGGAGAAGCTGATGTCGTAGCTCTTCATGATCTCGCAGATCTCTTCGAACCGCGTGTAGAGAAAACTCTCCTGCTTGTGGGCCAGGCACCATTTGGCCATGATCGAACCGCCGCGGGATACGATGCCGGTCAAGCGCTTCGCTGCCAGGGGGACGGAGTCTATCCGCACCCCGGCGTGGATGGTGAAGTAATCCACCCCCTGCTCGGCCTGCTCGATCAGCGTGTCCCGGTAGATCTCCCAGGTCAGCTCTTCGGCTTTCCCCCCGACCTTTTCCAGGGCCTGGTAAATGGGGACGGTGCCGATGGGGACCGGGCTGTTGCGCAGGATCCACTCGCGGGTTTCATGAATGTTCGGGCCGGTCGAAAGGTCCATTACCGTGTCGGCGCCCCAGCGGATGGCCCAGACCATCTTCTCCACCTCGTCCATGACCGAGGAGGCCAGCGCCGAGTTGCCGATGTTGGCGTTTATCTTCACCAGGAAATTGCGGCCGATGATCATGGGCTCGGCTTCCGGGTGATTGATGTTGAGCGGTATGATCGCCCGCCCGCGGGCGATTTCCGACCGGACGAATTCCGGCGTAATGGCCTCGGGAATCGAAGCGCCGAAATCCCGGCCCGGGTGCTGGCTGCTCAGCAGCTCGCCCATCACGTCCCGTCTCTGGTTTTCCCGGATGGCGACGAATTCCATTTCCGGGGTGATGATCCCGTTGCGGGCGTAATGCATCTGCGTCACGTTCCTGCCGCTCTTGGCCCGGCGGGGCGTCCTTCCGGTTTCCATTTCCGGCAGGGAAGACCCGGAAGACGGCGTGGCATGCCGCCGGCGCGAGTCGCCGGCGACCGCTACCGCGGGCGCATCCCCCCGCTCGTCCAGCCAGGGCTTCCTCAGCTCCGGCAGTCCTTTGCGGAAATCGATCCGAATGTTCTCGTCCGTGTAGGGACCCGAGGTATCGTACACGTAAACCGGCAGGTTCGCTTCACTGCCCTTTTCAGTAACGAACTCGCTCTGGCTGATCTCGCGCATCGGCACGCGGACATCCGGGCGCGATCCGACGATATGCACCTTTCCGGAATTGGGAAATGGCTTGCAAAGGGTCTCCATGCACGGCATTCCGCCTTTCCGGGAATCGGTTTTGTTATCCATGGTCTTCTCCTGTTTTGCTTTGGTGGAACAACGGGCAAGCAACCGGGGCTTTCATCTTCATTTCAGTCGATGGCGGTTTCAGGGATGTCACACTTCGGAAACAGCCGAATCGGCTGTCAGCAACCGGTGGAAATTTATTTCCTTTACAATTGCCTCTATCAGCGAATCAGCCGGGCACGCGACCTCACCGTCACGATACGAATTGAGGCAGATGAGAATCCGGTCCAGCAACGATTCCAGTGACTCGAGCTGCATCTCGCGCAGGCGGACCCGGCAACGCATTTCCTGCAGCTTGTTTGCAGGTTCGCAGGGCTTTTTCCAATTTTCCTCAAGGTCCAGTATCCGCTTCGACACGTCGTTGCTCCTTTTACCGCTCCGAATGTCAGGCGTGGCTGTAATGGCCATCCTTATCCTGAGACAAAAGCAAAAAGAGCACCACCGCACTGCAGCTTTTTCATCCAATCACCAAAAATCCTATTTTCCGTAATGATTTCGCATAGTGGCATTTGCATTCACCATGCCCGGCCACGATCCGGCGAATCTGTTGCGGCACTACATGCAACACCTGGAGCCGTTTGCTGCAACAGGTGTATCACTTCTGGACCTGCAACGGATCGAGGGCAGGATGCGTTCTTTCCGCGGACCGTGCGGAATCCGCGGCAAAACCCGCGCGTTGCCGGATGTTGGCGTCGGCGAACCCGTCCCCGGCCCGAGCTGGCTTCTTTTGTGCTTTGCTGTGGTGGAATAGAAAGATCCCACTACCAATTCGAGGAAACAATGACAGCTCGCGGCAAAACCGACCACAAAATCCATGACCTGGGAGAATTCGGGCTCATAAGCCTGATTTCCGGGAAAGTCCCTCCGACACCTGCCGTCCCGGTCGGCATCGGTGACGATGCGGCCGCCTTCCATTGGCAAAACGGCTGCATGGGGCTCACCACCAGCGACATGCTGGTGGAAGGCGTTCATTTCGACCTCGCGTTCGGCGATCCGTTCCGTCTCGGGAGGAAATCTCTCGCCGTCAATCTCTCGGACATCGCAGCAATGGGCGGCAGACCGCGCTGGTTTCTCCTGTCCCTGGCGATCCCGGAACAGCTTTCCGTCGGCTTCATCGATCAGTTCACCACCGGTATGCTGGAACTTGCGGACGAATACGGAGCCATTCTGATCGGCGGGGACACCTGCGCCGCGAAGGAAGGTCTGGTCATATCCATAACTCTTTACGGAGAACAGCGGGGAAGCAGGATCGTTCAACGCCGGGGCGCCCGTCCCGGCGATGCGGTCTACGTCACCGGCACGCTCGGAGATTCGGCTTTGGGGCTGGAATTCCTGCGCCGCGGAAAAACGGACGGGAGATGCGTCAACAGGCATCTCGACCCGTCGCCGCGGGTCCGTGAAGGCCAGGCGCTGGCCGAAGCCGGCCTGGCGACTGCCATGATCGACATCAGTGACGGCCTGCTGTCCGATCTTGGCCACATAGCCGAATGCTCCGGTGTGGGCGCCATTGTGCGCCATGGCAGTATTCCGCTCTCGCGCGAGTTTGCGGCCCATGTCCAATCCATGGGCACCGGGGATCTTTCTCTTGCGCTTGCCGGCGGGGAGGACTACGAACTGCTTTTCACCGCTCCGTTTGAAAAGCGGGAGGCAATCCAGTCCCTTTTCGCCGGGCTCGGGACACCGGTGACCGAACTGGGCGAAATCACCCCCACCCCTGGAATCCGCGTGCTCTCGCATCACGGGGAACCGGTCCCGACCGGATTGACCGGGTTCGACCATTTCGCCTGCCCCGGATAAGGCTGCGCACCGGCGCCCCCGGCAGCCGCCAAAACGGTTGAATTGCGCAACGGCCATCCCGGTTCAGGACTGTTGGAACGAAAAGTGATTACCGGATCGAAACCTGCAGATTCATGCGGGCCGGGCGGGGTTACAGGCTCCCTTCCAGTTCGTTGGGAGGAATGATGCTGTACTTCTTCATTTTCCGGTACAGCGTCGCCCTGCTGATGCGCAGGTCTTCCGCGGCGCCGGTAATGTTCCATTTCTGTTTTTTCAGCACGTTCAGAATAGCCGACCGTTCGGCATACTGCATCGAGTCCGGCGGGACCTCTTCCGCCACGGCAGCGGTGCTTCTGACGATGGTGTCGAGAGACAGGGAAGATGCCTGCATTATCTCGGGCGGAAGGTCGTAGAGCTGAATGGTTTCACTTTCAGCGACCGCCAGGGCGTACCGCAACACGTTTCGCAGCTGACGAATGTTGCCCGGCCAGGGGAAGCCCATGAGCAATTCGAAGGCATCGGCATCTATCTTCATGGGACTGCCGTTGTTTTCCGCGGACAGTATGTTGCTGATGAGGAGCGCCTTGTCCTTTCTCTCCCTCAGTGGCGGCAGGGTAATGGTGACGCCGTTCAGGCGGTAATAGAGGTCCTCCCTGAACTCGCCCCTGCGAACCAGTTCCTCCAGGTTGCGGAGCGTGGCGCAGATGACATGGAGATCGACCCTGATGGGAGTTTCGCTGCCCAGGGGGAGGATCTCCTTTTCGGCGAGTACGCGGAGCAGACGGGTCTGGAGGTTCAGCGGCATGTCGCCGATTTCGTCCAGGAACAGGGTCCCGCCGTCCGACTGGAGGATCTTGCCGCGCATCCCCTTGCTCTTGGCGCCCGTAAAGGCCCCCTGCTTGTAACCGAACAGTTCGCTCTCGATGAGCGATTCGGGAATGGACGCGCAGTTGAGCGCGACAAAGGGTTTATCCCGCCTTTCGCTGGCGTTGTGGATGGCGTGGGCGAAAACTTCCTTGCCCGTCCCGGTGTCCCCTATCAGGAGCAGGGATATATCCTTGTCCATTACCCTTCTGGCGCACTTTATGTTGAACAGCATCTGCGAATCCGTGCCCGCGAGGTACTCCAGCGTCATTGCCGACGAACCGGTTCGTTGCCCCTTTTCGAGCAAACCATCGCCGGTCCCGCCCTCCCGGGCATGGTCCGAATTCAGCTCCGGAGCTCTGAAGGTAGCGAAATACTGGGTCCCCGTCCGGACGGTATGTATGGGCAGAATGGTTGTGGTCCTGTGCTGAGCGTGATTTCTCAGGTCATCGAAGCGCAGGTCGAAGACTTCGCTCACAAAACGGTGCACGGGACTTTCCCCGTCGCGCAGGGCCAACTCCTTGATCGCACTGGCGTTCGCGGCAATGACGCGCCCTTCCGCATCGACCGCGAGGATATTTTCAGTCACGACCTCTACGAAAGCCTGCATACTATTGAAGCGTATGATCCAGCTGTCTTTGAAAAGCCGGAGGAAATAGGCATTTTCAATCAGTCGTGCGTAATAGTTGACCGTTTGGAGAGCCAGGAGCTGAGATTCTTTTTCAGGGGGAGGCCGGAGCAGGGAAAGATCCAGTGTTCCGAGCAGGGCGCCGTCCGGATAGAAGAGCGGCGTGGTTGAACAGCTGAGGCCTATGTGCCGGGAACGGAAATGCTCATCGCGGTGGATGGTGACAGGTTTTCTCTCTTCAACACAGGTCCCCATCCCGCAGGTTCCTTCTATCGACTCGGTCCACACCGACCCGAGATACAAGCCCGCATCCCGATGTTCCCGCTCCTCATCCGGATTCCCGAGGTATTCGATGGTGACCCCGTTCGCATCGCCCAGCAGAATAATATACCCGGCCACAGAAACCCGTTCATACATGTTCTTAATGCCGGACCGCGCGATGAACAGGAAGTCTTCCAGGGGCTCCGTATAATCTTTCAGTGCCCTGCCGGTCAGTATCCTCGGCTTGTTTAACGTCGAGGGATCCAGGTTGTATTGCGTCAGGCAGCGCGTCCATGAATTCTGGAGAGGGTTCAAGGCCGGCGCATGGTGCGATCTTATGGTCATTTCCTTGCTGCAGTTCACTGTTTTTTCCACGCGTTCCACATGTTTGGACAAGTCTCTTGAATCCACGACATTTCCTCCCATGGAAGAATATCAATTCGATTGTATGCTGGGCAATTCTCTGTCCGTTCCTTTGCTATAGTTGAACAGTATACCGCTTTTATTTTTTTTTCGCACAATTTTCCCGATACCAAAGCATCCGGAAAGGTTCGGGTCGCCTTTCCGGATGCTTATTACCTTCCTTAGGCCAGGTCAGCGCGCGCCGGTCAGGCAATGCGC
Organism: Geobacteraceae bacterium; assembly: GCA_036677645.1. Classification (GTDB taxonomy): domain Bacteria; phylum Desulfobacterota; class Desulfuromonadia; order Geobacterales; family Geobacteraceae; genus RPRC01. The sequence continues at coordinate 135,061 of JAVBWB010000031.1, read as the reverse complement.
AGGCAGTGGCGACTGCGCTCCGGCCTCGTCACCTGAACAGGTCATCCCCGCTCTTGAATTCCAGACCGGGATGGTTGTCGAAGCGGACGGCCCCGACAGCCGCCTTGCCGGCGACAGCCTTCTTGATCTCGGCAACGCCTTCGACGCCGAAGCCGGCGCAGAGTTCGATGGCCACGATCCCTTCATCCACGAGCTTTTTCGCCGCCGCAACCGCATCCGCATAATTCTTCACCCCGACCACGGTCAATTCCACGACCGGAGTGCTGACAACCGCACGGTGCAGCGCCGCATCCGCTTCAGGCGCCACGAAAACAAAAGCTGCCTTGAGTCCCATTTCTGATCTCCTTTCGGCCTATTTCGGCGGATAGACGGCCTGCGGCTCGGGCCATTTGAAATCGGGGACGAGCTTGTAGATCTCGGCGATAACGCCAAGGTCCTTGCGCGAATCGAGGTAGGTATAGGTCAGGCCTTCCCAGGTTCCGCCCTGAAGGATGGGGCGCCCCTTGTCCTTGTAGAATTTCACCGTGTCTTCATAATTCTCGGTGCCGAAAGCCACGTGATGGAGGCCTTCGCCGTGCTCCTTCAGGAAAGTGGCGTAGATGCTCTTGTCATCCTTGGGCTCGATGATTTCCCACTGCACCCCGCCGATGTCCGCTAAAGCCAGGCGCATGGCATACTCGACCGGCTTGCCTTCGATTATCATGTCGCTTACTGTGTTCGGGTTGAACTCATATATAGACCACGGACCGATACCGTAATCATCGGCATACTTCTTCACGGTCGCATCACAATCCTTCACTACCACGGCAATCTGCAGAATATTCGTGTAAACAGGTTTTTCAGACATTTCAATTCCTCCTTACGATATTTTCCCGTCAGCTTACGTGGAAAAGCCTACATCGCAGTATCGGAGTTTCTGCCGATAGTGCGATGTAGGCGCTCTGGCGGACAAGTTAGGGTTACTCACGGCCTCCAGCCGGCCGTCGCTTCCGCATCAAGAAATCGCTCAATTAAAAACTGTCGAAGTCGAGATCCGCGTCGAACACGACAATGCCGCCCTTTTTCATCACCTGTTTCACGTAGGCGTGAAACTCGGTTATTTTTTCTTCCTTGTCGATGAATTCGGCGATCATGGGTTGGCAGACGGAGGCGGTAACGCCGAGGTTGAGCGTTCTGCAGCCGGGGCAGCAGAACCCGTAACCCTCGATGCCCTGGAAAACCATTGCCGCGGTCACACCCATCGCATGAGCTTTCTTCACGATCACTTCATACAGGAAATCCTTATCCTGATGGGTATACTTGTTCAGATAAATTCTCAGTACCTTGCCTTTTCCTTGATATTCCATATAACCCCCTGCGCTCTTCCGAGCCGTAGTTGTTTTGCATCAAAGAATCACACACGCACATTTTCCGTCAGGCGACCGGATCTTTTCGGACCGGGGTAGCCGGATGAATCCGGATACCCCTCCTGAAACGATCCGATGTCACAAGCACGCAAGAATACTATACAACTACTTGAAAAATTGCGCCAGATTCAGAAACTCCGGCTTGAACAGCAGGTTTATGATCAGGGTGCCGAAACAGATGGCTGTCGCCGGCGGGTCGATGTGGGTGCTGGCGTGATTGTAGAACAGCCGGGCGCAGAATTCCTGAAGCACCGCGCCCAGAACCCCGGCGACAACGCCCACGATCGGCGAACCGGTCATAAGGAACGCCAGTGCGGCCAGAATAGCCTGGCAGTGCCAGATGGGCACGGGTTGAATCGTCCCTGTCGCGCACTGGAGGCAGATAAGATTGATGATCGCGATGGACCAACCGATGATCAGGGGTACGACGAAAGCACCTGCCGCGGAAATCTTGCCGGCGGCGGCCAGCGGATCGAGGACGGGCTTGATGACGGTGCAGAGGCCGACGGACAGGGCGGCCCAGCCTATCGCCATGATGATGAGCTTGCCCCACGGAGACTGCCAGGGAGCCCACGAAAGCTTGTAGTTGTCGGTACCGAGAAGACCGTGGTTTTTGATCGATTCCGTTGAGCCGAAGATGCCTTCCCTGAAGCAGATGAATCTCATGATCAAACCGAGAATCAGCAGGTTGCATGCTATCATGTCGGTCTGGTTGATGACGGGTATTTTCGCTTCCAGCTGCAGGAAGGCGTGAGCTACAAGTGAATAGACTCCGCCTATGAAAAGAACATCCCATGAGGTTGTGGTAAGGGGAGACAGGATGTCCTTGGCCGCGCCGCCGGGGTGATTCTTCTTGATTCCGGCAGCATAAGCCGCGGCAGCCAGACCGGCGCCGAAACCGCCGACGTGGGGTCCGAAGATCGGCCCCAGGCCGACCTGCAGCAGCATGAAATCAGACCCGCCGGCCATGACTATGATGCAGCCGACAAGAACGATAAGGGCGCACAGGATGACCGCCCACAACGCGCCGAAAGCCGCGCCCGCGATTCCCCCTCCGAAAACGAACAAAAGCGTCGTTGCACTCCAAGGTTCCATAGAAAACTCCTTTTCAGTATAATTCTTAGGTTAACGACCGACCTCTAAAGCGGCTAAAACACTGCCTGGAAAGCACAACAACTGCATAGAATCATCAAGTTGCCAAACTGGATACGAAAAACCGGGAAGGGAAGCGTTCCCTTCCCGGTTTTGACAACCAAGGCACAGGCCTGATTAGGGCTCAACGATGATCTTGATGTTGGCGTCCTTGTTGTTGACCAGTTCGTCGAAGCCTTTCGCGACGATATCGTCCAGCTTGATCCTGCCGGTGATGAGCGGCTCGGCTTTCAGCTGGCCGGACGCCAGCAGATTGGCAACACCCTGGAAATCGTCAATGGTGTATGCCAGGGTGCCGATGACGACCTTGTCGGTGGCGCTCAGGCTGAAGAAGTTGAATTCGCTGGGGCCTTCGAATATGCCGACGATAACGATCTTGCCGACATTGTGGACCGCTTCAACCGCCAACGGTGCGGTCTTCACATTACCGATACACTCGAAAGACACATCGGCGCCATTCTTCGTGCCGGTTATCCTCTTGATTTCGGCGATGACGTCACACTCTTTCGGGTCGAGGATCACGTCAGCGCCGCATTCTTTGGCCAGTTTCTTGCGGGCGGCGGACATTTCAACGACGATCGCCGTAGAAGCGCCGGCGGCCTTGGCGCACATGAGCGTACCGAGACCGATGGTGCCGGCGCCGAAGATCACGACGGTCTGGCCCATGATGGACCCTGCCAGCCTTACCGCTTTGAAACCGGTGGCGAGAGGTTCGATGAGAGAGGCCGCCTGCATATCGAAACCTTTCGGCAGGACATAGCAGAGTTCGGCAGGGACATTGACATATTCAGCGAATGCGCCCTCAGCCATAAGACCGGTGAACGCCAGTTTCTCACACACGTTGTAGCGGCCTTCCCTGCAGGGCAGGCAGACGCCGCAGTGCTGGCAGGCATCCGGGGCGACGATATCGCCTACCTTGACGGTGGAAACGCCCGCACCGACTTCCACGACTTCACCGGAGAACTCGTGGCCGAGAATCAGAGGTGCTTGTGTCCCGGTCAGGGGATGCGGCTGGGTGGGGATGAAGATCGGGCCGGCAAGGTATTCGTGCAGGTCGGAACCGCAGATGCCGCACCAGGCAACCTTGATTTTAACCTCGCCCGGCTTCGGTGCGCCGGGTTCGGGAACGTTCTCAACACGGATGTCTTTTTTCGCATACCATTTTGCTGCTTTCATTCTTGGCTCTCCTTTGAGGTATTTGTAGTGCGCCGCCAGGGCAGCGCCTGTATAGCCTGATCCATGAAGCTCGTTAATGGTAACACTCGACGGGGGGATACGGCATGCGGTTACCGATGGCATGCCGCCCCGCCACTACTAGAAAGACCAGATGAACCTGCAGTAGCCGGCATTCGTCTTGGTGGTGTTCCTGCCGGTGAGGCCCGCTTCATACCACACGGCCAGATTCAGCCGATCGCTGATCTTGAACTGGTTGCCCACGCCCCAGGCCAGTTCTTCCTGTCCAGGAAGTTTCACGCCGGACGCTTTGTCTTTTCCGGTTTCGGTAGACTGGAAGTCGAGCTTGACGAACGGTTCGATCTGGTTCATGAGTTTGTAGGCAAAAACCAGGTTGGCAAAGAACACGTTGCCCTGTTCCTGATGTACGCCGCCATCCCGGTAGTCGCCCATGAACTTGTAGCCGACGTCACCGTCGAACGTGAAGTTGCCGTAGTGGAAGTTGGTCATGTAGGCAAGGCTGTGGTTCCAGGAATGGCCCGAGAGGTTGTCGCTGCCGATCGGCAGGTACAGCCAGTACTCCAGGACGTTGGTCCAGTACTTGGTCGGCTTGTGCCAGGCCACGAGGCCGGTCTGGCCGTCGATCATGCCGGTTTCGCTGAAGTTGTTCTTCAACTGCAGGCTGCCGAAGCCGAGCACGGCTTCCCACAGGAAACCGCAGTTCTGCAGTCCGTCGATGTTGAAAATGTGGACGAACTTGTTGATGTTGGCGAACAGGCTCCGTGCACCGCTCTGGCCGTCCCACGCTTTCCCCTCGTCGCGGAAGGTGTTGTAGGAGAGCAGCAGGTTGATGCCGTCCTTCGGGATCTCGGCTCCTACCGGCAACTGGTACTCGTGGGGGGCGATGACGCTGTAGGGGATGATCCCGGCATGCGCCTTGCCGGCCGCACCCGCGAAAACGACGCCGCCCAGGGCCACTGCTGCGATTGTACAGGCAACTCTTCTCAACATTGAACTCATAAAGACTTCCTCCTCAATTGAATTGATTCAAACCATCCCGGACCCGGCAGGTGAAAGCGTGACCGAACCGAAGACTGGAGCCGGCCGGTGACCGGAAAGCTTGAGCATGGTGTTACCACATGACAGAACAGCCGCAGAGACCTGCCTTCCACTTATCGAGCCATGAGCCCCGATCCGGCCCGGCCTCAATGCGATCCTTCTGCCGACACCCCTTCCCGAACCTGCTTCGAACGCGGTTTGCTGCCGATGAAACGTTGAGCCCTCCTTTCCGTTTGATTAAGTTTCATCTTCCATGACGGCCAGGATTCAGTCCGACTCCCCCGCCGGATGCACTTGGTTTGCGGAAAAAATCGGGTGGTGAATAAGGGAGGAGAATATTCACCACCCAAGCACCATGAGTGTGGTGGAATGACATGGCTCGGATATGCTCGTTTACGGTTTTTAAAACGCCTTTTTGTCTTCAGACAATGGCAACTCCCGTACCAAGCGGATGCAGGGAGTTCTGGACAATTTCATAAGAAGCTTAAATTGCGGGGTTTTATTGCAGGAACAAATTATCGGCAGGGGCTTTGCGCCTGATTTCCATGGCCGGATGCCAACCAAGCACGCGAAAGGACGTTGTAGCATGCGACAGGTGTCGCACGCATTTCTCAATTTAGAACGACCGGTTTTTTTCGGTAAAACATTATTTTAACTATAAATAACAGAATTTTATTCATACGAAACAAGACGAGAAGATGGCAGGGGCGGCAAATGGTGGAATGGGGTATCCGGCAATCTGAGACTTCCCGTGCAGCGCTTGGGGCAAGGAAACCCTTGCCCCGGCAAGCAGGCCAAACGGCGGCCTCAAGGTCAGGGGTGCTCCCTGGTCATGCGGCAGGCTGTTCATACGCGGAGGGGACAAGCCTTCCCTCAGATACGGATGATGGACCCTCCCCACGACAGGCCGCCACCGAATCCCATCATCAGCAACAGGCTCCCTTCCCTGATGACGCCGTTCCGCAGGTTCTCGTCAAGGGCAAGGGCAACCGAAGCAGCCGCGGTATTGCCGTACCTGTCCAGGTTGAGCAGGAACCTGTCCGGTTCGATGCCGGTCTTCCGGGAAATCAGGTCGATGATGCGGCTGTTTGCCTGATGCGGAATGACGTAGTCAAGGTCCCGTGGCGAAATACCCGCTTTTGCGGTAAGCTGCTCGATGACCCGGGGAATCATATCAGTGGCAAAGGTGAAGACGCTGCGGCCTGCCATCTTGAAGGTGTTTTCCCGCAGGGCGATGGTTTCTGCGGTGATCGGCTTCCTCGAACCTGACGACGGGACCTGGATCATTTCCCAGCGGCTTCCGTCGCTCATGACGAATGACTGCAGGATGCCGCGCTCTTCATCGGTGGCTTCAAGAACCAGGGCGCCGGCGCCGTCCCCGAAAAGGGGGCAGGTGGTCTTGTCCTGGAAGTCCAGGATCTTTGAATAGGCATCGGCGCCGATGACCAGGATCCGCCGGTACTTGCCGGACCTGATGAAATTGTCCGCCGCTTCGACCCCGAAGACGAACCCGCTGCACACCGCGTTCATGTCGAAGGCGAAGGCGTTTTCCGCGCCGATCATTTTCTGGACCATGCAGGCAGTCGGCGGAAGAATCATGTCGGGCGTTGAGGTGGACACTATGATGCAGTCTATGGACAGGGGGTCCACGCCCCCCGAATCCAGGGCCTGCTGTGCAGCAGCGCCGGCAAGGTCGGAAGTGGCTTCGTTTTCCGCGGCAAAGCGGCGCTCCCGGATGCCGGTCCGGGAATGGATCCACTCGTCGGCGCCTTCGACCAGATATTCAAAAAAAGAATTTTTCACCACCCGGTCGGGCACTCTCCCGCCGGTGGCCAAAATCTTCGCATAGGGCATGGGCAATCTCCATCCCGTTGCCGGGAAAAGACAAGGCCCCTGAACCGGGGCCTTGAATTGGTTTAATCGTAGATTTATCCCATACATCCGGGCTGTTTGTCAAATCAATAATGATTGCTTCCTCCAACAACGTTCCCCCCTCACCCGGGCTGAGCGCCGGGGGGGGGATTTCACTTTCATTTCCCGCTGACGCCGTTGTCCCGCGGCCCCCGGTCCAGCAGCGCATCAGCGACACCGTAAATCCACAGACAGATGAACGCCGCGCCGATCCACCGGAGACCGGGCTTCAACCTGTCCAGCATCGCAGCCGAAGGGTCCACCGGAACCTGAGTAGGCGTATTCAGCGCATGGAACGCCCCCTGGACAGCGAACGCCACATAAATCAACGTCGCTATGATCAAAATGGTCATCACAACGACCATCAGGCCACCCTTGAGAAGTTTCCCGCGATACAACTGCCCCACTCCCGGCAGAATCAGCGCCGACAAGAGAGCCGCCTTGACTGTATCCTTCATGACAAAAGCCTTTTCCTGATTGGATTAATCTGTTGCTAATTTCGGGTATTTTGCTAATATTCGACCATTATGACCACATTCGAATCCGTAAGCAAACGTAGAGATGCCCTGGCGGCCCTGCTGAACGATCCCTGCGAAGAGGTCCGCGCCGCTGCCGCCGACGCCCTGGATCGCCTGGAGGGAATCGGCAGCCTGTCCGAGGTCCTGGACGCGCTGAAGAAGGGAGATGTGGGCGTAAAGGTCAGGGCGCTCTATGCTCTCGGCAGGATCGGAGGGGAAGAGGTCATTCCCGCGCTCGTCTACTGCGCGTCCCGGCCCGAAGAGGACATCCGGTCGGTCGCCGTGGAGGTTCTGGGAACTCTGGGCCATCCGAGCGCCCTTCCCGTTCTGCTGGAGCGGCTTCAGGACCCGAATTCGGCGATCCGGGCCCGGGCCGTAACCGCTCTGGGCAACTTCGCCAATCCGTCGGTCATTGCCGCGCTTACCCCGTTCCTCGAAGCGGGAGACGGCCTTCTCGAAGCGGAAGCCGCAAAAGCCCTGGCGCGCATGGACAACGGGTCCCTGGAAGGCAAGTTCATCGAACTCCTCGGCTCCCCCTATCCGGCCACCCGCGAAGCCGCTGCGACTGCCCTCGGCGCGCTGCGCATCAGGTAGAAAAACAGCGCCCCACATCCACGTTCTTCAAAACCGGATCGACCGTGGCCACGATGGACGCATACCGCTTCCCTTCCTTCGGCGCGAGGCTGGCGACCCTCGGCTTCGGCAGCACATCCCCTTTCGAGTCGAAGATGATCTTCACCGCCGGGATCTCGCTTTCCATGGGGTGGGGTCTCACAACCAGCGCTATTTCATTGTTGTCCAGCCTGACGAGCGTGCCGACCGGATACCTCCCCATCATGTCCCCGAACTTGCTGACGAATTCACTGTTCAGCGAAGTACCGGCCAACCTGCCCATGATGTCGAGGGCCGGTTTCGGCAGCGTCGGCGCGCTGTAGCTGCGCAGCGTGGTGATGGCGTCATAGCAGTCGGCAACCGCCACGATATCGGCCATGGCGCCGAATCCCCTGTCCCTGGCCCATTCCGGGTAACCGGTACGGTTGTACTTGATGTGGTGCCCGAGCACCGCCTCCGCCACCCGGGAATCTATGTCCTTCATTGCCGCAACGATCTCGGCGCCCTTCTCGGCATGCTGCTTCATCACCTCGTATTCGGAATCGGAGAGCTTGCCGGGCTTGTTGAGAATCTTCTTGTCGATCCGGGTCTTGCCTATGTCATGGAGCAGGCCGGCGGTATTGATGTCGCGCAGCGTGGCCCGGTCCATCCCCAGGAATGCCGCCAGCGAAAGGGACAGGATTCCGACGTTGACCGAGTGGTTGAAGGTGTAATTGTCGTAGTCCTTGATCATCGACAGGCCGAGCAGGGTGGTATGGTCCTTGATCGTCATGGACACCATGTTGTCCACCACCACGTTGATCTTGTCGCCTGCCGGGATCCGGCCGTTCTCGATTTCACGCATGGTATCGCGAACAGCGTGGAGCGCGTCGACATAGGTCTGTGAAGGGACGGAACCTTCCAGGTCAGCGGTATCGCCGTATATCAGCTGGTCGATACCGAGCTTGATGGTGCGGATGCCGCTCTCGCCGAGCCTTGCGAAAATCTCCTCGCCGGAGATATCCCTGATCGCAAGGAGCGAAGCGAACCGGAACAGGTCGTCGGTGGTGACACCTTCGTATATGGTCAGCCCTTCGATCCTCCTGGCGGAAAAGCGGTCCGCCAGTTCGGCGACGGCCGAATTGGGCGTCACGAATATGTGGCCTTCGAAAAAGAGCACCCCCTCCACCACGCCCAGGTGAATTTCGGGCTTCTGCCGGAGAACGGATTCGAAAATGCAGGTAAGTTCCTGCAGGGGTTGGCGTACCGCGGGATGGGCCTGGGGGTACAGGGTTACGGACTTTATGGAAGCGGTCAGCAGCATCGCCGCCCGTTGCGCATCATTGTGGCTGAGATCCGTCATGGTTGCCTCCGCGAATCACCCCTTGCATTCTGCAGGGCTTCCGCACATTTCCGTCCCAAAGGCCCGTCTTTCACGGCCATTTTCTCAAGGAAACCTGAGGCCGTCTCTCCCCCGGACTGCCCGATGATGTCGATGGCGAGAAGCTTCAGCTCCTCCCAGCGGCCCGGCATGATGAAATGCCGCTTTCTCACCAACCGGCACAGCAGATCCAGGGCTGAATGGTCGCCGATGCGGCCGACGGCCCTGAGGGCATCCCTCTTCAGCGCGAAAGCACCGGGCCGGTAACTTCTCTCGACAACCAGCCGCAAGAGAGGCTGCAGAGCTTTTGCGTTGCGCTGGATTCCCAGCCAGAGAACAGCCTGCCGCCTCATGACCGGGTCCTTGTCCCGCATGAGGCCGACCAGCAGTTCGGTCGCCTCCCTGCCGCCGATCATAGCCAGTGACCGGACGGATTCGATCCTTACCCGGCCATCGGCGTGGGAGAGGTTCCGCGCAAGCCCCTTGACCGCATCCCGCGCGCCCATCTCTCCCAGAACTGCCGCGGCAGCGCGCACCACATGGCTCCTCGCGTCCCTGAGCAGGCCGATGAGAGAGCGCACGGCAGGCTCCCCTATCCTGAGAAGAGCGGTCTCCAGCGTCTTGCTGTAAGATGGATTGTCGGCCTCGACGAGACGGGGAAGAATTTCGCTCACGGCGTCTTCCCCCATGCGGCTGAAGATCATGTAGACGATCTCTTTCAGCCCGAATTCACTGTCTTGCAGATGATCGAGGAGATGGTCAGTGATGCCTCCGGATGCCAGTTCGCGAAACGCTTCAAAAGCCGTTCGTCGCCGGGTCTCGCCGATCGAGTCATTGGAGCTCAGGTTGAGGAGCCGCAGGATCACCCGGAATAGGGCATCGAAATCGTCTTCCCCCTCCATCGCCCGGCCCTTCGCGACCACCCTTCGGGACAACGACAGAAAAAGATCGGCGTCCGTCTCACTGTCCATCTGTGCAAGGAGTTCATCGATCGTCAGATCGTCAGGCGGCTCAACCGGATTTTCCTCGAAGGGCGTCCCTTCCCAGTCGAATGCATGCTCTCCGCCGGTCCCGGCTCCCTCGGCGGCTGCTCCGCCCCCGCTCATCCGTTTGGTGAAAGCGGCGGAAATGTCGATCTCGTTGACCATGACGCTGCTGAGACCCTTCTGCGACAGCAGCTTGCGAATCCCCCCCTCGGCGAGGATTTTCTGCGGTTCCAGGGACAGCACGGAAAGGAACAGCGTAAGATCCGCCATGGCGAATCCCGGCAGGAAGGTGAGGCGCTGGATTTCCCGGGCGAAGAGCTCGTCGGCAAACGCCTTCACCATCCGGGTATTCTCCACCCTTTCACTGCGGCCGTACACCTTCAGGCCGCCGCGCCCGGCCACCAGCGAAAACGCTTCCCCTTTCATCAGGTTCGTCAGGGACTGGTACGCCCGCCGGGGCATCTCGTTCCGCAAGGGGTGCCCCTCGGGATAGAACGCCAGCGCCTTCAACGCCTTGCAGACGTCGACTATAACCGCAGTCCCCTCGCCGGAGCTTGCGGCTTCACTCTTCAACGGTTTTGGCGTGTGGCTGTTTCGCTCCGGCATACCCTCTCCTGGCAGGAATGCGGATTTTATACCATTAAAAGATTTTTTTCAAACCCTATTGAACGAGGTCGCCCTAAGGAAGGGCATCATCCGGCAAGACCGAAGCGTTTTTGCGTTTCCGGCGGCGCCTGGTCGAAATGGGAAAATTCCATGCTGAAGGAGCCCCTCCCCTTGGTGGCGCTGCGCAGTTCGGTCATGAAGCCGAACATCTCGGCCAGGGGCACGCTGGCGCTGACAACTTCGAAGGCGCCGCGGGAAGCGACCCCCTCGACGCGCCCGCGCTTCTGCTGCAAAGACCCGAGCACTTTGCCCGTGTAATCGGCAGGGGTTACCAGCTCCAGCCTCATGATCGGCTCGAGAAGCATGGGAGCGCCTGCCCGCAGCGCAAATGCCAGAGCCCTGTGGGCAGCGGCCCTCAAACCGATCTCGGTGGTTGTCCCCGGTTCGTAAGGCGCTTCAACTATCCGCACCTCCACATCCGTGACCGTATAGCCGGAAGAACCGCCGGCCTGGCATGACTGCTCGACGACCTCCCCGAGAAGCCCGCGCAGCTCTTCGGGAAGAGGAGGCTCACCCGCCGGCGGGAGCACGACCCGAACCCCCTCCCCTCTCGGCAACGGCGCAACCCGCACCTTCACGGCGCCGCCCTGGATCTTCCCGTCTATCTCGCGCCTGAATGCCTCTTTATGCTCGCCGGTCCGGCGCAGGGTCTCGCGGTACACTACCTGTGGGCGGCCGGTCTTCGTCTGCACCGAAAAATCACGGACCAGACGGTCGATTATGATCTCCAGGTGAAGCTCGCCCATGCCCGTGAGGATCGTCTGGCCGGTTTCCGGGTCTTCCCGCACGCGGAAGGTGGGATCCTCCCATTGGAGCTTTTCGAGGGCGGCGGGCAACCGGTCCCGGTCTTCCAGCCCCTTCGGCTCCACCGCCAGGGATACGACCGGATCCGGCACGGTCACGCCGGTCAGGACCAGAACATGCCCGGCATCGCAGATGGTGTCTCCCGTGAGCACATCCTTCAATCCCGTAGCTGCGATGATGTCGCCCGCTTCAGCGCAGTCGATCCGTTCCCTCTTGTGGGCATGCATGCGGAACAGGCGCGCCACCTTCTCGGCGCCCCCCCGGGTGCTGTTGACAACCGTGGCGCCGGCGCGGAGCTCGCCCGCGTAGATGCGCAGGAAAGTCAGCTTCCTCCCCTCGTCGGAAAGGACCTTGAAAGCCAGGGCACAGAGTGGGGCACGGGAATCGCAGCGAACCTGCTCGACTTCACCGGAGCCGGGTCTCGAGCCGACCGCCGGATGCACTTCAAGAGGGGAAGGCAGGTAGCTCCCCACTGCATCCAGCAACGGCTGGATACCCTTGTTGCGCAAGGCTGCGCCGAGAAGGACGGGGAAGATCCGTGACGAGGCGGTTCCCTGACGGATGGCGGCCCTGAGGCGGTCAGCGTCTATGGGCTTCCCTTCGAGGAAATCGTCCGCAATCGTATCATCGAAATCCGCGGCGCATTCAATCAGGCGTTCCCGCTCCGCGCTGAATTCCTCCAGATGCTCCGGGAGCGCCGGGCGCCGGTCCACGGTCATGCCCTGGTCCGCCGGGGAAAAGGTCAGGAACTCCCCGGAAATCAGGTCCACGACCCCGGCAAAGCCGGCCTCGCTCCCCACGGGAAGCTGCAGGAGCACAGGGCGGGCTTCCAGCTTCTTCTCCATCTGGCCGAGCACGGCGCGGTGGTCGGCGCCGACCCGGTCCATCTTGTTTATGAAGCAGATCCTGGGCACTCCGTAGCGGTCAGCCTGGCGCCATACCGACTCGCTCTGGGGCTCCACCCCCTCCACGGCGCTGAAAATGGCTATGGCGCCATCCAGCACCCGCATGCTCCGCTCCACTTCGATGGTGAAATCGATATGGCCCGGCGTGTCGATGAGGTTGATCCAATAGCGTCCCCAGCGGCAGGCGGTCGTGGTGGCGGTGATGGTAATGCCGCGTTCCTGTTCCTGCGGCATCCAGTCCATGACGGCCTGTCCGTCGTGAACCTCTCCCATCTTGTGGGTCTCGCCGGCATAGAAGAGAATGCGCTCCGAAACCGTCGTCTTGCCGGCATCGATATGGGAAATGATCCCTATGTTCCTTATGGAGTCGAGATCTGGTCGGTCCATGCTGCCCCTCATAACGAAATCTCCAGTATTATACCGGCGGCAACGGGCAAGGCAAGGAAAAAGTCAGGCCGCGGGCTTCAGTTCCCCCTTGTATTCATTCGCCATTCTGGGCTATTGTCTCCTGGAGGAACAGATATCACACCCTGATTTTTGGAGAACGAGAGACATGGCAACACCTGCTGATCATCGGGCGATGAGCGGCCGCGGAAGGAAAAAACCGGGCGGAAACCGGGCTTCCGTCATTCTGGCCATTCTGGCGGTCATCGCATTCCTGTCCCTGCTCGGCTTTGCAGGCTACTTCGCCTACATCCTGGCTTCGCTTCCCAAGGTGGACCGGCTGACGGACTACAAGCCGCCCATCGTGACCCAGGTCTTCGGCGACAACGGATCGCTCGTGGGTGAATTCTACCTGGAGCGGCGCAAAGTCGTCCCCGTGGAAAAAATCCCGAAAAAGCTGATCCAGGCCTTTGTCGCGGCTGAAGACGCGAACTTCTTCCAGCACAAGGGACTGGATTACCCGGGGATTTTCAGGGCCGTCATCAAAAACCTCATGTCCATGAGCAAGAAGGAAGGCGCCTCCACCATAACCCAGCAGGTGGCGAAATCCATGCTCCTCACTCCGGAAAAAAAGTTCTCGCGCAAGCTGAAGGACGCCATCCTGGCCAAAAGGATGGAGGAAAAACTTTCCAAGGACGAAATACTCTACATCTACCTGAACCAGATCTACCTCGGCGCGGGCTCCTACGGCGTCCAGATTGCCGCCGAGACCTACTTCGGCAAGGACGTGGAGAATCTGAACCTGGCCGAGATGGCCATGCTGGCCGGTCTGCCGAAGGCCCCGGAGCTCTATTCGCCCATCAAGCACCTGGAACGGGCCCGCGAACGCCAGGCCTACGTCCTGGAACGCATGGTCAAGGAAGGTTACATTACGGAAACGGAAGCGGATCATGCGCGCCGGACTCCCATCGTCATCACCTCGAAAAAGAAGGTCAACAGCATCCAGTCGGCCTATTTCCTGGAACACATCCGCATCCAGCTCGAGCAGAGGTACGGCGAGGACCTTCTCTACAAGGGCGGGATGAAAATCTACACGACCATGAATCCCGAAATGCAGAAAGCCGCCTACGACAACGTCGTGAGCGGGCTCAAGGCGGTCGACAAACGGCAGGGATTCCGCGGGCCGGTACGGTGCCTTGCGGAACAGGAGGTGGATGCTTTCAGCAAAAAGGTCGAGCAGGGCATCGATTCGGCCGAGTTGAAGCAGGGAGAGACCTACCAGGGAGTTGTCATTGCAGCTAACCAGGCCAAAGGCGTGCTGACAGTGCGCGTCGGCGACCGCACCGGCACGCTGAGCCGGAAGAACATGGCCTGGGCCGGCAAGACAGCGCTTGTCGGCCGGTATGCGGAGGGCAGCGCCCCTGACAGGAAAGTAATCCCCCTGGGAGCGGTGATCGAGGTCTCGGTGGTGAATCCGGACACGAACAAGCAGGGCGCCGTGTTCGCCCTGGACCAGGAACCCCTCGCCCAGGCAGCCCTGGTGGCCATCGAACCGAGGACCGGCGCGGTGAAGGCAATGATCGGCGGCTACGATTTCCGGCGCAGCCAGTTCAACCGGGTGGTCCAGGCGAGGAGAAACCCGGGATCCGCCTTCAAGCCCATCATCTACGCGGCAGCCCTGGACAAGGGGATGACGGCGGCCACGATCATCAACGATTCGCCGGTGGAGTACGCGGGCAGCGGATCGAGAACCTGGAAGCCGAAGAACTACGACAACGTCTACCGGGGCCCGGTGACCATGCGCCAGGCCCTGACCAACTCCATCAACGTGGTGAGCGTGAAGATCCTGGAATCCATCGGCGTCGACACTGCCATCGACTATGCGAAAAAGCTGGGCATCACTTCTCCCCTGGCGGCAAACCTGACGCTGGCGCTGGGCTCTTCCAGCGTCACCCCGCTGGAACTCACCTCCGCGTATGCCGTTTTCGCCGCGGGAGGTTTCCGCAACGCCGCCTATTTCATCACCAGGGTTGAAGACGGTGACGGCAGGATTCTGGAGCAGTACGTACCGGCCCGGCCGCCGGTATTCTCTCCGTCGTCCTCGGCAACCGGCGGCACGGAAAGCGCCGTGACCCTGACGGGGGACGCGGTGCAGATGGCTTCAACACCCGCCATCTCGCCGGAAACCTCCTATCTCATAACAAACCTGATGCAGAGCGTTGTTACCAGCGGTACCGGCCAGCGCGCCAAGGCACTGGGCCGCCCCGTGGCAGGCAAGACCGGGACCACCAACGACATGAAGGACGCCTGGTTCATCGGGTATGTGCCGCAACTGGTGACGGGCGTCTGGGTGGGGTACGACCAGGAACGGTCACTGGGCTCGGGCGGCTCGGGCGGGCAGGCGGCGGCCCCAATCTGGACCGGGTTCATGCAGAGAGCCCTGGCCGGCATCCCGGTTCAGCCTTTTTCTCCTCCGGGGGATGTGGCTTTCGTCTCGATAAACCCGCGCTCCGGCAAACTGGCGAAGCAGGGAGCTCCCGGAAGCGTCAGCGAATGCTTTCTTTCCGGCACCGAGCCCCGCGGGTACGATGAGGAGAAAGAACCGGCCGGCGACCAGGATCAGAGCGTGTACTTTGGAGACAATTAATTCGATATTTCAGCCACTTACAATGTATCACCTGCGTTTGCGCAGCGCTGGACGGTCTTTTGCGCAGTAGCATGACAGGCAACAGCCCGTTTTTCGGGCTTTTTGCGGTGCAAAAAATTTGATTTCGCGGCAAATTAAATCTTGCAAACTGTAATTTTACGTATATATTAATGGAGAATTTATCCCCAAAATATCAACAGGAGGGCTATTATGACCAAAGCAGAACTCGTGGAAGCCGTGGCAAAATCTTCCAACCTGACCAAGGCCGTAGCGGAAAAAGCAGTGGCAGCGTTCATCGATTCGGTCAGCGCCGCACTGAAAAAAGGCGACCGTGTGACCCTCGTAGGCTTCGGCAGCTTCGAAGTAGCGACGAGAAAAGCCAGGGTCGGCAGAAATCCCCAGACAGGCAAGGAAATCAAGATCGCAGCCGCCAAAGTTCCCAAGTTCCGCCCCGGCAAGGCCCTGAAAAGCGCCGTAACCCCGGCCAAGAAGAAATAGCTCCCCCTCTGCGCCGCTTTCCGGGACTGAGATAGGCAAATTGCCGCTAAGTGCCGTTGTTTCGCTTCAGATTGACAAGCTTGACAGGCGCCGCATCCTTGATCCTTTACCGGCAACCAGTTTGACAGAATTCGAAACCCCGCCAAAGCGGGGTTTTTTTTCACGATACGGAATGGCCGTTTCGCCACCATTCATCACGGTATGCACGACGCTTCTGGCCGCTCTCCAGGGCACCCGGCACTGACATGCCCCGCTCGGAGTGATCAGTTCAGTTAATGAATGCACATGACTGATTCGTCTCCCTCAAGAAAAGCTCCACGCATCAGGAGTAACTACGTTCCCGCCGTGGCGGCATCATGCTTGCTGCTCGTTGCCGGTGCGGTCTATATCCTGTTCCGGTTCGCACTTTCCCAGCCTTTCGCGATCGAACACATTTCCGCTTTCCTTTCGGAAAAGACCGGTTGCCGGGTCACTATTTCCGGAGCGGATGTTTCCGGTGGCACCCTCATACTCGAAGGTATCGAGCTGTGGAACCCGGAGGGGTTCACCCGCACCCGGCTTCTCTCCATCAACTCCCTTTCCCTGTCTCCGGGCTGGATCGGCCTCATCGAGGGAAAAACAAGCCTCGCAAGCCTGAAAATCAAAGGTATTCGGATCAGGCCTGAAAAAAACGGGAACGGCCAATGGAACTGGGCTGAAGTAGCGCGCCGGCTCATGAGAAAAAAGGAAAAACCAGCACGGGAGGTCAGCATCGCCCGGCTCGGCATCAACGATTTTTCACTGATTGTCAACGATCGCCCGCTTCCGCCGTTGAGCATCAACGTGAGGAACTTTTCAACCAGGGGATCCACCGAATCATCGTTGGCCGTTTCAGCCACAGATCCGTCAGGTAATCCTATCCGCCTGGCAGCGCAGGGTAGAATGGGGCAGACCCCCTCCTTCCGGGTCATTCTCGAGGCGCCGCGCATGTCTCTTGCAGCATTGAACCTGTCCGGGAACCGCAACCTGCCCGTGGCGTTGGACCAGGCCGAAGCAGGAATCAGGATTGCCGCTGAATTGCGCAACTCGCTGACCACCGCCCGTGTGACGGTTTCCGCGGACAAGATCGGTCTCCGCACGGGAGGCGGCGTCATTCCCCTGAAGGGGAGTCTCGACATTCCGGCACGTTATGACGGCAGGAAGGATGAAACACGGATTGACGCGGGATCGGTTTCCTTCAACAGCCTGCCTCCCGTCAGGTTTTCCGGCAAAGTGACCGGGGTCCGGAATGACGCCGCTTTCGAACTTGTCGTGCCCCGCGCCAGCCTCCCGCTCGAAAAGTTTTCATCCTTCTTCCCGGAGAAGCTCCGCAAGACGGCTTCTCTAGCGGGGATGCTTTCCACCAGCGACGTCACCATTGCCGGGAACAGGAAATCCGGCATAACATCAGGCCGGATAGTCCTTTCTCTGCGGGACGGATCCATTGCCGAAAACGGGCGCATGCTGTTGGAAAAGGTCGGCATTGACCTGGCCATGCAGCGGGGCAGCGGCGGATGGCTGGTGAACGGCAGGCTCTTCTCCGCCCCGGAATCGGGACATGCCGCGATCCAGTCGATCGAAGCGCCGTTCTCAGCCGGGTTGTCTCCCCGGCTGAAACCCCTGCGGGTTGCGTTCCCCGCCATTGCCGCCCGCGTCGCCGGTGCGTCCCTGGAGGGGAGGCTGAGCTATGCTCACGGAGCAGCCGCGCCCTGGAACCTGAGTCTGTCGACAGGCGCGATCAATCTTGCTGCCCTGAACTCCTACCTCGCGAAAACATCGCTCACGTTCGACGCGGGCTCGGCATCCCTGGCCGCAAAGGCATCGGGCAGTTCCCCGCGGCAGTTTGAAGCGGACCTCAGTGCCACTGGCGACTCACTTTCTTTTGCCGTGTCAGGGCGCAGGGTATCCGTCGGGAATGCGGCCGTTTCATCGCGCATTCACGGCAGCAGGCACGGCATCCTGGCCGCAGGGGACATGAAACTCTCTGCAGCGGTTGCGGATGGCGGGAAATGGGGACTGAACGCGGACTATGCGGTGGGAAACGGCCGCCTGGAACTTCGCAATGCGGCTCTGCACAGCGACAAAACCAGCTTCCGGCTGTCAAGGGCAACCATGGTTCTGCCGCCCCTGCGGAAGCACGACAAGAGTGCCGGCATTCCCTTAACCGGAACCTTCAACGGGTTGGAAGCGCGGCATGCTCCCTTGTCCGCGGCGGGAATTTCCGGCTCAGTCGCCTGCCGCTATACCGGCGCATCATCGGACAGGCAGCTGCGCGGCAGCGCCGACATGAGCATCGCCTCGCTGTCCGTCAGAGACCGCAGAGCCGCATCACTCTCCGCCCGGTTGACTTTTTCCGGCACGAACGCCATCGCCCGGCTGCAGGGCACATCCCTCGGCGGCACGGTTGAAGGGACGGTTCAGGCGCAGCCGTTCTCCGGCGACCGGGCTCTGTCCTTTCTCGTAAGGTTCCGCGAACAGCGACTGGCGGAGCTTGCGGATCTGCTGCCCCCCAGCCGGGCGGTCCGGCTTGCGGGGGGCGTGCTCGACGCTGATCTCGTGGGGGCAGTTGCCGGGAAATCCGGCCTGAAGGCGAAACTGACCGCATCCGGCCGCGAACTGGCGCTGAGGAACGCCGGGAACAGGGAGATCGTCTCCGGCATGGGATTGAGACTCCTTGCCGCGGTGGACGGAGGGGATCTCACCCTTCAGGAGGCGGCGGTCTCACGGGGACAGGATGTAACCGCCCGCTTCTCCGGTTCAGTGAAACGTTATGCCTCAAACGACAGGCAGGGGAAAATAGATTGCACGCTCCCAGCCGTTGCGCTCAATTCGGTTATCGACGCATTCGCCAATGTCCTCCCGCGCGCGCTCCAGGAAGCTGAATGCCGCGGATCGCTGGCCATGACGGGAAGCGCGACCCTGGACGGAAAAAGAGTGGAAACAAGCGGGGAGCTGACCATCGGCAATGCCTCCATCGACCTGCCGTCTCAAAAGGCGTCGATCACGGATATCGAGGGACGGCTGCCGTTTTCGTTCGTCATTCCCGGCCCGGGACACGATCGCCAGGCGCCGGCAGTGAGTTACAGCAGGGAGAACTACCAGCGCCTGCTGGCAGCCGCCCGAAACAGCACCGCAAAGGGCGCCCCTTTCCGCATCGGATCCGTCCGCTTCGGAGCCCTGCAGACCGGAAAAATCGAGGCCGTTGTGAATGCAGGCAGGGGAATGATGGAAATCAGCGCCATGAATGCTGCGCTCTATGGCGGCATCCTTATGGGCAATGGCTTCCTGCGCTACGATAACGGACTTGAATGCGAGGCGAACCTGCTGCTCAACAATCTCAGCCTGGAACAGTTCTGCGCCTCTTTCCCGCAAATCAGGGGATATATCACCGGCCGGGTCGACGGCGTAATGAGCCTTTATCAGGGAAACAACAATGTCCGCGGACTGAACGGCTTCGCAAATCTCTGGACGCGGGAAGGAAACGGCGAAAAAATGCTGGTCAGCAAGGAATTTCTCCAGAAGCTTGCCGGCAAAAAGCTCAGGGGGTTCTTTTTCACCAACGACCGGCGCTACGACAACGGGGAGATTAGCGCTTTCCTGCGGGACGGCTTTCTGACCTTCGAAAAGCTGGACATCTCACACAGGAACCTGCTCGGCATGAAGGATCTGAGCGTTACCGTGGTGCCGGTACAGAACAGGATTTCCCTCGATCACCTGCTGGAGTCGATCCGGGAGGCGGCGGCAAGGGGCAAGGGCGGAGGCGGCGAAGAAACGAAAACACCGGTCCAGACCGACCTGAAATGGCTCGAATGAAACCCGGCAGCCTGTCAATTCACCGGCCGGTATGGTATAGTTCTCCACAAGACGACATGAAGAGGAGGTAACAATGGCGAAGACAATTGTGCGATGGATGGCTTCAGGCATGGTAGGTCTCCTGGCAGCCTGTGCGTTTATCACGGTCAATGTATATTTTCCGGAGAAGGACGTGAAACAGGCCTACAAGTCCCTGGACGAAATGCTGATGAAGAAGGCCCCTGACCAGGAACCCGGCGCCGCCGAGCCGGATCAGAAGGAGAAAGCCACGGACGGCAAGCCTGTCAGCTGGCTCCGCTCGCTTCCCTCTGTCAGCCCGGTTTCCGAAGCGTGCGCCCAGGAAGATCTGGCCGGCAAGCTTGCTGCCGAACTGGCCGTCATTCCGGAGGTGCAGAAGGCTTACGAGGAGATGCGCAACAGGCTGCCTGAGCTGAACGCCCTGCGGGACAGCGGAGCGGTGGGAGAAGCGGCCGATGGAAGCGTGGCCCTGCGCGACCAGTCAAAAGCGGCAACCGTGAAGCCGGTCATCCAGGCTGAAAACGGCAACCGCAAGACCGTCATCCAGAACATGGCGAAAGCGATCCTCCGCATGAACAAGCAACCCGAGACCAAGAACTCCCTGAAACAGGTGATCGGCAAGGCGGCTGCCACATTCGCGGAAACCAAGCGGGACGAGGCGAAGGCCGGCTGGTACATCCAGCTGGCGAACGGGAGATGGGTGCAGAAATAAGGCTTGGAAGAGCGTACCGGAACAGGCGACTGCTCCGGTACGCCGAACGGTCATGCCCGGGCATGCGACCGTCAGTTCAGAATCGCATTTTCCTCCAGACTTCTATGACCTTGCCGAAAATCCTCGTAGAGGCGTCGATAAGGAAAGGCCGGTACATCGGGTTGTCCGGAGCGAGCACGACATCGTTGTCACGTAACCGGTACCTCCTGAGGATGGTCTCACCCCAAAGATTGTTCAGCAGGACGATATCGCCGTTTTCAAAGACCTCGCAGGAAGTGAATATCACCAGGTCGCCGTCCTGGATCGTGGGCGCCATGAAATCTCCCCTGAACAGCAGGGCATAACACCCTTCCTCGACGCCCGGCAGGATGATGCGATCATGAATGTCATCTTCCGTGATCCCCTCCGGGAACTCCGGCGGCACCCTTTTCAGCAGCGCTGTCCGCGACGCAACGATCCGTTCCGCCTCTTCCTGGCCCATCAGCTTGCGGGATATCTCCCCGACCCCGGTAAAAAGCCATTCCTCATTGATCTCGTACAGATGGCAGAGGGCTATCAGCAGCGTATCGGACGGCAATTTCTTGCCCCGTTCCACATCGCTCAGAAATCCCTGCACGATTCCCAGGGAAGAGGCGAACGCCTGCTGCGTGAGCCCCCTGGAGAGGCGGATTTCCTTGATTCGCCGGCCGATTTCTGCGTTGTTGTCATTATTCGTCATGGAAAGATCCCCGGAAATGTACCGGCTGCCGGGATGAAGCAACCCCCGAATGCCGTTTCCCACGATTACTGGATTCGACTCCTGCGCGGTTTCCTCCCGCCGAGGAAATGTAAAGAAAACCTCATTTTCCTCACGCCGAACCCTTGGGACTTTACCTTTTTGGTGATGAACAGTCAACCATGTTAATCTTCATTTTCATTCGGGATTTGGTGGCGTTCCACGTTTCATGGACGTCGGCGGACCGAACATGACAGCCCGCGGCCAAAAGCAGTGTTTCATGATTGTGCCACAGCAATCGGCCCAAAGGGATCATCAATGTGCGGCAGTGAACGTGGGCGGCAACGGGATCTTTGAATGCTGCGCTGCTTGCCATCCCGGAGTGTTGGTATATGCTCTATCTGAAAATCAATTCCTTCCGAGTGACCGGGAATTCAATTTCTTCCCAAGCTGAGCGGAGAACAGGAGGAACACCCCATGCAAAAGCAAAAACGTTGGCAATGTCTTGTCTGCGGGTACATCCACGAGGGCCCGACACCACCGAAAATCTGTCCCGTATGCAAGGTCGACAGTTCGCGGTTTATTGCGTACAAATAATCGCGCCGATTGCAGCCGCAGGAACCGGCCAAGTCGTTTATGCGCCACGGTGCCTGCACAGTTAAAAGGAGCGTACCATGCACTTTCCGGTCAAAGGAAGCGTCTCGTGGGTGGGTAAGATCGATTGGGAACTCAGGAAGTTCCATGGCGAAGAATACTCGACGCACAAAGGGTCGACATACAATGCGTACCTTGTCCGCGATGAAAAGACGGTGCTTGTCGATACCGTGTGGAAACCGTTTGCCAAGGAATTCGTCGAGAACCTGAAAGCGGAAATCGACCTGAAAAAGATCGACTTCGTCATCGCCAACCATGCCGAAAGCGACCACAGCGGGGCCTTGCCGGAACTGATGGAACTGATTCCGGATGTTCCTGTCTATTGCACCGCCAATGGCGTGAAATCGCTGAAGGGTCACTACCACCAGGAGTGGAATTTCCGGACCGTCAAGACCGGCGACAGGCTGAACATCGGCTCCAAGGAACTGATTTTCATCGAAGCGCCGATGCTGCACTGGCCCGACACCATGTTCTGCTACCTGACCGGCGACAACATCCTGTTCAGCAGCGATGCATTCGGCCAGCACTACGCCTCGGAGTTCCTGTTCAACGATTTGGTCGACCAGGCTGAGCTGTTCCAGGAATGCATCAAGTATTACGCCAACATCCTCACGCCCTTCAGCGCCATGGTCGACCGGAAGATCAAGGAGGTCGTAGGGTTCGGCCTGCCGGTGGACATGATCTGCCCAAGCCACGGGGTGATCTGGCGCGACAACCCGTTGCAGATTGTCACCAAATACGCCGAGTGGGCCGCGAATTACCGGGAAAACCAGGTCACGATCATCTACGACACCATGTGGGACGGAACACGGAAAATGGCCGAGTCGATCGCGAAAGGCATCCTTGAAGCTGACCGGGACGTGACGGTCAAAATCTTCAACGCAGCCCGCACCGACAAGAACGACATCATCACCGAGGTCTTCAGATCGAAGGCCATCCTGGTCGGCTCACCAACCGTAAACAGGGGAATTCTCACGGCGATCGCCGCCATACTCGAGGAAATCAGGGGGCTGGGGTTCAAGGACAAGACAGCAGCGGCATTCGGAACCTATGGCTGGAGCGGCGAATCCGTTGCCATGATAAACGGGCGGCTGCGCGAGGGCGGCTTCCAGGTACTCAACGACGGCCTGAGAGAATTCTGGTATCCCGATCGGCAAAGCGGGGAAAACTGCGCCGCCTTTGGCGCGGATCTGGCGCGGATGGTGCGGTAAGCGCCATCCGAATCAAACCCGCTCTCATGTGCAGCATGATCGGGGAAGCTGGTCACTTCTGACATTGGGCGCAGAAGACCGTGCTCCGGTTGCCGAGCCGGATCTCTTCCAGGGGGTTGCCGCAGCAGGTGCAGACCTCCTTCCCACGCCCGTACACGGCGAACTCCAGCGGGTGATAGGCAACGCTATCTTCCATTACCCGGTAGGTGCTCCCCTGATCGATGGAATGCTGCAGCACCTCCCGGATGGCCCCGGCCAGGCGCCCGCATTCGACGCGGTCCAGGGAGTTCGCCGGCCGGTCGGGGCGGATGCCGGCCCGGAACAGTGCCTCGTTGGCGTAGATGTTGCCGACGCCGGAGACGACCGCCATGTTCATGATCAGGAGTTTCACCGCGACCCGGCGTGACCGGCTCGCCTGAAAAAGGTACTCCCCGTCGAAGGCCCCGGTCAGCGGCTCCGGGCCGATTCCGGACAGGAGGGGGTGGCTGGCGGGAGCGTCCGTGGTCCAGGCCACGGCGCCGAATTTGCGCGGGTCGTGGAAGCGGAGCGCCGAGCCGTCGGAGAAAAGGAGGTCCAGGTGGTCGTGTTTCCCGGGCGGCGTATTCCCGGGAACCAGCCGGAGAAAGCCGGTCATCCCCAGGTGGACGATGAGCCACCCCGTATCGCACTCAATCAGCAGGTACTTGCCCCGTCGCGCCACGGATCGGATCGTCTGCCCCGGCAGGGCGGTCGCAAGTTCCGGCGGAAGCGGCAGGCGGAGCTTCGGCGCCCTGATCACCACCCGTTCGATCCTTTTGCCCGTGAGTTCCCGCTCCAGCCTGCGGCGGGTAAGCTCCACCTCCGGCAGTTCCGGCATGTCACCTCCGGCGGCCGGGCCGCCCTTTTCGTCGCTGCTGCGCCGGTATCCGGCAGGCAATCATCGCATCCGGGCCCAGTCGTTTTCCTCTTCCTTCATTCCACGGTATTGCTTCCAGAGGATGCAGGCCCCCCAGGCAAGGGAAGCTGTCATGATCGCACCCCCGGCGGCAAAGGTAATCCGCGCGATAATGTGATCGTACCGCAGCCAGCCCAGGCTGGAGAGGATGACCTGCCAGTCGTGGTAATCCGCCACCTCGCTCCCGGTGACGCCGCCCAGCAGGATTAGCTTCCCGGCGCGGGCGTCAGCCATGTAGGGTGAGATGTCCAGGAAGCTCTCCCCGAGCCACCAGAGCCCGACCGAGGCCCCGAAGCGGTTGCCTTTCCCCAGGAAGGCGCATGCGACGACAAAGGGCGCCAGCCACTGGCCCAGGGTGCCCCCCAGGTACTGGATAAGACGGCCCAGGGGAGAGAAGAGCAGGTGGCCGGCCTCGTGAAACGGGAGATTGATCAGATGCAGGAACGATTCGCCCACGTAGTTTGATTCGATCGTGCTGGCCATGAGGCGGCCACCCCAGACGAGGAGCACCAGGAAAACGGCGCTTCGCCCCACGATCATGACGGGATTTTCCCCGGGAGGGACCGCAAGCAGCAATTTCATCAGCCGGGAGAGGGAACCATCCCGGAGAGCCGGCAGGGCAGACTCCTTTGCCGTTTCCTCATCGGGTCCGATCCCCCGCATCGTGCCGGGCCCGTGAATCCTGGCAAAAATCACGCCGCATCGTCGGCATTCCTGCATACTGTCTGGCTGCTCATGCGAGCACATGGGGCAGATCATGCCGGTGTATGCTCCTCCGTTTTTCCCTCCGCCTCCTCAGGCAAAGCCGCTTCAGGACCCCCCGCTTCCCTCACGGAAAACTGGCGTGGTCCCCAATCCGGGAGAACACATAAAGCAAACGTCAATTTTCTATGCATCAGGCCTCAGGAACTTTACCTTTTTAAGATCAATCAGTCAACGGCAGGTTTCACACCAATATTCATCTCATTACGTTGACAACAGCAAATACATTTCTAAAATTAATAGATGCATCCTGAAAAGCCGAACCCTCCGCGAGAAGGGGGCGGAAAGCATCGGATCTTCAGTTTGAAGATGGCCGAGCTACCACGGATTTTACGCCGGTAGCTCGGCCATTCTTGTTTTACGGAGGAAACGCGCGGAGCCCTTTGCCCATGCTGCCGCTGTTGCACCAACTAGCGGTGTGTCATTGCACAAAGATTTTCATACGACAACTACAAGTCTTTTCAGAGTATCGACCCGGACGCCGACCGCATAAACCTCGTCATCTCCTCGCCCCCCCGAAACCGCAGCCGGCGGCGAACCTTCCGTGAGCAGGACAAGAGAGCTCGATCCGTTGATCAAGCTGACTTCAATGGTGTCCAGGCGCCTGAGGACAATTTGGTGAACAAGGAGGAGTGTCATGAAATCGGCAGATTCTCGAAGTGTGCTGTATAAGCTTGCGCTTCTGGCAGCGGTGATGCTGGCGCTGGTAGCGGTCATCCCTTCCCGCGTCCAGGCGGGCGCTTCCCCCTCGGGTGGCGACAACGCCAACAAGAACTCCTACTTCAACTCGTTTCAGCCGTACTTTCCCGGCACTGAGTCGCTGGGCCCCGATGAAATGCGGATCACGTTCATGGGGACCACACCTATTCCGACGGTGAGCCAGGCATCCGTCTGCGTCCTGGTGGAACTGGGCAGCGGTGAAAATTTCATGTTCGATGCCGGCGCCGGCGTGACCACCAGGTTCTGGGCGATGGGGCACAGCATGGACAAGATGAACAGGATCTTCCTGGCCCATCTTCACGCGGATCATATGGGCGAACTGCCGTTCATCTACGGCTTCGGCCCTTACTATGGACGTACCGGTCCGCATTACCTCTGGGGGCCCGGCAGGTCCGAATTTATCTACAACGACCCTGACCAGAAAACGCGCGGTCCCTTCAATGACGGCATGTCGGACACGCCTCGGGAGTGGATGTGCTGATCCATGAAGTAGTCGTGCCCGCGGATGTCTGGAACCGGAAACTCGGAGTACCGCCGGCAAACGACCAGTGGGCGCAGATAGTTCAGGACAGCTCCCATACGTCGGAGAAGGCCTTCGGTTACCTGCTGGTCAAGGGCAAGCCGTACATCCGGAGCGGGTCGCTGTGGGGCAGCCGCTGCGGGATGTGCCGGACAGCCTGGATGGCGTTTTTAAGCTGATGCCGCTGTACCTGAGGTGAATGCGAGGAATTGTATCAGGCTATACGATCTGAATAGTTCCGGAGGTAAATTATATGTCAACGAGGAGGAAATCATGAAAAGGGCAGTTGCTGCATACGCGTTGCCGGTGCTGGTTTTCAGCCTGCTGATAATATCGGCAGCTCCAGTTTCGGCCGCAGGCATTTACCCGGTTCCCGCAGTCAAGATCCCGAATTCTTCCAGTCTGCCAAATGGCAAGGGCCAAGCCGTACCGGTGTTCATCGGGCAAGCCGCGACGGCGCAGCCTGTTACCGGAACGGCAGCCGTTCCACAGAACCCCTACATGTCGCTCGACCCGTGGAGCTGCATTCACAATGACAGCTACCAGAGCGATGTCTACCCGAACGCGGGACCGCTCGGCAGCAACCCCATCGTGTCGTCCACCTGGCTGGGTCCACCGGATGATCTCACGGCCATCGTGGTCGGGATGACCTTCGACAGCACATACAATCTGCTGATTGCGGCTTCCATCAAAGTGGTCGGCGCGCAGGAAACCGCGTGGGTTCAACTCACGTTGATTGATGCCGCAACCCTGGCGACACTCGCCAGGTTCAACCTTCCCAAGGAGGCAGCCGCTATCGGCACCGGCTTTCGTCCCGCCGGGGCCTATTTCTACCTGGCACAGGACAACCGGATCGTGATCGGGACCAAGGACCGTACCGTGTGGCTGGTTTCCTATTCGTTCGACAGCGGCACCGGCAGGTGGTCCTTTCATCACGACAACGAGGCTGACCCGTGGGACCTGAGCGCCGACATACCCGAGGGGGACTCCATTCAGGCGCTGCAGCCCGACTGGTCGGGCCGTCTCTGGTTCACCAGCAAGGGTGGGATCGTCGGCACCCTCGACATGGGTACGGGCCAGGTTATCGGCTCCATGCAGCTTCCGGGCGAGCGGATCGTGAACGGCCATGCGGCCGGCGAAGAGGGCGGAGTGTATATCGCCTCCACTCTGGCCATGTACCGCTTCGATGCCGACCCGGTGGGTAAACCGACCGTAACGTGGCGGCAGACCTATGATGCCGGGACCCATGTGAAAGAGGGACAGACGGACATCGGGACCGGAACCACCCCGACCCTTATGGGCGACAGGTACGTCACCATCTCCGATAACGGCCAACCGCGGATGAACGTACTCGTGTATGACCGCACCGATGGACGTCTGGTTTGCGCCGAGCCGGTATTTCAGCCGGGCCAGGCATCGAACGAGAATTCCCTGATCGCAACCGATACGTCGATCATCGTGGAGAACAACTTCGGCTACAAGGATCCACAGAAGGATACGACCCACGGCCGAACCACCAGGCCGGGCCTCGCCCGCATCGACGTGGAGAACGGCGCGTGCCGGACGGTGTGGACGAATGAATCGGTCATCATTCCTTCGGTAATCAGCAAAATGTCGCTGGCCAACGGTCTTATATACACCTACACCAAGCCGAAGGGACCCGGAACCACCGACCCGTGGTACTTCACCGCGATTGATTTTCACACCGGCGAAACCGTATGGTCGGTACTGGCCGGCATCGGGATTCTCTATAACAATCACTATGCCGGGGCGTACCTCGGTCCCGACGGCACACTGTACGTTGGCGTGCTCGGTGGTATCGTCGCAATGCGCGACAGGCAGTAGCAGGTTTGAATCCGGGACTCTGCTCATTATGATGGTAGAGGTCTCAGCGGGGTTAGACGCAGCGGCGAAAACCGGGGAGAACAAAGAAAGGGGGATACCATGAGATTGACGTATCGACGGGCGAGAAAAAACCATATCCAAACCCGGGACGGGACTCCGGGAGATCACTCGCCCGGCACGGTTCGCGGGGAGGAGAAATTCGTGGCGTGGAAACTGCGGGGAATGCTGCTGTGCGTCTCCATTCTCCTGCTGGCGGTTGCGCAGGCATGGGGATCACCGGGGCGCATGGTCCTGGTGAACGGGAAGATTCACCGGCTCTTGAGAAATAGCGAATATAGCGATAACCGAATCAAGTACTCGAGAGGTCAACCGGATGCTCATTGGAAGCTGGTGACCGAAAGCATCACTTTGCCGACACTCGCCACCCCGTGGCCGTGCGACCGCAACATCCCCGTGTACGGGACCAATTCAAATGCTCTCGAGTCGTTTGCGGCCGAGGGACTGGCCGTGTTCGACAACAAGATCTGGGTTGCCTATACGGCCGACGCTGACTGCAACAATCAGTCCGCGGGCATGGATGCTTACGTTTCAGCCTTTGATCTGACGCCGACGGCTGACGCCCCGGATGGTCACTGGACCCTGTTCCCGGGCGGTAAGGGGGGCGGCAGTGAGGAAGTGGTGCAGTACAACAAGGTGGCCATCGGCTCGGCCCGCACCGACATCCCGGCCAAGGGGTGGGGCAGCGGGGCGGCGATCACCGTATGCAACAACCAGCTTTACGTATTCAGCAACAGCGGGGTCTATACGAGCGGTGACGGCAAAGGCTGGACCTATCACGCCGCTCCCTTCGCCACCACCACGCAGCATCAACCGCTGGACGCGGTGACGCTCAATACGCCGGACGGCCAGAGAATCCTGATCGTCTACGGGTACATATCCGGCCAGCACTACTATTACGATCACCTCGACGCGGTGGACTGGAACGGAAAATTCGGCACGGAGTCGCAGGCGAAAGTTTTCAACGGCACCAATGACAGCGGCCTGTACGACCCCAGCGGACACTGGCGGGGGCGGATATCCCTTACCGTGGGGACCAAGGCGAAAGGGAATGCCGGGGACAGCGAGGATCTGGCGGCCGGCGCGCTGGCACCCGCGGTGCAGCTGTTCGGACAATCGGGCGAGCAGTTCACCACCTCCAACCACAATCCGGCCAGGCACGCGGAGTACGTGTATACCACGATTGCCAACGGCTGGGGGACCTGGACCTGGGACAGCACCCGCGTGAAATACTTCGACCACGTGAATCCCAGCCTCATGGTCTATCCCTGGTCCGATTTCCAGTGCGATTCCAGCTATGTGGATCGGCAGGGGATGAGGCAGTACATGGTTCTTGCGGGAGGATACAACTGGTGGCTTACCGAGACTCCCTTCGCGTTTGCCTCGGATTTCCTGGTTCCGCAGCACGAGCGCAATACCGCCTGTACCTACGTGGACCCCGCCGACGGCAAAACCAAGGCCATGCCCCCGCCTTCAGGGATCGAAAACAACACGGAGACATACAGGGACTACTGGACCCTGGTGGGGGTTATCCTGGGCTCGCCCCCCTTCAGCAAGAACGGAGCCACCAACACCAACATCCTGGATAAACTCTCCGACGTCACCCTGTCCCAGGACTCGACACAGTCGATCGAGACCACGAGCGAAATGGAGAATTCCCTGTCGGTATCGGTCGGGCACAAGATAACGGCCGGCATCAAGGACATGGTCAATTTCAGCAAGAGCTTCGATGCGTCCTACAAGCATACCTGGGAGAAACAGTCCGGAACCACGTCGAGTGTGACGCTCTCCATCGAGCACACTTACGGCTCGAGTACGGCAACGGAGGCCGCCATCGGCCAAGTGGGCTGGCTGGTCATCAGTGCGCCCCATGTCTACGTGCAGGACTGGACGGTGTACGGCTACGACCGCAAACACAACAGCTCGAGCGGTGGCACGGCGCTCTCTTTCGTGCCCGGCCTGGACTGCACGCTGCCTTCGTCGGGATGTCTCGACCTGCAGACGGTCTCCACCAAGGGCACCCCGGACTACCGGGACGAGTATTTCGATCTGCGGAATCCGGCTGCCAGCAGCTCACTTTTCGCCGGCATGGGAACGTTCGAGTACAGTGACATTTACCAGAACCCCGCCGTCCTCGACTACTGGCTGGCGCCGAAAAACCGCACCTCGGGCGAAGTGCTGAACTGGCAAAAAGATGAGCGGTGGGAAACCAGGGCCGGGGACGGAGGCACGACATACTATGCATGCAAAAGCGGTGACACCAGTTGCAACTCCATCGCCAAGCTGCTGGCCTCCAGCGGCAGCCAGGACACCTCGACCTACAAGCTGTTGAAAGAGACCATGACCGGTTCGGGACACACGAATGAAGTCCACCTCGACCGGGGGGCAAGCATGGGGGGCCAACTGAGCCTCAAGGGCTTCTCGGTGGGGGCTGAGAACAACATCTCGGTCGGCTACGAAGGGAAGTTCAGTTGGAACACGAAGACCACGACCGGGACCGGAACCACGGTAACGGCGAGTCAACTGGTCCCGGCCTGCGCGCTGTCGGAAACAGATTGCTACCGGTCGGTCAACGTCCGGCCCTACTGGCTGCACCCGGTGGCAAGCTTTGCCGCGGCCGGCAAGATCCCGTGGATTCCGACCGCCTTCCAGAGCCAGACGCCCTGGTGCCTCACCTGGAAAATCACCACCGCCTGCAAGGTCGGTGAACTGAATTGCCCCCCCGGCACCGGGAGCACGGCACTCTCCCTTCTCGCTGCCTCCAACGGCGGGTTCAGCGGCACTGCACCCACTCCGGACAATGCCTTCGGCCGGATCGTGAACGGAAGCGGTGGCGGCGAGGGCGGCGAACCGTATAGCCATTACTTTGTCCAGGGCGGTCACATGGCCTGGCTGAACGACGAGGGCGGGGAGCTGCGGATCCCCATGACCGCGGACGACTTCCTTCCCGCGCAAGGTGTCACTGTCGAGGTTAACGGCGGCTCGTGGTCCTCATCCGGGAAAGGTTCCTGGAAACGCCACGGGGACAGCTGGCTGTTCCAGACCAGTCCCGGCGCAGAGCCCCGCGTGGCCTTGAGCCTCGACTTCGGCTCGGCCACCTATGACCTTGCCATTCAGAAGCTCGATCTGAACGGCCGTGTCCTTGCGGGCGTCACCAATTCCCGTCTGGTGCTCGGGGTCAACGATCGGTACAGGTTCTACACCGTACTGAACCATGACATCGATATCAGCTGGCAGTGGAGCAAACCGCCCGCGGACACCCTCACTACGCATGTGACCCTGTTCCAGGGGCACTTCGACAGCGGCAACCAGTCGGGGAAAATGGCGATGGCAGGCACCCTGCCCGCTGACCTGCCGGCCTTCGGCGATCTGGAAATCAACATAAACGATCGTCCATACGTCGCCCGCCTGATCACCATGGATGGATTCCAGGAGGCTTTCGAAGCCGGGGGAGTCTTCAGGTATGCGAAGGAAGGCCGGATACTGGTCATTGACTTCGGAAACAGGACGTGGTCCGCGACCTTCAATGAGAAGGCGTTCCACAGCCTGCTCGCACCCCGGTGGGGGACCGTACGCGCGCGGATCGTCGTGGGCGGCGTTCCCTGGATGACGGAGGACAATGCGATTGTGGACTATTCTGCGAACCTGAAGCTCCGCCGCTAGTCGTCCGATCCCGAGGGGAGGGCCGCTGGCCCGCTCTCCCCTCGGGATTTTCGCCGCAATCTTCCAGGGGCAAGAAGATGAGATTTCAATTCATCCGTTGCTCGTTGTCTTCTTTTGAAGAACAAACCGGTTGGGAGGAGAAACGGATTACCAATCTTTGCAGGGTTCGCGATACGGGAAAAGGCGGCCGGTTCGGCCGCCTTCCCCTTTTCCAGAAATTGAAATCCTGCCGTTCTTGAATACATCTGGTATCGAGCCATTGTACGACGCAGCTTCCGCTTCCCGTCCGGGAATCGACTGGCGGATATTATTTCGGTGTTGCAAATGTCTTTGTCGCCCCGTATACAACGCCGGAAGAGGTCTGTGAGCCGATCCGGTAATAGCAGGCAGCCCCGGGCTTCAGTCCGGCGACGGCCCTGGAAACGGCGAGCGTTCCGGAAACGGACGCTTCCTGCAAACCGCCGGTCTTCTGGCCGAGGCCGGGTGTCGGCCCGTATTCAAACCACCAGGTTGTCGGCAATCCGTTCGGAGTCAGTGTTCCCGTCAGCTTGGCCCCGTTCGTCGTCACTTCCGTTGCCGGACCCGTAGCGACCTCCTGGGGAACGGAAGCCGTAGAGAACATCTTGTCCTGCCCCGCTGCGGCTCCCTTGATATTGTTCGCGGAAATCCTGTAGTAGTAGACCGTATTGGGAGCCAGCCCGGTAATGTCTTCGGAAACCTCGATGTCCGCCGTTCCGAGCATCCCGGTTTTTCCGGGTGTGTGTGTCGTGTAGGACTTGGTTTTCCCGAACCAGAACCAGTAGGAGGTTGCCACGCCGTTGGGGTTGATGGTCGCCGTCAAGCGCGCCGACGACTTTGTCACATTCTTTGCCTGGCCGGTGGTTGCGCCCGGCAGGGCAAGAGGCGCGGTCTTGAACGATTTTTCCACCCCCGTTGCCGCACCGCCGCCGTTCGCAGCCACTATTTTGTAGGAGTAGAGGGTATCGGGATCCAGTCCCCAGATGTTCGCGGAAATGCCCCAATTGTTCTCCACGCTGGCTCCCACCCCGACCGTTTTCTTCCATTCCGCCCCGGAGCCTGCCTTGCGATACTCGAAATGCCACAAGGCGGGATCGTTGTGGGGATTGACGATACCATTGAGCGTGGCGGTGCTGATGGTTATTTTGTCTGCATTCCCGGTAGTTACGATCGGGGCTATCAGCTTCCCGGTGGTGAAGGTCTTGTCTTCGCCATGGCTCGTGCCCATGGTGTTTTGCGCGACGAGCCGGAAATGATAGGTTTTGCCCGGTTGGAAGCTGTTGGGCAGCGGCAGGGATGCCGAAACGGGCTCAGTTCCTTTTCCGGCATACACCGATGATTTCTTGATCCCGTAGGCTGCGGTCTCTCCGTACTCGAAATAATACCTCGTCTCGAGGGCAGCCGGCGTCACGATGCCGTTGAGCGTGGCGCTGCGGGTTCCGATGGCGGAAGCGGGAAAGGTTTCGACGGCCGGCTTGGAGGGGGTGAAGAAGCTCACGTATTCCCCGAAGGACTGGCCGCCTTCGTTCTCCGCGCATAACCGGACCAGATATTTCCTTCCCGAGGCAAGGCCGCTGACATCCGCGGAAACCGCAACCGGACCGGTCCCCGGGGCAATGTCCCGGGCGACGCGCTGCGGTGCGGGGCATTTCCAATGGCATTCGACGCTGTAATCGAAATACGCCTTCGTTTTGTTGCCGTTGGGGTTTACCGTCCCGTGCAGCACGGCGGAAGCAGCGGTCACGGCTGTCGCCGCTCCGGTGGCGACCGTGGCGGGAATGTGGGTGGAAAAAGTGCGATCCTCGCCGCGAACCAGCCGCCATTGCTTGAAATCTTCATTCCAGTACTGAACGACCAACCGGAAATGATAGGTTTGCTGGGGCACAAGATTCTTTACTTTTCCGACGGCGTTGCACACCGTACCCCAGCTATAGCTCTTGCATTCCTGGTAAAAAGTGCCCTTCGAACCGTAGCTCGGCCCGGGGCCGTACTCGAAATACATTTCGCGGGTCTTGTGGCCGTAAGGCCTTATGGTGCCGTTCAAGGTTGCTGATGAGGGTGTGACGTTCGACGCTCCGTTGGTTGTGACGAAAGGAGCGGCCGGCTCAACGGCCCACCCCGTATCGATGCCGATAATGAGGATAAGCAGGAATATCAGGATACCGATACCCGTACTGGCTGGTTTTTTCAAGTTGTTCTCCTTCACCGTTGATTTTCGCCGTGCGTCCGAATTTGTTTGTTGCCGCATAACTGCCGGCTTGTTGACCGGCTTCTTTGCGCCGGTTTCGTCTGGAGGGGCCGCTGGAACACCGGTAAATATATTATCCTGTGTAAAATCAAAAAAAGACGCAATCCCAAAGGCTTGCGTCTTTTTCCTCTGCATTCACACAGGGTCCGGCTAGAAGGGAATATCGTCGTCCGGGTTGAACGGCGGCTCATCGTATCCTCCGCCCTGCCCGGCCGCGGGCTCTTCAGGCGCTCTGCCCCCTGCCCGGCCGGCGCTTTCTCCGCGGCCGCTCAGCATCTGCATTTTATCCGCCACCACTTCGGTAGTGTACCGGTCCCTTCCGTCGCGGTCCTGCCATTTCCTGGTCTGCAGCCGGCCCTCGATATAGACCGTCTTCCCCTTGGCGAGATATTCGCCCGCAATCTCCGCAAGCCTTCCCCAAAGAGTCACGTTATGCCATTCCGTGCGCTCTTCCCACTCGCCGCTCTTGCTCTTGAACCGCTCGCTGGTCGCGAGGGAAAAGCCGGCCACTGCCGTTCCGGAAGCGGTATACCGCACTTCAGGGTCCTTACCGAGATTGCCGATCAGCATGACCTTGTTCAGACTTGCCATATGAAAACTCCTTCTCTGAAAAATAAGTAAACGTAAGGGTAAGATTTGCACAGATACCGTCAAAGAGAAACAGCTGGTATCAAATCGGCATCAGGACAACTGACCGCCCGGCATAGCATCATCAGGGGCCAAATGGGTGCAACCGGAAGCTTTACGGCCGGGAAAAAGGATTTCCCCCTGCCGTTGTCGGTCGTTAATCCTAGCTCAAATCTTTTCTCCAAGCAAACAAATCTTTCTCGCAGATGACGTATCAACCTGCTCGGCCTGTTTTCCCGCCTCTTTTCATTGGCCTCAGGAGCCGGGCAGTCGCCGCGCTGACTGTACCCATGGGAGAGTGTATCTATTTGTTGCCACCAGTAGAAAATATCAGGTAGCTGTCAGGCGCAACGGAATGTAGGGGACGCCTGAGGTCGCCTTGCAGCGGTGGGTAACGAGAGGGGCATGCGTCTCATCGTCCGGAGGGATGGGAACCGCGGGGCTTTGTTTCACAACCGACTCCCCCCCTTTTCTGCTCTTGAGAGAGTTCTGCTATGAACTAATCCTGTATATGAGGATGACGGGCCGGCCATCCTGCGGCAGACTCTCCGCCTTGCCTTTGAACCTCGCATTCGGATTGATAAACCGCTTCAT
This sequence comes from Geobacteraceae bacterium, assembly GCA_036677645.1. GTDB lineage: Bacteria > Desulfobacterota > Desulfuromonadia > Geobacterales > Geobacteraceae > RPRC01. The sequence continues at coordinate 99,851 of JAVBWB010000031.1, read as the reverse complement.
CGTGCCGATCTGGGGATAGCTGGAGTTGCTCGAGATCGAAACCCAGCAGCTTTCCAGGCAGGTCATGCATCCCGTCTTCTGTTCCGCCGCGGCGATCCTGTTGCCGCCGAAACGGATTTTGAAACCTTTCCCGCCGCTCTCCGAAAATATTTCGTCAAGACGCAGCTCTCTGCCCAGGCCCGGCCATGTGGCCTTTATATCCAGCACATCGCCGGCCACGTACTTGCCGATGGTATTCTTGTTCAGGTTGTTGCCCGGCTTGGCGCCGATACTCAGCAGTGCGTCGTGAAAGGCCAGTTGGCTGGCCCATGAGCGGAGAATTGCCCGGTCCTGGAAACGTCCGTCCTTGAAAACAACCCCCCAATGGACATTCGACTGATGTACGTTCAATTCATTGACTTCAGTGTAAATGAGGACTCTTTTCCCTTTTTTGTCCACGATCAGTGGGTTCTCCCTGGTCGGCAATGCCCCCTCCTTTGCCATGGCCGCCCCGGTTGACGCAAACAGTGCAAGTACGCCGAGCAGAGCCGCGATACTTCTGGTAATCGTGCCGCCCATTGTTGAACCTCCTAAAAGCTGTGTGATGACGCCATGGTTCCATGCGCCGGAATATCGGTTACCATCCGGGTTTCATCCGGAAAGTCTCTCCTGTTTATTGCGGTACGGCAAGACCTACATCGGTTCGGCATGGGAGCTGCCTTTTTTTCGCGCAGCCCAGCGCCGGTATCCAAGCGGTATCAGAGAGACCAGGACGATGAGCAACATGCCGAGGAGCAAGGTGCCTGAAATCCTGCCGCGGAGCAGCTCGAGCAGCGAGCTGGAAAAGACTATGAAGGCAATGCACGCCGGCAGCATGCAGATGAACGTTGTCAGGGCATACTCGACAAAAGAGATTTTTGTCAGACCGAGGGCGTAGTTGAGCAGGTTGAACGGGAAGAGCGGAATGAGCCGCGTGAAAGCGACAACTTTCCAGCCATGTTTTTCCACTTCGCTTTCCAGCCTGCGCCAGCGTGACCCGGCAAGCTTCGTCTCGATAATGTCCCTCGTGGCATAGCGTGAAATGAGAAACGCGACGCAGGCGCCGGCGGTTGCGCCGGTAATCGTGTAGACAACTCCCCAGAAAGGGCCGAAAAGAACCCCCCCGACGATGGTGATGGGGAGCCCCGGCAGAAACAGGGACGGGGCCAGGGCATACACCGTTATATAGACAACGGGCGCCAGCGGGCCATAACTGGAAATAAGCGCCCGGAGCCGCTCGGTTTCAAGGTAGTCGGAAACTCCGGCAAGGCGTGAAGCAATTACGGCGATTGCAACCACGCACAGCAGCAGAATCGGCGCAGTGAGCTTCAGGGCTCCCTTTTCCGGCCTGAATGTGCGTTCGCGACTGGCGCAGGGATGCATTGTCCTGCGGAAATGTCGCTTGACCAGTAGGCGGTTCAGATAGGTCAGGGGCGCTTCGCTGACTGGAGCTTTCCCTGAAATAGCCTGTGCAGGGTCGAGAACGATATCGACAAGATGACCCACCGTGCTCCCGGAAGCAAGCCGGTGCGCACAGCCGGCACAGTAGGTGACGATGGGTCTTTCGGCAGCCTCTGCCTGACGCATCCCGCACCAGGCGTCGGCGAAATGGGGGGCATGGGCCGCGACGCCGGCGCCTTCGCCGCAACATAGAGTGCGTATCCTGCTGTGGGGCATCTCTGCAACGTCGAGTCCGGCAGAGGCAACCAGTTGGCGCACCGCATCGTGGATGGCGGCATCAAAACGCACCGCGCAGGAATCATGCACTGCCACAATGCCTGAAGCCTGAGAGCCGATACACCGGGTATTCCGCACTGCCAGAACTTCATACACGGTTTCCGGGGCAAGGTCCGGCGCATAGGTACGAAAAACGGTATGGCAGTTCGGGCATGCGGTAAGGACTCGCGTTATACCCTGATTCCTGAGATAGGCGAGCATTTCACCGAACATGGACAGAAAACGGTCCTGGCGCCCAAGATCGTGGGAAAGCTTGGTGCAGCAGTCAAGGACGATACCGATGTCGGGTATGCTTTCCCGGAGCAGGGCAAAAATCTTTTTCGTCTGTTTCGGGCGGGTTCCGGGCAAGGCGCAACCCGGGAAGAAAACCGTGTCACAACCCCGCGGCAAGCCATACCAGGTGAATCGTCGCGAGGTTCCCGTGCGTTCGTAGCCCAGCAGTCCGGCATGTTCGGGGTAAATTCCCCTGCCGGCCTGCACGGCTTCACGGCGTATTTCCAGGAACATGGCCCGCGGGTCAAGCTGCTCCGGGCAGACCGCCGAGCAGAGGGCGCACAGGCTGCATTCGAACGCAGCGGCAACATCGTTTTTATCCGCTTTTTCAACGTGCACGGCTATCTGTCCAGGGGTGCCATAGGTCTGCAGGAAACTGCAGGCTTCCCGGCAGATACCGCACGAGGTGCACCGCTCTGCTACCTGCTTTCGTGCTGATTGCCGGTTTGCCGGTGTCTTGAACGCCTGAATAGTCATGACTATGCTCCAATTGTCAGTGCGATCCGGGCCTGATCCGGCCTGCATGCCGAGTGCGTCGCTTCGGCCGGGAATATTCCACGATGCCCGCCATAAAGTCAAATTGATTATATCTATAAAAATTATAATGGTTATTGTATTTTACGATACTTTTCCGGAGGACGGGAAGGAAATTTATGAAGTTATCAACAATATTTTCACTTGACATTTAGTTATGTAACAGCGTATATAACGCACCATCGTTTGCAAGAGATTATCGCTCCGACCCGTTCTCCCTATGGCCACCGCTACGGGAGCCGGGCTCGGCAGGCTGTTCGAAAACGCCATGAGGAAAGGTCGGGTGCAGGGCGCCCGGAGCGCAGCAGACAGCCTCCTCAATAGCTGTTCAACAGCCTGTCAAGGTGTCGCCGGAAACAGCGCCGCCTCCCCTGCTTGGAAAGGAGCAGACACTTGGGCAGATCACGGCCGTCGGGTGTTTGTTCCCGTCGGTTTTTTTGCGTTCCGGGCAGGCGCAAAATCTTGTAACAAGCCTGAACTGAATCCATCAAGCGCCCATTTCGTCCCCTGCAGCGAAGCAGGACTAACGGAACCCGCATTGATACTGGAATGACCGGTATCGGCGCGGGCTTTTTCAATCAGGATGACCGACTGACATTTTCGGAGAGCACCCCATGCATTCACTTCACCTTCTGCCGGAGCGACCCGTCAGCCGACAGCCATCGGACAAGGGAAAAGACTCCGCCGAAGAATCCCGTCATACCCCGCTCGATATCCGGGAAATCGACTGGAACCGCATCTGCTGGGAAACGAGAAAACAGAAGTCCTCCCCGAGCGGCAATTCGGCCTATTGGGACAACCGCGCGCCCGCATTCGCCCGGAACTCGTCCAAGAGCGACTATTCGGTCAAATTTCTGAGCATGCTCAAGGTCAAACCTCACTGGACGCTCCTGGACGTGGGGTGCGCCGCCGGCACCCTGGCCATTCCCCTTGCGGAGCGGGTCAAGTCGATCACGGCAATGGACATATCGGGAAAGATGCTGGCCCTGCTGCGGGAGCGTTGCGGCCGACTGGAGATCACCACTATCCAGACGGTGCAGGGCGCCTGGGAGGATGACTGGAACGCGCTGGGAATCGAAGAACATGACGTCGCGCTCGCGTCCCGATCCCTCATCACCGAGGATTTCGAGAGCGCCCTGGCGAAACTGGACAAGGCCGCCCGCAAGCGGGTCTATGTCTCGACCATCGTCGGCGACGGCCCGCACGACCGCCGCATCTACCGGGCGCTGGGCAGGGATCTGAATCCGGGTCCTGACTACATCTATCTCTACAACCTCCTCTATCGGATGGGCATACGAGCAAATATTAATTTCATCACTTATCCTGAGCGTAATTCTTACGACAGCCCCGGTGACGCTTACGCTCACCTGAGTTCCAAGATAGAAATCTTCACCGCGAGGGAAGAGGGTATTCTGAAAGCATTCCTGGAAGAACACCTCATCTGTGAGAATGGGAAATGGATGATGTCGTACCCACGGAAGATATGCTGGGCAGTCATCTGGTGGGACAAGGAAAGAGCCTGATCGAAACAGGGAAATAACGCGCCACGACGCAGACCTGCCGGTCTTATTGAAACCTGGCAGGCCTCGAATACGAGGAGAATAGCCTGGCCCAAAACATTTAACCGTTCTTCATTACACATACACAACAATTTATCTGTCTCTCCGACCCGCTGTACCTAAAGCTGAATGGCTAAGGACATCGGGCTGTGGGCGCCGCCGGAAACAGCGTCGCCTCCCGTGCTTGGAAAGGAGTGAACACGCAGGTCTTTGAAGGCCGTCGGGTGTTGATCTCCGTCGGCCTTTTTTGATTTAAAGTCCGAGGACTGCTGGTTACCACTACAAGGAGAAAAAAATTTTGGTGAAAAAATTATTCCACATACCCTGCCTGGTTTTTCTGCTGGTTTTCTTCATCCTGCTCTCCCTCACCCTGGGCAAATACGAAATATCCCTGGGCGAAATTTGCAGATTCATCGCATCCGCGCTGGGGCTGGGCTCGATGGACCAGTCAAGATACTCGCTCCTCTCAAACATCCTGCTGGACATCAGGTTGCCGCGCATCATCGCCGCAGCCCTCATCGGTTCGGCCCTCGCCGCATCCGGCACCGCGTTCCAGGCCATGTTCATCAACCCGCTGGTCTCTCCGGGACTGCTCGGCGTGCTGGCAGGCGCCTCCTTCGGCGCGGCCCTGGGGATGATCGTCTCCAACAGCTGGTTCGCCGTGCAGAGCGGCGCCTTTGCCTGCGGTTTCCTGGCAGTTCTCATCGCCGTGTGCATAGCCAGGATCTACCATGGCGACCGGCTGTTGATGCTCATCCTCGGGGGCATAATCAGCGGCGCCCTGTTCACCGCGCTCCTTTCCATCGTCAAATACGTTGCCGACCCGTACAACCAGCTTCCGGCAATCGTCTACTGGCTCATGGGCGGCCTTTCCCTGGCAGACGGCAAGACCGTCATGCTCGCCTCGATTCCGATTTGCGCCGGGATACTCTGTCTGCTGCTGTTTTCACGCTATCTCAATATCCTGAGCATGGGGGACGATGAAGCGAAATCCCTGGGCATCAACGTGACGCGCATCCGCATGGCCCTGATTTTCTTCGCCACCCTGATCAGCGCCATAACCGTGGTCATCGGCGGCCTGATCGGCTGGGTCGGCCTGATCATACCCCACATTGCGCGCATGCTCGTGGGGCCGGATAACAGGACCCTGATGCCGGTCGCGGCGCTGATCGGCGCCATCTACCTGGTAGCGGTGGATGACCTGGCGCGTCTGCTCTTCACCGTGGAGATTCCCCTCGGGATCGTCACCTCCCTGATGGGGATACCTTTTTTCATTCTGGTGCTGAAAAACGCGCGGAAAGGATGGGCATGACCATGCTGCTTACTGCCGAGAACATAAGCTTCGGATTCACCGACAAACCGGTCTTGCGAAACGTGTCGATTGCGGTGCGCAAGGGCGAAATCATCTCTCTCCTGGGTCCCAACGGGAGCGGAAAGACCACCCTGCTCAAAACCCTGATCGGGCTGTACCGTCTGGACAAAGGGCAGATACTGTTCGAGGGACAGGCCATATCCTCTCTGCAGCAGAAAACCCTGGCCCGAAGCATCGCCTATGTGCCCCAGATACATCGAGCCTCCTTCGCCTACCGGGTTATCGACGTGGTGCTCATGGGAAGGATACCGCACAAAACGTTCTTTTCACGTTTTACTGCGGAGGATATGGACATCGCCCTCAGCGCACTGGACCAGCTCTCCATCCTCCACCTGAAGGACAGGCCCTATACCCGGATCAGCGGCGGCGAGCGCCAGCTCACTCTCATCGCCAGGGCCATGACCCAGGGGGCAAAAACATTCATCATGGACGAACCGGCCAACGGACTGGACTACGGCAACCAGATCAAGTTGCTGGAAAGCCTCATGGACCTGGGCGGCGAAGGCTACACCTTCATCAAGTCCACCCACTTCCCGGACCACGCACTGTGGGTGGCGGACCGGGTCGTCATGCTCAAGGACGGCGCGATCATCGCCGACGGCGTTCCGGACGACGTCATAACCAGTGAAAACCTGTACACCCTGTACGGCAGGGAGGTGGATGTCCATTCACTGCGGGAGAGCTTCAAGGTCTGCATCCCGAGGAAAATCGGCACCTGCAGATGCGCGCTTTCCTGAAACATCACCATAGCGAACAAGTTTAAAGGAGGTTTTTTCATGCAGATCACCGATATCCGGGAAACGCTGCAGCGTTGCATCGACTACCACGGCCATTTCTGCGCCGGGCAGTCGCTGGGAGTGCGCCTTGCCAGGAAAGGACTGGAACTGGCGGCTCCGGAAGATCCGAAGGACCTGATTGTCGTCATCGAGAACGACCGCTGCATCGCCGACGCCGTGCTCATCGCCACCGGTACCCGTCTCGGCAGGAGGAACCTCAAATATGTCGACTACGGAAGAATGGCGGCGACCTTCATCAACCTGAAAGTCGATGCGGCCTGGCGCGTGAGCCTGAAACCCCGCGATTCGGCCAATGATTCCGGAGAGGATGCAAAAGAGTTTCTTTTGACGGTGCCTGATGACGAACTCCTCCTCTGGAAGAAGGTCAAGGTCTCCCTGAAGCAGGAAGAGCTCCCCGGCAAACCGTTAAGAACCGTCCGGTGCGTGAAATGCGGAGAAAAGGTCTTCGACGGGAAAGACGCCGCGGACCCGGTGACCGGAGACGGGCCGCTGTGCAGGGCATGCCTGAAGGGCGCCTACTACGAGGAACTGTAATGTATACCACGATGAATTTCATATTTCCCGCAAACACCAACCGGCAACTCGAAAATGATAAACAGCATAAATAAAGCGCTAGTGCTCTCGTTCTTGTTGCACGTGACGCTCTTCTGGGGAATCTGCTCCCTGAGCGGAACGCTGGAGCGTACGGCCTGTAAGCCGGTGGTCATCGACCTCGCTCTTCTCGATACATCAGCGGCAGCGTCGGATAGCATGACAACAGGTATCAAACGCGCAACGATGCCTGAAACGGAGCGAAAAAGCGGGCACCGGGATAAAGCTGATGCATATAAGACCGAAAAAGTTGAACCGGCACGGACTGCAGCGGTCAATAGTCCGCGACCGGCCCTGGAAACGGCTGGGCCTGTCCCGGCATCTTCCAGGACGGTTGAAACCCCGCCGGAAAAAACTTCAACTGCGGCAACGGGTGAAGGTGGAAATCAGGCGGCCGCCACTGCCACCAGGACCGCTTACCCGGGCTCTAACGGAGCCGGCGGGGGCAACTCCGACGAACAGGCCCGCAGCAGGTATACCCGGGAGCATTACGCCTATATCAAGGACCTGATCGAAAAGAATCTCTCCTACCCGCCCCGGGCCAGAAAAATGGGATGGACCGGGCGGGTCGTGGTGTGCTTCCAGGTGCTGAAAAGCGGGCGGGTCGACAAAATAAGGATCAAGGACAGTTCAGGGCATGAAATCCTCGACAGAAACGTCATTGACACGATTCGCGAAGTCGAGCCCTTCCCCCGCCCTCCCGAATGGGTAGAAGTCAGCATGCCCATAATCTATCGGCTCAATTGAACAGAACCGCAAAACCTTCAGCACCGCAAAGGAGCTCTTCACCATGAAATGATGCGTTTGCCTGAAATATATATTATTTCTCCGACCCGTCCGCCCTACAGCATGAATGCCATGGGCGCCGGGCTGTGGGCGCCGCCGGAAACAGCGCCGCCTCCCGTGTTTGGAAAGGAGTGATTACTGCGGTTTCTACTGGCCGTCGGATGCGCTCTTCCGACGGCCTTTTTTTGTGAAAACAGGGAGATCGATATGCAAGTCACCTATTCCGGAAATGAAAAAGACCCAAGCTGGGGAGAACCCCCTCCCTGGCGGACCCCCGAGTTCTGGGACCGACGCGCCTCCTCGTTTGCCGAGCACGACAAGGGGAGCGGCTATGCGGATGCCTTCATGAAAATCATTGCCATGGAACCCGACTGGACAGTGCTCGACGTGGGCAGTGCCACAGGAACGCTCGCGATTCCTCTCGCGAAAAAAGCCAAGAGCATCACCGCCCTCGACTTCTCAAGCAAAATGCTCGCATTGTTGCGTAAGCGCTGTGACGACTCCGGTATCGACAATATACGTACGGTTCACGGCAGATGGGAGGACGACTGGCAAAGTCTGGGAATAATCCCGCACGATGTGGTGATCGCCTCACGTTCCATGCCCCTGGGATCGGCGCGGGCCGCCATCGCAAAATTGAACGAATACGCCAGGAAGCGGGTTTATGTGGTCGTCGCCGCCGGCAATGGCCCCCGCGACAGACGTGTGTATGAAGCCATCGGCAGGGAATTCACGCCCCCGCCACATTACGGCGAAATCAATCTGATGCTTGCGCAGCAAGGGTTCAGCGCCGGCAATGCGTTCATATCATATCAAGACACCAGTTCTTACGGGACGCATGAAGAGGCGTTCGAATTCCTGAAACGTTCGATCCCTGATATTTCAATGCGAGAGGAAGAAATGTTGAAGGCCTTCCTCCGGCAGAGCCTGGTCCTCAAGGATGGACGCTGGAAGCTTTATCCGGTCAGAGAAATTCGCTGGGCGGTGATCTGGTGGGACAAGGAAATGGAAAAAGAACTGGTCATGTCCTCGATTACGGCAGAGATATAGGCGGGATGCCATGGGAAACTCACTCGGCATTTCATACCTGCGGAAACTGCGAAAATGGGGTTTGACGCTGCTCTGCGCTGTCCCCCTGCTGACGGTCTCCATGGCCGATGCTCAAGCTGTCAGGATCACTGACATGTCCGGCCGCACCGTAACCGTACCGGGAAAAATCAGGAAAGTCTGGACGGCATACCCACCCCTGACTTATCTGATCTACACGCTTGCCCCGGAGTTGCTGAACGGCTGGAATACACCGCTGGCAGATCGCAGCAGGCCGTTCGTGGACCCTCGCTACCGAGACCTTCCGGTGGTGGGGGGATGGTTCGGGCAACGCACACCGAATTTCGAAACGCTGGTCCGGGCCCGGCCTGACGTGGCGCTGGCCTGGGATTCCTCCCTGCGGGCCATGCCGGCCATGGTGGAGCGGCTGCGCAAACTATCCATCCCGGTAGTCGCCGTAAAACTGGAACGGCTTTCCGATTACCCGGAAACCATCCTCTTCCTTGGAAGGCTGCTCGACCGTCGCGCACGGGCCAGGCAGCTGGCCGATTCGATCACCGGGACCATCAGGGAAATGAAGGCATTTGCCGCATCCATCCCGCCACAGAAACGGAAAAGCGTCTACTACGCCATAGGGCCGGACGGCCTGGGCAACGACTGCGACCACATGCCGTTCCTCGAGGAATCGATCGAGCTGGCCGGGGGCAGGAGCGCCCACCGCTGCGCCCGCAGGGGAACGCTCAGCAACAGGATCAGCCTGGAATTGGTCCTGGCCTACAATCCGGACGTCATCATCACGCAGGACGACCGTTTCTTCGGCAAGGTACTCGCTGACAGGCGCTGGCAAAGCATACGCGCGGTAAAGGAACACAGGGTCTACCGGATTCCGACGCTTCCCTTCAACTGGCTGAATTATCCCCCCTCGTTCATGCGAGCCTTGGGAGTGAGATGGCTGGCAGGGGTCATCTACCCGGAACGCCGCGGACAGAGCCTGGAAAGAGATGTGCGGAATTTCTATCGGCAATTTCTCAACCTGGAACTGAACCGGCGACAGGTCGAGGCGATTCTTTCGAATTGAGTGAAGGAAAACCCGGCATTTTGAGTGTCAATTCCCGGCGGTTGCGACAGGTGGGATTCGACTGATCCTCGCCGGCTGATGGGTTTTTCACCGCAGCTTTCCATCAGGAAAGTGAATTTCAAGAGATAAGGAGGGCATTATCGGCATGAAAATGATTCGGGTTGCTGCATTCCTATTCTGTTTCGCCCTGGTGACGGCAACAGCCGCGCGGGCGGAAGAGAATAAAGCTGAAGAGGGGTATGAGAGCTATTCCCTGGGAGAAGTTTACATCTCGGACAGAAAGCCGCCTCTCGCCAAGGAAGCTTCGATAACCAATGAAATCACCGAAGAGCAGATGAAGGCCACGAACAGCCGCACGGTCGCTGAGGCGCTCACGTACGTGCCGGGCATGACCGTCATCACCAACGCAAGAAACGAACCGATAGTTTCCATCCACGGCTTCTTCGACCAGCAGAGGATCCTGGTGCTCGTGGACGGCGTACCGTTCTACGAAACCACTCGTGGATACCTGGACCTGAACCAGTTTTCCACGGACAACGTGGCAAAAATCGAGGTCACCAAGGGTGCGGCGTCGGTCCTCTACGGAGCGAACGCCGAAGGCGGGGTAATCAACATCATTACCAAGAAGGGAGTAGAAAAGCCGTATTTCTCCGTAAACGCCGAGGGGGGGGACGTTGACTACTTCAAGACTTCCGCTTCCCACGGCATGAAGAAAGGCATCTTCAACTACTGGCTGAATTACGAGCACGACCAGGCCCACGGCTGGAGGATGTCCGACGACTTCAGGCCGGTCGTCGGAAGCACCAATGGACCAGTACCTAATCAGGGAATCTTCGAGGACGGCGGCACCCGCAACCAGTCCAACTACGCCAAGGACAGCGTCTGGGCCAAGTTCGGCATCGAACCGTCCGCCGGGTCCGAGTACTACCTGAACTTTCACTACACGGCACGGGACAAGCCGATCCCGAGCAACATCCTCAATGTACGACGTCCTGCGTTGACCCGCCCCGCCTTTACCAATTTCTTCGGCTTCAACCGCTACGACGACTGGGGAATTGACCTGAGCGGGCAGCAGAAACTGGGCGACAAGGTCACCATGAAGGGCAAGCTGTTTTACCATAATCACGCCGATGCGATGGACTCCTATTATGACTGGAACTTCAATAACATCATCGCCAGGAGCGCCTACTACGACTACATGATCGGTGGTTCGCTCATCACCGAGTGGCGACCGGTCTCCTGGAACAAGGTCAGCTTCGCCTTGAACTATCGGGGCGACTCGCACAAGCAACGTGACGACAATTACCTGCCGTTCGAGAACTATTTCGCCTGGACCGGGTCGGTTGGTGTCGAAGATGAAGTGACCATTGCGAAGAATTTTTCGGTGGTTGTGGGAGGAAGCTATGACTGGTTCAAGGTAGATGACGCCACCAAGAACAACACTGCTGCCGGCACGGGGAATTTCATCAACCAGACCGACCTGCCCAAGGGTCCGACCACGAACAGTTTCAACCCGATGATCGGCGCCGTCTATCTCTTTCCGGACAACACCAAGGTATTCGCCTCCGTTGCCCGCAAAACCCGCTTCCCGACCCTGCGCCAACTCTACGCGGATACCAGTGGCGGAAGTTATGGGCTGAAACCAGAAAGCGCCATCAATTCCACCATCGGCGTGTCCCGCCCGTTCGGAAATTTCATGTGGGGACAACTGTCGTTTTTTCACCACAACATCACCGATATGATCGTTCAGCCTGAAAGGGGTGTCCACGACCCCTACGAGAATCTCGGCAGTGTCGAGATCTACGGCATCGAGGTGGCAACCGAATTCTACCCGATGAAGGACCTGGTGCTGAAGCTCGGCTACAACTACAACCACGCGACCGACCAGACCGACGGCAGGGCGACCGAACACGTGGCGAACGTGCCTGAGCACAAGCTGGATATGGGTGCGCAATATACCGTACCGTTCACCGGGACTCGTATCGACCTGAACGGCATCCTGCTCAGCAACATGTACACTCAACTGCCGACACCAACCAGGCCGACAACGGCAGTACAGAGCGTCGCGGGTTATTTTCTCCTCAATGCGCGGGTCAGCCAGCGATTCCTGAAGCATTATGAAGCCTACATCGCATTCAATAATATCTTCGACCGGTACTACGAGGACTCGTACGGCCTGCCCGGCCGGGGACGCAACATCTTCGGCGGGATAACGGCGAAGTTCTAGCATTGGAAAGTAGACCTGCCGGGTTTCAGAAACCCGGCGGGTCTCGAATACTTTTCCGGACGGACGCCGCCGGGAAAGGGAGCGGTCGCAAAAAATACTTGCGATCGTCATATACAATGGGCTATAACGAAACAGTCAGACAAATCAATATCGCTCCGACTTGTCTTCCCTACTGCAGATGCTAGGGGGAGGCAGGCAATGGGCGACGCCGGAAACAGCGCCGCCTCCCGTGCTTGGAAAGGAGTAAACATTGCGGCGCCATGCGGCCGACGGGTGTTTATCTCCGTCGGCCGTTTCGTTTGCATTGCGTTCCGCTTTCCTGACCGAACGCCGGGCAAAATTGACCGGGAACATAAACCGTGTTCCGGGACGGGGGAACAGATTTCGGCTGTTTCAGAGCCGCATCAGGGCGGGGAGGAATTTACAACCATGCTGGAAGCATCAATCAGCAAGAGATTCCCGGGCATCACCGTCGAAGTGGAATTCTCTCTCGAGAACGGTATACTGGTTCTTTTCGGTCCCTCCGGCTCCGGCAAGACCACCATCCTCAACTGCATATCCGGGCTGCAGAATCCGGACCAGGGCCGCGTGTCCCTGGGCGAGAAACTGTTTTTCTCGTCCGGGGAATCGGTTAACCTACCCGCGAGAAGGCGGCGTATCGGGTACGTGTTCCAGGAATACGCCCTCTTCCCCCACCTGACTGTTCGGGAGAATGCGCTCTACGGGGTGCGGGCAGGACGCGGGAAGGGAGAAGGGAGCCGGACGGAAGTGCGGGACGTTCTGGAAATGCTGAAGATAGAACACCTTCACCACCGCTATCCAGCCAACCTTTCCGGGGGGGAGAAACAGCGGGTCGCGCTGGCCAGGGCGCTCATGATGGAGCCGGAGCTTCTGCTTCTGGACGAACCGCTTTCGGCGCTCGACTCCGCCAACCGCAGGGAGTTGCGGCTGGAGCTCAAGCAGTTGCAGAGATCCTGGAACATCCCCTTTCTGCTCGTCACCCACAGCAGGGAAGAGATGAAGGCGCTGGCAGACGAAGTGCTCTTCATGGAACGGGGAAAACGGTGCGGGCGCCTCCAGGCGCTGCCCGATCCCGTCGAGCTGGGAGAGGCAGTTTGAGCACGGAGCTCCGGAATGCGATACTTCGGATTTCCTGCATTGCCATTTTTAAAACATCATTAAAAAGGAGGAGTTGTACATGAAAAAATCGGCATTGTTCCTGGCATCACTGTTGACGGCCGCTCTGTTCCTGTTGTCGCCGGTTCTGCAGGGCACGGCTCAAGCTGCCCGGAAGAGCGTCATCCAGGTCTCGGCCGCCATCAGCCTCAAGGATGCCCTCGCCGACCTGAAGAATATGTATGCCGGAAAGGCGCCGAACGTGGAAATCCAGTTCAATCTCGCGTCATCCGGCATGCTGCAGAAGCAGATCGAGGAAGGCGCCCCGGTGGACCTGTTCATCTCCGCGGGCAAGAAGCAGATGGACGAACTTTCCGCCAAGGGCCTGGTAGCTGCCGATACGAGTTCCGATCTCCTGGAAAACGAGTTGGTGCTTGTCGTCGCAAAAGAGAAGGCGAACGCCATCAGGACTTTCGCCGACCTGGCCGACAAGGCGCAGTCCATGAGCATCGGACAGCCCGAAACCGTTCCGGCCGGCAAATACGCCAGGGAAACCCTGACCCACCTGAGGCTCTGGGACAAGGTTGCGAAAAAAATCATGTTCGCCAAGGATGTCCGCCAGGTGCTTGCCTATGTCGAATCGGGCAATGTGGATGCCGGCCTCGTGTACCGTTCCGACGCCCGGGAAATGAAAAGCGGCTCGGTTGCAGCCGTCGCGCCCAAGGGCAGCCATTCGCGGATCCTCTACCCCATGGCGGCCGTAACCGCCGCGAAGAACAGGGCCGAGACCGCCAGGTTCATGGCATTCCTGAAAAGCAGGGCCGCGGCGAAGGTTTTAGCCTCCCACGGGTTCGTACCCCTCGCCGGAAAGCAGAAGTAGTCGCCCTGCCGGCAACGAACCTTTCCGGATCGCTCCTCTTCAAAGGGAGCGATCCTCCCCAAGGCCCCGCAAAACTATCAATTTATTTGACTCTCTTGTGCAAAAGAAGTAATTTACCCACGATACAATCAGGGGAGCTTCAAATGCCGCGGGCGCTATTTTTTCTGTTTCTGTTCGTTCCTTTAACGCTTTTCATCATCATAACCGGTGTGCCCATCACGTTCCTGGACCCGACGGGAAAATTCCTCCACTTCTACGGCAAGCTCTGGGCCAGGGTGGCCCTCTTCATCGCTGGAGTCAGAATCCAGGTCATCGGAGCGGAAAAGATCCCGGCCGGCGTACCGCTGATTTTCATGGGCAACCATCAGAGCAACTTCGACATCCTGACACTGTACTCGGGGTTGCCGCACCACTTCAGCTGGATTGCGAAACAGGAGCTGTTCCGCATCCCGCTGTTCGGCTATGCCATGAAGCGGGCCGGCTACCTGCCCCTGGACCGCAGCGACGGCAGGCAGGCGCTGAAAACCATGGAGTATGCGGCCCAAAAGATCCGGGACGGGGTAAGCGTGATCATATTTCCCGAAGGGACCCGGTCCATGGACGGGAAGCTCCTCCCCTTCAAGCGGGGGGGATTCCTGCTTGCCGCGCGGGCTGGCGTGCCCATCGTGCCCTTTACCATCTCCGGGAGCGCCGCGGTCAATCCGCCGAAACGTCTGGCAGTCCGCAGGGGTACGGTATCGATCCGCTTCGGCGAACCCATTCCGACCGCGGGAGCAACCGGCAAGCGGCGCGACGAGCTGATCACCCGGGTCAGGGAAGCCATCGAAAATGGCTTCGGGAATTGACGCGATGCTTGCACCCGCCGCACTGATTGCCGCCGGCATCGGCCTGACCGGCTGGGGCTTTGCCGCTGCCCACCGGTTGAAAAGACCGTTTGACCTGCTTGCGGCCCTGACGGCCCTGGCAGGTGTTATCCTGGGGCTGACCGGCACACTGCTGGCGACCGTGCCCGGCTTCTTTCAGGGATGAAACGGCCGTGACGGACGCTCGATCCATAGCACTCAATGGTCTGCTCGTCGCGGTGATCGCCCTCTCCCTTCTCTGGTTCAACACCCTTCAGCGCCAGCATGAACAGTACGAACGGGGAGCCGCCGCGTGGAAACGGGGAGACGTGATCGCCGCGATCGCGGGCTATGACTCCGCAATCCACATGTACACGCCGGGCAGCGCGGTGGTGGGGAAAGCCGCTGCCGGGCTCTGGGAAATCGGTGAAGCCATGGAGCGCGGTGGAGACCGGGCCCGGGCGCTGATCGCCTACCGCTCCCTCCGCAGCTCCTTCTACGCCGTCCGCGGACTCAGCCAGCCGGGAAAGGGCTGGATCGCCCGCTGCGACGCCAGGATCGGAGCGCTTTCCGGCGGGAAATGAAAATCGGGAAAACCATGTCCACTAACGCAACCGAATATAACGGCCTGAAAATCATTCCCCTTGGGGGACTGGGTGAGATCGGCCTGAACATGACCGTTTACGAAGCCGGCGACGACATCATCATCGTCGACTGCGGCCTCATGTTCCCCGAGCCTTCCATGCTCGGCATCGACCTCGTGATTCCCGACATTACCTACGTGCGGGACAGGGTCGACATGATACGGGGAATCTTCCTGACCCACGGCCACGAAGACCACATCGGCGCGCTCCCCTATGTCCTCCAGGACATGAACCCGCCCATCTTCGGCACTGCCCTGACCCTGGGCTTCGTCAGGGAAAAGCTCAAGGAATACGACCTGGACAGCCAGGTCGATTTGCGCGTCGTCAAACCGCGCGACACCGTCGAGCTGGGCGGTTTCGCCGTGGAATTCGTCCGGGTTGCCCACTCCATCGTGGACGGGTGCGCCCTGGCGGTCCGTTCGCCCGAGGGTGTGGTGATCCATACCGGCGACTTCAAACTGGACCAGACCCCGGTTGACGGCGAACTGACCGATCTTTCGACCCTGGCCCGTTACGGCGAGGAGGGAGTGCTGGCGCTTCTGTCCGATTCCACCAATATCGAGCGCGAGGGGTTCACCCTCTCGGAGCGGCTGGTGGGAGAGGCGTTCGACGAGATCTTCCCCCAGTGCCGGGGCAGGATCATCGTGGCGGCCTTTTCCAGCAACATCCACCGCGTGCAGCAGGTGGTGGACGCTGCCGGCCGCTGCGGCCGCAAGGTCCTGCTGAACGGCCGTTCCATGCTGGCCAACGTCCAGATAGCCAGCGAGCTGGGTTATCTGAAAATCCCCGATTCCATCCTCATGGACCTGAAGGAGCTGCCACGGCTGCCCAAGGAAGAGGTCTGCATGATCACCACCGGCTCCCAGGGCGAGCCCATGAGCGCCCTGACCAGGATCGCCATGGACGATCACAAGCAGATCAAGCTGGAGCGGGGAGACACCGTCATCCTCTCGTCCCGGTTCATCCCCGGGAACGAAAAGACCATTTCCGACCTGATCAACCACCTGTACCGGCGCGGGGCAGAGGTGTTCCATGAAAAGGTGTCCGAAGTCCACGTATCGGGCCACGCCAGCCAGGAAGAACTGAAGCTGATGATCAACCTGGTGCGGCCGCGCTTTTTCGTCCCCATCCACGGCGAGTACCGGCACCTGGTGAAACACCTGCAGCTTGCCGGAAAGGTCGGGATCGAAGAGGAACGCTGCATTCTGGCGGTGAACGGCGACATAATATCTTTCGCCAACGGCAACGGGTCGATTACCGGCACCGCCGAATCAGGCAGGGTGTTCGTCGACGGCAAGGGCATCGGCGACGTGGGAGAAATTGTCCTGAAGGACCGCAGGCACCTGTCGGAAGACGGCATGGTCGTGGTCATCATCGCCATCAACCAGGCGAACGGCGAGATCATCTACGGCCCGGACATCGTATCTCGCGGATTTGTGTTCGAAGACGAGAGCCAGGAATACCTGGACGAAACCAGGAAAATCGTCCTCGATACCCTGGCCGGCGTCAACCTTGAGGTCATGGCCGACCTGAACGAGGTGAAGATGGAGGTCCGCAGGATTCTCCGGCGGTTCTTCAACAAGACCATCGAGCGGCGGCCGGTCATTTTGCCGCTGATCCTGGAAATGTAACAAGAGCGGGCCAAGGCACAAATACATGGAAAACGATAAAAAGACGAAACTCATCCAGGAAATAAAGGGCATCGCGCTGGGCGCCACGGGACTCTTCATCCTCATCGCGCTCCTGTCATTCAGCAATGACGACCTGTCATTCAACACCTATTCTTCCGGCGCGGACGTGCGCAACTTCGGGGGAAAACTCGGGTCTTACTTCTCCGAACTGCTCCTGCAGCTCTTCGGTCTCGCTTCTTACGCAATCCCGGTGGCGCTCCTGTTCATCGCCTATCGCCTGCTCCGCTTCAAGGAGCTCAGGTGGCGCAGCTACAAGGGCGCTGCTTTTCTCGTGTTCCTGATCTCGCTTGCCACCCTCTTCGCCTTCGATATTGAAACCACGTCTTTCCTGGGACAGAACGTGCAGACCGGCGGCGTCATCGGTTTCAAGGCCGCCAGCCTGCTCAAAACCTATCTTGGCGTTCCCGGCGCGCTGCTCCTCGTGCTCCCCGTCCTGGCCGCCTCGGTCATGGTTCTGTCCCGCTTCTCCTTCGTCCTGTTCGCCGGATGGGGTTTCTCCGCCCTCAGGAGCCGCTGGGCCAACTACCGGGAGAAGCAGGCGCTCAACCGGGAACTGCGCGACCGCAACGTGCCGGGCGTGGAACGGCCGACGCCCCAGATCCGGCCGGCAACGGTCACGCTCCCCCCGCCGGAGCCGATCGCCCGGAAGGAAAAGAAAAAGGACGACGCCAAGACCGCGCCGGTACAGGAATCCTTTGAATTCGCCAAGGCCGAGGGCCCCTACCACACGCCGCCCGTATCGCTCCTGGACGCCCCGCCCCAGACCCGGCGGCAGGTGGACCGCGACCTCCTGACCATGAATGCCCGGCTGCTGGAGAAGAAGCTGCAGGATTTCAACGTTGACGGCGAAGTGGTGGAGATCTGCCCCGGCCCGGTCATCACCATGTTCGAATACGCTCCCGGCCCGGGCATCAAGGTCAACCGCATCGCCAACCTGGCCGACGACCTGTCCATGGCGCTCCAGGCCCTTTCCATACGGATCGTCGCCCCCATCCCCGGCAAGGGGGTCGTGGGAATAGAGATACCGAACCGCGAGCGGGAAATGGTTTTCCTCAGGGAGATCTTCGCCGCGGAGGAGTTCAATCGCGGCAAGATGAAGCTTCCCATGGCCCTGGGTAAGGACATTTCCGGCGGGCCGGTGGTGACCGACCTGGCCCGCATGCCCCACCTGCTGGTGGCGGGAGCGACCGGCTCGGGCAAATCGGTTTCCATCAACACCATGATCCTGTCCCTGCTCTACACCTCCACGCCCCAGGACGTGCGGATCATCATGGTCGACCCGAAGATGCTGGAACTTTCCATCTACGAAGGAATACCCCACCTGCTCCTGCCGGTGGTGACCAACCCGAAGAAAGCCGCCCTGGCCCTCAAGTGGGCGGTCAAGGAGATGGAGCGGCGCTACCGGCTCCTGAGCGACAAGGGCGTGCGCAACATCGACTCCTACAACAAGAAACTGGAGAAGGAAGCCCAGGGCGAAGAGACCGTCGAAGGGGACGTGATCGTCATGGACGAGGTGGTCGAAGCGCCGGAAGAAGCGCAAAGTGCGGAATTCCAGCCGCCCCTGTCCCAGGAAGAGGAACTTGAGCACGGCCACCTGCCGTACATCGTCATCGTGGTGGACGAGCTTGCCGACCTGATGATGGTGGCCGGCCGCGAGGTGGAGGAATCCATCGCCCGGCTGGCCCAGATGGCCCGCGCCGCCGGTATCCACCTGATCCTCGCCACGCAGCGGCCGTCGGTCGATGTCATCACGGGCCTGATAAAGGCCAATTTCCCGGCCCGCATCTCCTTCCAGGTTTCCTCCAAGATTGACTCGAGGACCATCCTGGACTGCAACGGCGCGGAAAACCTGCTCGGCGCCGGGGACATGCTGTTCCTGCCGCCCGGGACGGCCAAACTGCAGCGCATCCACGGCGCCTTCGTAGCCGATTCCGAAGTCCAGCGGGTGGCCGATTTTCTCAAGAAGCAGGCCAAGCCCGTCTATGACAAGGCAATCCTGGAAATGAAGCACTCCGACGAGAAGGAAGACGAAGACGAGATGGTGGACGAGCGCTATGACGACGCCGTGGCCCTGGTCGCCGAGGCGCGCCAGGCCTCCATCTCCATGATCCAGCGCCGCCTGCGCATCGGCTACAACCGCGCCGCCCGGATCATCGAGCGCATGGAGCAGGAAGGCGTCGTCGGCCCTTCCGACGGCACCAGCCGGCCGCGCGAGGTTTTCATCAACCGGTTATAGGGGCGGGGCTTTCGAGGAGACCGGGATACGGCTTCACTGCAGGATCTCGAAAAACAGGAAAGCGTTTGAAGCCAGGCAAAGCTTCTGTCCGGGAGACACGGCCGGTCAGATTATGCCGGGCTTCGAGGAAGTTCCGTTCCGGACCACCTAAATGAACCAATCACGCAACCATCATCATCCCCCCAAGAGATACAACGCCTTTTCAGACGAGCTGAAGCGGGTCTTCGGCTGCCGGGTTCACCGCATCTCGGTCGATGCGGGCTTCACCTGCCCCAACCGGGACGGCGCCGTGGGCACGGCCGGCTGCATCTACTGCGGCGGCAAGGGCTCGGGCGCTCACGGCATCCTGCCCGACGCTCCCATTACGGCACAGCTTGAAGCGGGCAAGGAAATCATGGTGCGGAAGTACAAAGCGAAACGCTTCATCGCCTATTTCCAGGCCTTTTCCAACACCTACGCGCCTCCGGAACGCCTTCGCTCACTTTACGACGAAGCGCTGGAAGTGGAAGACGTGGTTGGTTTGATCGTCGGCACGCGGCCCGACTGCCTGCCGCCGGAAACGGTAAGGCTGCTGGCCGAATACAGCCGGCGCACCTATTTCTGGCTGGAACTGGGCCTCCAGTCGCCACTCGACCGTACCTTGAAGCTGCTCCAAAGGGGGCATGATTTCGCCGCGTTCGAGAAAGTGGTTTTGGCATGCCGCGCCGAAGGGATCCGTGTCTGCGCCCACGTGATCCTCGGCCTGCCCGGGGAAACGCGGGAAGAGATGCTGGCCACGGCAGCCGTCCTGAACGATCTCGGTATCGAGGGAGTCAAAATCCACCTGCTGCATGTTATGAAGGGCACCCCCCTCGAAATGCTTTTCAGGCAGGGAGGCGTGAGAATGCTGGACCGGGATGAATATGTGGGACTGGTGTGCGACTTCCTAGAGCGGCTCAGGCCGGAAATGTCCATCCAGCGCCTCACCGGTGACGGCGGCCACGACCACCTGGTCGCGCCCCTGTGGTCGCTGAAGAAATTCGAAGTCCTGAACGCCATCGACTACGAACTGGAACGGAGGGACTCCCGCCAGGGGAGCGCCCTGCCGTGAAATAGAGCGGCATGGCTGGTAACACGCTTGCCCCGCGGCATTCCGATCCGGATCCGCCAAGCCGGGGCAAAACGGGAATTTGGGGCTTTTGCAAAAAATATGCTATGATGCAGGAGCTTCACGGCACCATCAACGAAAAGCAACTGGAGCTTCCATGATACGACTCGCAATATCCCGTCGCGCCGTGCATCTCGTACTGGCGCTCGTTGCAGTATTCGCAATGTCCTCCTGCGCAACCGCTCCGAAGCCCGCCCCGCTCCCCAGCACCGCCCCGAAAGGCGCCGTACGGACGCTGCAATCCGAAGTCAGCATGTCCCTCAAGGCTTCCGGGAAAAGTATCGGCGGCCGCGGTTACCTGGTCTTCAGGGAGCCGGACCGGTTCCACCTGGTCATGCTCTCCCCATTCGGCACCACGGTGGTGGAGATTTACGTGGCCGGCGACCGGATCACCTGCCTGGTCCCGTCGAAACAGGCCGCCTACCAGGGCGCGATTTCCGAGCTTCCCGACCGGAACGGGCTCCGTGCCTGGGGCCTGGTGCGCTGGGTGATCGATCAGCCGCCTCCCGGCGCGGTTGCGCCCGGAACCCATGAATACCTGACCGCCGACGGAAAGAAGGAAACCCTCTCTTTCGACGAGCACGGGCTCCTGACCGGCAAGACCAATGCCGAAGGCGACAGGGTCACCTACAGCCAATACCACGACCGCAACGGCGTTGCTTTCCCCTCGACCATCGTGATGGCGAACTCCATGGGGGATACGGTAAAAATGGTCTTCGACGATCCGGAGATAAACTCCCCCCTGGAAGACGCCGTTCTGACCCCCAACCTGGAGGGAATGGAAGTGCTCCCGCTCTCCGCGTTCCGGGGGATGTGATCCTCCGGTCCGGGTTCTCGGGAAATCAGCCGATTTCCACGCAGTTTCCGCTTCGGAAAGCGGGGGCTATTTCCAGATGAGCCGGTCCAGCGCCCACCTGCCGCCGCCAGTTACGACCAGCGCCAGGGCCATGCCGAGCAGCGCGATATTGTATTCGATGCCGTGCCCCCTGCCCGAAGCGCAGTACCAGTTGAGGAAGAAGCCGTTGGCCCAGTGAACCTTGTAGATCGCGACCGCCATGTTGACGCTGATGCCGATGGCGGAGAGGCGGGTCAGCAGCCCGCCGAGGACTCCCAGGCCGCCGCCGAATTCAGCGATAATCGCCAGGAGCGTAAGAATGGGGGGGATGCCCATGTGGACCTCGAAATTTTTCAGGGTCGCGGTCAGCCCGGCCCCGCCGAACAGGCCCAGGAGCTTCTGGGAGCCGTGAGCCAGGAAAATAGCGCCGAGGGGCACGCGGATAAACAGCAGTGCCAGTGAATCCAGGGTTGCATCGTAAGAACTTCTCGCCATCTCGGACCTCCACTGATTCCGGTAATATTGGTTAGGTATCGTAAAGTTTTCCCATCTCCCGGACAGCCCTGGCCGCTTCGGCGCGGAGCCCGGGGGGATCGAGAATTTCGGCATGGCAACCGTAGGAGAGGACCCAGGCGAGAATTTCCATGGTTCCGCCCGCCTCGAAGGATACCACTATAGCGCCGTCCGTTCGCTCCTCCACCTTCTGGGACGAATGCCAGATCCGGTCCTTTACCGTGTGGGCGACTGCTGACGAGAATCTCACCCTTACGTTTACCGAAGATTCTTCGACGATCCCGAAGGAGCTCCTCAAGTGCTCCTCGGGCCGGTACTCCCGGGGCAATTCGAAACGCTCCTTCTCCCTGGTGACTTCGCAGATGCGTTCGACGGAAAAGGTGCGGAGCGCCTGCCGGTTATGGGCATAGCCGAGGAGATACAGCCCCCCCTTGTGGAAAACCAGGGTATACGGATCGACCAGATAGGAGGACGGGCCGTTCTTACCCGGCGCCCGGTAGGCCAGGGTCACCCGGTTCTGGTAAATGAGCGCGTCGCGCAGCGCGGTGATCGGCTCCCGTGCCCGGCTGTAATCCCTTCGCCCCTGCAGGAGCGGGAGCGAGACGCCCGCGATCCGCTCCATGTGGGCGGCATAACGCGGTGGGAGGACCGAATTGACCTTGCGGAATATCGACTCCATGTCTTCCTGGAAGGGAGTTCCCTGCAGCAGGTCCAGCTGGGAGCGGAGAAAACTCAGGGTCATCAGTTCCCGCAGGGTGAAACCGATGGGCGGTATGTCCTTGAAACGGGTCAGGAACCGGTAGACCTTGCAGTTGTTCGCCCATTCCGAAACCAGGGGATAGCCCGCTTCGTGGATGGCGTTGAGGTCCCGGTGGATGGTGCGTCGGTTCACCCCGGTCTCTTCGGCCAGCTCCCCGATGGTAACCCCGTGCCGGGCTTCGATCAAGCGGATGATGTCGTGCACCCTGCCGGCCTGGGAGTACTTCTTTCTGGGTTTTTCCCTGACCACGCTCCAAGCCTCCGAATGAAACGGTTCTTATCGGATGGGAATAGTACCCCATGTCGAAAAAAGTTGGAAGGAAAATAAGGCGGGACACCATGCGTTACGACACGATCGTCATCCTTGGGCCAACGGCATCGGGCAAGACCTCTCTGGCCGTGTCCCTGGCCCGCGAACTTGGCGGGGAAATCATTTCTGCCGACTCCAGGCAGGTGTATCGCGGCATGGACATCGGCACCGGCAAGGACCTTGGGGAATACGGAGAAGTCCCTTACCACCTGATCGACATTCTCGATCCGGGAGAGGAATTCAGCGTCTTCCTCTTCCAGCGTCTCTGTTTCGACGCCATGGAGCAGATCCGGTCCCGGGGCCGGCTTCCGGTCATCGTGGGCGGAACCGGCCTGTACCTGGATTCAGTCCTCCGGGGATACCGGATGACGGAAGTCCCCCTGAACAGGGAGCTTCGCGCCGAGCTCACTTCCCTTTCCGAAGAGCAGCTGGCGGCCCGCCTCGCCGCCGCACGGTCCCGGCTCCACAACACGACGGACACCCTGGATCGTGACCGCCTCGTTCGCGCCGTCGAGATCGCCGAATACGAACAAGCCCACGAACCGATCCCCCTGCCGCCATTCACGCCCCTGATCCTGGGAATCCGCTGGGAACGCAGCGTTCTGCGGCAGATGATCACCAGTCGGCTGAAGGCCAGGCTCGAATCAGGCCTGATCGAGGAGGTCGAACGGCTCCACCGGGAGGGGGTCAGCTATGAAACCCTGGACTCCTACGGCCTGGAATACCGGTTCGCCGCACGCTTCCTCGAGGGAGATTTGAACCGCAACGATCTGTACCAGAAGCTCAACAGCGCCATTCACGACTTCGCCAAGCGGCAGGACACCTGGTTCCGCAGGATGGAGCGGCAGGGCGTTACCATCAGCTGGCTCGATGGCGCGGGCGATCCCCTGGAACAAGCATTGAACCTGTTCCGGCCAGGATGAGAACGCAGATCCGCCGAAGCGTCGCTTTTCACGCGGGCCGGCCAGTAAATTTTGCGCACCTGATGAATGGAAGAATACGCCGTGCCGCCGGTCGCCCCATACCCCAAAAGCGGCATGAAATGGTGCTTTTGGGGTACGAAGCCGCTCGGCACGGGACTGTTGGTTGGTTACAGGGGCAGCATTCACCGTGCCGCTGCACACCCAAAACATTGGCACGAATACTGCTTATACAAAACCGAGCTAGATAACTACCACTAAAGCCATGACACCTCTTAGCTCAATCCTTCCCTTTGAAACCGCATCCGGCGTCGGAAGCGGTTTTTTTTTTGCCCTGAAGGCCGGTGGAACTTCGCCACCCCCTCCACACACTGTCATTCCTTGCCGCGTGGCACAACGAAAAATGAGTATCCAACAGGCACTGTTGACGAACTGTTGAATACCTTGTGGAAGAGTCCCCAAAGAGATATTTCACATTGGATAATTAACCGATTGCACAATTTTTACGCAATCATACGTTGGCAACAATTATGGGGGGTTACACGTTTTCCCCCAAGTATCGATAACTTGGCAAGATATTCGGGGCGCAATCAGGTTGTTTTTTCCGGCAGGTACTCCTCACGCACCGGGGAAAAGACCTCGACGGCAACGGAATCCGCGAGAATTTCCGCGCCATGCTCGGAATTGCCGGGAATGCACCAGCAATCCCCCTTCGCAACGTCAAATGTCTGACCGTCGATGGTGAGACGCATCTTCCCTTCGACAAGGTAACCGGTCTGCTCATGAACATGGGCATGCTTCGGCAGCATGCTGCCGGCATCCATCCTGAACTCAGTCAAAAGGGTCTTTTCCCCATAGGCTAAAGTTTTCAGACGTATTCCCGATATTACCTCCTTGTACCCCTTGTCATGAGCTTTGCGGAACACTGGATTCTCCTTTCCGGTTTTTCGAACTGACGCCTGTCGCAGGGATCACCCGCGACCAGCCTGTGGTGGAGGTTAATTGAGAATAGAGTCTGTCGGACATTACAAACGGGCGATAATCATGCCCGGAGAATTTCACGTATCGTCGAAACCGATCGTCATTTCAACCCTCCTCGGCTCCTGTGTTTCCGCGTGTCTCTACGACCGGAAAAGGAAGATTATCGGCATGAACCACTTCCTCATCAGCGGCGACGGCCATCCCGCAGGGTCAGAACTCTGTTTTTCCGAAGCAGGGCGCTACGGAATACACGCCATGGAATTGCTGATCAATGAAATGATGCGCCAGGGAGCCCGTCGCGACAACCTGCGCGCAAAGGTTTTCGGCGGAAGCTCGCTGACCAGGATGCCGACGGACTCTGTGTACCGTATCGGAGAGAACAACAGCCGTTTTGTGGTCGAGTTCCTGGACCTGGAAAAGATCCCCATCGTCGCCAGGGACCTGGGCGGCCCGCGCGGCAGGGTGGTGCATTTCTGTCACGGAGATTATTCCGTCTACGTGCGGAAGATCCGCTCGGACCACAATACAAACCTGGCGAAGCGCGACCGTGATTGCTGGACGGACGCACTGAAGCGGCAGGAGGCCGCCCAGACCTCGGTTGATCTGTGGGATTGATCAGGAGAACACGCGCACATCGCCGGAGACGAAGCGCCCGCTTCAGCCGGGAGGCCCGTCAGCCGGTCCTCAATCCCGATTCCAATCCAACGAATCTGCTGATGAAACCGTACAATCCATGCCCGAACATCGCGTATTTTTTCATCTGCTCCACATTGGCGCTGCCCGCGCTCTGGTAGGTGAACAGGTAGAGGGAACCGCCCGTGAATTTGACCAGAATGGAGTCATCACCGATCTCAAAAGCACGGATAGGAGAGGTGCCTCCCTGATTCTCGTAAGGTGTCATTGTCGCCTCCGTTCCCAGGCAATGCGTCAGGATGTCCGGTGTATTCGGTCGATCTGCAACTGACCGCCCCTACTACCCCTTATCGCCGAGTTTGCCCGAATGTCAAGGGCTGCAGTGTTTCCTGCCCTGACAGGCAGGAAGATTTGCATAAATTTATCATTGACCATCATGCTCTGAAGTATTAGTATTTTCACTGCGATCTTCAGACGGGCGCGTAGCTTAGCTGGTAGAGCAGGCGACTCTTAATCGTCAGGTCCACGGTTCGACCCCGTGCGCGCCCACCATAAATTTCAAGGGGTCAGGCATGCAATGCCTGACCCCTTCGCGCTTCAAAGCACCTGCCGCCGGTTTATCATGACCGTGAATCACCGATGGAATTCACGGGAATCCGCATATGAAAAGGCCGGATCTCTCCGGCCCTTCATCCGCTTAGTGCCGCAACAAATTTTATCCCGCTTCAGGTTCGTACAACAGACAGGTGGCCGAATCCTTGCGGGCTATGTCACCGTCCTTCAATTGCCCTTCCACTACCTGAGCATTGAACCTGTGGTCTCCGGCATAGCTGACGACTTTGACCTTACCCACTTCGGTCCTGCTCATTGTCTGAAAAACAAATACCTCTCGGTATACTGGAATTGTTTCACCGAGGCACACCGCTTTCGAGACATCGCCACGGCCCCTAAAGTCGAACATAGCCTGATCACCCCTATTAAGAACGTTCCCCCTGTTGACTTCAAGCGAACTCGTGACCGGTGGATTGGTGGAACAACCAGCAAACACGCCACCTATCACGACAGCCATTGCCACTCCTCTCATGTACCTCCATAGACTTTGCATATTTGACTCCTTTGGAGTTAGCTGTTAATCACCTGTATTCACCCTTTCTTTTACTTGCCCACCCGGCATGCCTGAATTTATTCCCGCAAGCAAAACGCTTTACGCGCCAGTCCATCGACCGATACTGCGCTTGTCATGTCAACCGGCAAGCAACATTCATATATTATTCTATATACCTTTATATTCAAATTTTGTCAATTGCCCGCAAAAATTCCTTTCAGGCAGTCGGGTAGCATTCGGAAAAAAGTGCTGTCCCGGGCATTTCGGTGCGAACAGGCTTATTCTCAGGCGCATGTATTGTCAAAAGGGGAAATCATGTTGCATGGGGTGTTCGGAACGAAGCGATGTGAAGGGGACGGCCGATGGAAGCCAGGCTCATGCGCCGGCAAGCACATCACAGCTCATGGTGTCGCGGTTCAGGAAGGCTTGTGATCGAGTTTTTTCCGCAGAGCTCCTTCCAGCGCGTCCAGTGATTCAAAACCCCATTGCCTGGCCAGCTTGCCATAAGTTGCTTCTGAAAGGCTGGTTCCTGACTTCTGCAAGGAAAGCATGTCCCCGTGCAGCAGTTCCAAAGTCTCTTCGGAGTATGTTTCCAGTTCAGCGCGCAGGTAGGTTTCGAATGAAGTCACCCCGGGGGAGTCCTCTGCCTTGTTCAAGGGGCGTCCGCCCCGCATCAGGCAGGGGTAATCGATGACAAACCGTTTTTGCCCCTCAAGCGCCATTTCGACGATCTTTGCGATCAGGGGACTGAAGTTTTCGCAGGGGAGGAGGTCATCCATGCGGGCGTACTTGACCGCGACCAGGTTACGCTTTTCTGCCCTTGCCCGCAGCAGGTCCCTGAAATAGCTTCCCAGGGTCGGCGCCGACCAAGCGGCAAACTGGGCCCGCCGATGAACCCGGAAACCCTCCGGGTCTTCCTGGCAGCTGTAACGGTGAGTGGTCGGCACGCTGAGGAACATGTCCAATTCGATTTCCAGAATCCGCTCGATGAGAATGCTATTCTCTTCCATGCGTTCACCCTTTCATGACTTCAGTTGCACACGGTAAAGTTCCTTCTCAGGTCTGGATCCAGGATTCCGGCCTGTACCGCAGGGGCGTGGTCGGCCAGGAACCCGCTGCCGGAACCGCTCAATCCCTGCCGTTGCAACTCATCGACGACCAGAGCGCAGAACGATTCGATGATGGTGATTATCTGATCGTAGTCACTGCTGTTCAGCATCTCGTTGATGCGTTCGTACACCGTCGTTCCCAACCGCGGCAAATCCCTTACCGCCCGGTGCAGCCACTTGTAGAAGGGAGGATAACGGCGATTGAGCAAAAACACCATGGACATCAGATCGTGGCAGAACTGCAGCTCGCAGTAGCGGGCGGCATAAGCCTCGCCGCGCTTCAGGCTGCGGGCAAGATTGTATTGCCCTGTCTGTGCCATGGTCATGCAGCGCGAAGCAATTTTTCTGCGCCGGACATCCTCCGGATAATAGCCGAGAAGATGCCGACGCCATGAGGAAAATTTGTCAGCGGGGTCATGAAACACCAGACCGTTGGTGCAGATCCCAAGGGCCATCTCGGGCAGCCGCATCCATTCACGAATATCCTGCGGCGGATGATCGAGTCCAGTGTATCGTGCATAGAAACCGGATACGGTCATGACGCCCACGCGGCCTTCCTCGCCGGGGCCGGCCCGGCGCGGCCCGAAACCGGCAAAGACCTGGGGCAGGCGACCATAGGCGGCAGCCAGCTCCTCCCCCCGCGCTGCGTGGACTTCGGGGTCCAGCCAGAGGCAGAAACCCGGCCCCCAGTCATGGTCGCGGGACAGACCGTCGTCCAACCCGTAGCACTCCGAACCCGGCCCAACCAGGCCGGCAGCGATCCGTTCGGCAATATCGCCGAAGCATTCCCGGATCATGGGCAACCCGTGCGCGAAAAAATAGTCCCTGGCAAGCTGCAGTCCCTGCATGGCGGCCTTGATGTCACCCCCGGAGGAGGTCGATGTTTTCAATGGTTCGGCGGGCCTTTTCGGCTTTGCCTGCGCTTTCATACAGCGCCCTTGCCTTTTCGAAGTTGTCAAGGCCGGCATTTTTTTCGCCGCGCATGACATGGATGTACGCGATGTTCGCAAATTGATCGGCTATTTTGTCAATGCAGCCGATCGCTTCGAAGCGTTGCAGGGCCTGGTGATAATAGTCGAGCGCCCGGTCAAATTCCTGCCGGTCCCTGCAGACCGACCCCAGGTTGCCCAACTGACCGGCGGCCCCATCCGTTTCGCCGCGCGTTTCGAAAATGCGCAGGGCGTCGAGAAATGCCGATTCGGCATCATCGTAGCGCTGCAGGCGCGCCTGAAGGAGCCCGATGTTGTTCAGGACGGTTGCCATTCCCGCTGTGTCTTCAACTGCCGCAAGGTATGACAGGACGGAAAAGGAAGAGGCGAGCGCCCGGTCGAGCTGGTTCAGAGCGCACTGGATATCGGCAATGACCATGCGCTGGGATGCTTCCCCGGCGGCATCGCCCCCTTGGGCGTACAGCCTGGCCGCTTCCTCGAAAGCCTCCAGCGCCTCTTCGTAGGAGGCTGCCTTCAGGAGTTTCAACCCGTCGCGGGCAAAGACTTTTGCCACCTCCGCAGCCCGGCAGTCTTCCATGAGTTCTCCTCTGCAAAGACAGCTCACCCGCCCACAGTCACCTCTATGCCGTAGGATCGCGCGATGTCCGCCAGTTCGAATACCCGGTCCTTGTCGTGAGGCGTAACGCCATGGAGCTTGTAGTCCTGGTGCAGCTGGCCCCACTTGGGTTCGCCCATGCGATGGTAGGGAAGAATGTCGAGGGCCTCCAGATGGGAAAATCCCGCGACGAATTCCGCGGTCGCGCGAATGTTTTCATCGGAATCGTTGAAACCGGGTATCAGCGGCAACCTGATGCGGATCGGCTTGCCCGATGCGTCGACCCTTCTTGCGTTCTCCAGGATGAGCTTGTTGTCGGCGCCGGTCCACTGGAGATGCCGGTCAGGATCCATGTTCTTCAGGTCGTAGAGCACGATATCCAGGTACTCCAGCACCGAACTGAATACGTTCCAGCTCACATTGCCGCAGGTCTCCACCGCGGTATGCAGCTTCAGCATCTTGGCCGTTTGCGCCAGCTCCCTGAAAAATGCCGGTTGCGCGAACGGCTCGCCGCCGGAAAAGGTGATTCCGCCTCCGGTGCGGTCGTAAAACTCCCTGTCCAGGAGCACCACGTCCATCACCTCGGCAACCGTGAGGTAACGCCCGCTGATATTTACCGCATTGGCATAGCAGACGCGCTGGCATTTGCCGCACTCCGGGAGGAGACACTTGTCCCGGTCGATGGAACGGACGATTCCGTCCTCTTCCCCGAAACAGCCCGAGGGACAGACCTCGATGCACTTGCGGCAGCCGATGCAGTTATGGGGAATGAGCATGATCTCCGGACGCGGAGAGATGGTTTCCGGGTTCGCGCACCAGGCGCAGTGCAGGGGACAGCCTTTCAGGAAGACGATGGTGCGGATTCCGGGACCGTCGTGGATCGAAAACCTCTGGAAATCGCTTACCAGGCCGGTCAGCTCCCGGCGTTTAGCCGCATCGGGGTCATAGAGCAGATACTCATGGGTCCAACTCATTCGCAGTCTCCGTATATCAAGTGAAATGCCGCACGCGGCTTTCACTGCCTTCACCGATGCGAGGCGCCGGCATCCTCAAGCCTGCCGGCGCCCCATGTCATCACTTCATCTTAGAACATCTGTTCGGTACGCGCGATGATGTCGTCCTGGATGGCCTTGTCCAGCGAGGTGAAGAAGGCGCTGTACCCGGCGACGCGCACCACCATGCCCTGGTAGTTGTCGGGGTGGCTCTGGGCATCCAGCAACGTGTCGCGGCCGATGACGTTGTACTGGATGTGGGTGCCGCCACCGTTGAAGAAGGTCTCGGTGACGCCGACCAGGTTCTGGATCCCCCGGTCGTCCTTCAGGGCGTTGGGGTGGAACTTCATGTTCAGCAGGGTGCCGTTGGAGGCGATCACGTGGTCGAGCCGGGCAACCGATTTGACGGACGCCGTGGGGCCGGACTGGTCGACGCCCGACACCGGGGAGACGCCGTCAGCCAGCGGTTTGCCGGACTTGCGGCCGTCCGGGGTCGCTGCCACCACCGTGCCGAGGGGCACGTTGGCCGAGACCGGGTACAGGCCGGGCTGGAACTTGCCGCCGCGCGGGTTGGTGTACTTCTCCACCTCGCGGCAGTAGATCAGTGCGCCTTCGTGGGCCACCATGTCGGCGTATTCGTTGTCGTTGCCGTACTTGGGAGCGCGGTTCTGCAGCATCTGCCGCATGCTTTCCAGCTCCACGCCGGCGTAGTCGCTTTCCAGGCCTTTCTTGAGCTCTGCCAGGGTGATCGCCTTGTCCTCGAACACCAACTTCTTGATGGCGGTCAGCGAGTCGCCCACGTTGCCGACACCCACGCCCTGGGGACCGGTGAAGTTGTAGTGCGCCCCGCCTTCCTGGAGCGACTTGCCCTTGGCCATGCAGTCGTCCACCAGTGACGAGAGGAACGGCAGGGGGGTGCGCTGCCCGTGGGCGATGTCAACTGCGTTGTCGGAAATGATCAGCAGCTTGACGAAGTATTCCATCTGGGTCTTGTACGCCTTCATGACGTCGTTGAACGAGCTGAAGGATGCCAGGTCGCCGGTCTTGGGACCGAGCTGCCTGCCGGTCAGCGCGTCAACGCCGTCGTTGAGAGCCAGTTCCAGGACCTTGGCCATGTTGAAGAACGCGGCATCGTGCCACCCTTCGGTTTTACCTGCCACCTGGGGCTCGACGCACCCGATGATGCCGTAGTCGCGCGCATCCTCGCGGGTGAGCCCGCGGCTCAGCAATGCCGGGATGATGAAGCGGTCGTTGTAGTAGGCCGGCATGCCCAGGCCGAGACGGCTCACTTCGGCGGCCTTCTTGTACAGTTCCGCCGGGGTGTTGCTGTGGACGCGGATGGAGA
Source organism: Geobacteraceae bacterium (assembly GCA_036677645.1). GTDB lineage: Bacteria > Desulfobacterota > Desulfuromonadia > Geobacterales > Geobacteraceae > RPRC01. The sequence continues at coordinate 68,229 of JAVBWB010000031.1, read as the reverse complement.
TGGACGGCTGGTAGAGCTTGGTGTTGGCGGTCGCCTGCAGGCACATGAACGAGAGGTCGTTGGTGGCGTCTTCGCCTTCCCGGTCCACGCCGCCCACGATCAGGTTCTGGAACATCGGGTAGCCGCCGAAAGCCTTGGTGGAGCCTTCGTCGCGGACCTTGTTGATCTCGCTGAACTTGATGTAGAGCAGGTCAAGAAGTTCCTGGGCTTTCTCCGTGGTGATGGCGGTGTCCATTTCCAGGTAAGGGTACATGTACTGGTCGAAGCGCATGGGAGAAATGGAGTGGCCGTTGGACTCGATCTGCAGGACGAGCTGGATGAACCAGAAAGACTGGATCGCTTCCCAGAAGGACTCTGCGGGCTGGGCGGGAACCTTCTGGCAGATGCGGGCGATTTCCGCGAGCTCGGCTTTGCGCTGTGCGTTCTTCTCGCTGGCGGCCAGCTTCTCGGCCTCGGCGGCAAAGCGGCGGGCAAAGGCGATCACCGCTTCGTTGGAGGTGATCACGGCATCCAGGAAGTGCATTTTCTTGAGGTCGTCGGGGTCGGTCAGGTCGATCTTCGCCAATTCGGCTTTCGCTTCGGCGATGATGCCATTGAGGCCTTTTGCCAGGACCTTGGCGTAGTCGACGGAAATGTGGCCGACGCCGTTGAAATAGTAATTGCCGACGGTGAACACGCCGGCGCCTTGGGCCGCCAGCGCATCAGAGGTCATGAGCGACGTGGCCAGCTCATTGGAGGTCTTCTTGTCCCAGTAGGGGAAAAGGTCCCTGAGGATCTTTTTCTTGTCTTCCGAGATGAGGAATACGTCGCCGCTCCGTTTTTCCAGCCGGTCGAGTTCCGCTTCCAGCCACTTGCAGGAAAATTCGGGATAGACCGGCGCCGAGCGGGGCTTGGTGCATTGATTGCCCACCACCAGTTCGTCGTCCGCGATGAAGATGGTCATTCCGTTCAGGATCTTCTCGAATGCCTTGGCCCGCCGGATGTGAATCGGCAGGTCCTCCGTCTCCTGGTAGGATTCGGTGATCAACTGCGCGCGCTCAACACAGATTTCCGGGGTGGTCTTGATGAACCGCTCCTTGATTGCCTCCACACGGCTCGTCGGTCCCGGCAGGTTCGCTACGTCAATCTGTTTCTGACAAACTTTTTCCGCTTTGGATGCCATATTTTTCCTCCTCCTGCATGCAGTTAGTGTCTGTCGATCTCTCGCATTCTCATGGAAGTCGCGGAAAAGCCCTCACCTCCTCTCTGACGGTTCCGCTTTCCTTCCGCTTCCGGAATCAGGGGTTGCTTCGCAGCCACATGAATGTTCAACTCACGGCAGGTGACAGATCGGTGTAATAAAAAAGTCATACCGTACTTGGAAGTATACCATAGGGGAGTTTCCCGGCTATCGCCTGAAGGGGTGTATCCGATCCCTCAAAGGGGGTATTTCGGGGTGAGATCGGCAAACGGAGAAAAGATGCACGGGCAGCAGCGGAAGTGAAGAAAACGACGAAAAACGCTATCCGGGAGGCGGCCGATCATTGAAGGCTGACGGTCGATGGCCATTGCCGGAAACGCTACGGAGATAAGTCTCCATACGGCAGGATCACGTGGAATTCGACCCCGGGCGTCCTGCCTCCCGCGGCCGAGCCGGACGGAGTGCGGCAGAAAATGACCCCCTCGTGGGCCTCCACCACCAGTTTGCAGAAGGCCAGTCCCAGGCCGATGCCGCGCCTTCCCAGCCCCTCTTCGGTTTTCACGGTGAAGAACTTCTCGAAGACCGATTCCTGGTGCTCCTCGGGAATCCCGTACCCCGTATCCGCTATGATCAGCAGGCCGTACTTCCGCCCCGGCTCGATCCGATCCAGGTACTTCGTCGGAAGGGAAGCGACGAGATCGGGATCATCGCCTCCGGCGATACGGGTCGAGATCAGGATCTTTCCCTCGGTAACGCTGTAATTTATGGCATTCGAGAGCAGGTTGCCGATGGTCCTCTTGACACGGAAAAGGTCGCAGCTGATGTCGATCACCGGGTCTTTCGCTTCGAAGGTGACCGCCAGCTTCTTGTCTTCCAGGAAAAGGGCGACTTCCTCGATGCACTGGGAGATAACCCTGTTTATGTCGTAACTGTTCCGGTGCAGCTCGAAACGCCCGTTGTCATCGCGGAATATGTCGAGAAAGGCATTCACCATGCTGCCGAGCTGGTCGTTCGTATTGATCGCCAGCTTCATGATCTTTTTCTGGTTTTCGTTGATCGAACCGAGCCTCTCGGCCGAAAGGAGTTCCAGCGTCTTGTTGATCGCCAGGATCGGATTGCGCATGTCGTGGGTCAGCATCCCCACCAGGTCCTCCTTCATTTTTTCGACCTGTTTCTCTTCCGTTACATCCCGCAGGACGACCACATATCCCGCCACCTCTCCATCCTCGTCATTGACACGGGAAATGGATACCTGGACGGGAAAAGTGGACTTGTCGTGTCTCAGGGCCGTGAATTCAGCCCGGCAGTTGTCCATGAGACCTTTGTCGAGCTTGTCCTTGTAATCTTTTACGACTTCGCCGTTCTCCAGGAAATCGATAAAGGGGCGACCGTAGAATTTTTCGCGCGGGTAACCGAAGACATCGAAAGAGACTTCATTGCTCATGACGACAACGCCGTTGGCGTCAAGAGAAATGATACAGTCGGAAACACTGTTTATCAGCTTGTTCAGGTACTCTTTCGACTGTTTGGCCAGCAGCATCTTCTGTATGCCCAGGTCGCTGATCGTCTGCGTGATGACCGACATCAGGTTCACGATTTTCCTCAGCCTGGCCCGCTTCACCCGCGGAATCTTCTTGAGCGCCTGAAGGTATCCGTCTATGTCTTCGATGCCGATGGACCTGGCGCGTTCTATCGCTTCCTCATCGGGTATCGGCTCCTCCAGGACCTGCCCGCCGTTGAGATTGCCGAGATGGTGCCCCTCGACGATAATCGGGGTGGCGCAGTCCACCAGCCCCGCATTCAGGCAGTCGTAGACGTAGGGCTCCTTGTGGTTCCTTGCCATTATGCCGCCGTAGGCATCGCTGTGGTAGCATTTGCTTCTGCCTTCCGCGGTGGCGCGGCAATAATTCTTGCAGAACCTGGAAAAGTTCGACTCGCTGGAAATGGGGTGCCCTTCAGTGTCAGCTATGACGGAACCGATCCCGCAGGCCTCATTGACCGCCTGAAGAATCTCATCCAGCTTTTCCTTGGGTACCAGATCCAGTAATTGGATTTGCTGTTTCATCTATATTCATCCCTTTTCAGCTCTTCACAAGGAGAAACCGCAGGTAATGCCCGAAGCGAATACCTGCTCAATCGATCAGCTTGTGATGCTTGGCTTTCATTACCGCATCGAGCCTGTTCTTCGCTTCCATTTTTCTGAATATGCTTTTCATATGAGTCTTCACTGTCTCAACGCTTAAGTACAAACAAGTAGATATCTGCTTATTGTCCTTTCCTTCAGCAAGGCACTGCAGGATCTGTTTTTCTCTTTTGGTGAGACAGAAATCCGTCTCATTCTTTTCCGATCCGGATTGTTGCGGTGAAATCCCGAGGTTCAGCAGGTAAGGAGATACTATGTCCATTCCTTTATTGAAACAGGTGATGATCTCGACCAGGTTGTCGATATCCACCGTTTTCATTATATAGCCGTCTGCGCCTGCGCTCATGGCCTCCCTGATGTAGTTCTCATCGTTGTAGGTCGAGAGCGCCAATATCTTCATGTCGGGTAAAATCTTTCTCAGGACCCTTATGGCCGCGGTGCCGGAAAGTCCCGGCATGTCGATGTCCAGAAGGGCGACATCCGGCATGAGCGCCTTGATCTTTTCGATCGCGTCGAAACCATTGTCCGCCTCCCCGACTACCGTTATGTTGTCCTTGGCCTGGAATGCGAGGCTCAGCCCCATCCGCAGCAGGGGATGGTCATCGGCGAGAAAAATTTTAACGGGTTTTTCGTTGCCCATGGGGTATCCTGTATGAAAAGTTGAGATACACATCCCCGGCGGATTTCCTGCACTGCCGCCGGATATGCCTTCCGATGGTAGTATCGTATTTTTTACCATTTAATGAAACAAAAAATGAATCACTCGATAGAGTGAACAATGTCACCCAAAAGAGGCATTTCGAAAGGAATCCGCATTCAGGATGATTGGTGAGGAGAGAGTTTGAACAGAAACGAAAAACGCCCCGCTTCAAACGAAGCAGGGCGCGCATGTGCGGATGGTGGGCGATACTGGGATTGAACCAGTGACTTCTACCGTGTGAAGGTAGCACTCTCCCGCTGAGTTAATCGCCCGCGTGTCCTACTTGAATAGCAAAACCTCGGCCGGCTGTCAAGGCCAAGATTCGCCGCAACGTTTTCTTCGGTTGCCACTTCGGCGCTGTTTGTGATATAAAAATGAGCACAAGTAACGAAAACATGAGGAAAAGCGCTGCCCCTGGAAACGGGCGGCCCCATGCGACCAGATGACCAATCCGCTGACACTGATATCCAATTTTTTCAAAAACCTTGCGGCCGCCGCCGCTGCACGACTGCGGACTTCCGGCCTCCCGGCCCTCGCGCTGCTGCTGATGCTGGCGCCGGTTCAAGGCTTCGCCGTGGCGCAAAGCCCTGCCGCGCCGGCAACGCCGCCCCTGGGCGAGCGCTGGTTCGGCATCTACTTCAACGGCGAGCGGACCGGTTTCGTCCACTCCCGCATAGCCGAGACCGCCGACGGATACCGGATCGAAAGCGACAGTTCCGTGAAGATGGCGGGATTGGGCTTTTCCCGCGAGGCCTCGGTGCGGGAAAGCTATATCGTCAACAGGGATCTCTCGCTCCGATCGCTGGACGTTTCCCAGACCATCGACGGCAGCCCCATGAAGCTCACCGGCGAAGTGCTGGCGAAGAACATCAGGATCACGATCGAGACCGCGGGCAAGAAGAAGGAAAAGACCCTGAAGAAGAAGGGCCCGGTCTTTCCACCCGCGGCGTTGAACCTGCTGCCCCTGTTCCGCGGAACGCGAGCGGGAGGAAACCTGAAAGTCGCGCTGCTGGACGTTGAAGCCGTGTCGGTGAAGGACGTGAACTTCACCGTCATCGGCAGCGAAACGCTCGACGGGACAAAGTCACTCCACATGAGGAACGATCTTTACCCCTTCGTCAGCAACGACATCTGGGTCGACTCGGCAGGCAACACCCTGAAGGAATCGGTGCGGGACGGCTGGATCGAAACCAGGGCCGAAAGCGAGGCCGACGCGCGCAAATACCTCGCCGAAACGGCCCTGTCGAAAAAGGACATGATACTGGACTTCAGTCTTGTGCCCGCCGACCGTGCCATTGAAAAGCCTTCCGCCCTGAAAAGGATGGAGCTGGAACTGACCGGCTTCCCCGACAATGTCCCGCTTGCATCCAGCCCGGTACAGAAATCGGAAAAAACCGGCGAAAACAAGCTCCAGGTAACCATCGACAATACCTTGCTCGAATCGCACCCCGTCCCGCCACAGGGTGAGCCCCGGGACATGAAGCAGTTTCTCGCCGCCACCGACCGTATCATGGCAAACGACCCGGAAATCGGCCGCAGGCAAAAGGAGATCCTGGGCGGAATCACGGATGGCAGGGCCGCGGTTGAAAAACTGACCCGCTGGGTCGCGGCATATGTCAAGGATACCATCACCGACAGCCAGACCCCGCTGGAAACCCTGGAAAAACGCACCGGGAACTGCCAGTCCCATGCACGCCTCTATGCTTCCCTGGCGCGGGCCGCGGGAATACCCACCCGCTTCGTCTCAGGCATCGTGTACGCCGATGGCAAAGGGTTCCTCTACCACAGCTGGGCCGAAAGCTTTGTCGGCTACTGGCTTCCCGTCGATCCCACCTTCGGGGAAGTGCCGGCCAACGCGACCCACATAAAACTCGCAGAGGGTGACTCCCCGGATGACATGGCTCCCCTGGCCGGCGTTATCGGCCGGATCAAAGCTCACATCATCAAGCTCGATTACTGACTCGGAAACTGAATAAGGGTCTTCCGGAACCTCATGTTTGCCCCTTGTGCAGTTTCCGGATCGGAAATGAGGATTTTTTTGTCCAGGCCAGGAAAACAAGGGGTTGTGCGGAGACATACTGGAGTATGTCGCACAAGCAACCACGCAGCTTGACAACGCCAGGGCGGAAAAAGACCGTTTCCGGACGGAAACTTAATAACTTTGGAAGGACTGATAATGGACTATAAAGATACCTTGAACCTGCCGGCTACTGACTTTCCCATGAAGGCCAACCTGACACAAAAAGAACTGGAGATAATGGATAAATGGGAAACCATGAATCTCTATGACAAAATGGCCGACACAGGCAGGGACAAACCCAAATACATACTCCATGACGGTCCTCCCTATGCCAATGGGCATATCCACATCGGCCACGCCCTGAACAAGATACTGAAGGACATCGTCCTGAAGTGCAAGCGGATGAGCGGCTTCGAAGCGCCGTACATTCCGGGCTGGGACTGTCACGGCCTGCCCATCGAACTGCAGGTGGAAAAGAACCTGGGCTCCAAGAAGCACCAGATCAGCAAGACCGAGATGCGCAAGCTGTGCCGCGACTATGCGGCCAAATTCGTGCAGATCCAGAGGAAGGAATTCGAGCGGCTGGGGATCATGGGAGAATGGGACAACCCGTACCTGACCATGAACTACGTTTACGAGGGCATCACCGCCAGGGAACTGGCGAACTTCGCCGAAAACGGCGGCCTCTACAAGGGCAAGAAGCCGGTGCACTGGTGCTCCTCCTGCGTGACCGCGCTGGCCGAGGCCGAGGTGGAGTACGCCGACCACAAATCGCCTTCGATCTATGTCAAGTTCCCCCTGAAGGACGACCTATCCGCGGAAGTTCCGGAACTGGCGGGGAAAAACGTTTCGGTGGTCATCTGGACCACCACTCCCTGGACGCTGCCCGCCAACCTCGCGATCTCCCTCCACCCCGAATTCGATTACGTCGCCCTCGACACCGGCGGCGACATCCTGGTCGTGGCAGCGGGGCTGCTGGAGGCATTCAGCAAGGGAACCGGCGTCACCGGAACGGTGATCGCCACCTTCAAGGCCGGCGTCCTGGAAAAGAAAAACTGCCGTCACCCCTTCTACCAGAGGGATTCGGTCATTCTCCTCGGCGAGCATGTGACCCTGGAAGCAGGCACCGGCTGCGTCCACACCGCACCCGGTCACGGGCAGGACGACTACGAGATGGGACTCCGCTTCGGCCTGGACATCTACAACCCGGTGGACAACCGGGGCAGGTTCATGGAGAACGTGGAATTCTTCGCCGGCCAGCAGGTGTTCGAGGCCAACAAGAGCGTCATCGAAAAGCTGACGGAAACCGGGATGCTGCTGGGCGTCAGTGAAATCACCCACTCCTATCCCCACTGCTGGCGCTGCAAGAAGCCGATCATCTTCCGCGCCACTGAGCAGTGGTTCATCAGCATGGCCGCCAATGAGCTGCGGGCCAAGGCCCTGCAGGAAATCAACCGGGTCAGCTGGATCCCCCACTGGGGCAGGGACCGCATCTACGGCATGGTGGAAGGGCGCCCCGACTGGTGCATCTCGCGCCAGCGTTCCTGGGGCGTGCCCATAACCGCGTTCATCTGCCAGGCATGCGGCGAGGCCCTCGCCGACGCGACCGTGATGCGCCATGTGGCGGACCTGTTCGCCGAGCACGGTTCCGATGTCTGGTACGAGCGGGAAGCGAACGATCTCCTGCCCCCGGGCACGAAATGCCCGGCCTGCGGCAGCACGAAACTGGAAAAGGAAATGGACATCCTCGACGTCTGGTTCGATTCCGGAGTTTCGCACGCCGCGGTGCTGGAAACGCGCGACAACCTCAGCTCTCCGGCTGACATGTACCTGGAGGGGAGCGACCAGCACCGGGGCTGGTTCCATTCGTCCCTGCTCGTGGGTGTCGGCACCCGCGGCACGGCGCCCTACAGGAATGTGCTCACCCACGGCTTCGTGCTGGACGGTTCCGGCCGCAAGATGAGCAAGTCCCTGGGCAACGTGGTAGCACCCGAGGACGTGATCAAGAAGTTCGGCGCCGACATCCTGCGCCTCTGGACCGCGGCCCAGGACTACCGGGACGATACCCGCATTTCCCAGGAGATCCTCAACCGGGTCTCGGAGGCTTACCGCCGCATCCGCAACACCTGCCGCTACATCCTGGGCAACATCAGCGATTTCGACCCGGCCGCCGACATGGTGCCTTACGAACAGATGCCGGAGCTGGACCGCTGGGCGCTGCACCAGATGGAGGCCCTCAAGGAGCGGATCCTGCGGGCCTATGAGGAATACGAGTTTCACATCATCTACCAGATGGTGAACGCTTTCTGCAGCGTCGAAATGAGCTCCTTTTACCTGGATATCCTCAAGGACCGGCTCTATTCCAGCCGCAGCGACTCGGTGAAGAGGCGCAGCGCCCAGACTGCCCTTTACCGGATCCTGGATACGCTGGTGAGGCTGGTGGCACCGGTCCTCTCCTTCACCGCCGACGAAGTCTGGTGGCACATGCCCGGCGAAACCACGGAGAGCGTCCACCTGACCGGGTTCCCGGCGCCGGCCCCGGAGCTCCTGGACGACAGCCTGGTCAAGCGCTGGGACACCATCATCAAGGTCAGGAGCGAAGTCTCCAAGGCCCTGGAAATGGCGCGCGTACAGAAGACCATCGGCCATTCGCTGGATGCCTCGGTAACCCTGTCCGCACTCCCCGAGCTGCTGGGCTTCCTGCGGGAATACGCAGCCGAGCTGAAGAGCGTGTTCATTGTCTCGAAAGTGGCGCTGGTTGAGGAGATACCCGGCGAATCAGTCGCCGCCGAAGGCGTGGAAGGCCTGAAGATCCTGGTGGAAGCCGCCCCCGGAGCCAAGTGCGAGCGCTGCTGGTGCTACGACGAGGAAATCGGCACGGACAGCGGGCATCCGACCATCTGTCCGAAATGCATCGAGGCGGTGGCATGAAGAACCGTTATGCGCTGCTTGCGGCAATCGCCCTGCCGGTAATCATCCTGGACCAGGCAACCAAACTGCTCATCGTGCGGTCACTGGGCATGAACGGCATGATCACCGTGATCGCCGACTTCTTCGACCTCGTCCACGCCCGCAACCAGGGCGCCGCCTTCGGCATCCTGCGGGACAGCAGCATCCGCCTGCCGTTCCTGATCATGGTTTCCCTGGCGGCCGTGGTCGTGATACTGATCGTCTACCGGAAGTTGCGCCCGGACCAGAAACTGGCCGCCGCCTCCCTCTCTCTCGTCCTGGCCGGAGCGGTGGGCAACCTGATCGACCGGGTGCGGCTCGGAGAGGTCATCGACTTCCTCCAGGTGCACTGGTACCAGCACGCCTGGCCGGCGTTCAACGTGGCCGACTCGGCCATCTGCATCGGCGTCGCCTTGATGGCGATTGACCTGTATCGGGAAGAGAAGAGGAAAAGGCTGTAGGTGGGGGGCAAAGGCAAGAGGTTTAAAGGCTGAAGGCTGAAGGGAAAAACAAAAAAGTGACAGGGGAAAATTTTTTCCTGTCACTTTTTTCTTCGTTCTGCATTCCGCAAGCTGTCCACTGGCAAAACAACTGATCAACTGGGCAACTGATCCACTAATTCACTGTTCCCTTGCCTCTGTCCTCTGTCCGCTAGACTTTATAGTATTCCCTGTACCAGTCCACGAACCTGCCGATCCCTTCCTCGATGGTCGTGCCCGGCCTGAAACCCACATCCGCCATCAGGTCCTCCACATCGGCACAGGTGGCCGGCACATCGCCCGGCTGAATCGGCAGCAGGTTCTTGACCGCCTTTTTCCCCAGCTTGTCCTCCAGCACCTCGATGAACCGCAAAAGCTCCACCGGGCTGTTGTTGCCGATGTTGTAAACACGGTTCGGCGCATAGCTGGTCCCCGGATCGGGGTCATTCCCGCTCCACGTCGGATTGGGCTCGGCGGTCCGGTCCGCGACGCGGATCACCCCTTCCACGATGTCGTCGATATAGGTGAAGTCGCGCCGCATCCTGCCCTCGTTGAAGACATCGATCGGCTTGCCTTCCAGGATTGCCTTGGTGAATATGAACAGCGCCATGTCGGGGCGGCCCCACGGCCCGTACACGGTGAAGAACCTCAGGCCGGTGCACGGCAGGCGATAAAGGCTGGCGTAGGTATGGGCCATCAGTTCGTTGGCCTTTTTGGTGGCGGCATAGAGGGACACGGGGTGGTCCACGTTGTGATGCACCGAAAAAGGCATGGCCGTGTTGGCGCCGTAGACCGAGCTGGATGAAGCATAGACGAGGTGCTGCACGCCATTGTGCCGGCACCCTTCCAGGACGTTGATGAACCCGGCGATGTTGCTGTCGATATAGGCGTACGGATTCAAGATCGAATAGCGGACCCCGGCCTGGGCGGCCAGATGAATCACTTTCTCGCACCCCTTGCCGGCAAAAAGATCGGCCATCACCCCCCGGTCGGACAGATCGCCCCTGATGAAAGAGAACCCGTTCCGCCCGTCCAGTCGCTTCAGGCGCTCATTCTTCAGCGAAACATCGTAATAGTCGTTCACGCTGTCGAAGCCAACGACTTCGTCACCACGGTCGAGAAGCCGCTGAGCGACATGAAAGCCGATGAAACCCGCGGTCCCGGTCACCAGAATTTTGGCCATTATGAACCCCTAAAAAGCAGCGAATAGCTAGCCTTTTTATTACTTCTTCAGCATGATGAACCCCATCTGCCTTCCGGTTTCACCCTTGTCCCGGCGATAGGAAAAGAACAGATCCTTTTCGCAGGAAACGCACAATCCGCTCGTTTCGATGTTGTCTTCGGCTATCCCTGCCAGGAGCAGCTGCTGCCGGTTCGCCCCGGCCAGGTCGAGCCGCCATTTCCGGTCACCCGATGGTTGGGCAAAACCGTCGAAATCCTGGCCTGCCGCGCGGAATGCATCGGCTACCGGTGCGTCGACCTCGTAGCAGCAGGCACCGATCGTGGGACCTATGGCTGCCAGGATGTCCCGTGACCGGCAGTCGAACAGGTTGACCATGGCCTGGACCCCCTTTGCCGCAATCCCCGCCACGGTCCCCTTCCAGCCGGCATGGATCGCAGCGACAACCTTGCTGACCGGGTCAAGAAGAAGTATCGGCGCGCAATCGGCCACGCAGACACCGATCATCACTCCGGGCTGATTGGTGACGATGCCGTCGCATTCAAGCTTGAGAAAATGGGAAAAGTCCGGGTTCGGCTGGTCCAGGAGCAGGAGATCGTTCCCATGGACCTGGGTGACCGTGACGAGTTTTTCCACCCGTGCGTCAAAAGCCCGGGCCAGGATGCTCCGGTTCCCCTCGACGTTGTGGGGAGAGTCGAGGGTTGACAGGCCCAGGTTGAGAGAATTGTACGGTGGGCGGGATACGCCTTCATGTCGCGTGGTGAAGCCCTGCGCTGAGACCCCTCGACCGGAAAAAAGTTTCGATTCAACATAATGGACCCTGCCCGATTTTCGAATTTCCACAAAAACTCCTTTAAAATCGAATCACGTAATGATCAATGCATCTGTTTCATATATGCAAGCAGCTCTTCCATGTCCCCGGGCAACGGAGATGAAAATTCCAGGTATTCGCCGGTGACGGGATGGATGAAGCCGAGGGTTCGGGCGTGGAGCGCCTGGCGTCCCAGACGGCGGACCATGGCGCGCAGCTGGGCGTCCGCGAGCTGAGACGCGCGCGCGCCTCCACCATAAATAGGGTCGCCGAGGAGCGGATAACCGGCCTCGGAGAGATGAACCCTGATCTGGTGGGTGCGGCCCGTCTCGAGCCTGAGCTCCAGAACGGTGACCGCGCCGAAACGGCCGGCGACCCGCCAGTGAGTGACCGCCCGTTTTCCGCTGCGCGCGGAACCGGACATCTTTTTCCGGTCGACGGGATGGCGGCCGATGTCACCTTCGATGGTACCCTTGTCCTTGGCGGGCGAACCGAACACGAAAGCCACATAGACGCGCTTTATGCTGTGTTCCTTGAATTGGCCGGCCAGTCCCACATGGGCGCGGTCATTCTTTGCCGCCACGATCACGCCGGTGGTGCCCTTGTCGATCCGGTGGACGATTCCGGGCCTGATTTCGCCCCCGACACCGGAAAGGTCGCGGCAATGAGCCAGCAGGGCATTCACGAGGGTGCCCCCCGGGTTGCCCGCGCCGGGGTGGACGGACATGCCGGCCGGCTTGTCGACAACGATCAGGTCGCTGTCCTCGTAAAGGACCGTCAAGGGTATCGCTTCCGCACACGGCGCAGCCGGAACCGGGGGTGGTATCTCCACGATTATCGCCTCTCCCCCCTTGAGCTTGAGGGAAGGTTTCGCGACCCCGCCGTCCACCGTCACCAGGCCGTTTTCGATCAGGCGCTGCACAGCCGACCGCGTCAGGTCGGGCACCCGCCCGGCAATGAACTGGTCGAGGCGTTCGGTCGGCTCGCCAGCGGTGAAAGTCAACTCTATTCTATACACGTGACATCCGGGAACCGTGGTTCATCGCCTGATTCCATTTCTCCGTGGCCGCCGTTGCCGCCAACCGCAGGGTGCGGCCATGGAGCGCCCGGAAAAAAGGGCGGCCGGCCGGTTTCTCAACCTGGGAGGTTAGCCAAAATCCGTCGGAATGTCAATCAGTCTCCGTACGGTTCGACAGTGATGGGCCGGCAATCCCATTTCCCATTGCTTTGCGGTATGGGTCCGGTTAGGATAGGGATGTTCACACTGCCATCTGCCCGCAAGTCGCCCAGACATCGCGGATGCAGCAATGGAGTACCAGGGCAAAGGAGCAGTTGCATGATTGTGAAGAATGTGGTTACCGCGGACCTGTCCGGCGTACGCCTCGATGACGTTGCCGCGCTGCTGTTCCCTGCCCTGTCAAAGAGCAGGATCCGGAAAATTATCGACCTGGGGGGATGCAGCGTCAACAGCGCTATGGTAAGGGTTGCCTCCCGCCACCTCAGGGAAGGCGACGAAATCGCGCTGGGCGTCATGGAGCCGGAACGCTTCCGGGATTTCGCCTTGCAGCCCGGGGACATCCTCTATGAGGACGTCGACGTGCTTGCCCTATGCAAACCGGAAGGGATCAACTCCCAGCGGACCCCTTACCAGTTGAAAGGGACCGTTGAATATGCGGTCGGAACGTATCTCAGGATCGGGGGAAAAGATGAACCGGTCAGGATAGTCCACCGCCTCGACCGGGGAACTTCGGGATTGATGCTGTTTCCGAAAAACCGCGCTTCTGCCGCCCGTTTGTCCGGCCAGTTGCATGACGGAGTGGTCGAAAAGAGCTATCTCGCGCTGGTGACCGGGGTCCCGCCGGAAAACGAGTGGCTGGTGGACGCGCCGATCGCGAAAATCGCTCCCTCCAGGTACGGGGTCGCCACCCCGGGAAAAGACGCGCGGACGGCGTTCCGCATGGCCGCTCAAGGAACCGCTGCGGCGCTGCTGGAAGCCAGGCCCCATACGGGAAGGACCCACCAGATCAGGGTGCACCTGGAGCATGACGGCCTGCCGATCGTGGGAGACCGGGTCTACGGAGGGGCGAAGGCATGCCGGATGATGCTCCACTGCCGGTCCATGTCGTTCCTGGACGGCAACGGAAACCGCGTGGCGGTTTCTGCTCCGCCGGACGGCGCTTTTCAGTCGGTATGCAGGGAATTCGGCATCGACACCGACGCGGGGGATCTGCGGGAAATGGGTTTCAGCGCAGCTTCATGACAGCCAGGAATTTGCCCAGGTACTTGTTGAGAAAGTGTTCCCGCGGCAGGGATGGTATGACCGGGTATTTCCTGATCCCGAGACTGTCGATCGCTGCCTTGATTGCGGGGTTGGCCTCCCGCAGCAGGCCGTCGCGGAAGACGCGGATCGCTTCCTCCTTGCGTCCTTCCAGGAGACGGATTCGGCCCAGGTTGAGGTAGTGCGTGGAATTCCACGGCTCTTCGTCAATGGCGTCCAGGCACAAGGCTTCGGCGTGGGGATAGTCCTTGCGCTCCCTGGCAATGCAGAAAGCGAGGTGGGAAAGAACCTCCGGATTTTCGTCCAGATCGGCCGCAGACTCAAGGCGCTGCAGCGCCAGACCGGTGTTCCCGGCATCGAGCGCAGCAATTCCTTCTTTCAGAAGTGTTTCAGATTCCTGTTCCATCACAGCCTCTCATCAGGTTATGAAATTTGACTAGTTTTCGGAAAGCATTGAAGAATGCCGGGCATCATGCTCCCGGAGCAAAGTTTCGCGCTTTATTCCTCCGCCGGAGCTCGGCGAAAAAGGAACTGAGCAGGGCAGAGCATTCTTCGCCCCGGACACCGGACGTCAAGGAGACGCGATGGTTGAGCCGCGGATCATCGGACAGATCGTACAGGGAACCGGCCGCCCCGGCCTTCGGGTCGTGGCAGCCGAACACCACCCGCTCCAGGCGGGAGAGCAGGATGGCGCCCATGCACATGGGACACGGCTCCAGGGTCACGTAGAGGGTTGCATCGAGGATCCTCCAGTTCCCCGTCTTCCGCGCGGCCCGGCGGATGGCCGTCATCTCGGCATGGGAAGTGGGATCCAGGCTGGTTTCGCGCCGGTTGTAGCCGCGGCCCAGCACCATCCCGTCCCTGACAATGACCGCACCGATGGGGACTTCTCCCCTGGCCGCGGCTTTCCCGGCTTCGGCGATCGCCTTTCCCATCCAGTAGTCGTCGTCCTTGATCCGTTCCATCGTTATTCCTTAACCGCAGTCAGGGGCATGACCAGCCTCTTAATATCGCCATTTTGGCGTCACCTGTCAATGTTTTACCAGTTCGAAATCATCATTCGCCCTCGCGCAACGGGGTCATATCGGGAGCATTGCCATGAAGATCCACGACATATCCATCCGTTTGGCCAGTGACACGCCTTGTTACCCCGGAGACCCGCGGATCACGGTGGAAACCGTGCTCAGCCTGGAAAACGGGGACGGCGCCGCTGTCTCCCGGATCGTCCTCGCCAGCCATTCCGGGACCCATCTGGACGCTCCGCGCCACATGATCGACGGAGCCATGCCGATGTCGGCCGTACCCCTCTCCCGGCTGATGGGAAAGGCGCTGGTGGCAGACATGACGGGACGCACGGAGATAGGGATCGGGGAGCTGCGCGGACTGCCGCTTGGCGGCGTGACGCGATTGCTGCTGAAGACCGACAATTCCCGCCTGTGGCGGGCCGGCCGCTTCAGGGAAGGCTACGTGGCCCTCACCGGAACGGGAGCCGGCTATCTCCTGGAGACAGGCATCGAGCTGGTCGGCATCGACTACCTGTCGATCGAAGCCTATGGCGGCACGGGAAACGTTCACCGGATACTGCTGGAAAAGGGAATCCTGATCCTGGAAGGACTGGACCTGTCCCGCATCGCGGCGGGAATCTACGACCTGATCTGCCTTCCCCTGAAGACAGCCGCGGAGGACGGCGCCCCGGTGCGCGCAATCCTCCGTGAACTTGCTGGAAACGAGCGGGTAGGGATTAGCGGGTAGCGGTTAGCGCTAACAAACTGGCGAACCCTGGAAGATTGATTATAATAAAGGATGGAAGGCGATAAATCCCATACCGAAAGGAGAATTGCCATGGCACGTCTTTCCAATAAATCCGGCGTTGACGAGAAAGGGATGAGAACTCCGCGAAGCGCCAATGTCTACATGCTGAAAGAAGGGATGAAGGAAGTTTCATACTGCCGGAAATGCGGCGTGATCTACCGGCAAAAACGCTGGGTCATGGACCCCGTTGAACTGGCCGGGATCAAGGACGATCCGGCGTCAGGCAAAATCGTGTGTCCGGCGTGCCAGAAGATGCAGGATGGTGTGCCGGGAGGATTCCTCACCCTCGCCGGCGGCTATCTCCGCCAGCATGAAGCCGAAATCCTCGAGCTGATAAAAAACACCGAGGCGAAAGCGCGGGAAAAGAATCCGCTCGGACGGATCATGGAAATCCGTCAGGAGGGGGATGTGCTCACCATTCTCACCACCGAGGACAAGATCGCCCAGAAACTGGGGCGCGACATGTTCAAGGCCCACCGGGGAGAACTCCGCTTCCACTGGAGCCATGGCGACAACGCCGTAAGGGTGGAATGGTCACGGGTATGAGGCAGAAAGCGCGGGACGGGAGCAATGAAAGGCGGCCGGAAAGGCCGCCTTTTTCGTGCGCTCCCGCGGGAGAATTTACCATTGCAATGAGAGGACGATTGGCATAAGAATAGGGGGATTTCTTTCCTGCCGGACGATTGGCTTTCCCAGTCACTGGAGGAGCGTGCGCGCCCTCCTGAAACGGAGGGGAATGTATGATGGCGTATCAGAAGATATTCCTCCGCACCCCCTGGAGGCTCGTTCTCGTCTTTTTCCTCCTCGCCTGCTGCCATGCCGCTCTGTGCCTCTTCTTTCTCGACGGCCGGACCGAGTGGCTGATGTGCGGCGTCACCGTGACGCTCACCGGCGTCTCCGCGGCAACCGTCATCCTCCTCTGGCGCCAGACGCAGAAGAGACATCTCCGGAAGATGTGCGACGCCGAGCGCGAGCATCTGGCCCTCTCACAGCAGTATGAAGCCCTGACGCGCTTTGCCAATGACGGCATCCTGCTCCTTGCGGAAGACGGGGGAATAGTCGAGGCGAACGAACGCGCGGTTTCCATCTATGGATATTCCTGGGAAGAACTCCTGCGGCTCAACATGCGGGACCTCAAAGAACCGGGCAGCGAAGCGGACCTGGATGAAAAGCTGGCATTGACCAGGGAACGCGGCGGCATCATGTTCGAATCGCTGCACCGGCGCAAAAACGGCGAGACGGTTCCGGTGGAGGTAAGCTCCCGCATCCTCCTGCTTGAAGGGAAATGGTTCTATCTCGGCATAATCCGCGACATAGCGAAACGCAGGAGCGCCGAGGCCCAGGTACTGCAGAAACAGCAGGAACTGGAATGCCTGAACAGGACTCTTGAAGACAGGGTTCGGGAGGAAGTTTCGAAAAACCGGCAGAAGGACCACCTGATCATTCAACAGGGCCGGCTTGCAGCCATGGGCGAAATGATCGGCAACATCGCCCACCAGTGGCGGCAACCCCTGAACGTGGTGGGACTGCTCTTCCAGAGCATCCAGGAAATGCACGCCCAGGAAGAGCTTACCGGGGAAAAGCTTGACGGCACGGTACAGCAGGCAATGGATGTCATTCTTTTCATGTCACAGACCATGGATGACTTCCGCAACTTCTTCAAGCCGGACAGGGAGAAGAAGGAGTTCACCGTCAAAGACGTAGTCGACAAGTCACTGTCATTTCTCTACCCCCACCTCAATTATCACAATATACGGGTCGAAGTGAACGTCGACAAAGAGCTGGTCATAACCGGCTACCCCAACGAGTATGCTCAGGTTCTCGTAAACATCCTCGGAAATTCCAAGGATGTGATCCTCGAACGGGACACCGAGCATCCCGTCATCATAATCAATGCCCACCTGGAATCCAATCGAACCATCGTTACGATCCGGGACAATGCAGGCGGCATCGCAGACGATATACTTGAAAAAATCTTCGACCCGTACTTCACCACGAAGCAGACCGGCGAAGGCTCCGGCCTGGGCCTGTACATGTCGAAGACCATCATCGAAAAAAACATGCTGGGCCGCCTGTCCGCGGCCAATACCGATCTGGGCGCCGAGTTCCGGATCGAAGTCTGACGCGAGCCGCTCGGCTCGGGATGGAGGATGCGTAGTGACCATCGGGGAAACCTCCGGGAGCACTAAGAAAAAAAACGGAACGGCAGCCATCGGGGACGTCCGCGAGTGGCTCGACATATTCGGGGAAATGATGGCGGTTTTCCCCAGCCCGGTCTACTTCAAGGACATCCGGGGCAGATACCTGGCATTCAACACCGCCTTCGAGAGGTTTCTCGGCCTCCCTGCCAGACAGATCAGGGGCAAGCGGTTGCGCCAGGTCGCAAAAGAAGGGAGCTACAGATTCCTGGAGGCAATGGACCGCGAACTGATGAGGAACACCTCCGGCTGGCAGTGTTTCCAGACCTGCCATCGGGATGCCTCGGGCACGGAACGGAGCGTCATCGTCAACAAGTCCATGCTGTTCCTCCATGGAGAAGTCAGGGGAATCGTCGGTGTCGTTACGGATGTCACCGAACTCGAAGCCACCAAGAAGGAACTTTACGAGTCCCGGGAAATTCTGCAGAACGTGTTCGAAGCCATCCCCGACCTGCTGACCGTTCATGACCGCGACCTGCGTATCGTGAAAAGCAACTGGCATGGCGGCTACGAATATGTGCCGGAAGATTTGCGCGACGGCAAACCGTTCTGCTATGACGCCTATTATCCCGGCCAGGGCAAACCGTGCGAGCCGTGCAACGTTCTCGAAGTGTTCAGGACCAACCGCCCCAGCCTGACGGAAAAGTACAACGCCCGCATCGGCTACATGGAATCCCATGCGTTCCCGGTTTTCGACGAATCCGGGAAAACCGTGATGGTCGCGGAATACGTCCGCAGCATAAACGAGCGCAAGCTGGCGGAATTGGCGCTCAGCGAGGCGAACCAGCGCCTGAACGCCATTATCGCAGCATCTCCCCTGCCCATCATCGCCATGGACATCCATGGCAAGGTCATGTTGTGGAACCCGGCAGCCGAAAAGACCTTCGGCTGGACGAACGAGGAAGTGCTGCATAAGCAGTACCCCCTGTTCATCCGCCGGAGAGAACTGGAAATACACAATCTTTTCGAAACGTTGCGCAAAGATGAAATCATCTGCGGCGAAGAGGTGTACCGGCAATGCAAGGACGGCAGCTCCATAACGCTCAGCCGCCATAACGCGCCGCTGCGCGACACGACCGGCCGCATCACCGGCACCATGGCTGTGCTGGAAGATATCACCGAAAGGAAACGGGCGGAGAACGAGCTCAAGGCATCGGAAGCCAACTACCGCGCCATTTTCGACGGGACCAATGATGCGATATTCGTCCTTGACGCTGAAAACGGCGCGATCATCGACGTGAACCGGAAGATGTGCGAGATGTACGGCTGCAGCCGTGAAGAGGCCCTCCGGCTGGATGTGCATGCGTTCAGTTCAGGGCATGAGCCGTACACGCAGAGCTTTGCCAACAAGTACGTCCAGAAGGCAGCGCTGGGTGAGAGCCAGCTGTTCGATTGGCTGGCCCGCCGCATGGACGGTTCCCTCTTCTGGGTGGAAGTGAATATCAAGAAAATAAACCTGGGGGGAAAGACCCGCGCGCTCGCTTCGGTGCGGGACATCACGGAACGCAAGTTGGCGGAAGAAGCCCAGCGGGAAAGCGAAGAGCGTTTCCGCAGGATCTTCGAGCAGCATGAGGACTCTGCCATGATCATCTGCCCGGAAACGCTCGTGATCATTGACGTGAATCCGGTCATGGTCAGGCATTACGGCTTTTCCGCCAGGAAACTGCTCCGGGAGGGGCCGGGACTTTTCCTGCAGCGGCCCGAACTGGACAGGTTCAGCCAGGCCCTGCAGGGGATCACCGATGCCGGAACTGTCCAGATCGAGCAGCTCGTGACTTTCTCCAGGAGCGGCGCGGGGATAGTAACCTCCTTCAAGGCAAAGCTGATCAGGGCGCGTGGCGTGTCGTACGCCTACTGCACCTTCCGCGACATCACGGAAAAGCTCAGGACCCGGGAAGAAAAGAAGAAGATGCAGGCCAAGCTCTTGCAGACCAACAAGATGGCCGCGCTGGGTACCCTGTCATCCGGCATCGCCCATGAAATCAACAACCCGGTCAATTTCATCCTCTCCAACGCACGGATGCTTCACGATGCGTGGCAGGATCTCGACCTGATTTTCTCGGAGTACGGCCGGGAGCTGAAAGACTTTTCCCTGGGCGGCTTCCCGTATGCGGAAGCCAGGGAAATTCTGCCCAAGCTCCTGGACGGGATCATCGACGGATCGCACCGCATCAGGAACATCCTGTCGGGTCTCAGGGAATTCGCCCACGAAGAGAAAACGCCGCCGAACCAGAAGGTTGATGTGAACAGCGCCATCGAAAAATCCGTTGCCATGCTCCAGAACCAGATCAAGACCTACACGAACCACTTTCACCTCTCGATGGAATCGGACCTTCCTCAGGTCAGGGGCAGCCTGCAGCAGTTGGAACAGGTGGTGATCAACCTGGCCATGAATGCGCTGCAATCCCTGCCGGGCAAGGAATTCGGAGTCTACATCTCCACCTTCAGGGACCGCATATCGAACAGCGTGGTGATCAAGGTCAGGGACCAGGGAACCGGCATGGACCAGGAGGTCGTGAAACGGATTTTCGACCCCTTCTTCACCACCAGGCTGGAGAGCGGCGGCACCGGGCTTGGTTTGTCCATCTGCTATTCCATCGTAAAAGACCACGTGGGCGCCATAGAAGTCGAATCGGAGCCGGGCATAGGGACCAGCGTCTATGTCAGGATTCCGTGCTACCGGCACAGAGAGGGCATACATGAAAAACAGGGCCAACCTTGATCTCCCGTCCATTCTGCTGGTCGATGACGAAGAGCAGATCCTCTTTTCCTCCACCGCGCTGCTGCGACGCGCAGCCGTGCGGAACGTCAAAACCGTTTCCGACAGCCGGGAAGTGCTGCCCATCCTGGCAGAGCAGAATGTGGGAACCATTGTCCTGGACCTGTTCATGCCCCATGTTTCCGGCAAGGAGCTCCTGGCCCGATTGTGCCGGGACTATCCCCAGATTCCGGTAATCGTGATGACCGCGGCTCACGACCTGGACACAGCCATCGAATGCATGAAAACGGGCGCCTTCGATTACCTGCTCAAACCGGTGGAAAACGCCCGCTTCATTTCCAGCGTCACCAAGGCGATGGAAATATACACCCTGAAAAACCAGATGGCCCTTCTGGAAAACCATCTGTTCGACGACAGTCTGGAGCGGCCGGCGGCCTTCGACTCCATCGTGACGTCCAGCAAAAAGATGCACACGGTTTTCCAGTATTGCGAGGTAATCGGCCGCTCTCCGCAGCCGATCCTGGTAACCGGCGAAACGGGCACCGGCAAGGAGCTCATCGCCAAGGCGATCCATGCCGTCAGCGGGCTCCCGGGGAAATTTGTGCCGGTCAACGTGGCCGGGCTGGACGACAACCTGTTCACCGACACGCTGTTCGGGCACCGGAAAGGCGCCTACACCGGTGCGGCGGAGGCTCGCAGGGGGTTGATCGAATCCGCTGCCGACGGCACCCTGTTTCTGGACGAAATCGGCGACCTGTCCGAATCCTCCCAGGTCAAGCTCCTGAGACTGCTCCAGGAACAGGAATATTACGCCATCGGTTGCGACATACCGAAAAAGAGCTCGGCCAGAATCATCGCCGCCACCAACAGGGATCTGCGCGAGAAGGTTTCCCAGGGAACTTTCCGTCGCGACCTCTACTACCGGATCTGCGCCCACAGGGTGGTCATTCCGCCGCTGCGGGAGAGGTATGAGGACATCCCCTGCCTCGTGGAACATTTCCTGCGCACAGCGGCGAAAAAACTGGGCAAGAGGCGTCCGACCCCTCCCCCCCAGCTGTTCACCCTCCTTTCCGCCTACTCTTTTCCCGGAAATGTCAGAGAGCTTGAGGCGCTGGTATTCGACGCCGTGGCCCGCCACGCTTCCGGGGTGCTGTCCCTGGCAAGCTTCAGGGAGACGATCAGCAGGGAAAACCTGCCCGATGCGCCGCAGCCCATTGAACAGGCTGCAGACCGCTGCCTCCAGTTGCTGTTCCCCGAAAGGCTTCCCACCCTGAACGAAGCCGAAACCCAACTGGTCGACGAAGCCATGAAGCGCTCCGGGGGAAACCAGGGAATTGCCGCCTCTCTCCTGGGGATTTCCCGCTCGGCCCTCAACAAGAGACTGAGGAAAGCCGATTGAGCCATCCCATTTCTCATGAAAACACCTGTGCACTATTTCACACTGTGAAAACGCTCACACCGCCCATGAACCGGCACAGACAGCGCATTCAGGCCATCGGTCAACGTCGCCGCCGCATTATTTTTTACAAGGCTATCGGAATCAAATTACAACGTCCTCGCAACAACCCCGCGTAATCCATAGATTATTTCATCTTCGCAGCATCCGGCACATTCCGTGCTCTCCTCAAGTCACCATCATGGGAGCGGATGTATCCGCCCCGGCATCCCGTCCGTCGGGAAAAAATCACTTTCATGCAAGGAGGAGGATTTATGTCAATGCCATTAGGAGCAGTCCGGTTTCTCATGCCCCCCATCTCCCTGATAGGGTGCGGCGCCTCTAAGGCTGTCGGTGACTACATGAAGACCTACGGGGTGAAAAAAGCCCTGATCGTGACCGACCAGGGACTGGCGAAGATCGGCGTGGCCGACACGATCAAGAAGTACATCGAGGATGCCGGCCTGCAGGCGGTGATCTACCCGGGTGCGGAACCGAACCCGACTGACCGGAATGTGGCCGACGGCGTAAAAGCGTACCAGGACAACGGCTGCGACTCCATAGTGTCCCTCGGCGGCGGCAGCTCCCATGACTGCGGCAAGGGCATCGCGATCGTGGCGGTGGGCGGGGGAAGGATTCACGACTACAAGGGCTTCGACACCGTAACCAAGCCCATGCCGTTCTTCGTGGCCATCAACACCACTGCCGGAACCGGCAGCGAAGTGACCCCTGCGGCGGTTATCACCAACACGGAAAATCACGTGAAAATGGTTGTCTGGAGCATCAACGTATCGGCCAACGTGGCCATCGACGACCCGGAGCTGATGGTCGGCATGCCGCCGGCGCTGACCGCGGCGACCGGCATGGACGCGCTCACTCACGCGGTGGAAGCCTATGTTTCACTGGGCCACAACCCGAAAGCCGACGCCCTGGCCCTCAAATCCATTGAATTCATTGCCAAGTACCTGCGCAAGGCCGTGGCCAACGGAAACGACATCGAAGCGCGCACCGGCATGGCCTATGCCGAATATCTCGCCGGCGAGGCCTTCGCCAGCGCGGGCCTGGGAATCGCCCACTCCCTCGCCCACCAGCCGGGCAGCTTCATCGGCCTGCCCCACGGCGTCTGCAACGCCATTTTCCTGCCCTACGTCTGCGAATTCAACATGAACGCCTGCCTGGAACGCTTCGCTGACATAGCAGTGGCCATGGGCGAAGACGTCGCCGGCATGACGGCGAGAGATGCCGCGCTGACGGGCATCGACGCCATCCGCACCCTGTCCGCGGACATCGGCATTCCTTCCGGGCTCAAGCAACTGGGTATGAAGGAAGAGGATATTCCCATGATGGCCGAATGGGCCATGAAGGAAGTCTGCACGCCGACCAATCCGCGGATCACGACCGTGAAAGACATGATCGAAATCTACAAGAAAGCCATGTAGGGCTTCGTCCCGCGGGGGGCTCCGGAGAGGGCACCCCGCGCCATCACATGACACTTCAGGAGGGAAGACTCATGGCACTTGCCGAACAGGTATACGAATTCTATATTCCGTCAATTTCACGCATGGGTATCGGCGCAGTGAAAGAAGTGGGAGCCAAGGCCAAGTACCTCGGCGGCACCAGGGCGCTGCTCGTGACCGACAAAGGTCTGTCCAAATCGGGCATGGCCGACCAGATCAAGACGCTGCTGGAAGATGCCGGCGTTCCCACGACCATCTTCGACGGGGCCGAGCCGAACCCCACCGACATCGATGTCCGCGAAGGCCTGAAAGCCTACCAGGCCAACAAGTGCGACCTGATCGTCACCCTGGGCGGCGGAAGCTCCCACGACACGGGCAAGGGGATCGGCATCGTGGCCAGCAACGGCGGCGACATACGCGAATACGCCGGTATCGACACGGTGGCCAAACCGCTGCCGCCCCTCATCGCCATCAACACCACCGCGGGCACGGCCAGCGAAATGACCCGGTTTGCCGTCATCACGAATACCGACACCCACGTGAAGATGATCTTCGCCACGCCGCGCATCACCCCGACCATCGCCATCAACGACCCGGTCCTGATGG
This sequence comes from Geobacteraceae bacterium, assembly GCA_036677645.1. Lineage (GTDB taxonomy): Bacteria > Desulfobacterota > Desulfuromonadia > Geobacterales > Geobacteraceae > RPRC01. The sequence goes on along the minus strand of JAVBWB010000031.1, from coordinate 44,262 downwards.
TGGGAATGCCGCCGGCCCTGACCGCTTCCACCGGGATGGATGCGCTGACTCATGCCGTCGAAGCTTACGTAGCGGCACTGATGAACCCGGTAACCGATGCCTGCGCACTGGCTGCCATTAAGCTGGTTGCCGACTGGCTGCCGGCAGCGGTCGCCAACGGCGACAACCTTGAAGCCCGCGACAAGATGGCTTATGCCGAGTACCTGGCCGGCATGGCCTTCAACAACGCCGGCATCGGCATCGTCCACGCCATGGCCCACCAGCCGGGCGCGCTGCTCAACAAGCCCCACGGCGTCTGCAACGCCATCCTGCTGCCCCACGGCTGCGCCTTCAACCTGATCGCCATGCCGAAACGCTTCGCGGATGTCGCTGTTGCCCTGGGAGTCAAGACCTGCGGCCTGACGGACATGGAAGCGGCGGAAGAATGCGTCGAAGCCATCAGGAAGCTGTCGAAGATGATCGGCATCCCCGCTGGCCTCTCGGAAATCGGCGTCAAGGAGAGCGACATTCCCGCGTTGTCCGACAACGCCATCAAGGACATCTGCTGCCTGTTCAACCCGCGGAAGATCACCATTGACGACATCCGCAGGATTTACAGGGAAGCGCTGTAAGCGGTTATTCTGATTTTTTTGAGCACGGCGGGAGGGGCGCAAGTCCTCTCCCGCCGGATCAAAGCAGGTCTCTGTGTTGTTTCAAACATGAAATGATGGAGGAGAAAATATGAGAAAACTGTTGATTGCAGCAGTTCTGGGCCTACTCCTCGCGCGACCTGACGTATCTCATGCGGCTGCCTATGCCAGAGATTACATACCGTTGCCGCCCGGCACGTCCCTGTTCTGCTTCTACTTCAACCATGTCAGCGCCAACAAGCTCTACCAGAACGGCACGAAAGTGGGCAATGATTTCAACCAGACCGCCAATGTGGGTATGCTGAGGTACGTTTACTACACCAGCATCGGCAAATCCCTCTATGGTGACGGCCCCTTCACCATCGACCCCCAGTTCATCGTCCCCTTCGTGGATATCAACCTGAGTGGAACCTACGAGGGTTTACCTGCAGCTCACGGTCACGAAATATCCACTACCGGCTTTGCCGATCCCATCGTGCTGTGCACGTTCTGGTTCATCAACGATCCGAAAGACAAATTCTGGGTAGGGTTCACCCCCTGGCTGACCCTGCCGGTCGGCCAGTACAACAGGGACAGGCTCGTCAGCCCCGGCAACAACCGCTGGGCATTCAAACCGGAAATCGGCGTGGTGAAGGGATTCGGGGAAAAGACCTACCTGGACCTGATCCTGGGCGGGGAATTCTACTCCGATAACGATGAATATCTGGGCAGCAGCAAGCTGGAGCAGGATCCCACCATTCAGGCGGAAGCCCACCTGAGTTACGACATCACCAAGCAGTGGGCCATTTCGCTGGATTACTATTACGTCTATGGCGGCGAAACCAAGGTCAACGGCGCCTGGCAGAACAACTCGCAGAGCAACCACGGCCTGGGCCTGACCCTGTTCTGGCTGATCGGCAGCAACAACCAGCTGCTGGTCTCCTATCGGGACGACTTCTCGGTCAAAAGCGGCGCCGGCACCAACACCGTCGGTTTCCGCTGGGCTTATTTCTTCTGACGGACACTGGCTTGAAAGGAATTTTCTGAAGTGCCGGAAATCCTCCTTCTCGGTCTTGGGGCGCTGCAAGCGCCCCTTTTTTTTGCAGGGCAGGCGTCACTTATCAAGGACGTGCCTTTCGAGCACGAAACAGGTGAACACGCCGGTAAATACCTTTGTCCCGGCTTCGTCGACACCTTCCACTTCGACACGATGCTTCTTCCCGCCGATTTCCACGACTTTTGCGTCAAGTGTAACGGCATCGCCGCATTTCGTCGGCTTCAGAAACCTGGCCTCAGCGGAGCCCAGCACGACATTGGGATCGTTGACCGCCGCCATTGCCGCGAAATCCGCGGCGCCGAAGATAAAACCGCCATGCACGAGCTGGCGGGCGTCGGCAACCATTTCCGGGATGGTGTCCAGCTTGACGACAGCCCTGCCCTCATTGACAGAGATTATGTGCCCGCAAAGCGAACGGTTTATGGCCAAATGCGTGTTGAGTTCCATGCTTTCGTCTCCTCCTGGGTCATCAATGATATCTGACATGTCCGGGACAGTGATGTGGCGGCTTTGGCCTCCCATTCTGCCAGAAAACGCTCCATTTTTCACGCCCCATTTCAGGTATGGTTTCCGGCAGCAAGGGTTCGCAGGCCTTACCCGGCCAGGCGCAGTGCCTGGTCCAGGTCGGCGATGGTATCCGTCGGATGCTCGGCCCCCACGCACAGGCGGACCATGTTGGGCGGGATGCCGGCCAGCGAACGCGCTGCATCTCCCTGCTGCTGGTGGGTGGATATGGCCGGGATGGTGGCGACGCTCTTGATGCGTCCCAGGTCCGTGGCCCGCCAGATCCGCCGCAGACCGTCGAAGAACCGGCGGGCGTTATCCGCTCCCCCCTTGACACAGAATGACAGCAGGTGGCCGTAACGGTTGACCGGTTTGCCGTACTGCTCGTCGTATTCCGCATCCACCAGCCACAGGTACCTGCTGGCCAGTTCGTGCAGAGGGTGATTTGGCAACCCCAGGTACTGGACACTTTCCACCCGCGGATGCACTTCGAGGAACCGGGCCACCGCCATGGCGTTCCGGCTCAGGAGATCCATCTTGGAGCGCAGGGTCCGCATGTCGTTCAGGGTCATCACCGCCTGCATGGGGTGGAGGTTGGGGCCGAAGTCCCTGTTCTGCAGGTACTTGATGTGGAGCGAGAAATCGTTTTTCAGCTGCTCGTCGTTGATGTTCGTAACCAGGTTTTTTCGGGCGATGACCGCACCGCACACGCCGAAACCGCTGCTGGTCAGGCTCTTGGTCGCGGATTGCACCACGATGTCCGCGCCGTGGCGGATCGGCCGCAGCAGGGCCGGCGTGGCAATGGTGGAGTCGACGATCAGCGGCAGGTTGTGGCTGTGGGCAAGGTCGGCCACGGCCTCGATGTCGAAGAAGCCGAGTTGGGGGTTGCTGGGGAGTTCGCCGTAGAGGAAACGGGTATGGGAGTCGATTTTGGAAGCCCATTCATCCAGGTTGGTGGCGTCCAGCACCCAGCGGCACTCGATGTTCTGCTCCTGCATCAGGCGGACCGAAAACTGCTGGTAGGTGCCTCCGTAGCACTGGACCGTAGCGACGAAGTTCCGCTTCTCGTTGGCATCTTCCCGGATCTTCAGGAACGGGTGCACCGCGGTCATGATTGCCGCCATTCCCGAAGAAGTGGAGCAGCATGACGTTTCGCCGTCGTATCCGTATCCCTCCAGCAGGGCGAGGGTCCATTCGTAGTAGTAGGTGGAGGGATTGGCGATGCGCGAGTAGCACCAGCTGGGGATCTTGTAGGCCAGGGCCGCGGCCATCTCGTCCGAGTCGCGAAAAGCCTGGGCGGTGCTCATGAATATCGGCTCGATGATCGACCCCTGGTAGTCGTCGACGGCGTCCCTGACCGTGTACAGTCCGTGCACCGCAATGGTGTCGAACTTCCACTTTTTCACCACTTCGCGGATATATTTCTCGCGATCGGCCAGGTAGGTGTTGTTGCGGTCGATATAGCGCTGCATCCCTTCCGTGATTTCCACGTCATCGGCAAGTGCCATTGTGCTCTCCTTTATGGCGTCAATTGCCTTGCGCCCGTCTCGGGAAGTTATGAATCCGTTGCTGTTCAGGATAGCCTCTCTTGGCGCTGAGTCAACCGGAGAATGCCGGGAACGTCGCTGCTGCGCCCGGGAGAAGACGTTTTCCAAAGTGTGGTGGAAACTTGAGTGCGGAAACGGAAAAGGCGGCCGGTCGGCCGCCTTGTGCTGTGGAGTGGTACACGTGTCAGCGTTTCTTGGCAGAGGGGTCAAGTGGCGTAAGGTCGACCGTTCCGGGTCGGCGCTTGATCACCTTTTTCACCTGCTCCCCCTCGGCAAGCCGGGCGACCAGACCGGGGAACTCCCTGTTCAGCAGCTGGCGCACGGAGGCGAATTCCAGGGAAAGATGGTCGTCATTGAGGAGGCCGCCCCGGCCGGCCAGGAAGCGGTCCAGGTAGGGATCGGATTTTCTCAGGAACTCCAGCATGTCGAGCACGAACAGCTTGCCCGACGGAAACCTGCCGCCGAACAACCGGTGCAGGTCTTCCGTTTTCAGTTCGTGGGCAGCCAGATGCCGGATCCATTTCTGGCAGTCGAAACTGTACGCCGTCGCAAGGTCGGTGCTGGTAATGGTGAACCTGATCTTTTCTTTGGCCACGGGCATCCCCATCAGAGTGGTATATACACGGGATGATACCGGAAAATCAATTTTGGGGCAACAGCCTGCACAAGCAATCCTGCGGATTGACTCAGCCAGGTCGACTATCCTGCCTCACCGGTTTGGACGGTATGGGCTGCCCGTAGACTGAGGCCTGTGGCCGGATCAAAAGAGCCCTTTCCGGATGATAACTCCTCACTGTCCAACTCTCTTCAAAACCCGATACTGAACAAATATGAGACCTGCTATAGCCAGGGCAACAACGGCATAAAGCAGGTATTTGTAACGCTCGGTGAAGGGAAGCCGGGCACTGTTGCCGGCAAACCCGGTATTTTGCCTGGTTTGACCGATGCGGGCCAGCGGCAGTTCTTCCGGCTTTTGTTTCGCGAGAGGGCCGGCCAGGTCGTACTCCGGGCGTTGCGCCAACGGGTTGCCCCAGAACAGGTACAATTTCCGGTCCGCCTTCTGCTTGAACACCAGCAGCCTGCGATACCCTTCGCCATTCACCTCGGTGATGGAAAGCGGCGGGCTGTCGAGATTCCTGAACACCAGGCGGAATTCCCTGGCCGCGATCTCGGGGATGTCTACAGCCAGTTGCGATTCATGCATGGCCGGCGTATCGAAATTGAAGATCGTACCCTGTGCCCAGTATTGCCAGTCTCCTGTGTCCCGCTTGATCTGCACCTCCACCGAACGTTGGAAATTGCGCTCCGCCGTGGAAATTACCAGTCGGTCAAGCGGAAATACCGTGTCCATGCGAACAACGACACTGCTTTCTTTATGCGACGCCCTGACCTGCCGGTTTTCGATTCTTCCCTGTACCGTGTAGGTCTCCCCCCTCGAATCGCTTTCCCGCAGCGCTTTTACAGTAGTTATCGACAGTGGCCGCGCCTTGTTGTCGGCAATCTTGAGCGCGAGATGACGGAAGCTGGTCTGGGGGAAGGTCATGCGGGTGTGGTGGAACTTTTCTCCCCTGCTGGTGTCGAAAATCACCCCGTCATTACGGATGATATTCCAGTTTTTTCCGTCAGGGCTGCCGAGCACCTGGACCTGCCGCGAAAAATCGGTGCCGGAAGTTATGACTTCCACCCCGTTGACACGGGCATCTTGCTTCTCAATCAGCAGTTCGAGCCAGGTATCACCCGTCCCGGTGCGCGAAAGATTCAGCATCCGGGCCGGAACCTCTTCTTTCTGCTTCTCCGGCCTTCTCGGTATGATCTGACACGGGACCTCTTCCTTGCGGTCCGTAACCACCCGCAAATCGGCGAAAGGCGTTCTCGCGGTCACGTCGCCGAGCTGCAGCGGCTCCAGATACACCCCCGCCAGGCTCCCCCCGCCCGTTACATTGGATGCATCGATTTCGGCATACTTCTCCCAAAGCCGCTCGTCGAAGGAATTGCAGAAGCCGCTTGTCCCGCTTGACAAGAGACAGGCGAATAAAAGCGTGCAGGAAAGGAATCTCGTCATGACTGATCTTCTCCGAAGATGAAATGCTTGCAACGGTTGTAACCATAGGAAACTGCCAGCAATAACAGACCGAGCACGATGAATGAAATGATGCGATAGAAGGTTTGCAGCTCGGACAGGTCAACCAGGAACACCTTCAACACCGTTGCGCCCAGGAGCAGGATTCCCAAGACGCGGGCGCCCCGTATCCGCCTGAGGATGCCTGCCCCCGTCAATAGGGATGCGTACAGAGCCCAGAGAACCGAGAGGGAAAGCTGGTAGCCGTAATGGGAAGCCTCCCAGGCAAGGAAATGCGCGGGCGAACGGAAACGGAAGAAATCATGGACCTCCACCGACAACAGTGCGAGGGACAGAAACTGGGCAATGATAAAAGTTATTCCGATCACCGAGCGCCCGTTGGGGCCGAGCTTGTCCCGGCAGCGGGACAGCAGGAGCACGAGGAGGTAAAATCCCGCCACGGCCCCGGCACAGGCCAGGAAGCGGCCGTTGAAAACCGGTACAAAGCGTTCGAAGGGCTCCAGGTAAAGAACGACAGCATCGAAAAACCGGAACACGACTACCAGGCCGAGCAGATAGACGCCGCGAAGCAGGGCGGGGAAATTCAAGCGAAGCCCGATCCATCCCAGGGCAACCATTTCGGCCGCCAGGGCAGGCAGGATCCACCGCTGCTCCAGGGCTACGAAAGTTGCTATGACGGTCATAATGACGGAAACCGCCGCATAGGCTGCGGTAGTCAATCGTGCTTGCGGGACCCTGCGTCTCACAAGCTCGGCCAGGCCGATTTCACACCCGGCAAGGACCAATGTGAAAACTTTCACCGGCCAAGTCGACTCCCAATGCTGTTGCGCAAAGAACGCCAGGAAGAAGAAGGCGGCCGACCCGGAGATTACGATCTGATCGACCTTCGATTCTTGGTTTTTGAAACAGAAGCGGGAAAGAAGGAGGTAAACGTTATAAAAAACGAAAAACACGGCAATGATGCCGATGGCAAGCCAGCGCTGATCATTGTCGAAATATTCGGCGTGCCACCCTGTATACAGCATAACCGTGCCGAAAAGGGACGCGGCAGCAAGCGACGGCCATTGCCGGAAACGGAGCAGCAACAGGGTGCCCATGTCCAGCAGCAGGACATAACTGAACAGGCTTAACGGCCTGTTTTGACCGGTCGAGAGCATGACCGGGGTGAGAAACCCGCCCAGCAGGGCGATGGCAGCCAGAGAATAGGCTGAATATCTGACTGAAAGTGTTATGCCCGTGGTCGTGACCGCCAGCATGCCCGCGGTTGCCAGCGGCGCCGGAATCAGATGGTAGAGCGCAAAAGCCGCATACAGGGCCAGATAAAGCACTGCAAGGCCACCGCCGCTCAGCATCTGGCCGTAGAGTGCCATGCTCCTCTTTTTCTGCAGGTATTCCCCGGCGCCGATAAACGCGCCGCCCCAGAAGATTCCGAGCATGACCCGGCCGGTTTCGCCGATCAGTTTGTTGTCAAAAGAATACTTGAGAAAAAAAGCGACCCCGATGAGGATGGCCAGCACCCCGATCCGGCCGATCCAGCGGGTGCCGATGGCGCTCTCCATTGATTTACCGGTCTGCTTGGCGGCGCCAGCGCTCTTTCCGGGCTTGACGGAAGCAGACGTGGCAAGTTCCGGTTCAGGCCGCTCCCCGGTACTTGGCACGGCCCGCGGATCGCCCTTCAGCCTGGCGATCTCCTCTTCAAGGGTCTGAACTCTCTCCATGAGCGCATCGATACAGCTGTCGCGCTGTTCATCGGTTCGCATAGCCATTGCACCCTCAGAATCATATTTTCAGTCTGTAAATCCTCTGCTCCCTACATCCGCGGCGCACCCCTTCACAACGGCTGTATGCCGCACCTGGTTGCGCTTTCAGCAATATACCCCGGATTTCCGCTCAGTACACCGCTGCCTGAAAATACAAACCCAACCAAACTTTTTTATTACCATATTAAGGCAACCCCATAAAGACATTTCCGTTATTACCGGACAGGGGAAAGGCCTTTCCGGCAAACGAAGGAGAATTTCCGGCCGAGGTCGATCAAGCCGGGAATAGGGACATCATCTGGGGAACGTTGCAAATGCGCGGGAATTATATCTGCTTTGGGGAAGTTGTCCAACGGAAATCGCTCCGGGAAAAATCAGGGGGTTGTCGATCCCGCCTGGGAAACCGGCCCGGGGAACCCTCCGGGATTGCCCGGAAGGCCGAGCCTGGCAAACAGCGGCAGGTGGTCCGACGCTATTCGCTCCGATTCACTGACCGGCACTTTCACCTCTTCCACGTTGATGTCGCCCGAAATGAAAATGTGATCGATGCTGAGCAGCGGGTGGGAACTCGGCCATGTTCGCTCGGCCTGATTGTTTGCCGCGGCCTCTCCGATATTTCCGAATTTCTCCTCGATCAGCCTTAAAACGGTTGATCCTGGCTGGGTGTTGAAGTCCCCGCACAGGATCACGGGCGGGCGGCATGCGGGGCTGCCCAGCCATTCGGGTCCCAACAGGATCCGCGCCTGGTTGAGGCGTGACGCCGGAGTGAGCCCCAGATGGGTGTTTATCACCTGGATTCTGCTGCCGTTCACCTCGATCTCGACCCAGAGCGCCCCCCGTCTTGCCGGGGCATGCCATCGGCGTTGCCGGTGCAACCCGCCTGCTTTTACGATCTTCATGGGAAAACGGCTCAGGATCGCATTTCCGCACCTCTCCCTCTCGATCCAGACAGATGCTGAATTCAGGCCGTGGGCAATTATGGCAGCCTGATCATACCTGGTCGGCCGCGCCTGCCCGTAGTCCACCTCCTGCAAAGCCAGAATGTCCGGTCTGTAGGGTGCGATAATGCGCGAAATCCTTTCCGGGGATATGTTGCGATCCAACCCCTGGCACCGGTGGATGTTGTATGTCATGACCCTCAGTTGATTGCCCATGAGCTATGGATTTTCTTGGCCGATCTTGAAATGAAAACTGGCGCCCGAACCCAGACGCGGATTCCATAAATGAAACCCTTGTATTAAAGCTTACAGAATAATTCGGGAGAAACAACAGGCACCTGAAATACGAAAAAGCTGGGATGTCACAAGCGACGTCCCAGCTTCCGGTTGACCCGCGGCAGGCTGATTTTGCCTGGTTGTTCTATTCCAACAGCTTTCCGGCATCGGAAATGAATGCGTATGCAAAAAAATCGGGGCGTTTCTAACGCCCCATAAAGGAGGAGGATGTAAACGACATTGAATAACCATTGCCGGCTTCTTCCCTACGAGGAGAGCAAGATCTATCCATGACTTCTTTTCTACATGGATTTCAGCGGGAAATCTCCTTCAGGGCGATGTCACCATTTGCCAACCTGCCATCCACAACCTGAGCCATGAACCTGTGCTCTCCCTTGTAGGCAAGTACCCTTACCGCACCGACCTCCGTCTTCTTTGTCAAACCGCATACAGGCGTTTCCCTGAAGACCGGTATTGTTTCACCGGCGCTGACAAAATTCTGGACTCCCCCATCTCCGCCGTACCAGAATGTCGCCTGGTCACCGATATTCAAAACGCTGCCGGGTTTGATTTCGGCACTGCTTCTTATCGTGAGATCATTGGCGGCGTCCGCCAATGTGCCTGCAGCCATAACCGTCATCGCCATTCCTATCATGCACGTGGCTAGCTTTTGCATTACGGGCTCCTTTTCTCGAAAAAAGAGGGGCGTTGTGAGCGCCCCTTAAAGAAGGAAGTCAGGCTCGAGGAATTCGCCTTTCTTCTGTTTTGCCTTCAGGCACAGCCCTCCGGCAAATCGTTGCCGTCTTTCAGTCGGGGGGCTAGTACATCGCTATGGCTTCAGTGCCGCCACATTTGTATGCTTTGCCCAGAACGGTCCTTTCAAGGCCGGAATCTTCGTAGGCCCAAACCATGTGCGTGGCGCCCTTCTCAGCTGCCATCTGCATGGCGCCACTCTCGAAACCCGCGGCCGCGGCGGGAGATCCCATCACGCGGTAACCCGTAGGGCCGCGAAATGTACCGACAAGTTGGCATTGTCCGACATCTGACGCTGAAGCGATGATGACCGGCTGATGATTCTCGAACGCCTGAACGGAACTCGCGAATGCGATCAATGACGCCGCCACTACGAACTTTTTCATTTTTCCCTCCCCTGGCAGGTCTCTTCTGCCCTGCTCTCGTTGCGGCAAGCGCGCAAACCCTCATGGAATCGAGTTTCGCGCTCACTTGCCAGTTTTCTTCAACCATCGGAACCTTCACTTTTTTACGATCGCCGTGTCACACGTGTATATCCTGCCGTAAATGGTGCGTCTGAGCTGGGAATCGACATATGTCCAGGTAACATGCGTGGCGCCCATTTCCCGGGCTTTCTTCAGCACTTCATCCTTGAACCCGTTTGCCGCTTCAGGGGTTCCCATCATCCGGTATCCTTCCCGGGCCTCGATGGTGTCCAGCTGCCGGCAGTCCCTGACCTGGCCTTCGTCGACAACGACAATATGGTTGGAATAATCCAGAGCAAATGCAGAGTTCGAAAGAGCGATGGATACTGCGATCAGGCAAACGCTTCTCATTGCTGCCTCCATGGGCACGGCACCGTGCCCTCTTGTCTCGGTCCGTCGGCTTTCAATCTGGTGCGGCGATTGCGGTGCTAAAAAGCATACTGCGCGCTGAGCATGAGGCCGCCGCCGAGGCCGAGCCCCTTGTCAACGCTCTGGTAACGATTGCCGGCCATGGTATAGGCTGCGGCCAAAGTGAAATTCTTGTTGACGAACCAGCAAGCATGAATATCGAAATAGTCTTCATCCTTGTAGTTCCCGTAATCCGGGCCCATTTTGTACTCCATGCCAAGCGCCAGCCAGCTGAGAGGGAAGATATCGAAATTCGCGAACATTGTTTCCGTCCTCTTCCTGTCAAACCCGAGAATGCCGTTGACGTGCCCCTGCGTCGACAGTACGCCTGCTGAAATCAACACGGGCTTTGGCAACTGGGTGATGAGTTTGGTGGCCACGAGGTACATGTCGAAGCCGTCCCGACCGCCCAGATTGATCGCAATGGGATTTTGCGTCCTCTTGTAGACAGTGCCCAGGGAGATCGCGGGAAGATAGCTGGTGCCGAACGCATTTTCCTCGAGCAACAGCAGCTTGGCGCCATAATTGTATTTATGCGTGTTTCTGCCGAACCCGGCTACGGCAACCAGCTCGTATCCGAAGGAAATTTCGAGACGCTTGTTCAGGGTGGTCGCGATCCCCATGGTTGTCCAATCCGTTCCGCCGACCGCGTTGTTCAGGTTGACGTAGAAAGCGCCGAGCCTGGGTTTGGCGATCTCAAGGGGACCGACCTTCAAACCGTCTTCGCCAGGTGTCATGGCCAGGTAGCCCAACGGGTTGAAGCCGACACCGCCGACCCCCTCAGCCGTAACGAACGGTGCCCCTGCGTGCACGACTCCGCTGAACAAAACCACTGAAATCGCTAAAACAACCGGCAGAATAGATACTCTCCTCATTTTCGCCTCCTTTTTCTGGAATGAACATTATCCGCACGTTTCAATTCATGGCGGGCTCAGAGGGGAAACCGGGAGCTGAACCCGCCATGATCTCATTTCCCTTATGTTGTCGGTGTTGCAAGCAGCTCTTTCAGGTGCTTGTCCACCTGGTCATAGTAGGCCTTTCCATCGACACCAAAGAGGCCGAGGTGCCCGGCCAGGCTGTGAATCACACGAAGTTCGCTGTTCGGGGTCAGCTGTTGTTCGGCGGTGCAGTCGGCAACCGGGAAGAGATGGTCCGTAGCAATCGGCATGACGAACACCTTCGCCTTGATCCGGCCGAGGGCGGCCGCGAGATCACCGCCGGCTATGCGGCTCACGTCGGCTCGCTGCCATTTCCAGGCGTTGTTCTGCAGGTCGTTGGGATCCATCGGCAGAAAAAAGGCGTCCATGAAGTTCGTCTGGAAATCTTCAATGGATGTGAACCCGAGCGCTCGCCATTTTTCCTGCTTGAGCCATTCGGGCGACCAGCCGAAAACGGTCCATAATGCCGCCTCACGTCTCAGGCCTGTTGCAACGTCTGCGTTAGTCTTATAATTGCCGCCGTTGAAGTTGGGGTCGGATTGCCGTGCCTCGTCCAGGGTCCGGGAAAACGCTGCGCACTGGGGGGTTGTCTTGGCGGTCCCTGCGATCGGCGCAGCGCGTCTCACCATGTCCGGATACCGCACCGCCCACTCCCAGGTCTGCTCGGCGCCCATCGAGCCGCCGACAACAAGGGCCAGCTTCTCGATGCCGAACTTTTCAGTGATGAGCTTGTGTTGCGCACGCACATCGTCACTGATGCGCACATGGGGGAATTTCGACATTCCGGCGGGAGCAGGGGTGTTGTGAGGCGACGTCGACAGACCGTTGCCGATCTGGTTGATCAGGATTATGAAATACCTGTCCGGGTCAAGGGCACGCCCCTTGCCGATGTAATTCTGCTCCCAGAATTTGGTGGTTCCGGAATACCAGGTACAGATGAGGATCGCGTTGCTCTTGTCCCGGTTCAGTTTCCCGAGAGTCGTGTACGCCAGCTGCAAGCCGCGAATGGTGCCGCCGTCCTCCAGGGCGAAATTGCCAATGGTGTACATCTGGTACGGGCCGTGAACCGCCTGGTTGTAATAGTCGCTCTTGTAATCTGCGTGTGATGGGACGGCATATCCCGAAACAAGGGCAATGCCGGCCAGTGCCGTGCACAACTTCATTCGAATGCTTTTCATCTGTCATTTCCTCCTGAGATTGAGTTCCCCACCATGGGCTAACTCTTCGTGTGTTTTTCGGCGCACATGGAAACCTGATGTTTGCATGGGCCAGATCTTTTTCCGGACTTTCACACCTGGATGGCCAGCAGTTCCCTGAGCTGCGCATCAACCTGGGTAATGTACTCCTGCTCCATGCCGAACAATCCCAGATGCCCCCAGGAGCTCTTGATAATCCGCAGTTCACTGTTGCACACCAGTTTCTGCTCAGCCTCGCAATCGGCAACGGGGAAAATATTGTCGGTGCTGATGGGCATCACAAACATCTTTGCCTTGATCCTGGAAAGCGCTTTACCCAGGTCGCCATCCGCCATCAAGCTGACATCGGCGCGCTGATGCTTCCACAACTGGCTCAAAAGGCTGTTGGGATCCATGGGCAGGAAATAGTTTTCGAGGAATCCCACGAGAAAATCCTCGAGAGACGTGAAACCGACATTCCGCCATACCTCGTCCCTGAACAGGCGAGAGCACAACCCTGATATCGCCCAGTTTCTCGCATGTTTCCGGAGCCCGAGATGAACGGAGTGCGCATCCTCGTACCACCCGCCATTCCATGCAGGATCGGATACGATCGTGTCAATCATGCAGTCCACCATCAGGCGGTCATACACCGTCGTCTTTGCCGTCCCGGCTATGGGGGCGGCCCTTTTGACCATTTCCGGAAAGCGCACCGCCCACTCGTACGTCTGCTGGGCGCCCATTGAGCCGCCGGTCACGAGTTCAAGGCGATTGATGCCGAACCGCTCCTTCACCAGATCATATTGAGCGCATACATCATCAGCGATACTGACCTGTGGGAATCTCGCCAGATTGAACGGCGCGGGGGTGCTGTGAGGTGAGGTGGACAGTCCGTTCCCGATCTGATTAACGATGATTACGAAATATCGGTCAGGATCGATGGCCTTCCCCCTGCCGACATAAACCTGCTCCATGATCTTGTTCGTGCCCGAGTACCAGGTGGGAATAAGGATCGCGTTGTCCTTGTTCGGGCTCAAGGTCCCAAAGGTTGCATAAGCCAGTTTGCAGTTGCGAATCGTGCCACCCCTCTCAAGCGGCAGGTCACCGAGGTCGTAAACCTCGTATGGCCCGTGAATTTCCTGCGAGTAATACCCGTTGAACACTTTCTCCGACCTTTCGTTGAGCACCATGAGAAGCCTCCGTTTTGATCCCGCCCCCGGGGGAATGTGCCGGCTTTACCCCGGCAGGCAGTTTCAGGGTTGTATTTTCAAGACAGCTGGAGATTCCACACCACGAACCGCTCACTTGTTTATGCTTTACTAAAGCAATAATGCATTAGTTTAACCTTGTCAACCATTTTTTGTGTTTAGTGTAATAAAAACATTCCTCTTATGCATTATATTGTATATTATTACATCATTATCATGCACATATGCGTATTGCAGCCAAGGCTTTTTGCTTGTATTTTGCGTTATTAGTTACTACAAACGGAGGGCGGGCCATGATCGGACTGAAGCAGGGCATTAATATTCAGTTAGGCGAGAAACTTCGTGAATTGCGGAAGTCGCGAAAATTGACGCAAGAGCAGCTGGCAGGGGAACTGGATACCAATCCGAACTATATCTCGGCGATAGAACGGGGAGAGAGAGGCGCAGGACCGGAAATCATTTCCCGATACTGCAATTTTTTCGGGATTAGGGAAGCGGATCTTTCACAGTTGTTGCAGCGAAAAGACGTCGGATACCCCCCGTTGGTCAAGATGGTTATCGACGAACTCCTCGAGATGCCGGATTATGAACAGGCCCGTTTCCTGGCAGATCTGAAAGAAAGGAAGGAGAAGCGAAAAACTGGGCATTGACAATAAGGAAGTTCAGGATTTCCTTCACTCGCCCGGACAAAGTGATGTCGCCGGAAATCAGCTCCAGGACACTACGCTTTTCAGCTTCCGAATAACTGCTTATCTCTTGGCATACGCTTTCGATCCTAAGCATGATTGTTCCCCTTTGTGAAAATTCAGGCAAAGACTTCACAGCTTAAGAAAACAGCTTGATTGACTGTGCATGAATTTACACCATTGCATGGTGTCGCCGCAATTCGGGGGAACTGCAAAATCCTGTTCTAATTTTCCGAGGGTGCGCGGGGAATAACCGCCAACTTCATGTTTCCCGCATCTGCTTTCCCTGATCCCGGGGGAGGGAATAGCGAGAAGCCCTGCAATCATTCAACCGATACCATACCTTCCCTTATCGCGTATTTGACAAGGTCCGCAACGCTGTGAAGGTCAAGTTTCTTCATGACGTTCTGGCGGTAGGTTTCAATCGTCTTCACGCTCACGTTCAAATAAAACGCTATTTCTTTCGTGTTCTTCCCATCGGCAATCAGCTGCAGCACTTCCTTCTCCCTCGGGGAAAGGATGTCGCACGCCGGCGCGATGTGGTCCTGCGGCCTGAGGATATACTCTTGCACGATCAATCCCGCCACTTTCTGGCTGAGATACACGCCTCCAGAAGCCACATTCCTGATGGCCACAACCAGGTCGGTTGCCGCGCAGTCCTTGAGAAGGTATCCCTTGGCACCGGCACTCAAGGCTTCGACGACAAATTGCTTTTCCTCGCACATTGAAAGAACGAGAATAGACATGTCGGGAAATACTTCGAGGACTTTCTGGGTCGTCTCTATTCCGCTCATCCCCGGCATCGTCACATCGACAAGCATGAGATCGGGAACGAGCGATACCGCCAGGTTCAGCGCATCAATGCCGTTGTCCGCTTCCGCGACGACATCCATGTCAGGTTCTCTTTCCAGGATCATGCGCAATCCCTCGCGCACGATATTGTGATCGTCAGCAATAAGAACCCGTAATTTTTTTGCGTTTTCCATTTCAAGCCCATCCCTTCCGAGGTGTCCCCAAATGTTGCGAGGTCGTGCGATTCGCAACGTGTTCATTTTCCAAGGCCTCATAGAACCAGCAATCAAACAGAACCTTACCAGGATAGCGAGAGGGGTGCTATACGCCGTCTTCCCTGATCTTGAAAGGGGCCATCAGGCACACATTCGTCCCCTTGCCTATTTTTGACTCAAAAGTTATTTCTCCACTCAAATGTCTCATTTTCTGGCGGATATTGAACAGGCCGAATTCATCTTTTTTCCCGACCCGGGCGACATCGAAACCGATACCGTCATCCATAACGTTAATCAATATTTTCCTCTTGTCCATGCAGATCATTATGGTTGCGTTGTTGGCTTTCGCATGTTTGGATATGTTCATCAGCAGCTCGCGCACGACCTGGAAAAGCGTTACCGCGACCTCCTCACCGAGCTCCTTTCTCACGGGATCACCGAGAATATCCACCTGGAGGCCATTTTCCAACTGAAACTTGTCACCCAGCCACCTGAGCGCCGCACCGAAACCGACCTCATACAAAAGCGGCGGGCTGAGCTGGGAGGTGAGGGAACGAACTTTCTGTATGGATTTGACGATCAGATCCCTTATCACCCCGATTGATTGAACCAATTCTTCATGGAGAGACGACATCATCAGCGATTCCGTCTTGATGCGCACCATGGCCAGGGTCTGCCCGATGTCATCATGCAGCTCAGCCGCGATCCTTCTTCGCTCCTTCTCTTCGGCAAGCGACAATTCCGCCGACAGATCGAGCAGTTTCTGCTGATACACCTGCAACTCCTCTTCGGTCTGCTTGTGTTCATTGATTTCCTGTTGCAAGCGGATATTGACCGAGGTCAGCTCGGAAGTCCGCTCCTCCACCCTGAATTCCAGTTCCTTTCGCGCTGCCTCCAGTTCTTTTTCCATCAGCTTGCGTTCGGTTATGTCCCGGATGGCAAGATAAATCACGGTCCGTCCGCACAGATCAAAGGCGCAACCCGATACTTCCACGGGGAACAGGGAACCGTCTTTTCTCTTGTGATAGCTTTGAATCGCGGATTTCTGATCGTCGTTAAATGAAAGAAATATGGACCGGTCTTCGCGGGAATCAGATGATATCGACAGCACATCAAGCGTCAGGAAAACCTCACGGTCATACCCGTACAAATTGAGTGCGGATTGATTTGCCTCCAGGATGCTCAGGGATTCCCTGTCGATCAGTATAAGCGCATCCGGTTCCACCAGGAAGAGCGAGCGGTATTTCCTTTCGCTCTCCCGCAACGCTTCAACGGCCAGAACGCGGGGGGTGATGTCGAGCGTCGTGCCATTCATCCTGGTGGCTTTCAACTTTCCGTCCACTTCCTCGAAAAAGCCCCTCCCCTTCGCGGAAATCCAGTGTACCGATCCGTCGGAATGCCATATGGAACGATATTCAATATCGTATTCATGTGTATTCACCGGATCCAGTGCGGCCATAACAGCAGCGTGAGTACGCTCCCGGTCATCAGGGTGAAGACAGGAGAGAAAGAATTCGTAATTCATCGGCGTCCCGGGTTGCAAACCGAATATGACATAACACCTTTCAGACCACCTGAAAGAACCCGTCATCAGGTCCAGGTACCAGGTCCCCAATTCCGTCGCTTCGGCAGCAAGCCTTAGCCTCTCTTCCGACTGGAATTGTTCTTCCTCAGCCTGCTTGCGCTGAGAAATGTCAATACCCACCCCAACGAGGAATGTTTTCCCGTGTGACTTTAACGGTGCGACAGTACAGTTAAAGGGGATTTTTCTGCAGCTCTGATCAAGCAATAGCAGCTCTGCCTCATAAGCATTGTTATTTACGAACACTTCATCAGCTACTTCCTTCGCCTTGTCCAAGCTCTCGTCAGCAATATTATGGAATACTTTCTTTAACGAAATCTCGATCTCATTACAATCATTCAACATCTGGTAGTTGGTGTTCCATCTGATCAAATTTCCATCGTGATCATACATATAGAATATTCCAGGAAGACAGTTTAAAACTGTATCAATAAATTGCATTTCGAACTCAAGCTTGTCTTCCAGGGCTTTATTGTCATCCGATACTTTTAACAGGGCATCGTTCATTTTTTTCAAAGCACGTTTTTTGATTTCTAAGAACCTGACAATCAATCCAAAACAAATTATATTGAGCAGCACACCACCTAGAACAAGTAATTGAACATGCATGCCTGCCTCCCAAGTGTAGTCCAAAACCGGATCAGCCAACGATCATCCATCCAAACATGCCCATAGAAAATTCCCTCGAGTGTACCCATTTGGCTGAGCAGAGACAACTCTGAATATATACGGACAGCAACTCTTTTTCCTGAGCGTCCCCTCGGGATTTTTGAACCCGGACAGTTGTTCAGTTCGTTTTTCCGGAGGTGCAGAGGGGTGAGCGTTGGGCCGACCTTTGTGAAGTGTGTGTCCGAAGAAATGGAGCTGCGCAAATTGGGGTAACGAAGAAGACAACCACGGCAAGTGGGGATTTCGTTGCAGTCCTTCCCAGAAAACGGAAAAGGCCTTTCTACGCGAAAGGCCTTCAGTTAGTGCAGGAATAAATTAAGGATTGTCACTTCATTTAAAGGAAAGCGGTTTCCAACTTTTTTCAAAGTTGCCAACTTTTTTTCAAGGAAACAACAGCATTTACCCAAAAGACCTTTATTATTCGACCGTTACCGATTTTGCGAGATTTCTCGGCTGATCGACGTCGGTTCCCTTCATGACCGCCACGTGGTAGGCGAGGAGTTGGAGCGGGATGGACAGCAGCACCGGCGCCAGGTCGCTGCGGCATTCCGGCACTTCTATGGTGACCTCGGCTTTGTTCTTCAGGTCTTGGTCTCCTTCGGTGCACAGCGCGATGACGCGGCCGCCGCGCGCGATGACCTCCTCCATGTTGGAGGCCACTTTCTCGTAGCTCTCCGTGCGCGGCGCCAGCACCACCACCGGCATGTTCTCGTCGATCAGGGCGATGGGTCCATGTTTCATTTCGCCGGCCGGGTAACCTTCCGCGTGGATGTAGGAAATCTCCTTCAGCTTCAGCGCGCCCTCCAGGGCGATGGGGTAGTTGATGCCCCGTCCCAGGTAGAGGAAATCGGAGGCATGCATGTAGGTGCGGGCGATCTTCTCCAGCAACGGGTTCAGCTTCAGCGTCTCTTCCATCAGGGCCGGGATGCGGAGGAGCGATCCGATCATCTCTGTTGCCCGTTCCCGGTTCAGCGTGCCGACGGCGCGTCCGAGCCTGATGGTCAGCAGGTAGAGCGCCGCCAGCTGGGTCACGAACGCCTTGGTGGAAGCCACGCCGATCTCCGGGCCGGCATGGGTGTAGATGACGCCGTCCGATTCCCGGGCGATCGACGAATCCACCACGTTGCAGATGGACAGGATGCGGGCGCCCCGCGCTTTCCCCTCCCTCAGGCCGGCGAGGGTGTCCGCCGTTTCACCGGACTGGGAGATGGGAACGATGAGCGTCTTGTCGTGCACTATCGGTTTCCGGTAGCGGAACTCCGAAGCGATATCCACCTCGACCGGGATGCGGCAGTGCTCCTCGATGAGGAACTTGCCCACCAGGGCCGCGTGCCAGGAAGTGCCGCAGGCGACGATGAAAATCCTGTCGATGGCACGGAGCTGGTCGTCGGTGAGCCCCACTGTTTCCAGCAGCACATCGCCCTCCGACTCGATCAGCCGGCCGGCAACCGTGTCGCGCACGGCCCTGGGCTGCTCGAAGATCTCCTTGAGCATGAAGTGCTTGTATCCGCCCTTTTCCGCCATCAGGGGGGACCAGTCGATGTGGCGCGACTTTTTCTCCAGGGCTTCGCCGGCAACCGTGGTAAAGGCCGCTTTCCCGTTGCGGAAAACTGCCATCTCCCCATCTTCCATGAAGACCATCTCCCGGGTATGGGAGAGAATGGCCGGTATGTCGGACGCGACGAAGAATTCCTCCGGGTTGAGGCCGACAACCATGGGTGAGCCGTACTTGGCCGCGATCAGAACGTCCGGCTCCTTCTCGCACAGAATGCACACCGCATAGGCGCCCCGCAGTTCCGCCAGGGCCAGCCTGACGGCCTTCTCGAAATCGGGGACGGTCCGGTATTTCTCGTCGATGAGGTGCGATATGACCTCGGTGTCGGTTTCGCTTTTGAAGACATGCCCGGATGCTTTCAGCGACTCCTTCAGGCTCAGGTAGTTTTCGATGATGCCGTTGTGGACCACGACGAAATGCCCGGCCTTGTGGGGATGGGCGTTGGTCTCCGAGGGTCTGCCGTGGGTGGCCCAGCGGGTGTGGCCGATGCCGATGGTGCCGGATAGCGGTTCGGCCCCCAGGAGCCTCTCCAGGTTCGCCAGCTTGCCCTCGCTCCGGCGGATCGCGCACGTGCAGCCCTGCAGGGTGCAGATGCCCGCGGAGTCGTATCCCCGGTATTCCAGCTTTTTCAGACCGTCAAGTATGATCGGGGTGGCTTCCTGCCCCCCAAGGTAAGCGACTATTCCACACATGAATTCACTCCGTTCATCCTGCTTATCAATCTTGAGCCTTGCGCCTCGTGCCCTGTGCCCGCTCTTTCACCCACCCCTCCTTGTTCACCTGCTGGGAACGGGCAATGGCCAGGGTGTCGGGGGGTACATCGCGGGTCACGGTGCTGCCGGCGGCTATGAGCGAATTGCTGCCCACCGTCACCGGAGCGACGAACTGGACATCGCTGCCCACGAACACATTGTCCCCGATGACGGTCCGGTGCTTGGACACGCCGTCATAGTTGCAGGTGATGGTGCCGCAGCCGATGTTGACGCCGCTGCCGATGCTCGCGTCCCCCAGGTAGGTGAGATGGGAGGCCTTGGAACCCTTGCCCATGACGATCTTCTTCGTTTCCACGAAATTGCCGATCTTGACCTCTTCCAGCAGTTCCGTGCCCGGGCGGAGGTGGGCCATGGGGCCGATGGCTACCGAATCGTGCACCACGGAACCCTCCAGGACGGATCCCGCCTTGACGGTGACGCCGTCGCCGATCCGGCATCCGCGGATCACCACGGACGGCTCGATGACGCACCCCTCGCCGATCACGCTCCCCCCGGAGACATGCACGTTGGGGTAAACGATCGTGTCGCGGCCGATCACCGTTCCCGGGTCGAGGTATGCGGTTTTCGGGTCACGCAGGGTGACGCCTCCGCGCATGAGGGTCTCATTGAACCTTTTTCTGAGCTCCGCCTCGGCTTCGGCCAGTTGCACGCGGTCATTGATCCCCATAACTTCCCGAGCATCTCCGGCAGGATGGGAAATGCAGGTCAATCCCCGGTCCGCTGCCAGGCGGATGATGTCGGTGAGGTAATACTCGCCCTGGGCATTGTCACTGGAGAGCCCGGCCACGGCATCGAACAGGAATTCCGCTTCGACGCAGTAGATTCCCGAGTTGATTTCGCGAATGGCCCGCTGCCCGTCGGTTGCGTCCCTCTCCTCCACGATCCCGGTCACGTGACCGGCTTCGTTCTTGAGTATCCGGCCATAGCCGTGGGGGTTGGCAACCTCGGTGGTAAGCACCGTAACCGTCGCGCCGTGAAGCGCATGCCGCTTCACCATGCTGTCGAGCGTCTGATCGGAGATGAGCGGCACATCGCCGCACAGGATCAGCACTTTCCCACGGAAATCCCTCAGCAGGGGAGCGGCGCAGGCCACGGCGTGTCCGGTGCCGTTCTGTTCCGCCTGGACGGCGAACGCTATCTCCTCCTGCCCGGAGAAAAGAGACTGCACCGTTTCCGCCTGATGGCCGACCACTATGACGATCCGGGAAGCGCCTGCCTGCCGTGCTGCTCCGACCGGATAGGTTATGAGCGGAGCCCCGGCAAGTTGATGCATGACCTTGACGAGTCCGGACTTCATCCTGGTGCCCTTTCCCGCGGCCAGAATTATCGCTGCGACGGAATCCATCGAATGTAACCTCCCGGGTAACTGCCTGGTTTTGAAGACGATTAACTCTAAACAACCGGTCCCTTCAAGTCAAGCGAATTAACCAGACTGAATGCCGCGATTTTCCCCTTTACAGGAAACCCGCCGAATATTAGAATCCATTTCATTCTCCCTAAAGTCTCTCCGTGGAGCAGCCGATAGGGAGAGGGGAGTGGCCTGATCATCATGAACGGAGAAGCATGTGGGAATACCCGACGACATCGAACAGTTCGAGAAAAGCCTGAAGGAACTCACCATCAAGTATGAGCAGTATTTCCTCGGCATGGAAAAACGCGAGCCCATTCGCCTGCGGGAGGAAGTGGAACGGCTGGCCCGGAAGCACACCGCATCGGCCATCTCCAACACGATGCTCCAGTTCAGGTACAACACCCTGAAATCACGCCTTGCCAGCTATCGGCAGCACTGGAACCGGACCAACCGCATGATCGAGGAAGGGAGGTATTCGCGGGATCGCTTCAAGATGGAGATGCATGTCCGAAAACCCGCTCCCGCTGAAGACGCGCCGGCCGTTTCGGCAGAAGACGAGATATTCCGCCAATACGTGGATGCCTGCCGCACCTGCAACCTGCCGGTCGCCGGCATCACCAGGGAGACGATCACCGCCTCCCTCGACAAGTTCCGCGCCGGTCTGGCCGACAAGTACGCGCCTGACCGGATCGACTTCCGCGTCCAGATCGAAGGGGGAAAACCCAGGATCAAGGCCCGGCCCAAGTAGTCTCCCGCACCACCTCCCGGATACCTTCCGGCCCGGCCCCGGACTTTCGCGAACGCCCGCACGCCGGGAATTTCACGGGGTTGCGGATTTTCAGCCGTCTCCTTTGTTTTGTCCTCGCCATTTTTACTATATACTGGCGGAAAGGTTCCCCGGCGCTTTGCGCGGATCATACTCCCCGGCGTGCGATTTCGTCAACCGCGGCGACGAGGGCTTCGATATCATCCTGCGTTGAAAAATACCCGGGGCTTACGCGGACCGTTCCCTCGGGAAAGGTGCCGATGCAGCGGTGGGCACCCGGCGCGCAGTGCAGCCCGACCCTGACGGCAATATCGTGGTCCCGGTCAAGGACGAAGCCGATGGCGGAAGGATCGACCCCCTTGAGCGTGAAGGATACAATCCCTCCACGCTCCAGCTCACGGGGTGGCCCGTAGAGGGCAATCCCCGGAATCCGCGCCAGGCCGTCAAGCAGGCTGCCGACTAATCGGGATTCCCGGTTGCGGATGTTATCAATCCCGGTTTCGCGGATGAATTCCAGTCCCGCCTTGAGCCCGGCGATGCCGGGAACGTTCTGCGTGCCGCTCTCGTAGCGGGCAGGCATCTCCGCCGGCTGTCGCTCATCCGTCGAATGGGAGCCGGTCCCGCCGACCATCAGCGGCGCCGGGTCGATGCCGTCGGCGATGTAGAGGAAGCCGGTGCCCTGCGGACCGAGGAGCCCCTTGTGGCCCGGCGCGGCCAGGAGCGTCACGCCTTGTTCCTCCACGTTGATGGGGATGACTCCCGCGCTCTGGGCGGCATCGACCAGAAAAGGGATGCCGGCTTTTCGCGCCAGCTCCCCGATCTCCCCGATCGGCTGGATGGCGCCGGTCACGTTGGAGCAGTGGGTAAGGGCGATGAGCCGGGTGTTGCCGCGGATGGAACGCGCCAGTTCACCGGGTTCGAGCAGTCCGCTCCGATCGCAGTCCACGCGGGTGACTTCCACCCCCCTGCTCTCGGCGCGGTGCAGCGGCCGGGCTACCGAATTGTGCTCCGCCTTGGTGGTGACGACATGGTCGCCGGGCATGAGCAGGCCGCTTATGGCCAGGTTGAGGGCTTCCGTCGCGCTGCCGGTGAACACGACGCGCGAAGAATCGCGGACGGCGAACAGTTCCGCCACGGCTTCCCTGGCTTCGAAAACCATGCGCACCGCGTCCAGCCCGCGCTTGTAGCCGCCCCGGCCGGGGCTGCCGCCCACGTGCCTCAAGGCGAAATCGACCGCCTGGTAGACCGATTCGGGCTTGGGGTATGAAGTCGCGGCATTGTCGAGATAGATGGACATGGAAACTCCGGGAACGGGATGATATCCGGGCATGGCGTACACCGGGGCATACGGACGAAGGCCACGGGACGCTACGGATGACTGCGTTGTTTAAAGGATACAGACAAACCATGCAGTATTGCAAGACCATTGTGTTCCTGGCGGCTGTCTCCGTTATCCTCCCCGCGGGGAAGGCTGCAGCGGCAGAGGCTCCGTCCTTCCCCCATCTGTGGGGAGGCTTCTCCACCGCAATGAACGGCCGCACGGCCGGGCAGCGCGGCAATGCGGCGCGCGCCGCCCTTGACCTGGACGGCGTCCTGATCGCGCCCGGAGCACGGTTCAGCTTCAACGACCGCGTGGGCGCCAGGGATACCGCGAAAGGCTACACCCCGGCGCCCGTAATCGGCGCGCGCGGAGATCTCAGCGACATTGCCGGCGGCGGGATCTGCCAGCTGGCGACCTCCATCTACAATGCCGCCCTGGAAGCCGGGATGGAAGTCATCGAACGCCATCCCCATTCCCGCGCCGTGGAATATGTTCCGCCCGGGAGGGACGCCACCATCACCACCTGGCGCAAGGACCTGAAGCTGCGCAATCCCCACCGCTTCCCGCTCCTGTTGCGGATAAGGGTTGCGGAGGGCCGGCTGACGGCCGGGTTCTGGTCCGTGGTGAACAAGCCGTTCCGGGTTCTCATCACTTCCGACATTATCCCCCTGGAGCCCGAAACCGTACTCACCGGACCGGCGCCGCTGCCGCAAGGCGCTTCCTGTCCCGGCAACCGCGGTTTTTCGGTCGTCACCCGCCGCATCGTCACCGAAGGGGGGGCTGACCGGAAGGAAACCCTTTCCCGGGACACCTACCCCGCGACCACCAGGATCCTGCGATGAAGATACGACCAGGCACGCCGCCCTTTCATGCGACATGGACATTTTCTTATTATGTGAGTATTATTGCAGCCGCCTGCGCGTTGTTTTGCAACATGGCCGCTGCCTGCCCGGCACAACCCGCCGTGCCTTGTCATGCCGGAGCCGGCATTCGGGCCCCGGCGGCCGTCAAGCCTTCGCTTTCGCTTCTGAAAACCGACCGGCGATGGCAGGAAGAGCTGCTTTTCTTTGCCCGGGCGGAATTCCTCGCCCGTCTCGGCCTCGGGCCGGAGGCGGAACCGCCACCCTGGGCGACGAAACTGCACCAGGCATGCTTCGTGACGTTTTTCAGCGGCAACCGGGTGATCGCTTGCGCCGGCGGCTTCCACCCCCGCACACCCGACCTGGGAAGGGAAATCGGGGCAAACGTCCGCCAGGCCCTGCACCTGGACACGCGGGCACGGCGCATCGACCGGAGGACCGCTTTGGCCGCCAGGGTCCTGATAACCTTCCCGGACGAGCCCAGGCCGGTCGTTGCACATGATGCGGTGAACCCGAACCGCCAGGGGCTGTTCGTGGAAAACGACCGGACCGGCGTTGCTATCGTCCCGGGTGAGGCGAAAACGTCCTCCTGGGCCTTCCGCGAAGCGCTGCGGCGTCTGGGAGAAAAAGACGGCGGAAACGTCCGCATTTTCGCCTTTGATGCCTGGGGAATAACAACCGCTCAATAGTTTCCATCCGGAATATCTCTTTGGGGCCGGAGCGGAATAGTGTATTGACCTACCACGACAGGAGGGCCAGCCGTGAAACACATCTATGTCGGTCTTCTCATTTTCCTCGCATCGGGGATTCTCCCGCACCATTCCGCTGCCGCGGCGGAAAAGCAGGGTTCGGTGACGGGGACCGTCCTTTCGGCCGAAACCTCCCGTCCCGTGGCGGGGGCGGCCATCCAATGCCGCCGCATATACCCCCCGAAACCGCCGGTCAAGTTCCGGACCAGAAGCAATGCCGCAGGGCATTTCCGCGCAGCCCTCCCGGTGGGGACTTATTCCTGCACGGTCGTGAAGGAAGGTTTCGGCACCCGGGAAGAAACCGTGGAAATGGCTCCGGGAAAACCGGCCGAACTGCCGATCCCCCTGAACCGCGAAGCCCGCATGGCGGGACGCATCGTCGATGCGGCCGGCACCCCGCTGGCCGACGTCCGCGTTACCGTGGGCAAACGGGGAAGCGCCTTTTCGGATGCCAGGGGACGCTTCGAAATACCGGCGCTCGACCAGGGGTGGTACGACCTCACCGTCGACCATCCCTCCTGGGTCGCCGAAAAGAAGCTGAACACCACTCTTTCGCCGGGCCAGAGGAAAGATGTTGGAGACATTACCGTGCGGAAAGGGGGCACGCTTGCCGCGCGCCTGACTACAGGCGGAAGGCCCGTGTCCAGAGCCGACATCGCCCTGGGCGGAAACCTGGCGCACCGCTATGTCCGGACCGACAGCCGGGGAAACGTGGTGTTCCGCAAGCTTCCGCCGGGCTCCTATACCCTGGAGTCCTATGACGAACGCCTGGCGGAGTCCAAAATCGCAGTGGAGATACCGGAAGGAAAGAGCACGACCATCGAATTGAAGGCGACCACCAGGCCGCCGTCCCTTTCCCTGGATGAGCCGGGACGGGTCATCCCTCCGGGCAAAACGGTTCCGCTGTCCCTGCGGGGGCTCTTTGTCGACAAGGCGTCGGTTACCGTGTACTCCGTCGACAGCTCACGGCTCCTGGCCGGCGCCATCGATCCCGACAAACCGGAAACCGTGCCGGAAAATGCCCTCGTCCGGGTCAGGACGATCGACATTCAGCTCAAGGATAGAAAGTGGACCCACTACCGCGATGGAGCCGCGAAACTGGATCCCCTTCCGTCCGGCTTCTACCTGGTGGAAGCTTCCGGCGGCGGGGCCGTTGCCCGCTCCACGTTCCTCGTTACCGGCCTGGGCCTCGTGGCCAAGGCTGCACCGGATGCCACGCTGCTGTTCGCCGCGGGCATCGAAGACGGCCGGGCACGGGAAGGGGTCGAAATCATCATGGCGCCCCTCGCAGCAGGCGCCGCTGCCGCGGCCTCTCCAGTCGGCGCCACCGATTCCTCCGGCCTCCTCGTGATCGGGAGCAGAAACGGAGGCTTCAGAGTAATCGGTCACAAAGGGAGCGAACTCGCACTGCTGAACCTGGGCGGCGGCAAAGACGGCACGGGTGCGGCCGGCGTCAAGGGGTATCTCTATACCGAACGCCCTGCCTATCGTCCGGGGCAGACGGTATATTTCAAGGGAGTCCTCAGGAAGCGGATCGGCGAAGGGTACGCCTTGCCCGGAATCGACCGGGTCCGGGTGACGGTCACCGATGCCGGCGGGCAGACCCTGGTGGAACAGGAGATCCCGGTATCCGCCTCCGGCGCCTTCAACGGCGAATGCCCTCTTCCCGAGCAGCCGGCTTTGGGCGCCTATTCGCTCAAGGCCGAGTCCGGCGGAGATAGTTGGGAAACATCCTTCAAGGTCCTGGAATACCGCAAACCGGAATTCGAAGTGACCGCATCCGTTCCCGCCAGGTTTTACGTGGGAGGCGACGAGGCGCCGCTGACGCTCCGCGCCCGCTATTATTTCGGCGCGCCGGCTGCCGATGCGAAAATAAAGTACCGGATCTACTCGCGCCCCTTCCACTCCCCGGACGAAGGGCAGGCGCGGGATGATACGGACGGCGGAGATTACGCCGATTGGGGTTATGCTGATTTTCTCGGCGAAGGCGAGGCGGTGACGGATTCGAACGGCCTGGCGCTGATCCGGATCAAGACCCAGCTACCCGAATCAGCCCGTTCCTGGAGCATCGAATGCGACGTGACCGATGCGGCCGGCAGAGAAGTATCGACTACCGCGGGCTTCGTGGTCACTCCTTCGCTGATCAACCTTTCGGTCCGGCCGCTGTCCTACCTGTCATCGCCCGGGCGTCCCGTCGACATCGCCGTGACCGCCGCGACCTGGGAAGGGAAACCGGTCGGGACGAAGCTCGCCGTGACCCTGGAAGAGGAGGTCTACGACCGGAAAACCCATATTTCTTCCTACCGAACCTTCGACCAGCGGGAGGTGGTATCCGACGGAACCGGACGGGCCGTGTTCGGCCAGGCATTCCCCCGTCCCGGCTACTGGCGCGTCACGGCCGCGGCGCTGGACGACAGGGGGCTGAAAGCGGTCGGACAGGGCTGGATCTGGGTCTGGCGCGAAGGTCACGCCTGGGACGGCTCCTATCGCGAGCTGGGACTGGAACTGGACAAGAAGAGCTACCGGCCCGGGGAAACCGCCCGGCTGATCGTCAAGAGCCCGGCGCCGGGAGCATCCCTCCTGCTGACGGTGGAAGGTCGGGAGATTCTCAGCAGGCGCGTCGTGCCGCTCAAGGGCGCGGTAGAGGTCGTAGAGATACCGGTGACCCCTGACCAGGCGCCCTACGTGTTCGTTTCCGCGGTGGTGATCAGCCAGGGGCGCTTCTATTCCCGGACCAGGAACCTGAAGGTGGACATGAGCCCTGACCGGCTGGAGCTGAAGGTGACGCCGGACCGCGAAGTGTATGCCCCCGGCGACAAGGTCCGCTTGTCCGTGGAAGCAGCGGGCAACGATGCACGACCGCGCGAGGCGGAACTTTCGCTGGCTGTCGTGGATGAATCCCTGTACGCGGTCGCGCCCGAACGGCGACCCGACATCTACGGCTTCTTCCGCGGCACGAGGGAGCACCTGGTAACCACGCTCAACTCCTTTCCCCGGATCTTCCTGGGCGGAGCGCCCAAGGCCGCCGCTGCCATGGCCGACGACAGGCTGAAGGGCGTCAAGGTCCGCAAGGTCTTCAAGGATACGGCATACTGGCTTCCCGTATTCTCAACGGCCGGCAACGGCAGGGCGGAAGCCGAATTCACCCTTCCCGACAACCTCACCACCTGGCGGGCGACCGTGGTCGGGCATGACGACCGGAGCGAATTCGGCATAGGCCGCGGCAGGTTCATCGCCCGGCTCGATGTCATGGCCCGGCTCCAGCCCCCCCGTTTTCTGGTGGCAGGGGACGAGGCGAACATCCCCGGAGTCGTCACCAACATGACGGAGTCTGAGCGGAAAGTAACCGGAGCTTTCGAAACCCGTGGCTTGTCGTTGCGGGGAGAAAGCCGCTTCGACGGCACGCTGGCTGCCGGAGGGACCCTGCGGCAGGACATGCTGGTCAGGGCCGATGCACCGGGAGATGCGCAGCTTGCCATGCGGGCCGCGGCCGGCGACCGGGGCGATGCCATGGAGTTGCAGCTGCCGGTCCTGACCAGAGGCATCCAGCGGGTGTCCCAGGGCAATATCGTGCTTCGCTCCGGCGAAGGAGAGACAACCCTGGCGTTTCCCGGGAACGCCCTTCCAGAAGGGGCCTCGCTCAAGCTGTCCATTGCTCCGACACTGGCTGCCAGCCTGAACGAAAGCCTGAAGGAGCTGATCGATTTCCCCTATGGCTGCGTCGAGCAGACCATGTCCCGTTTTCTTCCCGCGGTTCGTGTCAAGGCCCTCCTCGGTTCCGGCCACTGGTCACTGGAACCAGCTGTCTACGACAAGCTGGGCCGGGTTCTGGACGAGGGGCTCAGGAGACTCTATGATTTCCAGCATGAGGATGGGGGCTGGGGCTGGTGGAAAGACGATGCAAGCGATCCCTATCTGACCGCGCACGTCATGTACGGCCTCGCCCTGGCGAAAAAATCAGGGGTCCCGGTCCGGGCCGAATCCTATGAAAAGGGGATGAAAAACCTTGCCGGACAGTTGGCAAAGTCCGCGGTGGATTACCTGCCCGCACTTTACCGGGCCGCTACGCTCAGCGGCCTCACCAGCGACGCGGCAGAAAGAAAGGTCGAGGCCGGCTGGCGCCAGCTGCAGCCCTCGCAGCGGATACAGTACATCCAGGCGTTGCTGAACGCCAACCGCACGGAAAGGGCCGGACGGCTCCTGGACGAGGTAAAAAAACAGGTGGTGAGAGAAGGTTCCGCGGCCTACCTGAAGGATGAAGACGCGGATTCCTGGTGGTATTCCCGCCGCTGGTCAGGCTCGGCGGTTGAAACAACGGCCATGCTGCTGGAAAGCCAGCTGGCGTGCAACGCCAACGACCCCCTTGCGCCTTCACTTGCCGAATTCCTGGTGCGTAAGCGCTCCGGCCGCTGGTGGAACACCACCAGGGGCACGGCTGAGGTGGTCGCGGCCCTGGCCGGCTACGTGGCGGCAACCGGCGAGTTCGACGCTTCGTACCGGGCAGTGCTGTCGCTCAACGGCCGTGAGCTGGAGCGTTATGTCGTCGACAGCGGTAAAATCACCAGCGGCGGAAACACGCTGGTCATCCCCGCCAGGGAGCTGAAACGGGGGGACAACAGGGTCAGCCTGGCACGCGAAGGGAATGAGGGCTCCCTCTACCTGTCCGCCCTGCTGGAGCATTATCTGCCGCCTGAATCCGCAGCCGGGGCGCCCGGACTCACCGTGGAGCGGAAGTTCTACCGGTTGAAGGCGCGTCACGAGGGAGACAACTGGCGCCTGGAGTATCACCCGCTTCAGCCCGGCGATTCCCTTGCACCGGGAGACGAGGTCGAAGTCCGGCTCACGGTGGACAACCGGCAGGACCTGAATTTCGCCGTAATCGAAGACCGGCTGCCGGCCGGCTTCGAAGTGCGCGAAACCAGGGACGATCCCCGCTTCGGCCTTTACAGCGACTTCTGGGACTGGTATGCCCACAGGGAACGGCACGATGAAAAAATGGCCTTCTTCATCGACCTCCTCCCTGCCGGCCGCCATGAATTCCGCTATGTGATACATCCGGAGATTGAGGGAAGCGTCCTTGCCCTGCCTGCTTCGGTATGGCCCATGTATATGCCGTCGCTCCGCGCGGAAAGCGCGTCATGGAAGGTCAATGTGAAGAAGGAGTAAAATCTATATATCTCGCTAAGCCGCGGAGAGAATCCTTGATATCCGAGTGGGACTTTGAATTTCTCTGCGTACTAGGCATATCTGCGAAAGTTCAGGTTAAACCGATGAACAGGGAAATTGATCAATTCTGCCGTTACCTGGAAACGGAGCGCAACGTTTCCGCCCATACGCTGAAGGCA
Source organism: Geobacteraceae bacterium (assembly GCA_036677645.1). Taxonomy (GTDB): domain Bacteria; phylum Desulfobacterota; class Desulfuromonadia; order Geobacterales; family Geobacteraceae; genus RPRC01. Next base: position 13,882 of record JAVBWB010000031.1, on the reverse strand, counting down.
TACCGCACCGACCTGGAGCTGTTTCACAGTTTTGTGCGAAAGGAACGGGGAAATACGGCAGGAGCCGCCGCGGTCTCGCATCTGCTCGTCCGCCGGTATCTGGCGTCGCTGCACAAGGAATGCACGAAAAGCACGGTAGGGCGCAAGCTTGCGGCCATCCGCACCTTTTTCAAGTACCTGGTGCGGGAGGGTGACGTGAAGAAAAACCCTGCCGGCCTGGTCAGCGCACCCAAAAAGGAAAAGAAAGTCCCCTTTCATCTCAACATCGACGAGATCACCAGCCTGGTTACCGCCCCCAAGGGCCGGGAACTCACGGCGCTGCGCGACCGCGCCATTCTCGAGACGCTCTACTCCAGCGGACTCCGGGTAAGCGAACTGACGTCGCTCACCATCGGGGAATTAGACCTTGAAGAGGGGCTGGTCAGGGTTCTGGGCAAGGGCGGGAAGGAGCGGATAGTCCCCGTCGGCGGCAAAGCCCGCGAAGCATTGTCCGATTACCTGGACATGCGGGGCACCCCCCCGCCTGAAGCCCCGCTCATGCTCAATGCCCGGGGCGGAAGGCTGACCAGCCGGAGCGTAGGGCGGATCATCGACCGGTACATCATCCTGCTGTCAACCATGAAGAAAGTGTCGCCCCACACCGTGCGCCATACCTTCGCAACCCACCTGCTGGAAGGAGGCGCCGACCTCCGCGCCATCCAGGAACTCCTGGGCCACGCATCCCTGTCCACAACCCAGAAATACACCCACGTGAGCATCGACCGGCTGATGGAGGTCTACGACAAGGCCCACCCCAAGGCGCGGAAGAAAAATCCGCCCCGCGAGCCGTGATTACAGGTTCGGAAGTTCCCGGCTCCCGCGAACCGAAACGCGGTCTCCACACTTCCGCCACTTCCCTTTTCGTACCTCTGTAATATTTTCCGACAACAACCCTTCAAGTAAAAAAGGCGGCGCTTGTGCGCCGCCTTCCCGGAAGATTTCGAACCGTCAATCAAGTGTCAGGTTATCAGGAATTCATTTTCCTGCGGCCGTACAGGCCGAGACCGACAAGACCGGCTCCCAGGAGGAGAATGGTGCCGGGTTCGGGGACAGGAGCGCCACCGTCCGTGAAGAAAGCGCTTGTCTGACCATTTGCCGACGGAAAGCCCGCAATGTGGGCGGCAAAGTGATGTCCTTCACTGTTGGCTTCATAGAAGTCAAGCGCGGAAGTGATGCTGGGGTCGGTGATCGTGAAGACCAAGGGGTCTATTCTCGACTCGCCGGTTCCCTTGTACTCCAGCTCGAAAACTCCGAACTCGGAAGCCTGCTGGTAAAAATTGACCGACCATCCTGCCTGGGGAACAAAAGCGCCTGCCGTGATTGAAGCCAGCGTGGTGTTGAAGAAGAACTTGTCGATGCCGAAGTTGGCGCCGGTACCCAGGAGGGCCTCGTTGGCATCAATCGTAAATGTCGCCGTAGTGCCGACAACGGTGAAATCAACCGACGCAAAATCCCCGCTAAGGCCCAAATCCACATTGGACTCATTGAGATACCACGTGTCGGCTTTTGCCTGGCCGGCAGCCATTCCCAACAGCATACACATGCCACAGATGGCGGCTGAAAATTTCCCGAGTTTCATAGTGCACCTCCCCTAATCCATATTTATAACGTTTCGATATAAACAAAGCAACATGCATGCCACAGTCGAAATACCGCGTAATCATTTAACTTTTCTCCGCAATGCCACAGAACATGGTGCACTATGTAAAGAGTTCCGACGGAAAATCCGCACCGTTCCTGAAAATATTTCAATCCTCGCGTACTACCAGAAATACCACCTGCCGGTATTGAGGACGTATATGCCGAGAGCGAGATTGGTGACCCCGTGGGCGATGATGCAGGCGGAAAGGCTCCTGGTCTTGTAGAGCAGGAGATTGTAAACCATGCCCGCAAGAATGCCGGCCACGACAAGGTTGTGCTCGAAGCCGAACAGGACCGAACTCAGGACGAAGGAGGCCCATGTGAACCTTCCGACGGGAATTTTGCTGAAATCGGGGGAAATGATATAGCGTATGAGAAATGACCGCCAGAACAGCTCTTCCATGACCGGCACCACAAGCACGGCGCCGAAAAGCCTGAAGGCAACCATGATCACCTTCACCGCACCGATCGCATAAATGCCCGGGTCGAAACCGGCACGAGTTCCGACCGTAGCCCAGGGAAGATCCAGCCGTATCCAGAATGCGTACACCCCCAAACCTGCCACCAGGGAAGACACCAGTATCCACGGCCTGAACAAATCAGGCAAACCGATTTCATCATAGCTCGCGCGAAACAGAAACAGAAGAAAAGCGACCGAGAGAGCTTTGAGAGGGTAGATGGCCTGCAGCTGCTGCGGCGAAAGGACGACAACCCCCTTTCCGGCAAGGAAACGGAGGCCTTCTTCGAGGCCGACGAAAGCCATGAACAACGCAAACGGAGCTACGCGGCTAAAGACTTTGCTTTTCATTCTCTCCCCTCCACCCAGCAGCCACAGGTCCCTTTCCTCTGGTCTCTGAAGGATGTTATACCGGATTCCCTTACCAGGTTCAATGAGAACAGACAAACAACGATGATTGTCTTTCCGGTCAATCACCCACGTCCGATGTAAAATTTTCCGACACGCCGCTGCCGCTTCACGCACACCCACCCTGAAATCTTCGACAATACACGGAATCTGCCGGGTGACTGTGCCGGTTTTCAATCGGCATCATATTTGCGTCCATTATCCAGTGAATGCCGGCGTGCCCCCTTTCAATGAGCGGAGGACAGCAAACCAATGCAAGCCTTAGAAAATTACCAGGCATCTTCGGACAGTTGCGAGGAAAGGTATTCCCTGATCAAAGACCTGTCAGAAGTAATTCTGGTAACTGACAACCTGACAGCGATCGGCAATATGATCCTCGACATCGTGGTGGCCCGCACCGGAGCCGGCAAGACATCCCTTATGCTCTTCAACGATCGAAGGGAACTCTGCATACTGGCTTCCAGAGGCATCGACCTCGACATTGCCAGGAGCTACCGGGCAAAGGCCGGCGAAGGAGTCGCCGGCACCGTGCTCAGGCTGCTGGAACCAGTACTGACGGAAGATATCGATGCCGATGAACGTTTCAACAAAGTCAGGGTAGGGGATTACAGGACAAAGTCATTCGTTTCCTGCCCCGTCGCGGGGAAGAAGCGGCTGCTGGGAATCCTCAACGCGAGCGACAAAAAGGATTCTACCCCGTTTTCCGGGGACGATTTCAGCCTCTTGCAGATCATTACGCATCATACTGCAATCGCTCTTGAGAATGCCATGCTCATCGCGAAACTTAAGGGAAATGCGGCTGAACTGGAAGACCTGAACCGGAAACTCATGGAAACGGACCTGGTCAAAACCGAGTTCCTGACCAGAATATCACACGAACTGCGCACCCCTCTCAATTCCGTCAAGGGTTCCGTTTATATCCTGGAACAATCGGAAAAACTCAGCAGGGCGGAGCAGAAAGAGTTCTATTCCATCATCGCCCGGGAAACGGACAACCTCGCCTCGATAGTCGAGAACCAACTAGATTTCCTGGCGTTCGAAGACGAAATGCGGAGCATCAAAAAGGCCGTGGTCAGCCTGGAGGACATCCTTGCCGAGGTTTCCTCTTCGCGGTCGCTCAGCAAGAGGCTCGAACGGCAGGGGCAGACGATCATCATCGACACGACAAAAGATATGCCGGACGTGGTATGCGACAAGATAAAAGTGGCCCAGATGCTGCTGAACCTGATCGAAGGATTGTCAGCCTCTCTCGGCAGGGGTGCGAACTTCAGGATATCCATCGCTGATAACGAGCATATCAGGCTTACCCTGCATGCGGACGCTCCGCTCACCGACAGCATCCGCACGGTTTTCTCCCAGCCGGACTACCCGTTCAGGGAGGAGGGACGGGACGACAAGCTGAAGATGTACCTGGCGCGGAAGGTAGCAGACGCACATGGCTGGGAACTGTCCCTTCAGGAAGGGATCAAGGCATTTACCCTCACTCTCGGCATCCCCAAGATCAGGCGGCAGAAAATAGACGCTGCGGTAGGAAAAAGCGTTGATCTTTTTCTTGAGTTCATTGCCGAACTTCTCGGCATCGACACCTGTTCGATCATGCTGAGCGACGGGATAACCGGCGAACTCAGGATCCAGAGCGCGATGGGACTGCCTGAGGATATCGTCAAGCGGACCCGCATCAAGCCGGGAGACCAGATCAGCGGCTGGGTGGCCCTGGAAGGGAAGCCGCTGCTGATTGAGGACATCGAAAAGGATTCGCGTTTCTCCCGGCTCAGCATACCGCAGTACAATACGAAATCATTGTTGTCGGTGCCCCTGAAAACAGGCGGCAAGGTAATCGGCGTACTGAATCTCAACAATAAGAAGACCGCGGAACCGTTCACCACGCAGGATCTTTCCGTGGCTGACGTTCTCGGCGCCCGGGTTTCCAGGCTTCTGGAACGACTGAACAGCGATGACAACTGGGAGGAAGGATACCGCGAATTCACGTCATCTTTCGACAAGCTGCTTCAGGCAGGCAGGAGATACCACAAGAAAACCGGCCGGTTCAGGGATTTGATCGGAAAAATCATGGCCATGCTCGGCACAGGCGAGGAAGAGAGGCACCTCGCGGTCTATGCTGCGTCCGTTTACGACCTGGGACTCATGCTGACGGATGACGCGGTATTCAACAGGAAAGAGCTTGCCCCGTCGGAATTCGCATCGTTGCGGGTCCATCCGTTCACGACCATAGAACTGCTGAACGGCTTCGAGGATTCCCCCGCGGTCAGGAATGCGATCCTCCACCACCATGAAAAATACGACGGCAGCGGCTATCCCGACGGTCTTGCCGGCAACGATATACCGATCATTTCGAGGGTCCTGTCAGTGGTGGACGGCTTTTGTTCCATGGTGTCGAAACGACCGCACCGGGACGAATTGCCGGGGGAACTTGCTCTGGCCGAAATCAGAAAGAACTCGGGAACATGGTACGACCCGGCGGTAGTGAGTGCGCTGGAAAAGGCACTGAAGGCATAGCGCTTCTCTCACGCATTCAATCCGTGCTTCTTCATGAGATCGTACAGAGTCGGCCTGCTCACCCCCAATGAATCGGCGGCCTTCGCGATGTTGCCATTCTGTTCCTTGATGGCAAGGGAAATCAGGTCACGCTCTACCCTTTCCCGGGCCTCCTTCAGGGTCATTTTCTCATCGTCGTGCGGGACCGAGCCCGCTGAAGCAGTGTCAAGAAACCCCAGGTCCTTTGGCTCGAGCAGCGGGGAATCCGTCATGATGACCGCTCTCTGGATCCTGTTTTCGAGCTCCCGCACGTTCCCCGGCCAGTCATGGGACACAAGCCGTTTCTCCGCGTCGCTGCTGAAGCCCCGCACCTTCCTGTTCGAACCGTCGCAGAATCTCTTCAGGAACAGGTTGGCCAGCAGCATGATATCGCTGCCGCGCTCCCGCAGCGGCGGGAGATGAATCGCTATCACCGAAGTCCGGTAGTAGAGGTCTTCGCGAAAAGCGCCCTCGTGTATTGCCTTGGCAATGTCGGCATTCGTGGCTGAAACCACCCGCGCATCCACCGGGATATCGTCCCTGCCCCCCACCCTCTGGATCACCTTCTCCTGCAGGAAACGGAGCAACTTCACCTGGAGATTCGCGGGAAGCTCGCCGATCTCGTCGAGGAACAGGGTCCCCTGGTGGGCAAATTCGACCTTGCCCTGTTTTCTGGCGTGGGCGCCGGTGAAGGCGCCTTTCTCATAACCGAACAGTTCCGACTCGAGCAGGTTCTCGGGTATTGCACCGCAGTTTATGGGAACGAAAGACCGGTCGTTTCGCATGCTGAGCGCATGGATCGCCCGCGCCACCAGTTCCTTCCCGGTTCCGCTCTCTCCGGTAACGAAAACCGGCACATCCGCTGACGCCACCTTCCTGATCGTGGAAAAAACCTCCTCCATCTTGGGGCACTGCCCGATCATGCCGCCGAACTGGGTAGACTTCTGCTCCAGGGCGACCTGCATGCGCCGGTTGTCGTCCTCTATCGAGCGAATGTGAAACGATCTCTTGACGACAATCTTCAGCTCGTTGATATCTATGGGTTTCTGGTAGAAATCGCAGGCCCCGGTCTGTACCGCCCTGAGTGCACTGGCCCGATCGTCGTTGCCAGTCAATACGATCACCTTGACATCCGGATCAGCGCGAAGCATTTCCTCCAGGCATCGGAACCCTTCTTGCGTGCCCGCGGGGTCAGGCGGGAGCCCCAGATCCAGCGTTACGACCTTTGGCCGGTGCCTGCGAAAAGCAGCCAGTGCCCCCGTTGCGTCCTCCGCGGTAACGACCTCGTAATCCTTCGTGAGTCCCCATTTGAGCTGCTTGCGGATTTCTTCAGTGTCATCTACAACGAGAATTTTTTCCATTCTTGCTCCTGACGGATCAGCTATTCGCGACTTTTCGGCACCCTTACCGTAAAAACCGACCCCTTCCCGGGTTCACTGGCCACTTCTATGCTCCCGCCATGTGCCTCGGCTATCTGCCTGCACTGGTAAAGACCGATACCCAGTCCTTTAGACTTTGTAGTACGGAACGGCTTGAAAAGGTCATTCCGCATGAATTCCGGTGTCATGCCACAGCCCTGGTCGCTGACGCGGACATAGGCCGTCGAATCCGTTCCCACGTTTACCGACACCCCGGATTTTCCGGGGGAAGCCTCCACAGCGTTCAGCATCAGGTTCAACAGCAGCTTGCGCATTTCCTCAACGTCAATTTCAGCGCAGGCAGGTTCGCCGGAGATCTCGATACCTTCGGCATTCACCATGGAAACCATAGCGGTAGCCACTTCGAGGAGGTCGGCGCACTGCAGCTTGAGGGAAGGCTTCTCGTTCAACTTCTTCAGTTTCGCGATCAACCCCTTCATCCTGTCCACCGTGCCTTCAAGCGACTGGTACATGTCTTCGCGGAATTCCGGGTCGTCGATATGCACCCGAGCGTTTTCGACGACCATTGCCAGTGCGGATACCAGGTTTTTCAGGTCATGGAGCACGAATGCCGAGATCCTGCCGACAGCTTCCATCTCCCTGGCCCGGAAGAGTTCGTCCGTCAGGCGCAGGTTGAGAATCGCCGAAGATGCCTGCCTGGCGAGTGTCTTCATCAGATCGTAATCTTCATAATAATAGGCTTCGTCCCTGTTCAGAGGTCTGCCGAGAAGGATAAACCCTTCCAGGCGGTCATCATGGAACAGCGGAATCGCGAAAACGATGGAAAAACTCTGGAGGTAGTCGCCTTGCGGCCCAGTAACCGTGGGCATGTCCTCGGAAATGTGAATGACCCATTTGCGCTCTCTTATCAGTCGCAGCAGTTCATCGTCGCACGAGAACGAAAGAGGCGAGAAATCCATCTGCAGGACCGCGACGTTCCGGTACGAGGCCCGGTCTCCGTCGCTCAGGAACAATGCCCCGCATCCCATGCCGAAGATTTCGCAGAAACCGCTGATGACGGCCCGCAGGAGATCGTCCCGTGAGCCGGCTGCCGCCAGCCCGTCGGTGAACTGGAGCCATTGGGTACGGTAGTCGTATTTCTGGCGGTAGAAGTTCTTGTGCAGGTAGACTCTCAATTTCCGTTTTACCGTTTCGGACATGAGCACGAGCAGGAGGCCGACCCCGGCGAGGATGGCGAGAGCTGTCACCAGGTTGCGCTGGAAGGAATCGCCGAAATACCGCATTCCCTCCCCGATCAGGCCCACTCCTACCAGATAGACTCCGACAATGAGGAGCACCAGAGACCGGAACGCCATCTGCTGGGAGATGTAGAGCCAGGAACCGCTCTTCCTCCAGATACGGGAAAATGCCATCATCCCGGCCGCGGCGATGAAAACCACCGACCTGACCGGAACGAGGTTCATGTTGATGCTTCGGTAAAGCAGGCCTTGACTGTAATAGAAGATCATCACTCCCAGGAGGGCCGCGGCCCCCAAAACCTCGAACTTTATCCGCCAGCGGACTTCGCGCGACGCGTTCCTCAGGGTAGACTCCAGGTTCACCAGGACAATGACCAGGAAAACCAGCATGGCCACATAAAAGACAAAGGAAGCGCCGTTCAGGAACAGCATCCGCTCGGATTCGAAATCGGGGGAATAAAAGAACGGCTTGCGCAATCCGGTAAGCGCCGCGGCCGGCATGAAAAGGGACAACGCAACAAACATCTTCTGCAGCCGGGAGACTCCGCTCCGCAATCCGCGGTGAGAATAGGCGGTTATTCCGCACAGCCAGAAAAACGGGAAAAAACCTTCTGCCAGCAGGGCGCATTCTTTCCAGAACATGAAGCTGTACGGATTGAGCAATGCCTGGAGATCGAAGAATTCGAGCAAAGCGAGATCAGCCATTGCCAGCGCAAGGAGAAGGGACGGCAGGATCCTGTCGATTCTCGCGAAAACGGACACGATATAGGCAACTGCAAACGCTATGGCGAATATTGAGAGAATGGTCTGGAACATATCTATATAGTGGACAGCGGACAGAAAAAGTCTTTTGTATTCGTCTGGCCTCTGGCCTCTGGCCTCCCCGTTGAATCATACAGGATATTTTTACCAGACTCAATGAGCAGAAGCAAAATTCCGCCCCGGCGTCGGATCGATGGACAAGCAGGCCATGGCAGCCACGATGTTTCATGGAATGATTTATGCAAAAATAGTGACCGAGATCACATTTCGACGGATTCATTGTGTACGCACGGCCGAATGTCGGCAAAAGCCGTTGTAAAATGCGATTGGAAGGCATTCGGGTCATAAAAAGCAACTTGACCGGCTGGTATATTTTGACGCAATGTGTTCCAGGAAGTGTAAAGGTTTCAGCATTTTGCCGGAGGGGGCCATGGTCTGGAAAGTTGACAGGAATCAGGCGGTCGGAAAAAGCATCATCAGCAACATACCTTTTTTTTCAGATCTTTCCCTGGATGAAACGGATTGCATCGACAGAGTTCTGATCAAAAGACGCTTTCAAAAAGACCAGATCGTACTTTCGGAAGAAGACACGTCTTCCTATATGTACCTCGTCTATGCGGGTAAAGTACGGGTCGTGAAGCTGAACGACGATGGTCGGGAACAGATCATAACCATCCACAAAAAGGGAGATTTCTTCGGCGAGATGTCCCTTCTCGACGGCAAGACCCAGCCGGCCACCGTCATCGCCCATGAAGAGGCGCTCATCGGCCTGCTGCACAAAAACGACTTCGAGCATCACCTCATGACCCACGAAGGGATACGGCGAAAGATCGTGGACCTGCTCTGCCTGCGCCTGCGGGACGCCTGGATGATGGTGAAACTGCTGAGCTTCGATTGCGCCGAACACCGGGTCATGATCGTCCTCGACCGCCTTGGCGAGCTGTACGGGGTCAGGGACAACCGTGGCACCATCATCAATCTGCGCATAAAACATCAGCTGATCGCCAGCTATGCTTCAGTGTCGCGGGAAACAGCGACCAGGATACTTAACCGGCTGCAAAAAGCACATGAAATCGAATTTCTCGACAACAAGACCTTTCTGCTGAAGGAAGCATTCTTCAAAAGGGTGAGGGAAATACATTCTAATGTCAAATGCATTGAAATGTAAAAGGGGGCGATGAGAAATCCGCCCCCCCAGTTCCTGCCGATCGGAATTTCCCTGCTAATTTTTCACCGTAACGTTCACCGTAGAGGATTGCGTCACAGTGCCTGCCGCATCATATGCCTTTGCCATGAGGCTGCATATTCCGTTTGCCACGGTCCGTGTATTCCACGAATATTTGAAGGGCGAGCTCCCGCTGGTCAGTTTCAGAACACCGTTCACGTAAAACTCCACTTTCGTCACCTTGACATTGTCTGAAGCTGCGGCAAAGACGGTTTTGTTGCCTTTGACCACTGAATTGTCAGCCGGAGACGTTATAGTGACGATCGGCGCCGTGGTGTCCGGAAGTGTGATGGTAACCGATCTGCTCAGGCCGGCCGACACATTGCCTGCCGCGTCCTTTGCCCAGGCACAAGCAGACTTCGCACCCGCGCCGCTGAAGGTGAAGGAAGCCGGCGCGCTTGCACTCCAGCCACTTGCCGTTGCCGGAGGCAGCGTAGCGCTCTCCGTCACCAGGTAGCCGGCAACCCCCACTGCGTCCGATGCGCCCAATGCCGTGATCGGCACGGTCAAGGAGGCAGATGTCGACGGCATTGTGAAGCTGCCGACAACCGGCGCCGTGGTGTCCGGGACGATATTGCCGACCGTGACCGTAACCGCGCCGGATTGTCCCACATTCCCCGCGGAATCGTAAGCTTTTGCAAGCAGCGTGTAGTTGCCGTTCGCTACCGATGCGGTATTCCAGCTGCAGCTATACGGCACTACATTGCTCGCCGACAGTAACGACCCGTTGGCATAGAACTCGACCTTGCTCACTCCTATGTTGTCGCTTGCGCTTGCCGAAATGGAAACCGTTCCCGCCACTTTCGCATTGCCGGCCGGAGAGGTCAGTGAAACTGTGGGCGCGGTCGTATCGTTGACGACACTAACGACGACCGCTGTCGATTCTCCTACGTTGCCCGCCGCGTCGTAAGCTTTGGCAGTCATGGTGTATGCCCCCGCCGCCAGTGAGGAGGTATTCCAGCCATATGTGTACGGAGTTGACGTGTCCGTTCCCTGCAGAACGCCATTCACATAAAACTCTACCCTGGTTACCCCGACATTGTCGTTCGCGACGGCCGTTACCGCAACGGTGCCATTCACTGAAGCGTTGTTCGCAGGGAACGTTATGGAAGCGACGGGTGACGTGAGTTCAGGTATTGACACAACATTCGAATAGGCGCTCTCGCCCGTGGCATTATACGCGGTAACCGCGAAATAGTAGGCATGAGCCGGATCAAGACCGGTGATTGCCGTGCTCGTTTGGTTTGCCACATCCACAGGCGCGGCGCCACTGAAAGGAGCCGATGAGGAATCAGTTTGATAATACACCTTATAGCCGGTAGCACCCGAACTGGCGCCCCATTGCAGCGATACCGTTACTGCATGGCATTCTGCCTTCCATGTCAGCAGAAGCACCATGACTGACAGGGCAAACATGAATATCGCCGGCACGGTTACCCGCCTTTTTCCCATTTCTTCTCTTGTCTCCATTTCTCTCTCCATTCACGGCATCAACATGGCCGTCCGCTTGCTCCAGGCATCCAGCCCTTCTTCAAAGACAAAAAAAGCCGGGCGCCTCATACCTCTGCTGGCATTTCGGCGACCCGGCTGTCTCAGGGAGACCCTATAGGCTTTCCGTCCCATCCTCGCGGATGGTTTAGTATTATCGTTTACCGTTGCTGATTTGTTGTTTTGTTAAACTTATCGTCCAAAAACAGTTTTGTGTGTGTGACGGATATCACCAATGATCACTATTGAGATTTCAATTTGATTTTAAAAGGCCATTCCACTAAACCACGCCGGTTCAGGTCATGCTCTTGACATGGTTTGTGTCGATAACGATCTATTCGACATATCACGGCCTTTTTTTCTAATTATCGGGGAAACGTGGAAATTAAAAGTGATTTTAATCACAGAAGATGACGTCAGGTGGGTGCTGAGAGATAGCAGTGGAACATATCACTATTTCATTGGAAGAACGCAGGGGGCGCCGGAAATGCAAATCCCCCGGACCAGCCGGGGGATTTGTCGAGAAAAACTCACGTTGATAAATCTGTCAAGGCGAAAACAACGGGGAAGAACAGGCAACTAAAACGGACTTACCACTATGGAAACCGTCTTTATAACCGCAGTCCCCCTGGAATCCGTGACCTTGAAATTAACCGGGAAGGTTCCCAACCTCGTCGGCAGCATGAACAACTGGCCGGTTGAGCCGTTGAAGGACATTCCAAATGGAACGCTCGAGGCAACTATACCCCACGTATAGGGAGCTAATCCCCCGGACGCGGAAAGTGTGGTTGATGATGCCTGCCCGTATTTGACCGTTATCGTGCTTGTATTTATCACCAGCGCCGCTACCGGCGCAGCGCCCACACTGATTGACAGAGCCCTTGTCGCGGTGGCGCCCCGGGAGTCCGTCACGCGGAACGTGATGCTGTAGGTACCCGAAGATGTCGGCGTCCCGGTTATCGCACCGGTTGTACTGCTGAGCGACAGCCCCGTCGGCAGCACGCCGGACGCCAGACTCCAGGTGTAGGGAGACACGCCGCCGGTTGCGCCGAGGCCGGCGCTGTATGCTCTGCCAACAGTGGCTGCGGCCAAGCCGACGGTTGAAATTGTCGGCGGCGCAGTCGTGGCGGCCGTGCTCGTTGCCGTGGAAGTCGTGCTCGTTGCTGCGTTGCTGACGGTCACGGTCCTTTGCGAAGAAGTGCCGACATTGCCTGAAGCATCATACGCCCTAGCGGAAAGCGCATAGCTGCCGTTTGTCACGGATGCAGTATTCCAGCTGTAGCTGAAAGGAGCCACGTTGCTTGCCGAAAGGAGAGTGCTGTTCAGGTAGAATTCCACTCTGCTGATACCAACTGCATCACCGGCACTTGCGGAAACAGTGACCGTGCCGCTCACCGTCGCACCTGCGGCAGGAGAAGTCAACGATACGGTGGGAGCCGTAGTGTCCCTGGCAACGGATACCACCACATTGCCCGACTGGCCCACATTTCCCGCGGCGTCATACGCCCTGGTCATGAGCGTGTAGTTCCCGGCGGCAAGAGAAGAGGTAATCCAGGAATAGGTGTAGGGAGTAGACGTGTCCGTTCCCATGAGAGTGCCGTTCACATAAAACTCCACCTTGCTGACTCCCACGTTGTCGGAAGCGCTCGCGGTGACCGCCACAGTGCCGCCTACGCCCGCATTGTTGGCGGGGTAGGTGATTGCCGTGGTCGGCGGCGTCAACTCCGGGATCGAAACGAGATTGGAGTAAGAACTCTCCCCTGAAGCGTTATAGGCGGTAACGGCAAAATAGTAGGAATGGGCAGGGTCGAGACCGCTGATTGTCGCGCTGGTCTGGTTGCCGACGTTTATGGGCGAAGCCCCTTGCGCAGCCCCTGTCCCGTTGAAGGGCAATGCCGGAGAATCTGCCTTGTAATAAACCCTGTAGCCGGTGCTCCCGCTACTGGCCCCCCAATTCAGGGTGACCGTCACGGCAAAACAGCCGGATGCAAACATCAGCATGGCGGCACTGGCCAGCATCATCACACTGAGCATCCGGCATATGAATAGACCACCTTCAAATTTTTTCTTGTTTAGTCTCATTACCCATCTCCCTCATGCCAGGCACAAAAAAACCGGGCACCTTGCATACCATCACGGCATTTCGGCGACCCGGCTGTCTCAGGGAGACCCTATAGGCTTTCCGTCCCATCCTCGCGGATGGTTTAGTATTGTCGTTTACCTTCAGACCTTTTCGAATTTCGGCTGATGTTATAGCTGAATCACGAGAAAATTTAAGTGCGTCGCGTCACAGTTTTGCCATTAATGCCGCATAGCGCCGAACCGATCCCCTCTTCATGCGTAGAAGAGCCCTCCGAGAGCCATAGCTACTGCAACAAAAAACCGGGGCCTTGCATACCTTCACGGCATTTCGGCGACCCGGCTGTCTCGGTGAGACCCTGTGGGCTTTCCGCCCCACCCTCGCGGATGGTTTAGTATTGTCGTTTACCAGTTGAGCTTCGGTTTTTCGCGGTATTTCCCGAGGGAAACTTTATTTTGTTGTGAGTTAATACAGTCACCCGGATTTGTCAAGCTTTTTGTCTCTACCCGCACTATTTAGTCGTCCCTGAAAAAGTATAACATCACGTATTTATTGATATAAATAACGTTTACTGTGTGATAAAATCGCCAGAAATTGAATCAACACTCTCAAAATCCGGTGATTTCATGA
>JAVBWB010000030.1:0-16159 GCA_036677645.1 Geobacteraceae bacterium | reverse complement strand
GGCCTTCCCTCCCGGCTTTCATCACCCCCAACGTGCTCAACTTCCTGGTGGAGAACTTCAACATCGGTCCCATCTCCACCGCTGAAGAAGACCTGAAGGCCATCCTCGGCTGACAGAAAAACGGCCTGAACAGGCATCCTCCACGGGCCGGAGGCGCATTTCGCTCTCCGGCCCCCGCTTCGTCAGTTTTTCTATGCGCCAAGGAGAACATCATGAAGATCACGGAACTGAAGACCGCCGAAAAGGTGCCCATCGCCATCGACGCACGCAAGATGCTCGTCCGGAAGGATTGCGAGTTGATCCATCTCACGCTCAAGCCCGGCGAAATTCTGGAAACCCACACCAATCCCTTTGACGTTGCCTTTTACGTCCTGGCAGGAACCGGCGAACTGGCAATCGGAAGCGAGACCAGGGAAATAGGCGTGGACACGGTCATTGAAATCCCGGCCGGAGAAATGCGGGGATGGAAAAACGGAGCGGGGAACGACCTGCGGGTGCTGGTGGTGAAACTTCTCTGACCCGACCGGCGAATATCTTTCCTGAACTCGAAAAGCAACCACCCGTTCCGGGCAAAACTTTCAGGCAGCCGCTGCTTTTCCTGCTATAATTCTTGATGTAATTTTTTCGATCCGCCCGACAAGCGCATCCGGCCGCCGTTTGCCGGATGAAATTTTTGTTTGACAATAAATTTTATTTGGTATAATTTACCAAAAATCAAATCGAGCAGCCGCCCGTGCGGCAAAAGGAGGAACGATGGCAGAGATAAAAGGCACCAAAACAGAGAAAAATCTTCTTGAGGCATTTGCCGGCGAATCCCAGGCACGAAACAAGTACACCTATTACGCTTCGGTCGCCAAGAAGGAAGGATACGAACAACTGGCGGAAATCTTCCAGGAAACGGCCGACAACGAAAAGGAACACGCCAAGCTTCACCTGCGGGCGCTGATGGGGATCGAAAGCACCGTTGCCAATCTGAAAGCGGCCGCATCAGGAGAAAACGCCGAGTGGACCAAGATGTATCCCCGCATGGCAAAGGAAGCCAGGGAAGAGGGTTTTGAAGACATCGCCTTCATGTTCGAAGCCATCGGCGCAATCGAAAAGGCCCACCAGGAGCGCTACCAGCGCATTCTGAAAGCCATCGAGGAAGGCAGCGTATTCAGGAAGCCGGAACCGGTCCAGTGGAAATGCAGGAACTGCGGCCACCTCCACGATGGGACCGACGCACCCCAGATCTGCCCCGTATGCAAACATCCCCAGGCGTTCTTCGAGGTCAAGGCTTTCAACTACTAGACATAATTGCAGACCAGGGAAAGGCGCGGGACGATTCAATCCTGCGCCTTTTTCATTACCGGCCACGTCCTATTTCAACGTGCTGAAATCGAATGCCCCCGACCCCATTTCATCCTTGACGTCCGATATATCCCTGCGGTTCTTGATGGCAAACTGGATATAATCCGAGCCATGGATGTCCCCGAGAAGCATTGCGCCCACTATGGTGTCGTCCCGCAGCACGAGTTTCCGGTAGACGTGCTGTTCTTCGTCCCTGCTGACAAGTGACTCCAGCGACCCTTCCGGGTCAATCTCCCCGATTGCCGCCAGATCGACGCCTGCGACTTTCAGCCGGTTGGCCGGCAGGGTCCCCTCGTAAAGCATGTCCCTGCCGGCCATGTTCGAACCCGCGACCCTTCCCTGGGCCATTGCCGCCGGCCAGATCCCGTAATACCTCCCCCTGTGCTCCACCAGGTCGCCGGCGGCATAGATGTCTTCCCTGGCGGTCGACATGTGATCGTCCACCTGGACCCCGGCGCCGACCGGGAGGCCGATGGCTTCCGCCAGGGCGGTCTCGGGGCGGACTCCGGCCGAAACCAGGAGGACCATGTCCGTCTCCAGTTTCTCCCCTCCCCTTATCTGAACCTGCAGCCGTCCGGCAATGCGGGAAATCTCATCGACCGTCACCCCCAGTTGAATGACAAAACCCATGCCTTCCAGCCGTTTTCTCAAAAGAACCGATGCATCCGGATCGGTCTGTCGCGGGAGCAGGCGCCCGGCGACCTCAAGGACGGAAACTTCAAGACCGCGCTTCCGGAGACCGTTGCCCGCCTCCAGGCCCAGCAGGCCGCCACCGACGACGATGATTCTTCGGGCCGGGGCGGCCTTTTCCAGGATCCGGTCTGCATCGTCAATGGTCCTGAGCGTCATCACCCCTTCGTGGTCAACACCCTTTATGGGCGGTACCCGCGCGGTGCCGCCGGTGGCAAGGAGGAGCCTGTCATAGGGGAAACGCATCCCCTCCCTGGTGAAGACCGCCCTCTTTTCCGGATCGATCGCGGTCACCTCGGCCCCCAGGTGAAGATCGATCCCGTTCCGATCGTACCAGTCCGCATCGTGGAGAGTGAAATCCTTCAGACTCTTCTCCCCGGCCAGATATTCAGGAAGCGCCGGCACATAGTAGAAATAGTGTCTGCTCCTGGACAGCATGGTGATCGAACCCGTCTTGTCGACCTGGCGGATCGCCTCGGCAGCGGAATTCGCTGCGACACCATTGCCGATTATCACGTAATTCATAAGCCACACCCGCCTTTCGATGAATCATTGCTCCCGGGACCAGTCATGACGGCAATCATCCCCCCTGAACTTCCCGGCAATGTCCCCTGCATGAACTCCCTCAATATTAACAGAAAATCCGATCGTTTCCGCTGCAACGGCCGCAATTTGAATCGCAGCGCGGTCAGCAAATCCATCCTGATGCAGGAAAACTGGTTGGAGTGAAAAAAAGTCTTGCCATCGGAATGAATTCTGTGTATAAAGTTCTTTCGCTTTGTATACCATGGCAGGCCACGTAATTGATCCTACCAAGTGCAGCCAGATCATTCCCTTGCTGTCAGATCATTCCGAACCGACCGGTAACCCCATCCCTGCCCCAATAATCGTTAAGAGCCCTTCCTGTTTTCGGCACGTCCCCTGAAACAGCAGCACGTTCGGCTGGCAACGATAGGTATATGCCGCCATTGCGTGTTCATCCGCAGCTACCTTTTCGGGCCAGCCGTTGTCCCGGTGGTGCGCACGCATACTCTCTAACTGTGCTGAAAAGGAAACCTTCATGTCATTTGCGGAATTGCAACTCGCCCCCCCCATTCTGAAAGCCCTGTCCCTGTGCGGATACAGCGCGCCGACCCCCATCCAGGAACAGGCCATCCCCAAAGTCCTGGAAGGCCACGACCTGATCGCTTCGGCCCAGACCGGAACCGGCAAAACCGCCGCCTTCATCCTGCCGGCCCTGCAACGGATCGGAGAGGCCCGGCCGGGCAAAGGCCGTGGTCCGCGGGTGCTGGTATTGACCCCGACCCGCGAACTGGCCAGCCAGGTAACGGACGCGGTCCGCGCCTACGGCAAGTTCATGCGCATGAAAAGCGCGACCATCCTGGGCGGCATGCCCTACCCGGAACAGATCAGGGCACTGTCCCAGCCCCTCGACCTGGTGGTGGCGACCCCGGGGCGGCTGAACGATCACCTGGAACGGGGCCGGATCAACCTTTCCCGGCTCGAGCTTCTGGTCCTGGACGAAGCCGACCGGATGCTGGACATGGGCTTCATCGAAGACGTGGAACGGATCGCGGCGGCAGCCCCCGGAGAACGCCAGACCCTGCTGTTCTCCGCAACCCTGGATACCCGGATCGAAAAGCTGGCCGCGGGACTCCTCAAAGAGCCTGAGATGGTGCTCATTGCCGGGAGGCAGACCGTGCAGAGCCAGATCGAACAGCGCCTGCTGGTGGCCGACGACGTCCATCACAAGAACCGCCTCCTGCATCACCTGATCGGAGACGACACCATCACCCAGGCCATCATCTTTTCCGCCACCAAGCGGGATGCCGACCTGCTGGCCCAGGAGCTCCGCACCCGCGGGCATGCCGCGGCGGCGCTGCACGGCGACATGAAGCAGTACGCCCGCAACAGAACCATCACCGACCTGAGAAGGGGCAAGGTCAGGCTCCTGGTGGCCACTGACGTCGCTGCCCGCGGCCTGGACGTGACCGGCATCAGCCATGTCATCAACTATGACCTGCCCAAATACGCTGAGGATTATGTCCATCGCATCGGCCGCACCGGCCGTGCCGGCGCATCCGGCACCGCCATCTCCATGGCGTCTCATGACGAACTCGCGGCCCTGAAGCGCATCGAGAAATATACCGGCCAATCCCTACCGCTCCACGTTATTCCGGGCCTGGAGCCGACCCGCCAGCTGACGCGCAATGACGGGAAAGGCCGGCGCAACGCCCCATCACGCAAGGGCGGGCGCTTCCAGTCCGATCGTCCGTCTGCCGCCAAATCGGGAAACGGACGTAACGCCCAGTTCCGTGCCGGGAAAAAGGAAAGAACTTCCCAACAGAGTTACCCCCAGGTGGAGTACCGCTCCTTCAACCGCTAAACGCAATCCGACCTGAAAAGCCCCCTTTGCGCTTTCGATCGCAGAGGGGGACTCTTATATCAGTCACGCCGGCCAAAGCATCCCACATGCCACCGTCGCCTTATTTCGCCTGCCCCTTGAGCGTGCGGGTCGTTTTCCTCGTAGCTACGGCATTCCAGGGGTCGTCAGGCCAGGGATGCTTCGGATAGCGCCCCTTGAGTTCCCGCCTCACCTCACGGTAGCCGCTTTCCCAGAAATTCCCCAGGTCGCGGGTGACCTGAACCGGCCGGCCCGCGGGTGAAAGCAGGTGGAGAAGGAGCTTCACCCTGCCGCCTGCGATCGACGGCGTATCGGCAAGTCCGAACATCTCCTGGAGCTTCACCGCCAGCACCGGCTCCGAGCCGGGCCGGTAATCGATCTCGATCCTGTGCCCGCTCGGCACTGTAACGTGCGTCGGCGCCTGTTCCTCCAGCAGGCGGAGCTGATCCCGGGTGAGGAGCGCCCGGAGCGCCGCGCCCACATCCACCGCAGCCAACTCCCTGCGGCTTCTCACTCCCGATAGAAATGGGGCCAGCCACGCCTCCAGCTCGTCGAGAAGACGGCCGTCATCAAGATCCGGCCAGTTTCCACCGGCAAACGCCTGCCCCAAAAGCGCCACCCTGCCCTGGAACTGGCGCGCTGCCCGATTCCACCCCAGAATGTCCAGTCCGTTTGCACGAACCTGTTCCAGGAGCAGGGGAATGGCCTCGTCGTCCGACGGAATGGCCTGACGCCTGGCCAGGACGACCGCGCCGAGCCGCTCCTCTTCCCAGGCCATGACCCGCTCCTGTGCCGCTTCCCAGACAACACGGGCGGAGGCTTCAAGCCGTTCGCGGCATTCGGAGCGGACCAGCTCGTCAGCAAGGGAGCACGCCTGATGGATGACTCCTTCGCCACCGGATCCGGCATCGACGTGTATTGCCAGGATCATCGGGCTGTTGCGGACACCGCTTCTCGGGGAAAGGCGGGCGCCCCTGCCGTTTGCCAGGACATAACGGTCGCTCCCGCCTTCCCGTTGCCGTGCGACCCGGTCGGGATACGCCGCCAGGAGCATGCGGGCGACTTCCACGGACTCCGTGTCTCCGGGCAATCGGCCGTTTTTTGCGCGCAGCAGACGGGTCAGCTGCGCAGCGGTCCTTTCCACCGCCCTGACCGCCCCCCTGTCCACCAAGCAATCCCGGTCAATGCCTCTTCTCCGCAACGCGTGCAGGCGTTCGAGCAGGTCCGACTCGCAGACACCGGCTTCCTCACCCTGGCGATAGCGGAATATGTCCCGTTCCGAAATGAGCGCCGCACACCACGCTGCGACTTCCGCCACGCCCGATTCCCTGCCGCGCAGCAGCAATGCGGCGATTCGGGGATGCACGGGGAATTCAGCCATTTGTCTCCCCCGCTCGGTGGCGCGCAGGTTTCCGTCCAGGGCCCCCAGGTCGCGCAGCAGTTCCTGCGCGGCGTTTACTGCCGCTGCGGGCGGAGGGTCGATCCAGGAAAGGGTGGAGAAGTCCTGACTGCCCCAGACCGCCAGTTCCAGGACCAGCGGGGAAAGATCGGCAACGGTGATTTCCGGCGGGGAAAAACCGGTCATGGCATGGTAGGCATGCTCGCTGAAAAGGCGGTAGCAGATTCCCGGCCCGAGCCTGCCGGCGCGCCCCCGCCGCTGTTCAGCTGAGGCCCTGGACTCCCTGACCGTCACCAGGCGGTTCATGCCGCAGGACGGATCGTGGCGGACCATGCGCGAGAGCCCGCTGTCGATCACCACGCTCACGCCTTCGATGGTCAGGCTGGTTTCCGCGATGTTGGTCGCCAGGACGACCTTCCGCCCGCTGCCCGGCAGGATGGCTTTCTCCTGTTCGGCAAAGGGGAGGTCTCCATAGAGAGGGTGAACGGCAACCCCGGGATGAAGCCCTTCCCGGAGCAGCTCGTGACAGGAGCGTATTTCACCCGACCCCGGAAGGAACGCCAGAACGTCCCCTCCGGCCCCGGCCAGCGCCTCGCGGACAGCTGCTGCCATGCGTTCGGGGAGACGGGTGTGGCCGGAATCGTGCCGGTAACGGACCTCCACGGGGAAGGCGCGGCCTTCGGAGGCCACGATCGGCGCATTTCCCAGGATGTCTGCCACGGACGCGCAATCCATGGTGGCCGACATGACCAGTATCTTCAGGTCGGGCCGCACCTCGCGCTGCACTTCCAGGCACAGGGCCAGGGCCAGGTCGGCATTGAGGTTCCGCTCGTGGAACTCGTCGAAGATGACCAGGGAAATCCCCTCCAGGCAGGGGTCCCGCTGCAGGCGTCGCGTCAGGATACCTTCGGTCACCACCTCGACGCGTGTTGCCGCCGACACCCTCCGTTCAAAACGCATGGCATACCCGATCGTTCCGCCGGCCTGCTCGCCTAATGACCGGGCCATCCGGTGCGCCGCATGGACCGCGGCAAGCCTGCGCGGCTCCAGCATCACGATCCGCCCACCTTCGAGGCAGGGCAGGTCCAGCAGAGCCGGGGGCACCCGGGTCGTCTTGCCGGCGCCCGGTGGAGCATGGAGCACGGTGTTGGACGAATCGGTAACGACCCGCTTCAACGCGGGCAGGATGGATTCGATCGGCAGGTCGGCATCATGGGGATGTTGGCGAGACGGCATTGAAAATCTTTCCCTGAAAAATGGCTGGAGTTGCGTCTGGACGGTTGCCGGACACGTTCAACTTATCGTTCCTCGCGCAAAGTTGTCAACAGGAAAGCAGGGGCCGCCTCCCGGCCACGGGGCAGATTTGCCTTGAAGTTTCCGGGGGTTTCTGTTACGTACCGAAGAGAGCGGAATCGCATGGAGGGAGGAACCAATGCTGGAGACAACTGAGTACGTCAAGATCTTCATCGCCATCCTGGCCATTCTCAACCCCTTCGGGGTTCTGCCGCTTTTTCTCACCCTCACCGGCAAGTCATCGGAAGAGGAACGGAAAAAGACTACCAGGACCATAGGCCTGTCAGTGGCCAGCGTCCTCGCCCTGACAGCACTGCTGGGCGAAAAGGTGCTGGAACTGTTCGGCATCAGCATCGCTTCCTTCCAGGTGGGCGGCAGCATCCTGCTGCTGCTGATGGCGATCTCCATGATGTTCGCGAAAGACGCAAAAGGGGGCGCCCATGGCCAGGAAGAGGCGGCCGACCTCGAGAGCATCGCCGTGGTGCCGCTTTCGGTGCCGCTGCTGGCGGGTCCGGGATCGATCTCGACCATAATCATCTATGCCAATCTGGCCCCTTCCTGGGCTCACATCGGCGTGATCATTCTCTGCGTATTCATCGCCTCTTTCGTCACCTGGATCATCCTCCGCCTGGCGACCAGCATCGGCCGGTTCATCGGCCCGCTGGGGCTTTCCATCGTCAGCAGACTGATGGGCCTGCTCCTGGCCTCGATTGCCGTGGAATTCTTCGCCAAGGGGATAGTGAAGCTGCTGCCGGGGCTGGCATGACCATGCGTTGCCCGGCCGTTTCCATCCTCATGCCGGTTCGCAACGAGGGGCGCTACCTCCCCGCTGCCCTGTCGTCGATCTCTCGCCAGACCTTTAAAGACTGGGAACTGATCGCCGTTGACGACGGGTCCACGGATTCAACCCCTCGAATTCTCGAGACTGCCGCCGGCCGCGACCCACGCATCAGGGTGTTGCGTCCGGGAGACCGGGGCCTGGTTCCGGCCCTGAACGCCGGACTGGAAGCATGTCGTGCACCGCTCGTCGCACGGATGGATGCCGATGACATTTCCCACCCCCGGCGCTTGGAACTGCAATACTCCTTTCTCTCCGGCAACCCGGGAATCGGGCTGGCAGCTTCGGCATTCCGTCATTTTCCCCGCTCCGACATCAAGCTGGGGATGCTCTCCTACGAAAAATGGCAGAACAATCTCGCCTCCCACGAGGCGATTCTGCGGGACCTGTTCGTGGAGTCTCCCTTTGTCCACCCCAGCGTCATGTTCCGCAAAGAGGCGGTCATCTCCGCAGGGGGATACCGCGACATGGGCTGGGCCGAGGACTACGACCTGTGGCTCAGGCTGGCCGGCGCCGGGATCCGTTTTGCGAGACTCCCCGTGCCACTTCTCTTCTGGCGGGACCGCCCGGAGCGCGCTACCCGCACCCTGCCGGAATACACCGCGGCGGCCTTCCGGGCCTGCAAGACCCATCATCTCAAAAAAGGATTCCTGAACGGAGAAGGAAATGTCGCTTTGGCGGGCGCCGGACTGGAGGGAAGGGCCTGGTCCAGGACCCTGCGGGAACAGGGGATAAGGGTCGCCTGCTGGATCGACGTCGATCCGAAGAAAATCGGCCGCACGCTGCATGGCGCGGCGGTAATGGACGCCCGCAAGTTCCTGAAGAGGGACGGGATGAAAATACTCGCTACCGTCGGCACCCGGGGCGCGCGTGAACAGATCCGGGGTTGGGCGGACGACGCGGGACTGGTCGAAGGAAATGACTACCTCTGCGTTACGTAAAAAGTATTTGCTTGCAAATTGGGAGTCACTGCCGTATTTACTATGCTGGATTCTCCGTCGCCTAGCGCGGCAGCCGGTCTGCTGAACAACGGTCAACGGATTCCGGCGCTGTCCGTTGTTGATGAACATCATGGCGTCGTGCCGGAGGATCGTACAAGACATCATCTGCAACTGAAAAAACCGGATAGCCGACACTACTAAACCGTTCGCGAGAACGGGGCGGAAAGCTCACAGGGTCTCATGCAGACAGCCGGGTTGCCGAAATATCTGACGATATCCGGTGCCCGGCTTTTTTTATTGCCGAACATCCGGCTGAAAAACCCCACGGAAGGAGTCGTCTAATGAAGAAACTTGCAGTCTGCCTGGCAATCGCATCCTCTTTTCCCGCCACGCTCGCCGGTGCCTCCAATGTTGGTGTCAACGTGGGCATCAACATCGGGGCCGGTCCGGCCGTGGTCGTTCCCGCTCCACCGCCGCCGGCGTACCACGCCCCTCCGGTTGTCATCGAGGAGCCGCCCCTGTTCCTCGAGCCGCCCGAACTCGGGTTTCACGTCGCGGTCGGCATTCCCCACAACATGTTCTTCGTCGGCAGCACTTATTACCTGTACCGCGGCAATGAATGGTATATGGCGCCCCATTACAACGGTCCGTGGGCAGTGACGCGTTACCAGTCCCTGCCCCCCAAACTGCGCAGGTACCCTTTCGAAAGAATCCGCTACTATCGTGACGAAGGCTACCGCGATTACCGCCAGACACACCGGCCCTACTGGGGAAGTCATCAATTCCGTCCGGAAAAGGAATGGAAGAAAGAGCAAAAGGAACAGCGCAAGAGAATCAAGGAGGCACGGAAGGAAGACCGGAAAGAAATGAAGGAGCATTGGAAGAGAGAGCGCGAACAGTACCCCTATGGCCGCCATCACGGACATGGGGATTAAGCGGATACAACAGTCGGCAAGACATGGGCCGCCCCGCGGGAAAGGGGCGGCCCATGCTCGTCAGGGTTCGCCTGATTCGATGTCGCACGTCAGCACCACCCGGTCATCCTTCAGCGCGGCGGCATGGGAGCTGTGTTCGATCAACGTATAGAAATTCAGATATTTGGCCACTTCCGTGGACTGAGCAGTTTTTCTGCCGAAATATCTGCCCGGCTGGTTGAAGACATCGGTCACCACCCGGTCGTCGTAGATGGCGAAATCAAACGTGTTGTTGGTGTCCCTGCCGCTGATGCCGCTTATGACCGGCAGTTCATCGCGGAAAGCGATGCGGACTTCTATGCCGTCACGCAGCTGGTGAAGCAACAGCGTCTGTACGTTCTGGTCCTCCAGCTCTTCACGGTTGACCACAAACGTGCGGGTCACCCTGACCCCTCTTTGCAGGGCGCGAAGATTGGCCTGATAGAAATTGAGGAGCGCCCCCCTGCTGTCCCATCCCGCGGTCAACGGATCCACCGCTTTCATCTGCCGGACCGATTGCTCCAGCTGCTTCGCCCCCTCCAGGTAAAATTCCGTCTCTTCCAGGGGTATGTAACCCTCCTGCAGCATCTGGAAGATCTTCATCGTCCCCGAAATCAGTTCGTTGGCCTTGGCCTGACATTCCGGATCCGTAATCCGGGAAAGCGCCAGGGTGGTTTCATGAGCCTGCGTGTACTGTTCCAGAAGCGCCTCCCGCGAAGTTTCGACTTCCTCTCTGATCAGGTAGGTGGCGAGCGAGAGAAGGACACCGAAACCGAAGATGATATAAGCCGCCTCCTGGTAATGGAGAACCCAGTGGAAAAGGACGGCGAGCCCCGATCCGGCCACGAATTCTATCAGAATTGCCATGTTGCGAATATTGATTTTCAAAGTCTGTCTCCGGGCAGAGGGGATTTGCCGCATTGAACGCATTTCTCCCGGGCACTGATGTTCCAGGTTTTCACTGAAGGTGGATCCGCGGATGATTGAAGTGTGGCGGGTTGCGGTGCGATAACGACGGAGGCCCGATCTGCAGGCATTATGTGGTTTTGCGGTCTGTGTGGCGCTACCTTACATCATTTTTTCGTATACGTCAAACTTCCAGGAGGTCAACCACTGCGCATCGGCATAATTCGTGACGCGGCTCTTCAGGCATTTCAGCCAGTTTGCGGCATCGGCACGCCGGCCACAGCGGCTCGTTTACCCGATTCACGGTATAGCCGGCCGATTCCACCGCAGACATGATTCACCCAAGGTAAACCCTGATCCCTTCTTCAAGCCCGACGGGATCGAAACGGAACGTCTCCCGCCAGGTGCAATCGCACACATTTTCTTCCATGAGCATGCGGATCTGGTCCATGGTGATCGGGAAGAACGGAAAATGCTGGAAGAGCGGCGTCACCACCTCCATCAGGCCGAGCGGCAGCGAGCAGGTTCGGACTTTCCCCCTGCCCAATGCCATGCCTATGGTATGGATCAACTCCCGATAAGCCAGACGGTCAATGCCGCACAATTCGTAGGTTTTGCCGATTGTTTCGGGCATTTCCAGGGCCATCCGGAAACAACGGGCCACATCGCCGCCGTCTATGGGTTGCAGTCGATAGCAGCCATCCCCGATCACCGGCACGACGGGCAGGTTTCTGACCATGCCGGCCAGCCTGTTAATGAAGTCGTCCTTCGGCCCGAAAATGACCGACGGCCGGAATATTGTCCAGTCAAGGCCCGACATCCGCACCTCATTCTCGGCGCGGAATTTCGTCCCGTGATAGCCGGAAACGGCGCCGGGCCGCGCGCCCAGAGCGGACATCTGGAGATAACGGCTGGCCCCGGCCTCCCGGGCAGCCTTCAGGAGCGCCCTGGTCGCGCCTACGTGAAGACGCTCGAAGGTAATCCCTCTCCGGGGGAATTCACGTATGATTCCGACGAGGTTGATTACGGCGTCGCAGCCGCGGAGCGCGCGGGCGTAACTTTCCGGTCTGGTTGCGTCTCCCTCCACCTGCTCGATCCCCGGTTCCCGGCCCGCTTGCCTGCGATGGGCAAGCACCAGCAATTCGTGCCCGGCTTCCAGGAGAGCGCACCGCACATGCCCGCCAACGAAGCCCGTGCCCCCTGCGATGAAAATGCGCATGGTAAAGTCCTCTGCCAGACTGGACGCCCGTCGCCGGGAACGGCCCCGATCAGCTGTCAGCCGGGGCAATGGCGCGGGCCGGTCCGCCGCTCTGCAGCCCCTTGACTATTCTACCCCGAAACCCCATTCCGGCCAGAGGTGATCAATTGCCGGGATGAAGTTTCGGACACGTGCGGGAAAACTCCTTTGCATAGCCCTGCAGAAGTTTTTCCACCTTCCGCCTGGCCGCTGCCTTCCAGGGACCCACGACCACCAGGTTCAGGTTGGACGGAGCGAACAGCTCGCGGGCGGTATCGAGTATCATCCCGCTGGTCACCGAGGCGCTCTCCTCCTGGTCCTGTTCTATGTCGCTGAGCATATCCATCAGTTCGCCCCACCCATAGCGGACCCCGATCTCGTAGGTCGAGTCCCTGCTGTATTCCAGGTCGAAAAAATAGCTGCGCCTCACCCTTTCCAGCTCATCGTCGCCGATCGGCTCCCGTGCCAGCCGAAGGGTCTCCTTGAGGATCTCTTCCACGGCCAGGCAGAGATTCTCCGGCGCAGTGGCGAGGTCAATGGCGAAACAGCCGGTCTCATCGTAGGCGGAGATGCCGGCATTGATGGAATAGACGATTCCCAGGCCCTCCCGCAACGTCATGAGCAGCCGGGAACTGCCGCCCCCGCAGAGGATGCGGCGGATCAGCCTGAGCGCCATGATTCTCCTGTCGCGGCGGGCGTAGCCGCGGAAAGCGAACTGTACCGCCGCCTGGCTGTCCTGGTCCTTGACGAACAGGGAAACGGGCGCGTCCTGGAGATCGGGAACCGGCAAAAATCCGGGCGGAGTCGAACCGGCCCAATCGCCGAACGCTTCTTCGCAGGCGGAAAATAACGTCTCCGGGTCCACATCCCCGACTACCGTGACCACCGTATTGCCCGGCACATAGTGCTTGGCCATGTGCTCCCTGAGGTCCTGATCGGTAAACGCCGCGATGCTGCGCAGGGTGCCCACGGTCGGCATTCCCAGGGGATGGTCGGGCCACAGGAGTCTGCTGGAGAGATTGTCGGTGTTGATATCCTCGCCGCTTTCATTGGTGTCTTCAAGGGCCTCTTCCGTGATGATCCGCTTCTCCACCTCGATTCCGGCCAGGGTAGGCCGGAGCAGCATGGAAGCGAAAATCCCTATCCCCTCGTTGGCGTGGCGCGGATGAATCCGGGTGTAAAAACAGGTTGAATCAGCGTCGGTTGCGGCGTTCACACTGCCTCCCAGCGCTTCGAAGGCGGTTTCCAGCTCGAGGGTGGTGGCGTAGTCACTGGTACCGCGGAAAAGCATGTGCTCCAGGAAATGGGAAAGCCCTTCCTTGCCGACCGGGTCGTGGCGGCCGCCGACCTTCAGGTAGATGGCGATCTCGGCGCTGTGGAGATGGGGCAGACGGGCAACCATGAGTCGGAGCCCGTTGGGCAGGACTTTCCTGTGACAACTGATCATGAAGCCTCCGGGTACGGAATTATCTTTATTTCGTGGGGCAGTGAAGCGGGATGCTTACCACAACCTAGCGGAAAGGGCGATTTTTGTCAAAGGCAATCCCGGCGCGAGGGGTTGTCAGAAAAGTTCGTAAAGGGTAGTATGGGAAACGCTGGAAAGTGATTGCGGAGGAACGGAAAATTGCCGGAAAGAACGAGGACGACACTGAACGACATAGAAACGGCGTTTGCGGGCCATGCGCCCCGGCGGCTGGAGGCTGAAGGCGCGACGCTTGCGGCTGTGGCCCTCATCATCAGCGACGGTTCGTCCGGACCGCGCCTCCTGTTCCTCGAGCGGGCAGCCAACGACAACGACCCCTGGTCCGGCCACATCTGCTTTCCCGGAGGAAAGGTCGAAAACGGCGACCGTGACACCCGCCGCGCCGCGGAACGGGAAACGCTCGAGGAGATCGGGCTGGACCTGGCGAAGGCGCGCTTTCTCGGCCGGCTTTCCGACATCGCGGGCACGCGGATTCCGGTCCATGTCTCCTGCTTCGTCTACCGGACCGAAAGTAGCGGCCCGTTCCGGCTCATGGACGAGGAAGTCAGGGAAGCCTTCTGGGTCTCTCTGGATGATCTGAGGGACCCGGCCCGTCACGGCTTCAAGACGGTCAGCTTTGACGGCCAGGAATGGAGCCGTCTGGGCATAACCCTCCCCCATCCCGGAGAGCCCGTCCTCTGGGGACTCACGTATCAACTGGTCATGGATTTCCTGGAAGTGCTCCGCTCCACCAGCCATGATAGCTGAACGGCGCATGGTGTGACAGCCGCACCTTTGCCACCGGGCCGGCGGCAACCCCTTCGGCACGCAACACCGCCAGGTAGCTGGTCCGGCTTTCGCTGTCGTACACCTCCGTAAGGACCCAGCCCGGTTCCGCCTGATCGTCCGGCGCGTATTTCTTGCCCGGCAGCGGGATAAAGACCGGTTCGCTGCAGTATTCCTTCGCTCCGAAATCATACGATGAACCCACCCCGGTGATCATATCGACCCTCGTGATCCTGGACCAGAAAAATTCTCCCGGCCGTTCCCCGGCGATGTAGGCGAAACGATAGCCGTGGCAGCGGTGATGCTCATTAATCCGGGGCCACTCGGAATGGGCGCCGCCGATCAATTCCTCCCTGACGCCTTTCCTTGCCGGATCGATCACATAGCGCCTCAACACCCCTGAGTATTCATGCCGTCCCTTCTTTCCCTGCATGATGGCGAAAGCTGCTGAATCGCGACCGATGAGATGATCCGGATTGTCATAGCCGATGAAATCCGCGATGATCTCGCCACTTCCGGAATAAGCGTTTACCGAGTGCCACATGAACCGGGCATCTGTCTCGATGAATATCGGCGTTGCGTCATCCGTCCTCTCCAGCACCATCAACAGGTTCCCCTTTCCGGGATTCCAGCGCAGGGAGTCGGCCATGCTCCTGAAGCCCAGGAGGAAACCCCAGACCCGGATTTCCAGCGGCTGGAAGTTGAACACCAGCCAGCGATCCGTTACGAACCAGTCGTGCATGTAGACATGGCGGGGCAAGGGGAAGGAACGATGCCCTGACAGAGCGCCGGCACGGTTGAAAATGGTCACATGCAGCGTCGGATCGGGGCCGAAGCGGATGCCGAAATGGAGCCAGTCGCCGTTCCGTCCGTCCACCTTGGAATGGGCCGCGTAGACGGTGAGGTCCCGCTGCAAGCCGAAGGCAGTCTCACCCACCGTGGCCAGGGTAACCGGGTCCAGCTCGTAGGGAAGGCTTCCCTCGTCGAACGCGTAGAGGCGGCCATTGACCTGATACACCGTGACGTTCGCCTGGCTGGTGACCTCTCCTGCGCGCCAGAAGTTGGCCAGCAGGCCGCCCGGCGCCTGGGTGCACCAGGTCGGGTACAGGAACCTGCCCGCCGCCTCTTCGTCCACATAGCGCTTCGTCCGCACGAACCGGTTCCGGTAGCGCACCCCTCTGTCGTGGAACAGGAACGATTGCACCATGCCGTCTCCGTCAAGCAGGGTGCGCCGCCGCAGGCCGTCCCGGTCGAACAGCCCCGGGCCGATGCGGTAGAAGGTCCCCCGCAGCTCAGGCGGCACTTTTCCCTCCACCATCGCCTCGTAGTCATGCTCCTGGCGCAGGGAGGTGGCGAGCCCCAGGTATGGCTGGCCGGGACCGCCGAAATCCGGAAAGGTGTCCCCTCGGAGCGGTGGGCTCGAGGCGCACCCCGGCACGGCCAGTGAAAGGCCCGCTCCAGCTGCCAGGCTCAGGAAACCGCGTCGCGAGAGCATGTTATACCCTTTCAACCCAAGTCCTGTTATTTTCGGCAACGAGCCACACCTCGAAGACGCAGATCACTTCACCAGTTCCATGAAGCAAGGATCATCAGGCATCGGCTTACTGCGATGGAACAGCAAAAACACTGTTCAGTATGCAGGATATCCCAGATTTACCTTCATACAAGTGTTAGTGGATGGGCAACGATATATATTCAGTGATTCAAACCATAAAGTTAAAAATCATCCTTAAGCGCCCAAACTCCCGTGCAAAAAGGGGGCATAGAGGGACGTTGCTTGCTAACTTAGTCGTCCCTGAAAAAGTATAACATCACGTATTTATTGATATAAATAACGTTTACTGTGTGATAAAATCGCCAGAAATTGAATCAACACTCTCAAAATCCGGTGATTTCATGA
>JAVBWB010000029.1:0-3393 GCA_036677645.1 Geobacteraceae bacterium | reverse complement strand
TATCGATGATGGAATCTCCATATCCGTTATTGCCGATGCTGCACGCACCCTGCACGAGGCATTGAATCCAGACGGGGTCAAGGAAGAAAAATCGCAGGGACCCCTTCACTTGGCCGGCATTTCCCGGCAGCATCTCCCCGTCGGGAATCAGGTAATGAAAGGGCACGCCGTACAGGAGGACGAGCCGGCCCAGCCATGAGGATACTTCGTCCAGAACAGCCTTTCGTTTGTCTTCAGGTATGTCCTGCAGCAGGTTGTTGGACCGTTGTCCGGAATCATTTTGGGGATCAGAGTTCGTCATTTTTTACTCTTCAACAGATTTAAAATTCAGGGCATCCAGCAGTTTTTTGCCGATATCATTGCTTAATGCCTTCATTAAACTTTCTTCCAGATTTAGAGTGTCCGGCGGCAATTGCAGCTTTTCTTTCAGTTCGTTGATCTCCGCTGCGCGCATCTGCCGTTCGGCTTCCTGCCGAATCATCTTTCGTGCCCGGTTTAACGCCAGGGAGAAGCCGGCGTTTTGCAGCGCCAGAAGACGGCCAAGTTGCCAGGCGGCCGCGTAGGTCACATCGAAGAGTCCCGTGTCCGGGTCGTAGCGTAAAAGTTCGTCGACGCAGGAAACCGGTTCCTGAATTTGCTGCGGTTTGTCATAATTCAGGGGAACCAGCGGCCCCCGGCACCACGACACGGTTTTTTCCCCGTGGCGCAGGGCGTGATTGAAAGCCGTGTAGCCGCGGGAGTATGCTTCATTGACAATATCAATTTCAGCGGATTGCGCCGGTTTATCCGGGCCGGATACAAAGGGAAGATGTAGCGAATCGGGCTTCAAGCTGCTCATCTGCGCCTTAAAATCATTCGCTTCTCCGCATCTGAATTTCCATGTGCCAAGAACAACCAGGCGAATGAGCTGACCGGATGCCGCAGGCCAGCTTTCCTGTAAACGTTCCAGGTGACCCTCCAGGGAAACGAGAAAAACGCAATGGTCTTTATCCGGCTGGGGAAGACGGTTTCCGATAACGAGGGAAAACCAGCCTTTGTCGTTGATCGCCAGCACTTCCTTGTCGCCGGTGTCGATTTGGCGGACGTGGGCGAGGTACGGCAAATCGTTGTAGCGCGGCGCTATGGCCTGGAAAAGTTCGACCGGAAGATCCAAAACCATGCATAAACTCTTTGCGTAGAGATTTTGCCAGTCGCCGGGATTCTCCTGTTGCCCCAGTTCGGGGACGAGAACGCCGGAAGATGCGGGGTAAAGGAGGCAGTCTTTATCCTCGTTCTTGACGGCAACGGGCAGCGAACGGATCTCGTATTTACGATTCTCTTTTTTTCCCTTTGAATCGGGAATCAGCAATTCTTCCTCGTAAACCAGCAACAGGGCCATCCACGGGGGAAAAGGACTGCCCAGAACCGGCGGCCGTGTATCCAACGTTCGTTCCCAGGGCAGGGTGCGCCTGGTGAAGACGACATGAGGCAGGGCATTGTCAAAACGGCCGGTCTGATTGACTGGGGGGTAGACGGAATGAATGTCGGCCGGATCGAGGGCGAAGCGCGGCGCATCCACGTCAAACTGCAGGCCGGCTTCATAGGGCTGCAGATTCCAGTTTGTCTCAGATTTTTCCGATTCCCGGACAACCTGCTTCATGTGCACTTTATAGCGGCCCGCGACAAGAGGAGGATGGCAGGCCTCAATAAATTGGATCTGTCCCGCCTTTACGGAGACAGGAGGAGCGTACTCTTTAATATTATCAGCCATGATGGTTCCCTGTTTTATTCCATTTCTAAATCAAGCGCTATCTTTGTTGGCGTCGTCGTCGGCTTCCTCAACGTATGTATAATACGCCTCGTTGCCTCTGTCCCCCGCTGGCGGGTCAGGGGGTGGTTGCCGCCGCGATATCATCATTGATTTAGAAATGGAATTACACTTCAAGATAACCTCGCGGCGGATATTGGCCGACACGGGCCATTGCCGGCATATCCTGAAAAATGAATTTAGCTTTTGCCGGCAGTTGTTCGAGTCGGACATCTTCCGGCTGTATAGTTTTGCGGTCCTTCGCCAGCACGCCCAGTATCCCGGCTCTTTTCGCCTTGACATTATCAGCATTGACGGTATCGGCCAATGTCTCCGCAACGCCGGATAAATTCTCTGCGGGAGCGGGGGTGACCCAGTTAAATATTGTTTTTCTGCGGTCATAGGCCAGCACCTTTAAATCGAGCGCGGGCGTTTCCCACGGGCGGGGGCCGGCCTTGGTCCGGATTTCGAAGCCCACCAGGGCGTTGTCGATCATCTGCTCCCGGGGAGCAGTGCGTGTATCCAGACGAGTTGCGCCCCACAGGGCAAGCGGCACGCTTTTGGTTACGACGGAAACATCCAGATATTGGTCCAGATAATGTTTTGCCTCCGGGGACGTAATTCCTGCAGGTTCAAGTTTGACTTCAAGGAAAGAATAAAGAGAATTTTTATCCATGGGCCGGACGCCTAATTTCGCGGGTTGCCCCTGGGGGTGTTGCGGCTCAGACAATACCAGCTTCTCTTTCTGGTCTCTTTCATCCTTCTGCAAAATCAGCCTTCCCGGTGCGGCTGCCGGTGTTTTACCGCCGATTGATGGTTGGGGAACATCAATCAATTCATAGTCGTTGAATGCCGCAGCGGTGACCGGAACCAGCGTGCACGTGCTGAAAGCCAGCTTTTGCGGTGCAACCACGGGGATCGTGGCCTTGTCTGCCTTGTTTTCTTTCAGCAGTCCAGCCACGATTGTGATTGTTGTCACTCGGGGGGACGGCGGCGAATCTTTATCCGGGGTTTTTCCCGAAGCGC
Source organism: Geobacteraceae bacterium (assembly GCA_036677645.1). GTDB lineage: Bacteria > Desulfobacterota > Desulfuromonadia > Geobacterales > Geobacteraceae > RPRC01. The sequence goes on along the minus strand of JAVBWB010000029.1, from coordinate 581 downwards.
CGGGCAGAAACGATTGGACAAAAGATTTCTCCGCATCGGGATTATCCCAGAGCAGCGGCGGCGCTGTGCGTCTGGCCTCTCCAAAGGCGATTTCGATGGTCACGATGTACAGAGAAATCCGGACTTTTCCGCCGAGGGGCGGTCCGTGCAGCGCTACCGCTGCGCTCAGCTCCACCGACAGATTGATGCGGATGAGGCCGAGATGAAGCCGCAGGGCAACTCCAATCGCCACGCTGATCGCGACATCATAGTAGACCGGCTTCCATTGAATAAGAAAATCGGCCTGAGCGACAAACCAGGCCCGGATTCCTCCCATCTGATAAACAATGCTGAGGCCGCCGCCGGCCATGATGGCTGCCGGGCAAAGGGCGAAGTAACAATGGCCGCTGATGGCGATGTAATTGCCGATCTTGCAGGAAAATTCGACGAGGTCCGGATGGGGATAGTGAACGGGGGCTATGAACCGTGGGTGATAGCCGCCGATGGAAATGACAAAGTCTCCTTCATGATTTCCGGCAAACCAGGAGTAAAAAGCGAATCCGCCGCGCAGCTTGAAGTCCGGGCGCAAAACATAGGAATTG